>NZ_JBBKXX010000003.1:0-668286 GCF_042715595.1 Aquirufa esocilacus | reverse complement strand
CTTGCAAAAAGTATGGAGCCGATAGGACGGGTGTTCACCTCTTCCCATCTCGAACAGAGAAGTTAAGCCCCGCACCGCTGATGATACTGGGATCAAACCCGGGAAAGTAAGTAAGCTCCAAGTTATTTATAAAAAACCGCCTCGAAAGAGAGCGGTTTTTTTTTGCATAACAGTGGACAGTAGGCAGTGGACAGTAGTCAGGAAATAGAGTAGAGAGCAAAGAGTAGAGATATGGCATAAAAAAGAGGCTGCCGCCTCGTTTTTATCCATTCATGAAATATAACCTTCGGACTAATTCCCTCCGGACTTTAGACTATCGCCTCCGGACTCCCTCCCTCCGGACTTTAGACTATCGCCTCCGGACTCACTCTCTCTGGACTAGTGGCCACCATTCACTACTTACCATTTTTAGTCTTTACTCTTTTCTCTATACTCTCTTATCTATAATCTAATCTATTCTTTGTCCTTTATCCTTTATTCTTTATCTTTGCAACTCTATTGCAAACAATGATTTAATTAAATATTTAGATAAATGTCTAATATAAAGTATAAGCACTTATTGCCGGCTGAAAAAGTGGGAGTTTTTCTCTCTCTTCTTTGTGCAATACATTGCCTTACTTTACCACTTATTTTATTTGCGGCCCCCTATTTAGCTAGCTCTATCGCATTTAGTCCTTTGGCTGAGTGGATTTTGGTTGCTAGTAGTTTTGTAATGGCTTTGCTTTTATTGTGGCAAGATTACCGTAAGCATAAGAAATCGATGCCTTTGTATTTTTTGGCTTTAGCTGCCTTGATTAAATTAGTGGATACCTTGGTAGGAATGAAGTCGATTGAATGGATTTTTGGTTTATCCCTAGGAGTCTTTATTACATTAGCTTATTGGTTTAACTACAAGCATAAAACAGCTTGTACGTGCAAAATCAAGTAGTTGATATCTTTACACGAGGGAATTTTGTATCTTTATATCCTATCCCGGTTATAATTATTATTCAGTGAGCATTTCCTATCAACCCGTTATTGGCCTTGAGATTCATGCACAGTTGCAGACGAATTCGAAGATATTCGCCAGCGATCCTGTTCTTTTTGGCCAAGAAGCTAATACCTTAATTTCTCCAATCTCTTTAGGTCATCCCGGTACTTTGCCTAAGTTGAATAAAAAGGTGGTGGAATACGCCATTAAAATGGGATTGGCGATTGGTTCTACCATAGCTCCTAGGCAATATTTTGATCGCAAAAACTATTTTTACCCTGATCTTCCGAAAGGCTATCAAATTACCCAAGATAAAACGCCTATATGTATGGGCGGTTCTATTTTAGTTCATTTGAAAGAAGGTGATAAGAAGATGGAGTTTCACCACATCCACTTAGAGGAGGATGCTGGGAAATCTCTCCACGAGGGGGATAATCCTTATAGTTTTTTGGATTATAATCGTGCAGGTACCCCTTTGATCGAGATGGTCACAGAACCGTCTATCCATTCGTCAGAAGAGGCGTTTGCCTTGGTGTCTGAGGTTCGTAAATTAGTTCGATACCTGGGGATTTGTGATGGGAATATGGAAGAGGGATCATTGCGAGCAGACGTTAATGTGTCTATTCGTCCGGTGGGATCTACGACCTTGGGGACGAAAGTGGAGATCAAAAATATGAACTCCCTACGCAATATTCAGCGGGCGATTGAGCATGAGATTGTACGGCAGACTAAGGTGTTATCGGAGGGTGGAACGTTGATTCAAGAGACGAGAACCTTTGATTCGCATACAGGAACAACGCATTCCATGCGGGTGAAAGAGACAATGAATGATTACCGGTATTTTCCGGAACCTGATTTGGCACCGCTAGAAATATCAGAAACTTGGTTGCAGGAGGTAAAAGCGTCTATGCCGCTATTGCCATGGGAACAAGAACAAAAATTAATAAAAGAATTTGGTTTGCCTGCTTATGATGCACACTTCTTAGCGGATACGCGTGAAATGGCGGTCTATTTTGAAGAAGTAGCTACTTTTTCCAAAGCCTATAAAGCTATCTCAAACTGGTTAATGGGGCCCGTTAAGTCTCATTTAAATGAAACGAATCTATCGATTACAGCTTTTGAATTAAGCCCTAAAACTTTAGCGGAAATTATCGAATTAGTAGAAAGTGGGACACTTACCCACAATTTGGTTGCGCATCAGTTATTTCCCCTTATGATCGATAATCCGGATAAATCGCCTGCGCAAATTGTATCGGAGCAAGGTTGGTTAAATGCACAAACAGGGGACGAATTAATCATTTGGGTTCAAGAAGCCATCGCTGCTTACCCAGATAAGGTGAAAGAATACCAAAAAGGAAAGAAAGGCTTGATCGCCTTATTCATCGGTGAAGTAATGAAGAAATCGAAGGGCGCCGCCGATCCGAAGCGTGTAAATCAGTTGGTATCAGAAGAATTATCAAAAGCTTAAATGAAATTAATCGGAATCATATTATTATTTGTGACGTCGATGCAGGCTCAAAATTTTGAGTTGCGGGTGCAGGCGAAGACGGTTATTCCGGGTAAAAAAATTTATTTAGAATATATCACTGATCTTGGAAAGGTCATTAAAATCGATTCTGCAGTTCCATCCGCACAGCATACCGTAAACTTCAAAGGCCAAGTAAAAGATCAGGGAGCTTTCTATCTTTTGAATTTCTTTGACACTCCTAAGCCGCAAAAAGTATTGGTTATTTTAGAGGGAGGCGAATTCATTGATATAGTGGCAGATGGGGTTAATGATGAGGATGGTAAGGGTAATTTTACCATGAAAGGGGATTATCCGAATGTGAAATATATGTTGGAATTAATGGCTATTTCGAAAGAAATGGAGACCAAAGTCCGCAAATGGAATCAAGAAATTCAACTCGATCAGAAACAAGAAAAACGCATTCAGGCCGAATTTACGCAAGCACAAACCGCGAGTACCGCTAAAATAAAAGCTTTAATCCCGCAAATGGGAAGTCATTTAGTGGCGCTTTGGGCGACTAATTTTTTGCCAGCAGAAAAGGAAATGACTTCACTGGTAGAAATTGCGGATCGATTAGGTAAGGCGAGACCAGCTCATCCTCAGGTACGTCAGTTTGTAGCTAATTTACAGCGATTACAGGGAGTGAACGAGGGGGCTTTGGCACCTGAGATTAACCTAGCGACTCCTGAGGGCCCGACTTTGGCTTTGAGCTCTTTACGTGGAAAATATGTGTTAATTGATTTTTGGGCAAGTTGGTGTGGTCCGTGTAGAAGAGAAAACCCCAATGTTGTGAAAACCTATGCGGCCTATAAAGATAAGGGATTTGAAATTTTTGGTGTCTCTCTAGATCAGAATCGGGAGGCTTGGTTGAAAGCCATCGAGTCGGACAAGTTAGTGTGGAAGCATGTGTCAGATTTACAATATTGGAACTCAGCGGGTGCTCAAGCTTACCAAGTTAACTCCATTCCTCAGACATTCTTAGTAGACCCAGCTGGTCGTATTATTGCCAAAGGTTTGAGAGGTACGGCGTTGGACCAGTATTTGGCCAAATTATTTGAATCAAAGTAATATGAAAATAGCGATCATTGGTTGTGGAAATATGGGAATGGCTTTTGCCAATTCGTTCATTCAGTATAATTTGGTTTCCAAAGAGGAACTCATTCTGATCGAAAAGAACAAAGAACGAGGCTATATTCTTCAAGAACAAAAGGCGGGAATCGTAGTCGATACGATTTCTGAAAAAGTTGGGACAGTTGATTTAATCATCTTGTCTGTAAAACCGCAAGATTATCCCTCTGTTTCGTCAGAATTAGCGCGATTTATTCAACCGTCTCAAATCGTTTTGTCGATCATGGCAGGGATTCCAATGGTGAATATTCAAACAAGTTTATCGCACGATTTAGTAGTTCGTGCTATGCCGAATACGCCTGCACTTCTAGGCATGGGAATGACCGCTTTCGCGGCTGCACCCGCAGTTGGGATGTCGGATATCCGTAAGGTCGAAAATTTAATTAATTCCACAGGACGTGCAGTGTTTTTAGAAGAAGAAAGTTTGTTAGATGCAGTGACTGGTTTGAGTGGGAGTGGACCGGCTTATTTCTTTTATTTGATTAAGGCGATGATTGATGCGGGAGTGAAGATGGGTTTTGAGCCAGCAATGGCGTCGTTGCTTGTCAAGCAGACCATGTTAGGTTCGTATCATTTGATGCAAACAAGTGATAAAACATTAGATGAATTAATTCAGGCGGTAGCTTCTAAAGGAGGTACCACGGAAGCGGCTTTAAAAACGTTTCAGGAAAATTTGGTGTCAGAAGGATTGCAGAAAGGAATCATTGCGGCGAGAGATCGCGCAAAGGAATTAGCCAATTAATGAACTAATATCGGCCTCGTTTAATTGACGACTGATGATTTCTCCGTTAGGAGAATAGGATGGATTCGTACTGGCAAATAATTGTTCAACTAGTGCGGACATTTCTTCCGCAAGTAATTTCTTAGATTGGTATCGAATTGCGGCTCGATTGGCTAGAATACGCGCGATTTTTTCAGCATGGTTTTGGCCTAAATCTGACGCTTCATTCTTCACTTGCTCTAATATACCCTCTAATAAATTCTGACCATCCTCCTCGCCTATTCCGGCAGGGACACCTTGAATCCAGTAATTTTCCTCCGCATCTTTTGTTAATCCAAAACCTAAATCGGTAACGTCCACTAGAATCTCCTCCAATAGAACAGCGTCTGCCGGATTAATGCGTAAAATTTGCGGGAATAATAATTGCTGAGATACGCCATTTTTCTTAACTAAATTCTCTGAGAATTGATCAAATAAGATGCGCTGATACGCCTTTTTCTGATCAATGAGTAACATTCCTCCAGATAGCGTCACAACCAGGTACTTATTCAAAATTTGAATAACTTGGAAATTAGAATGAGACGAGCTGTCCTGAGTCCAGGTATTCGCCTTGCTTTGAATCGTGGTAGAACCCTCGTTAAACAAATTTGCCGATGGATCTGCGACGGATTGGCGTTCAAATGCTTCAATATTGTCATTTAAGCCCTCGTAAAGCTTCTTCCAAGCATCTTGAACAGGCCGTGTGGAATTCGTGCCTGAAAACGAAGAAATGGCGCCTGGTGCTGTCATGGCTCCGCTGGGGTTTCGAAAATTCACATTCGCATCGAAATCCAGTGACGGAATCAAATGATTTAAGCTGAGGGTCTTCCTGATGGCAGCTTGTAAAATGGCATAGATAGATCGTTCATCATCAAACTTGATCTCCGTTTTCGTCGGATGCACATTGATATCGATATGAGACGGATCTAATGTCAAAAACAAGACATAGAAAGGAAATGTGCCCTCTGGTACCAATCGTTCATAAGCACTCATGACCGCATGGTGCAAATAGGAGCTCTTGATAAAGCGATTATTCACGAAGAAAAATTGCTCTCCGCGCGTCTTTTTTGCGTATTCTGGGCGGCCTACATAGCCTTTAATGCTAACGTAGTTTGTGTTTTCCTCACAAGCGGCTAATTGTTCTCGGTAGGTTTTTCCGAACAAATCCACAATACGTTTGCCCAGTTTTTCAACGGGTAGGGAATAGGTCTCTTGCTCGTTTTGAATGAATGAAAACTTAATCTCTGGATTCGCTAAGGCGATGCGTTGAAATTCGTCCAAAATATGACGCATTTCCACCGGATTGGATTTCAAGAAATTACGGCGGGCAGGGATATTATAGAAAAGGTTTTTGACTAAGATAGATGTCCCTTTTGGAACTGCTACTTGTTCATTCGCTTTTAAGACTGACGCTTCCATGCGCAATAAACTGCCTAATTCATCCTCCTCTCGCTTTGTTTTTAATTCGACCTGGGCTACAGAGGCAATAGAGGCCAAAGCCTCCCCACGGAATCCCATGGTATGGATGGCAAATAGATCTTCTGCCTTACTAATCTTAGAGGTGGCATGGCGCTCAAAACACATTAAAGCATCTTGTGGCGACATCCCTTTGCCATCATCGATGACTTGAATGCTGACTTTCCCCGCTTCTTTCACGATTAATTGAACGAAGCTAGCCCCAGCATCAATCGAATTCTCCATTAACTCCTTTACCACAGAGGCTGGTCGCTGTACAACCTCGCCCGCCGCAATTTGATTTGCGATAGCATCAGGAAGCATTTTGATCAGATTATGCATAAATAAAGGGGTAAATAAGAGGACAAAGATACAGTTTTAACCAAAAAAAAGGGAATGTTGCCATTCCCTTTTTTTTACGCTATTGAGGTTGAATTACTTGATCTCAACTTCAGCACCAGCTTCTTCTAAAGATTTTTTCAAACCTTCAGCTTCGTCTTTAGAAACACCTTCTTTGATCGCTTTAGGAGCAGCATCAACTAAGTCTTTTGCTTCTTTCAAACCTTGACCAGTTAAGTCTTTTACTAATTTAACGATCGCTAATTTGTTAGGACCAGCAGCTTTTAAGATTACATCAAAAGATGTTTTCTCAGCAGCAGCATCACCACCTTCACCGCCACCAGCTGCAGGACCTGCAACCATAACAGCACCAGCAGCAGCTGGTTCGATACCGTACTCATCCTTAAGGATAGTAGCTAATTCGTTTACTTCTTTTACAGTTAAGTTCACTAATTGTTCAGCGAACGCTTTTAAATCTGCCATTTTTTGAAAATTTAATTGTTAAGAATTAATAATTTATTGGAGTTTTCACTCCGGTAAAACTTGGTAATAATTACTCAGGGCGCTCAGACAAAGTCTTCACGATACCAGCTAATTTCTTCTCACCGCTTAGTAATGCTGAAACAACATTTTTAGCAGGCGATTGTAATAAGCCAATAACTTCGCCAATCATCTCGTTTTTCGACTTGATGTTCTCTAGTGCAACTAATTGACTTTCGCCAATGTAGATACCACCTTCGATAGACGCAGCCTTGAATGCAATTTTTTCTTTTCCAGCTTCTTTACGGAAATCTTTGATCAATTTAGCCGGTACTTTAGCATTTTCAGTTGCGAAAATGATACCTGACATACCTGTCAAAACTTCAGCATCTAAAGAGGAATAATCCGTTCCAGTCTTAGCTAATGCTTTAGAGATTAACGTGTTCTTGAATATTTTGTATTCAACACCTCTCTGAAAACAAAGGCTACGGAATTGATTAGCTTCGGCTACAGTTAAACCGGCTGTACTTGCAATGTAGAAGTACGGAGTTGCTGCGAACTTTTCGCTCAACTCATCAATAATCTGATTTTTTTCTTCTCTTGTCATGATTACAATCCAGCTACAGTTCCCTTATCGATGATAATGCCCGGAGACATAGTCGATGATAAGTTGATCGATTTAACATAAGTTCCCTTTGCAGAAGACGGCTTTAATTTAATCAACGTGTTGATTACTTCTAAAGCGTTATCTACAATTTTATCAGCTCCGAAGGACACCTTACCAATAGAGGTATGGATGATACCAGTTTTATCAACTTTAAAGTCAATTTTACCAGCTTTTACTTCGTTTACTGCTTTTCCTACTTCCAAAGTTACAGTACCTGACTTTGGATTAGGCATCAGACCGCGAGGTCCTAAAACACGTCCCAAACGGCCTAATTTTGCCATCACAGTCGGCATAGTAATGATTACGTCGATATCGGTCCAACCGCTCTCGATTTTTGCAATGTAATCATCTAATCCTACGTGATCAGCACCGGCTGCTTTTGCCTCCTCTGCTTTATCGGGCGTACATAGTACAAGTACACGTACGTCTTTCCCGGTTCCGTGAGGTAGGGCAACCACGCCACGAACCATTTGGTCCGCTTTGCGGGGATCTACTCCTAAGCGGACATCAATATCCACTGAGGCATCGAATTTTGTATAAGAAATTTCTTTCAAAATCTCCGCTGCTTTTTCAAGCGAATACGCTTGCGTTGCATCGTATTTTGAAAGGGCTTCCTTTATTTTCTTCGTAAGTTTTGCCATTACCTTTTAATTAAAATGTTTATTTCTGATGGTTAAATCAGAACGGTTTATCACCAGAAACAGTAATTCCCATTGATCGAGCCGTTCCAGCAATCATACTCATTGCTGCTTCAACTGTAAAACAGTTTAAATCTGGCATCTTAGTTTCCGCAATAACGCGTACTTGATCCCAAGTTACAGAACCTACCTTTTTCAAGTTAGGTTGAGCTGAACCAGATTTAACCTTCGCTGCTTCCAATAACAAGATCGGTGCAGGAGGAGTTTTTACAACGAAATCAAACGATTTGTCTGCGTAATAAGTAATTAGGACCGGCAATACTACGCCGTTCTTATCTTGAGTTCTCGCATTGAATTGCTTACAGAACTCCATGATATTTAATCCTTTCGAACCTAAAGCAGGACCGATGGGTGGTGAAGGATTGGCTTGGCCACCTTTGCATTGAAGCTTTACGTAGCCAGCTATTTCTTTTGCCATGTTAAAACATCGTTTATTTAGTGAATTTAGAGGTTTATCTGCCAATAAGGGTGGAAGCTTCCTTATCTGATTCCCCTCCGGGTGACCTTTCCGCGTAACAATGACGTTCCGGCCCAATCCCCTCTTGAAATTTTCAAAACAGAGATTGCCGCTTTTTAAACGGACTGCAAAATTAGGGCTTTTATTCTAAAATACAAACAGTTAACAAAAAAAAGTCCTGAATTTTCGTTCAGGACTTTTCAAAGCTCTTTTAAAGAAAGAGAATATTATTTTTCTACTTGAGCGTAGTTCAATTCAAGTGGAGTATTACGTCCAAAGATCTTCACCATTACAGATAATTTCTTCGTGTTCTCGTGAATCTCTTCTACCGTTCCTTCGAAAGTGGCGAATGGACCGTCGATTACGCGAACCGTTTCACCTTTAATGAAAGTAACTGAAGCAAATTCTTCTACTGCAGCTGATTCGTCTACTTTACCTAAGATGCGATTTACTTCAGCTTGGTTAATAGGTACAGGCTTCTTAACAATTACTTTCGTTTTCTTTACTTTTCCGCCTTCTACCTTTGTTACTTCTACTTCTTCATTATTTGCTTGCAAGAAACCAATAACACCAGGTGTCGAAGTTAAGATGTGGCTAACCTCTCCAGCTAAATCTGCTTCTACTAAGATATATCCAGGGAACAAGTTCTTCTCGCGAATCACTTTTTTCCCTTTACGGATTTCGTAAATCTTTTCAGTCGGAATAAGAATTTGAGGAACTGAATCTGACACGCCTTGACGTGCTAATTCGTTCTCCATATAGGTCTTTACCTTCTTTTCTTGTCCTGAGATTGCTCTCAACACATACCATTTAGTCTCTGCCATGGTTGTAACCTATTTATTAAAATGAAGTATAAAATAAATCCAAACCAGATTTGAAGACTAAATCCACCGCACCTACTAAAAGGGCGAAGATTAAAGAAGCCACCAAAACTAACACAGAACTCGACTGTAAGTCAGAGAATGCGGGCCAAGTAACGTTTTCTGTTACTTCTGTCCATGATTCTTTGATCAATGATGTTGATTTGCTCATAAGTTAACCGATACCGGTATTTAATTTACTTAGCACGGGCACAAGGATTCGAACCCTGACCAAAGGTTTTGGAGACCTGCATACTACCATTATACTATGCCCGTAGAAAGGATTGCAAATTTAGCCAAATTTTGACAATTTACAAATCCCCTTCACATTATTGTTTGATTACCACTGAGAATAGCTCGTGGGTTCTAAGAATTTTCGCACCGTTCTAGAATGGCTATTCGCGTATTTGGCATCAGCAGAAATACGTTTCCAATCTGGGTTTGCTTGAAATTTTGCCCAGTTTGCATCGCGTTCCGCCATATTTTCGAAGGAAACCATGTAGCTTAAGCACGGCGTATTTTCTCCAGCTAATACTTCGCCGAAGAATACATTGTGTAATCCTACCGTATCAAAGATCTTTAGTTCTTCGTCATTGAACATCGCAATTTTGCGTTTCAATGCGTCTTCATTGTAGGCCTCATACGTTCTCCATTCGTAGATGCGACCTGGATTCGTGATAGGTAATTTTAGGGATGGGTGCCCTGCAAAGCTTTTGGCTAGATATATAGAGATCTTTTCGAACATCGGTTTGTCCATACCAACGTTTTCAAAATAAGCTTTTGCCGACTCCTGGTAAGCTGTGTTTTTTTCTAACGCCTCTTTATAGCCCGCGTAAGAAGCTAGGGATGGGAAAGGGATGGCCACCACGACTGTAGCAGGATCTTGTTTTCCATAATCTTTAAATACGCCTACTTTACTAACACCATAGGCATTTAAGGCTGGAATTAAGGATTTTGAGAGATAGGATTCTAGCAGATTTACATTTCCGCGAAACTTCATCTGGTAGGTTCTGATTTCATAATACTCTTGCGCGGATACCGCGAAGCTGCATAATAGGAGTAAAAGGAGTAATTTTTTCATAGATTTATTTGTTTTACATCAGCAAGGTACAAAAAAAAAGAGCGGTCATTGACCGCTCTTTTCCGTATAGGCTAATTAAAATTAGTCTAAGATTTCAGTTACCTGACCTGCACCTACAGTACGGCCACCTTCACGAATCGCGAAACGTAAACCTTTGTCCATAGCTACTGCGTTCAATAACGTAACATCAATTGTTAAGTTATCACCAGGCATACACATTTCAACTCCTGCAGGTAAAGTAATTTCACCTGTTACGTCTGTCGTACGGAAGTAGAATTGTGGACGGTATTTGTTAAAGAATGGAGTGTGACGTCCACCTTCTTCTTTTGACAAGATATAAACCTCTGCTTTGAATTTAGTGTGAGGCTTCACTGAACCTGGCTTACAGATTACCATACCACGACGGATATCAGTTTTCTCAATACCACGTAATAATAAACCTACGTTATCACCAGCTTCACCACGATCTAAGATCTTACGGAACATCTCAACACCAGTTACTACTGATTTCAAGTTTTCAGCTCCCATACCTAAGATATCAACTGCTTCACCTGAGTTAATAACACCAGTCTCGATTTTACCTGTTGCTACCGTACCACGACCTGTGATCGAGAATACGTCTTCAACTGGCATCAAGAATGCCTTATCAACATCACGCTTAGGAAGTGGAATCCAAGAATCTACTGCATCCATTAACGCTTCGATTGTAGCTACCCACTTACCATCTCCGTTCAATCCACCTAAAGCAGATCCTTGGATTACTGGAATGTTATCGCCATCGAATTCGTAGAATGAAAGAAGCTCACGGATCTCCATTTCAACTAATTCTAATAATTCTGGATCGTCTACCATGTCCACTTTGTTCATGAAAACTACCAATTGAGGTACACCTACTTGGCGAGCCAAAAGGATGTGCTCACGCGTTTGTGGCATCGGACCATCTGTAGCAGCAACTACTAAGATAGCACCGTCCATTTGTGCAGCACCAGTAACCATGTTCTTCACGTAATCGGCGTGACCTGGGCAGTCAACGTGTGCGTAGTGACGGTTAGCAGTAGAATATTCTACGTGCGCAGTGTTGATCGTGATACCACGTTCTTTTTCTTCTGGAGCAGAGTCAATGGAAGAGAAATCTTTTTTCTCAGCAAGACCTTTTTCAGAAAGAACTTTAGTGATAGCAGCTGTCAAGGTTGTTTTACCGTGGTCAACGTGGCCAATCGTACCAATGTTAACGTGGGGTTTACTTCGGTCAAAATTCTCTTTTGCCATGATTATTTAGTTTTTAATTTATTATAAAAAGTTTCAAATGTACTCGTTCAATGGGCCTTGCTTAATCGTAGAGCCTTTGAGCAGGATTGAACTGCCGACCTCTTCCTTACCAAGGAAGTGCTCTACCACTGAGCTACAAAGGCATAACCTTGCGGCCTCTTGTTAATCTCTTTCGACTAACTAAAACAAAAATATCGCTAAGAGGGATTTCTCCCTTAGCAACATTTTTTCGTTTCGAGCGGGAGACGGGGCTCGAACCCGCCACCTATAGCTTGGAAGGCTATCGCTCTACCAAATGAGCTACTCCCGCTTGCTGAATCCTCCTGTAAAAAGGATTCAAGGTAATAAAAAAATGGTGGGGACAGATGGATTCGAACCACCGTAGGCATTCACCAGCAGATTTACAGTCTGCCCCATTTGGCCGCTCTGGTATATCCCCTTCATTTGTGCTTTCAGTGTAACGTTCCACTGAAATAGTTCGCAAAAGTAGCTCATTTTTTCATTTCCGCAAACACATCCGTGAAAAATTTCTAATAAATTTTTACAATAATCGGATTCCAAACGCTAATCCGCGCATTTCTGGGCCTTTACCCGGTTCAAACAGAGGACTTAAATCATAACTAAAGAACAAATCAGGGAAATGACGAAGCGCAAATTCTGCTCTTACACCATATCGGAAAGGATTTACATATAAATTGCTGGTCTCTTTGCGCAAGTTTCCACTCTCTTCCTCGATTGCTTTCGTCCAAGTATCTAAGCGATAGGACACATATCCTCCGATGGCGATCATTTGCACCGCTGATTTTTTGTCAAAAGAGAAATGCGGCATAATAGGTAGAGTCAAGTAAGAAACACTCATTTTGTTCTTGCTCATAGCCACTTCTTTTCCTGTGGAGGAAGTAATAGTCGTGAATTGCACGCTATTAGGGCCTTTGGTGGCGATGCGGTTATGATCAAAACGGAAATTATACCAATCGATCTCCAAACCATAGCCTAGGCGGAAAGCGGATTTTTTTCCTTCAGAAAGTGTTACAAAACGGGAGATTTCGATGCTTGCATACCGTGAACCCATGGGATCTAACGTAAAGTTAGGGATGTAAGCTGGTGCTCCTGGATATGGGACGGCTATTTCTGTTTCTCCCCCTGGCAACGCATTTAAACCTAAATAGAAGTTTAAACCTCTTCTGCTATATAGATTAGGGCGCTTTATTTTAGTGGAATCCTTACCCCAAATCACTTTCGTCACCTCGTTTCCTTCCCGGTGGTACACGCCATCCCAAGTCACGTGAGTTTCTTCGTTACCATCTTTTACGTGAACGCCGTCTAATCCGACACGTACTTCTTCTTTTTTGCCTGACCACTGACCACTGCTCACTGTCGACTGTCCACTGCCGACTGATGACTTAAATATCCCAATCTTCACTGAACTATTCCCAATTCGAACGGAAATGCTACTATCCCCATC
This sequence comes from Aquirufa esocilacus, assembly GCF_042715595.1. Lineage (NCBI taxonomy): Bacteria > Pseudomonadati > Bacteroidota > Cytophagia > Cytophagales > Flectobacillaceae > Aquirufa > Aquirufa esocilacus. The sequence continues at coordinate 655,150 of NZ_JBBKXX010000003.1, read as the reverse complement.
TGAATCTGTTTTAATGGCTTGTCTAATATTTTGCCAAAGACTATCTGTTAACACGAGACCTTTTTTATCAAAGGCAATTTCTAATTCTTCTCGAAGCGTACGGTTAGCCGTTTTCGCTCCCACTAAGGATTGGTCGCGTTTGTTGATTTTTAATAGGAGCGAATCTTGTGCGTCGTTGGCATATAGACTCATGGTGCTCAATACTAGGCAGATAATTGCGATGATCTTTTTCATATTATTGTAATTGTAAGGTGCGTTTTAAGTTCTCTTCTGTTTTAACGTAGGTATTCGCTACGGTGTGTATTCTATTTTCAAAGGAAGCGTTGCCTTCTTTTAGTTTTTGCCAGTTCACAGGCTCACCATCCAAAGCTTGTCTTATTTCGCCTACTATTTTTCCGAAAAGTGATTTTCTGCGTTTTTGCTGTGTAATAGTTAGCTTTACTTCCTCTTCTACAATAGGGTCTATGTCCAAGCGGACGGTGACGATCTCTGGTGATTCCTCTTTCTTATCTAGTAAAGGAACTGAGGCAACAGTTTCTTGTTTGGTAGATTCCTCAATCACTACCGCTTCTGAAGCTTGTACTTCAGATAAGGGTTGAATACTAGTTTTCGCAAAAGTAGATTCCGTAGACTTGATTGGAACAATTATTTGCTCAGAAACAGATGAGGCGACTTTTTCTACAGGCGCTATTGTTTTTTCGATGACATGAGTCACTTCTGCGGATTTCTTCTCCGGTGCCGTATTCCATTTCCAGCTCAGACCCAACGCGAGCAAGAGCATCGCTGCCGCCGCCCAATAGATGGGGAATCTACGTTCCGTTTTTTCTTCCAGCCTTTCTTCTAGGCGCGACCACAAGCCCTCCGGGATGTCTTCGGATTTTTTTTGAAGTTGTTCTCTCCATTTTTCCTCTACAGAATTCCAATTTTTCATAGCTGTAAGGTGATTAGTTGATTTTGTAATAAAGCTCTTGCTCGCGATAACTGCGATTTAGAGGTTCCCTCTGATATATTTAATAAGAGCGCAATTTCCGCGTGGGAATAGCCCTCTATGGCATATAAATTAAAAATTGTTCGGTAGCCTGTGGGTAATGATGAAATTAAGTTTTCAATTTCTTGAACTCCTAATTGCATAAATGTCTCATCCGGATGCGCCAGGTCAAAAGCCACATCAATGTCGACCGGAAAACGATCTTTGTTTTTGCGAATGGACATCAAGGCTTCGTTCACCATAATTTTGCGAATCCACCCTTCGAAACTACCTCCGCCTTGGTATTGGTCTAGTTTGGCAAAGACTTTGACAAAACCCTCCATCAAGGTATCTTCTGCTTCTGAAGTGTTTGTTACATAGCGTTTGATGACGCTTAACATCTTGCCTGCCATTTTTTGAAACAAGAACTGTTGCGCTTGGCGATTGTTTTGTCGGCAGGCGGCTATAAGCTCTGTTTCAGAAGTAAAGGAAGGTAAACGTTTATTCATATCTAATTCGAATGCAAAGATGGCATAAAGAGCTAAATGGTTGCGTCGGTTTGAAAAGAATTTCAAAATACCGTTCTTTGCCTAAATTATAATCATGCCAAACTCAGCACCCATCGGGATTTTTGATAGTGGAATAGGAGGATTGACTCTGGCGCATGCCATCACGGAGTTGATGCCGCAGGAGAATATTATCTATTTTGGGGATACGGCGCACTTGCCTTATGGTGATAAATCGGCGACGGCGATTCAAGCCTATTCGGTGAAGATTTGTAATTTATTATTAGAGAAAAATTGCAAGTTGATTTTGATTGCCTGTAATTCAGCTTCGGCGGCAGCCTATGATTTAGTGAAAGCCTATGTGGGCACTAAGGCCAAAGTCGTGAATGTGATTGACCCGGTGATTGCGTATTTGGACCAAAACTGGCAAAACAAAACCCTCGGTTTAATCGGGACAAAGCAAACGGTGAATTCCGGGATCTATGCGAACAAGGCGGAAGCGTTGGGAAAGAATATTCAGGTGAAATCTTTGGCAACCCCTTTATTAGCTCCTATGATCGAAGAGGGGTTCTTCTCTAATTCGATTTCTGACCACATTATTAAAGAATATTTGGCGCAACCCACCTTGCAAGGTATTGAAGGCTTGATATTAGGTTGTACACATTACCCACTGATCAAAGCGCAGATCGATGCCTATTATAATGGAAGCATTTCGGTTATCGATACGTCCATCATTGTGGCGGAGGAAATAAAACGGATATTGACGTCGGAAGACATGTTGCACCGTGGTCAAGAGTCTAGCCGCCAATTTTACGTTTCGGATTATACGGATTCTTTCGAAAAGTCTACCCAAATCTTCTTTGGGGAGGCCATCAAATTAACACAATACCCCATCTGGGATTGATTAGGAATTACTGCTGAAAAGTTGGGAGACTTTTTGACGTAGCTGTAGTTTAGCTAGGCGGGCCTGTTGTTCTTGCTTGCTTTGGCGAAACCATAAAAAAGCAATCGCTGCCACGATTAAATAAGGCGCTGCTAATAAATACAAAATCCCCGTATTCAAACCAGTTGCAATATTCGACCGGCCATTCGAAATGCTACTCTCGATCGTCGTCCGGCACATCGCACACTGAGCAACCGCATCGATTTGGGTCAACAGAAACAAGGCCAACAAGATGAATACTTTCTTAAACATAGTAAGGAGAAATCAATAAATAGACGATAACGCCAGAAACGGATACGTACAACCAAATAGGATAGGCCCATTTTGCGATGGCTTTGTGGGCAACAATATTATTGGTTAGGGCAAAATAGACCGCCTTTAAAACCAGGCGAACAACACCAATCGAAAGTAAAATGTGGGAGATCAACAAAAAATAATATACGGGACGAATCCAACCCTCGCCACCAAAGGGTGTGGATGGATTTGAAATGTGGTAGAGGATATACAGCACTAGGAAAAGAGAACCTTGTATAAATGCTGCCCCCATCGCTTTGCGGTGCAAGGCAATATTACCGCTTTTAACTCCGATTAAACCAATGACTAAACTTAAGGCAGTCGTCGAATTTAGCAAACCAATTACGTGAGGCAATACTTTGGTCCACGAACCTAAGGAGATTTTAGTTTGAATTCCAATCAAAACCGCCACAGCTACCGGAATTGCGACCGATAGGACATTAATTAATTGATCGTTTTTTTTATTTGCTTCCATCGTGTTTAGTAGTTGGTGTAGATACTTTTTAATACTTTGATTTCAACTAATAGTCGATCTACCTCTTTTTTATCAGTTCCGTCATAAAAACCGCGGATCACCCCTTCCTTATCTACTAGTATTAACCGCTCAGAGTGGATAAATGTTTCATCCGGATTCTTAATGGCAGCGTCATATTCTGAAGCATCTGCTAAGGGAACATGGAATCCTTTTAATGCCAAAGGATAGATGATCTTCTTTTCTCCAGTTAAAAAATGCCATTGTCCCTTATTTGCATCAAAGCGTTTCGCGTAGGTAGCCAGCTTTTCTGGTTGATCAAATTTAGGATCGACTGAAATGGAGAGTAATTGAACATCGGGGTCTTGGTGAAAAGTATCTTGAACCCGACTTACTTGCGAGGTGATTTTAGGACAAATTGTAGTGCAGCGAGTAAAGAAGAAACTAGCTACGTAAATTTTGCCTTTTAAGCTGTTAGAGCCGAAAGTCTTGCCCGTTTCATCTGTAAGGGAGAAAGACGGAATTGTTTGAAAGACCGTATCCATCTCTGATTCATTCCAGCGAGGATTTAGTCGCTTTGCCATTTTGATTTCTCCGGTCGTTGAATCGATTGCCGGAATATAGCGAGGTAGGCTAAAATGATTCGTGCCAAAAGTCTTTAGCCCTAAATAAATAAAGACAGGCAATATTAATACGAGAAATAATATGCCTGTCTTTTTATACATTATCCAATAAGGAAATTAAAATCAATATAAGTGACCTCCTTCGTAGATCAAGGCTACTAATAACCAAACTACGAAAATGGTAGGGATCAATACCATCCAAATCAAGGACTTAACTTCATGCTTTAAGTGCATAAATTCTCCTACGATATAGAATGCTTTAACAATAGTCATTCCACAGAAAATAGCTACGCGTAACGTGTTAGCAGGCATCGTGAAAGCAATCACGAATTCAATCGCGGTTAAGATTAATAATATCCAAAATGTTTTCCAAATAGCGCCTGTGTTAGGTGGTGCTATTTCTTTTTCTGAGGTTCCGTGTGCTGCGTGCGAAGCCATATATAAATCGATTATAAGATTAAACTAAATAGAAGAAGGTAAATACGAATACCCAAACTAGATCGACAAAGTGCCAGTAAAGACCTACTTTCTCTACCATTTCATAATGACCTCTACGCTCATACACACCCGTAGCTGCGTTGAAGAAAATCAAGATGTTCAAGATTACGCCAGAGAACACGTGAGTTCCGTGGAAACCTGTGATAAAGAAGAATAAATCAGCAAATGCCGGTGGACCGTATGGATTACGAACTAGATTCGCTCCTTCGATCGGTGTACTCACTCCATCAATCACTTGCTTAGCTGCTAATGTTAAATCTTCTGGACCGTGGATAAAGTGACCCCACTCCCAAGCTTGAGAACCTAAGAAAGTGAAACCACCCACAATTGTCCAAAGCATCCATTTTTCTACGTCCTTGCGGTCACCACGGTGTCCAGCTTCAACAGCTAATACCATTGTAACAGATGATGCGATCAAAATGAAGGTCATGATACCTACGAATACTAAAGGCAATGACATTCCGTGAAGGAATGGAACTGCTTCAAAAACTTTCTCCGGGATAGGCCAGTGAGTTGTTGAGAAATAGAAATCCGCCGGAGAGCCTTCCCAAGCTGGTTGGCTAAAACGAATCATTCCGTACGTAATTAAAAGGGCTGAGAATGTGAAAGTATCCGATAAAAGGAAGAACCACATCATCAATTTTCCATAACTAGCTTTAAGTGGCTCAGAACCACCTTGCCATGTTAAATTTTCCGGAACCGCTGGGGCAGCGTGTGCTACTGACATAGGTATAAGCTTAATTGTTAATCAATAAAAATACAAATAAATAAAGCCACAACGCATCTAAAAAATGCCAATACGTGGCGCAAATTTTAATTTGAGTCAATTGCTTCGCATTTATCTTCAATCTAAAGGCAGCCACTAAGGCGAAAATTAGAACGATTAGGCCTGAAACAAGGTGTAAACCGTGTAAACCTGATAAAACGTAGACAAAAGAACCTGATGGATTACCCACAAAGAATACGTTCATTTCCACTAATTGGATCCAACCGTAAAATTGCATTACTAAAAAAAGTAATCCGAGCACAAAAGTAATAGAAATACTTATTCGAAGTGCATTAAATTGGTCTTTTTTTGCAGCTAATAGCGAGTAATGCATGGAAAGGCTACTCAAGATTAACACGCCTGTGCTGTAAGAGAATAAACTAGGCATTTCAAATTCTACCCAATTCCCTTCCGCTTTTCGTACTAAATAGGCAGAAGTAAAGGCCGCAAAAAGCATGATGATGGAAACGATAAATAACCACATCGTAAAAACTTTAGGATTGATCGAGCGTGTTTCAGCTGGTTCGATGGTATTTTGTTGTGCGTTCATGGTGAAACTTTATCAAATAATAAGGCAATTTGTATGATGATTAAATAGAAAAACGAACCAAACATCATCCATTTAGCGGCCTTGTCTGTAGGGCGCATCATGAGGTAGAAAGTTTGGCATAAAAATAGAATACCCGCAACGACCGTAATAATCGCAGATTGAATTCCCGTGATGTGCAGTAAATAAGGCACAAATCCCAAAGGCACTAAAAAGAGCGTATAAATCATGATGGTAAAAGCTGTTTTAATGTCTTTTTTTCCATCATTCGGTAACATCTTAAATCCTGCCTTGCGGTAATCCGCATCTGCCACCCAAGCAATCGCCCAGAAGTGCGGGAATTGCCAGAAAAATTGAATGGCAAATAGAATGCCCGGCTCCCAGCCAAAGTGTCCTGTCGCTGCCACCCACCCTATCATGGGAGGGAAGGCTCCTGGAAAGGCCCCTACAAAAACAGAGATCGGCCCTACACGTTTCAGTGGCGTATATACGTAACCGTAAAGAATATAAGAGATTAAACCGATCACAGCCGCTTTCCAAGTAAAATAGCTCAGTAATACTAAGGCGATTACCGCTAAGACATAGCCAAAATTTCTGGCCTGTGTCGGGCTTAATGTCTCCGTAGGTAGGGGGCGTTTTGCCGTACGCTTCATCAATTTATCGAGTTCAATTTCTTTTAATTGATTCACGATATTCGCCGCTCCAGTCAGGACGAATCCAGCTAACGAGATCAAGATGATACCTACTGGCTTGTGCTCATTAGGCGCTAATAAATACCCAAACGTCCCAGAAAAGGCTACCGTCATAGATAGTCTCGATTTTAATAGGGCGATATAAGGTTTAATAGACGACATTTAGGCGTTTTTAGTTTGTATCCAGGAGCTAATATGCCAGCCCATTAATACTAATGAAATCATTAAATGTACCGCTTGGCTACCTAATGGCAATGCGAAGTAAGCCATTAATACTCCTGTTATAAAGGAAATACTAAGTAGCACTAACAATCCTTTTCGGTATACATGTAGTGGACTTTCAGCTAACTTTTTCCAAAGTATCAGGTGGCAAAGTAAGATCACCCAAGAAAATGTTCTATGAATGATGTATACTAAATCTAGGTGGTCAATCCATTGGCCTTTTGCACTTTCACCTAAGTCCTTTATCACGTGATCCATGTTCTCCCGTACTTGCGTGCCTAAGATGATTTGGATGAAAACCACGAGCATACTTATTCCTATCCACTGGCGATTCTTCAGGGATATAACCTCCGATGAAGATTGATTGTTTAAGGCTTTCACTAAAAAATAGATGACGCCTATAGACAATAACATGTGTGCGGTCACCACGCCTGGCAATAGAAAAGAGTCTACCACATACTTGCCTAGTATGGCGTTCGCTAAGATCAAGGCTAAGCTTGCCAAAGTAGGCATGAATACCTTACTGCCTTCTCGGTAAGCAAGTGCAGTTGTGATCAAAACGATGATTCCAGTTAAGGCACCGAGCAAACGATTGATGTATTCAATCCAGGTCTTCGTAGCGTTGAACTCCACCTCGCCATGTAGCTTATCTTGGTAGATAACTTCATAATGTAGAGGAAGTTCTTCCACTTTTGTGGGAGGGATAAATCGCCCAAAACACTTCGGCCAATCCGGACATCCCATTCCTGATCCTGTGCTACGAACGATACCGCCTGCTAGGATGAGCAAATAAATGCTCAGGAGTGAAAGGATTGCGAATTTTCTAAAAGCCATTTTTGGGGTAAAAAAAAGATGCATCTAAATGAGATTCATTCGGATGCATCTTTGATTGCTTGGGTTTATTAACGGTTATAACTTTCGTTTTGTGCGCCTAATAAACCATCGATATCTTTTTCTTTTGCAATTTCAGCATCTTCTTCTGGAAGGTTAGAGCTTTTTGTTGCAGAATAAGGTACGTTTTGTGGAATGAAATCTACGTCAGAACCTGGCTTAGAATAGTCATATGGCCAACGGTAAACCGCTGGAATTTCTCCCTCCCAGTTTCCGTGACCTGGCTCTACTGGTGTAGTCCACTCTAAAGTAGTTGAATTCCAAGGGTTTTGTGGAGCTTTCTTTCCTTTGAAGATAGAGTAGAAGAAGTTCCAAGCAAAGATCGCCTGCGCAGAGAACGTGATAATGGCTGCAATTGAAATGAATGCGTTCATATCAGTAAATGCTGCTGCACCATCATTCCCTACCGCTGTAAATGAGTAGTAACGACGAGGGAAACCTGCGATACCTATATAGTGCATTGGGAAGAATACCATGTAAACTCCTACGAATGTGAACCAGAAGTGGATATATCCTAAGGTCTTATTCATCATACGACCGAACATCTTAGGGAACCAGTGGTAAACACCTGCCATCAAACCGAAGAACGATGCCGCACCCATTACAAGGTGGAAGTGAGCTACGACGAAGTAGGTATCATGTAAGTTGATATCTAAAGCTGAGTTACCTAGAATGATACCTGTTACACCACCCGAGATGAATAGAGATACAAGACCTATCGAAAACAACATCGCTGGAGTAAAGATCAAGTTACCTTTCCAAAGAGTCGTAATGTAATTAAACGCTTTTACCGCAGATGGTACTGCAATGATCAAGGTTAAGAACATAAATACCGAACCTAAGAAGGGATTCATACCCGTTACGAACATGTGGTGAGCCCATACGATGAAAGCTAGTACGGTGATACCCATCATAGAACCAATCATCGCACGGTATCCGAAGATTGGCTTACGAGAGTTAGTTGCAATGATCTCAGAAGTCATACCTAAAGCTGGAAGCAATACGATGTAAACCTCTGGGTGACCAAGGAACCAGAATAAGTGTTGGTACAAGATCGGAGAACCACCCATGTTAGGTAATGCTTGACCTTGGATATAGATCTCAGACAAGTAGAATGAAGTACCGAATGAACGGTCAAAAATCAATAATAAAGCTGCTGATAATAATACCGGGAATGATAACAAACCTAACACCGCAGTGAAGAAGAATGACCAAATAGTCAATGGCATCTTCGTGAAAGTCATACCACGTGTACGCAAGTTAATTACCGTACAAATGTAGTTGATACCTCCCATTAAAGAAGATACAATAAAGAAAGTCATGGCAGTTAACCACAAAGTCATACCTAAACCAGATCCTGGCATTGCTTGTGGTAAAGCAGATAATGGAGGATAAATTACCCAACCACCTGACGCTGGACCTGTCTCGATAAATAATGACGAGAACATAATGGCAGACGATAAGAAGAAGAACCAGTAGGATAACATGTTAATGAATCCTGAGGCCATGTCTCTCGCTCCAATTTGCAATGGAATTAAGAAGTTAGAGAACGTTCCAGAAAGACCCGCTGTCAATACAAAGAATACCATGATGGTACCGTGCATAGTAACTAGGGCTAAATAAAACTCTTTATCTAATTTTCCACCTTCATCGATCCACTCTCCTAAGATAGGGCGTAACCAATCTAATTGCATTTCAGGGAAACCTAATTGCAAACGGAAGATGATAGAAAGAGATCCACCAATGAACGCCCAGATAATACCTGAGATCAAGTATTGTTTAGCGATCGTTTTGTGATCTGTAGAGAAGATATACTTTGTCCAAAAATTTAGTTCGTGGTGCTCATGCTCGTGATCGTGTGCATGGGTGTGAACTTCTTCAGCGTGTGATGTTGCAGTTGACATATGAATTTATTTTCTTCTGTTCTTAATTAAATTAGTTTACACTTACCGCTTCTGCCGCAGGTGCCGCAGCACTATCTACTGCAACTGGCTCTGCAGGAATATACTTGCTAGCTTTTGCTTTTAAGTTGTCTGGTACTTTCGCTAAGTACGTAGGGTTCGTAGCTAAGAACGGTTTTTGTTCTGCACACCATTTGGCATAATCCTCTGGTTCGTCTACAAAAACAGTAATCGCCATACCAAAGTGACCACGGCCACAAATCTCCGTACAGTTTAACTTATAGTTGAAATCTTTCTTGCCTAATTTAGCGCGCATTTCGTCAGTGGAGATGTTAGGCGTAAACCAGAACTTAGTAGGCATACCCGGAACCGCATCCATCTTCACACGGTGGAAAGGTAAATATACCGAGTGTAAAACGTCTTGAGCGTGAATCTTTAACAACACAGGCTTTCCTTTAGGAAGGTGAAGTTCTGTCGCTGTAAAGTCATCAAAAGAGTGCTTATCTGTAAAATCGATACCAATATTGTTTGTTTCGTCGATCAATTTATAGTTGTAGTTTCCTAATTGGTTATCATCTACACCAGCATAACGCACATACCATCCGAATTGGTGACCTGTGATTTCGATTACTACCGCATCGCTTGGAGCTTGAGACGTAATATCTCTCCAAGTTCTCCAACCCGTGAATACTAAGATTGCCATTACGATCGCAGGAATAACCGTCCAAATTAATTCTAATTTGTGGTTGACTGGATAGAAAGTAGCCTTTCTGTCTTTATTGTAGCGGTATTTGAATGCGAAGAATAACAACAACGTGTTTGTTGCAAAGAAAGCAAACGTAACTACAGCCATAGATACCCAGAACATACTATCTGTTCTTAGACCGTGTTCAGATGCAGCAATAGGTAAGAAATCTGGTTTTGCAACCATAAATGACCAAACCCCCGCAATGGTACCCAATGCCCAGAAAATAATCATTCCGTAGGCATTCGCATTGTTGCTAGAATCTAAAGCTTCTCCTGTATTCTCGTTTGCAGTTAAAGACTTGTTCAACTTGATGCTTTTGCTGATGACGTTAATCGCAAGAGCAAAGAAGATAACTGATAAAAGACCTATTAGGTAAAACATATTCTTTATTTTAAGACAAGTTCAAAAATTAAATATCGTGGTGTAATGCTTCTGGCAAGAATGGGTGGTTTTTCGCCACTAAACTTGCTTTCGTTAATTCACCAGAGATGACATAGATAAACGCTGAAGCAAAAACAGTAACCATTCCAAATTCTACTAAACCGTAACCACCGTGTTTACCTACAACACCTGGCATGATCATTTGGTAGAAGTCAATATAGTGACCAGCGATAATTAAGAAAGCAGCGATCTTTAAGAAGATACGTGTTCTCTTTGCATCACGTGTCATTAGAACTAAGAAGGGTAACAAGAAGTTTAAGATTACCATTAAAATTTCTGAACTTTTGTAAAGTTTATCATATCCTTCCCAACGCTCTAAGAAATAAATGGTTTCTTCCGGTAAGTTAGCATAGTAGATCAACAAGAATTGCTCAAACCAAACGTATGTCCAGAAGATAGAGAAAGCGAACATAAACTTACCTAAATCGTGTAAGTGATTCTCGTTCACATAACCCATTAAACCTTTGTCCTTTAAATACAATATGGTTAATACGATTACGGCATAGGTAGTTACGTGCCAGGAAGCAAACATATACCATCCGAACATCGTTGAGAACCAGTGTGTATCAATTGACATTACCCAGTCCCAAGCAAAGATCGAGCTAGAAGCTCCGAAGATTACGATGAATGCAGTACCGATTTTAACTAATTGAGTAAAGTATTCAGTTCCTCCATTTAAATCCTCTTCTAATGATTTCTTGCGTAACATGTTCCAAAGAATGATCCATAATGCGCCAAATCCTATTAAACGGGCTAAGAAGAAATTTTTGTTCAAGTAACCTGATTTTCCTGCAATGATTTTGTCATAATTCGCATTTCCTACTTCTGTTACTCCGTGGTGCATCCAGTGGAAAATAACATCTCCTTTGAAGAAGAACGTTAAGATCAAGATAGGTAAGGAGATATATAAGAACTTAGGGAAAGCCTCTGGCACACGCTTCATAACTGATGACCAACCAGACTTAGTTAAGTATTGTAATGAAACGAAGAACATACCTACTACAGCAATACCTGTAAAGAATACAGCATTCAACCAAACGTTCGCCCAAACGCGATTCGTCCAATCATAATGTTCTTCCGCATCCGGTTGGTGAGATACAGCCCCACCAGAAAGATGTTCTGCCGCGGCTTCGTGTCCCGCTTTTGCTGCTTCATGACCTGCTGCTGCCACTTCGTGACCACCAGCTTCTCCTTTAGATAAAAGGTAAATTCCAACAACTAAAGCAACAACGCCTGCAATGAAAGCATAAATGATTCGCTTTTTTCCTTCTGATGTGAAGTCAAAATGCTCTTCTACGTTTGCTGGGGAAAAATGTGAATGTCCCGCCATCTTGTTCTCTATTTTAATTTAAATGAATTTGATCTTATTGTTTTTGTAACTCATGTACATAAAGTACGATTTTCCAACGATTCTCAGAAGAAATCTGTGAACCGTGAGGCCACATACGTCCTTTACCATGTGTAATTACGTGGTAGATATGTCCGTCATTTACGTCTTTCAATGCATCACTTGAGTATACAGGAACCCCTTTGTATGCTTTCGCTACTAAACCATCGCCTTTTCCAGCTTCACCATGACAGTGTTGGCAGAAACGTTCGTATTGCAGTTTACCAGCTTCAATATTTTCTGGAGTAGCTGCTAATGGGTTTTTTAACACTGCGGCTGAGAACGTAATGCTATCGCTAGGCACTGTTTTTGCCAATAATTCTTGTGCTAAAAAAGCTTTTTTCAAGCTATCTGCTCCTGTATATTTTTTACGAGAAACAGTACCTGATACAGGTAAACGCATATTCATCCCGTATGGGTTGATTTTATTCGTATCACCTTCTAACTGGGTCATTGGTTCATAACCTACCGAATTGTACATGTTAGGTGCAAACTCTGTACCTGTATCATTATGGTCATCTCCACAAGATAAAAGCCCTGCCGTTAAGCCGACTAATAAAGTGAATTTATGAATAGAATTGAACATATCTTCTTGAGAATTATTCGTTTAATTATTTAACATTTACTTCAACTGCTCCAGACTCTTTCAAGGCTTTCTTGATATCAGCTGCACTTACTTTGTTTTTATCCACATTGATAGCCATTACAAATTTGTCATCTGTTGTACGGATATCTAATGGAAGTGTAGGATTGCCAGGCCACAAGTCATTTGAGATACAGAATGTTGTTACAAGGCCAAAAGCCGTGAACAATACTGTTCCCTCAAAAGTGACCGGTATCCAGTTAGGCAATGCAAAGAAGTCTTTACCACCGATGATCATTGGCCAATCGAATACCATCGTATAGCTAATCAATGACAAAGCACTGATCAAACCTAATGTTCCAAACATAAAGGCAGCGATAGGTAAACGTGTACGCTCATGACCTACGGCTACGTCTAATCCGTGAATTGGAAAGGGAGAATATACATCTTCGACTTTGATTCCTTTCGCTTTTACTTCGCCTACTGCGTGTAAAACCTCATCCTCATCGTCATATACTCCCAAAATGTAGTTAGTTGTCGAACTCATATTGTTTTAATTTCGAATTTGCTTAATAGAAAATTACTCCTCTGTCTTTTTAGTTGGCTTGATACGTTTGATCGTAAACTCTGATGAAACGCCTTTCATTACGGACTTAACCTCCGCCATATTTACCACCGGTAAGTATTTAGCGAACAAGAAGAATAACGTAAAGAATAAACCGAATGAGAAGATGTAATCACCAATATCATACATTGTAGGTGAGAACATAGCCCATGAAGATGGGATATAGTCACGGTGTAAAGATGTCACGATAATTACGAAACGCTCGAACCACATACCTACGTTTACTACGATGGATAAGAAGAACGAAACCATCAAGTTTGTGCGGATCGCTTTAGACCAGAACAACTGTGGAGAGATTACGTTACATGTCATCATCATCCAATAAGCCCACCAGTATGGACCCGTTGCACGGTTAATGAACGCATAGCTTTCATATTCCACACCTGAGTACCAAGCGATGAAGAATTCAGTTAAATAAGCGATACCTACTACTGAACCCGTTACTGTGATAACGATGTTCATCATTTCGATATGCTCAATTGTGATATAGTCCTCTAATTTGAAAACCACACGTGTGATTAACAAAAGCGTTTGTACCATCGCGAAACCTGAGAAGATCGCACCCGCCACGAAATACGGAGGGAAGATCGTCGTGTGCCATCCTGGGATAACAGACGTTGCAAAGTCCATCGATACAATCGTGTGTACAGAAAGTACAAGAGGAGTAGAGATACCGGCTAAGATCAATGACATGTATTCATAACGTGCCCATGTCTTAGATGAACCTGTCCAGCCTAAGCTGAAGAAACCGTACCAGAATTTACGACCTTTTGTCGTCGCACGATCACGAATCGTTGCCAAATCGGGCACAAGACCCATATACCAGAACAATAAAGAAACGGATAAATACGTAGAGATCGCAAAAACGTCCCATACTAACGGAGAGTTAAAGTTAACCCAAAGTGAACCGAAAGCATTAGGAAGAGGTAAAGCCCAGTGAGCTAACCATGGACGACCCATGTGCGCTAAGATGAACGAAGCAGCACAAAGTACGGCAAAGATTGTCATCGCTTCCGCTGAACGGTTAATGGATGTTCTCCATTTTTGACGGAACAATAATAATACGGCAGAAATCAAGGTACCCGCGTGACCGATACCAACCCACCAAACGAAGTTAGTGATATCCCAAGCCCAACCTACGGTTTTATTTAATCCCCAAACGCCAATACCTTGCCACCAAGTGTAGAAAAGGCAATAAGCACCATAAATGAATACAAGGACAGAGATCCCGAATGCAATTTTCCATTCTTTCGTAGGTTCTCCCTCTACTTGCTTGCAGATATCGTGGGTAACATCGGAATAAGATTTTCCACCAGTAACTAGTTTCTCTCTTATGGGTGATACAACGTGCGACATATTTTTATTTACTGTTTTACGATTAAAAAATTATGCTTCTTTCTTAGCATCCTTGTTACGAACTTTCTTCAAGTAAGAAATATTAGGCTTCACGTTAATCTCTTCGATTACGTGGTAAGCACGTCCTTCTTTCTCTACTAATAACAATTTAGAGATCTCCGATGCTGGATCGTTCATATCTCCAAAAGTAATCGCGTTTGTAGGGCAAGATTGAGCACAAGCTACTTGAATTTCTCCATCCACTGGACGACGCTTCTCTTTCTTCGCTTCTAACTTACCAGCTTGAATACGTTGAACACACATCGAGCATTTTTCCATCACTCCACGAGAACGAACGGTTACGTCTGGGTTGATGACCATACGTCCTAAGTCGTTGTTGAAGTTGAAATCGAAGTCATCTGTTTGGAAGTAACGGAACCAGTTGAAACGACGCACTTTGTATGGACAGTTATTTGCGCAATAACGGGTACCAATACAACGGTTATACGTCATTTGGTTTAGACCCTCTGTCGAGTGAGTCGTTGCTAATACTGGACAAACAGTCTCGCAAGGAGCGTTGTTACAGTGTTGGCATAACATCGGTTGGAAAACTACCTCTGGATTATCAGACGCGATTTCTAAACCTTTCAAATCTTCTACTTCAGCGTCAGATGAGTAATAACGGTCGATACGCATCCAGTGCATCTCACGACGGTTGATTACTTCTTGACGACCTACGACAGGAACGTTGTTTTCTGCATTACATGAAACCACACAAGCAGAACATCCTGTACAGGTATTTAAATCGATCACCATACCCCACGCGTGGTTATTGTATTCGTGACCGTTCCAAAGCGTTAAATCAGTCGCATCTTTTTCTCCTTCAGATGTTTTAACGCGAGGAGTGAAGCTTCCTGCTTTTGCATCTTTCGCAAAGTCAGCTAACACCGTTTCTTGAACGACTGCTTGACGTGCCATCACCGTTTGGTGTGTTTGCGTTTGAGCGATATCTTTTGTTTCGCCCGTTGCTGTGATAGAAACACCTTGTGTACAAGTTCCTACACAAGCTCCATTGATTTCAGAAATGAATGGATAAGCGTTCACACCCACACCGTCAGCAGACTTACCTGCCTTTGTGCGACCGTAACCGATGGCAATTGCGATCGTATCTTGAGCTTGGCCTGGTTGAACTAAAACAGGAAGAGATACTTTGTATCCTTTCGCGCTTACTTCCACTACATCACCTTGCTTTAATTTTAATTTAGTCGCAGTTGGTTGCGAAATAGCTGCATAATTGTCCCAACATGCTTTAGAAACTGGCTCAGGGAATTCTTGCAACCAAGGGTTGTTTGCTTGAGAACCTGTACCTAAACCTACTTTTTCATAAACTGTAATCTCTAAACCTGTAGAAGAAGCCGTATATGCTTTGCTAATCGCAGCAGCCGATGCATTCACATCAACGGATGGGCTAGCAGAAGAAACAGTAGCAGTCGTTGGTTCAAATACACCATCGTGTAATGCATTGTTCCAAGCTACTTTACCACCTTTTAAGATGTTTTTCTCCCAGTTGCTCTCTAAGTAGGCTGCAAAATCAGCTGACAAACCTGCCCAAGTTAAGAAACTTGATTGTGCTTGACGTGTTTTGAAGATAGTAGAGATCGTAGGTTGTGTTAATGAATAGAAACCAGCTTTAGGCTCTGCATCATTCCAAGATTCTAAGAAGTGAGAATCTGGTGCAATGAATTGACATAAAGAAGCCGTCTCATCAGCGCGATCGTTTGTTGCTAAGCTTAAACCAACTTTCGGAAGAGCTGCTGCTAGAGCGGCACCCATTGGGTGGTTGTAGACTGGGTTTGCATTGTAGAAGATAACCGCTGCGATTGAACCAGCGCCAGCTTCTTTAATAAAGTTAGCCATCGCCATATCGTTACCTTGACGGTAGTTAACAGCTAAGCCCGTATTGATCGTTGTGCCATAAGCGCCTACTAAAGCGTTTGTAGCAGCAATAATTTTTTGAACCTCTGGGTCATTCGAACCAGCTACGATGATAGAAGCACCTTTAGAAGCGACTAAATCTTTCGCTGCTTTCTCTAAGTGATCTACTTTAACTGATGCACCTGCGATAGTCGTAGCTCCAGTTAATTTAGCCACCGCGTTGTATAAGGCAACCGCTACTAAACCTTCTTGTGATGGTTTGTAAGATGCACGGTAATCTGCGTTAGCGCCTGTATTTGAAAGGATGGTCTCAAATTGGTAGTGACGAGACATGTCTTTTTTGCCTCCTTTTTCAGAGCTAACACGGCGAGTGATCGCCCATTGTGCAGCAAATTCAGTAGGAGCAATCCAAGAACCTAAGAAATCAGCACCTACAGAAACGATTGTTTTAGCTTGGCTGAAGTCGATGTTAGGTAAAACGCCACCGTGTGCTTGTGTTAAACCATAAGCTGGGTTTGCGTCATAAGTAATATGTTGTGTTGTTGGGTATTTCGTTGCGAAATCTGCAATCACTTTCTTCGTAGTAGGAGAAAGGATGGTATTAGAAACGATGCGGATTTGACCACCTTTGGCAGCCACCTCTGCTAATTTCGCAGTGAAATCTTTATCTAAAGAAGCCCAATCAGTTGCTTTACCAGCTGCTTGAGGACCTTTTAATTTTTCATTATCATATAGACTCAAAACAGAGGCATGCGCACGACCTGAAAGAACACCTTTCGAGATAGACGATGATTTGTTTCCTTCGATTTTGATCGGACGGCCTTCACGAGTCTTTACTAAGATAGAAGCATAGTCGCCTCCGTCTGTGTAAGTAGACGCGTACCAGTTAGCGATTGTAGGCTCTACATCTTCAGGCTTGTTCAAGTAAGGAATGGTATTCTTTACCGGAGACTCGCAAGCTGCTAAAGAAACAGCCGCTACTCCAAAACCTAACATCTTTAGAAAATCACGACGATGAGTACCTGCTCCATCTACTAAAGAATCTCCTTTAGCATCCGTTTCAGATGGCATATTGCCAAACTCATTGTGGATATTTTTGACAAACGATGGCTCATTGGTTAACTCCTCAATCCCTTTCCAATACCTCTTGTTCGAATTTTCCATATAATCTTTCTTATTCAGACTAAAATTGAATCTATTTAATTTCTATTAATAGTGACACTTAGAGCACTCTAAGCCACCGATGTTTTGCACTTTCAAAGGAGTTTTGCTGTCCTTGTTATGAACCTCTACTAATTTGTCGTAGTAAGCGTTACCTTTTGCATTCACGTCAGTTTGACGGTGGCAATCGATACACCAACCCATCGTTAAAGAAGAACGTTGCTCTACAACTTCCATCTTTTCGATCTCTCCGTGGCAGTTTTTACACTCTAAACCACCTACGTTTGTATGTTGTGAGTGGTTGAAGTAGGCCAAATCTGGTAAGTTATGTACACGCACCCATTGAATAGGCTCGTCTTTTTCTAATGCTTTGTAGATTTTTTGAATCTCTGGAGACTCACGCTTGATTGCGTTGTGGCAGTTCATACAAATGTTTGCTGATGGAACGTTAGCTCCTTTACCCTCGTAAACACCTGTGTGGCAATAGTTACAGTTGATTTGGTTTTCGCCAGCGTGCAATTTGTGAGAAAATTTGATCGGTTGCTCAGGCGCATATCCTTGGTGGATACCCACACCGTAAGCCGCATCGATAGTTGCTTTGCCACCTAATAGAAATACTAAAACGATTATGCCTGTTTTAACGGCTGAGTTAGCTGCTAAAGACTTAGCGTTTTCTGACACTCTTTCGAAAAAAGACTTGCTTGGGTCTTCTTCAGCTGCTTTCGATAGCTTGCTTAATGAGTTAACGATTGATAACAAAGCAATTAAAACAATCACCATGATGATTAATAAACCTACCAAAAGAACTTCCATCATTCCTCCTGACGATTGAGCCGCCGGAGCTGCTGCGCCATCTGCTGGAGCTGCACCTGGTGCTGGAGCCGCTGGAGCTGCATTCGAAGCATCGATATAAGCGATAATTCCTTTGATTTGCGCTTCTGAGAAGTTCGGATAAGGTGTCATGGCTGCCTTATTAAACTTGTTGTACAAGTCGTTAGCATACTTGTCTCCTGAGGCAATAACTGCTTGTGGATTATGTACCCATTTAACGATCCATTCGATCGGACGACGCTCGCTAATACCCTTTAAGCCTGGTCCTACCAAAACCTCATCAGTGGATGCGTGACATGCCGCACAGTTGTTTTTAAATAGCGTTTCACCCTCTGCTGCATCTTGTGCAACCATTGCTGTCGTTGTAGCAATTACGAAAAGGAAGGAAAATAGAAACTTAACGAGAGTAAATTTTTTGCAATACATAAATATAGATTTTCTCATTTTAATTCAGTCCGCAAAACTACAATTCGATTTTTTAGGAAACAATTAAAAGCACAGTCAATTTTTGTATTTTTTTTATCTAATTAATTATTTAGAATTTTTCAAAATAAGCCCCCTGGCTATTAATTGAATTATTTTTAGATAAAATTGTATTTGATGCATGGGCATAAAAAAACCTTCCATTTGGAAGGTTTTTGGAGGTTTCGAGCGGATTCGAACCGCTGTAGAAGGTTTTGCAGACCTCTGCCTAGCCACTCGGCCACGAAACCAATTAATTGGGATGCAAATTTAGCTTTTTTTAATAAAGGAGCAAAGTTCTTGTTGAAAAAAGTATTTAGTAGTCAGTATCCGGTAGCCAGTAGTCAGTCCGAAGGGAATGAGTCCGGAGTACACATTCACCATTTACCATTTACCATTCACCATCTCTGCTCTTTACTCTACTATCTCTAATCTAGTTGACAGTCGTCAGTCCGGAGGGAATGAGTCCGAAGTGGAACATTTACCATTCACCACTCACCACTTACCATTTACCATCTCTACTCTATACTCTCCTCTCTCTAATTTGAAAAGAGTTAAGAGAGAGTAAACACAGATATCTCCGGCGGCATCCCCACTCTGCCTGGGTACCCTAAATACCCATATCCGCGATTCACATAGATTTGTTGTTCGCCATCTTGGTACAATCCTGCCCATTGCTTGTAGACATACTGAGCTGGAGACCAGCGCATTTCGGCGATTTTGACGCCAAACTGTGTGCCGTGCGTATGCCCAGCAAAAGCTACATCTATGTCTTTGTATTTTTTGGTTACCTCTGCATTCCAATGGGTAGGATCGTGGGATAAAAGCAGTTTCGCCGAAGCCTCTTCTGTTCCCTTGTGCGCTTTCTCTAAGTTGCCGTACCAAGGGAATCGACCCAAGCCGATGTTTTGGACTCCAATGATGGCTAATTTTTCTCCAGATTCTTCTAGGAAACGATGTTCATCCATCAATAAGTCCCAGCCCATTAATTCGTGGGCTTTCATCAAGTCTTTTAAGTTTTGTTTTTTAGCAGCTGGGCTGTTCCAACGTACATAATCTCCGTAATCGTGATTCCCCAAAGTACTGAAAACGCCCAAAGGAGCTTTGACCTTATTAAACACGTCGAAGTAGTTCTGTACCTCTTTGGACTCATTATTGACTAAGTCCCCTGTAAAGAAAACCACATCTGCTTTTTCGCGCATTAGCATCTCCACACCCCCTTTAACGGCGGTTTTGTTGAAGAATGAACCCGTGTGAATGTCGGAAATTTGGGCAATTTTTAGTCCCTTAAAGGCTGAAGGCAATCCTTTAATTTTTAGAGGAATGTGTTCTACTGTGTAATCGTGGGCACCGGAAATAATGCCAAAGGCAAAGGTTGCCGCCGGAACTGCACCTATCGCCAAAGCCGCTTGGGACAAGAACTCGTGACGACTGATGGCGCTAGGGTCTTTCTTCAATACTTTTTTAGTTCCCCATCGGAAGAAGCGCGTGACATCCTCAATCAATAAGAAGATAATAATAAACAGTTTTGTGATAACTGAAATCATCACGATCGCCATAAAGGTGATCCGGATTTCATTTTTCCAGGCGTGTAAGGGTAATGCGTTATAGGAGATTATACCTAGTAAAATGAAGATGGTAAATCCCCAAAAGGTATATTTCGCTGTATTTTGCATGCTTTGTCGAGCATTTCGAAAAGCGGTTTTGACCGCCATCCAAACATAATAGTCCAACGCGATTAACACAATACTGATAAAAGGCACAAAAAACATTTTATTCATAGCACTTAAACTATCTTTGCGATTCAATTGTTCCAAAGGTGCAAAATTACATGAAAAAGACGATAAGTATTTACGGGGGCGGTTGGGTAGGCGCACCATTGGCATTTAAACTGGCTTTAGCGGACTTCGATGTGCGCGTTTCAGCTTCCAGTGTTCATCAGCAAGCCGCTCATCCGAAAATCAAGGTGTTGGATTTTAGAGCAGAGCCTGATATGCCAGCAGAAAATTGGTCATCGATGAATGATTCAGAAGTCCAAATTTGGGCCATTCCTCCTCGTCGCAAGAAGAATGCTGAAGAGACGTATCTCGCTATTTTACAAGATTGGGCGGATAATTTGCCAGCAAAACAGGTAAAAAAACTCATTTTCCTTTCCTCGACTTCGGTTTATGCTAACGTGTCTGATACAGTCGATGAAAATTCGGGTATTAATGAGGATTCTTTAATGGCCAAAGCCGAAGCCATCGTTTCCTCTGCCAAAATTCCTTCTGTCATCTTGCGTCTTGCAGGCCTTATGGGTGGAGATCGTTATGTAGCCAAGTATTTCTCCGGCAAACGGAATGACGGAGCAAATTGCCCCATCAATTATGTGCACAAAGATGACGTAGTTGCTTTGATTGCTTTATCCGCTGAGAAAATCGATTCAGGTACCTATAATATTGTCGCTCCCATTCATCCTACTAAAGGAGAAGTAGGCGAAAACGACATCGAACGCCGCGGAATGCCAGCCGGCTATTGGGATTATTCGGTTTCTTGCTTAGGCGGGAAAGTAGTTTCGGGCGATAAGATCTGTGACGAATTGAATTATGAATTCAGGTGGCCAGATCCGCTGGAATTTCCTATTTAATTTTTGAGGCCGAGTTTCGGCCTTAAAAATTTTAAAGCACAAAGCATAAAGCACAAAGAATAAACGAGAGTAGAAATAAGAGAGTATAGAGAAGAAGTGGGGAGTGCTTAAGGTTTTGCTTAAATCTAAGTATAATCGAAGAGAGCGAGGAGGTTTATATTTTAAATATTTTGAGGGAAGCAAATCAGAAAATATTTGTGTAACGACATTTTCGATTTGCTTCCCTTAAAATTTTAAATAGACAATTCCGAAATCGCTAACCATGCCATTAATCCAGGTCCTATTGAAAGGGAGGCTTCGTCAATATCAAAACTCGGCGTGTGCACCCCACTCGTAATGCCACGTTCGTCATTACGTACCCCTAAACGGTAGAAACAGGCATCCACATGGTGCGTGTAGAAAGCGAAATCTTCGCCTGCCATCCAAAGATCTAAATCGACTACGTTTTCAGCTCCCATATATTCGATGGCTGCTGCTTTAGAGCGCCGCGTAAGTTCAGGATTATTCTGTAAGAAAGGGTACCCTTTTAAAACCTCGAATTCAGCGCGTCCACCCATGGCGTCTGCGATGCCTTCGGCGAGTTTTTTCATTTTTTCTAACCCTTCAGCACGCCAAGTTTCGTCCATAGCACGGAAAGTGCCAGCGATGTTGACTTCGTCAGGAATGACGTTTGTGGCTCCCAGGCCCTCAATTTTCCCAAAAGTCAATACCGATGGAAGTTTCGGATTTTTGTTTCTCGAAATGATTTGTTGCATTGCCACAATAATGTGGGAGGCGATGACAATGGGATCTATGCAGGCATCGGGCATGGCCCCGTGGCCACCTTTACCGATCACTTTTATGTATAATTCATCCGTGCTGGCCATGTACATTCCCTCACGGAAACCAATTTTTCCGACGGGAACATTGGTTGCGACGTGTTGCCCAAAAATGCTTGCAGGAGATGGGTTTTGTAGGGCACCTTCTTTAATCATGATGCTGGCGCCGCCTGGCGCTTTTTCTTCTGCAGGCTGAAAGAGTAATTTGACGGTTCCCTCGAACTCGTTTCGGACCTTTTGGAGAATTTGAGCCGTTCCTAATAGGGACGCTGTATGAACATCATGTCCGCAGGCGTGCATGACGCCTGGGTTTTTGGATTTATACGGAACGTCGTTTGTTTCAAGGATGGGCAAGGCATCCATGTCTGCCCGAAGTGCGACGACTTTTTTGTCTGGGTTATTTCCTTTGATTTCAGCGATTAGGCCGGTGTTGGCAATTTTTTTGGCCTGAATCCCCATCCGCTCTAGTTGTTCTAAAACGTAAGCCTGCGTCTGAAATTCTTGATAGGATAGCTCAGGGTTCGCGTGAATATGGTGGCGATTTACTAACGTATCTGGGGTGATTTCAGCGGAAAGCTGTTTGATTTTTTCCAATAAAGTGGACATGGGCATTGGGTTAATTTATGCAAATCTACGAAATAGGACCTAATTCCAGGAATTCTTAACAAAAAAGCAATGCTATGCGCTTCATTTTCAGTCGATTATTTTTTAAATTGATGTGCAAATTAAACCGGTTTGTCTATGGCTCAGAAAGTGTTGGTTTTGAATCAAGATTACAGTGCGTTGACGATTTGTTCAATGCCAAAGGCCTTTCTTTTGGTCTACCTGAATAAGGCTGAATTAGTGGCGGAGTCCACTACCGCAAAATTGCATTCCGTTTCGAAAACGTTTCCCTATCCATCGGTCATTCGTTTGCAGCGATATGTCTATTTTCCATTCAAAGGGGTGATGTTAAATCGCCAAAATATTTTGAAGCGGGACAATCATACCTGTCAATATTGTGGGTCAAAAGATTTCTTAACAATGGACCATGTTTTGCCCAAATCACGTCAGGGGCGCACCTCTTGGGATAATTTAGTCACAGCGTGCAAGTACTGTAATTCGAAAAAAGGCTATATGACTCCAGCAGAAGCGGGAATGGTTTTAGCACGCCAGCCATTTAGACCATCTTTTGTTATGTTTTTGCGAAATTTTTCTGGAATTTTGGATCAACAATGGGCCCCGTTTGTGGGTGCTAAACTGGAGACCACCACATGAGTTTTAAAATATCGTTTATCGGTGCAGGAAATGTTGCCTGGCACATCGCAAAGGCACTAGAGAATGCCGGAAATTCTGTTCAAGAAGTCTTCAGTCGAGAGCCATCAAAGGCAAAGGACCTTGTTTCTTATTTGTATAATGCAAAAGTCCACGAAGATTTAGATTTTTCTGACTCTGTTTCCTCTGTATTCTTTCTATGTGTTCCAGAATCAGCTTATCCTGAAGTGTTGAAAGAATTACTTTTGCCAAAATATGCAACGCTTATTCTTGTGACGGGCACTTTCTCCTTGGCGGAGGCAAATTTATTGTATGATCCTGCACGAGAAAGCACGAACCAGATGGGAGTATTTTTTCCAGTCCAGCATTTAGAGTCGGGTCGTCGCATTAAATTAGATCAGATGCCCATTTGTTTGGAGGTACTGGTGGAAGAGACACAAAATACCTTAGTGGCCTTAGCAAAAGACATCACGGATGCGATGTATTTGGTGAATGGGGAGGAACGTAAAAAGATTCACAAGGCGATGCTGTTGGCGGGTGTATTAACCCAAAATCTGTGGTCGCACGCCCAAGAATTATTGCAATCGATTGAATTAGAACCGAGTCTCTTGCACGGTCTTGTACAACAGCATGTGCAGGCGTTCTTCTCTGGTAGTCCGCTTTCGAAAGAAATTTCAGACCCTCAGTTACGCGAAGTGAATTTTCAAATCAACCAAATTTTGGAGCGCAATCTTATTTAATTAAAGGACGGTCCATGTTTTGAATCACGATGTTTTTTGCGAATCCCAATACGGTAATTTTGCCCGCCTCAGAGGGGTAAAAATAGTACAAACTATCTCCGGCGGTATTTTTCTGAATGGAGGCTGGGATGTCCTGCTTTTGGCTTAATGAATAATCCAAAGCATCCATCATCTCGATCATCTTCGCATCTTTGAATGACGTTTTTAGAGACGCTGGAGCGCCTATACGAACCGTAATCTGAAGTGCATTCGTAGCGCTATCTAGTTTCATTGCGCCTTTTGTCTGTATTTCTTGCCCCCAGGTGTCCACCTGATTGACTACATCTTGTGGTAAAACACGCTTTACTTGTTTGGATTTCATCTCCTTAACGACTGCAGCGGTATCTAAACGTTTCGTAAAATCGCAGGCTGACAGAGCGAAAAGGGCAAAAAGGATCGTTGCGTATTTCATAGAATTATGGGATATACACAAAGGTATTCCAAACTAGCACAAAGGGCAATGAATTTAATTACTATCTTTGCAACGATTTTTTTTAACCCAACATGTTATGCTGGAGCAGCTAGAGGCCATCCGAGAACGATTTTTAGAAGTAGAACAACAAATTGCGATGCCAGAAGTGGTGTCCGACTTGAAGAAATTCAAGACCTTGAGTAAAGAATACAAGGATTTGCAGAAAATTGTAGACCAATATTTGGCCTACCAAAACTTATTAGGCTCCATTGAGGAGGCTAAACAAGTGATCGCTACGGAAAAAGACGAGGATTTTCGCGACATGGCGAAAGCGGAATTAGAAGAATTAGTTCCCGCGGAAAAGGAAATGCAAGAGGTTTTGAAAGAGATGTTAATCCCGCGTGACCCGAACGATTCGAAAGACTGTATTCTAGAGGTTCGCGCCGGAGCTGGTGGCGACGAAGCATCGATTTTTGCCGGAGACATCTTCCGCATGTACCAGCGTTACGCGGAGAAAATGGGTTGGACTTTCCAAATCATGGACTTCACCGACGGTACCGCGGGTGGTTATAAAGAGATTATCGCGTCTGTTCAGGGCGAAGATGTATATGCTAAATTAAAGTTTGAATCGGGCGTTCACCGCGTTCAACGTGTTCCAGCGACAGAATCAGCTGGCCGTATTCATACTTCAGCCGCTTCCGTGGCGGTATTGCCAGAGGCGGACGAAGTCGATGTCCAAATCAATATGAATGACATCCGTAAAGATACTTTCTGTTCATCTGGTGCAGGTGGTCAGTCCGTAAATACGACGTATTCAGCCGTCCGTGTAACCCATATTCCATCCGGCTTAGTGGTACAATGTCAGGACGAACGTTCTCAAATTAAGAACTTTGACAAAGCGATGACGGTTCTTCGATCTCGTCTATATGAAATTGAATTAGCGAAACGCAACGCAGAAATCGCCGGAAATCGTAAATCGATGGTAGGCTCTGGAGACCGTTCAGATAAAATTAGAACCTATAATTATCCTCAAGGCCGTGTAACCGATCACCGTATCGGCTTAACCGTTTATAATCTTCCGGTCGTAATGGACGGAGAAATTGCTGATTTTATTGAGCAGTTGAGAATTGCGGAGAATGCGGAGAGGTTGACTGAAGGGGCGGTTTAGTCAATCAAATTCGAAAAATGGTCTACGCCATATTTTTCTGAATTTGTTTTACTAAACCTTTCTAGAAAAGTAGCTAAAAATGGCCTGTGTCATGTTTTATCGCCACAATAAAAAATTTACACTCTTGGTAAAAAATGCAAAATTGGCCTACGTCATAATTTTCGCAAAAAGTCCTTTTAAACCTTACTGAAGAGCTAGGGATATTTTTGAGTATTTCAATACTCATAAAAAATGGGGACGTCTGTCCCCATTTTTTATTCCACCTCTATGCTCTATGCTCTATGCTCTATGCTCTATGCTCTATGCTCTATGCTCTATGCTCTATGCTCTATGCTCTATGCTCTATGCTCTATGCTCTATGCTCTATGCTCTATGCTCTCTAATCTAAACTATATTGCTTTCTCAAGCTTAAAGCTAAAACTCGTCCCCTTATCCACTTTCGAAAGCACAGTGATCTTACTTCCATGCGCTTGGATGATGTGTTTTACGATGGATAAGCCTAAACCAGTTCCTCCGCTGAGTTTTGTGCGGCTTTTGTCGATTCGGTAGAAGCGTTCGAAAATACGAGGTAAGTGTTTTTCAGGGATACCTGGACCGTTGTCTTTTACGGTGATCAAGTAGGCCTTTTTGCGGTCTTCTATCGTAACAGACACTTTCCCATCTTGATTGCCGTATTTGACTCCATTGTCAATTAGATTGACGAGCACCTGTTGTATCCGTTGAGCATCTGCTTTCACGTCGATGGCCGTATCTGTGCATATTAATTGTAAAGAGACCCCCCGTTTTTTTGCTTTGCTCTCCAATTGATCGAAGATGTCTTCGATTAGAGGTCTAAGGTTAATGCGTTTCTTTTCAATTTTTATGGCGCCGGTTTCAATTTTAGAAACGGTTAAGAGATCTTGTACTAAAACATCGAGGCCGTCTAAACTTTTGGCGGCTTTTTCGAGGAATTTTTGGCGTATTTCTGGGCTTTCATCTGGGTTGTCCAACAGTGTGTGGACGAATCCTTGGGCCGCAAAAATGGGTGTTTTGAGTTCGTGAGATACGTCTGCCAAAAATTCTTGGCGGTAAACCGCGGCTTTTTTCAACTCTTTTACTTCGTCCTCTGTAGTGGAAACGTAGGCGGTTAATTCTTTCTTTAAGAGTTCGATGGGGTTCTCTTTTTGGACTAACTGCTTACGAGAAATTAAGGGGAAATTCTTCTTTTTTATCTGCTTAATTTGGTCATATAACTCATTAACCTCCTTGAAAACGAGGTTGTCTAAGGCAAAAAAGATCAAGATGGATCCAAATATCAACACACTGATAAAAGCGACAAAAAGGGTGGCAGAATCAGAGTGTGGAAGGAACGAAATAAAAGCAGTTGCCACCCCAGCGATGACAAAGGCTAAAAGGATGGAAAGGTAGCGGGGACTTAGCATGCTTGAAATTACGGATAATTTTTAAATTGTTGTACCTTTGTGCTTTGATAAGATCGCATGGAATTAAATTTATTGACTGCCATTTCTCCGGTTGATGGTCGTTACCGCAAACAAACCGCCGCACTAGCTCCTTATTTTTCTGAATTTGGATTGATCCAATACCGGGTGCGAGTTGAAATTGAATACTTTATTGCGTTGTGCGAGATTCCATTGGCTCCCTTAAAAGGATTCCCTAAGGATCATTATGCGGCATTACGTTCCATGTATACAAATTTTACGGAGGCCGATGCGACATGGATCAAGGACACCGAAAAGGTGACAAACCATGATGTGAAGGCGGTAGAATATTTTATCAAAGACCGCATGTTAGCGCTGCCTGGCGATATGAGTCCTTTTGTGGAGTTCATTCACTTTGGTTTAACATCCCAAGATATTAACAACACAGCGATTCCATTATCAATTGCTGAAGCTCATCGCGAGGTGATTTTGCCTGCTTACCAGGCAGTGGTGGCGACTTTAGACGCTTATGCAACCGAGTGGAAAGAGATTCCTTTGTTAGCGCATACCCATGGACAACCGGCTTCTCCTACGCGTTTAGGAAAAGAAATCAAAGTGTTTGTGGAGCGTCTGAATCGTCAACTAGACCTGTTAGCGCAAGTGCCTTTTACGGGGAAATTTGGTGGAGCAACGGGTAATTTCAATGCGCACCAGGTGTCATTCCCAGAAATTAATTGGCCACAATTTGCGGCGAAATTGCATGCTGATTTAGGAATTAAGCGTAGTCAATACACGACTCAAATTGAGCATTACGATAATTTAGCAGCCTATTTCGATGGCTTGAAGCGTTTAGATACAATCTTGATTGACTTGTCCAGAGATATTTGGCAATACATTTCGATGGGGTATTTTAAGCAAAAGATTAAAGCAGGAGAAATCGGATCTTCGGCGATGCCTCACAAGGTAAACCCGATTGACTTTGAAAACGCGGAGGGAAATTTAGCGATGGCGAATGCTTTCTTTGAATTCTTGTCAGCGAAGCTTCCGATTTCGCGTTTACAACGCGACTTGACTGATTCGACGGTATTGCGTAACGTGGGAACGCCTTTGGCGCACGTCGTGATCTCTTTGAATTCCTTGCAACGCGGTTTGGGTAAATTAGAATTGAACAATAGCAAAATCCAACAGGATTTAGAAGATAACTGGGTGGTCATCGCGGAGGCAATCCAAACGGTATTGCGACGTGAGGCATTCCCTAAACCGTATGAGGCATTGAAAGATTTGACGCGCCACCACGGAAAGATTGACCAAGCTGTTTTTCACGCATTCATTGACGGATTAGCCGTTTCGGACGCGATTAAGGCAGAATTGAAATTAATCTCACCATTTAACTTCGTAGGCCGCGACGAAAACTAAGCCGCAACCGAATATTTAAAAGATTATAGATAATAGAGTAAAGATGGTGAATGGTGAATGGTAAGTGGTGAATGGTCCTCCGGACTTCGGACTCTTTCCCTACGGACTACCGACTAAACCCCTCCGGACTCATTCCCTCCGGACTACCGACCACTACCCACTACCCACTACCCACTGAAAACTGCCCACTGTTATGAACCACCGCCTCATGCACATTGCCCTCGTGGTAGCCGATTACGACGAAGCCATCGCTTGGTACACGGAAAAATTGGGTTTCACATTAGTGGAAGATACGGTTTTGAGTGATGTGAAGCGTTGGGTACTAGTTCAACCATCTGGCGAAGGTTCTTGTCAATTATTGTTAGCAAAAGCGGCGACGGACGAACAAAAATCGAGAGTAGGTAATCAGACCGGAGGACGCGTATTTCTGTTCTTGCATACGGATGATTTTGAAAGGGATCATGCGAATTTGATCGCTCAGGGCATTACGATTGTACGCGGTCCAAGCGAGGAAGAATATGGTAAAGTGCTCGTATTCGCCGATTTATATGGAAATTTGTGGGATTTGATCGGTTAAAATTTTGATTTTACAGATTTCACTCTACATTTGTATCAAATAACAAAACAATGACAAAAGCAACATACAACAAAAACTGGTGGCAAGGATAATAATCCCTGAACAGTTTCGCTGTGTGTACATGATATGTTTACTAAAGGCTTGCTGTTCAACAGTAAGCCTTTTTTTATTAATTTTGCCCTTTGAAACATGTCTAGCATAAATATACGAACTTCACGGAAAACACTTTTGGCAGATACACTGACGCCAATCGGAATCTTTTTGAAGATTCGCAAAAACTATAAGAACTCTGTCATTTTAGAATCGGCAGATTATCACGGTAAAGAGCATGGCTTTTCGCACATTGCTTTTGATCCAATTGCTCGTTTCGAATTAACGGATTCGAAAGTCACTCAAACTTTTCCAGACGGAACGCAGGAGAATTTCACCTTAGCGAATCGTCCTGATGCGGTAGCGGCGTTGAAAAGCTTTGCTGATCGCTTTGATTTCAAGAAAGAAAAAGGGGATTCGCCGATGGCGAACGGACTATTTGGCCATATCTCCTATGATGCGGTGACCTATTTCGAGGATATCGATATTCAGGCCAAAAATCCCGAATCAGAAATCCCGTCTATTCGGTATTATGTGTACCGTTATGTGGTGGCGGTGAATCATTTTAACAACCAAATGAGCCTCTACGCGCACAGCTACGATGGTTCTGAGCCTAGCTTTGATACGATTACCTACCTGTTAGACATGCCGCATTATGCGACTGCGTCATTCGCTCGTCAAGGGGAAGAGGTGAGTAATTTAACCGAAGACCAGACGCGTGAAATCGTCAATACCTGTATCAAACACTGTTTGCGCGGGGATGTATTTCAAATCGTTCCCTCTAGACGTTTTGCCCAAAAGTTCCAAGGCGATGATTTTCAAGTCTATCGCGCACTTCGCTCGGTGAATCCATCGCCCTATTTGTTCTATTTTGATTACGAGGAATACCGGATTTTTGGAGCCTCTCCAGAGAAGCAGATCAAAATTGAGGGTTCAGTCGCGGAGATTCATCCGATTGCAGGAACATTTAGACGTTCAGGCGATGATGCCCGTGATGCGGAATTAGCCCAGGCTTTGATCGCGGATCCGAAAGAATCAGCAGAACATGTGATGTTAGTGGATTTGGCGCGGAACGATTTAAGTCGTTCGGCGGATAATGTGAAGGTGGAGACGTTCAAGGAAGTTCAATTTTTCTCGCACGTGATTCACTTGGTTTCCAAAGTAACAGGGCACTTGCAAAAGGGCGTGAATCCCTTGCAAATGGTAGCGGATACATTCCCGGCAGGCACTTTAAGTGGTGCGCCTAAACACAATGCGATGACGATTATTAACCGCTTGGAGCCCACAAATCGGGCTATTTATGGCGGGGCGATCGGATTTATGGATTTCGAGGGTAATTTCAATCACGCCATCGCGATTCGTACGTTTTTGAGTAAAGGAGACACCTTGTTTTTCCAAGCCGGAATGGGCGTAGTCGCGAAGTCCGTGGTGGAAAGTGAGATGCAGGAAATTCACAATAAACTAGCCGCCTTGCGCAGAGCATTAGAGGTAGCAGAAAATTTAGCCTAAGGATATGAAAGTTTTAGTGATAGATAATTACGATTCCTTTGTGTACAATTTGGTCTACCTGTTGAAGGAATTAGGCACAGAGGTGGACGTGTTTCGCAATGATAAAATTTCCCTAGAGGAAGTGGGTAAATACGATCAAATCTTGTTGTCGCCGGGTCCAGGGATTCCGTCGGAAGCAGGAATTATGATGGATTTATTGAAGGAATATAAGTCGACCAAAAAAATTCTAGGCGTCTGCCTAGGACACCAAGCAATTGCCGAGGCTTTTGGTTCTCAACTGAGCAATATGGGTGAGGTATTACATGGCGTGACCACCGAATGCGTGGTGACGGACCCGACAGAACGCTTGTTCTTAGATATCCCATCCCGTTTCGAAGTATGCCGCTACCACTCGTGGACGGTAGTTCCATCGACGATGCCGAGTGAGCTAAAGATTACGGCGCAAGATGACAAAGGTTTTGTGTTAGCGGAGGCGCATTCGAAATACGATGTGCGCGGGGTGCAATTCCACCCGGAGGCGTTTTTAACGCAACACGGATTGCAAATGATTAAAAATTGGATGAAATAAGTAATGAAAGATATATTAAATAGACGGGCAGCGGGAGAGGCGTTATCAGAAAACGATGCAAGAGAGATATTGCTGCGTATTGGTCAAGGAGAAATCAATCCAAGTCAAATCGCCGCATTTTTATCCTCTTATTGGTTCAATCCGATTCAAGTGGATGAGCTGAAAGGGTTTGTTTCAGCGATGATGGAATTAGCCATCACGGTGGATCTTTCGGAATTTGATGCGATGGATGTGTGTGGAACGGGTGGAGATGGGAAAGATACCTTTAACATTTCGACGACGTCCTCTTTCATCATTGTGGGAGCCGGTCAAAAAATCGCCAAGCATGGTAATCACGGCGTTTCCTCTTCGGTGGGATCGTCGACGGTGTTGGAGTTTTTGGGATTGAAATTTAATAACGACCCGAAGATCTTGAAACGCAAGATGGAAACGGCGGGAATGTGCTTCTTGCACGCTCCTCTTTTCCATCCAGCGATGCGCTTCGTGGGCCCTATCCGCAAGGAATTAGGGATGAAGACTTTCTTCAATTTGTTAGGACCTTTATTGAATCCTGCCAAAGTCAACAAGCAAATCTCCGGCGTCTATTCGCCAGAAGCATTCGCATTGTATGAAGGATTTTTTGCCGGTTCCGGCAAACAATATGGCATCGTCTATGCGGAAGATGGTTACGACGAAATCTCGTTAACCTCTGCTTTCCGTTTAACCACTCCTGATGGAGCTTCGATTTACAATCCAGGAGATATTGGCTGCGAAGTGGTAGCTCAATCTGAATTGTTTGGCGGTTCTACGGCGGAGGCATCAGCGAATATGTTGTACCGAATATTGCAGCGCGAAGGCACACCCGCACAAACGCAAGCGGTTTTAGCAAATGCAGGAGCTGGTTTGTTTGTAGCAGGCAAGGCGGGCAACCTAGTGGAAGGTTATGCTTTAGCGAAGGAATCCTTAGAAAGTGGTCGTGCTTTCCAGGCTTTCAAGAAATTTATAATGGATTAAGATGAGCATATTAGACCAAATCATAGCCACCAAAAGACAGGAAGTTGCCGCATGTAAAGCGCGCACCACGACTGCTCAGCTCGAAAAACAGGGTTTTTTCGCGCGCGCTTGTCATTCCTTGTCGATGTCTTTAGTTCAGCCGGCTTCCACGGGAGTGATTGCTGAATTCAAGCGCAAATCCCCCTCGAAAGGCATTATCAATGACCGCTTAGGAGTGGATGTGGTGACAAAAGGCTATGTGGAGGCGGGTGCGGCTTGTTTGTCGGTGTTGACAGATGAATCCTATTTTGGAGGAACCTATGCTGATTTCGACTTAGCGCGTCGCACGAACCCGAATTCGCCTATTTTGCGCAAAGACTTTATGATCGATGAATACCAAATCATCGAAGCGAAGTCCATGGGCGCTGACGTAGTGCTCTTGATTGCGGCGGCTTTAAGTCCAGCTGAAATCAAAACATTAGGAACCTTAGCGCGTTCATTAGGTATGGAAACCTTACTCGAGGTGCACGATCAAGAAGAATTAGATCGTTCGCTTGGAGAGTATATTTCCGTAGTAGGAGTGAATAACCGGAATTTGAAGAATTTCTCGGAGCAAAATGTGGAGGCGTCCAAAGTTTTGGCATCCAAAATACCATCCCAATTCGTCAAGGTTTCTGAGAGTTGCATTTCGGGTCCGGAGATCATAACAGAATTAAAAACCTACGGTTACCGCGGCTTCTTGATAGGCGAGAGCTTCATGAAGACCGAAAACCCAGGAAAAGCCTTGAGCGACTTTATTAACTAGGTATGAAGTGGAAAGTATGTGGCATGCGGGAACCAGAAAATATCCAAGAAGTGGCGGCTTTAGGGCCAGACTTCCTGGGCTTTATTTGGGCACCTAAATCGCCGCGTTACGTAGGACAAAACTTTGTCATTCCGGCCTTGTCTGCCAAAACGAAGGCGGTTGGCGTTTTTGTCAATGAAACGACGGACAATATTATCACCTTGTCTAAAAATGCTGGATTCTCGGTCGTGCAATTGCACGGAGAAGAGGGTCAAACAGAAATAGAAGCCTTGCAAGCTGCCGGATTACAGGTCATCAAGGCAATCAGTGTGGGCTCAGCGAAAGATCTCGATCTAACAGACAAGCCTGATTTCTATTTGTTTGATACGAAAAAAGGCGCTCAAGTAGGTGGAACGGGAGAACATTTTGATTGGTCATTATTAACGCAGTATAAATTGGATATCCCCTATATTTTGGCAGGTGGATTGCAGGCAGGGGATGTGGAAAAGGTGAAGGATTTTCCGGGCTTATATGCTTTGGACTTTAATAGTAAACTCGAAATACGTCCCGGATTTAAGGATATCGAGCAAGTGAAAGAACTAGTAAAACAGCTATAATTATGTCATTTAATGTAGATGAGCGTGGGTATTACGGAAGTTTTGGCGGGGCCTTTATTCCAGAAATGTTATACCCAAATGTCGAGGAATTACGTTCCCGCTATTTAGACATTATCGCGGAACCCTCTTTTCAAGAAGAATTCCACGCCTTGTTAAAAGATTACGTGGGTCGTCCTACGCCTCTTTTCAAGGCAGAGCGTTTGTCTGCGAAATACAACACGAATATCTATTTAAAGCGCGAAGATTTGTGTCACACCGGTGCACACAAGATTAACAATACGATAGGCCAAATCCTCGTAGCAAAACGCCTAGGCAAATCAAAAATCGTAGCAGAAACAGGCGCTGGACAACACGGCGTAGCCACGGCAACAGTTTGTGCCTTGATGGGTATGGAATGTATCGTATACATGGGTGCCATCGATATCGAAAGACAAGCCCCTAACGTGGCGCGTATGCGAATGTTAGGTGCACACGTAGTTCCAGCCACTTCCGGTTCAAAAACCTTGAAAGATGCCACCAACGAGGCGATGCGTCACTGGATTAATCACCCGGTAGATACCCATTATATCATTGGTTCCGTCGTAGGACCCCATCCTTACCCGGACATGGTCGCTCGTTTTCAGGCGGTTATTTCCGAGGAGATTCGTTTTCAATTACAAGAGAAAGAAGGCCGTGATTACCCAGACTACGTGATTGCGTGTGTGGGTGGAGGATCTAATGCGGCGGGTGCGTTTTACCATTTCTTAGATGAGCCTCGCACGGC
Source organism: Aquirufa esocilacus (assembly GCF_042715595.1). NCBI lineage: Bacteria > Pseudomonadati > Bacteroidota > Cytophagia > Cytophagales > Flectobacillaceae > Aquirufa > Aquirufa esocilacus. The sequence continues at coordinate 620,549 of NZ_JBBKXX010000003.1, read as the reverse complement.
ATTGATCGCGGCGGAGGCGGCAGGTCTAGGGGTTAATTCAGGTCATTCAGCAGCGACTACTTTCTTAGGAAAGCCAGGCGTCTTACATGGTAGCAAGAGTTTATCGATGCAAACGGAAGATGGCCAGGTAATCGAACCATATTCGATCTCTGCCGGCTTAGATTATCCGGGAATCGGACCTATGCACGCGCATTTGTTTGAATCCGGCCGTGCGACATTCTTTGGAGTGACGGATGAGGAGGCGCTAGTGGCTGCCGTGGAATGCTCCCAGTTAGAGGGAATTATTCCCGCTTTAGAGACGGCACATGCTTTGGCTGTATTCGAAAGATTGCAAGCTAAGCCGAATGAAATCGTAGTCGTTAATGTGTCCGGAAGAGGGGACAAAGATTTAGCGACTTACCAAAACCGTTTAAAATTGAATGACTAAGATGAACAGAATTTCAGCCCTTTTTGCTTCAGCGACTGAACCCATTTTGAATGTGTATACGACGGCTGGTTTTCCTCGTTTGGAGGATACGATGACGGTTTTGAACGCGCTGCAAGCAGGAGGCGTCGATATTATTGAGGTAGGAATGCCTTATTCTGATCCAGTGGCCGATGGAGAAACCATACAGCTTTCGAATCAAGCCGCTTTAGAACAGGGAATGAGCGTGGCGCATCTTTTCGAGCAATTGAAAGACATGCGTAAAAGCATTACGGTTCCCGTTCTCTTGATGGGTTATATTAACCCCGTTTTACAATATGGTGTGGAGGCTTTCTGCGCGAAATGTGCCGAAGTAGGAGTGGATGGATTGATTTTGCCCGATTTACCGATGGTGGAATACGAGGCGTCTTACCGCGAAATTTTTGAAAAATACGGTTTGTTCAATATTCTGTTAATTACCCCACAAACGAACGACGAGCGCATTCGCCACATCGATTCGGTCTCGAAGGGATTCATTTACATGGTGTCTTCTGCGAGTACGACGGGAGCAAAAACAGGTATCTCTGCTGATCAGGAAGTTTATTTCTCCCGGATTGCCGCGATGAATTTGCAGAATCCACGTTTGATTGGTTTTGGGATTTCGGATCACGAGAGCTTTGTGAAAGCATCTAAGAATGCCTCTGGGGCTATTATTGGTAGTGCTTTTGTGAAGATGATCGCGCAGGCGAAAGACCTTAGTGCTGAGATCGTTGCCTTTGTGCAGTCGATTAAAGGTAAAAACTAGGCAAATGTTTTTGGAAAGAAATATTTTTCCTATCTTTGCAACCCCAATCAGACGATCTTATGCACAAGTGGGCCGCTAAGCGCTGATTATCATCAAATAAAAATTAGTTCAGATGAGCGATTTAATTAAATTCGTAGAGCAAGAAAACGCAGCACGTAGAGGAGAACACCCTGAATTCGCTGCAGGAGACACAGTTAACGTACACGTGAAAATTCGTGAAGGTAACAAGGAGCGTATCCAGGTTTTCCAAGGTTTAGTTATTCAACGTAAAAATTCTGGTGCTGGTGAGTCTTTCACAGTTCGTAAGATCTCTAACGGTATCGGTGTTGAACGTATTTTCCCAATCTTGTCACCAAACATCGACAAAATTGAAGTATTACGTCGTGGTAAAGTACGTCGTGCACGTTTATACTACATGCGTGGTAAGCAAGGAAAAGCGGCTCGTGTTAAAGAGAAGAAAAAATAGGTTTGAGATTTTTTATATAATAAGAAAGCTGTTCAGAAATGAGCAGCTTTTTTTATGGCCACATGTCAGTAATCTCAGCTAGAATTTTACTTTTGTAGGTAAATAAACCTATTGAAATGAAAACTAATGCTTCGAATCGCCGCGAATTCTTGCACAATGCAAGTATGCTAGGCGGTATGGCCTTTTTACCTAGTTCTTTTAAAGACGTCACGAAAACCTTTGCCCCCGAAGTGCCAGCACGCGCCATTGCGCCGCGCATTAAATTTGGGGTCATCGGAATTAATCATAGTCATATCTACGGCATGGCCGCCTCTATTATGAAGGGAGGCGGAGAAATGGTCTCTTTTTATGCGAGGGAGGCAGATTTAGCCAAAGACTTTGCCGCTAAATTCCCCGGTGTCAAGCAAGCCGCCTCTGAAAATGAAATCTTAGAAGATCCCTCGATTCAATTAATCCTAAGTTCCATCATTCCAGTTGAGCGCGCGCCTTTAGGAATTAAAGTGATGCAGCACGGGAAAGATTATATGGTGGACAAACCCGGGATTACGAGTTTAGCCCAATTAGCGGAGGTTCGCAAGGTTCAAAAAGCTACCAAACGCATCTATTCCATTTCTTATAGCGAGCGTTTTGAGAACAAGGCGACGGAGAAAGCGAGTGAATTAGTCGCGACAGGAATGATTGGAAAAGTTATCCAAACCATAGGCACGGGACCACATCGCATTAGTCTGAATGCACGTCCAGCCTGGTTCTTCGATAAGAAATATTATGGTGGTATTATTTGTGATATCGGTTCTCACCAAGTAGATCAATTCTTGCATTTTACGGGTTCTAAGCAGGCCAAAGTGGTTGCTTCTCAAGTGGCTAACTACACCTATCCACAACATCCCGAATTTCAAGATTTTGGTGATTTAATGCTGCAAGGAAACGGTGGTTCAGGATATATACGGGTGGACTGGTTTACGCCGAATGGCCTAAATACATGGGGTGATGGTCGCTTGACGATATTAGGGACGGAAGGATTTATGGAAATTCGTAAGAACACAGACATCGCTTCGCCACACGGAGTGGGAAGTCATTTATATGTGGTAAATAACAAAGAGACCTTGTATGTGGATTGCAAAAATGTGGAATTGACCCATGGAGAAAAGGTGGTGGATGATGTGGTGAATCGCACGGAAACGGCGATGACCCAAGAACACTGTTTTCTAGCCACTGAATTAGCTTTACAAGCACAGGCGAAAGCCACTAAAATAGCACTGACCTAATGAAAAGAAGAAATTTTGTTCAAAAAATCGCCTTAGGTGCCGCGGGTACTTTGGGTTTTCCTACCATCGTTCCAGCGAACGTTCTAGGCGGCAAAGATGCCCCTAGTAATAAAATCAACATCGCCCAAATTGGCTGTGGACGCATCGCGCGCACCCACGATTTGCCCGGCACCTGGAAGCACGACAAGGCGCGTATCATGGCGGTTTGCGATTTAGATCGCCACCGCACTGAAGAAACGAAGCAATTAGTCGAAGAATACTACACGAAGAAAACGGGCCAGTCGAATTACATCGATGTGAAGATGTATGATGATTACCGCGAGATGCTTTTGAATAAAGATATTGATGCTGTGATGATTAGTACGCCAGATTTTTGGCATGCGCAACCAGCGATGGAAGCGGCCCTAGCGGGGAAAGATATTTACTTGCAAAAGCCTACCTCTCTGACGATTCATGAAGGTCGTCAATTAGCTAACGTAATCAAGAAAACGGGTCGTATTTTGCAAGTAGGAACACAGCAGCGTTCTACGTCTCAGTTTAGAATTGCCGCCGAATTAGTACGCAACGGCCGTATCGGAAAATTACATACCGTTAAAATTGGTTTACCAGGTGATCCGTCCGGACCTCCGGCACCAGCGATGCCAGTACCGAAAGGTTTCAATTTTGATATGTGGTTAGGCTCTACTCCCGAAATGGCTTACACAGAGATCGCCGTTCATCCTCAAAAGGGATACGATCGCCCGGGTTGGTTGCGTATGGAGCAATTTGGCGCGGGAATGATTACGGGTTGGGGTCAACACCATTACGATTCTGCTGCCTGGGGAATGGATACAGAATACACCGGTCCCATTTCGATAGAATCGGTGGCTGAATTTCCAAAGTCAGGACTTTGGAATGTACACGGTGATTTTATGTCGAAAGCAGAATACGCAAACGGCATCACGATGTACACTTCAGGAGGTTACCAAAACGGTATTCGCTACGAGGGTTCTGAGGGTTGGATTTTTGTGTCACGCGGAGATTATGCAGCAACGCCAAGTGATCCTACGGCGAAAGTGCGATCAAAAGCCTTAGATGCGTCTGATCCGAAGATTTTGCAATCCGTAATCGGTGAGAAAGAAACACACTTGTATCATTCGGAAGATCAACACGGGAACTGGCTAGATTGTATCGAGTCACGCAAAGAGCCGATTTCTCCGATCGAGATAGGTCACCGCGCCTGTACGGTTTGCTTGATCACACACGTGGCAATGAAAATACCACGCAAATTACAATGGGATCCTACGCAGGAACACTTTGTGAATGATGCGGAAGCCAATACCTGGTTACGTAGAGCACAACGTGCACCTTATGGAACGGATCGGATTAAGTTTTAGATTTTTTCGACCTTTCTGACGTTTTTGTTAATGGTGTCAGATTCGACGACGCCATCACGTAAACGAATGATGCGGTGGGCATACTGGGCAATATCGTCTTCGTGGGTAACCATGACGATGGTATTGCCTTTTTTGTGCAATTGATCGAAGAGATCCATGATCTCATAGGAGGTTTTGGTATCTAAGTTACCCGTAGGCTCATCGGCTAATAAGATAGATGGATCGTTCACTAGAGCACGAGCCACGGCAACACGCTGTCTTTGACCCCCTGAAAGCTCGTTCGGCTTATGTAAGGCGCGGTTGTCTAGTCCCACCCCTTTTAACGCGTTCATCGCGATTTCAGTACGTTCTTTTTTGGTGTAACCTGCATAGATTAAAGGCAAGGCTACGTTTTCAAGTGCTGATTGGCGGGGTAATAGGTTGAAAGTTTGGAAAACAAAACCAATTTCCTTGTTTCTGACGGCCGCTAATTCATTTTCTGACATTTCAGATACATCTTGTCCATTCAAGATATATTTACCCGTAGAGGGCGTATCTAAGCAGCCTACGATGTTCATTAAAGTTGATTTACCAGAACCCGAGGGGCCCATAAAAGCCACGTATTCTCCTTTGTTCACGGAAATATTGATATCCTTTAAGGCATCAATGACTTCCTCTCCCATCACGTAACGTTTAGAAATAGACTGGGTCTCGATAATTTTAGTCATAGCAATCAAATTAATGAATTCAAAAATACATCCATTCTAGGAAACAATTCTCCTTTTTAGACAAAAGATAGCAGGGGAGGATGAATTGAGTGTAGGGTGGATGAGAGGTTTTGGCATAAAAAAAGCCCGAACAAATCGCTCGGGCTTTTCTCTATCTTCAAAGAATCTTACAATCCTTTTGCTTTCTTAACTACTTCGTCAGCGATGTTTTGCGGAACGAATTCGTAGTGAGAGAACGTTAACGATGCTGTTGCACGTCCTGAAGACATTGTACGTAAATCTGTTACGTAACCGAATAATTCAGAAAGAGGCACATCAGCCTTCAAGATAACAGCTCCTTGACGAGAATCCATACCTTTCATGATACCACGACGACGGTTTAAGTCACCTGTGATAGGTCCAGTATATTCGTCTGGAGTAACTACGTCTACAGCCATGATAGGCTCCATTAACTTAGCACCCGCTTGTTTTGCTGATTCTTTGTAACCCATACGAGCTGCTAATTCAAATGATAATGAATCTGAATCGACATCATGGTATGAACCGTGGAATAAACGTACTTTCATTGAATCCATTGGGTATCCAGCCAAAGCACCATTTTTCATTGCTTCTTCGAAACCTTTTTGAACTGCAGGAATAAATTCACGAGGAATTACACCACCCACGATATTGTTAACGAATTCTAAACCTGGTTTGTCATCTTCTCTTGGTCCGATTTCAAATACGATATCAGCAAACTTACCACGACCACCTGATTGTTTCTTGTAAACCTCACGGTGTTCTGTTGTCTTAGTTAAAGACTCTTTGTAAGCTACTTGAGGAGCACCTTGGTTAACTTCTACCTTGAACTCACGACGCATACGGTCGATGATGATCTCTAAGTGAAGCTCACCCATACCTTTGATGATCGTTTGACCAGTCTCTTCGTTAGATTCAACTTGTAATGTAGGATCTTCTTCGATCAATTTAGTGATCGCTTTAGAGAAGTTATCTGCATCAGCCGTTTTCTTAGGCTCGATAGCGTATCCGATAACTGGCTCTGGGAAGTCCATTGCTTCTAATACGATAGGGTGTTTCTCATCAGAAAGAGTATCTCCCGTTTTGATGTCTTTGAAACCTACTACCGCACCGATATCACCAGCACCTAAACGCTCGATTGAGTTTTGCTTGTTTGCGTGCATTTGGAAGATACGAGAGATACGCTCCTTATTTCCTGAACGGTTGTTCAATACATAAGAACCTGAATCTAATCCACCTGAATAAGCACGGATGAAACATAAACGACCTACGTAAGGGTCAGTTGCAATTTTAAAGGCCAAAGCCGCGAAAGGCTCAGACTCACTTGGCTTACGTAAAATCTCTTCGCCCGTATCTGGGTGAGTTCCTTTAACGCCTTCTTTGTCCATCGGAGATGGTAAGATAGCCATTACGTAATCCAACATTGTTTGAACACCTTTGTTTTTGAAAGATGAACCACAAAGCATTGGAACGATTTTCATAGAGATCGTAGCTGCACGTAAAGCGGCTAAGATTTCATCTTCTGAGATAGATGCTGGATCTTCGAAGTATTTCTCCATCAAAGACTCATCAAACTCAGCTACTGCTTCTAATAATTTCTCACGGTATTCAGTCGCCTCTTCTAACATATCATCTGGGATAGGTACCTCAGTGAATGTCATTCCTTTATCTGCTTCGTTCCATTTGATACCACGGAAGTTAACCAAGTCAACTACCCCTTCGAATCCTTCTTCAGCTCCGATAGGCAATTGCAAAGGCACTGCGTAGCTACCTAACATTTCTTTCACTTGCTTACACACGTTTAAGAAATCTGCACCTGAACGGTCCATTTTGTTAACGAAACCGATACGTGCTACGTTGTAGTTATTCGCTAAACGCCAGTTAGTCTCTGATTGAGGCTCAACACCATCTACTGCAGAGAATAAAAATACTAGACCATCTAATACACGTAATGAACGGTTTACCTCTACTGTAAAGTCAACGTGACCTGGAGTATCGATAATGTTGATGTGGTAATCTTGATCGCGGTATTTCCAACCTACTGTTGTTGCAGCCGAAGTGATCGTGATACCACGCTCTTGCTCTTGCTCCATCCAGTCCATTGTTGCCGCACCATCGTGTACCTCACCAATTTTGTGGGAAACCCCTGCATAATACAGGATACGTTCCGTAGTGGTGGTTTTACCCGCATCAATGTGCGCAGCAATACCGATGTTTCTAGTGAATTTTAAATCGCGTGCCATTTTAAAAGGTTAATTATGAAATGATTTTTTTAATCCGTTTTTGAATCGTTTGCTAATTATCAAGTACTTGGACAACATTCTCGTTCGAGTACTTGTTTAGGGGTGCAAAATTACTGAAACTTAGTTAAATACAAAAGTTTTTTCCAAATGATTAATAGCTTTTTACAATTACTTTATCCCAAATGTTGTTTTGCTTGCGATGAGGTGCTTATTCGATCTGAAAATTGGATCTGTACCCGCTGTCGATTCGAACTGCCTAGCCCCGGATTATTCCTAGAACAGCCTAATTGGATCTCGCACAAGCTCGACGGATTGATTGACTATGATCGCGTGCACGCCTATTATGTGTTTTCGGAGGGTGGAAAGGTGCAGCATTTATTGCACCAGATAAAATACAAACGGCAGGAGCGATTAGGGGAATATTTGGGGAGTTGTGTGGGGCGATCATTTTCAACGAAAGAGTATGATTTGCTCATCCCAATGCCACTACATCCTTCTCGGTTAAAAGAACGAGGTTATAATCAAGCCGCTTGTGTGGCAAAGGGGATTTCGCGCGCTTCCGGCATTCCCATGTCTGAAACACATTTACTAAGAACGAAACAGGTTGCTTCGTTGATCGGGTTGAATCGAGCGGAACGTTATAAAACCTTAGAGGAAGTATTTGAAGTGTTGCGACCGGGCGAACTGGACGGCTTGCGGATATTACTCATAGATGATACGCTAACCACGGGTGCGACGTTTTTAGCGGCAGGGGCCAAAATAAAAGCAGCCAGCACCGGGAAATTGTCTTTCTTAGCACTGGCTGCTTTAAAATGAGTTTATACTTATCGCTTCGTTGGTTTTCCTGGAGCGAACATCGCGCAACGGAAGCCAATCGTAGAAGACGATTCGTTTTTATCTAAATATCGACGGGTTCCTGGAGATAACCAATAAGGGCCATCTGCCCAAGAGCCACCTTTGTAGACTTTGGCATTATCGTTAATCAAAGAATTTCCTTTATCGTATTTATTCGCTGGATCTTGTGCTTCTGAGCGACGGGCTGGGTTTAAATCATTGGCATCATCAAGTGTCAACGGGCGGTAGGTATCCATCGTCCATTCGTTCACGTTACCTGCCATATTATAAAGTCCAAAATCATTCGCCGGGTAAGAGTAAACTTCGGCTGTAATCATGGCACCGTCATTTGAACGGCCTGCAAGACCAGAATAATCACCGCGACCACGCTTGTAATTCGCTAGCATTTGACCACGCGTTCTACCAAAAGGCTGGCGCATAGAGGGCCCATCCCAAGGATAAATACGTTGATTTTCTTGATTCTCATCCTCCTGCTGTGTCCCGATCATCGCTTTCGCAGCGTATTCCCACTCAGCTTCTGTAGGCAAACGGTATTCAGGTAAGATTAAACCTGATTCCATATTTGCTACAGGATTCTTGCGGTTTCTTGGTTTTCCTTTCGGGAAAGCGACATTCTTGTTAACTACAGCTGTTCTCCAGGCCGCGTAATCATTTGCTTGCTTCCAAGTCACCCCTACCACTGGGTACAGACGGAAACCAGGATGGCGGAAATAATGCGTCACATACGGATCATTATAGGCTAATTCATCTAACCAAACGGTCGTATCAGGAAGCGCAGCATTGTAGGCATTTAGCGTAGAATCACGCTTGATGGCATCTAAATACTCTAAGTAGTGTAAGTTTGCGATCTCCGTTTCATCCATGTAAAAAGATTGAATCGTCACAGTGCGTTGACGGTTATCATTGCGCTTCATCACATCTTCTTCTCCTCCGCCTAACGTGACGCGACCACCCTCTACAAAGACTAAGTTAGGCCCTACGATAGGTCCTTTGTAGGATTTGTTTACTTGGAATCCTCCTTTTTTGCTGTTGTAAGCAAGTCCTGTTACCGTAGATTTTTTGCCCACTTTAAGGCTATTGGGATTGCCATTTTTAAGTCCACTAGGGCAAGATGTGAGCAAAAACACACAACTTAACATGCCTAGGATTAATCTTAATTTCGTACTCATTTATGTTCCGTTAAAATAGAATCAATTAACAAAGGTATTAATTACCCCAAAATATCCACTAAAATAGTATTTAATTCTTTAATACTACTCACCTTGTCGATTTGCAAGATCATTTTTCCTGATTTTTCCCGCAATTGGCACAATCCCTTTTTGTTGTTCACGAAAGAAATAACCTTTATGATGAGATTTTGATCAAGTGGTCGAGCAGACTCCGATGAAACGAAGTGAAACTTCAGATTATTGTTTTTCAACAAGATTTTTTCAATTCCTAACATCTGTGCTTTCCAGCGGCACTTGACTAATTCTATCATATCACTGACCTCTACGGGTAGGTCGCCAAAGCGGTCTTTGATCTCCTTAATAAAGGTAGCAAGCGTTTCTTCGTCCTCGATTTCGTCTAGACGGGTGTAGAGGGCGAGGCGTTCGGAGATGCTTTGGACATATTCCTCAGGAATCAACACTCGCAAATCCGTCTCAATCGTGCAATCTACTTTGAGCATTTCTGCCACTTGTTCTACATCGACTTCGAAGAGTTTGCGGAACTCATTTTCTTTTAATTCTTGCACCGCTTCATCGAGAATTTTGTGGTACATATCGTATCCCAAATCATTGATGAAGCCACTTTGTTCCGCTCCCAATAGGTTTCCGGCACCGCGAATATCCAAGTCGCGCATCGCCACTTTGATCCCATCTCCTAAATCGGAAAATTCCTCTAATGCACTCAAACGCTTACGTGCATCGCTGGTTAAATTCGCTAAGGATGGCGTGGCTAAATAACAATAGGCCTTTTTATTGGATCGACCTACGCGACCTCGCATTTGATGGAGGTCAGATAAACCAAAGTTATTCGCATTTAATATGAAGATCGTATTCGCGTTTGGAATATCCAATCCCGATTCGATGATATTTGTAGCCACGAGTACATCATAATGGCCCTCGATGAAGCCCATCATGATTTTTTCGAGCTGGTCACCTTCCATTTGGCCGTGGGCTACGGCGATTTTAGCGTCTGGAACTAAGCGTAAAATACGATTCGCAATGCTTTCTAGTTCTCCAATGCGGTTGTACACCACGAAAACTTGACCTCCGCGACTAATTTCTTCTCGCACCCCATCGCGAAAGATCTCGTCAGATAAGACGACTAACTTTGTTTCTACCGGCTGGCGATTAGGCGGAGGCGTGGCTATAATACTCAAATCGCGTGCTCCCATTAAAGAGAAATGAAGTGTTCTAGGAATAGGAGTGGCTGTCAACGTCAGTACATCTACATCCACGCGCATTTCTTTCAGTCGATCTTTTACTTTCACCCCAAACTTCTGTTCTTCATCGATAATCATTAAGCCCAATTGCTTGAAATGTACATCCTTGTTTACGAGACGGTGAGTTCCAATCAAAATGTCGGTTTCACCACTCGCAACGCGGGCCAAAGTTTCGTTGATTTGTTTGGTTGATTTGAAGCGGTTAACGTATTCCACTTTGCAGGGGAATGCAGCTAAACGATCGTGAAACGTGCGGTAATGCTGCATCGCTAATACGGTCGTGGGCACTAAGACGGCCACTTGTTTCGAATCCGCTACGGCCTTGAAAGCAGCGCGGATGGCGATTTCTGTTTTTCCAAAACCTACGTCTCCACACACCAACCGATCCATGGGATGCGGTTTCTCCATGTCTGCTTTCACATCGATGGTCGCTTTCGCTTGATCCGGCGTATCCTCATAGAGGAAAGATGATTCCAGCTCGGCTTGTAAATAAGTGTCTGGGGAGAAAGCGAAGCCGGGCGCATTTTTGCGTTTGGCGTAGAGGGATATAAGCTCTTTGGCAATATCCTTTACCTGTTTCTTTACCCTGGATTTTTTGTTGTCCCAATCTGGTGAACCCAATTTGGACATCGCGGGAGGAGCCCCCTCTTTGCCGGAATATTTAGATATTTTATGTAAGGAATGAATCGAAACGGATAAGACGTCGTCGTCGCGGTAAATTAGGCGAATAACCTCTTGTTCTCCGTTCGCGGTTTCTACCAAATTTAATCCCGCAAATCGACCAATTCCATAATCAATGTGTGTGACGAAATCACCCACTTGCAACGACCTAAGTTCCTTTAAGGTTAATGCTTTATTCTTTGAAAACTTATTTTTTTCCTTGTAGCGGTGGTAGCGTTCAAATAGTTGGTGGTCCGGATAAAAAGCTACCTTGGTTTGCTCGTCCACAAACCCCTCCCGCAGTGAAATTTGCAAGGGTTTGAACTGAATACTCGTGTTGATTTCATTAAAAATCACTTCGAGTCGTTCTAATTGCCGCGGGGATTCGGAACTAATAATATTGTGAAAACCGTGCGTTTGATTGTCTAAAAGGGTGGTCGCTAAACGCTCAAAATCTTTTTGGAATGCGCCAGGATTCTTCGCGGGAAACAGAATTGTTTCTGAATTTTTTAAATGAGACCTTTTGCCAAATTCTATACAGCCAAATCCCTGCAACGACTTTTTAATCGTCTTTGCGGTTTCCCAACGTTCTTCGGGCTTGTTTAATAGATTGATATCGGAGGACGAATTGACCTCATAGACCATTGTCCCTTTTTCAAAATTCTCTGTCAATACATCGCTCAATAGGCTCAGGTCTTTGATCCAGATTTTTGTGTTTTCTGGCAAGAACGTGAAAAAGGATTCCCGCGTTTCTTGCACTAATTTTGTTTGCACATCGGGGATGAGGTGCATCGCAGAAACGGATTGAATGGAAAGCTGGGTTTCTGGATGAAAAGTTCGAATGCTATCGACTTCATCTCCAAAAAAATCGAGGCGGTAAGGGTATTCCGCCGCATAAGAAAAGACGTCTAAGATACCTCCGCGCACCGAATATTGGCCTGCTTCGTAGACGAAATCTGTTCGTTCAAAATCGTATTCGTTTAACGTTTCAGCCACGAAATTGCGATCAATTTTATCACCTACCCGGATGGATAAGGTATTTTTGACCAAAGACTTTCGGTTAATTACCTTTTCGGTCATCGCTGCGGGGTAGGAAACGATGGCGAGACTTTGGCCTGAATAATTACTTAAAATATTGAGTACTTCTGCCCGTAATAACACGTTTGCATTGTCCACTTCCTCCCATTCGTAGGGTTTCTTGTGGGACATCGGAAATAAGATGACTGCGGTGTCCCCAATGAGGGCCTGCAGGTCATTATAGACGTATTGCGCCTCTTCCTTTTCATCACAAATGATGAGGAATGGTTGCTTTTCTTTTAGGAAAGCAGACATCAAAACTGTGTCAAGTGAACCGCAGAGGCCTTTTAGGTGGAGGGATTCGCCCGGTTTGGACGTAGTTATCTTGTCAGAAATGCTTTGGACAATTCCGTCGCTCTGGTAGATACTGAGAAATTCTTTGACGATCATACGTGCAAAAATTCCCTACAAAATTTACGTAGGGCTTGCAAAGGTAGGAAATTTTGTATCTTTGTGCATCTACAAAAAGGGGTGCCCCTAAAAAAGGCTGAGATTATACCCATTGAACCTGATGCGGGTAGTGCCGTCGAAGGGATTTTGTCGAGTTTTTAGCGCTGAAAACTCAGAAAAAATCGTCAATGTAAGGGTTAAAAAGTTAAATCATAACAGGATTTGGCTCCTTTACCTGTTGCTAAAATTCAAAAAAATGAAAAAGGCAACAACGCTTATTATTACGCTTATTTTATGTGTGCAAGTTCTTTGGGCTCAAAAAATCCAAGGAATCGTCTTCGATCAAGAAACGAAAGCTCCTTTATGGGGTGCTTCTGTGACTGTGAAAGGAAGCCAGAAAGGAAACGTGACGGATGCGAAAGGTCAATTCCATCTAACCGTCGCTAAAGATGCGATTCTCACTGTTAGATTTGTGGGCTATGATCCACTAGAAATTGCTGCCGATAAAGCCAGCCAAATCGCGCTGAAAAAATCCAATTTCTTACAAGATGAAGTCGTGGTTCGAGCGACTCGGGCGGATGAAAATTCAGCGATGGCCTATTCGAATGTATCGGCTGCCGAATTAGGGAAAAGTAATCTAGGCCAGGATATGCCTCAATTACTCAATTTCACGCCTTCAGTTGTTACTACGTCAGATGCAGGAGCGAGCGTGGGTTACACGGGTATCCGTATTCGTGGTTCCGATGCAACCCGTGTGAATGTGACCGTGAATGGTATTCCGATAAATGACTCGGAATCGCAGGGTACTTTTTGGGTGAATATGCCCGACTTTGCGAGTTCGGTGAATTCAGTCCAAATCCAACGCGGCGTGGGAACGTCAACAAACGGCGCGGGAGCTTTTGGAGGGTCAGTAAATATGCAAACGAATTCGTTTGAGCCTAAAGCTTATGGCGAAGTGAATGCTTCAGGTGGATCTTTTGGAACACTAAAAACGACAATTAAAGCCGGTTCAGGTTTGTTAGGTGGAAAATTTACGATTGATGGTCGATTGTCTCGCATTGTTTCGGATGGTTTTATCGACCGATCTTCTTCTAATTTGTTGTCTGCTTATTTCTCTGCGGGTTATTATGGTGCTAAAAGTTTCATCCGTTTGAACTACTTCACCGGGAAAGAAAAGACGTATCAATCTTGGTATGGAACACCTGAAAGTAGGATCAATGGATCAGTTTCTGAAATGCAGGCCTACATTGATCGAAATTATCTTTCCGCTGCGGAGGCTGATAATTTGTTGAATAGTGGCCGTACCTATAATTATTATACCTACGATAATCAGACGGATAATTATGCCCAAGATCACTACCAATTAATGACGAATCACCGGTTGTCGGAGGTTTGGAACTTAGATTTGAATGCGCACTATACCTATGGCCGGGGGTATTACGAGGAGTTTAAGCCCGATGCGGCGATGTTGAATTATGGAGTGACTTCTATTGTAGCAGCAGATGTTATTCGCCGTAAATGGTTAGATAATGATTTCTATGGCTCGACTTTTGCCTTACATTATACAGGTTCTCAAAAGTTCAAGTTTACTTTTGGGGGAGCCTGGAATCGCTACATTGGGCGTCATTTTGGGGTGTTAGTAGATCCATTGCCAGGAGTGGAATGGTACCGCAGTCGCTCACAAAAAACGGATTTAACCTTGTATGCAAAGACGAATGTGGTTTTATCCGATCACTGGAATGCCTATGTGGATTTGCAGTACCGTACGGTGGGTTACCGGATGCAGGGGACGGCTGATAAGTTTTTGGCTTTAGATTCAGACAACACGTATTCATTCTTTAATCCCAAATTTGGCCTAACACATCAAATTTCAGAACAATCTAAACTGTATGCCTCTGTTTCTGCTGGAAGTAAGGAGCCGAGTCGCCAAGATTTTGTGGACAATCCAGGAGCAGCACCTCGCGCAGAATATTTGCAAGACTATGAACTAGGTTACCAGCGTTCTGGTACAAAATATGCATTTCAACTGAATGGCTATTGGATGAATTACCAAGATCAGCTCGTTTTGACGGGAGCGGTCAATTCCACAGGGGATGCGATCCGGAAGAACGTCGATGAAAGTTATCGCTTGGGGGTAGAGGCTTCCTTGAATTATCAAATCTCGAAGCGTTTGCTTTGGAATGGGAATGTGACGCTAAGCCAAAACCGCATCCGCCAGTTCAAAGAGGAAATTGTCGATTATGATACCTATGATTTGCCAGTCATACTACACAAAAATACGGATATCGCCTATTCTCCATCTCTTATTGCAGGAAATACGCTGACCTATATGGTAGGCGCTTTCGAAGCGAGTTTGTTGAGCAAATATGTGGGGAAACAATACTTGGACAATACATCGAATGAAGGCCGCTCCTTAAAAGCCTACACGACACAAGACATTCGCTTGAAATACACGATGAAGAAAGGCCCGGCTTTTACGCTGTTAATGAACAATGTATTGAACGAGCTATACTCTTCGAATGGGTACACGTACTCGTACCGATATGCGGGAGCCACGACGACCGAGAATTTCTATTATCCGCAAGCCGGATTTAATTTCTTGCTGGGAGCAAGTATTCGATTCTAAACGAAAAAGCCTCAGACCGTAAAATCTGAGGCTTTTTTTAGTTCATTAAATCCCATTTCCATCCCCATTTCGCGAGGCGGTAACGGACAGAATACCAAAGAACCCCTAAACCATAGATAGAACTGCGTTTAAAATTAATCGATGAGGCTTCGTCAAAATACTTCGTAGGGCAAGTCACTTCACCTACCTCGAAACCTTTCCAAAAAAGTTGTAAGACCATTTGGTTATCGAAGATGAAATCATCGTCGCATTTCGTGAATTTCACGGCTTCCAAAGCTTCTTTCGAAAACGCCCGGTATCCCGTGTGGTATTCAGAAAGCTTTTGGTCGATCAGTATGTTCTGAAACAAGGTTAACAGGCGATTCGCGATGTATTTGTAAATCGGCATACCGCCCTTTAGGGCTCCTTTTCCTAAGATACGTGAGGCGAAAACCACCGGATACAAGCCATTCCCGATGATCGAAATCATCGCTTTTAACAACATGGGCGTGTATTGGTAATCCGGGTGAAGCATAATGACGATATCACCGCCTAGTTCTAAAGCTTTGGTATAACAAGTCTTTTGATTCCCCCCGTAACCCAAGTTTTTATCGTGTCGAATGACGTGTTGAATTCCTACGGCTTTAGCTACTTCTACGGTATTGTCCGGGCTGTGATCATCCACTAAAATCACTTCGTCTACCCAATCATGGGGAATTTCGTGGTATGTTTTTTCTAGGGTTAGCGCGGCCTTGTAAGCGGGCATAACGACGATGACCTTTTTACCTTCGTACATAATTATTTCTAAGCTATTTTTGCGACCTTTGTGCGGCCAAAGTGTAAAATTAAATATTTATGAGCGAAACGCTATTTTTTCTTCTTTTTTCAGTGGGTGTGATGGCAGTGATGCTAATTGACTTAGGTATTTTTAAAAAAGAAACGGCGGCCGAAGTGACGTTTAAGGAAGCGGGTTTCTGGACAGGAATGTGGGTTTTATTAGCGATTGTTTTCTATATTTTCTTAGGGTATAACGGGGCGATGGTTCACGGAATTACCGATATGGCAAGTTTAAAAGCTGTGCAACAGGCCTATGCGGCACATATTGATTTAGGGTCTGGTTCGTACTTGGAAGCCTTAGCCACTTTTCAGAATAATCTTTCCTTAGAGTTTATCACGGGCTATTTAGTCGAATATTCTTTGTCAGCGGATAATGTTTTTGTGTTCATTTTGATCTTTAATTCTTTCGGGGTCCAAAAACGTTATTATAAGAAAATACTTGTTTGGGGGATCTTAGGCGCGATTGTTTTACGCTTGATTTTTATCTTTTTAGGGGCTGCCTTATTACAGAAATTCGATTGGATTATTTACGTTTTCGGGGCATTCTTGGTCTATACGGGGGTGAAGATTTTGTTTACAAAGCACGAGGACGAGGAAATTGATACGGCGAATCATCCGGTTGTTCGTTTATTATCTAAGTTCTTCAATGTGTACAAAAGAAATGTGATTGGTCACTTTTTTGTACGGATGAAGAACACGGGTAAAATCTTTATTACGCCTATTTTTATCGTGGTGGTGGTTATTGCCTTTACCGATATTTTATTCGCAGTCGATTCTATTCCGGCCATTTTCTCCATCTCAAAAGATCCCTATATCGTCTTCTTTTCGAATGTTTTTGCCGTGATGGGGCTTCGTTCGTTGTTCTTTTTCCTTTCAAGCCTAATGGGCTTGTTCCGTTTCTTACCGATGGGCTTGGGCGTGTTATTGAGCTTCGTGGGAGCTAAGATGTTAGCACATTCGAAGCTAGAAGAATGGGGTTTTGGTACACTTTCTTCTTTAGCCGTAATCATCGGTATCTTGACTATCAGTATTTTGTTAAGCGTGATTTTTCCAGAAAAGAAAAAGGCTTAATGCCATTCATTCACCAGCTTTCGGTATTGTAATGGGGGTGTTTTCATCCAGGCTTTGAATTGCTTATTAAAGTGGGAAATGTTGCCAAAACCGCTCTCAAAGCACACTTCAATCATCGGTTTATTCGTTGTGCGCAATAAGGTGCAGGCATGTTTTACCCGAAATTCCGTCACCAATTCCACAAACGTTTTGTTCGTCACTTTCTTGAAATACCGACAGAAAGCTGTTTCCGTCATATTCGCTAAATGAGCTACCTCATCCAAATGCACTTCTTGCGTGTAATTCGCAATGACATAGGCATAAACTCGATTGATCCGCTCCAAATCCCCCTCGGCAATGGCATAATTACCCTCAGTCGTATCAATTGCCTGCACGTCAGCGGTGGAGATTCCGATGGTGTGTAGAATTTGCAAAAATGCCAAAAGTCGAGGAAACGGTGCCATTTCACTCAAGGCTAACATGTCCCGTGCAATTTTATCTTGTGTGGGACCCACGATGGAGAATCCTGTTTTTGCTTTCTCGAATAGATTTTTCAGTCCAGTGCAGGCCTCATTTGATAAAAATTCTTCCCCTAAAAAATCCTTTCTAAAATGAATCACTAAGGCTTGTGCCCCATCTAGTGCAGGATCTTCTAGTAGCCAATCTTTTCGGTGGTTCTGCCAGCAATGAGGCAGGTTTTCTCCCAGTAAAACGAGATCGCCAGGCCTAAAATCGGTGATTTGATTTCCAATAAAGCGTTTTCCTTCTCCAGCTATAATTAGTGTTAATTCAAGCTCGGGATGGAAATGATAGGGTGCGTCAAAACGAGCCTGTTTCACGTGTTTGATTTGAAATCCAGAGGTGAGGTGTTCGCGTTGTGCTTTCATTTAATTTTAGCCTTTCGGGGGTTTGATATTCGTATAAAGGTAAAATTGCATCTTTTTTGGCCAAAATTGAGGTAGCCGACCAAAATATTTTTCGAAATCTTTGCAAGAAAAAAGATGTTAAACCAACCCTTTCCCCTTTCGCCGGAGCAAAGAACCTATTTTGCCACGAATGGACACGCTTATATTCCTGGATTAATCTCAGCTGAAGAATTACAGCCTTATCGTCAGGCGATTTTGGAGTGGGCGGATGATTTTAGGTCGCAGCAAAAGCCGATGGAGGAGCGAGATACCTATGGTAAGGCGTTTCTGCAGATGATGAATTTGTGGGAAAGTTCGCAAACGGTGAAAGAATTCACCTTAGCTAAACGCTTCGCTTCAGTCGCAGCTCAATTATTAGGGGTTAATAATGTCCGATTGTACCATGATCAAGCTTTGTTCAAAGAACCCGGCGGTGGTCACACCCCTTGGCATCAGGATCAATATTATTGGCCATTGGATACCCCTAAAACGGTGACGATGTGGATGCCTTTGGTGGATATCGAAGAGGGGATGGGTATGCTTACGTTTGCCTCGAAATCATCCGGTGCGGATCTACCTAAGCTGGAGATTTCCGATGCATCTGAAGCTTTAATAGGTGACTATGTGGCCAAACAGGGCTATGAAATTGTGGCCCAAAAATCCATGAAAGCAGGTGATGCCACGTTTCATTTAGGCTGGACGTTGCATAATGCGCCAGGTAATGAATCAACTAAGATGAGAGAGGTAATGACGATTATTTATATGGATGCGGAGGCTCGGGTAATGGAGCCACAAAATCCGAACCAAGAGGCAGATCGCCAGCGTTGGCTAAAAGGTTTGGCACCTGGATCGCCCGCAGCTTCCGCCCTAAATCCCCTTATCGGAGATTAGGACAGTCGCAGGCATTTTTCTTAAATAAGGACCATTTTTTCTTGTAGGGTTTTGCCTGGTAGCGACGGCTTGCGCATGAGCTAGCTAACATGGAAACGAACAAGAGGAGTAGTAAATAGCGCATTATTTTAATCTAGCTTTGAAGTAATTGATCGCCATTCCCCAAGCCTCTTCAGTAGCGGCTTTATTATAAGCGGGGTTAGATGGATTGGCAAAGGCATGTTCAGCATCAAATATTTTCGTTTGAATTCCTTTTCCGGCCGTCTTCATATTCGCTTCAAATTCTTTTACCACGGTAGGGTTAATCCATTGTTCTTTACCCGCGAAAAGACCTAAAACATCTGTATTTAATAAACGCAATTGATCCACTTCTTTTACCGGCATTCCATAGTACATCACACAAGCTGTACCTTGTTTGCCCGCTATGATCGATGCTTTTAAGGATAACATTCCACCAAAACACCAGCCCACTGTCGCAATCTTCGCTTTCGGTCCAGCGAAAGCAATGGCACCTTTGATGATCGCTTCTAAGCGCGCTGGATTAGCACCGCCCATATATTTAGCCGCGTCTTCGCGGGTGGTAGCCACTTTTCCGTCATACATATCCACCGCTAAGACATTTACGTTGCCTAAAGTGCTGTAGAAATGTTCTGCTTCTCTTTTGATGTGGTCGTTTAATCCCCACCATTCTTGGAAAACAAGGAGGGTATATTCGGTCGGTTTCTCAGCGGGAATGTAGAAACCCTTGGCCATCTGGTCATCCGGAGTCTTGAATTCGACCATCACGCCACCTGCTTTACTCACATGGTGATAAGGTTTGGGCAGTGCGTGGGATTTGATGAATGTTTTATTAGATGCCAAAAGCTGCATTCCATCCTTCTTTACGAAGCAGCAAGAGACCTGAGAAAAGGCGAAAAACGAGGCAAAAATGAGTGCCAAGGTTGCGATAAATTTTTTCATAGCTTGATTTGAGAAATTTTTTCTTAAATGTAGCCGAAAATTTCTGTTTTGCCCTAACTTTGTCCCAAACCTATTTATTTTAAACATGAAAAATTCCTCGTTCGGAATCCTCCGAATCACCCTCATTTTTGCCTTATTGGTTTCTACGCTTTCTGTATTTGCACAGGCGGCTAATCCATTAGCAGGCAAGAAAATCTTAGTTTTCTCTTTGACAAAAGGCTTCCGCCATTCCTCGATTAAACCAGGTCAAGTTGCCTTGTTTAAGATGGCCAAAGAGAAAGGCTTTTCAGTCGATACAACAGAAAACGCAGCGAACTTCACAGAGAAAAATTTGAAACAATACCGCGTGGTGGTGTTCTTAAACACGACTTCTAACGTATTAAACGATGTGCAGCAAATCGCTTTTGAGCGCTACATTCAAGCTGGTGGCGCCTATTTAGGTATTCATGCGGCAACAGATACAGAATACGATTGGGCGTGGTATACAAAATTAGCCGGTGGCCAATTTGCTTCTCACCCTGGTCGTCCGAATGTACAAAAAGGAAAATTTACCGCAGTAGATCGCACACACATTTCGACGGCGCACATGCCTGAAACGTTTGATCGTACGGATGAATTTTATGACACAAAGAACTTTAACAAAGACGTTCACGTGTTAATTACCTTAGATGAGAAATCATATACAGACGGTAAAATGGGTGAATTCCACCCAATGGCTTGGTACCACGAATTCGACGGTGGCCGTGCATTTTATACGAACTGGGGACATACACATGAATCATTCGAAGAGCCGATTGTGGTGCAACACCTTTGGGGTGCCTTACAATGGTTAGCGTCAGGACGTCCTCAAGATTACACGAAGAAATTACGCTCAGAGTTACCTCCAGAGGAGAATCGTTTTAATAAAGTGGTCTTAGATCGCAATTTGGACGAACCTACGGAATTAGCGGTGACAGATGGCGGAAAAATATTTTTCGGAGAGCGTAAGGGTAAATTAAAAATGTATGATCCTAAAAAGGGAAAGACGAAAGTCGTTGCTGATTTGGACGTATTCTCTAAATTCGAATATGGTTTAATGGGTGTAAATATTGATCCAGATTACAATAAGAATCACTGGTTGTATTTGTTTTATTCTCCTCAAACAGGAAAAGCGGATACCGCGCAACACCTTTCTCGTTTTACCTATGATGATGTGAAAGATACGTTGATCATGAGTTCTGAAAAAGTACTTTTAAAGGTGCCAGTTAAGCGTGATGGATGTTGCCATACGGGTGGTTCAATCGCTTGGGACAAATCAGGTAACTTGTTCTTATCTACAGGCGATGACACGAATCCATTTGATTCTAACGGCTATGGTCCGATGGACAATCGCCCCGGTCGTGCGGGCTGGGATGCGCGTGCTACTTCTTCTAACACGAATGATTTAAGAGGAAAAATTTTACGTATTAAACCCACTCCAGAAGGAGGTTATACGATTCCAGAAGGTAATTTATTCCCAGCGGGTATCTACCACGCAAAACCAGAAATCTATGTGATGGGTAACCGTAATCCTTACCGTATTTCGGTGGATAAGCGCACAGGTTTCTTGTATTGGGGTGAAGTAGGACCAGATGCGGGTGAAGATTCGAAGAAATATGGCCCACGAGGACACGATGAAGTGAATCAAGCACGTCAGGCAGGTTATTTCGGTTGGCCATTATTTGTAGCGGATAACCGTCCCTACAACCAACGTGATTTTGCGAAGGATAGCACTTGGGCTACGTATAATCCCAAAGCGCCTATCAATAACTCTCCTCACAACACCGGATTCTCACACTTGCCAGCGGCTCAAAAAGCGTTCATCTACTATCCTTATGTAGATTCACCAGAATTTGGTCCAGTTATTTCCAAAGGTTCTCGTAACGCCATGGCTGGTCCAATTTATTACCGTGATGATTTTCCAGCTACATCGAAGACGAAATTCCCGGCTTATTATGACGGTAAATTCTTCGCATACGATTGGTCACGCGATATGATCTACACCGTTTCGATGAATGCGAAAGGTGATTTTGTTCAAATGGAACGCTTCTTGCCTAACACGACGTTCTCTCATCCGATGGATTTAGAGTTTGATAAAAACGGTACGATGTATGGTTTAGAATATGGTCCTAACTGGTTTGCCGCTAGTGAAGAAGCTGCGCTATATAAGATTGAATATAATGCGGGTAACAGAACACCTAAAGTGAAAGTGGCTGTAGATAAAGCGGTAGGTGCTTTACCTTTGAAAGCTAAATTCTCTTCGGAGGGAACGGTTGATTTTGATGGTGATGCCATTAAATATGCGTGGAATTTTGGTGATGGAGGAACAAGCTCTGCGGCTAATCCTACACACGTATTTGCAAAAGCAGGGGTGTACAATGTGAAATTGACAGTGAAAGATGCGGCCGGTAATTCAAATACGGAAGTGATCAAAATTACAGCCGGCAATGAAGTTCCAGCAGTAGATGTGACTATTGATGGTAATAAGTCATTCTATTGGAATGATAAGCCGGTAACTTATAAGGTTTCGGTTCAGGATAAAGAGGATGGAAGCTTAGCGAATAAGAAAATTGCAGAAGACGATGTGATTATGCAAATCGATTATTTAGAAGGATTTGACAAGACTGTGATCGCTCAAGGTCATCAAGCGAATACCTCATTCTCTACAGGTAAGCGTTTGATCGATTTATCTGATTGCAAGACATGTCATGCGATCGATAAGAAATCGGTAGGTCCATCTTACACAGATGTAAGCAAGAAATACCGTGCGAGCTCACAAAACATTGATGAATTATCGAAGAAGATCATTGCTGGTGGTGGTGGTGTTTGGGGAGAGAATGCGATGGCAGCTCACCCACAGGTTTCAGTAGCGGATGCACGTGAGATGGTGAAATACATCTTAGGTTTAGCAGACAAAAAGAAAGCATCTAAGCCAGTGGCTGGACAATATGTACCACAAGATAAAGGAAAGCCAGGAACGTTTATCTTCCGTGCTATGTACACAGACAAAGGAGCGGGTAAAATTGCGCCAGTAACGGGTTCTAAAGTCGTGACTTTACGCGATGCGAAGTTCCCAGCTGTCAGTGCTGATGCAACAGCTAAAACGATGAAGTTCAAAGTGGACGGAATCGGTGAAATCTTAGTGGCAACGGGTGCTGGTGGATATGCGCGTTACGATGCGATCGACTTAACGGGCATCAAGAACCTTTCGGTTATGGCTACCTATATGGCGGGTCAAACGGTAGGAGGTCAATTAGAACTTAGAACAGGTAGCGTTACAGGTCCATTATTGGGTTCTGTGGAAGTAAATGCTACGAAAGCATACAATTTCCCTCTGAATACTCCCGGCGTTCACGATATCTACTTGGTATTTGTGAATGACAAAGTGAAAGAGGGAGCGCTATATGCGTTGATGAATCTGAACTTCCAGAATTAATCAGGAAGTATTTAAACGGAAAAAGCCCCGAGCGATCGGGGCTTTTTTTATACTCTCTCTGATAACTCCAGCCACCTCAGCTCTTTCTCTTCCAGCTTATTCTTAATCTCCTCGATGGCTTTTGCCCAATCGGTTAACAATTGAAAGTCGTCTGAGCCTTGGTTGAGTTTTTCAACGAAAGAATCTTTTTCGATATCTAAATCCGCCATTTCTTTTTCAAGTTCCTCGAACTCCTTTTGTTCCTTGAAGCTAAGTTTAGGGCCTTTAGGCGCAACTGGGGCCGATGTCGACGGAGCTTTTACTGGACTTTGCTTCGCAGCAGGTTCATCCTCTTTGTTTTCTAAGGCGGTGCGGTAATCCGTGTAGTTTCCGTTAAAGAAGTTCACTTCACCTTCGCCCTCAACTAAGATCAATTGATCTACCAAGTTGTCCATGAAATAACGATCATGGGAAACTAAAAGTAGGCATCCTTGGAACTCGCTTAGGAAGTCTTCTAATAGTTGTAAGGTGTCTAAGTCCAAATCATTTGTCGGCTCATCCAGAATTAAGAAATTTGGATTTTTTACCAGCACACGCATTAATTGCAAACGCTTCTTCTCTCCACCAGAAAGCTTCTCCACAGGCGTATACTGTTGGGCGGTAGGGAAGAGGAATTTGCTCAAAAATTGACTTGGTGTCAGCGATTCGTTCTTACCATAGGGGATTACTTCTGCAATCTCGGTGATCGTATCGATGACACGTTGTTCTGGGCGAAAATCGAAAGGAATTTGGGTATAATAGCCTACGACTAATGTTTCGCCTGGATCGATGGTACCTGAATCCGGCTGTTCTAATCCGGTTAAGAGTTGTAAGAACGTAGTTTTGCCTGCGCCGTTCTTTCCTACGATGCCGATTCGGTCTTTCTTCTTAAAAGTGTATGTGAAATCGTTGATGATCTTTTTGTCTCCCCAGGCCTTTTTCAAGTGGTTGATTTCGATGATCTTATTGCCTAGGCGAGACATTTGGATGTTTAGTTCCAGTTTGCTGTCGTCTAGTTTTTTGTTTGCTTTTTCTTCTGTTTCATAGAAAGCATCGATGCGGGATTGGGACTTTGTTCCGCGCGCTTTGGGTTGCTTTCGCATCCACTCAAGCTCTTTTCGATAGAGGTTTTTTGCCTTAGAAATGCTGCTGGCATCAGATGCTTCACGCTCGGCTTTTTTCTCTAAGAAGTAGGCATAATTGCCCTCGTAAGTATAGATGGAGCCGTCGGCTAATTCCATCATCTTATTGCAGACTTTGTCAAGGAAATAGCGGTCGTGAGAGACGACTAATACGGTAACGTTAGGCCCTGACATAATTCCCTCTAACCATTCGATGGTTTCGATGTCCAAATGGTTAGTCGGTTCATCCAGAATCATGATATCTGGGCTTTCGATGAGTAGTTTAGCGAGGGAAAGACGCTTCTTTTGGCCCCCAGATAAGGTAGAAACTTTTTGATCGCCATCAGGAATACCTAAGCGGCTGATGATTTGTTTTGCACGCGCCTCGTAATCCCACGCATTATGGGCTTCCATTAAGGCAAAAGCATCCTCCAGTTCTTTAGAATCGCCGGAAAGCATGGCTTTCTCGTAGGATTTGATAGCTACAGCACTGGGTAAGTCATCTGAAAACAAATAATTAAGCACTTGTTCGTTTTCGGCAAAAATGGGATTCTGTGGTAGGTAGCCTACACGAATTCCTTTGCGGATCGAAATCTTTCCCTCATCTGGCGTTTGCATCCCCATGAGGGATTCCATCAAGGTGGTTTTTCCCGTGCCATTTTTCCCAATGAGGGCCACTTTTTCGCCTTTTTGTAGGCCAAAAAATAGTCCCTTAAACACCCATCTTTCGCCTAGGTTGCGTGATATATTCTCCGCCGATAAATAATTCATTCGTTTGTTGTTGAGAATCCGATTAAGAATTCGATTCCATCGCTTCTTCTCTCATTTTACGCTTCAAGACGCGGCCTGAAACGCCAATACTGATTTCATACAATCCAAGTAGTGGGAATGCCACTAAAAGTTGAGAAATCACATCTGGAGATGGAGTGATGATCGCCGCCACGATAAATATGACAATGATGGCATGTCTACGATATTCCCGCATGAATGTCGGGGTTAAAATGCCTACTTGTGAAAGCACAAAGGCGATCATGGGTAATTGAAAAGTGATCCCACAGGCCAAAGTTAACATCGATAATAACGAAATATAATCGTTGATATCAAATTGGTTTTGAATGGTCGGATCTAATTTGAAATTAGCTAAAAAGTTAATTGCCATGGGTGCCACGACATAATAACCAAAAGCAACCCCCGTAAAAAACAATAAAGAAACCCAAAAAACGGCCCCTCGGGCTGCTTTCAATTCCTTACTTTTCAAGCCGGGTTTAATGAAGCGCCATAATTCATGGAACATGTAGGGAAAGGCAAATAAAAGGCCTACGATAATAGACTGAGAAAGTGCCATCATGAATTGACCAGATACTTCTCTGCTTTGAAGAATAAACTCCGCCTTTTGCATGCACAAACTAGGCATGTTAACCAGGTCACCAACTTGGCACAAAATTTGGTTCGTAATAAAATCTGCTTTAGTTGGCCCTAAAATGACCGAACTGAAGATGAATTCACGGAAAAACCAGGCGCCTATTGCAAAGACAAAAAAGGAAGCAACAGATCGCAGAATGTGCCATCTTAATTCTTCTAGATGCCCCAGGAAGGACATTTCTGTGCCATCCGATACTTCATCATCTTCGAAATCATCAAAATCTTGATCTGTTGCCATAATTAATTAAAGGTATAAAGGGAATTGCTTCACCCACTCATTTACTTCTCCTTTGATTGACTTCAATACCGCCTCATTATCGTGGTTCATCAAAGCCTTGTCGACCATTTCCACGATTTGAGCCATATCCGTTTCTTTCAAACCACGTGTTGTCATCGCCGCCGTTCCCACACGCATACCTGAAGTAACGAATGGAGACTTGTCATCGAATGGAACCATGTTTTTGTTAATTGTAATATCGGCTTGAATCAACGTGTTCTCCGCTAATTTACCGCTTAATCCTTTCGGACGTAAGTCAATTAACATTAAGTGGTTATCAGTACCTCCTGAGATAATGTCGTAACCTTTTGCTAAAAATGCTTTCGCCATCGCTTGCGCATTCGACTGCACCTGCTTTGCATATGCCTCAAACGTAGGAGTTAATGCCTCGCCAAATGCAATCGCTTTTGCCGCAATCACGTGCTCTAATGGACCACCCTGCGTTCCTGGGAACACGGCGCCATCTAAACACGCAGACATCATTTTCAATTCTCCTTTTAAGGTTTTAAAGCCAAATGGATTCTCAAAATCATTCCCCATCATAATCAAACCACCACGTGGTCCACGAAGTGTTTTGTGCGTCGTAGTCGTGATAATGTGGCAATGTTGAACCGGGTTATTCAATAAACCCTTTGCGATTAACGCAGATGGGTGTGAAATGTCAGCTAATAAAATCGCCCCTACTTGGTCCGCGATGGCGCGAAGACGTGCATAATCCCAATCACGAGAATAAGCTGACGCTCCACAAATGATCAATCTTGGTTTTTCTTTTAATGCAGTTGCTTCTACTTTGTCCCAATCGATCAATCCTGTTTCTTTCTCTACACCGTAGAAGAACGCTTGGAAATACTTACCCGAGAAGTTCACTGGTGAACCGTGTGAAAGGTGACCACCATGAGACAAATCAAAACCTAAGATTTTATCACCTGGGTTTAAGAACGATAAGAATACCGCCGCATTCGCTTGCGCACCAGAGTGCGGTTGAACGTTTGCCCAAGTCGCGCCGAATAATTTCTTCGCACGCTCAATCGCTAACGTTTCCACTTCATCCACTACTTCACATCCCCCATAATAGCGCTTTCCTGGTAGTCCTTCTGCGTATTTGTTCGTTAAAACACTTCCCTGTGCTTCCATCACTTGTGGCGATGTGAAGTTTTCAGAGGCGATCAATTCAATGCCAAATTCTTGGCGATGTGCCTCCTGATTAATCAGGTCAAAAATTTCTTTGTCTCGTTGTGTAGGGAAAGTGGATGCCATAAAAATGAATGGGTGCTGGATTACAATTTGAAAGGTCAAAATTACGTTTTTTTCTCCGAATTGAAAAACGAAAAGAGCCTATAATAAGACAAATATCACGCACGTTTCTGCGCTTTTTTCTTAATTTTGGTTTTGCATTTTGAGACAAACATGAAATTAAAATATATCGCCTTTCTTTTGCTGGCATTCTTAGCCATCCCGGCTCTTGCCCAAAAGATTACTCCCGCTAAATGGTCATGGTCCATTAAGCCTCTAAACCCGAAAGTAGGGGAGCAAGCTGAGGTCATTTTTAAAGTCGCAATTGAGAAAGATTGGTATCTGTATTCGTCTGATTTTGACAAGGATTTAGGGCCTACAGTGACTACCGTCACTTTTAAATCAGGGATAGGCTATCAAACAGTGGGTGGTTTGAAAGCGATCAACCCACACTCGAAAAACGATACGGAGATTTGGAATGGTACCTATACCTATTTCACAGAGCAAGCCGAATTTCGTCAAAAAATCAAAATTACCGCCTCAGATTACCTGATTGAGGGTTCTTACGATTCTCAATCTTGCTCTAATGTTTCAGGCCTTTGTGTTCCTATCAAAGGCACATTTAGTTTGAAAGGAAAGGCGGAGATGGAAGTTACGGCTGACTCAGCCGCTGCTCCTGTTGTGCAGCCATCAGCTCCTCTAGATTCTGTAGTTGCAAAACCTACCGTAGTGGCCGCATCAACTGAAGCGTCGGAAGTTCCCGAAGACGATTCCCTTTTCGGCTTTTTCTGGATCGCCTTAGGTGCCGGATTCCTGGCTTTATTGACGCCATGTGTCTACCCGTTGATCCCGATGACCGTAAGTTTCTTCACGAAGCAAAAGGGCGGAAAAGGATTAGCTTTCTTATACGGTGGATTTATCGTGTTGATTTATGTGTTTTTCGGAACACTATTAGCCTTCTTTGCTGGGGCCAGTTTTGCGAACTTCTTGAGCACGCACTGGATTCCGAATATGCTTTTCTTTACGATATTCATTCTTTTCGGGATCTCGTTCTTAGGGGCGTTTGAAATTGTGTTGCCATCAAATTTGGTGAACACCGTGGATGCGAAGTCGGACAAAGGCGGATTCATTGGCGTGTTTTTCATGGCTTTTACCCTCGTGTTGGTTTCGTTCTCTTGCACAGGACCACTCGCCGGATCCATTTTAATTGCGGCTTCTCAAGGTGTATTCTTGAAACCGATTGTCGGTATGTTAGGCTTCTCCTTAGCTTTCGCCATTCCATTTACGTTGTTCGCGATATTCCCTGGATTCATGCAAAAATTGCCTAAATCGGGTAATTGGATGAATGAGGTAAAAGTGGTGTTAGGCTTCTTAGAAATTGCGCTTGCGTTTAAATTCTTGAGTGTGGCGGATCAGGTTTACCATTGGCACTTATTGGATCGCGAGATCTTCTTAGCGATTTGGATTGCGATCTTTACGGCTTTGACCTTGTATTTATTCGGTAAGATTTCCTTACCACACGATGGTCCTGCGAAGAATCTGTCGGTACCACGTACTTTGTTTGCTACGACTGTTTTAGCCTTTGTTATTTACTTAGTTCCAGGGATGTTCGGCGCGCCATTGAAAGGGCTTTCAGGCTGGTTGCCACCGATGAATTCACAAGATTTTAAGGGTTCGCAAGCCGTTGAGCCTGCCGCACAAACAAATAATGCTTTATACAGCGATTTCTTAGAGTTGCCATTAGGCCTAGACGGGTATTTTGATTTCGAACAGGCGAAAGCCGCTGCGTTACAAGCAAACAAACCTTTGTTTATCGACTTTACTGGCCATGGTTGTGTGAATTGCCGGAAGATGGAGGAATATGTGTGGTCGGATCCGGCAGTGTTGCGGCGGTTAAAGAACGATTACGTAGTGGTTGCACTTTATTGTGACGACAAGACAGAATTGCCGGCAGATAAGTGGTATACCTCGAAAGTGGATGGTCAGGAGAAGAAAACTTTAGGGGACCAAAACCTGGACTTCCAAATCGACCGATTCAACTCGAATGCGCAACCGCATTATGTTTTGCTTGACCCGCGTAAAGATGATAAGCCGATGGTTCAACCGGTAGCTTTCGATGCGAATGTTGATCACTTTGTTAGATTCTTAGACAAAGGGAAATCCATCTTTCAATCTGCGAAATAATGTCTTGGGCAGCCTATTCTGGTGTAATGATCGCCACGGGATTGAAGTTCATCGCTGGACCCATTACGGGTTTTAGCCTAGGGTTAGCATGGTACGAAACTGTACTTTTCACTTGGCTTGGTGCAATGATTATGGTAACCATTATCATCACATCTGGAAAAGCAATTTTAGGATTAGTCTCTAAATACAGGACCTCGAAACCCAAGTTGTTTTCTAAGCGTGTTCGTTATGCTGTGGATATTTGGCGACGTTTTGGAATCAAGGGTATCGCAGCACTTATGCCCTTGATTTTCACACCCATTGGAGGTAGTTTGTTAGCCCTATCGTTTAAAGTGCCTACCCCGCGCATCCTATTCTTTATGGGAATCTCCTCTCTATTTTGGTCGCTGATCTATGTAGCCGGAATTTACCAGTTGACTTTTTTAAGGGATATGCTGGTGCATTAATCTTAGTAGGACCACTATTCAACCCACAAAAAAAGCCGGATAAACCGGCTTCTTTTATATCTATGTTTACAAGGAATTAGTTTCCTTGATTAATCGCTTTTCCTTTGAATAATTTTTCACGGATGGCATTCGCTTTCACTTCTAGTTCTGGCTTCGCATCATACTTTAATTTTGATTGAGCAGCTGCGCTGTCTGGGTGAACACCGTACACATACTCATCGCCTTTGCGCACGTCTTTTTGTTTGATTGTGTTGTTTTTTTGGTAATCACAAGAAGTCGCTACCGCTAAAATGGCTACTAAAGAAAGTAAATTCGTTAATTTCATAAGGCTGTGTCAATAATTATTTGCAAAAATAAGGAATAGGTCATCGTTCGCCTAACTTTCCTCAATTTTTTTAATTTGATCTGCTAAAAAGTTCATTAATTCCTGGATATACGGCTTGCTGAAATTGAATTCGATGCCGGCTGTAGCATAAATCGTTTTCATCGGCTGCGTGTAACCTAACGAAAGTGCCGCGATGTATTGCTCGAGGGCTTTTTTCGGATTTTGGCAATAATTACGCCAAACCGCCAACGCCCCTAATTGCGCAATCGCATACTCAATATAGTAGAAAGGCACTTCGAATAGGTGCAATTGTTTTTGCCAGATATTCGACCGCACCTCCGCTAATCCCGTCCAATCCGTCACCGTATCCGAGAATTTCGAAACGATCTCATTCCACTTCTCTTCGCGTTGTGCTACTGTATGGGATGGATTTTCATACACCCAATGCTGGAAAGCATCGATTGTCGCCACCCAGGGAAGTGTTTCTAAGATGTCTTCCAAGTGTTTAATTTTGGCACGTTTCGCCTCTTCGGGATTCGTGAAATAATGTCCCCACAGGTCCATCGTCATCAATTCCATACTCATCGAAGCTAGCTCAGCCACCTCAGATGGAAAATTACGGAAGGAATTTAAGGCTAGGTCTTTGGTCAAAATACTGTGAACCGCATGCCCACCTTCGTGTAACAAAGTCACCACATCTCGTACTGTTCCCGCCGCGTTCATAAAGATGAACGGATAGCCCGTCTCCTCTAATGGATAATTATAGCCGCCTGGATTCTTCCCCTTGCGCGAGTCTAAATCGAAACGATCAAGCGTCACCATTTCCTTTAGGCAGTTACCTAAGAACGGATCCATCTCGTCGAAAACGCTGATCGTCTTTTTCAATAATTCCTCTCCCGTTTCGAATGGTTTCAAAGGTCCACGACCTAATGGATCCACCGCCTTATCAAAAGGTTTCAACGCATCCAAGCCCATCTCCTCTTTGCGCTTCTCCGCCGCCTCGTTTAATAAAGGAACAACGGTTTCAGCCACTGCCTCGTGGAATTCAAAACATTCCGCCGGACCATAATCAAAACGGCCTAAGCTCGCAAAAGCATAATCTCGGTAGTTTTCAAAACCCGCATTCAAAGCTACTTGGTGTCGCTTCTCGATTAACGAGGTATACAAATCGTTTAACTCATTTTTGATCGTCAAACGCTTTTGAACCATCGTTTGGTACACTTCTTCGCGTTCCACGCGATCCGTGGACTCCAAAAGAGCCCCCGCCTGTTGCAAGGTTTTTTCCTCTCCTTTTATCGTAACCATCAAGGCGCCAGTTAAAGCCCCATAATTGGTTTCTAGATTTTGTAATTCTGTGAACAAGGGAATATTTTCTTCGCGGAAGATTTCGATGGCCTTTTTCAGGCCGCGCAACATCACCGGGAATCCCGTTTCTGTTAGCTCGTTCACGAATGGACTTTCGATCACTTTTTTGTTCCAAGCATCATCAAAAACAGAGGCGTTGGGCATGATTTCGTTCACAAACTGCGCGTAGCTCGTTTGCAAAGCCTCGTTTTGGTTATCGCAAGACATTTTGATGTAGCGCCAAGCGAAGTTTTCCGATAGATAGGATTCTAATTCGGAGCGGTTCGTGCAAAAAGCGCGTAAATCAGTAATGCTAGAAATCTGAGTGGCGCTCAATTTCTCAAAATAGGGCAATACCGATTCCCACGTACTTAATTGAAAATCTGCCGGTAAAAATATTCTCTGTTTCATATTAATCTAAGTCAATCACTACGCCAGCGCTCAATGGATGCGCCACGCAAGTTAATATATAGCCCTTAGCGATTTCGCCTGGGGTCAAACCGTCTTCCTCGTCCATTCCCACTTTCCCGCTTTGGCAAAGACCCATACAAGCCGTACACATGCCTGCTTGGCAAGAATAGGGAATGTCTAAGTCGGCCTCCAAAGCCGCCTCTAAAATCGTTTCACTCGGCTGAACGGTAATTTTATGTTCCTTTCCTTCGTAAATCAAGGTTACTTCCTGCGTTTGCAACGAGCCATCCTCTTCAGCCTGCTCCATTGCTTCACTAGCGACCACCCCAAAAGACTCCTGGTGAATTTGACCCGCCGGGACATCAAACATCGCTAAAGACGATTGTACCTCCGTCATCATTCCTTGAGGTCCGCACAAATAATAATGCGCAGACGCGATGTCAAGACCTAATTCCTGCTTCAAATAATAGACAATCGAAGCCTGATTAATTCGACCTTTCAAACCTGGCCAATTCGCTGCCGGTTGAGAGATGACATGTAATACTTTGAAACGATTTGAATGCAAAGATTCCAAAGAGTCCAACACCTTTTTGAAGATAATCTGATCCTCGTGACGAGAACCGTAAATCAAGTGGATCTTGGACAAAGGTTCGCCGTGTAAGATCGTTTTAATCATCGATAATAAAGGCGTGATCCCTGAACCCGCGCCCACGAAGACGTAGTTTTTCGCAGCTTCATGACTGGCTTCCAGGGTAAAATTCCCCATGGGTTCCAATACCTCTAGGCTATCGCCTTCTTTCAAGGTGTCGCAGAGAAAGTTTGACACTAAGCCTCCCTCGATACGTTTTACCGTGATAGCTGGGGACATATCGGTCTTCGAGGATGAAGATAAACTATAACTTCTGCGGACTTTTTTGCCCTCGATTTCAGGAATGACGGTTAAGAATTGACCTGATAAGTAATGTAAGGCATCGTGTATCGGTTGCCAAAAATGGATCGTCTTCGTGTCGATCGTTTCGTCCGTGATTTCTTTAATTTTTAAATGCATATTAATCGTTATTAACGGGCTTAACCCATTGAATGGCACTAGGTCGACTCTCATTGTGGAGTCGATCAAAAGCCGTAACCGTAAACCCATAACCCGGTTTTAGGTCATCTTGTTCTAAATTTACTTCATTTGCTTTTCCCTTGTATATGATATTCCTAGGGTCTTCAAGTTGTTTTTTGTCTTGTTTTCCGATACGGTAAACCACATAATAAGCCACAGGGTCTCCATCATCTGATTTTTCACCCGCTTGCCATTGCAACTTTTTGTTCGTCAAAAACACCTGCGCTGGAGTATGTGGCGGGATGCTATCTAGCCAAGGTGTGGTGGGTAATAAAGCGGTGTGGGCAAAATAGTTTGTGCGCAAAGTATCTCGAAAGGCCTTCGTGTTTTTTGTCAATGAAGTCGAGCTGTAAAAAATCAGACCTTGACCATTTTTCATACTGCGGCTAATTTCTACCTGCTTTTTCATCTCCTTGTTCGTCCAAACATCCCCTAGATGGTAGGACGCCATCCCAAAATACACCGGTTTCCCATAGGAGTGCGCGTTCCACCAATCCGCTAAAGGCTTAAAAGGCGCCACGCGATGTGCTGTGTCCCAATATAATTGAGGTGCGATATAATCTAGCCAACCCTGCTTTAACCAGTGATCCGTATCTGCGTATAAATCGTCATATGATTGCAAACCCCGCGTGGTGGGTGACCCATTCACTGGATCGGATGTTTTATGTCGCCAAATTCCAAAGGGGCTAATTCCAAACTTGACTTTCGGATTCGTCTTGCGAATCGTCTCGGATATTTCTTGAATTAATGCACTCGTATTTCTACGTCTCCAGTCTGCTTTCGATTCCCCCGCCAAGCGGTATTTCTGGAAAGTATCGTCATCGGTTAATTTTGATTTAGGATCTGGATAAGGATAGAAATAATCGTCAAAGTGGATGCCATCCACATCATAGTTTTGGATAATATTGCGCACTAAACCTGCAATGTAATGGCGAACAGCTGGAATTCCAAAATCAAAAAGCAATTGCCCATTATAGCTCAAAAGCCATTCCGGATGCTTTCTAGCTACGTGTTCTGAACTCAATAGGGAACGAGACGACATAGAGGCGCGATTCAGGTTTAACCACGCGTGAAACTCCATCCCTCTGGCATGGGTCTGGTCGATCATGAACTCTAAAGGATCATAATAGGGACTAGGTGCCACCCCTTGTTTTCCAGAAAGGTAGGTCGTCCAGGGTTCTGCACTTTTTGCATAAAGTGCGTCAGAGGCGGTTCGTACTTGGACGAAAAGGGCATTGATTCCTGTTTTTTGATGGGAATTCAACAGGTCGATAAATTCGGATTTTTGTTTTGCGCCGTTGTAATTGTGCGGACTAGGCCAGTCAATGTTTTGTACAGTCGCTACCCAAACTCCCCTTAACTCACGTTTAGGTCCTTGAGCTCGTAAGCTGCTGAAAAGTAGGCTGAAAAATAGGAGGAAAAGTAGGCGCATCATTCGGGATGCAATTTACCTAAAAATGGGCAATTAGGCTTTGTCGATTGAAAATAAATAGCCTACTCCCTTTAACGTTTTGATGTAATATTCTGGAATTTTCTCGCGCAATTTACGGATATGAACATCCACGGTGCGTTCAACTACAAATACATCCGATCCCCAAACTTTCTCTAATAACTCATCACGGTTGAAAACCTTGTTCGGATTTTTCGCTAAGAAAGAGAGTAATTCAAATTCCTTTTTAGGTAAAATCAAGGCTCTTCCTTGGAATGTCGCCGCGTATTGTACCCGGTCAATGACTAAATCCCCAATAGAAATAACATCGTTTTTCGATTCAGGAACCGCCACTTCGCGCGTTAGTAAGGCATTAATTCGGCTGATTAAGGCACGTAATTTGATGGGCTTCACTACATAATCTGTAGCTCCGCTTTCAAAAGCAGCAATCTCCGTATACTCTTCTCCGCGTGCCGTTAGGAACAGGATAAGGGTATTTTTGAATTCAGGATTTGATTTTATTTGGCGGGCTGCTTCGATTCCATCCATTTCTGGCATCATCACATCCATGATGATTAAGTGAGGCTGGAACGATTTCGCGGTAGCGATGGCTTCTTTTCCATTCGTAGCTTTTGCTAAAAGAAAGTTTTCTTTTAGTAAATTGTATTCCAATAACTCCAATATGTCTGCATCATCATCTACGAGTAGAATTTTGTATGCGGGTGAAGCTGTTGCCATAGTTTTGAACGGATTACGACACAAATATAGAAAGTTGTATGTTATGGAATTGTTAATTTATTAGATATGTCAAACAACACCGCTTACTCCTCTAAATTATCAAGTGCCCTCTTATCGATGGCCTTGATTATAACTGCAGCCTATTTACTTCAGGACCTGTTGATTTTGCTTTCTTTTGCACTCGTCTTATCGCTGTTGCTATTGCCAGCGAGTAACTTCATGGAAGCCAAAGGCTTTCCGCGTTCTTTGGCTATCAGCATCGCTATTTTACTCTCTTTTGCGTTGATATCTGCTTTATTAATCATCGCAGTCACCCAAATAACGGAATTCTCCTCTGAACTTCCACTCTTTACCCAAAAAGCCGAAAAGTGGATCTCTAGTTTTCAATCCTTTATTTCAGCGAATTTCAATATCTCCCGCCGGAAGCAAATGGTGGAATTTAGTAATGAGTTGATGTCCCTTGTGAAAAATTCAGGGGTTATCATTAGTACGACTTTTTCTACGGCTCTTCATGCCATTTCTGCCTTGATTTTAGTTCCCGTTTTTACCTTTTTCTTCTTATTCTACCGGGATTTCTTCGCTAGCTTTTTGCAGAAAATTTTTCCTAAAACAGAGGGAGAGGTGTTAACCAAAGTAATGGAAAAAACAGGTTCTGTGGTGCAAGGCTATTTGGTAGGTTTACTGGTGGTGATGTTAATCGTAGGGATATTGAATTCTATAGGATTTTGGTGGATAGGGGTGGAATACCCCGTGTTTTTCGGATTCTTAACCGGAATACTTTTATTGATTCCGTATATCGGCATCTGGATGGGAGCGATTTTGCCCATTCTATTGAGCCTAGTGACTTTAAGCCCGTCTCACGCTTTGGCGGTGGTGGCATGGGTTGCTGCTGCGCAATTTATCGAAGCTAATTTTATTACTCCGCTCGTGGTAGGCTCGAAAGTGAGTATGAACCCGATGGTGGCGATGCTGGCCTTGTTGTGTGGGGAATTACTGTGGGGAATCCCGGGTTTGATTTTGGCGTTGCCACTGACAGCGGTGATGAAAGTTATTTTCGATTCTATCCCTAGTTTAGAGCCCTATGGATTTTTATTAGGAGAGGCCCCTTCTCGAACGAAAGTTACAGAGACAGAAGCTCCTTAAAGCGGATGGATTGACGGCGAGAAATTTCGATTTTCTCCGCTTTATCCCCCTTTAAGGTCACTTGCAAACCGCCTGAAAACCAAGGTTCGATCTTATCGATGAAGTTCAGGTTTACGATGTGCTTACGGTTGCAACGGAAGAATAATTTCGGATCTAATCGTTCCTCTAAGGAATTAAGGGATTTTAAGACAAGGGGTTTTTGGTCGTCAAAAAACAAACGAACATAATTTCCCATCGATTCGCACAAGCGCACGCGATCCAAGCGTACAAACCAACATTTCTCCCCATCTTTTACGAATATCTGATCATTGCCGCCTAATACGTGATTCGATGTGACTGATTTTTCTGTGGAGGCAGGACGCTGAAAACGAGATTCTAATTTTTGAATGCTTTCACTTAAACGGGCTAATTCAATTGGCTTCAATAAATAGTCCAACGCATTTACCTCGAATGCTTTTAATGCATATTCATCGAAAGCTGTCGTAAAGATGATTTCAGGCAAAAAGCCGTCCCATTCTTCTAGCCATTCAAAACCCGTTTTACCGGGCATTTGAATGTCTAAAAAGACCACATCGGGTTGTAATTCTTCGATGAGTTGACTAGCCTCCACCGTATTAGCCGCTTCTCCTACCACCTCGATAGAGGGAAAGTTTTCTAATAAACGTTTCAGTTCATTTCTGGCAAGGCGTTCGTCGTCAACGATGATGGCTCTCATAGGGGAATTAGGCTATTGTTTCAGCAAGGTACGGAATCGTCACGGAAGCTAGGACGTGATTTTTGTCCAAAGGTTTTAAGTCAATATGAGCGGTCTCCCCAAACAATAAAGTGAGTCTGTTTTGCGAGTTAATCAAACCAATGCCGGTAGATTCGCCTCGGGATTTTAAATGACCGGGGTTGATTACTTGTAATTGAATTTGATCGCCTAGTAGCTCTCCCTTGATTTCAATCAAGCCTTCTTTTGAAGAATGAGCAATCCCATGCTTAATTGCATTCTCCACCAAGGTTTGTACCAGCATCGGTGGAATTTGGGCTTGCTGTATTTCTTTAGCAACGTCTATTTTCCACATCAGGCGCTCTTCGTAGCGGATCTTTTCGAGGTTCAGGTAGTCGATGATCGTGTCTAATTCTTCCGCAATCGAGATCGTCTTTTTACGCTCGGTAAGCAGGGAGCTTCGGAGCAGTTTGGAGAGTTGGTTGATCCCTTTTTTGGCCTTAGCTGGATCTTCTGTAATCAGCGCACGAATGCTATTGAGGGCATTGAATACGAAATGGGGGTTCATCTGTGCGCGCAAAACTTTGCCCTCCGTTTCCTGAATCGCTCGTTCGAGTTGATTGTTTTCCCGTTCCATCACGAGTTGCTTTTTCGAATATTGGAAGAAGAAATAGATCAACATCCAAATCGCCAACGGCTTCATAAAATTGAAGAGGTATTGGGTGATGATGAAAGGGCTAATTTGGACTTCAAAATTCTCCCCTAATAAGTATTGGTCGATGGGTAAATTCAATGCAACTAAGCAACTCGCCATCACACAAAGGGCGATGAAATGATTGCGCAACATCGCAAAAAGAGGCAAGTCTTGCCAGGCAAAATGCTTCGCGATACGTTTGTATTGGTGGGTGAGTAAAATGGCTAACGAGATGTTGGCCATGGACGCATATAGCCAGGCCCAATGCCAGCCATATTGATTTGTGTACAACACCGCCTCATTGAGAATCCAAGCGATCCAACCGCCGCATTGAAATACCCAATACATACGTTCTCGTAACATATTACATGGATTCAGGTAAGTTCGCTAAATGAATAGCACAATTTCCTTTCACCAGCCTGAATTCCTGCGCTGCATAATCGTATTGCAGGTGGTAGAGGCACAAGTTTTGGTGTGCGTAATTGTCCATCTGGTGGAGGGGGGCATTGAATAAATGGGTGAGTAAAACCCGCATCGCACGACCGTGCATCGCAATCAAAATAGCTTTCTCTTCTGGTCTAGATAAGAAAAGGTCGACAACGGGTTTTTGGCGTTCTAAAACTTCGACAGGACTTTCTCCCTCTTCAGATTGTACGTGGACATTTCCCTCGCGCCAAGTCTTAGTTAAGTTTTTATAGTATAAATCGTCTGCTGTATTGGGCGATTTCCCCTCCTTATTTCCCCAGGAAATTTCGTTTAATCCGACGTGTTGCTCCCAAGGTAAACCTTTTTCGATAAACCCTTTCACAGATTGATGCGTTCTTTTCAGCGCCGAAGTGTAGATTTTATCAATCGGGAGATCTTGGTAATGCGCAAAAAAAGCGGCAGCCTGTTTTTGGCCTAATTCATTTAAATCTGCATCAATCCCACTGCCTTGCACGACCCCCTTGCGATTGTATTCCGTTTCGCCGTGGCGAATCAGGTAAATATCTTTCACTAAATCAGCCCGAGCTTGCATATTAATCGTATTTTATTCCGAATTTTAGCCAAAATTACGAAATATATGTTTAATACTTCCATCTCCATAGACACATTGAATTCGATGTCACAGGGGAATATGATCGCGCATTTGGGTATTGAGTTTACAGAAATTCAGCCTGGATTTATTAAGGCCAAAATGCCGGTCGATCACCGAACAAAACAGCCATTAGGTTTGTTACATGGAGGAGCGTCTGTTGTCCTAGCGGAGACACTTGGAAGCGTGGCGGTGGTTTTGGCCGTTAAGGATCCTAAGGCAGAAACAGGGGTAGGTGTGGAGATTAATGCGAATCATTTGAAGTCTGCTAAAGGGGGATATGTGATCGGGACTTGTATCCCGTTGCGCATTGGTCGTAAGATTCATGTATATGAGATCAAGATCCACGACGAGGAAGAAAATTTGATTTGCGCGAGCCGGTTAACGGTGGCGATTATACCAATAAAATGAAACAAGGGGTAGCTTGGGAGGAGGGAATTGCAAAAGGGGCTGCTGTAGCGGCCTGGAGATTGCCGCATAGCGCGGAGGCCTTTCTTTTGCAAGATTTTTCAGGAGGTACGCTATTAAAAGAGGGTTGGAATCTAAGCGATTTAGCCGCTGGTTTTTTAGCGGCCCCTTTCATCGGTTTACCCTATTTTTTGCAAGCTGACTCCTTGACTACTTTTTCCCTAGGGAATGCTGGGCCAAAAGCGTTAGCTGAATCTTCCGTAGAAAACAGTTCAAAGAAATCTGAATTCATGGGTTGGGTGGCGGCGGCCATTCAAACAATCAAACAAGGCCCATTGCAAAAAGTAGTTTTGTCCAGAACGGATGAGCAAGTTTTGCCAGCTGATTTTAAGGTGATGACTGCCTTGGAAGAATTAGGGGCAGCCTATCCGAGTGCCTTTATTTGTGCACTTTCAATTCCAGCTTTATCGGGGATTTGGATGTGTGCGACCCCGGAAATATTAGTCGAACAAAATGCGGAGGGTATTTTTCGCACGATTTCATTAGCAGGTACTCAATCCGGAGTAGACGGGGACGGGTTTGCCATTTCGCCTTCACAAGCGCGTTGGTCCCAAAAAGAGATCGAGGAACAGGCCTTTGTTAGTCGCTATATCATTGATTGCTTTAAGAAGATTCGCTTAAGAGAATATGCAGAAATAGGTCCTAAGACGATTTCCACCGGAAATTTACTGCACTTGAAAACTGAATACTTAGTGGATACAAAGGCGATGGATTTTCCGCAATTGCCTGGTTTAATGCTGGGTTTATTGCACCCAACCTCTGCCGTATGCGGTACGCCTAAACAGGAGGCCGTCGAATTTATTTTAGCGACAGAGAAACACGATCGCTTGCTGTATTCGGGCTATTTAGGTCCGGTGAACCTCTCGAATACCACCCATCTTTTTGTGAATTTGCGCACAGTGGAAATCAAAGGGAATCAAGCTACATTCTATGCCGGATGTGGTATCACAGAAGATTCGGATCCTGCAAAAGAGTGGCAGGAAACACAGATGAAATGCCAAACCTTGCAGCGGATTTTAATGCAATAATTCCGATGAGGGAGCCGGAGTGATTTTTCCAGTAATCATCACTTTGACCGTATCTATTCTAGCATCGGTCGTCGTTAAGATTTGGAATTGGAAAGGCGCTAACGTAATCAACTCATTTTCTTGTGGAATATCTTCATACAAGCTGATTAACATTCCGCCCAACGTTTCGTAATCACCCTCTGGCAAATTCCATTCGTATTTTTCATTCAAATAGTCAATCTCATGACGTCCTGAAAGCACGAAAGTCGTCTCATCAATTTGCTTTTCAACCCAGTCCTCCGAATCATCGTATTCATCCTGAATCTCCCCAAAAATCTGTTCCATCACATCTTCCATACTCACTAATCCGCTCGTCGAACCGAATTCATCCACCACTAAAGCCAGCGACTTTCTTTCTTTAGAGAACTTGATCATTAAATCATTCGCCGGCATCGCTTCTGGGACGATGGGAATGCTGGTTAAGATGGATTGTAAGTCTTTGGGTTTTTTAAAAAGGGCCAAAGAATGGCAATAGCCTAACACTTCTTCTAAGGTTTCTTTGAATACTAACACTTTCGAGTGACCACTTGTCAGGAATACTTCTTTCAACTTCTCAATTCCATCCTCTACATCAATCGCTGTAATCTCCGTTCTCGGGATCATACAATCCCGCACTTTCACCTGCTTAAACTCGAGGGCATTGTGGAATATTTTGTGGTCCACTTCGGCTTCTTGCTCGGTGGAAACTTTGCGGTTCAGATTTTGGAGGTAATGATTAAGATCTGTCAAACCAAAAGCCGGTTTTTCTTCTGAATAATTCAGTCGCATTACCTTGGTAATAAACCATTTGGAAAGTCCCACTGTTACCCAAACCAACGGAAACATCAAGGTGTATATCACCCAAATGGGAATCGCTAAAAATTCTAGAATGGCATCTGGATTAATCAAAAAGACACTTTTAGGGGTAAATTCCGATGTCATCAAAATGAGAATCGTTGCCACGATTGTCGCAATTAGACGTGCCAAAATCTCATTAATCGACAAGAAATGTATGACCACATGGTGCAAAAACTCTTCCATAAAAATACCATAAGCCACAAGGGACAAAGTATTTCCGATGAGCATCGTTCCGATAAAACGGGAGGGATGTTGGTTGAAATTGGCGATGATTTTAGCGCTTAAAATATCCTGCTTCGCCTTCAGTTCGAAGTATAATTTGTTCGAAGATACAAAAGCCATTTCAACCCCAGAGAAGAACGCAGAAAACACCATCGAAGCGATGATGCCGATGATTTGGTAATTTTCTAATGCGACTTTATTTCCTTCCATCTTTCTCTTTCTTGATACGTTCGTTTTTAGCCATTTGGTAGTAGAATAAACAGCCTACGCCAAACATTAGAAAAGGATAATGGGCCAAAATGTTCCCCCAAAAACCTATTTTTTCTTTGTTCGGAAGTGGGGTATTTAAATCGATAATCCAAATAAGGATAAAACCGATGGCAGCAGATAAACTTAAGATTTCTTTCTTTCCCATATTAAGCCGCAGTGGTGGGTTTTAATCGGCGATACGTCGCGATAAATAAACCGATAAAAATTAAGATGGATCCGATCCACACTAAATTAATGTAGGGTTTCTCCAAGGCTTTCACCACAATTAATTCTTGCTGGGTAGTATTCCAAGCAAAACCAAACTCTTGGGCTTGTGGGTTGATGCCTGTGAATTTAATCTTAATTCCAGTCTCTTCACTTTCAAAGGCTGGCATTGCTACCATTCCCCCTTTAATCACAAAGATAGGGCTTAGGGTAAATTGTTGTGAGTTTTTGCCTAATACTTGGAAGTTCGCTTGAACTGCCGCGTCATTTGCGCCTAGTTCTACCCCATCTACATTGGTTACCCGTGCCACATCTTTTAGGATGGCCACGAAGTCATTGATGAAAAGCGTGTCACCCGTAGTAACGGTTTGGGCTTCTGTCTGAGACCATTGTTTTTCAGAACCAGCCTCTGCTGCTAAACGCGGATCAAGGGAAACGTAAGTGTAAATATCGTGGTTCCATGCGTGTTTCACGTCTGGAGAAATCGCCGTTCCCATTTTCGGGTTGACTTGCCATCTCGGGAATAGCGAAACCGCTTTTCCCTCCTCGTTTTTAAACTCTAATTCGTAATAGGTATTCTCCGGTTCCACCGTTACGGTATCCCCTTTAGTGGCGATTTTTACGCCATCACGTTCGATGTTTTTCAAAGCAATGGCATGGAAATCACCCTCAATAATTTCAAAATCGTTCTTATTGAAGTAGCCTTTGTGTCCGCGCACCTCGATCCGGCGTCCTTTGTAGGTTACTAAGTAGTCCTGCATTTGGGCTCCTTGACCTAACCAAAGCGGTAAGTTCTCTTTGTTCTCCTTATTGTTATCCTTTGTGAACTCTTCCACTTTCGTGCTGATGGCAAAACCAGAGCGGTTCAAAGAAACCACTTTGGAATAACCCGCGGAGAATAAAATACCGATTAACATAATCGCCAATCCTACGTGTGCCAGGGCTCCACCTACTAAGGAGAATTTCTCGCGAATCAGGAACCACAAGATTTTGAAGTTCGCCAAAACCGCGAACAAACTACTCCACAACAACGCGATGTACGATAGCGTGTAAATCTTACCGATATTGATAAATACCACGCTCAATAAAGTCGCTGCTAAAGCGGGACTTACAAGAGGTTTAAAAGTCGTGCTTTGTTTGATTTTCCCCCACCAAACATATTGTCCGATGCCACTTAAGATGGCCACCGCTAAGAAAATCCAGATTTGGATCTTGCTGTAGTGTTCCGCTTGATCTGCCGGTAAGGCAATATTTGAAAGAACCCCAAAAGCCTCAGCGATCTTATTATAAACAGGAATCGAAGTGGTGAACGTTAATTGGAAAGCAGACAATCCTAAAACGGCTGCACCCACAAAAACCCAAAACTCGCGGTTATACGTCCCTAATTCTTTTTGGTCCTTAGGCAAATCCTTCCAACGGTAGATCGACATCCCGATCGCCACTAAAAGGAAGGTTCCCATATACAACAAGAGCTGCCCAGAAAGACCTAAGTCCGTAAAGGAGTGTACCGAAGCATTTCCTAGGATTCCAGAACGATTCAAGAATGTCGAATATAAGACTAAAATGAAAGCCGAAATCACTAAAATGATCGACGTCTTCAAGGCGGAACTAGAGGTCTTGTGCGCAATCATCGTGTGGATAGCACCTAATAAAACTAGCCAAGGCACGAAGGACGCATTCTCTACCGGATCCCAGTTCCAATACCCCCCAAAGTTCAAGGTCTCATAAGCCCAATAAGCCCCCATCATAATACCAATCCCTAAAACTCCCGCACCAAAAAGAGCCCAAGGCAAAGCTGGCATCACCCATTCTGTCAATTTCTTCTTCCACAAACCCGCGATCAAATACGCGAACGGAACTAGTGTCAAGGCAAAACCTAAGAACAAGGTAGGCGGGTGAATCACCATCCAATAGTTTTGAAGTAAAGGATTCAATCCGCGGCCATCTTTAGGAATAAAATTAGGCTGCATGCTCCAAACCGGTAGATCAGGTTGTGCCTCACGCAACAATAAGAACGGAGACGAACCCACTTTCAAATCAATCCAAGGGATTATAACCCCTAAAATCATCGAAGTCAAAAACGTCTGAACCAGCGCAAAAACCGTCATCACAGGAGACTCCCATTTCGGGTTTTTGATCATTAACAAAAGCCCTAAAACCGCTTGCCAAAAAATCCACAGCAAAAACGACCCCTCTTGTCCCTCCCAATAACAGGAGATCATGAACATGGTAGGCAATTGCAAGGAGGAGTGCGTAAAGGCGTAATGGTATTCGAAATAATGGTTGTAAATGATCACGAAAAGACTCGCCGCCACCACGATCACCGAGATAAAATGCAGCCCGAATAAAACACGTGCCGTGATCTTCCAATCATTCTCAATCTCATTAGCGGACTGCGTCGATTTGAAATACGCAAAAGTCGCTAACAGCGCCGTTACGAAGGAAATAATAACAAATAAATGTCCGACCGAACCGATGGTTTCGTGTATCATATTAATTTTTTGCGGCTACTGAGGCGCTTGAGTCTGCTGAAATTTTACCCTCCTGGTACTTAGATGGGCATTTTAATAATATTTTATCGCAATAAAAGACCTTGTCTGAATGCATACTTCCTACTAAAACGATCTTCTCCGATTTTTCAAAATCCTGTGGCTTAGGTGCAGCATAAATCACTTGGTTTTCGCGGCCTAAACTGTCTTGCACTAAAAACTCTAATCGGTTAGCATCTAAGGCAGGGTTGTAGTTTAAGC
Source organism: Aquirufa esocilacus (assembly GCF_042715595.1). Lineage (NCBI taxonomy): Bacteria > Pseudomonadati > Bacteroidota > Cytophagia > Cytophagales > Flectobacillaceae > Aquirufa > Aquirufa esocilacus. Next base: position 575,656 of record NZ_JBBKXX010000003.1, on the reverse strand, counting down.
CCACGATTTGGCCTGCTGCATCTTTTCTTAATGTTCCTACCACGTGAACTTTTTGGCTCGGATCCTGCTGCGAAATGCGTTCCGCCTCATCAAAACCCACATAGGTACTCGCATCGCCCGTAGTGATCAAAATGATACCGATAGCAACCGCAATTAAGATTAATCCAATGATGTGTGTCTTTTTCATTTGCTGCGTTTTTCTAATTCAGTGACTTTTCTTTCCAAACGAAATAAATAGGCAAATAACCCAATCAATACGACGCTAACCACCGCGATGACCACATAGATTTTTCCATCTGCACGAAATTGATCTGCCATCTCGATATCGCTCGCCTGAGCGCTGGCCGTAAAACTAATCGTAAAGCTTACTAAGAGTAAAAGAAATGCTTTCATTATAACTCGTTTTGTTGTTCAATGTTTTTAATCCGAATACGCAATTGCGCAATCCAAAAGCCTAATAACGTCCACCCAATAATGGCTGGATAGAAGACCATTCGCATGCGGTTATCTAAGTCCATTTTAGAAAAAGCGGGATTCCCGCCATTCCCTGGATGCAATGAATCAGTCATGCGAGGCAAAATCCAAATCAATACCATAAAGATTACAAACGCGAAAATGTTGTAAACCGACGAAATACGCGCTTTTTGCATCTCATCCGGCATCGAAGAGCGCACTAAAGAATAGGCTAAATAGATCAATAAGCCGATCGCCACGGAATTCAATTTAGGGTCATTTGTCCACCAATCTCCCCATGTAAACTTCGCCCACACACTACCCGTGATTAACCCTAAAATGGCAAAAACCATCCCCACTTCCACGTAGGTGCTCGAAATGAGATCTGATTTAAGATCTGATTTGCGCAAGTATTGTATCGAATGATAAACAGATGTTCCTAACAGGAAAATCATGGTAAACCACATCGTCACATGGAAATACAGGTTACGAATCGTCTCGTTCAAGATCGGTTGACGGGGCACTTGTCCGTTAAAACCGGCATAGACGGTGTAGATCAATAAAATGATCGACAAAATCTTCCAATACTGGCGTTTTAATGTTTCCATATATACGGGAAAAGGATCCCAGAAAATACAATAACGATGATATCTAAAGCCCCCAAAATGGCGATTTCATCCCAGTTTTCTGAGAGTGAAATGCCGTCAAGGGCACTTTTGGACAATTTTAATAATAACAAAAGCAACGGAATAATGAGCGGGAAGCTCATCACCGCCATTAAAGTGGCTGAATTTTCTCCCTGTGCCGCGATTCCAGCCACTAAAGAAAGAGTAGATGCAAACCCAATCGCGCCCAAAATCAGGGAAACAAGGTACAGTGGCATATTTCCCACCGGATTACCCATGACCCAGGAGTAAAAGAAAATCCCGATCAAGGATACGCCTAGCATCACTAAAGTGTTGTAAATGATTTTACTGAAAATAACCGATTCAGGCTTCGCAAACGTATAGTAGAAGATATTTCGATTCGCAGATTCTTGCGTAAAACTCTTGCCCACCGCATTCACGGCAGAAAACAAAAGGATAATCCAAAACAGCGTATTCCACATAATCGGATGGATGGATTGTTGTTTGGCCTTAAAGGATAAATAGCAGATGAAAATCGTCGCCGCTAAATACAGCACTAGCCCGTGGATCGCATACTTATTGCGCCACTCTAATTGCATTTCTTTGCGAATCAACACGAATATTTCTGTTAATGCCATGAACCTGCAATTTACGACAGAAAAAACTATTTGTATCATTTTTTAGCTCAGAAATACTTAGTACATTTGTGTCTAATTTTGAATTATTCTAAATAGTGAGCATGGCAAATTTGGCCGACTTGAAGATTGGTGAAAAAGGGGAGATTGTGGGCTTCACGGACGAATTGCTTTCTTTAAAGCTATTGGAAATGGGATGTTTGCCAGGAACTGAAGTCATATTGACTCATCTGGCACCTTTCGGCGACCCCATCGCTATTCGCGTTTCTGGTTCATATACTCTGTCTATGCGGAGAGAAGAAGCGGAAACGATGCTGATTAAACGAACATAAATTTTGGCAAAAACACCTAAAATAGCGCTGATTGGTAATCCCAATGCAGGAAAATCCTCTCTATTCAATTCCTTAACGGGATTGAATCAGAAGACGGGAAATTTTCCGGGGGTAACCATGGAGAAGCTGACAGGCATTTGGGAATTAGAACCCAAACGTCCGGTAGAAATTTTAGATTTGCCAGGTATCTATAGTATATATCCAAAGTCAATCGACGAGGAGTTAGTTATCAATATTTTAGGCGATCCCACACATCCAGATTTTCCGGATATGGCCATTGTGGTGGCGGATGCGTCTAATCTTAAGCGTAACTTATTATTGTTTTCGCAGGTGCGAGACCTCGGTATTCCGACGGTTTTGGCCTTGAATATGATTGATGTCGCAGAGAACGAGGGCTATGTGATCAACTCGATTAAACTGGCACGCGAATTAAACGTCGAAGTGGCAGAGGTGAATGCCAAAAGGGGGATCGGTTTGAATGGCCTAAAATTAGCCGTCATTAAATCATTAGCTAATCGCTATGCCTCGAATGACGCGCTTCCTTTGCCGGTTTCTGATGAGGTAATAGAAGATGTACAAGTGCAATTCGGAGAGGGGGAAATTTATCGATCACTTTTATGGTTGATGGAACATGATCGCATGAAAATGTTCTCTAAACAACAGCGCGAGAACTTGGATGCTATCAAAAAAAAGCATCAATTTTCTGCTAAGAAATACCAATCTGAAGAAACCGTCAAACGTTACGAGCAAATTACGGAAGTCGTGGATCGTTGTGTGATTAATTTAAATCGACAATGGGATGCAGCTCCAGTGCGCACGTGGACGGATCGTTTAGATAAATTCTTTTTACATCCGGTAGGAGGCTATGTGTTTTTCTTAGCCATTCTTTTTGTGATGTTTCAGGCTATTTTCACCTGGGCCACCTATCCGATGGACGCCATCGATGGGGGTGTTGCGATGTTAAATGACTGGTTGAAAGGAGTATTGCCGGATTCGGCTTTGACCGCCTTGTTAACTGATGGTTTGATAGCGGGAATTGGTGGGGTGTTAATTTTCATTCCGCAAATTGCTTTCTTGTTTTTGTTTATCTCTCTTTTAGAAGAGACCGGCTATATGTCGCGCGTCATGTTCATTATGGACAAGTTGATGAGACGTTTTGGCTTGAATGGCAAGTCCGTGGTGCCTTTAATTTCTGGTGTGGCCTGTGCGGTGCCGGCCATCATGAGTACCCGTTCGATTGGCTCTTGGAAGGATCGCTTGATCACAATTTTAGTGACGCCATTGATGTCTTGTTCAGCGCGTTTGCCCATTTACACGGTACTGATTGCTCTGGTGGTTCCGGAGAATAAAGCCTTATTTGGCTTGTTCAATTTACAAGGAGTTGCGTTGTTTGGACTTTATTTATTAGGCTTCTTCATGGCATTGGTTTCTGCTTGGGTGATGAAAGTTATTTTAAAGTCCAAAGAAAAAAGTTATTTCATCATGGAATTGCCTACTTATAAAGGACCGCGATTCAAACATGTGGCGATGACGATTTTCAATTCAGTGAATGCTTTTGTGTTTGAAGCGGGTAAAATTATCGTGGCTATTTCCATCGTTTTATGGGTATTAGCAAGTTATGGCCCTGGTGATAAGATTGCAGAATCAGAAGCTCGGATTCGTCTGGAAAATCCAACCTTGCAAGGAGTTAAATTGCAGAATAAGATCTCTGCTGATAAATTAGAGAATTCGTATGCGGGACATTTCGGACACTTTGTGGAGCCGGTTATTCGTCCATTAGGCTACGATTGGAAAATCGGAATTGCATTGATCACTTCATTTGCTGCCCGCGAAGTATTCGTAGGAACGATGTCGACCATCTATAGTATGGGAGGCGAAGTGGATGATGAAAATGCAACGATTAAAAACCGGATGCGCGCAGAGATTAATCCGGCCACTGGAAAGCCGATGTATGATGCAGCCTTAGGATTCTCCTTATTGATATTCTATGCTTTTGCGATGCAATGTATGAGCACACTCGCTACGACTTACCGGGAGACCAAATCGTGGAAATATCCGTTAATTCAGTTTGGCTATATGACGGCTTTGGCCTACTTATCAGCCTTTGCCGTCTACCAATTATTGTCTTAGAAAGAGAAAGGGATCGAAGTCGCGGCTAGGTTACTTACCCCTTTTGCGAGTAATTTCCCATCTGCATTATGCAACTTCGCTTCTACGTTCGCAATTTTCTTGCCTACCCGGTGAATCTCAGTAGTTACGGTGATTACTTCGTTTGCTTTTGCTCCATATAGAAAGTCAATGTACAAATTGATCGTCACATAGAGGTGATCGATTTTTGCTGTAATTAACGTCATTCCCATCATCTCATCTAACATCGCGGAGATCACACCTCCGTGGATTACCCCCGCATGATTTAATTGATCTGGGCGGACAATGAATTCTGCGGTTAATTTCCCCGCTTCTGCTTTAACTAACGTGCCATCCAGCCATTTTCCAATGGGCGCCGGATTGCCATCAGCAATTTTTTTATGTAGATTTTGATTAAGGTAGGCTAATACTTGTTCGTTTGGTTCCATGTTAGGCGGTAAAATGTAATTAAGAGCGAGTCCAGGTAGAAGTTCTACCAAACATCGAGATACCCACAAAACCGCGGATGTCTAAGGTTTTGTTCCCGTTTTTGATTTTAAGGATGCAATCGTAAGTTTTTCCAGAGTTAGGATCGTAAATCGTCCCGTTTTCCCAGGCAGAACCAGTGAATTTAAAGTTTTTTAAAATGACCGCTCCTAATAGTTCGCGGCTTCGTAATTTTTCGTCTGGGTTTTTTCCATCTTTTCTTCCAGTTGTTTTTCCCCAAGAGATCTTACCAAAGTATTGATCCCCTTGTTTGAAAATGATGATTTTCCCGTCTTTTTCCTGTGAAAGCCACTCGCCTAAAATGGCGTCAGCTGCTGTGTTGGCGAAAATAGAAACAGATACGAAAAATAATGTAATTAAAGATAAGAAAAACTTTTTCATTCGATTAAATAGTTATGATAGTGAAAAGTACTAATCTAGGGTAAAAATACTAAACTATTTTTGACCCTAAAAGTTTATTTTTTGAAGCAGAAAACATCGGAAAATTGTGGCTCTCGTTTGTAATGCTTATTTTTGTAGATATTTGGCACAAAATCGTACCAATCCATTAATAAACTATATGAATTATCATTTAAATCAAATTCCAGACCGTACGGCTAAACCTCGTCAGAAAGGGTTAACGATGGTCATGGATAAAGGACTAAGTCTGCGTCAAGTAGAAGATTTCTTGGAAACAGGCGCTGACTATACGGATATCGTTAAATTAGGCTGGGCGACTTCTTATGTTACCCCTAATTTAAAGGAGAAATTAGCTTTATATAAATCGTCAGGGATCCCCGTTTATTTTGGAGGAACCTTATTTGAAGCATTCTATATCCGTGGACAATTTGATGATTACCGTCGTGTGTTGGACGAATACGGAATGGAATATGCGGAAGTTTCGGACGGTTCGATCGAAATGGAGTCAGATATCAAATGTGAATTAATTCGCACGTTAGCGACTCAAGTAACGGTATTATCAGAGGTGGGATCTAAGGATGAAGCGAAAATTATTCCACCCTATAAGTGGATTAAACTGATGCGCATGGAATTAGAGGCGGGTGCATGGAAAGTGATCGGCGAGGCGCGTGAGGGAGGAAATGTAGGTTTGTTCCGTTCCTCTGGCGAAGTTCGTCAAGGTTTAGTAGAAGAAATTTTAACGGAGATTCCAGAAGAAAGTATTATTTGGGAGGCACCGCAGAAGTCACAACAAGTTTGGTTTGTTAAATTAGTAGGAGCGAACGTAAACGTAGGAAATATTGCACCACAGGAAGTTGTTTCGCTAGAAACGATTCGGTTGGGATTACGTGGCGATACGTTTGACCACTTCTTAACGAAATAGTTCGAATGCTGCAGCTTTTGTTAGATCTATTAAAAGATCCCTTAACTTTTTTGTCGGAATTCATTGCCGCTCATGGTGCTTTGACCTACGGTCTTTTGTTTCTCATCGTTTTTGTAGAAACAGGCCTGGTTGTGATGCCTTTTTTACCTGGTGATTCTCTTTTGTTTTCCGTGGGTTTATTAGCTGCGGCCAGTGGTGAATTGTCCCTAGGAACAGTGATTCCCTTGTTGATAGGAGCCGCACTTTTAGGAGATCAAGTCAATTATTTTATTGGCAAATACTTTAGTAATATCATTCGAGAACGCGAACAGGTTTTGTTCTTGAAACGTAAGCATATCGAAGAAACGGAAGCATTTTATGCCAAATATGGCCCGAAAACAGTTATCCTGGCGCGTTTCATCCCAATCGTTCGAACTGTAGCCCCTTTCGTAGCTGGCGCGGGTAGAATGTCTTATCCAGTCTATTTATTGTACGGCTTTTTAGGCGCGACCCTTTGGGTAAGTAGTATTTCTGCGGCAGGATATTTCTTAGGCGATAACGAATTTGTGAAAGCAAATTTTGAGAAAGTTGTTCTAGGAATTGTAGGTGTTTCGGTTTTACCTATTGTTTGGGGATTGATTACAAAACGCAAATAAGATGGCTATCTCGCACTTATATGGTTTAATCGGTTATCCGTTAGGCCATTCTTTTTCCAAAGCATATTTCACCGAAAAATTCGAAAAACTAGGTCTCACTGAAACCCATGCTTACGAGCAATTTCCAATTCCTAGTATTGATGAGTTTAAAGCCATTTTAGCGGCGAATCCAAATCTAAAAGGGCTGAATGTAACAATTCCTTACAAGCAATTGGTGATGCCTCTGCTCGATGAGATTGATTTAGCTGCTGCCCAAATTGGTGCGGTTAATACGATCAAAATCGCCGCTGATGGCTATACCCGAGGATACAATACCGATTATTGGGGGTTTCGTTCGACGGTGGAGTTTTGGGATAAATTCAAAAATTTCGGATCACTAAAGGCCTGTGTTTTAGGTCAAGGTGGCGCAGCGAAAGCAATCATTGTGGCCTTAGAGGATATGGGATTCGAGGTGATAAAGGTTTCCCGTCAAGCTTCGGATGAAACCGTGACCTACGAACAAATGCCTGAATTGATAGAAGAAATTGGTTTGATCGTGAATACGACACCGCTGGGTATGTTTCCTAAGGTAGATGACAAACCGCCTATCCCTTACGACTTATTGAATAAGCAACACTATTTATACGATATAGTCTATAACCCATTAGAGACTGCTTTCTTAAAAGCGGGGCTCGAGCAAAAGGTGGGAGGCATCTATTCCGGATTAGAGATGTTGCAAGGCCAAGCGGATAAAGCTTGGGAGATTTGGCAGAAAAACTAAGCTAAATAAACCCCTCTTTTTGCTGGATCTGATAAGATTACTTGTACATGTTCCGAAAGGGTAGTGGAAAGTTCGTATCCTTTGTAATCCGCTGAAATAGGGAAACGCTTGTAATTTCTATCCACGATAACAGCCACCTGAATACGTTTTACGTGCATGCTCAAGAATGGAGCAAGGCTGTAAGAGAAAGTGCGGCCTGTGTTCAATACATCGTCCACTACGATAATGACTTTATTTTCTAAAGCATCCGTTCCCCCAGCAAATTTCACCGGACGCTCGTAAGGTTGCTCTTTGTTTAAATCAATTTTGACCGGAACAGCCTTGATTTTCGAGATGCTTTTAATCTCTTCGCACAATAGTTCGGCAAATGCGAATCCCTCACCTATAATCCCTGCAATAACAATTTCAGTCTCTTCGAAGTTATTCTCATAGATTTGAAAGGCAATTCGCCGTATTTTTTGGAGGAGGGCAGGGCCATCAAGTACTTGTTTGGCAGACATAGGTATTGCTTTAATTCAAATTGTGCGATTTAAAATTACCAAAATTATCCAATTTTCGTACCTTTACGCCTTAATTAGCGTTTAAAAATCATTTCATATGTCTAAAATGTACGGTGCTCAACAGCGCCAAATGCAAGCACCATCGAATCCATTAGCCATTAAAACGAAGAAATTCGCGTTAGAAAAAAATAAGTTTGTGGGTTTATGCATGCGTCAGCTTTTCTCGAACCAATGGAAATTTGCCTTTATTCCTTTGGCACTCGTTTTAGGAAATGTGGCTTTAAACTTAACCGGAACCTATAAAAACTACTGGATGTATATTTTCATCGCCATCGGTGTCATAGGATATATCCTTTTCTGGTTGATTCAGTTTACCGGAATCACACAATTAGCGCAATACAAGCAATTATTTGATAAATACCGCTACGAAATTGATAGCCGCCAAATCTTTATGAAGCTTTCTGACAAGGAGGGTGGTATGATTAAATGGGATATGATTTTAGGAGCTTACAAAGACAAGGATGCTTACGTTCTTGAGATGGGAAAATACCAGTTCTTGCACTTGCCATTTAGCGTGTTTAATAACGATAATGACAAGAAATTACTCGATAAGATTTTGCGCGACAAGGGGTATTTGAAATCCTAAAATGGGCAGAATTCTAGCGATTGATTTTGGTTTAAAAAGGACAGGCATTGCCGTAACAGACCCCTTGCAGATTATTGCAAATGGGCTAGATACGGTACCTACACATACATTGCTTGTTTTTCTGCAAACCTACTTTGTAAAAGAAACGGTCGATCAAGTTGTCATCGGAATGCCTAAAAACCTAGATAATACCGATACGGATTCCACCGCTGGTGTGCGTATTTTTATCAAAAGCTTTCGTAAGAAATTTCCCTTGATTCCGCTGGAAGAACACGATGAACGTTTCACATCGAAGCTTGCGATGCAGGCGATGATTGCGGGAGGTATGTCGAAGAAGGATAGAAGAGAGAAAGGAACCGTCGATCGGGTCTCAGCCACGATTATCTTGCAATCGTATTTAGAATCAAAGTCATAAAAAAAGCGGCCCTTCGAAAAGAGCCGCTTTTTTTATTTCGTTACCACCTTTGCAAATCGATGGTAGAATGGAGTCTTACTTTGATCCGTTTTCGGTTTGTATTTACCCGTGATAATCGGGACATACATCACGCGACGGCGGGATTTTTCGCCCACGTTAGGAGAAACCTCCACGCGGTGCCATAAGCGGCCATCGTGTATGGTTAAATCGCCACGTTCGATTTCGAACGCCGCTTCTCTAGGATCTGGTTTGTGATCGATGAATTGCTTCTTTCCAAACAATAATTTCAACACCCCTTGCGTATGTGTGCCTGGAAGTACACGCAATCCTCCATTCGACGATGGACAGTTATCTAGGTGAATCCCCACATTTAACATGGGAAGGATTTTTTGACCTAAGAATAAATCACGAGGGCTATCCGTATGCCAGCCCATTTGGCTGAACTTAGAATTTGGTTCATTGATGTAATGATTGAAAACCAAGCCATCTTTTTCGTCTTCGCTAATACGGCCCTCATATGGTCCTAAAAGTTCAATGAGTAATTGTAAGCGTGGATCTCTAATTAATTCGGCTAATACTGGGCTAAACTGATTCGTAAAGCACATGCGTTGAATCATTGGGTTTCCTTCATGGTCTTTCCCAAACTTTAATGGAATACCTTTGACTTTTTCAATGCCCTCTTGTAGCCACTGCGCCTCAATTTTCGCTAATTCCGAAATGAAAAGTTCCGCAGTTTCTGGCTCAATAAATTTCTTAAAGTGAATTACTCCATACTTCTTGAAGTATTCTTTCTGCTCTTCCGTTAACTTTTCGCCTAACGTAAAGGTTTTGTATTCAAATTTCGCAGATGGTTTTCTCATAGGGTAATGGTAATGAATTCGGGATGCAATTTACGGCAATCTGAATGAAATATAGTTATTGTGTTCTTGATTTCTGATGAAAATCAAGTTTTTGGTATTTAAAAGCGTTAAAAAATGCCGAACTTTGGAGCTTGAATTAAAGATTGTCTTCATGAAAAAAATCCTATTTATCGCTTTGCTTAGTCTATTGAGCCTTTCAGCCTTTTCTCAACAAACGAATAAAAAGGGTTCCTATTATATTACCTGGGGGTATAATCGCTCTAGCTACGCAAATTCGGATATTCGTTTCGTGGGCCCAGGATATGATTTTACTTTACTCAATGCGGAGGCGTTGGATGCTCCCACTCCCTTAAGCGAGTTTAAAACTTATGTGGATCCTGGTTTATTATCGATTCCGCAATTTAATTTCCACGCGGGTTACTTCATAAAGGATAATCTGTCTATCAGTATTGGTTGGGATCATATGAAATATGTGGTGACTGATGGCCAAACCGTTAAGGTGAATGGCTTCATCAATCCCCAGACTTCTTCTCCAGCGATTGCAGTGGATCCTGCTTATGTAGGGACATTCAATCAAACTCCTTTAGTGCTTGATCCGAACAAATTTGTCCACTTAGAGCATACGGATGGCTATAATTATGCGTCTGTTGAACTGGAACATTACCAGCCGGTATACCAAAGTTCTAAGAGTCGTTTTGCCATAGATTGGATGAAAGGTGTGGGAATTGGCGCCTTGGTCCCCCGTTCAGATGTACACGTTTTCGGGGTAGGCCAAAACAATTTTTGGAACCTAGCCGGCGGAGGAGCTTCCTTGAAGACGGGATTGAAGTTTAATTTAAGCAAACTTTTGTTTTTCGAAACGACCATAAAGACGGGAGCTACTAAATTATGGGATATTCGTACCACAGGTCGTTCCGTAGATCATGCAGAGCAATCCATCTATTTCGTTGAATTTTATGGGGCTTTAGGGTTCACAATAAAAGGTTCTTCTAAATAATTTTTTAGGCTAGACTAAAAAATACTATCTTCGTACATGCTTGTACGAACCGTCTTTCTACTCTTGATTTCTATCGCCGCGCTTGCTCAAAGCGAGGGACGTATTGAAACAGATCGTCCGGATCAAACAGAATGCCCGTTTATTGTGAAAAAGGGTTATATTCAAGCTGAAATAGGCTTTAATCAATCCACTTCAGAATATCTTTTTCCTACTTCTTTGATAAAATATGGACTGAGTAAGCGATTAGAATTGCGCTATGTCTCTGTCCTAGCACAGGAGCCAGGGAAAGAAACTCGTTTTCAAACAGAAGCTATTGGATTAAAATGGGCCTTGTTTCAGCCATCGGGATTTCAGTCATCAAGATGGAAACCTCGTACCTCCGTGATTGTTCATTATAATTGGGACCATCAAAATCGTGATTTTTCCGAGAAAAATCTGCGTGGTCATTCGATAGGTGATGTGGTATTTACTATGCAGCATGATTTTAATGAGCGGTCTGGAATTGGTTACAATATAGGTGCAGAAATGCATTCGAATGGTTCGCTTGAAGGTATTTATCGCGTGGCTCCTAACGTTTTGATTGGGAAGAGGGGCTATGCTTACGTGGAGGTTTTCGGACGATTTCCTGCGTCAGAATTTGCGGATCATTCCTATGATGCCGGTTTTGCCTATTATGTGAATGATGATCTTAAATTAGATATATCTGCTGGACAAAGCTTTCTTCACCCAGAGGATCATTACATAGCACTAGGTTTATCTTTTCGTCTTCGAATTGCCCGATAATGCGGTCAATGATCCAAGATTTCTTAAATTGCGGTAATGAGACGGATATTCTGCTTCTTTTTGTTATTTTTTCTCACTATTCAGGGAGTCTATGCGCAAGCAACCTTGCTTATGACAGAGAAATCAATTACCCTCGAGGAGAATTTTGCCTTGTCATTTGTCATTAAATCCGCGAATCAGAGCGTTGAAACGCCGAACTATAAATTCCCGGAATTACCCGGACTGCGTAAATTAGGTGTTTCACGCGCCAAAGCTACCGATATTCAAAACGGAGAGCCCGTTTATTCCTTTACTTTTTCCCAATATTACCAAGCCGTTAATCCAGGTACCTTATTGATCCCTACTGCTGAAGTAGTAGTAAATCAGCAATCTTTGAAAGTGGAAGGTTTTGCGCTCCAAGTCACTGCCTCAGAGCAAAAGGAAGAAGTTGTAGAAGAGAATAAAGCCCAGATTGAGGAATTATTCAAAGGACAAAATTCCGTTTTTTTGGCACTAAGCTCTACTCAGTTTCAACCCTATGTAGGTCAAGGGTTCTCGCTTAAATTCTCCTTATTCATCCCTGACGATAATTCGACACGCTATAGTTTTGATCGAAATGACATCCAAATTCCGGCATTAATTCAGAAAATTCGACCTAAAAATTGTTGGGAAGAGAGTTTTGGCTTACAAGAGGTGAAAGTGTCTAAAGTGGTCTATAAGAACAAAAAATACACAGAATACCGCTTCTTTCAATCCACCTATTTTGCGCTAGATGCAAAGAAGATATTTATCCCAGCCTTGAGTTTATATTTATTGAAGAACTCAGAAAAGGTAACGTTTAGCTCCAAACCTCTAGTAATAAGCCCTAAAGAACTACCTAATCATCCATTAAAGGGTAAGGTGCCGGTAGGGGATTTTCATTTGGAAGAATCTGTTTCTCGAAACACTTTGGTGACAGGGGATAGTGTTATTTATTTGTCTAGCGTAATTGGTGATGGGAACAGTATACTTTGGGAGTCTAAATTAACCGAGTCAGATTACTTTCTGAACTTCTTGCCCTTAGGCTCACAAAGTTCGGTTTTCCCTTACGGAGACAAAATGTTAGGGAATAAAACGGAGAAAATACTGATTATTCCATCGCAACCGGGTAAATTTGCATTGAAATCCTATTTTAATTGGATCTACTTTAATACCCGAACTGCGACCTATGATACGTTGCATTCTGGAATAGTTTTAACAGTGAGCGGTCAACCATCCGATCGTTTACTGAATACACAGTCTGAAACAATGCTGCTTTATCGTGGCTTGGAAAAACTGACGGCTGAAAAAGTAATTGGTTATCGCTGGATGGATTGGAGATTGATTTTTAATATTCTTTTAGGACTACTTATACTCTGGCTAGTCTTTTTGATGATAAAAGCCAAAAAATAATCATATGGGCAGTATTTACGGTAAGATATTTCAAATTAGCACGTTTGGCGAGTCGCATGGCGCTGCCGTGGGTGTTGTGGTAACGGGTTGTCCGGCGGGCGTTGATTTTGATTTGGATTTTATTCAATCGGAATTGGATCGCCGCAAACCGGGTCAATCGCGCATCACGACGCAACGTAAGGAAGCTGACTCAGTGGAAGTGGTTTCCGGTGTTTTCGAGGGAAAGACAACCGGTACGCCTATTGCGATGCTTGTTTGGAATGGAGACCAGCGCTCGAAAGATTATTCACATATTGCAGATCAATTCCGCCCATCTCACGCAGATTTTACCTACCAGGAGAAATACGGCATTCGCGATTACCGCGGAGGCGGCCGTAGCTCAGCGAGAGAAACGGTGGCGCGGGTAGCGGCAGGAGCTTTGGCAAAATTAGTGTTAAACCAATTAGGGGTAAAAATTACGGCTTACGTATCTCAAGTAGGAACCTTAAAATTAACTACGCCGGTTGAGCAACTGGATTTATCCGTTGCTGAAACAAATGCTGTGCGTTGCCCAGATACTAAATTAGCCGAAGAAATGTTCACCTATATCGATGAAATCCGCAAGCAAGGGGATTCCGTGGGAGGTGTCGTTTCTGCCTACATCACGGGTTGTCCGGTGGGTTTAGGCGAACCTGTTTTCGATAAATTGCACGCGGAATTAGGCAAAGCGATGTTAAGCATCAACGCCGTAAAAGGCTTTGAATACGGTTCTGGATTTGATGGAGTTGAACTCCGCGGATCTCAGCACAACGATATTATTGTCAAAGACGAAGCCGGAAAAGTAAGTACAGTAACGAATCATTCAGGTGGAATTCAAGGGGGGGTCTCTAATGGAGAGCCTATCTATTTCCGAGTTGGATTCAAGCCAGTGGCCACGATTATGCAGGATCAGGATAGTTTGAACAATTCTGGCGAAAAAATTGTTGTATCTGGCAAAGGTCGTCACGATCCTTGTGTAGTGCCACGCGCAGTACCTATCGTGGAGGCAATGTCTGCGATTGTATTATTGGATTTCTATTTACGTAATCGTTTGACAAAATTAGCAGACGTTTTATGATTCCAAACGAGGATGAATATTATATGAGCCTAGCGCTGAAACAAGCGGAGCGGGCTTTAGAAGACGAAGAGATTCCCGTAGGAGCTGTCGTCGTTTGCCAAGGAAAAATCGTGGCAAAGGCCTATAACCAAACGGAGATTTTGACCGATGTAACGGCACATGCAGAGATGATTGCGATCACCTCTGCCGCCCAAACAATCGGCGCTAAATATTTGAAAGATTGTACGCTTTACGTGACCTTAGAGCCTTGCCTCATGTGTGCAGGGGCTATTTACTGGTCACAATTAGGGCGATTAGTGTACGGCGCTTCAGAAGAGAAGCGCGGTTTTGAAAAATTAGGAAAAGGAATTTTACACCCGAAGACAGAGATTGTTGGAGGGGTTTTAGCAAACGATTCAGAACAACTTCTAAAGGAGTTCTTTTCGATGCGACGCTAATAAAATGGTAAATGGTGAATGGTAAATAAAAAGCCAAAACATTCACCATTTACCACTTATCATTCACCATTTAAAAACTATATTATGTCATTTACATTAGCCCCATTACCGTATGCAAACAATGCGTTAGAGCCGCATTTCGATGCATTAACGATGGAAATCCACCACGATCGTCACCACAACGCGTATGTGACGAATTTGAACGCAGCAGTTGCAGGAACCGAGTTAGATGGTAAATCTTTAGAAGAATTATTCACTTCTATCTCTAAATTATCTCCAGCTGTTCGTAACAACGGTGGTGGTCATTTTAACCACGATTTATTCTGGAACATCTTATCTCCAAACGGTGGAGGCGCTCCAGTAGGTACTTTAGCGAAAGCGATCGATGCAAAATTCGGTTCGTTTGATGCTTTCAAAGAAGAGTTTAAGAAAGCGGGTTTAACACGTTTCGGTTCAGGCTGGGCGTGGTTAGTAGCGCAGAAAGATGGTTCGGTAGCCGTTTCTAGCACACCTAACCAAGACAACCCTTTAATGGATGTAGCTGATGTGAAAGGCTTCCCAGTGATCGGACTAGATGTTTGGGAGCACGCATATTACTTGAAATTCCAAAACAAGCGTCCAGATTATATCGACGCATTCTGGAGTGTAGTGGATTGGAACAAAGCGGAAGCGCGTTACCAAGCAGCTCAGAAATAATACAAATGGACGGGAGGATGAAAATTCTCCCGTTTTTTTCGGCTTTCTTTTGCAATATTGGAAGCTTTGCGTATTTTTGCAGTCCCAAATGGCGGTTGTAGCTCACTCGGTTAGAGCACTGGTTTGTGGTACCAGGGGTAGTGGGTTCGAATCCCATCATCCGCCCAAAATGCCTCAGTAGAAATACTGGGGCATTTTTTGTTGTATTTTTTCTACATTTGTTGAGAAAACCATCCTATGAATCCAGTATTTCTGAAACGTTTTTTGATTGTCATGTATGCGGCCGGTTTAATCGGGATGCATTTACCTGCGACGGCTGCTTTATTTGTCTCTTTAGTGCCCTTAACGCTATGGTTTACGGCCTTTATCTGCGTGGTTTATTTTCCCAAACCCTCGTTTCAAGCCTACCTTTTTCTAGGTGTATTGGCGATTGCGGCCTGGTATTTAGAGGTGCAGGGCGTGAGAACCGGACAAATTTTTGGTAAATATACCTACGGTAAGACCTTAGGTTTTCAGCTGTTTAATGTGCCTCTTACCATTGGATTGAATTGGTTAGTTTTAGTAGTAGCGACAAATGCCTTGGTAGAAGAATGGGAAATAGCAGGGAAAATTAGTAAAGCCGCCATAGGAGCTGGATTGATGACTGCCTTGGATTTCTTGATTGAGCCAGTGGCAGTTCATTTTGATTTTTGGACTTGGGCCGGGGTACAGGTGCCTGCGCAAAATTTTGTTGCGTGGTGGTTTGCCTCCTTTGTTTTTCATTTAGCCTATCAAAATACACCTTTTTCATCGAAATCAAGCCTTTTTAGACTCATTGCCGCCTTGCAATTCTTGTTCTTTTTAGGGCATTGGCTTCTTTTACAATTTAATTTCTAAACATTTTCATAAACCAGGTGTTACAATGAAGATGAACGTGTACTCCATAAAGGATTTAGAGAATTTCAGTGGTATCAAAGCCCATACGATACGTATTTGGGAACAGCGCTACCATTTGCTCAATCCAGTGCGTACAGATACCGGTATTCGCACGTATTCTGACATCGATTTAAAGCGTATTCTAAATATTGCAACCCTTCAAAACAAAGGCGGAATCAAGATTTCCAAGATTGCTGAATTAACGGAATCAGAAATTTCAGAGAAAATTTTGCAGCTTTCAGGTGGCGAATTAGATTATCCAGAACATATTCAAGCTATTACAGTGGCTATGATGGACTTGGACGAGTACCGTTTCCAAGTGTTAGCGAAGTCTATTACGGACGCGTATGGTTTTGAGAACTTTATGCTTCGAGTGATTTATCCATTTTTAACACGTTTAGGGACCTTGTGGCTTTCAGGTTCAGTAGGGCCGGCGCAGGAACACTTCATTACGCATTTGATTCGTCAAAAGATCATTGCCGCCATCGATTCTCAAATGGCGAAACCTAAACCAAACGCAAAGAAATTTTTATTATACCTGCCAGAGGGTGAATTGCATGAGATAGGCTTACTTTTTGCGAGTTATTTGATTCGCGCACGCCAGCATTCCGCCGTTTATTTAGGTCAATCGCTTCCTTTTGATGAATTGTGTTTGGCCTACGAAATACACCAGCCGGATTATGTGTTCAGTGTATTTACAACCGAACCCTCGCAGGATGTGTTACCCGCTTATGTGGCTGAATTAGATAAAATGCTACCAGAGGCTAACATTATGCTGACGGGTTACAACGTTTTACATTCATCAGAACCACTCCCAACGCGAATTCAATTGATCGGTGATTTCACTACGTTAATTGAGTTGATTGAATCCTAACTATAATTTGGATCAAGTTTAGTCGCATCTTCCACAAATTGTTTCACTTGCTGTTCCTGGTCTTTCGGGCAAATCATCAACACATTCCCGTGTTCAGCTACGATGTAATTCGATAAGCCATGAATGACGACTAATTTATCTTTAGGTGCTTTAATGATGCAATCTTTTGTTTCGTACAGCATTACATTGGCGTCCACCGCATTTTGAAGCTCATCCTTTTCGTTGATTTCGTGTAAGGATTTCCAGGTACCTAAATCAGACCAGCCAATATCAGCTAAAATAACTTTTACATCGCGGGCTTTTTCCATTATACCATTATCCATCGAAATGCTTTTACAAACGGCATACACCTTGCGAATGAAATCGGGCTCTTCTTCGGTATAATAGAACGCGCGTCCTTCTTCAAATTGCTCTGCCAGGCGCGAAAGGTGCTTCGTTAATTCATGTTTAAAAGTGGGAATGGCGAAAACGAAAAGTCCGGCGTTCCACACATAGTCACCGCTTTCAAGGAAAGCTTGCGCTAATTCCACGTTAGGTTTCTCCGTAAAGGTCTTCACCGATTTCGCTTTTTCGGTAGATTCTTGGTATTGGATATAACCATAACCTGTGTCTGGTCGCGTAGGGACGATGCCTAGGGTGACTAGAACGGGCTCTTTCGCCGCTTCCAATGCCTCGTGTACCCGTGCCTTAAATGCCTCCTCTTTTAAGATTACATGATCCGCTGGAGCGACAATTAATTTCGCCTTGGGGTGCTTTTTGCTGATTTTGTAGGCAGCATAAGCAATACATGGGGCCGTATTTTTGCGTTGCGGTTCTTTTAAAATCTGATCAGGGCTTAAAAAAGGCAATTGCTCTTGCACGATACCTGCAAATTCTTCACTCGTCACCACATAGATGTTTTCCGGAGCTACTATTCCCTCAAAACGTTCTGCTGTTTGTTGCAGCATCGTTTTTCCCACGCCTAAGACGTCGTGGAATTGTTTCGGATAATTACTTCTGGAGATGGGCCAAAATCGGGTTCCGATTCCGCCCGCCATGATTACAAGGCAGTTAGGCATACGCTTATTTTTGGCTGAGGAACGTGTTCACACGTAAGACAGCGTTTTCTCTAATGTTTTGGTAAAATAAATTAATGTCAGCCTTGTGCCAGTTTTTCAACTTCACAAAAGCACGACCAGGTACATACGGGGTATTCGTCCACAAAATTCCTAAATGATTCTGTGCATCCGCAAACTCTTTCACATATTTAAATCCGTAGGAAACGCCACCGATGTTCTTTTCTTTCGAAACAAAATTCTCATCGGTAGACCACGTCAATGGATTAACGGAGGCTAATTCTGTCACTGTTCCCGGGTGCCAAGGGGGTAAATATCCTTGCAAAAAGGACGTATAGGCAATGAAGCATCCAGTTTGCGTGGGGGATGTGCATACAGGAATGTTTGTAAACGTATTTTTAGGAGTCGCGATTCCTATGATATAAGCCGCTACTAGTTGCTTGCCTAATTCTTTTCCATCAAAGTATTCTTTCATCAGACGGGTAGCGTGCACAGTTCCTTGGCTATGGCTAGCAATAATGATAGGTCGCCCTTTGTTTTCATGAGCCATATAGTAATCGAAAGCTCTTTTTACATCGGAATAGGCCAAATCCAAAGCCGCGTCTTTGTCTTCTTTATAAGAGGTAACAAAAGCTTGGTAATGCGCCTGGCGGTAGCGAGGTGCGAAAACACGTCCAGCGGCATTAAAAGCGGTGGCCTGATTTAGAATGGTTGAACTATCAGTGCGCACATTTAAAGCCATATCTGTCATAGAGGCATTCCAAACGTATTCGTTTTCTGGCTTGTAGGTGAAAATCGTGGGGTGAATGAAGAAGACATCGGCTTTGGCATTCGCCTGCTCATCTTTCAAAGAAGACTTTCGGGGGACTAAATCAGCTGCGTCAAAGCGAGACGGCAAAGCAGACCAAGCGGCCGGATTTGCATAGTCCATTTCAGCGGGTTGTGGAGCGTCTTTCCATCTGGTGCTCAGCACATAAGGCGTCTGGTTGCTAGCGCAAGCGCTTAGGAAAAGTACACACAAAAAAGCAAGAGCTCTCATAGAATTAATTTATACACAAAGCTACTAGTTTAATCCTCCTTTTTAAAATAAAATGATCGAGCGGTAGTCTGTCCGTATAAACGATTAAATTATTTTCTGAAAAATTAGTAATTTTTTAATACCAACATAGTGGTGAATAATGAAATCTTCTTTATTTTTGTTGTAATTCGAGTATCCAAAACAAATTGTGTCATTAAAAACACCCATTATGAAAAAAATTATACAACAGATTTTACCTAGCCTAGCGCTTATTCTGATCTTAAGTGCAAGCACTTTTGCTCAGACTAAAATAGGTGGTAAGGTAACGGATGCAGATTCTAAAGAGCCATTAATTGGTGTTAGTATCGGCGTAAAAGGAGCAGTAACTGGAACCATTTCAGATTCTAAAGGTAACTTCTCGCTATCAACGAACAAACCAGGAGCTTTAACAATCGTCGTTTCGATGGTAGGTTATGAGCGCCAAGAGATTCCTGTAAAAGGAAATAAAACAGATTTTCAAATCGCTTTAAAAGAGCAAGCGACATTAGCGCAAGACGTAGTCGTTTCTGCTTCACGTGTGGAGGAAAGCGTTATGCAGTCACCCGTTTCAGTAGAACGTTTAGACATTCGTGCGATTCGTGAAACTCCAGCTGCTTCATTCTATGATGCGATGCGTAATATCAAAGGAGTTGAGGTAAGTGCACAATCGGTGTCTTTCTCGTCTATCGGTATGCGTGGATTTAATAGCAACGGTAACGTACGTGTAGTTCAATTAATCGACGGTATGGATAACCAAGCGCCAGGTTTGAACTTCTCAGTAGGTAATATCGTAGGTATTTCTGAATTGGATTTACAATCAGTAGACTTATTGCCAGGAGCAGCGTCTGCTTTATACGGTCCTAACGCGATGAACGGTATCATCTTAATGGATTCGAAATCACCTTTCTTATTCCAAGGATTATCTGCTCAAGTGAAAACGGGAGCGATGTATGCTAGCAATCGTACGGAAACGACTACTCCTTATGGAGATATCTCGATTCGTTTTGCTAAAGCATTCAACAACAAAGTTGCTTTCAAATTAAACTTCAACCAATTAACAGCTGATGACTGGCAGTCAACGGATACGCGTGACCAGTCTTTATTGAACGGCACGGTATTAGGAGCAGGTTCTCGTGGATCTAACTTAGCTTACAATGGTGTGAGTGTATATGGTGATGAGACGAACGTGAACATGTTGACTTCATTAAAGCCATTATTAGGGGTTCCTACGAATCCTTTGACGGCAGGTATCAATCAGATCTCTGCTGCTACAGGTGGTTTATTAACTCCATCTGCGATCTTAGGATACATTGTTCCTAACGTAGCCATTTCTCGTGAAGGTTATGCTGAGCGTGATTTATCCTCTTATGCAAACCGTAACATCAAATTTAACGCCGCTTTACACTACCGTTTTAACGATAAAGTAGAGTTGATCTTACAAGGATCATATGGTCAAGGTACTACGATGTACACGGGAGCGGATCGTTATTCGATCAAGAATTTCTCCATGGGACAATACAAGGCAGAATTAAAAGGTTCTAACTTCTTCGTTCGTGCGTATACAACGCAAGAGAATTCAGGTGATGCGTATGCAACAGGTACTTTAGGTCAATTAGTCAACGAAGCAGCTAAGCCATCAACAGCTTGGTATCCTCAATACTTCTCGACTTTCGCAGGTTTGGCATTAACAAACTTTGGAACCGTATTACAAACAAACTTATTGAAAGGTGTGGCTCCAGCTTCAGCAGTTGGTTTAGCCGTAGCTAGTACACAATCTTCTTTCCCTTACTACCACGGAACAGCTCGCGCAGTTTCTGATGCAGGTCGTTTAGTACCAGGTACAGCAGCGTTTAACGCAGCGGTTGATGCTATCAAAGGAAAGCCACTTCCTCAAGGGGCTAAGTTTACAGATAAGTCTGCGTTATACCACTTAGAGGGGATGTATAACTTAACTGAGAAATTGAATAACAAAGTAGAATTGATCGTAGGTGCGAACTTCCGTCAATATGCCTTGAACTCAGAAGGAACTTTATTTGCATTGCAAGATGATGGTAGCGAGTTCTCTATCAACGAATACGGTGCATACGCACAAGCATCTAAGAAATTATTTGCTGATCACTTGAAAGTAACGGGATCACTTCGTTATGACAAGAACGAAAACTTCGAAGGCGTATTTAGTCCTCGTGTTTCTGGAGTATATACACAAGGAACTTCAAACTTCCGTGCTTCCTTACAAACAGGTTTCCGTATTCCTACAACACAGGATCAATACATTAACTTGTTAACGCCATCTGCTCGTTTATTAGGTGGTTTAGCGGTAGTTCAAGATCGTTACAAATTATCAGGTAACTCTTACACGTTACAATCAATCTTAGCTAACCAAACAGATCCTTCGAAGTGGGTAACTTACAAGGCTAAGGCTTGGAAGCCAGAGCAGGTTCAAACAGTTGAATTTGGTTACAAAGGAATGATCACTCCACAAATGTTTGTTGATTTCTATGCTTACCAATCTAACTTCACGAACTTCTCAGCAGGTCAAGTGGTAGCGCAACCTAGCACGACTTTGGCAGGTTCATTAAACTACTTCTCATTCCCATCTAACGTAGATAACGAAGTAGTGACTAACGGTTGGGGCTTAGGCATCGACTATGATTTAGGAAATCGTTGGGCATTAGGAACAAACGTTTCTTACAATGCAGTAAAAGACAACGGTGGATTAGCTGATTACCAATTAGGTTTCAATACACCGAACTACCGTACGAACGTTTCTTTAGGAAACCGTAACATCGGAAATTCGGGTTGGGGCTTCAATGCGACTTGGAGATACCAAGATCAATTTGTTTGGCAATCATCTTTCGTGAACCAAGTGGTGAATCAACAACAATTGTCTATGATTCCTGCATTCTCGACATTCGATATGCAAGTAAGCAAGAAAGTATCTGAGATTAAGTCGATCATCAAAGTGGGTGGTACGAACTTAGGCGGAGTTGCTTATACAACAGGATGGGGTAACCCATTAATCGGAAGCATGTACTATGTAAGTATCACTTTCGACGAATTGTTGAACAAATAAGATTTTTTGAAATTATGTTGAGGCTGCCCCTAAAAGGGCAGCCTCTTTTTTTGTACCTTTGTGGATCGATCGATTACCAAACTATGGCTTCAAAAGCGTCTGATTCTACTGGATTTTCCCACATTCAAGTGCTGGGTGCACGCGAGCATAATTTAAAGAATATTGACGTTTCCATTCCGCGCAATCAGCTCGTGGTGGTAACAGGGATTTCGGGTTCAGGAAAATCATCCTTAGCCTTTGATACGATTTATGCAGAGGGCCAAAGACGCTACATGGAATCGTTCTCCGCTTATGCCCGTTCTTTCCTAGGAAACATGGAACGTCCGGATGTAGACAAGATCGAAGGCCTTTCGCCGGTGATATCCATTGAACAAAAGACTACCTCTAAAAACCCGCGTTCTACGGTAGGTACGACGACAGAAATCTACGATTTCTTGCGTCTCTTATATGCCCGTGCCGGGGAGGCATTTTCTTACCTTTCAGGGGAGAAGATGGTCAAGCAATCAGTCGACCAAATCATCGAAACCTTATTAACCCAATTCAACAAAGGCAAAGTCGTTTTACTCGCGCCCGTAGTCAAAGGCCGTAAGGGACATTACCGCGAGTTGTTTGTCCAAATCGCGAAGTGGGGATATACGAAGGTGCGTATCGATGGCGAAATCATGGACATCGAACCGAAGATGCAGGTCGATCGTTTTAAAGTACACGATATTGAAATAGTGGTGGATCGTTTAGTAGTGGCAGAGGACGAACGTTTGCGTTTATCTCAAAGCCTACAAACCGCGATGAACCAAGGCAAAGGGCAAGTCTACGTCCTAGATGCCAAGAATAAATTACATTACTTCTCCCAGACCTTAATGGATCCGGCGACCGGTTTGTCCTACGATGAACCTGCACCGAATACCTTTTCATTCAATAGTCCTTATGGCGCTTGTCCTTGTTGCAATGGCTTAGGTGTAGTAGAAGAAATTACTGAAGATTCGGTCATTCCAGATCGTTCTTTGAGCATTATCCGCGGAGCGATTGCGCCGATTGGAGAATACCGAGAGCTTTGGATATTCAAGCAACTAGAGGTGCTCTTAAAGCCCTTTAAAGTGGGTCTTTCGACTCCCATTTCGAAGTTTCCAGCGGAGGCCGTGGAATTGATGTTGTATGGCTCTGACGCGCCAGTTGCGGTACCGTCTAAGAAATACGAGGGCACGGAATGGAATACGAAATACGATGGCATCGTAAACTTCTTGAAACGCCAGCAAGAGTCAGGTTCTGAAAAGACCCAAGACTGGTTGAAGGATTTTATGATCATCAAAAAATGCCCGGAATGCGATGGGTATCGCTTGAAGAAAGAATCCTTGCATTTCCGTATCGCCGATAAACACATCGGGCAATTAGCCCAAATGGATATCAATGAACTCGAGGCTTGGTTCGCTGACGTGGAGACGCGGATGAGCGATCGCCAGCAGCAGATCGGGGTAGAAGTCTTGAAAGAAATTAGAAAACGGGTGGGCTTTTTAACCCAAATCGGCTTGACTTATTTGACGCTCGATCGACCGATGAAAAGTCTTTCCGGAGGAGAGGCGCAGCGGATTCGTTTAGCGACGCAGATAGGGACGCAACTCGTGGGTGTCTTGTACATTATGGATGAGCCGAGTATCGGTTTGCATCAGCGTGATAATGAAAAATTAATACAGGCTTTAAAAGATTTAAGGGACTTAGGTAATTCAGTGCTAGTCGTAGAACACGATAAGGATATGATGCTGGAGTCAGATTATATATTGGACATCGGTCCAGGAGCGGGTCGCCACGGAGGAAATGTGGTGGGTTCCGGTACACCAGCTGAGTTCTTAAAACTGAAGACGCCTACGGCGGCTTATTTGAATGGCGCTTTGGAGATTGCGGTGCCAGCCGTCCGCCGCAAAGGCAATGGTCTGAGCATCGAGTTGAAAGGGGCGACTGGGAATAATTTGAAGAATGTGTCGGTGAAGTTTCCGTTAGGGACTTTGACAGTCGTGACTGGGGTTTCGGGTTCTGGAAAATCGACCTTGATTCACGATACCTTGGTGTTGAAATTAAAGCAGCATTTCGATCGTACGAAGCGGGATGCGATGCCGTATAAGTCGATTGTAGGTTTGGAAAATATCGATAAAGTAATCGAAGTGGACCAAAGTCCTATCGGCCGCACGCCTCGTTCTAATCCTGCTACCTATACGAATATGTACAGTGATATTCGCACGCTCTATTGCGAATTGCCTGAATCGAAGATTCGCGGATACAAGGCGGGGCGATTTAGTTTCAATGTGAAAGGTGGCCGTTGTGAAGGTTGTGAGGGAGCGGGTCGCAAAAAGATTGAGATGGAGTTCTTGCCGGATGTATTAGTAGAATGCGAGACGTGTAAAGGGAAACGCTTCAATCGCGAGACTTTGGAAGTTCGCTTTAAAGGTAAATCAATCTCAGATGTATTAGATATGACGGTGGAGCAGGCTTTGGAATTCTTCGAAAACCAACCGCGTATTTTCCGTCGGGTACAGACTTTGGCCGAAGTAGGTTTAGGCTATATCACCTTAGGGCAACACGCGACCACCCTTTCTGGGGGTGAGGCGCAGCGCGTAAAACTGGCCGAAGAACTTTCCAAAAAGGATACAGGCAAGACGCTTTATGTCTTAGATGAGCCCACAACTGGTTTGCATTTTCAAGATGTGCGTCTATTATTAGATGTATTGCAGAAACTAGTGGATAAGGGGAATACGGTCTTAATCATCGAACACAATATGGACGTGATTAAGGTGGCCGATTACCTAATCGATATGGGTCCTGAGGGCGGAAACGCAGGAGGGCAATTATTAGCTAGCGGAACGCCAGAGCAGATTGCCAAAGAAAAAAATAGTCACACGGGACGCTTTTTGAAAAAGGAATTATCGTAGAAATTTTAGTACATTTATGTACTTTCTACATCAACGATGAACTATTTGCCTCAGATACTATTTATCACCCTTTTAGGGGGAATGTCTTACCTGATTTTTCAGCGTTTTTCGCTTATCATACAGACGATTCGCTTAGCTCGTCCAGTGGAATTATCGGACCATCCGTCTGAACGTTTTAAACGAATGGCGCTTTTGGCTTTCGGTCAAAAGAAAATGTTTTCCAAGCCTATCGTCGGCTTTTTTCACTTCCTGATTTACATCGGATTTGTACTCATTAATATCGAGATTCTCGAAATTATCTTAGATGGTATTTTAGGGACTCATCGCCTTTTTGCGCCGTTTATAGGCTCACTCTACGCCGGATTAATGAACTTTTTCGAGATCTTGGCCGGTGGTGTTTTTGTGGCATGTGTGTTCTTTTTTCTGCGTCGCGGGGTATTTCGCACCGGTCGTTTACAAGCCGCTAATCATACAGAATTAGCCGGTTTTCCCGTAAAGGATGCGTATCAAATATTGCTGATCGAGGTTATTTTAATGCTTGCCTTGTGGACGATGAACGGAGCGGACTCGGTGTTGCAAACGCGTGGGGTGGAACATTACCAGCCAGTAGGATCTTTTGTGATTTCTGGTCAGTTAGTTGGCATTTATGCGCAGCTTTCGACTTCCGCTTTAATCTTGCTTGAGCGCGCCGCCTGGTGGTTTCACATCCTAGGGATTCTCTCTTTTGCTTTATACGTTACTTATTCGAAGCACTTGCATATCTTTTTTGCATTCCCGTCTGCTTATTTCTCTAGTCTAGAATCATCTGCGAAGATGTCCGCGATGCCAGCGGTAACGCACGAGGTGAAGTTAATGCTAGGTCATCCGGTGGAGGAGCAGCCTTTAACGAATGCGAAGTTTGGTGCTAAAGATGTAATAGACTTAACCTGGAAGAACGCCTTAGATGCGTATTCTTGTACGGAATGTGGCCGTTGTACGGAGCAATGTCCGGCGAATCAAACCGGTCGCGCCTTGTCACCACGTAAAATTATGATGGATACCCGGGATCGATTAGAGGAAGTGGGTGTTATTTTGAAAGAAAATAAAGGGACTTTTGTGGAGGATGGGAAATCCTTGTTTGATCGAATCTCTGCAGAAGAGTTACGCGCTTGTACGTCTTGTCAGGCCTGTGTGGAAGCTTGTCCGATGGAGCTTTCGCCCTTGAATATCATCTTAGAAATGCGTCGCTTCCAGATTATGGAGCTTTCGGATGCACCGGGGGCATGGAATGCGATGTTTGCGAATGTGGAGACGAACCAAAGTCCGTGGAAATTTAACCCTGCCGATCGTTTGAATTGGGCGAAAGAATAAGCTATGAAGAAAAAAATACTGGGAGTAATAGTTTTACTAATTGGCGTCTATTTTTTAGGCCCTAAACCGGAAACGCCGACGCTAAGGCCTAGCGCTAGCTGGACGGATATTCCGGATTCTGCTAGTCAAATCGATGCCTATATCGCAGCCAAAGAATCGAAGACGGTGTTGAAGCCGGGGAATGAGTCGCGCGTTATTTGGGCGGATTCAACTCAGCCTACCAAGACTAAGATCGTCTTTATGTATGTGCATGGTTTCTCAGCTTCACCGATGGAGGGAGATCCTTTGCACCGCGAAGTGGCCAAGAAATTCGGTGCGAACTTATTGCTTGCTCGTGTGGCGGGTCATGGGGTGCCAGATTCGGACTCCACTTATGCTACCGTGACAGCGGATGAGTATTACCAAAGTGTCGAAAACTACTATGCGATCGCGAAGAAGTTGGGTGATGAGGTAGTTGTTTTAGGTACGTCTTTCGGTGGCGCGATGTCGCTCGTTTTAGCGGCTAACCATCCAGAAATTAAAGCTTTGATGCTCTACGGTCCTTGTATTGCGATCAAAGATCCCAATGCGACCTTATTAGATAATCCATGGGGATTACAAATGGCCCATTTGATTACAGGTAGTGATTACCGGGATATTCCGGTGATGGCGCCAGGACATGCAGAAAATTGGAGCTTGCATTATCGTCTGGAAGGTGTGGTGGCAGTGCAGAACTTATTGACGCACGCGATGACAAAAGAAGTCTTTGAGAAAGTAAAAATGCCTGTCTTTATGGGGTACTATTATAAAGATGAAGAACACCAGGACAACGTGGTGTCAGTAGATGCGATGAAAGTGATGTTTGAACAATTAGGTACACCGGAAAGTTTAAAAAAGTCGGAAGCATTTCCTAACTCAGGCAATCACGTAATAACGTCGAACCTGCTAGGTAAATTAACGGATAAACCAATTGCATCGTCGGAGGCTTTCTTGCGCGATGTGGTTAAACTGAACTAAGATGGGTCCTACTTTGATTTTATACGCTGTTCCATTTTTCCTTTTCACGGTCTTATTAGAATCCTACATCGTCTACAAGATGCATCGCGATTACGTGGAGGCAAAGGATTCAATGACGTCGATCGGTTTGGGTCTAGGAAATTTAGGCATTGGATTTGTCACAAAGGCCATCACTTTCGGTGCGTCTTTTTACGTGTACAATAACTGGAAATTGTTTGACTTAGGCCAAACCTGGCCCGTTTGGGTATTGGCTTTCTTCGGAGAGGATTTAACCTATTATTGGGTTCACCGCATCTCACACGAGATTCGTTTTTACTGGGCTTCCCACATGGTGCATCATTCGTCACCGAAGTATAATTTAGCCGCTGCTTTGCGCCAAACCTGGACAGGGAATCTATCAGGTGGTTTTGTCTTTTGGCTTTGGTTGCCTTTGATCGGGGTGCATCCGTTTATCGTGATGTTCTTCCAGCAAACGAGTTTGCTATATCAATACTGGATTCACACGGAATTGATTAACAAGATGCCGCGTTGGTTTGAATATATCTTGAATACGCCGTCGCACCACCGTGTGCACCATGGAACGGATTTGGATTATTTAGATACGAATTATGCGGGGGTATTGATCATTTGGGATCGGATCTTTGGGTCTTTTGTGACTGAAAATCAACGACCTTCTTATGGATTAACAAAGCAGATTGAGAGCTATAATCCGGCGAAAATTGCCTTTTACGAATGGGTTCAAATCGTCAAGGACGTAGCTAACGCAAAAAGTATGAAAGCGGTGTTTGGGTATATTTTTGGGCCTCCGGGTTGGAGTGACGACGGAAGTCGATTAACAGTGACGCAAATGCGCGCGCAACAAAAGAAATAATGGAGACGATTAAAACGATGGCTGAATTCGCCGCAGCGGGGGAGCAGCCGGAATTTCTTTTTTGGGTAGGATGTGCAGGTTCTTTTGATGACCGACACAAAAAAGTGACGCGTGCTTTTGCGGAAATTTTGCAAAAGGTAGGAATCAGCTTTGCTGTTCTAGGTACAGAAGAATCGTGTACCGGTGATCCGGCGCGTCGTGCAGGGAATGAGTTTTTATTCCAAATGCAAGCGATGTCCAATATCGAGGTGTTAAACCTCTATGCGGTAAAGAAAATAGTGACAGCTTGCCCGCATTGTTTTAATACCTTGAAGAATGAATACCCCACGTTAGGGGGAAATTACGAAGTAATTCACCACAGCCAGCTTTTGGCAGAATTAATCAGCTCAGGCAAAATAAAAGCTTCTGATGGCTCGTCTTTGGAACAAGTGGCTTACCACGATTCTTGCTATTTAGGCAGAGGAAATGGGGTCTACGAAGCACCGCGCGAGATTATTTCCGGATTAAAAAAGGAACTAATCGAGCTAAAAAGTTGTAGAACAAAAGGACTCTGCTGTGGAGCGGGCGGCGCACAAGTATTCAAAGAGCCGGAAACGGGCGGCGAAGACGTGCAGGTGAAAAGAGTCCAAGAAATGGTCGATTCAGGTGTCAGCAAGGTGGCCTTAGCATGTCCATTCTGCATGGTCATGGTCCAAGACGGCCTAAATAAAGTAGGCAAAGAAAAACACATCCAAGTAGTAGATTTAGCTGAGTTAGTGCAGCAATCCATGTAATATATGTATTTACCCATTGAACAAATGCCCGATCATTCCCGCGTCTGGGTCTATCAGGCGAACCGACCTTTTACGGTGTCAGAAACCCAAGCCATTCAGGACTATTTAGCCCCAGCCTTAACCCAATGGGCGGCACATGGAGCTGGATTGAATGCGTCCTTTGAGATTCGCTTTCAACAAGTGATCGTCATCGCAGTAGACGAAATCGTAAATGCGGCCTCTGGCTGCTCTATCGATGCGTCGACGCGCTGGTTCAAGGAGATGGGAACAAACCTAGGAATCGATTTCTTCGATCGCAGCACGGCGGTAGTGGAGGGCGAAGAGCTTACGTTGATCCCTTTGACGGCTTTGAAAAACAATCCAATACTAACGCCATCTACTCAAATTATTCCGTTACAAACGGAATCGCTTGGCGCTTACCGCACGGGTTGGTTACAAGCAGCAAACACCACTTGGCTACAACGTTATTTCGCATAAAATGGCAGAGGATCTAGTAAAAATCGAGGGAACCCGCGCAGAAAAATACACTTCGCTTTATCCCCAAATTCAATCGCTCCTAGCCGGAGAAACAGACAAATACGCAAACCTAGCTAATATTGCTGCGGCGGTACACGAGGTGTTTAGCTTTTTCTGGGTAGGCTTCTACCTCACAAAGGAGAATCAATTAGTCTTGGGGCCATTTCAGGGGCCAGTGGCTTGCACGAGAATTCCGTTTCACAAGGGAGTTTGCGGTCATGCCTATACGACAAAAGAAACGGTTTTAGTGCCGGATGTAGAAGTATTTCCTGGGCATATCGCCTGTGCGTCTGCTTCGAAGTCAGAGATTGTTTTGCCTGCAATCGTGAATGACGAAGTCGTACTCGTATTTGATCTAGATTCAGATCAATTAGCAGACTTTACTGAAGTGGATCAGCAAGGACTAGAAAAAATTATCGAATTAATCGAGGAGTCGTGGACTTCTTGGGTCTAGGCTAATCTGGCAATCACCGTTTCGCCACCTACTGGTTTGTCATCGATGTTCACGCAGATTTCTGCATCTAAAGGTAAGTAGATGTCGATACGGCTACCAAATTTGATGAAGCCAAATTCTGTTCCTTGAATAACGGTATCACCTTCTTTGGCATACCAACAAATCCGTTTTGCTAAAGCTCCTGCAATCTGACGGAAAAGAACTTCTGTTCCATTTTCGTGTTTCACTACGTAAGTTGTACGCTCGTTTTCGGTGCTTGATTTCGGGTGCCAAGCTACAAGGAATTTACCTGGGTGGTATTTGAAATAAGATACAATGCCCGAAATCGGGTTGAAGTTTACGTGCACATTGATAGGTGACATGAAGATCGAAACCTGGCGGCGTGGGCCTTGGAAATATTCTGTCTCCACCGTTTCTTCAATCACTACCACTTTACCATCTGCTGGAGCAATGATGTTTTTAGGGTCAAGCACCGTGTGGCGCTTAGGTACCCGGAAAAACTGTAAAATGATTAAATAAAATAAGGCCGTAATCACGATAATCGTTTCTCTCAAGATAGCGTTTTCTGGAAAGAAGTAAGCAAACAAGCCATTAATGGCCATGACAATAATAAATGATGTGATTAATAAGGATCGTCCTTCTCTATGTAATGTCATGCCTGGAGTGCTAAATAAACTTGTTAATTTACAAAATTAGTTATTTTTGGGGACGCAACCACAATTCTATGCTAAAAAAAGCGAGTCTGTTCCTTCTGTTTGTTCTTCTAATCGGCTTTACGGCGCAGGCTCAGTATATTAAGTGGCAAGAGGATAAGTCGACTAGTTTTTTGCGGTTGCATTTAAAGACACATACTATTGAGCGCTATAAGCCGACAACAGGTTGGGTGAAGTTAGATACAATTAAGGCTGTCAACGTGGATTACGGGGATATCTTGCCGGCTGCTGAGGGCATTCATGAATTTCAGATCAATCAATCTTCTACCTACTACCTCACTATTCATTGCACCGGTCAAGTGTATCAATTAGATAAATCAACTTGGTCATTAAAACGCTTGGATCAAACCTTCTTTAGGGGAGCTAACTGTAAGAGCAGTGTTTTTATGCGGGGAGATGATATCTATTCTTTTGGGGGGTATGGTTTTTGGAAATCGACGAATTTGATCACTAAATACGATTTTGTTGCCAAAGAATGGTTAAGCATTGCTGCCGATGGAGATGTTCCTGCCTCCATTTTTGATGGTATGGCTGGGTATTCTCCTAAAAAGGATCGTTTCTACCTGTTGAGTACGGTAGATATGAATGATACGGAAAAGAAGACGGCTTTCAATCGCGATTATGGCATATATGAATATGATTTCTTTAATCAAAAATTCACTCGTTTAGGGGAAATTAAATTAGAAATCGTTTTGAACTTCTTAGACTCTAAGGAGACAAAACCATTCGTTTTTAATGGTAGGTACTTTATTATTTCTGATAAACCCAATAAGGAATTTGCGTACGATACCATGTTTTTCATTGATTTAGAAGATAATTTTAAAGTATATCAATGGAAAAACCCGCATCGAATCTATTTGAATGCACAGCGCGGAGATGATACGGAGGCCTACATGCACGTCAGTGGGGACTCATTAGTCTGGTCTAATAATTTAGTGAAAGCGTCGATGGATGAGCCTGGTCATACGGTGGTTTCTATCAAAACCTTATTAAACGAAGCAGAATATATCGGAACGTTGGATGAGGGATCTTGGGTCGAGGATTTCTCCATATTATTAATGGTATTAGGGGCTGGTTTAGTCGTTGGATTAGTGTTTGAAATTTTCCGACGCGTTAGACGAAATAAACTGAAGAAGTCTATTCGCTTTATGTTAGGGGCAAACGAACGGCTATTCCTAGATTTCTTGATTTTGAATTACGAACAAGGGTTCGTTAACGGTCATCAAATAATTGCTTTTTTTGGCAAACACAAAAGTTCCCCGGAATCCCAAAGGCAGTTTAGGGCGAAATTAATAGAGAACTTCACCAAGATGCTGGGTTTGATTTTTGTGGATCAAGAAATATTGGATATCCAATTAGATGAGCAAGATCAGCGGATGTTTACGTATAGACTTCAGCCGGAAGCCTACAAAAAACTCAAAGGGCTTTAGTCTTTAAAGATGATGATCGGTTCCGTTTCAATCGTGTTGCTTTGGTTGAAAGCGTTGTCCCGAATGAAAATCTTAAATTTCAACGTATCATTCTTGGCCGTAAACTGCGGGCTGTATCCCTTGTAGAAAGCGTACACAAATTGTGTTGAATAATCGATGCTACCTTCGATGGGACCTGCTTTTTGATTCGGCTTGAAATTGAAATTCATCAAGCCCCCAAGTGCCGGTGTGAACGTGATAGGAATAAAGACTCCATTCTTTTGCAACATGACCGCTACTTCGAAATTGCGAAAATCCTTGTACTTAGGATCCGATTTTAACTGAGCTTCGGTTAGTCCTAAATCGCCTTCCGCATCTTGGAAGTTGATGCTCATGATGACTGAATCAATTTTCGTCGTTCCTCCAAAACCGTCATTACTTGATTTCGTGATCTTTTGAATCGACTTAAATGAAATCGCAGGTGTAGAGCTAAAGCTAGGTTCTTGCACACAAGCACCTAAACCTAGTAATACAATTGCTACAACTCCGGCTAATTTCCGCATCGATTCATTGAAATTTTCAACAGTAAAGTTAATGATTTGCGTTAATTTTGCGCTACATCAGGTTAAATCAAATGGATCAAACGATCGCACAAGAAAGGGAAAGTTTAAAAAGTCGGGTCTTGCACATGCAGGCAGCTGATTTTGACGCGCTTGCTTTGGATGTGTTTCGTTTTCAGTATGCCTATAATCCACTCTATCAGCAATATGTTCAACTATCCGGTGTATTGCCAGAAAAGGTGGAGCATTGGACGCAGATCCCTTTTTTGCCGATTGAATTATTCAAAAATCACCAAGTGTTAACCGGTTCTGAGCCCGTTTTATTCTCTTTTGAAAGTTCCGGAACGACCGGTCAAATCCCCTCCAAACACCCCGTTTGTGATCCAGGATTCTACCAGGAAATTTCGAAAATCGCCTTTGAGCGTGAATACGGCCCTTTGAGCGATTACCATATTTTTGCCTTGTTGCCCTCGTATTTAGAGCGTTCTACTTCCTCGCTGGTATTCATGATGGATCATTTCATCAAGTCGTCGGGGTCAGACTTGTCTGGTTTTTATTTGAATCAGTATGAGGAGCTGGTGCAAGCTTTGCGTCAAGCCTTGGCGACCGACAAGAAAGTTTGGTTGATGGGTGTGACCTTTGGTTTATTGGATTTAGTGGATTCGGGTATTGATTTGTTTTTCTTACAAGAGCACAAAGATCGCTTGATTGTGATGGAGACGGGCGGGATGAAAGGTCGCCGCGAGGAGTGGATTCGCGATAAGGTGCACGCCTATTTACAAGAGAAGATGGGACTGGATTCGATCGCCTCTGAATATGGAATGACCGAACTGTTTTCCCAAGGATATGCGAAATCTAATGGAGTATTTACCCCGGCTTATACGATGCGGGTGTGTTTGCGGGAGGTGGGCGATCCGTTTGCTTTAGTGACGCAGCCGCATAAAACGGGTGGGATTAAAGTGGCTGATTTAGGCAATGTCGATTCCTGTTCATTTATCGAAACAAGGGATTTAGGCTCCTTAGAAGACGATGGGATCCGATTTAAAGTACTAGGCCGCTTCGATAATTCCGAAATGCGCGGCTGCAGCCTGATGGTCTCAGGGATGGGGAACTAGCCAGGATGAGCCGTCCTCATAGAATTCATTTTTCCAAATAGGCACTTCTTGTTTCAAGGTATCAATCAACCATTCGCAGGCTTTGAAAGCTTCTGCTCGGTGTACGGAAGTTACTCCAATCAATACGGCAATATCTCCGATTTCCAAAGGACCCGTTCTATGTACTAAAGCGATACGCTCGATGGGCCATTGCAAGGCCGCTTGATCGCATAATAATTCGATTTGCTTCAATGCCATGGGAGGGTAAGCTTCCATCGTCAAAGCCTTGACGTCTTTTCCTTGATTCTTATTTCTGATGGTCCCTATAAACA
Source organism: Aquirufa esocilacus (assembly GCF_042715595.1). Lineage (NCBI taxonomy): Bacteria > Pseudomonadati > Bacteroidota > Cytophagia > Cytophagales > Flectobacillaceae > Aquirufa > Aquirufa esocilacus. The sequence goes on along the minus strand of NZ_JBBKXX010000003.1, from coordinate 541,460 downwards.
GACAAATGCCACCTGCCACCGGATCCTGCAAGAATTGGTAGTAGGGGTCGATCGAAATCGCTTCAGCACTTAAGTCGATTTTGTGAATCATATTCTGCTATAGGTCAAATAGCTGTATTGGTAGGTGTTTTTCTCATCCGTCACCCCGCGTTCTCTTTCCGTTACCGTCCATTGATCCGCCGAAATTTCAGGGAAAAAGGCGTCTCCCTCGAAAATATCATGTAGTTGAGTAACTAAAATTTGATCCGCCACCGCTAAAGAAAGCGCATAAATCTCTGCGCCACCCACGATGAAAATGTCTTCGCGGCTTAACGATTTTGCTTTTAAGATGGCCTCTTCGATGGAAGTCGTGCAGATGACGCCTTCGATTTGTAGACCGGGCGTGCGTGAAATAACAATCGTGGTGCGATTAGGTAGGGGCTTTCCAATGGAATCGTAGGTTTTGCGCCCCATGATAATCACGTGACCCGTGGTTAAGGCCTTGAATCTTTTCAGATCTGCCGGCAAATGCCAAATCAGTTCATTGTTTTTTCCAATGACCCGGTTTTCATCAAAAGCAACGAGTATTTTTATCACGATTTCTACAATTTGTTGTCAAAAATAAGGGAATTTTCGGGTTCTGCCGAACCTTAACGAAAGTCTATTTTTTATTTTGCAAATCGACCTTAAAACGCTAACTTTGCACAATTTTGGAGCTTACCCAAGCAAGCCAAAAAACACATATCCTTTCAGAATTTAATTTATACCCCCTGTGCCAAAAGATTCCTCGATTAAATCCGTCCTAATTATTGGTTCTGGTCCTATTGTGATCGGTCAAGCTTGTGAATTCGACTACTCTGGTTCCCAAGCCGCTCGTTCCCTGAGGGAAGAGGGCATCGAGGTGATCTTGATTAACTCGAATCCGGCGACGATCATGACCGATCCGATGAACGCGGATCACGTGTATTTGAAGCCTTTAGAGAAAGCGTCGATCATTCACATCTTAGAGAATCATAAAGTGGATGCCGTTTTGCCTACGATGGGAGGTCAAACAGCTTTGAACTTAGCGATTGATTGTGATGCGGCTGGGATTTGGGCCAAATATGGTGTGCGCATCATCGGTGTGGATATCAAAGCCATCGAAACGACGGAGGATCGCGAGAAATTCCGTTTGAAGATGTTAGAAATCGGGGTGGGTGTGTGTAAAGGACGTACAGCTCGTTCATTCCTGGAAGGAAAAGAGATTGCACAAGAAACGGGATTCCCGTTAGTGATTCGCCCATCGTTTACCTTAGGTGGAACTGGTGGAGGTTTCGTGCACGATCCGAAAGATTTTGATGCTGCCTTGAACAAAGGTTTGCATGCCTCCCCTACGCATGAGGTGTTAGTGGAGCAATCCATCATGGGTTGGCAAGAATATGAATTAGAACTTTTACGCGATAATTTAGGCAACGTGATCATTATCTGTTCGATCGAAAACTTCGATCCAATGGGTATTCACACGGGGGATTCGATCACGGTAGCGCCAGCGATGACGCTTCCAGATACAATCTACCAACGCATGCGTGACATGGCCATCAACATGATGAATGCCATCGGTCAGTTTGCAGGTGGATGTAACGTTCAGTTCTCGTTGAATCCGGAAACAGATGAAATTATCGCGATCGAGATTAACCCACGGGTGTCTCGCTCTTCGGCTTTGGCCTCTAAAGCAACCGGATATCCGATTGCGAAGATCGCTGCGAAAATGGCGATCGGTTATAATTTAGATGAATTAACGAATGCGATTACGGGAACGACGTCTGCTTATTTTGAGCCGGCTTTAGACTATGTGATTGTGAAAGTGCCGCGTTGGAATTTTGACAAATTCAAAGGTGCAGATCGCACACTAGGATTGCAAATGAAATCCGTAGGTGAAACGATGGGTATCGGCCGTAATTTCCAAGAAGCCTTACAAAAAGCGTGTCAATCTCTTGAGATTAAGCGCAATGGAATGGGTGCGGATGGAAAAGAATTGCGCGATCAAGATGCCATTTTGTACTCTCTGGCGAACCCGTCTTGGAACCGTTTATTCCATATCTACGATGCCTTTAAAATGGGTATTTCGTTCAAAACGATTCAGCAATTAACAAAGATCAACAAATGGTTCTTGAACCAAATCGAAGATCTAGTGCGTGTGGAAAAAGAGATGGAGAAATACTCGATCCACAATATCCCGACGATTTTATTAGAAGAAGCAAAGCACAAAGGTTTCGCAGATCGCCAAATCGCCCACACCTTACGTTGCCTGGAATCAGAGGTATACGATAAGCGTAATGCGGTAGGCATCAAGCGTATTTACAAATGTGTAGATACCTGTGCGGCAGAATTTGAAGCGAAGACACCGTATTACTACTCGACATTTGGTCAAGAAGGAGCATCGGCGGTGTTAGATAACGAATCAGTTTCATCGACAAAGAAAAAAGTAGTCGTTTTAGGTTCAGGTCCTAACCGTATCGGTCAAGGGATTGAGTTTGACTACTCGTGTGTGCACGGCGTATTAGCCGCAAAAGAAGCGGGTTACGAGACGATTATGATCAACTCGAATCCAGAAACAGTTTCGACAGACTTTGACATAGCAGATAAATTATACTTCGAACCGGTATTCTGGGAACACGTATACGATATCATTCAACACGAAAAGCCAGAAGGCGTTATCGTTCAATTAGGAGGCCAAACAGCCTTGAAATTAGCCGAAAAGCTTTCTAAATATGGTATCAAAATCCTAGGAACGTCGTTCGAGGCCTTGGATTTAGCGGAAGATCGCGGTGCGTTCTCGAGTCTGTTGAAAGACTTGGATATTCCATACCCTAAATTCGGAGTATGTGAAGATGCGGATAATGCAGTGGTTTTAGGTCGCGAATTAGGTTACCCCTTATTAGTTCGTCCATCGTATGTATTAGGTGGTCAGTCGATGAAAATCGTGATCAACGAGCAAGAATTAGAGCAACACGTAGTGGATATCTTGCGCGATATCCCAGGAAATAAAATTTTATTAGATCACTTCTTAGAGAACGCGATCGAGGCGGAGGCAGATGCGATCTGCGATGGCGAAGACGTGTACATCATCGGAATGATGGAGCACATTGAGCCAGCGGGTATTCACTCAGGTGACTCTCACTCGGTCTTGCCTCCATTCGATTTATCGGAAAATGTAATGAAGCAAATCGAAGATCACACGCGTAAAATTGCGGTGGCTTTGAAGACCAAAGGTCTATTAAACATCCAGTTCGCCGTGAAAGACGAAGTGGTATACATTATTGAAGCGAACCCACGTGCTTCTCGTACCGTTCCATTCATTTGCAAAGCTTACCAAGAGCCTTATGTGAATTACGCGACGAAGGTAATGTTAGGTGACAAGAAGGTGAAAGATTTCAATTTCAAACCGGTCAAGAAAGGATACGCAATCAAGATTCCTGTCTTTTCTTTCAGTAAATTTCCGAACGTAAATATGGAATTAGGACCCGAAATGAAGTCGACGGGTGAAGCGATCTATTTCATTGATGATTTGAAGGATGATTTCTTCCGTAAAGTGTATGGTGAACGAAATTTATATCTAAGTAGATAAGATGTTAAAACTTATTGCGCTCGGTTTAGTTTTATACTATGTGGTGATTCCCTTACTTCGTTTTTTGATGAAGGGTTATGTCATTACGCAGGTGCATAAAAAGATGTCTGAGCAAGATATTCGTTCGAAGCAAGCTGCTTCGAAATCTCGCAAAGAGGGCACAATTGATGTGGATTATGTACCACCTAAAACGAAAGCTAAAACGGATGATGTGGGGGGCGATTATGTTCCCTACGAAGAAATTAAAGAGTAAGTAATGATCAGAGGAATACTTGTTTATTTCTTGTTAGTATGTTGTCTTTTAACGAAGGATGGACTTTCGTTAGCGCTAGATACATGGGTCGAAAAGAGTAGCCTCTCTCTAGAGATGTCATTCGAAGATTCTTTGGAAGAAGATGGATCGGATGATTTTTTTGCGAGTGAAGATTTTGGTCCAAAACTAGACCTAAATCAAAACGATAGTTATACTGATAAATCAATTAGTGATCAGTATAGTCAGTCCGCCTTACAAGTGCTTTTAGAGCAAGTGATTCCCCCTCCCCGCATCGCATAATACGCGTGCCTTATTGAAACAAAATCATAAAATCTTCTTGTAACGTATGCTTTGCCGCATACAAAAATCGATATGAAAATATACGCCTTAGCGTCTATGTTCGTCTGTGTCGTTTTTATAGGAATGGCTCAGGGTAAGCACTATAAAAATCAGATAAACAGGACATTGAAAGATAATGTACAGATGGAGAAAAAGGTGGAAGTAAAAGAACAGAAACCTCGTAATCAAACCCCTAAGTACCAAGTAAATACGCCTAATATTGATTGGGTGGATACCTTTAAAACGAAACCGTCTTCCTACAAGCAACATGGAGGAAGACCAAACTAAGTAGTTATGACAAGATACCTTTTGGGATTATTGCTTTTAGCAGCCTGCACGGCTAAAAAAGACGAGACAGTGGAAATACAAACGTTAGAAGTGTCTTCTCCCATCTCATTAGATACCACGATTCGCCAGGAATTTGTGGCGGACATTCATGCGGTCCAAAACGTAGAAATACGAGCCCGCGTCAAGGGGTATTTAGACCGCATATTAGTGGATGAGGGGAAGCAGGTTAAAAAAGGTCAGATCATGTTCACGATTAATAGCCAGGAATACGTGGCTGACTTAGCTCGGGCGAAAGCGGTTTTGAGCCAAGCTTCGGCAGAGTTAAAAGCAGAAGAATTGACACTAGTCAACACGCGCTTACTAGTCGATAAAAATGTGATCTCGAAAAACCAATTAGCTATTTCACTGGCGAAAGTGGATGGTCTTAAAGCGAAACGAGAGGAGGCTTTAGCCCATGTGAGTGCAGCAGAATTAAAAGTAGAACACTCGAATATTCGAGCGCCTTTTGATGGAATCGTGGATCGATTGCCCTTCAAGCGGGGTAGCTTAGTAGATGAAGGCACCTTGTTAACGACGCTTTCCGATAATCAAAACGTATACGCTTATTTCAATGTTTCGGAACAGGAATACTTGGCGTTTAGTGAGCAAGGCGGGGTAAATAAAGCGGCGAGCGTGGACCTGGTATTAGCGAATGGTGAGCACTATCCGCAAAAGGGCATAGTGGAAACAATCGAAGGAGAATTCGATAAGAATACGGGAAATATCGCATTTCGTGCCCGTTTTACTAATCCGACTAAACTCCTACGCCATGGGGCTTCAGGAAAAGTGCAATTACCTAAGAAGGTCGCTGGCTATTGGGCCATTCCCCAAAAATCAGTTTTCGAAATTCAGGAGAAGAGTTATGTTTTCGTGAAAGATGCAGCAGGAATAGTCAAGATGAAAAGTATCGTTCCAGACTTACGCATTCCGCATTTCTACTTAGTTAAAACGGGATTTTCAGCAAAGGATACGGTATTGATTGAGGGAATTCAATTGGTGAAGCAGGGGCAAAAAATCAAGTCAACTTTCAAGCCAATGCGCCAATTATTAACGGATTATAAAGCACTGTAACATGGTACAACAATTCATCACTAGACCGGTATTGTCGATCGTCGTATCGATTTTTATCGTGATTTTAGGGGTTATTGCCATGAAGCAATTGCCCATTACTCAGTTCCCAGATATTGTTCCTCCGGCGGTAACCGTGACCACAAAGTACACCGGTGCTAATGCGGAAGTATGTGCAAAGGCCGTGGTGACGCCCCTCGAGCGCGCCATCAACGGTGTAGCCGGTATGACCTACATGACGTCCGTTTCAGGTAACGATGGAACCAGTATTATTCAGGTCTATTTCGAAGTAGGAACTGATCCCGATGTGGCAGCGGTAAACGTTCAAACGCGGGTTCAGACCGTATTAGATGAATTACCCGAAGAGGTCATTAAAGCGGGGGTAATCACGGAGAAAGAGGTAAATAGTATGTTGCTGTATGTGAATTTGTTGAGCGAGGATTCGGATATCGACGAGAAGTTTATTTACAATTTCGCGGATATCAATGTGCTTCCAGAGTTAAAGCGAATTGATGGGGTAGGTTTCGCAGATATTATGGGCCAAAGAGAGTACGCCATGCGTATTTGGTTACATCCAGATCGCTTGTTCGCCTATAAATTATCAGCTGAAGATGTGATTCAGGCTTTGCGTAATCAAAACGTGGAAGCGGCCCCGGGAAAAATAGGAGAGAGTTCCGGAAAGCACCCGCAGGCATTGCAGTATGTCATGCGTTACACGGGGAAGTTTACGCAGGTAGCAGAATATGAGAATTTAGTGATTAAAGCGACGGAGACGGGACAGATTTTGCGCTTGAAAGATGTAGCAGAAGTCGAGTTTGGATCCTTGGATTACGATGTACTTTCGAAAGAAAATGGTCGACCTTCTGCGGCGATCTTATTGAAGCAACGTCCCGGTTCGAATGCAGCAGAAGTAATCGAGAATGTGAAGAATCGCTTAGCCGAATTGAAGACGACAACCTTCCCCCCAGGAATGGGCTTTACAATCTCCTATGACGTATCTCGTTTCTTGGATGCTTCGATTCACGAGGTGATCAAGACCTTATTGGAAGCCTTTTTATTAGTCGCTCTCGTCGTGTTTATTTTCTTGCAAGACTGGCGGGCGACTTTAGTCCCGATTATTGCAGTGCCTGTTTCTTTAGTAGGAACGTTCACGTTTATGTTAGCTTTCGGGTTCTCCATTAACTTGTTGACCTTGTTCTCTTTAGTTTTAGCCATCGGTATTGTGGTGGATAATGCCATTGTCGTGGTAGAAGCGGTTCATGCCAAAATGGAGGAAAAAGATATGCCCGTTCTCGCCGCCACGCAAGAGGCAATGCAGGAGATTTCAGGCGCAATTTTAGCGATTACGCTTGTGATGGGTGCGGTGTTTGTGCCGGTGGCCTTTCTTTCTGGTCCGATTGGTGTTTTCTTCCGGCAGTTTTCTGTTACGATGGCGATATCAATTGCCTTATCGGGCTTAACGGCCTTGACTTTGACTCCCGCACTTTGTGTGTTATTGTTGAAAAAGCCAGAGCACAATCAAAATAACGTGCTTGGAAAATTCTTCCATGCCTTTAATCAGCGTTACGATCAAATCGCTCAAAAATACCTCGTATGGGTAGGGGCTTTGATCAGCAAGCGATTGCTGATGTGGCTGATTTTACTCGGTTCTGTTGTAGGAACGGTGATTTTGTCTGGGATTGTGCCTAGTGGATTTATTCCTTCTGAAGACCAAGGAACGCTTTATGTGAATGCAACTACTCCGGCAGGGGCTACCTTAGAGCGGACGGAAGGGGTGATGGATCAGGTATTTAAATCCATTAAAGGGGTGGATGCCATTGAGTCCTTTTCCACCTTAGCAGGGTTTAGTTTATTGACGGATGGTTCTGGAGCCTCCTATGGCACGGGTATTATTACCTTGAAACCATGGGAGGAGCGAAAGGAGACGGTAGATGAATTAACGGAGATTATTCGGTCGAAAACCAGTGGAATTAAGGACGCGAGTATTCAGTTTTTCCCTCCGCCGGCCGTTCCTGGTTTTGGAAATGCCTCTGGTTTTGAATTTAGAATTCAGGATCGAAGTGGTTCTGGAGATCTTCAAAAGTTGGCTGCGGTTTCGAATGATTTTGCCAAAAAACTCAACGAGACCCCAGCGATTCAAAATACCTTCTCCAGTTTCGACCCTAGCTTCCCCCAATATATGTTAGAAGTGGATCAGGAGGCTGCCGCCCAAAAAGGGGTGAATGTCCTCCCTGCCATGGATAACTTGCAAACGCTGCTAGGTAGTTTTTATGCGACGAACTTTATTCGCTTTGGCCAAATGTACAAAGTGATGGTCCAAGTGGATCCGCGTTACCGCGCGCATCCAGATGATGTGCTGAAGTTTTATGCGAAAAATAAATCTGGAGAAATGGTTCCTTATTCCTCTTTCGTCAAGATGAAGCGGGTGTATGGACCGGAGCAATTTACGCGCTATAACATGTTTACTTCAGCGATGGTCAATGGCGAACCTGCCCCTGGATTTTCTTCTGGAGCCGTGTTAGACATCATTCGGGCGGAGGCCTTAAAGAGTTTGCCTCGAGGTTTTACGCTCGAATGGTCTGGGATGACACGGGAAGAGGATTTAGCTGGAAACCAGGCGATTTTCATCTTTGCCATCTGCTTGCTTTTTGTCTATTTATTGCTGGCAGCACAATACGAATCCTTTCTGTTGCCCTTCCCCGTTTTGCTTTTCCTTCCCATGGGAGCGATGGGAACCTATGCGTTCTTGTATGTATTTGGCCTACAAAATAACATTTACGCGCAAGTGGCGCTGGTCATGCTCATCGGTTTATTAGGAAAAAACGCGATCTTGATTGTGGAGTTTGCGATTGCGAAACAAAAGGAAGGTGCTTCCATTATTGAGGCGGCCAAAGAGGGTGCTTTCTCTCGTTTGCGTCCCATTTTGATGACCTCTTTTGCCTTTGTGGCTGGATTAATTCCGTTGATGATTGCCTCCGGTGCGGGAGCCATTGGAAACCGGACGATTGGTACGGCGTCTGCTGGGGGTATGATTTTAGGAACAGTAGGAGGTTTGTTAGTTATTCCGGGGTTATATGTGGTGTTCGCATCACTCTCGGCTAAATGGTCTAAAAATGAAAAATAGGATATATATCGTCGGTTTATGGCTGGCATTAGCCTCGTGCACGAATGGACTCATGCGTGAGCAGCGTAAGATAAATGCAGAATTAGATACGTATCGGTCTGAAAAGGAGCAATTCTCCGTGTCAGGTATTCAGGAATGTTGGAAGCGAGACTCGCTCTTAGTTCAACTAATTGATTCGGTTTTAGTCCGAAGCAATGACATCAAGCAGGGCTTTTTGCAGGTAGGCATGGCGAAGTCAGAATTTGGTTACCAAAGAGGACTGCGTAAGCCAACCGTCAGTGGGCTAGTTCAGCCTAGTTTGAGGCGTTTTGGAAAATATACGATGGATGGCGTGGGGAATTACGATACGCAGTTCTCTACCAATATTACCCGGGACCAGATTATTCCGGAACATTTGCCAGACCTGCAAATAGGGGTGCAGACGGCATGGGAATTAGATATTTGGGGTAAGTTAGCCAAACGAAAAAAGGCCAGCGCCCTCCGGTATTTAGCTACCGAGTCTGGTCAGCAATGGCTCATAACGTTGCTGGTCGCAGAAGTGGCGGGCGCTTATGGGCAGTTAATTGCGCTTGATAAGGAACTCGATATTTTGAAAACCAATATTGAAATTCAACGCAAAGCCTTCGAACTTGTCCAAGTACAGAAAGAAGCCGGCGCGGTGAATGAGTCCGCGGTGCAACAATTAGAGGCTCAGTTGTTAAATTCCCGTGCACAAGAAGGAGGTGTTTTGCAGCAAATGACGAGTTTAGAGAATGAGATTCGCTTGTTATTAAATAAACCGAACGCGCCCATATTTCGGTCGAAATTCCCTTTTCAATGTGCATTGGACAGTAGCTTGTTTGCGCGAGTGAAGATTGATCAATTAGAGCGCAGACCAGACATTAAACAAGCAAAGTTAAATCTGATGGCTGCGTTGGAGACGAAAGAAAGTGCCTCTTTGGCACTAAAACCGTCCATTGTTCTGTCAGGGATTCTAGGCGTTCAGGGATTTCAGCCTGCCTATCTGTTTCAATTGCCGGCCTCTATGGCGTATCAGTTGTTAGGAGGAATTACGATGCCTTGGTTAAATCGTTCGGCGATTACGGCGGAGATGTTGCGATCTGAATCCCAATGGAAATGGCAAGATATTGCGTATCAAAATGCGCTGGTGAAAGGCTATTTAGAGTGGGATACGCAGGTAAAATCTTTGGCCTATTTACAAAAACAACAGCAGCTAAAACAACGAGAGGTGCTCTTAACGAAAGGGGCTATCAATACGGTGGGAACTCTCTTTTTGACCGCGAATGCAAGCTATTTAGAAGTGCTAACAGCACAACAAAACGCCTTGCGATCCGAGTTAGAGCTCTTAGAAATTTCGAGAAATCAATGGATGCGCGCGATTAATTTATACCGCGTGTTAGGAGGTGGCTGGTAAAACAAGCGATTCGATCACCTTAGGGAAATCCCGGTGCTCTAATACCTGGCCTTTTTTAGCGACATCTTCTGGAGTATCACTCGGTAAAACCGGGAATGAACTCTGGAAGATAGTTGCTCCCTCATCATAATGCTCATTCACGTAATGAATCGTAATCCCTGATTCTTTTTCGCCAGCAGCCACCACCGCTTCGTGTACAAAATGGCCATACATGCCTTTTCCGCCAAATTTAGGCAGTAAAGCTGGGTGAATATTCACAATACGTTGAGGGAAAGCTTTCACAAAATCAGCCGGGATTAACCATAAAAAACCCGCCAAAATAATCCAATCTGTCCTGAGCGATTGAACTTCTTTTAACACCGTTCCGTTCTTGTAGGATTCTCTGTCAAACACGCGACACGGTATGCCTAATCGCTCAGCTCGCTGAATAATCCCCGCTGACGGGTTATTGCAGTAAATATGAGTGATGCGAACCTGATCGGATCCTTTGAAATGTTCGATGATTTTTTCGGCATTAGAACCCGAACCAGACGCAAATAAGACGAGATTTTTCAAAGGTTATCGATTGTTTAGGACAAATTTACATTCTTTCAGTTAAATTTAAGGCATGAAAATAGGGATCGTTTGTTATCCGACGTATGGCGGAAGTGGTGTGGTGGCGACCGAATTAGGTAAAGCTTTGGCCTTAGCGGGTCACCAGGTGCACTTTATCACGTACACGCAACCCCCTCGTTTAGATATTTTCTCGGAAAATATCTTCTATCACGAGGTTTCTGTCGCGTCCTATCCCTTATTCGAATACCTTCCATATGAGTCTGCCTTAGCCAGTAAAATGGTGGATGTGACAGTAAATGAGAAGTTGGATTTAATCCACGTACATTATGCGATTCCACACGCTTCTGCAGCCTATTTAGCGAAGCAAATTCTAAAATACAAAGGTATTCACGTACCAGTTATTACCACGCTTCACGGAACCGATATCACGCTTGTGGGTCGCGATCCGTCTTTCGAGCCAGTAGTTACCTTTTCCATCAATGAATCGGATGGCGTAACGGCGGTGTCTGAGAGTTTGAAAAATGATACCTATGAGGAGTTCGAGATCTTGAGTCATATCGAGGTAATTCCTAACTTCATTGATTTAAATCGTTTCCAAAAACGCCCGCACGAGCACTTCAAAAAGTCCCTTTGTCCTAATGGCGAGAAGCTATTAATGCACACCTCTAATTTTCGAAAAGTTAAGCGAATTGAAGATATAGTACGCGTTTTTGCCTTAGTGCGCAAGAAGATTCCAGCTAAATTAGTGTTGATAGGTGATGGTCCTGAACGTTCCGGTATCGAAGCATTGTGCCGCGAGTTAGAAGTACAATGCGATGTCCGTTTCTTAGGAAAGATGGATGGGATTGAGGAGGCATTGTCTTTAGCGGATTTGTTTTTATTAACCTCTGAAAAAGAGAGTTTTGGTTTAGCTGCTTTAGAGGCAATGGCTTGCGAAGTGCCGGTGATTTCATCCAATGCCGGGGGAATTCCAGAAGTAAATATTCACGGCGTGACGGGTTATGTGAGCGAAATAGGCGATGTGAAAGACATGGCGGCGAATGCCATTAAGATGTTATCTGATCCTATTTTGCACGACCAGATGAAGGCGAATGCGCTAGCTCGGGCACAGGAATTTGACATCGTTAAAATTCTGCCTTTGTACGAAAAGTATTACGAGCGGATTACCTCCAAAAGCTGGAAATTCCCTAAACAGAACGATTAACCTGGCTTTCGTCAGCGCAAGCCGCTAATAGAGCCGTCATTGATTTACGTGATGTCGGATCTTCAAATAAGGGCGCTATCTCTGCTAATGGCGTCAAGATAAATTTGCGTTCCGCGATGCGTGGATGTGGGATACTTAAATCAGGTGCTGCGATAATTACATCACCGTAAAACAGTATGTCTAGGTCTAGTGTTCGCGGCCCCCAGCGTTCTTTGCGTTCCCTTCCAAATTGCCGTTCAATTTCGAGTAGTTCCGTTAAACAGGCTTCAGGTTTTAAAGAAGTGCTTACAAGCAACACTTGGTTTAAGAAGTCTGCTTGTGGGATGGGACCCCAGGCTTCTGTTTGGTATATCGACGAGTAAACCGCAATTTTTCCTATTTTTTTTTCAATATGCGGGTAGGCCCCCTCGAATATTTCCCGGGTATTTCCTAGATTGCCGCCTAAAGAGAGGAACAGGTGTTGAGTCATTCCTTAAAATTACGAAAAAAGCGCGATGCAATGAGTTATACCGCAGATGATTTACAGCCAGGGATGCTTTTGCTGGCGGAACCTTTTCTAGAGGATCCGTCTTTTCATCGCTCGGTGATCTTACTTTGCGAGCATACAACGGCGCATTCATTTGGCTTAGTGTTGAATAACAAACAAGAAATTGTCTTTGATTCCTTTGTCGACGAAAAAGTCTTAGAGGACGTGCCCCTGTTTTCTGGCGGCCCGGTGGATCCTACGATTATGCAGTTTGTGCATCGCAGGCCTGATTTAATTCCGGATGGCGTGTTGATCGGCCCCGGGATATATTGGTCAGGGAGTTTCGAAGTCGCTATTGACAAGGTGGTGGCTGGCGAGATCGGATTCGATGAAATCAAATTCTTTATTGGGTATTCGGGTTGGGGAGCTGGGCAGCTGGAGCGCGAGGTGCGTTCGAATGCTTGGGTTCTACATCCGGGGAATGATAAATTAGTATTTGACGAGCCTCACGAGCGTTTGTGGAGGAAGATTTTACATGCCAAAGGAGGGGATTTCAGAGTCCTTTCCACTTATCCAGACGACCCTAATTTGAATTAAGAGATGCGGGCCCAGTTGGTCGTGTCTTTGCGCTGGGTTCTGACTTGTTCGCGAATCATCGCATATTCGGATTTTTCGAGGTTCGGATCTTCTTCTAAGATTTTTTGAGCCGTTTCTCGGGCTACTTTTAATATTTCACCGTCTTTAGCGAGGTCAGCGATCATGAGGTCGATGGCGCCACTTTGGCGAGTGCCGGAAATATCACCCGGTCCACGCAATTGCAAATCCACTTCGGCGATTTCGAATCCATTATTGGTTTTCACCATCGTTTCGATCCGTTTTTTGGTGTCTGCGCTTATTTTGAATCCGGTCATCAAAATACAATAACTCTGTTCTGCTCCTCGGCCTACGCGACCGCGTAATTGGTGTAATTGCGATAAACCGAATCGTTCTGCGCTTTCGATCACCATAATGGAGGCATTAGGCACGTTTACGCCTACCTCGATCACGGTGGTGGCTACCATGATTTTTGTCTCGTTTTTCACGAAACGAGCCATCTCGATGTCTTTGTCTGCAGGTTTCATTTTGCCGTGTAAGATTCCCAAAGGTACCTCTGGGAACGCCCGCGAAATACTTTCGTAGCCATCCATCAAGTCTTTGAAGTCCATTTTCTCGGATTCTTCGATTAAAGGATAGACAATATAAATTTGGCGGCCTTTGCTGAGCTCGCTTTGGATGAAGGCAAAGACTTGCAGGCGATGGGTGTCGTAGCGATGGGTAGTCTGGATGGGCTTGCGGCCCACGGGTAATTCGTTAATTATCGAAATATCTAAATCTCCATAGAGCGTCATCGCTAAAGTCCTTGGAATCGGCGTCGCCGTCATGACTAAAATGTGGGGATGGAACGTTTTGTTTTTGTCCCAAAGCTTAGCCCGTTGTGCCACCCCAAACCGGTGTTGCTCATCGATGATGCACATCCCTAGGTTCTTGAATTGAACAGAATCCTCGAATAAAGCATGTGTTCCCACTAAAATCTGTAATTTCCCGGACTGCAAATCCTCATGTAAGCCCACGCGGTCTTTCTTCTTAACAGACCCGGTCAGCTTCGCGATCGTGATGCCTAATAAATCCGCAAATTGTTTTAAACCTTGGTAATGCTGATCTGCCAAAATCTCTGTAGGCGCCATCAAACACGCCTGAGCCCCATTATCAATCGCTAAAAGCATCGAAATAAAGGCCACAATCGTCTTACCTGATCCCACATCTCCTTGCAACAAGCGATTCATTTGCTTGCCTGACCGCATATCGGCAAATATCTCCCGAATCACCTGCTTCTGGGCATTGGTTAATTCGAAAGGCATATGCTCTTGGTAGAACGTCGTTAATAAGGCGGCTGAAGAAAACACCTGCCCCGGGAAGGCTACTTTTCGAATCAAATTCTGCTTGATCAAGCGCAATTGATTGTAAAATAATTCCTCAAATTTCAATCGGCGACGGGCCTGGTGAAGCCAGGTTTCGCTTTGGGGTAAATGAATATGGTATAAGGCCTCTTGCTTCGAAATCAACTTAAACTGGGAGGTGACATCCCCCGGTAAAGTCTCTCTGATGTAAGGAAACGCTATTTCTAATAAGTTTTTTTGTAGGGTGGCGATCGCCTTGCTATCGATGTATTTCTTGCGCAATTTCTCCGTCAAAGGATATACGGGTTGGAAATACTTGCCCGATGCTTGTTCCCCTTTGTAGGCCTCCATCTCTGGGTGGGTCATCTGAATCGTGCCATTGAAGCTGGTGGGCTTGCCATAAAAGAGGTAGTCGACACCTGTATTCAAAGACTTTTCGAGCCATTTAACTCCTTGAAACCAAACGATTTCAATGCAACCCGTTGAATCACATACTTGAGCGACAATGCGTTGCCGGTGTCCGGCGCCTATTTTTTCCTTGAAACGAATCCGACCCACAAACTGGGCGTGGTCCATTTCGTCCGTGATGGAGGCGATGGGATGAACCATCGTGCGGTCCTCGTAACGGAATGGAAAATATTGAATTAAGTCACCGTAGGTGAACATCCCTAGTTCGGTCTGTAGCAACGTAAGCTTCGCAGGGGTCATCCCACGGAGTTTGGCTAAATCAGTATCGAAAAAAGGTACGAGTGACATGCACGAAAAATTTTGTGAATTTAGGTATATTTACAGAACGATTGCGAAAATAACCCCAAACATGAAGAGTTTTTTAGACCAAGAATTTGAATCCGATGGCTTTGTGCTTAGCAATGTCGAAGATTTATTTAATTGGGCGAGGGCGAGTTCGCTTTGGCCCATGAGCTTTGGTTTAGCGTGTTGCGCCATCGAAATGATGCAAGCATTTGCGTCAGGCTACGATTTGGATCGTTTTGGAGTATTTCCTCGGCCTTCCCCGCGTCAATCTGACGTAATGATTGTGGCTGGAACCGTGACCTTTAAAATGGCAGATCGGATTCGTCGTCTCTACGAACAAATGCCAGAACCGCGGTATGTGATTTCCATGGGTTCCTGCGCGAATTGTGGCGGTCCTTATTGGGAACACGGCTACCATGTGGTGAAAGGAGTGGACAAAATTATTCCCGTGGACGTTTATGTTCCGGGTTGCCCACCGCGTCCAGAAGCACTTTTAGGAGGCATCATTAAATTACAACAAAAAATCAGTCAGGAGACCCTTGTGACTCCTACACGCATATTAGAAGCCTTAAACAAATAGGATGGAGCTGTCAGCAATTCAAGCATTCTTACAAGCAGAATTTGGTTTTGAATTCCAATGGGAGGAGGAATTAAGTCGTTTGACTTTGCCTGCGGAGCAGATTTTGCCGGTTTGTGATTTTCTTTGGAAAAACCCAGCCACCTACTTTGATTCCCTTTCTTGCATCACGGCCATCGATCAAGGACTAGAAGCGGGTAAAATGGAAGTTGTTTATACGCTTTATTCCATCCCGAATCATATCACCTTGCATTTGCGGGTAATTTTAGAACGCTCGGCACCCGTGGTTTCTTCTGTATCTTCTGTGTGGAGAACGGCGGATTGGCACGAGAGAGAGGCGTTCGATTTCTTTGGCATTGAATTTACAGGTCATCCTGATTTACGCAGAATATTGCTTCCAGAAGACTGGGAGGGACATCCATTGCGTAAAGATTACGTGGAACAAACGAAATACCACGGCATTCAAGTGAAATACGATCGATGAAAATAGCCGGATTTACCTTTATACGGAATGCGGTGAAGAACGATTATGCCATCGTGGAAGCCATCACGTCGATTTTACCTATCTGCGACGAGTTCGTGGTGGCGGTAGGGGCGTCGGAAGATGAGACTTTGGCCTTAATTCAATCGATTCCGTCGGATAAAATTAAAATTGTGGAGACGGTTTGGGATGATTCCAAAAGAGAAGGCGGCGCCACATTTGCCTTGGAAACAGATAAAGCACTTCAGGCCATTTCCAAAGACATCGACTGGGCTTTCTATATCCAGGGTGACGAATGCGTGCATGAAGCTGATTTGCCTCTCGTGAAAGCGGCGATGGAGGCGAATTTGGCTGATTCAAACGTAGAAGGGTTGCTTTTTCATTACCGGCATTTTTACGGATCTTACCAGCATGTGGCGGTGTCACGGCGTTGGTACAGAAGAGAAATTCGGGTCGTTAAAATGCATCCGGGTGTTCATTCCTACAAGGACGCGCAGGGTTTTAGAAAAGACGGCAAGAAGCTGAAAGTGAAATTAATTCCGGCTTATATTAACCATTATGGCTGGGTAAAACCGCCAGAAGGCCTGAACAATAAGGTGCGTAACTTCACGCAATTCTACCACGATGACGCTTGGTTAGCAGAGAATGTGCCGGCAGATTACCAATTTGATTACGGTAATGCGGAACGCTTGTTCCGATTTGAAGGCACGCATCCAGCCGTGATGGCGGACCGCGTGGCACGATCGAATTGGCCTTTCTATTTTGATCCGGTCGAATTAGAAAAGAAAATGACCTTACGCCGCAAGATTTTGCAGAAGATTGAAGACCTCACCGGTTACCGCGTAGGCGAATACAAAAACTACCGCATGCTGTAATGGAAGAGTCGATTCAATTTTTCCCGGCATCTAAGGCGCCTAAAAAACCCTATTTCTCCATCCTCATTCCAAGCTGGAATAATTTGGCCTACTTGCAATTATGCATCGCGGCCATTCGAAAACATTCTACGACCTCTTTTGAAATCATCTTGCATTTGAATGAGGCGAATGACGGTTCCAAAGAATGGGTCGAAACCCAAGAAGATATCGCTTTTTCGTATAGCCCCATCAATGTGGGCGTTTGCTACGCGATGAACGCGATGGTCAAACTGGCTCGCGCGGATTATTTCTTGTATTTGAACGACGATATGTATGTGCTGCCTAATTGGGATGGTTTTCTGAAAGAAGAAATCGAACTCATCGGACATACGGAATTCTTTTTATCGGCCACGGCTATCGAGCCCAAAGCTCAAAGCGCTTGTTCTATTCAGGCAGATTTTGGCCGTTCGATAGCGACTTTCGAGGAAGCGAGATTACTCGAAACATATGATTCTTTACCTTTTGTTGACTGGCAAGGAGCGACTTGGCCACCTAATGTGGTGCACCGGTCACTTTGGGATAAAGTGGGAGGCTATTCGAATGAATTTACGCCGGGAATGTATTCAGATCCCGATTTTTCGATGAAATGCTGGCAGGCTGGTGTTCGCTTGTTCAAGGGGATTTCGCGGAGTAGAGTCTACCATTTTGGGTCGATTTCCGTGAAGCGTGTGAAGCAGAACAAGGGATATTACCAGTTTATTCGCAAATGGGGGATGACCTCGTCTACGTTATCGAAATACTACCTGCGTCGCGGGGATACATTCGATGGGCCACTCGTTCAACGCCCGATTCCGTTAACGGTGCATTTGAAGAATCTGTATTACCGACTCAGTCTCCCGTTTAGAAAATAGAGAACAACAGTTTGAAGCTGTAAAGGAAACTGCCTAGCGCCGATTTTCCTTTATAGGCTAACATCGCTCGGTGGTGTCTAGCGACGGTGAAGAATCTTCGTATGCGGGCCGCGATGCCGGCTGACGCAAAATCCTGAGCTAACCCCAGCAAAATTTCCCGTTCATCGCCGGCAGGACAGCGATCTGACAGCAATGTGAGTCGTTTTATAATCCGTGCATTTCTTTCGTCCCTCGTGTTATAATTCTTCTTTCCTTTACTCAAGTCTGCCCCCATCGTGTTACTGCTGTGTTGGCGGTAATTCACTAATGTCGCAGGGAAATAGCTAACTCCATTTAGTGCGGCTGCGGCAAAACCGAGGATATAATCGTGGCCCACATAATCTGGAAAGGGCAAGGCGATGTCGATGATTTCGCGCTTAAATAGCATCGCGTGCCCCATGGCTTTGGTCCCAAAAACATAGTGCAGCGCAGTCGGATAATCGCACAGATGATTTCGATCAGAGAATTTACCTGTGCGCGCGCCAGCAGCATCCGTTAATGCAGAATCCGCATAGATCATAGAATGGGAACCAATAGCGCCTGCCAATAAGCTGATTTTATTCGACATCCACACGTCATCCTGATCCGCTAGAGCGATTATTTCGCCTTTTGCAGCCCTGATTCCGGTTTCGAAGGTGGCTAATAAGCCTTGATTAACTGGGTTTACTACCAAGCGAATTCGCGGGTCTCGCGAAACGTATTCCTGCAAAATTGCAAGGGTCGCGTCGGAGGATGCATCGTCCACAAATACAAATTCCAAGGACGGATAGCTTTGAGCTAACAAGCTGTCCACTTGTTCCCGGAGGTATTTCTCCCCGTTGTAGGTGGCCATCACAATGGAAATTAAGGGCGACATTCGGATATTGTTTCTGAAAATTGTCGTAATTTGACCAAAATTTCGATAAAAAGCCGCATTGAAAACATATTTTCGCTTATTAAGCTACGCCGTTTCGATCCGCAAGTATGTATTTCCATACTTCGGGTTTTCCTTGCTAGCGAGTTTGTTCGGCATTCTTAATTTTACCTTGCTGATTCCCCTGTTGAACGTCCTGTTCAATCAGTCAGCTCCGGAGAACATTCAGATTTACCGCGTTTTACCCGCTTTTTCACTAACGCCATCCTATTTCTCATTCTTGTTTAACCACTATTTTTATGGTGCTTTGGAGAATTTTGGGCGGATTGGAGCGCTAAAATATGCCTGTGGAGCCATTATGGTTTCGGTGATTTTATCGAATTTCTTTCGGTATTTTTCCCAAAGAGTTCTCAAAACTGTCGAAGCAGACACGATTGCCTCCTTGCGTCAAGCGGTTTTTGAGCGCGCGATTCGCCTAGACTTGAGCTATTTCACGGAGCAGAAAAAGGGTAACCTGATGTCCCGTTTAACCACGGACGTGCAAGAAGTCGAAAATAGCATCGGTCGTGCCTTTACCGCGACTTTTAAAGAGATCTTTACGCTGGTTTTATTCTTCGTTTTTCTGGCGAGTATGTCGGTGAAGCTGACTTTGTTTTCGTTGATCATATTGCCTCTTTCAGGCTCCGTGATTGCGACGATCACGAGACGTTTACGTCGTGCAGCCGGAGAAGTGCAACAACATTTGAGTGGAATAATCAGTTTATTGGATGAGACCTTTGGGGCCATGCGAGTGGTGAAAGCCTTTCGGGCTGAGAAAATGATGGATGCGCGATTCCAAGCCGGAAACGATCGCTACCGAAATTCCTTGTTGAAGATGGTGTTTCGCCAAGAATTGACCTCGCCTACTTCGGAGAGTTTAGGCGTTTTAGTCGTTACAGGTATTTTATTATACGGCGGTAGTTTAGTCATTAGTGGAGAAGGAGAATTATCAGCTTCTACGTTCATTGCGTTTATTGCGACTTTTTCGCAGGTGATGCGTCCGGCGAAAGCCATCGCGGATGCGTTCAGTGGTATTCAGCGTGGGGTCGCTTCGGCAGATCGCATTATCGAAATATTGGATACGGAATCTGAAATTGTAGCGGAGGAGCCGATAACGCGTGTGGAGGAGTTTAAAGATAAAATTAGCTTCCAACAAGTCGGTTTCGAATATGTGAAGGGGCGTTCTGTGTTGAAAGAGGTTAGTTTCGATATACCTAAAGGGAAAACAATCGCTTTAGTTGGTGCGTCCGGTGGCGGAAAGTCTACGCTGGCGGATTTATTACCTCGTTTTTACGATCCATCGTCAGGTGTCATTACTTTGGATGGAGTCCCGCTTAAAAACATTCCTTTGGACGACTTAAGAGGTTTAATGGGGATAGTTACTCAGGAATCGGTCCTATTTAATGATACGATTTTCAACAATATCGCTTTTGGAACGGAAGCCACTTTAGCAGAGGTGCAAGCTGCCGCAAAGATTGCAAATGCACACGATTTTATTTCGGCGAATCCGGAAGGCTACGAAACGATTATCGGAGATAGGGGCTCTAAATTATCAGGGGGCCAAAGACAACGCATCTCCATCGCCCGCGCCGTTCTCAAAAATCCACCTATCTTGATTTTAGACGAGGCCACCAGTGCCTTGGATAATGAATCGGAGAAGTTAGTACAAGAGGCTTTGAGTCATTTGATGGAGAATCGCACGGTTTTAGTCATTGCGCACCGTTTGTCTACGATTCAACACGCTGACCAAATTTTAGTCGTACAACAAGGCGAAATCATCGAACGTGGGACTCACGAAGAATTGATGAAGATCAAGAAAGGGGCCTACGCGGTTTTGGCACAAGGTATATCAGCCTAATTATTACAAATTTTATTAGCATATCCGTCTGCAAAAAAGTAATTTTGCAGTCGATTTATATACTAAATTAATACCCAAATATTCGTTTCTAAATACCATGTCACAAGCACAATTAGCCCAAAGAATTCAAGCATTAGAAGAATCCTCTACGTTAGGGATGACGAAAAAAGCGCGCGAATTAGCAGCTCAAGGTCACAAAGTAATCAGTCTTTCTGTAGGAGAGCCGGATTTTAAAACACCAGCTCACATTTGTGAGGCAGCAAAAAAGGCGATTGATGATGGGTTTCACGGTTATTCACCGGTAGCAGGTTATCCAGACTTGCGTATGGCGATCGCGAATAAATTAAAGCGTGATAATAACTTAGAGTGGGGTTCAGAAAATATCGTAGTGAGCACGGGTGCAAAACACTCCTTAGCGAACGCGATTGCTGCTTTAATTAACCCAGGTGACGAAGTGATCATCTTCTCTCCTTATTGGGTTTCTTATTCGGAGATGGTCAAATTAGCGGAAGGTACTTCAGTAGTCGTTCAAGGTGCTTTTGATAATAACTTCAAAGTGACTCCAGAGCAATTCGAGGCTGCGATCACACCTAAAACCAAGATGGTGATGTTCGCATCCCCTAACAACCCGACAGGATCGGTTTACACAGAATCAGAATTACGTGATATCGCAAACGTGGTAGCACGTCACGAAAATATCTTCGTCTTAGCGGATGAAATCTACGAATACATCAACTTCACACAAGGCGGTCACTTCTCGATCGGATCTATTCCAGAAATCAAAGAACGTGTGATCACGGTGAATGGGGTGGCAAAAGGTCACGCGATGACGGGTTGGAGAATTGGTTTTATCGCTGCTGCTAAATGGATCGCAGACGGCATCGAAAAATTACAAGGTCAAGTGACTTCAGGCACGAACTCAATCGCTCAAAAAGCGGCAGTGGCAGCATTCAATGGTAGCTTAGATCACGCTTACGAAATGAAAGCGGCCTACGATCGCCGTCGTAAGTTAGTGGTAGAAAAATTACGTGAGATCCCAGGTTTCAAGGTAAATATGCCAGATGGCGCATTCTATGCGTTCCCAGATATTTCGTATTATTTCGGTAAAACAGATGGCACTACGCTGATCAGAGATTCAGATGATTTCTGTTCTTGGTTATTAGCGGATGCTTTTGTCGCTACAGTGGCAGGTTCTGGTTTCGGAGCACCGGATTGCATGCGTATTTCTACGGCTGCAGCAGACGAACAATTAGTAGAAGCTTGCGATCGCATTAAGGCGGCCGTGGCTAAATTAAAATAACATGGGAATCGCGTCCATAGTTATCTTCATTTTAGGCTATTTGGCCATTGCTTTCGAGCATCCATTGAAGATAAACAAAACAGCTTCAGCTTTATTGACGGGCGTTTTAGTGTGGACAGTCTATGCGATTTCAACAGGGGATGCCTCTGAATTAGGCCATCACTTAGCGTCTACTTCGGAGATTTTATTCTTCCTGTTAGGTGCGATGACGCTAGTGGAATTAGTCGATGCCCACCAGGGTTTCTACTTCGTCTCTCGATTAATTAAAACAGATAAGGTGATCAAACTGCTATGGATAGTGGGTTTGATCACCTTTTTTATGTCTGCCATTTTAGACAATTTGACCACGGCGATTGTGATGGTTACCTTGCTTCGGAAGTTGATCAGCCATAAGGAAACCCGTAAGTATTTTGTAGGAATCGTGGTCATTGCCGCGAATGCAGGCGGTGCTTGGTCACCCATTGGAGACGTAACGACGACGATGCTCTGGATAGGAGGTCAAATTTCGGCTACCGGTATTATTCAAAGTTTATTGTTACCTTCTTTACTTGCGTTATTAGTGCCTTTAGCTGTTGCTTCTTATGTCTTGAAAAATCAAGCCATTGGTCAGGCAGCCGCTTCAGTTGCCTTAAGTTCGACAGAAGAACGCGATGGAAAGATCATGCTTTTTGCTGGCGCCGGTTCTTTGATAGGCGTTCCTATTTTCAAAACGTTGACACATTTACCTCCCTACATGGGTATTTTATTAGCCTTGGGCATCGTGTGGATTTTGTCAGAACTCTTGCATTCAGAGAAAGACGAGGAGGCGAAGAAACACTTGAGTGTGGGCTATGCGTTGACCAAAATCGATACTTCCAGCATTCTCTTTTTCTTAGGGATTCTTTTAGCCATTGGAGGATTAGAGTCCTTCGGTTATTTACACGCGTTATCAGATCAATTAGCTCACGCATTAGGCAATCAGAACTTAATCGTCACCATCATTGGTTTAGCATCAGCGGTTGTGGATAATGTGCCATTAGTGGCAGCTACGATGGGAATGTATTCGCTAACAGACTTTCCGATGGATCACGTCATGTGGGAATACCTCGCCTTCTGTGCGGGTACAGGTGGAAGTATCCTGATTATTGGATCTGCCGCTGGAGTGGCCGTGATGGGAATGGAGAAGATTGAATTCGGCTGGTACCTGAAAAAAATAGGCTTTCTTGCCTTGCTGGGTTATTTCGCTGGCGCCGGTTTGTATTTATTATTGCACTAAAATCCAATCGACATACTCGCGCCGTAGTAAGCTGGGGCCACTTGAGGAGTCAAGGTAAAACGATTCAGTTTTTGCCATTGCGTACGCACTTTAGGGTACAAAATATAGGCTAATTCTGCCGAAGCGATCCCAATCGCTGAACCCATTAACACATCTGTTACCCAATGTTTGTTGTTAGCGATACGTAATGCTCCCGTTGCGGTCGCTAAGGTATAGCCCGCTATCACAAACTCGGGATGGGAATCTCGGTATTCATGCGCTAAAATAGTTGCCCCGAAAAAGGCGGAGGCTGTATGTCCAGAAGAGAACGTTTTTTCCGTTCCGTCTGGTCTAGCCTCTGTGATCGCTGCTTTTAATCCTTGTGTCGTCGCTACATAAATTCCGGTGCCTAAAAGAAATACCCCCGCTTGATCGAATGCCTCTTCTTTGTTTTTGAATTCTGCTATATTTAAGCCCACATACATCGCTGCAGGTCCATATTGAATATAATCATCTAGCGGAGTGACATGACCCTGAGCAATAATTTTCGTTTGAATTTGTTTGGCAAACGGATTATAGGTCAATCCACTGGCAATGCCTAAAGCTAAGGGCGTCTTCCACTTTTTAAAAGAGGGTTTCTCCGCATGTGCAGAGATGGCAATAAGGCAAATTAGGGCGATGATTCTCATTATTTTTCAGCTAAAAGGCTTTGGATCGTGTGTTCAAAATCGGAGATCCAGTCTGCATAATATTTCCCCGTACCTGGGCCAGAGAAACCAGTATGAATTTCTCTTACAATCCCTTTTTTGTCGATAATGAACGTAGTTGGATAGCCGTTCATTTTACTCAGCATAGGTAATACTTTCTCGATTGTTTTGTCCTCTGCCGTACCTGCAAAAAGCAGGGGATAGCTAATGCCAATCTTCTTTTGGAAATTATTGATTTTAGGCCCTGCAACCGCGATGTCAGCTGAATTCTCAAAAGCAATGCCTATAACTTCCACGCCTTTGTCTTTGTATTTTGTATAGAATGGAGCTAAATACCTAGATTCATCCAGGCAGTTCGGACACCAGGAGCCCATTAATTCGATGACCACCACCTTGTTTTTAAAACGCTCATCTTGAAGGCTAATTTGTTCGCCTTTGGTGGTTGGGAGTGTGAAGTTTATGCGATCGAATCCGGGTTTTAAAAAGCTTAATTTCTTTAAATCTGGTAAGGCTGCCGCTGGATCAAATTTGGCTTCAACGGTTCTAATTCCACTTAAACCCGAGGAGAATCTTCCGGTTAATTGCTGGCCAGTAATTTTTGCACGCAACATATTTACACCACTTCCATCGAAATAGCTCAAGAGTAAACTATCTCCACTTACGTTACCTTGCAAAAATCGGTAATCTCCTGATGTGCGTAAAAAGGTTCCGGTCACTTGATTTCCTTTTTGCTCAAACACCCCTACGCCAGGGCTATGGTTCGTGGCATCACTAAAGAAGTCAGCCATCCATTTTCCACTCACATTGATGGTAGCTGGCTGCAAGTTCAGAAAACGATCGGCTTGACCCGCATTTGCTTTGATTGGTAGTTGGTAGGCCGTTTTGCCATTTCGCTTTTTGACAAAATAACCATTCATCTCAGTAGATTTCGTTACCGCAAAAACGAGTTCGGAATCGTATAAATCCAATGGGAGCACTAACGAATCTGCTCTGAAATACGAATTGCCCAACGAAAATTTTTCAGACCCATTCACAATTTTAATATCTAATTCACCGTTTGTGTTAGCCGGGTTTACTTCGAAATGGATAGGAAGTGCACCTCCATGCGTTTTAATTTCTGCTCGCCAAGCGCCATTAATCGGTTGCTGTGCAAAGCTTAAAAGAGGGGCAAAAAGGAAAGCAACTAAGATCTTTTTCATGGGCGAATTTATCAGGCGTTTGAACAAAGATACGGGTTCGAAACTTGTCTCAAAAAAAAGCGTGACAATTTCCTTTTTTGGTGGTGTAGGCGAGGGATAATTTGTATTTTTGTTTTCATCCAAAATTATGCCAGAAAACACCTATCATACCTCCGTCATGTTGCACGAATGCATTGATGGTTTACATATTGATCCTGCGGGAACGTATGTGGATGTGACCTTTGGTGGAGGGGGACATTCGAAAGCCATTTTAGAAAAGCTGGGTCCGGATGGTCGCTTGTTTTCTTTTGATCAAGATCCGGATGCCTGGGAACAAGCAGAAAAGATCGACGATGATCGTTTAACGCTAATTACCGCTAATTTCCGCTATTTGGAGAAGTATTTGCGTTTACATCGAGTAAAAGAGGTGGATGGGATTTTAGCGGATTTTGGGGTGTCGTCTTTTCAATTGGATGCGCCGGAACGCGGTTTTTCGATTCGCTTTGATGGGCCATTGGATATGCGCATGGGCCCCTCGGCATCGATGACGGCAGCGGAATTACTCAATAGCTTTTCTGCATCCGAATTACAGCGGATATTAGGGATGTATGGAGAGGTGAAGAATGCCCGAACTTTGGCTCAAGCAATTATTCAAGCTCGCACCAGAAAACCTCTCGAGACGACGCAAGAGTTTAAAGAAATTTTGAATAAATTAGCTCCTAAACACCGGGAGTTTAAATACTTTGCTCAAGTCTTTCAGGCGATTCGCATAGAGGTGAATCAAGAGCTAGCGGTGATTGAAGAATTTTTGGCACAAGCACCGGCAGTTTTGAAGCCAGCTGGTCGACTAGTGATTATGTCATTTCACTCGCTGGAGGACCGCTTAGTGAAGAATTTTATTAAAGCCGGTAATGTGCAAGGGAAAGAGGATAAAGATTTGTTTGGGGTGGTACATCGCCCGCTAGAATCCGTAATACGGAAGCCCATTACCGCTTCAGAAGAAGAATTGAAATTGAATCCGCGCTCACGTAGTGCGAAATTAAGAATAGCGTCTAAATTATAATATGGCAAAAGCGATCGACCCTAAGAAAGGCCCTAAGCAGAGTTCGGACACGAAAAAGGAGGGGATTTTTGATTCATTTAATATTGACTATTTCACCGGTGGCGAATTACCTGTTATGTGGGTAAAGCGTATTTCTTTTGTGGCCTTATTGGTTTTTGTGAATATCTATTATTCCATGATTGCAGATGGTAAGCTACATCAAATTCAGAAAGAGAAAGCAGCGCTAGAGGAAGATCGGGCTGATTACACCACACAAAAAGCAGAATACATGAAGGTGTCTAAGCAAAGCAATTTGGAAGAAACCTTAAAACGATATCAAATAGGAGTAAGCACCATTCCTCCCACTAAAATAATCATTCAAGTTAATAAAGATCAATAATGGCGAAAGACAACAGACCTAATATTCGAGGCTTAATCGCCCGGCGTTTTTACACGTTTTTTATTATCATTTTAGCTGTATTTGTGTATTTGCTATACAGTCTATTTCATGTAGTGGTAGCAGATGGTCCTAAATATCGTTCGGAGGCTATGGCGCAGTACGTAAAAAAACGTAAAATTGAATCTACTCGGGGTAATATTTATTCAGATGATGGTAGTTTATTGTCTACTACTTTACCTAAATACCGTCTAGGCTTAGATCCCTCTGTTTACAATACAAATAAGGAAGCCAAAGTTTTATACGAGAAGCACATTGATCAATTAGCCGCTGCCTTGTCTAATTTCTACAAAGACAAAACGGCGGATGAATACAAAGAGAAAATCGACGCGGCAAAACGTAATAAAAAGAGCTATTTATTACTCAATAATCGATTATTGGATTATCAAGAAAAGAGGAAAATTCTTGGTTTTCCTTTGTTTGCCCAGGCTAAAAGTGCGAATGTTTCTGGGGTGGTATTTGATAAAATAAATGTTCGCTATGCGCCTTTTGGTCAAATGGCCTATAGAACGGTGGGTTATTTGAAAGATTTACGAGAAAAAGGGAAAGTGGGGATTGAGAATAGTTTTGACAAGGAATTGAGAGGAAAATTCGGAGAGGGGATGTTTGAGAAAATGGACAAGAATACTTGGAGGCCTGAACCTGGTGATGAACCGATACAACCCGTTGCTGGACTTGATCTGCATTCTACGTTAGATATTAACATTCAAGAAATTGTGGAAACGGCTTTACTGAATGGAATGAAGAAGTTTCAAGGTCGCTATGCCGTAGCGATTGTGATGGAAACCTCTACGGGTAAAATCAAAGCACTTTCAAACATTGCCCAAAATCCCAATTCACCTACGGGCTATTCAGAAACCTATAATTTTGCCTTGTTGGAATCAAGAGATCCGGGTTCTGTGTTCAAAATAGCCTCTTTGATGGCTGTGATAGAGGAAAAAGGCTATCCATTAACTAAAATGGTCAACACCGGAAATGGGACATTTAAATATTACACCGGTACGATGACTGATTCACACCCGTTAGGAACGGTTAGTATGGAAAGGGTCGTAGCGAGTTCTTCGAATATCGGAACAATGAAATTAGTGCAGGAGGCTTTTGGGACAAATAATAATGAGAAGTATTATAATTATTTGAAAAAATTCCACTTGATTGAGTCCTTAGATTTTCAATTAAAACCAAGTCCCAAGCCCGTTTTCCCTGTTCCAGCTAAATGGGATGGACTTCAATTGTTATGGTCCTCGGTAGGTTATTCTACGCAATATCCTCCGTTGCAAATTTTATCTTTTTATAACGCGATTGCGAATAACGGATATTGGATTCAACCCATTATTGTCAGCAAGGCGACTCGCGGGGATGAAGTAGTTATTGATTACACAGCTTCACAAGTGAGAGATACGAAACCTCTTTGTTCAAAAGAGACCCTTGATAAACTGAGGACTATGTTGGAAAAGGTAGTGACAAATGGAACCGCAGATAATATCAAAGGTTCTGTGTATGGAATTGCCGGTAAAACGGGTACAGCGCAAAGAAGTAAAAAAGGGGTGAAAGGGTATACGAAAGGGGTTTATTACACCACCTTTGTCGGATATTTCCCAGCTAAACAACCTAAATATACCATTTTAGTCGCAGTTGATGAACCTAAGGGTAATTCGGAGGGAACTTATGCACGTCAAGTGACGGCTCCCGTATTCAAGGAAATTTCAGATCGTATCTATTTGCGAGATATGAAGCTCCAACAAACCTTGAGAGGATATCTGCCAGACTCTTTGAATAAAAACAAGTTGATGCACTTGATTCATCCAGCTGATCAAAATATTCTTTTCTCTCATTTGGGCTTACCTAAAGTGGAAGAAAATGGCCAGTGGCTGAATTTTAATTTAGAGAAAAAAGCGGTTAGAAATCAGGCCATTTCTATGACCCCTAAATCGGTGCCTAATGTCGTGGGGATGAATTTACGGGATGCCTTGTTTGCGTTAGAAAATAAGGGCTTGAAAGTGAAAGCCAATGGGTTTGGAACAGTGACCAATCAGTCCATTGCTGCCGGATCACCAGCGGCCAAAAACGGTTTGGTTTACATTCAACTTCATTAACATGGCACAGATTACGTTATTCCCTGGAATTGAGGTCGAGAATTTATGTTTTGATTCAAGAAAGGCCACCTCTGGTGCTGTATTTTTTGCTATTCCAGGTACGCAAGTAGATGGACATTCCTTTTTGACTCAAGTATATGAGCAAGGTTGTCAGCATTGGGTAGTGGAAAAAATGCCTGAGCTTATACCTGCCGGCGTAACTTGTGTACAAGTAGCCGATTCGAATGCCGCACTGGCGGAAGCCGCCGCAGAGTTTTATGATCATCCATCGAAGAAGTTAAAATTAGTCGGTATTACGGGTACGAACGGCAAAACGACGACCGTAACCTTACTTTTTGAATTATTCAAACGACTAGGTCATCGCTGTGGATTGATTTCAACAGTTGTTAATAAGATCGAAGACAAGATAATTCCATCGACACACACTACGCCTGACGCGCTGAGTTTGAATGCTTTGTTAGCGGATATGGTGTCAGCAGGTTGTAGCCATGCTTTCATGGAGGTGAGTTCGCATGCAGTGGTTCAAAAGCGTATTCATGGGGTCCAATTCTCTGGGGCGATCTTTTCGAATATTACCCGGGATCATTTAGATTTTCACGAGACCTTTGACGAATATATCAAGGCCAAAAAAGGCTTTTTCGACGCCCTGCCTGCTTCTGCTTTCGCCTTAACGAATGTAGATGATAAGCGAGGGATGGTGATGCTGCAAAATACGGCCGCAAAGAAATATGGTTTCGGATTATTAAATGCGGCCGATTTTAAAGCCAAAATTATTAGTAATGGGGTAGGCGGTTTACAATTAGAAATCGACCACCAGCAAGTCCACGCTCAGTTAATAGGGACATTCAATGCCTATAATTTATTGGGTATTTATGGTGCCGCTCTTTTGTTAGGAGAAGAATCGCACGAAGTGTTAATTCAGATTTCTGCCTTAAAAACAGCTCCAGGTCGCTTCGAACAACTAGCCGGATCTAACCATAAAATGGGGATTGTGGATTATGCACATACCCCGGATGCATTGGAAAATGTACTCAAAACAATTCAAACGATTAAGGATAAATCCCAGCGTGTAATCACGGTGGTGGGGTGCGGTGGAAATCGAGATACGGGTAAACGCCCCATTATGGCGGAATTAGCTGCTAAGTACAGCGATTGTGTGGTTTTAACTTCAGATAATCCGCGTAAAGAAGACCCGGAAGTTATTTTAGATCAGATGGAGGCGGGTGTACCTGCTACCTTAAAATCTAAGGTACATCGTGTGGCTGATCGCAAAGAGGGAATCTTTTTCGCGGTACAGCAATTGGCCGGTGCAGGCGATATTATTTTGGTTGCGGGGAAAGGGCATGAGAATTACCAAGAAATTAATGGAGTGAAATATGATTTTGATGACAAATTGGTATTAGGGGAAGCATTTAGCTGAGTTTGATTTCAACTTGATTTTTTGCAATTTTATAAATTAAAACCCTTTTACATGCTTTATTACCTCTTCGAATACCTAGATAAGAACCTGAATATTCCGGGTGCCGGCGTTTTTCAATACATTACGTTCCGCGCATTTGCGGCGATTATTACGTCCTTGGGTATTGCCGCTATTTGGGGTAAAGCGGTCATTTATCGCTTACAGCGATTACAAATTGGGGAGGAAATTCGTGATTTAGGTTTAGAAGGCCAAATGGCCAAAAAGGGCACTCCTACCATGGGAGGCTTTATAATTTTATTGTCTTTGTTAATTCCCACCTTATTATTCTCCAAAATCACCAACGTCTACATCGTACTGTTGGTTACCTCAGCGATTTGGTTAGGAGCAGTGGGCTTTGCAGATGATTATATCAAAGTATTTAAGAAAAATAAAGACGGTTTATCTGGTAAATTCAAGATCGTAGGCCAAATCGGTTTGGGAATTATCGTAGGATTAACGATGTATTTCAATCAGCACATTAAAGTGCGTGAGTTCGCCGCGGACGGAACTTTTATGGATCATAAATCACTGTTAACAACAGTGCCTTTCATGAAAGACAACCAGTTCGATTACAACATGTTATTACCTAGCTTTATTCCGGATGAATACGTGTGGATCGTTTATGTTTTAGTGGTGATCTTCATAATTACAGCCGTATCGAATGGCGCGAATATTACCGATGGTATCGATGGATTAGCGGCAGGAACTTCGGTGATTATCGGAATCGCTTTGGCCATACTAGCTTATGTTTCTGGTAATAAAGTCATCTCACAGTATTTGAATGTGATGTTTATTCCAAATTCAGGGGAGCTCGCCGTCTTTTGCGCGGCCTTTGTGGGTGCTTGTATCGGATTCCTTTGGTATAACGCCTATCCGGCTCAGGTATTTATGGGCGATACGGGTAGTTTGATGTTGGGTGGTGTAATCGCCACGTTAGCCATCGTAATCCGTAAGGAAATGTTGATTCCGGTATTATGTGGTATCTTCTTAATCGAAAATTTATCCGTCATCATTCAGGTGGCCTATTTTAAATATACAAAACGCAAATATGGAGAGGGGCGTCGCGTCTTTTTGATGTCGCCATTGCACCACCATTTCCAAAAGAAAAATTACCACGAATCGAAGATCGTTATTCGTTTCTTAATCGTGGGAATCATCTTAGCCGTTTTATCATTAGTCACTTTAAAATTGCGTTAATCGCAAACCTGTTTTGAGTCAAATTACTTTATTTCCTCGTACGTCATCCTTTTCTGAAATCATCCCTTTACCCGCTTCGAAGTCTGAGAGCAATCGGGCATTGGTGATTAATGCCTTAGCGAATGGATCGATTGACAATCTATCTAATCTAGCTGAAGCGCGCGATACGCAAACGATGATTCGTTTGTTGTCTGAAAATGGGGCTGAAGCGGATGTGTTGGATGCAGGAACTACCATGCGTTTTTTGACTGCTTATTATGCGGTTACAGGAGCGATTAAAAAGATGACAGGTACGCCGCGCATGTGCGAGCGTCCGATTGGAATTTTAGTGGATGCCTTGCGTACCTTAGGTGCTGACATTACGTATTTGAATAAAGAAGGCTATCCACCGATGCAGTTGAATGGCTTTTCGTTCCAAGGGAATCGCGAAATTTCGATTCGCGGTGATGTGAGTTCACAGTTTATATCTGCCATCTTGATGGTTGCTCCGTTGCTCCCAGCTGGTTTGAAATTGCAGATTACCGGTGCCTTAGGGTCAAAACCTTATATTGAAATGACCTTGGCCCAGATGAAGCATTTTGGCATTCAAGCGCTAGCAGATTGGTCTGTAGGAACAATAGAAATCCTTAAGCAAGACTATCAATTGCAGCCATTCGCGGTAGAATCAGATTGGTCTGGAGCGAGTTATTGGTATTCAATGGTGGCTTTGTCTCCATTCGAAGATAGTTCATTAGAATTATTAGGCTTGAAAGAAGATTCCTTGCAAGGGGATTCGGCAATCAAAGCCATTATGGAGCCATTAGGCGTTAAAAGTACCTATACGGGGCGTGGTTATATGTTGACCAAAATACCGGCTCAAGCTTCCCTCGCCTGGGACTTCACGGATTGCCCAGATTTAGCCCAAACCATCTGCGTTATCGCCGCTGTGAAGAACATTCCATTGACTTTAACTGGTTTAGAATCCTTAAAAGTAAAGGAAACGGATCGCGTTATAGCCTTGCAAAATGAATTAAAAAAATTAGGGGCGACGCTTTTGGAGAAAGAAGCGAATCACCTGTACGAAGTAACGGGAAATTTTGCGGCTGTTTCTGCCATCGAACCTATCGAAACCTATGATGACCACCGGATGGCAATGGCCTTTGCGCCAGTGGCCATGCAAAAAGAAATCACCTTATTGGATCCTTCGGTAGTCAATAAAAGCTACCCAAGCTTCTGGAAACACGTTTCAATCTTATTAACATCTACCCTATGAAAAAAGTATTGACCTTAGGTTTAAGCCTGTTGGCTTTTGCTGGTTTTGCCCAAAAAACCATATTGCACTGCGGTTCTTTGATTGATGTGAAGACCCAAACGGTTTTGAAAAATCGTTCCATTGTGGTGGAAGGGGAAAAAATCGTAGCCGTCTCAGAAGGATACTTAAGTCCGGCTAAAGGTGATGTAGTAATTAATTTGAAAGACAGAACAGTGATGCCGGGTCTGATTGATTCACACGTACACTTAGAATCGGAAACGAATCCGGGGGCCTATTTGGATCGCTTTGTGAAGAATCCGGGTGATGTGGCTTATCAAGCTTTGGGCTATGCAAAGAAGAATTTACTAGCTGGTTTTACAACGGTTCGTGATTTGGGAGGTACTCATGTGGTGATAAGTTTGCGCAATGCAATTAATAAAGGACTAGTAGAGGGTCCACGTATTTTTACGGCAGGTGTTTCGATCGGTACCACCGGTGGACACGCGGATGATTCGAATGGAATTAATGAAGCATTCAAAAAGGATTTAGGACCTGAAGATGGTGTGGTGAATGGAATAGCGGATGCGGCAAAAGCGGTGCGTCAGCGTTACAAAGAAGGTTCTGATTTGATTAAAATCACGGCTACGGGCGGTGTTTTAAGTTTTGCCAAAGACGGGTCAGGTGCCCAATTTACCGATGAGGAAGTACGCATGATTGTGCAAACAGCGAAAGACTACGGATTCAAAGTGGCGGCACACGCTCACGGAAAAGAAGGTATGAAGCGCGCCGTTTTAGGTGGTGTATCTTCGATCGAACACGGAACGTATATGGACGAAGAAGTGATGGAGTTGATGAAAAAGATGGGAACGTATTATGTGCCTACCGTTATCGCAGGTCGTTCCGTAGCTGATTCGTCTAAAATTCCGAACTACTACCCAGAAATGGTGGCGAAGAAAGCGGCGGCAATCGGACCGATCATTCAAGGAACGTTCGGTAAAGCGTATAAAGCGGGGGTGAAGATTGCGTTTGGTACGGATGCGGGCGTTTTTGGCCACGGAAAGAATGGCTATGAGTTTATCTTGATGAACGAAGCTGGAATGCCCGTTTTAGAGGCGATTAAATCAGCGACAGTCAATGCGGCAGATCTTTTAGGTCAAAGTGACTTAATCGGTTCTATCGAGGTAGGGAAGGCCGCAGATATCATCGCTGTTCCTGGTGATCCAGTAGCTGACGTAAAACTCATGACAAAGGTGAACTTCGTTATGAAAGACGGAAAGGTCTTTAAAAACTAGATAGGCATCAACATAAAAGGGTCGGCTCGCATCTGCAAGCCGACCCTTTTTTTATGCGTAATAATTTCTAGCGTAAGGCTGGAACTTGTTTTTTCAAAAGTTCAAAAGCTCCGAAGAATAAACCGGAGAATAGGAATTGGCTAGCAATCGTGTTCTTTAAGAATGGGATACCGGCAGCATAGCAATTTAATAAACCAGCGAAATCTCTCGTATACGTATGATCTGGTGAAACAAACGAATTGAAATTAGAGATAAGGAAAAATCCGATTACAGCTACCACATTCGTTCCAATGAAACGAGAGGCGCTGGCTGTGGCGTTTTGGCCTAATAAAGCGATTAATGCGAAGGCTAGCATGTGATAGCCATCAAAACCGAGGGAGAATCCTGGGAAAAAGGAGTCATATAGCGTGTTATTAAGAATCAAGTTTGATCCCCAAACCGCTAATAAGGTCCAAGCCACCGCTTGCTTACGGTTATGCAAATAGGCCCCTACAAATAGCGCCATAGCGGCCATAGGTGAGAAGTTCGCCCAACCCGGTCCAGCTAAAATCAATAGACGACTCGCAATAGCAAGTAAAATGAAAGCGATAATCGTGGTATTTCTTTTTGTCATGATCTTTAATCGGATTCCAACAAGAATATTTTTTCTCGAGGTCTAAATAATTTCCAAAGGTAAAACAAAAGCCGTAATTTTACCCATTGAATTCGAATTTATGTCTAAATCACTTCCCAAAATCGGATTATTAGGCGGCGGCCAGCTAGGACGAATGCTATTACAAGCAGCGATCGACTTAGACTTGCCCATTGCCTGCCTTGATCCAGATCCAGAAGCTTCTTGTCACACCTTGACGACCCAGTTTACGCAGGGCTCGTTTCAGGATTATGATACAGTGTACAACTTTGGGAAACAATTCGACTTAATCAGTATTGAAATCGAGCATGTGAATATCGAAGCGCTGGAGCAATTGGAAGCGGAGGGAATTAAAGTCTATCCGCAACCGAATCTGCTTCGTATGATTCAGGACAAGCGCATTCAAAAGTCCTTTTTCCAAACCCACGGTTTTCCTACCGCTGATTTCAGATTGATAGAATCATCCTCAGAAATCATCGCAAACGAAGATTTCTTGCCAGCCTTTCATAAGTTAGGAAAAGGAGGTTATGACGGTAAAGGCGTTCAGTACATCGGTTCAGCGGCGGATGCCTCTAAAGGTTTTGATGCCCCTGGTCTATTAGAAAAGGCCATTGATTTCGATAAAGAATTAGCCGTGATTGTGGCGCGTAATCCGCAAGGAGAAATAAAAGCGTTTCCGGCGGTGGAGATGGTTTTTCATCCGGTCCAAAACCTGGTAGAATTCCTCGTTTCCCCGGCAGCAATTTCTCCTGAGATAGAAAAAGAAGCAGAGCAAATAGCTGTCAGTTTAATTGATAAAATGGGATTGGTGGGCGTTTTAGCAGTGGAGATGTTTTTAACTAAAGACGGTAAAATCCTCATCAACGAAGTCGCTCCTCGACCACATAATTCTGGTCATCAAACGATTCGCGCAAACGATACTTCGCAATACGAGCAACATTTACGAGCGATTACGGGCTTGCCATTAGGAGAGACGAAGGCACATTCTTTCTCTGGGATGTTAAACTTATTAGGAGCAGACGGCTTTACAGGTCCAGCTAAATACGAAGGCTTGGATACGATTTTAGGTATATCAGGCGTTCATCCATTTTTATATGGGAAGAAAATAACGAAGCCTTTTCGCAAGATGGGGCATATCACTTTGCTGGGGGAATCCCGCGAAGAGATTGAACAAAAAGCAGAACAAGTTAAACAAAGCATTCGCGTTATCGCATAAATAGCTAGCTATGATAGGAATTATAATGGGCAGTAGCTCGGATCTAGGAGTAATGCAGGAGGCCATCCAAGTTTGTAAGGATTTTGGAGTGGCCTATGAAGTAGATATCGTATCTGCGCACCGCACCCCAGTCAAAATGATGAATTATGCGCAGCAAGCTAAGACTCGTGGCATTCAGGTGATTATCGCAGGCGCAGGTGGAGCGGCACATTTACCAGGAATGGTGGCTTCAGCGACTATTCTGCCGGTGATAGGCGTTCCGGTCAAATCATCGAATTCGATTGATGGTTGGGATTCAGTCTTATCTATTTTACAAATGCCAAATGGGGTTCCTGTTGCGACCGTTGCCCTAAATGCAGCTAAAAATGCTGGATTACTAGCGATCCAAATGTTGGCGATTGCGGATGAGACTTTGGCAACAAAATATACCGCGTACAAAGCGGAATTAGAAAATAAAGTGGCTGAAATGAGCCAAGAAACGAAAGCTAAATTTTCCTAAAATGAGTGAGAACGAAGAAAATAGCAAATTGCCAGTCATCACGCTGGGTATTCTTTTATTGACCCTCGTGGGATTAATCGCAGTGGGCTTCGAGCATTTTGTGAGTCCAGATAAAGATGAATTGATTCGAGCTGAGAAGTTCGTGGAGTCAGAGGAGGTTGCAACGGATGCCGTTCAAGTGGAAATTGATTCGACGGTAGATGCCGCAGATTCCTTAATTGTTCCGAAAGATTCGATTATCGGTAAATCTGAAGAGGAAGAGCTGGCTGAACAGAAGAAAGAAGCAGAAGCAGAGGTTGTTCCTGAGGTGGCAACTCCAGCGGGTAAATCACACGCTATTATAGTAGAGAAAGGGGAAACCTTTTCTGCCGTGGCTCGGAAGTTTGGCTTAAAAGTAGATCAGTTAAAAGCGATGAATCCTGGAGTGAATCCGGATGGCATTAAAAGTGGTTCTACAAAATTGAATGTAAAAATTCAAGCATTACATACGGTAGGGCCAGGGGATATTTTACGTGTTGTAGCTGAAAAATACGGAGTAAGCAAGCAAGCTATCATGGAGGCTAATCATAAAAAAGACGATGTTACTTTACGAGGTGAGGTACTAGTTATCCCCTTGAAAAAATGATATTGATTGGTTTCTTTCATTTCGTTCTGTTTTTCTTTGGTTTTGAAGAGCCTAAGGCTAAGCACCGTATTTGTGAAAATACAAAACTAGAGAAGTTGGATTGGGACGATTTCAAGTGGTTGTATAAGCAGCAGGATTCTACTGTTTTACAAGATTCCATTACCTCCTATGTCTTTATTCGAGTGAATACAGATGGCACACAAGAAACGAAAGTGTCCCCTGAATTGCACACGCCATGGCTTACTTTATTAGCCGCTGAAATTGATTCGTTCCAGATTAAGCGAGACAGCTTATTGACTTTGATCAGAACACCCTACAAGCTTAAATACACATCTAATTTACGGGATAAGGAAGAACAATTGGCCTTGCAAAAGAAAGGGTATTCGAAAGCATTTGTCTCTTTTCATAATTTTGGTTTAGCCGCAGATGGATCGATTGCTCGAAAAGGGAAAGCATTGCGGAGAGGTGAGATTTATGATCAATATGGTGCCAAAGCAAAGAAAATAGGCTTGTTTTGGGGTGGAGATTTTGTGGGTTTCCCAGATCCTGGCCACATTCAGGCTTTTTATAATAGTGCCAAATTATTGCAAAAGTATCCCGACTTAGCTTTGGAATACGAGCCATTTAAGCAAGCATATGAGCGCAACTACTTTAAAAAGGTAGACATGGGACAACAAGATCAAGTAAAAGATACACGCGATTTATTAAATGAGATGAATAGGTTGCGGGAAAATCAACCTTGTGCGTGTTCTCAAGCGATTCCATTCCCTGCATCCGCAGCAACTTTACAAGTTAGCCCGAATACGATGACTGTTGTGGCTAATCTGAAAGAACAATACATCTTTATTCAACGAGGTTCTTTTGGTTATTTTTACCCGATGGGACGCTGGAAACTACGCTAGAAATTAAAATTATATCCGCGTAGAAATTCCTCGATTTTCAATCGTTTCTTTCCCTCCATTTGCCATTCTAGGATGTTGATGTATCCGTCGTTACAGCCTACACGGAGAAAGGTTTTTTTATCCGTATCCCAAACCCCCACGCCTAAATCAGGTATAATTTCTGGATGAAATTCTACACTAATTAGTTTGCAGTTTTTGCCTTGAAATGCGGTGTGAGCTCCCGGGAACGGGTACATTCCGCGAATTAAATTAACGATTTCTGTGCCTGAACGACTCCAATGTACTTCGCCCGTGTTGCGTTGTAATTTTGGGGCTGATTTTAATTCTTCGATTTCTTGTTGTGGCGTGGGATGAATTTGGCCGGATTCGATGGCTTTGGCTGTTTTAACCACCAAAGCACCCCCTTTATTCATCAAACGCTCGTAAAGTTCTCCCGTGGTATCAGTCGCTGAGATGGGTTCTGTCTCTTGGAACAATAAGTCCCCCGTATCGATTTCGTGTTGTAAAAAGAACGTGGTAATGCCCGTTTCTGTCTCTCCATTTATCACTGCCCAGTGAATGGGCGCTGCACCACGGTACTGCGGAAGCAAGGAAGCGTGCAAGTTGAAAGTCCCCATAGCGGGCATATTCCAAACAGCCTCCGGTAACATTCGAAAGGCTACGATTATTTGTAAATCTGCTTTATAAGAGGCTAATTCTTCTAGGAATGCTGGTTCTTTCAGTTTGGCTGGTTGCAGAACCGGGAGATTAACTGATTCAGCATATACTTTAACAGGAGATGATTGAATCTGCTGTCCACGGCCTGCGGGTTTATCTGGGGCTGTTACTACGGCCACTACATCCAGTTTAGCCTCGACTAAGGCTTGTAAACTGGCTACTGCAAACTCTGGGGTTCCAAAAAATATAATCCGCATCCTTGATCTTGATAGTTTGTGGAATCCGTCTGAATTTTTATTATCTTTGTCCTCTACAAAACAACAAATACGTGCTGTTAGAAAAACAAAAACTTTAGTTGCGAATCCGAAACAAAACTACAAATAAATTAGGTAGAACGGTCGGAGGCCGTTCTATTTTGTTTTTAAGCACTAAGGAAAAACCCTAAATAGATTATGGCAAAGTTTCAATATTACACCGCGGAGGCATTAGATAAAATTAAAGCAGAATTGCATTACTTAAAGATCACCGGTCGTTCTGACATGGCTAAGCAAATTGCGGAGGCACGTGACAAAGGGGATTTGAGTGAGAATGCGGAGTACGATGCAGCGAAAGACGCGCAAGGCCTGTTGGAATTAAAGATTTCTAAAATGGAGGAAATTATTTCTGTAGCGCGTGTCTTGGACGAATCGACCATTGATTTATCCGTCGTGTCGATTTACTCTATTGTTCAAATTAAGAATACGAAAACGGGAATGACCGTTACCTACACGATTGTCTCAGAAGAAGAAGCAGACTTGAAAACTGGAAAAATTTCGGTTTCGTCTCCTTTTGGAAAAGGATTACTAGGTAAAAAAGTAGGGGATTTAGCAGAAATCACGGCTCCAGCTGGTAAGCTAGAGTTTGAGATTATGTCCTTAACGCGTTAGTGACGAGGGCCGAAGATTGCTGAGCCCACGCGAACTAAGGTGGCACCAAGTTCTGCTGCGATCAAATAATCACCAGACATGCCCATGGACAATTCAGTCCATTCCACAAGACCGGTCGAAACGCCGGTTTTGTTGTTTTTGAGCTGTTGGAAGAAATCAGCTAGACTCTTGAACTCGCGTCGAATTTGCTGTTCATCCGCTGTGAAACTCGCCATGCCCATTAAACCCACGATGCGGATGTTTTTCATCTCTGCAAAAGAGGCATCTGCTAATAAGGCTTCGGCCTCATTAAAATCCAAGCCAAACTTACTTTCCTCCGTGGCTATGAACAGCTGAAGTAGACAGTTAATAACCCGGTTATTCTTAGCCCCCTGCTTATTAATCTCTTTCAATAAATTCAATGAATCCACCGAATGAATTAGGTGAACGAATGGCGCAATGTATTTTACTTTGTTCGTCTGTAAGTGTCCGATTTGGTGCCAAAGAATGTCTTTAGACAACACCGCTTGCTTTTCCACCATCTCCTGCACGCGGTTTTCCCCAAATTCAATCGCCCCCGCTGCCTGCGTTTCCTGCAACTCTTCGATGCTTCTGGTCTTAGTGACGACAATAAGTCGTGCAGTACTATCGTTTAATTGCTTATTAATCAATGAAATTTGCGCTGCGATGGACATGGGGAATAAAGACTAAATT
Source organism: Aquirufa esocilacus (assembly GCF_042715595.1). Lineage (NCBI taxonomy): Bacteria > Pseudomonadati > Bacteroidota > Cytophagia > Cytophagales > Flectobacillaceae > Aquirufa > Aquirufa esocilacus. The sequence goes on along the minus strand of NZ_JBBKXX010000003.1, from coordinate 501,483 downwards.
TGTTTGGACTTAAAAATATTATTAAAATTAATTTATTATTTTTGATTCAGGAGTAAAAGAATAAATAAAGCAGATTAAATGGAATCCGATAATTCGAGGGAAAACGAAAGTAAGTTAAAGCGTCTAGTGACGTTGTTGACTATTTTGGTTTTTTTGTTAGCCGGCTGGATCCTCTTGGATAGATTGGGGTTAGTAGATCGATTTATTCCTCAATCGAAAGAGAGGTTCGTTGAAAATGCCCAGGTCAAACTAGACTCAGTGGCAGAGCAATTGAATTTGCGGTTAATCCAAATTAAAAAATTAGGCGGAAAGGTGAGTGAACTAGAAACGGCGAAAGCTCAAATTCTAGGAGATCAAAAACACCTGAATGAGATCGATCCGGCTGAATTCCAAAAGAAATTAAATTATTATTTGCATCTACTTGGTCAGAAAGATGCTGAAATCAAAAAGCTGAAGAAAGAAAACGTTGTGTTGATACTACGTAATGATTCCCTAAGCCGCGAAGCGCAGATATTAAAAGTGGGCCTCGTAAATATCCAAAAAGCGTTAGAGGACTCAAGCAAAACTTTTGGCCTGAAAGAGCGTGAGTTAAGTGAGAAATCTCGTGTTTTGGAAATTCGGAACAAGGAATTGACAGAGAAAGTGAGTGCAGCAGCTGCCTTGCGCGCTGAGGGCGTCAATGTCTATGCGATTTCTTCTAGAGGAAAAGAGTCGTCAGTGAATAATCAAAAGGCGAGAAAAGTGGACAAAATACGGGTGATGTTCCACTTACAAGAAAACTCCTTAGCCAACAAAGAGATTAAAGCAGTCTTTTTACGTATTATTGAACCTACGGGTACCACTATATCAGATTATAATTTGGGTTCAGGTACTTTTGACTTTAAAGGACGCGAATTGACTTTTACGAGTCGTCAACGTATTTTCTATGAAAATAACCACCAATCGGTGGAATTTATCTATTCAAGACCCAATGGCTTCAAGCCAGGTAAGCACGAAATCGAACTTTATGCCGAGGGGTATTTAATCGGCCTTGGTACTTTCGAGGTGCGTTAATTCTAAAATTTTGTTGTTAACGTTTTGATTGTGAAGTAATATTCGTACCTTTGCAGTCCAAATTTTTACCAGTTTTTAAACAACAATTTTTTTATGGAATTAAAAAACTATGAGACGGTGTTCATTTTAACTCCCGTTTTGTCTGAACAACAGACAAAGGACACTGTTGAGAAATTCAAGAATCTGTTGGTAGAAAACGGTGCGCAAATCGTTCATGAAGACGCTTGGGGCTTACGTAAGTTAGCTTACCCGATTCAGAACAAGCACACTGGATACTATCAAATTTTCGAATTTGCAGCAGCTCCTACTTTAGTCGCTAAATTAGAATTAGAATACAAGCGTGATGAGCGCGTGATTCGTTTCTTAACCCTAGCGGTAGATAAGCACGCATTAGCTTATAACGAAAAAAAGAGAAAAGGATTAGTAGGTAGAAAACCAGAAAAAACAGAAGCATAATATGACACTAGTTAACGAACCTGTAGATAAGAACGGAAACCGCAAGAAGTATTGCCGTTTCAAGAAATCTGGTATTCAATACATCGATTTCAAAAACCCTGATTATTTATTGAAGTTAGTGAACGAGCAAGGTAAAATCTTACCTCGTCGTATCACAGGAACTTCTTTGAAATTCCAACGTCGTGTGGCACAAGCTATCAAGCGTGCTCGTCACTTGGCTTTGATGCCTTACGTGGCTGACGGTTTAAAATAGTACCTTATCCAATAAACATTTGATTGTAAACATAAGATGGAAATTATATTAAAAACAGATATTGCTGGATTAGGTTACAAAAACGATATCGTTGCGGTGAAAGCTGGTTACGGTCGTAATTACTTAATTCCACAAGGTTTCGCTATCATGGCGACTCCGTCTAACCGCAAGGTTGTAGCGGAAAACATCAAGCAAGCTGCTCACAAAGTGGAGAAAGTGCGTCAAGATGCATTCGATTTAGCTACAGCTATCGGTGAAATGACATTAACTATTCCTGCGAAGACAGGTGATAGCGGAAAAATCTTTGGTCGTGTGACTAGCCTTCAAATTTCAGAGATGTTGAAAGAAAAAGGTTTCGATATCGATCGCAAGAAGATTTCATTCGATACAGAAGTGAAGACAACCGGCGATTATGCTGCTACGCTTGACTTACACAAAGAAGTAAAACACAAGATTGCTTTCTCTGTGGTTTCAGAATAGTATTTGAAACAAAACGATAAGAAGAAATCGCGCTGAGCAATCGGCGCGATTTTTTTATTTTATGCCTAGGCATAAAATAAAAAAATAGTCCGCAGGGAATTAGTCCGGAGTCCGGAGGAAGAGAGTCCGCCGGGAATTAGTCGGCACTGCTGCGCAGCAATGTCGTTTAGTCGTCCTGCGGACTTAGTCGAATGTGTCAGAAAAAAAAATCCGAAGAGGAATTTCTTCCCCTCCGGACTCTTTGACTTAGTTGCGAAGCAACGACTAAGACGAAGTCGACTAAGTCACGCAGTGACGACTCTTTGACTAAGCCGCCTGCGGCGACTTACGCTAACGCAGCCTTCAAATTCGTATCTAAAGCCTCTAAGAACTCTTCTGTGTATAAGTAGTGTTCTCCGTGAGTAACTTTGTTACCGTGGATACAAACGGCTAAGTCTTTGGTCATCTTACCTGACTCTACTGTCGCAACACATACTTTTTCCAATGTTTGGCAGAAATTAATCAAGGCCGCATTGTTGTCTAATTTACCACGGAACTCTAAACCACGAGTCCAAGCGAAGATAGACGCGATTGGATTCGTAGAAGTAGGCTTTCCAGCTTGGTGATCGCGGTAGTGACGAGTCACCGTTCCGTGAGCAGCTTCCGCTTCCATTACTTTTCCGTCTGGCGTAATCAATACAGAAGTCATCAAACCTAATGAACCGAAACCTTGCGCAACGGTATCAGATTGAACGTCTCCATCGTAGTTTTTACAAGCCCAAACAAAGTTACCATTCCACTTTAATGCAGAAGCCACCATGTCATCGATCAAACGGTGCTCATAAACGATCCCTGCAGCTTCGAATTTCGCTTTGTAATCTGCTTGGTAGATCTCTTCGAAGATATCTTTGAAACGACCATCGTATTTCTTCAAGATCGTGTTCTTAGTCGATAAATATAGAGGCCATCCTTTGCTCAATGCCATGTTGAAGCAAGAGTGCGCAAAACCTTTGATTGATTCGTCTGTGTTATACATGGTCATCGCAACGCCATCGCCTTTGAAGTTGTATACTTCGAACGTTTGAGCTGCACCACCATCTTCTGGTTGGAATGTAACGGTTAATTTACCTTTTCCTTTGGTAACGAAGTCAGTTGCGCGGTATTGATCACCAAACGCGTGACGACCGATCATGATCGGAGCAGTCCAGTTAGGAACTAAACGAGGAACGTTTGCACAAACGATTGGCTCACGGAAAACAGTACCATCTAGGATGTTACGGATCGTTCCGTTTGGAGATTTCCACATTTGCTTTAAATCGAATTCCGTTACACGAGCCTCATCAGGAGTGATGGTAGCACATTTGATACCTACACCGTATTTTTTGATTGCCTCAGCTGCTTCGATAGTTACTTGGTCATTCGTCTCGTCGCGGTATTCTACACCTAAATCATAGTACTTAATGTCTAGATCTAAATAAGGTAAGATTAATTTATCCTTGATGAATTTCCAGATAATTCGAGTCATTTCGTCGCCGTCTAATTCAACGACTGGGTTGGCAACTTTAATTTTTTCCATTTTTGTTATATCAAAATTTTGATAGGTTGTGTTAATCTTGCAAAGGTAAAGACTAAATCTTTTTTCCTCCATTATTTTGGGGTATTTTTGTCAAAATTTCGCTTTTTTTTGATGGAAACAGTAATTAAGATTGCTTGTAGGGATGAGAAGGGTTTAGTTCATAAAATAACGGGGGTGTTATTCGCTAAATTATTGAATGTCACCCAAACCAATGAATTTGTGGATGAACCTAAGGATCGCTTTTTTATGCGGGTTTCTTTTAGCGGATCTACAGATCTGAAGTTGCTGACTCAGGAGATCGAAGCCGTCTTGCCTTCAGATGCAAAAGTCGAGGTGATTCCGCCAGCTAAGAAGCGAGTTTTAGTATGTGTGACGAAAGAGCACCATTGTTTGGGAGATTTATTGATTAAATCTCAATTCGAAGATATGCCCTTTTCGATTGTGGGGGTGGTGGGTAATCATGCGGTGTTAGCACCACTTTGTGCCCAGTTTTCGATACCATTTACTCACGTGCCGGCAGAAGGGTTAACGAGAGAAGCGCATGAGGCGCAGCTTAGGCTGATTATTGATGCAGCAAATCCTGATTTAATTGTGCTGGCTAAATATATGCGCATTCTGACACCAGAATTTGCTTCTGCCTATTTAGGTAAGATGATCAATATTCACCATTCTTTTTTGCCTGCCTTTGTCGGAGCTAATCCGTACCAGCAAGCTTTTCAGCGTGGCGTAAAGATTATTGGAGCGACCGCTCATTTTGTGACGGATGATTTAGATGAAGGTCCGATTATTTGTCAAGATGTGGTGTCAGTAAACCACTCTTATGATGCGAAACAAATGTCGAAGGCAGGAAAGGAAGTAGAAAAATCGGTTTTGGCCAAAGCTTTGCAACTCGTCCTCGAAGATCGCGTCTTTATTCATGAAAACAAGACCATTTTATTTGATTAAAATTTGCCTGAAAAAGCGTAAATTGCAGTCCTTTTTTTAGATACTATGTTTGAGAATTTAAGTTCGAAGTTGACCACTGCTATGCGTACCCTGAAGGGGAATGGCAGAATTACTGATATTAACGTTGCTGCTACGGTAAAAGAAATTCGCCGCGCCCTGATGGACGCGGACGTTAACTATAAGGTGGCAAAAGAGATTACTGATCGCATTAAGGATCAGGCAATGGGCCAAAAAATCCTAATCTCCGTCGAGCCTGGTCAATTATTGATTAAAATCGTTCACGAAGAGTTAACCCAGTTAATGGGTGGCCAAAAGCAGGACATTAACCTAAAAGGCGATCCAGCTGTCGTTTTAATCGCGGGTTTACAAGGTTCTGGTAAGACGACTTTCTCAGGTAAATTAGCTCAATACATTAAAAAAGGGGGGCGCAATGTCCTATTAGTAGCCTGCGATATTTACCGTCCTGCGGCGATTGACCAATTGAAAGTATTGGGAGAGCAAGTAGGGGTGGAAGTGTACGCAGAGCCTGAAAATAAGAATGCCGTTAGCATCGCAGAGAACGCGTTGTCTTATGCCCGTAAAATGGGTAAAAAAGTAGTCATTGTCGATACGGCGGGTCGTTTGGCGGTGGACGAGGCGATGATGAATGAGATCGCTGCTGTAAAAGAGGCAATTAAACCAACGGAGATTTTGTTCGTCGTGGATTCGATGACTGGTCAAGATGCGGTGAATACGGCGAAGACCTTTAATGATCGATTAAATTTTGATGGCGTTGTCTTAACGAAATTAGATGGGGATTCCCGCGGTGGTGCGGCCCTTTCTATCCGTCAAATTGTAGATAAACCAATCAAATTCATTTCTACTGGGGAGAAAATGGAAGCCTTGGATCAGTTCTATCCTGATCGTATGGCGAACCGTATCCTCGGAATGGGGGACGTGTTGTCTTTAGTGGAGCGTGCGCAGCAGGCTTTTGACGAAGATGAGGCGGCTCGTTTAAATAAGAAGATACGCCAAAACAACTTTACGTTTGAAGATTTCTACGCACAGCTTCAGCAAATCAAGAAGATGGGTAACATCAAGGATTTGATGGGTATGGTGCCAGGGATGAGCCAAGCTGTTAAAGATGTGGATATTTCCAATGATTCTTTCAAGCCCATCGAAGCGATCATTAATTCGATGACAGCGAAAGAGCGTCAGAATCCAGATATTTTGAACCCATCACGCAAGAATCGTATTGTGGCAGGGTCGGGAACATCGATTCAAGAGGTGAATAACCTATTGAAGCAGTTCGAAGACATGCGCAAAATGATGAAAATGATGAACAAGGTTCAGGACGGAAAGATGAAGATGCCTAATTTAGGTGGCATGTTCAAGCGCTAATTACTTTCGAATTAGCGCCCCTATTTCTTTCTCGAATCCTTTCATTAAGCGATCCATCGTGGACTCAATTACCTTATCTGTTAAGGTTTGAGACTCATCTTGTAGCGTAAAGCTTACAGAATATGCTTTCTTGCCTTCGCCTAGGTTTTTGCCCTCGTAAACGTCGAATATCGACACATTTTTCAATAAATTCTTCTCGTATTGCTCCGCTAGTTTGCGGATGGCTTGGTAGCTAACCGTTTTATCTACGACAAGTGATAAGTCACGACGCACCTCTGGGAATTTGGAAATCTCCTGGTAGACGAAGTCTGCCTTTTCTTGCTTCACCCAGTAATCCCAATCGAAATCGGCGAAGAATACGTCTTGCTTTACCTCCCATTTACTAGCTAAATTCGGGTGAATCATCCCCACTTCTAGACAAGCTTTCTTATTGATGGAAATGCGTAATCCGAAGGCAAACACACTCGAATTTTCGATGGTATCTGTCTCAAATTCGGTTACCCCCATTGAGCGCATTAATTCGATACTGACTTGGTATAAGTGGTGTAGCGCCGTTTTTGTAGGTGCACTAGACCAGGTTTCTCCCGCCCATAAACCGGTTGTAAATAAGGCTAAATGTTTCTTTTCGATATATTTAGCGCCTTTTTTATGGTAGGTTTTGCCAAATTCAAAGACTTTCAAATCTTTTTGGCGGCGGTTAATATTGTGCGCTAACACCTCTAATCCGGCGAAAGACATGTGCTGTCTCATGACGCCTAAGTCTTCAGATAGGCGGTTTAGGATTTCTACCGTTTCGAAGGATAAATCTTTGGCGATCGATGCGTGCGCATCGGCTTTCGTTAATGAATTGGTGATGATTTCCTGGAAACCTTTGGCCGTCAAAATTTGTGAAATATTCAACTGCACGCGCTCCTTATCTAAAAGGGGAAATTCCGAAATGAAATTCGCGCTCAAATGATCCGATAACGGGATGTTATCCAAGCCATGAATACGCAAGATTTCCTCGATGATATCTGCCTCTCTGGTCACATCGACGCGGTAAGCAGGGGAGATAGCAACAAATTCGTCGCCTTTATCTGCTTCGATTTTGAAATCTAAAAGCGTTAAAATTTCCTTGATTCGCTCAGCCGCTAATTCAATACCGATGTATTGTTGCACGCGGCGAACGCTTACAGGAATACTAACTAATTCAACCTGAGTAGGGTAATAATCAATCGGCTCAGAGGTGATTTTACCGCCGGCTACTTCTTGAATTAATTGGGCTGCGTATTCCAAAGCGAATAATTTCGCCTGAATATCCGTGCCACGCTCGAAACGGAACGAAGCATCGGTTTTGAGTCCATGAATTTGGCTTGCTTTACGAATGCGTTCGGGCTTGAAGTGAGCGACTTCTAAAAATACACGTGTGGTGCTGTCTTTAATGCCAGAATCTTCTCCGCCCATCACGCCAGCCATGCCGATAGCGCCTGATGCGTCGCAGATCATCAATTCTTCGCCCGTTAATTTGCGCTCGATGCCATCTAATGTTTTGAATAAAGTACCAGTCGGTAAAGTATCGACGATTAATTTTCCGCCTTTAATTTCGTTCCAATCGTACGCATGCATCGGCTGGCCTAATCCATGGCATATGAAATTCGTGATATCGACCACGTTATTGATGGGACGCAATCCGATAGCCGCTAAACGTTCTTGTAACCAAGCCGGTGATGGTGCTACTTGAATACCATCGATGGTGATGCCACAGAAGCGATCGCACCCCGCGTCTTTTACTTCAACCGTGATAGGATGTGCATTGCTTTCGATCACTAAGGCTGGCGATGGCAATTGAATAGGTAGGCCAGTTACAGCACGAATATCGCGTGCTACACCCCAGTGAGAGGCTGCATCTGCGCGGTTTGGCGTTAATCCAATTTCTAATACTAAATCACCTGCAATGTCAAAAAAGGATGCGGCAGGTGTTCCGTTAGGCACCTGAGTATCCAAAACTAAAATCCCGTCGTGAGATGACCCTAAACCGATTTCATCTTCTGCACAAATCATTCCCTCAGATGGTTGTCCGTAGACTTTGCGCTTCTCGATTTTGAACAATTCTTTGCCCTCTTTGTCGTATAATTGGGTGCCAGGTGTGGCGACGATCACTTTTTGGCCAGCTGCTACATTCGCAGCTCCACAAACGATCGTTAATATTTCGTCCAAACCTGCGTCTACCGTCGTCAAGCTCAAGGTTTTCTCTTTCACTTCGAATTTTTCGCAGGTCAAAATTTCACCCACAACGAACCCTTTCAATCCACCTGGAACTTTATCGTGCGGCTCAATGCCTTCCACTTCTAGTCCAGTGTTAGTTAATAAAACGTCTAATTCTTCTGGGCTGCCTTGGGCAGGAAGCTTCGAAATATCAATAAAATCACGTAACCAATTAAGGGAAATTTTCATCTGTCTAATTAACGAGTAAGCTTCATTTTGTAATCCACGGAAACTTTTCCTCGCGTGATATCACTTAACTTATTTTTGATGAGGCGCTTCTTCACAGGATTCAAATGATCTGTGAATAAAATACCTTCGATATGATCGTATTCATGTTGGATAATGCGAGCAGCTAAGCTTTCGAAAATATCCGTTCTTTCTTCGCCTTGCTCTGTCCAGTAGTGAATTTTCACGTATTCTGGGCGATACACTTCGCCACGAATACCTGGGATAGAAAGACATCCTTCCTCGAATCCCCATTCGTCGCCTGTTTCTTCCAAAATAGTCGGATTCACAAACACCTTCTTAAATCCAATTAATGACTCATCCACGTCCTCGTCCTTTTCTCCTTCGTTCATGGGGCGACCATCCACCACAAATAAGCGAATGTCCATGCCGATCTGAGGCGCAGCTAAACCAACGCCGCTGGCCGCATACATGGTCTCAAACATATCTTCCGATAATTTGATTAAATCGAGGCTCCCTAATTCAATAGGGGATGCGACTTTTCTTAAAACAGGGTCCCCGTAGGGTATAATTGGATAAATCATGTCTATTAGCGCAATGCAAACAACAAATTTAGCAGAATTTATCCTTTGTTTTTCGTAATTTGCAGGGATTTTTAACCTAAGTTAGATTTAATAAAAAGATTATGAATAGAAACTTCTTTAAGGCACATCCTTGGCATGGCGTTCAAATAGGTGATCAAATGCCTGAATTAGTGACCGCGTTTATTGAAATTGTTCCTACGGATACGGTGAAATACGAGATTGACAAGCAAACGGGATATCTGAAGATCGACCGTCCGCAGAAATTCTCGAACATTGTTCCAGCTTTATATGGCTTTTTGCCACAAACATACTGTTCTGATGGCATCGCGGAATTAGCGCGAAAGTATTCTGGTAAGGATATTGAAAGAGGAGATGGCGATCCGTTGGATATTTTAGTGCTTTCAGAGCGTGCGATTACGCACGGAGATATTTTATGCCAAGCGATTCCGATTGGAGGAATTCGCATGATTGATAAGGGTGAGGCGGATGATAAAATTATTGCGGTATTGAAGGATGATCCGATTTATGGCAAATGGAAAGACATTGCGGATGCACCTAAAGATATCGTAGAGCGTTTGAGACACTATTTCTGGACGTACAAAATGTTGCCAGGAGAAACTACCTCCAATGCGGTAGATATTGATGACATTTATGGCCGTGATGTAGCGTTCGAAGTGATTCGCCAGGCACGGGAAGATTACCGTAAAAACTTTGGTTAGAAACCTTAATAATGTAAATCTATGTGGCAATTTGTCAAATATTCGTTAGCGACTGTCGTGGGACTTTTTCTTTTTGCGATCGTCTCCTTGTTGTTATTAGCTGGCGTAGGTGCTGCTATGGGTAGTTCGGATGAGGTCTACGATTTGAAAGATAATTCCGTCTTGAAATTAGATTTGAATCGCCCTATCGTAGAAAACGCTACGACGGAGGATAATCCGTTTGCGGCCATTACAGATTTGTACTTTGCTCCGCCAGAAAATTTGGGTTTGATTCAAGTATTGTCAGCTTTAGAGCGCGCGAAAGTCGACCCCAAAATAAAAGGCATTTACCTTGATGCTAGTTATCCAATCGCTGGATATGCGCAATTATCTGAAATTCGCGAGGCGATTCAGAAGTTCCAAAAGTCAGGGAAGTTTGTTTATGCCTATGCGAATTCGTATACGGAAAAAGGGTATTACATTTCTTCTGTGGCGGATAAGACGTATTTGAATCCGAATGGGTTATTGGATTTCAATGGAATTAGCGTTCAGTACTCGTTCTATAAGAAAGCCCTAGATAAATTAGAAATCGAGCCTTTAGTGTTCCGAGTGGGAACTTATAAGTCAGCCGTGGAGCCGTTCATTCGCGAAGATATGAGCGAAGAAAACAAGGCGCAGACCTCCTCTTTCTTGCAGTCGATTAACACCTATGTTTTTGACAAAATTGCTCGATCTAAAAATATACCTGTACGTAAATTAGATCAGATTGCAGACAGTCTTCAAGCTTTTGAGCCTGCATCTGCAGAGAAGCTTGGGATGGTGAAGCAAGGTTATTGGGATGAATTTGAGGTATTATTGAAGAAAGCATCAGGAGAAAAAGAGAAAATAAACTATGTGTCTTTGAATCATTATTTACAGGCCAAAAACCCGATTGACGAAGTAGAGGGAAAAGATCGTATCGCGGTTTTAGTGGCGGAGGGAGAGATTTCTGGAACGAGAGCAAGTGAGGGGAATATTGGTTCTGATGATTTCGTGAAAGAATTGAAGAAATTACGGGAGAGTAAATCAGTCAAAGCCATCGTACTTAGAATTGATTCTCCAGGAGGATCTTCTTTAGCGTCTGATATCATGTGGCGCGAGATTGAATTGACCAAGAAAGTAAAACCGATTATCTCCTCGATGTCAAATTATGCAGCCTCTGGTGGTTATTATATGGCGATGGGCACGGATGTAATCGTGGCACAACCTACGACAATTACAGGTTCGATCGGAATCTTTGCGGCCTGGTTTAATGTAGATAATTTCCTCAAAAATACCATGGGTATTACGCAGGATCACGTGAACACACACGCGAACTCGAATTTTATGACCTCGGCTGGAGCTTTAACCGATTTCCAGAAGTCAGTTGTACAAAACTCCGTGAACAAAGGATACTTGTCGTTTACGACGAAAGCGGCGGCAGGTCGCAAGATGACTTTACAACGTTTGCAATCGTTAGCAGGTGGTCGTGTTTGGACAGGAGCGCAAGCAAAACAGATTGGCTTAGTGGATGAATTAGGTGGATTGGACAAGGCAATTGAAATTGCGGCGGCTAAGGTGAAATTAAAGCCGGGTACTTACAAGGTTTCGGTTTATCCGAAGGCGAAATCTTTCGTGGACGAGTTGTTGAATTCAGCGACGTCTGAAACATCGCTTTCAGAGCGTTTATTAGCCAAAAATATTCCTTGGGCATCGTCTGTATTGGAGGTGAACCGTTGGAAAAAGAGAGAGGGCTTCTTAGCAATGATGCCTTATTTAATGGAATTTGAATAGAAATAAAGCTTATATGGTACGTAATAATTGGACTCGAGAAGAGGTAGAAAAAATATACAACCAACCCTTTTTGGATTTGGTCTATCAAGCGGCGACAGTGCACCGCGAGAATTTTGACCCGAATGAGGTCCAAATCTCTACTTTACTTTCCATCAAAACAGGTGGTTGTCCAGAGGATTGTTCTTATTGCTCGCAGGCAGCTCGTTACCACACAAATGTGAAGGTGCAAAAATTACTTCCTTACGAGGAAGTTATTCAAGCAGCAAACCGCGCGAAAGATAGTGGTAGTTCTCGATTCTGTATGGGAGCGGCTTGGCGCGAGGTGCGTGATAACAAGGATTTTGACCGTGTACTAGATATGGTGAAAGGCGTAAATTCCTTAGGCATGGAAGTTTGCTGTACTTTAGGCATGTTATCTGAAGAGCAAGCGCAGAAATTAAAGGAGGCGGGTCTTTATGCCTACAACCACAACATCGATACGAGTGAAGAATACTATGACGATGTCATCTCAACACGTACCTACGATGATCGCTTAGAGACGCTAGGGAACGTACGTAAAGCAAAATTATCTGTTTGTTCAGGCGGAATCATCGGAATGGGTGAAAGTGCGGGAGATCGCATTGGAATGCTTTTGACGTTGGCTAATTTGCCAGAGCACCCTGAATCTGTTCCAGTGAATAATCTAGTTCCAGTAGAAGGAACACCTTTTGAGAATCAAAAGACAGCCTCTGTTTGGGATCTAGTGCGCGTTATCGCCACTGCTAGAATCATGATGCCCAAGTCAGCGGTTCGTTTATCAGCGGGGCGTTTAGAATTAAACTACGAAGGCCAGGCTTTCTGCTTTATGGCAGGTGCAAATTCGATCTTCTCTGGTGATGTCTTATTGACGACGCCTAATCCGGATACGAAATCAGATGCGGAATTATTCCAAATCTTGAGCATCAAGCCGAAGGAAGCGTTCAAAGATGCACGTAAATCAGGTATTGAATTCAACCAGATTCCAAGTGCACAAGGCCTAGAGCACAAGCACTAGTTTTTACAAACATAAATGAAGCGCTATTTCGAAAGAGGTAGCGCTTTTTTTATAGGCTTTTCTGCATCCGGTAATGTTGGATCTCTCCAAACAATAAATACGATTCGGCAACAATTGTGTAGCCAATCGCTTCATAAAACGGCACGGCATTTTCTCTCGCCTCTAAGACTATTTCAGTCCAGCCTTTTTCAATTGCTTTCTCTTCTAAGTAAGCCATGATGGCTTTTCCAATTCCCTTTCCCTGAACGGCGGTTGCGATTGCTACACAGCGTACTTGACCTTGTTTTTCAGCCGATTCGTGCATGCGAGCTACGCCTAAAACCTTTGTGTCTTCAAGCGCAATCGCATGCATAGCCTGGTTTTCATCAGCAAGTATTTCTGAGCCCAGCGGTTGGTTCCAAGGCTCTCTTAATACGGTAAAACGCAAGGCGTAGTAGGCTTTCCAGTCCGAGTCGGTTTGGGGGGATTTTATTTCTAGCATAGAAGTGTAAAAAAAATGGCGCCACCCGCAGGGTGGCGCCATAAATATACTCGATTTCGATCCTATTTTGCAAAGTTCACGGCGCGCATTTCGCGAATCACCGTTACTTTGATTTGACCAGGATACTGCATCTCTTTCTCGATTTTCTGTGAAATGTCGAATGATAAGTTGGATGCTTTTTCATCGCTTACATTCTCTGAATCGACCATGATACGTAACTCGCGACCCGCTTGGATAGCATAGCATTTCTGAACACCATCGAATGAAGTAGCCAATGTTTCTAAATCACGAAGACGCTTCATGTACGACTCCATCATCTCGCGACGTGCACCTGGACGTGAACCAGAGATCGCATCACATACCTGAATGATAGGAGAGATCATGGAAGTCATCTCGCATTCATCGTGGTGAGCTCCGATCGCATTACATACTTCAGGATGCTCTTTGTATTTCTGAGCCAGTTCCATTCCTAGCAATGCGTGAGGAAGTTCTGGTTCTTCATGCCAAACTTTACCAATATCATGCAATAGACCTGCACGTTTCGCTAGCTTCGCATTCAATCCTAATTCAGCTGCCATTGTTGCACAAAGCTTCGCGACTTCGCGCGAGTGTTGTAACAAGTTTTGGCCATAAGAAGAACGGAAACGCATACGTCCCACCATCTTAATTAATTCAGGGTGTAAGCCGTGAATACCTAAGTCAATTACCGTCTTCTCACCTATTTCGATGATCTCATCGTCAATGTTCTTACGCGTCTTGTTCACCACCTCTTCGATACGAGCTGGGTGAATACGGCCATCCTGTACCAAACGGTGTAAGGATAAACGAGCAATCTCACGACGAACTGGATCGAAACCTGAAATGATAATCGCCTCCGGCGTATCATCCACGATGAATTCCACACCTGTCGCCGCTTCTAGCGCACGAATGTTACGGCCTTCACGACCGATGATTTTACCTTTGATATCGTCTGATTCGATGTTGAATACAGAAACGCAGTTTTCGATCGCATTTTCAGCCGCCGTACGTTGAATCGTTTCGATCACGACTTTCTTCGCTTCTTTCGTAGCCGTTAACTTCGCTTCTTCGATGGCTTGTTTCACAAGTGAACTTGCTTTCGATTCTGCCTCAGCCTTTAACGCATCCATAATCTGTTGGCGTGCTTCATCCGCAGAAAGACCTGCAATTTTCTCTAATTGGCTGATTTGATTGGCAAGCATCGCTTCTGCTTCCTCGCGTTTCTTCTCCACCTCTTCTAGCTTCTTACGGAAGTTTTCTTCCTTCGCTTGAACACTTTGTTTAGCTGAATGTAGTTCTTGTTCTGCCGTGCGTTGTTGCTCCGCTTGTTGCGCTAATACGCGCTCTTTTTCGCGTAGTTTTTGTTCGTTCTCTAAAAGAATTCCCTTTTTGTTTTGAGACTCTTCTTCGAATTCAGCCCGTAGACGTAGGAAGTTTTCCTTCGCTTCAAGCATACGGTCTTTTTTGATGTTTTCTGCAGAGAGTTCTGCATTTTTTAGGATGTCTTCCGCTTTGCGTTGCGCATCCCCTTCGATGTTTTTATTTACTTTCGAGTAGAATACTTTTCCGGCAAATAACCCTCCGGCCGCAGCGATAAGAGGGAGAATAAAAGTTAATATAGTGGACATATAGAACGAATGTGTGTTTATACATTAGTCCCCGGAAAAATCGAAATAAAAGGAAAATTATACTGTGAACTCAGCCGCTAGCGCCAACAATTTTTCATTTTTTTCCAAAATATCGCTTTGGAGTGAATTGTGTTCTGCGTCAAATTTCAAACCACACATGGCTAAATCGAGTGCCACCATCGCCATCACGGCTGCGGGATCTGAACTATTTGTTTGCTTTTCGTAATAACGAACAAGCTTGTTCACTAATGATGCTGCATTTCGTACGCATGATTCCTCGCTCGGACTAACTTTTAAGGCGATACTTTGTATGCCTACCAGTAGATTACAAGGGATTTTAGGATTCATGGATTGCGTAATTGGTCAATGCAATGATCTATTTTTGTAATATATTCTTCTAACTTTTGTTTCAACTCAGCGGTGGGAACTGCTGTGTTATCTGTACTAGCTACAATTTTAGCGAAATTATCTGATTTTTTAAAGTTTTTTTCCAATTCTTTTAACCGCCTTTTGGCTTTGGCGAGCTCCTCCGATTTTTCCGTTAGCTTTTGTTGTAGATCTTCAATCTGAGCCTGTTTTTCTGTAATAGTTCCCTGGTTTGATTTCAAGCGATCCATCATCCCGCCGATCTTCAGCTGGAGATTTAGGTATTGCGTATTCAGTTCACTTTTCATTTCAGGGCTAAGCTTGGTTTTCCGTTTTTCCAGGAAAATTCTTTGATCAATATGTAGGCCAAAATACAAATAAATCCGATGTTCTGGCTAATAAAAAGGGGAATTTCTATTCGTGATAATAAGGATCCGGATTCAATAGCTAGAATCCCTAAACTAATGTATATGATCGCGGCCATCCAGCGGTAGGGTGCGGGATCGAATTTTTGGCCCCCTACATAACACAACAAAGTCATCACGATCGCTGATGTCAAGAACGAATACGCGCAGGCCATATAGCCATAAATCGGAATGAAGAGGACGTTGCCCACTAAAGTAACAGCCAATCCAGTCACTGTAATCACCGTACCCATGTAGGTTTTGTTCGTCTTTTTAAACCAAACCGATTGTGTATAATACACTCCTAAAAATAAGTTAGCAAGTAATAAAACAGGCACCACCCCAATGCCTTCCCAATAGATGGATTGACGCAAAAATAATCCTTGAATCCAGAACAAATTCGAACTCACGCCCACCCATAAAACCAAGCAAACAATGACAAACCAATGGCTCACTAGCGCTAAATTCGATTGCGAATTTTCGGCAGACTTCGAACCTAAAAAGAAAGGTTCCGCAGCATACTTAAAAGCCTGAATCGCTAAACTCATGAACACCGAAAGCTTGTAGCAATTACCATAAATGCCTAAGGCGTCTTCCGAACTTCTCCCAGGATAAAATCCCTCGGGCAAAAACTCCTCCAGCAATAAACGGTCAAACATCAAGTTAAACATCGCCGCTAGACTCATGAACATGATGGGGTAGGAGTAGACCCACAATTTTTTCATTTCCGCGCCATCCCATGTCCATTTGAAATCCGTAAAAGAGGAGCGTAGCCAATAAAAGAGACTAGCGTTTGCGAGCAAATTAGCTAGGAAAATGTAGCCGGCTCCAATACTCGGGAAATAGAGATTCTGTAAAAAAGCCGGTCCCCAATGACCTTCGTGCATTGGTTTTAAAAGCGCTAAAAAGAAGAGATTCAACCCTACATTAATTAGGATGGAAACGATTTTTGCCTTGACAAATAATTGAATTTTACGTTCCAGTCTTAAACGCGCGAAAGGAATCGCAGTCACCGCATCGATGGCTAAAATCAAGGCAAGCCAGCGCATAAATTGTCCTTTACCCTCGTATCCAAGTTGTGCCATCAAAGGGTCTGCAAAGACGAATAATCCGATGGTAAATACGCCTGATGTCAGGATGATGGCCGTTAAAATGATATTATAGTAGCGTTCTGGCGCCTCTTTCGCATAGCGGAAATAAGCCGTTTCCATTCCGTACGTGTAGATGATATTAGCGATGGCTACGTAGCCATAGAGTTTGACATTAACGCCTAAGGCAGCCGGCATAAAGGCAGCCGTGTGGATGAAAACCAATAAAAAATTCAGAGAGCGCCCTAGGATCGTACTGAATCCATAGGAAAGGGTTTCGCCAGCTAATTTTTTAAGAATGGACATGCGTGAATGTTCGGTCAATTCTCAAAGTTACAATTTATTGCTTTTGATAGCCGATGATTTGGTAAAAATGCTCAGAATAACTTTCGCTGATCGGAATGTGGTTCTCGCCTATTTTGATTTTTTGACTACGAATAGACTCCATCTTGCTGAGTGAAACGATGAACGATTTGTGCACTCGAATAAAATCGTTGGACGGTAATTTTTCCTCGATGGATTTCATCGTCATGCGACAAACTACCGGGAATTTTTGGGTTCTTAGGTGGATTTTAATGTAATCTTTTAAGCCCTCGATGTAGAGAATGTCTTCGAGGATAATCTTCATCAACGAGTAATCCGCATGAATAAAAATGAACTCTAATTTAGGAGCTTCTGCCGGTTTATTTAGCACTAGCTTGCTCTTGTGATAGTCTAGAGCCTTGTGGCTGGCCTTTAAAAAACGCTCAAAATTGATCGGTTTTAGTACATAGTCGATGACATCTAAATTGAAGCCATCTAGTGCATATTGTTGGTAGGCGGTCACGAAAATGACCATGGGTTTTGTTGTTAGGCTTTCTAAAAATTGCAAGCCTGTCATTCCGGGCATTTGTATGTCCAGAAATAACAAATCCACTGGATTATTCTCTAAGTATTCCACGGCCTCCATCGCGTTTCGGCAACGCTTCACGAGTTGCAAAAAGGGAACTTTGGAGATATTATCTTCCACTAAGTCCAAAGCTAAACTCTCATCATCTACCGCCAAGCACTTCAAAATCGTACCCGGGATTTCCACTAGATTTTCTTCTGACATGTTATACGTGTTGAATGGTGAGGGAAATGGTAAAGTCTGATCCGGAATCAAGGACTTCTAAGCGATGATTTGTGGGATATAATAATTCCAAACGGCGTTTAACGTTCGCTAATCCGATTCCAGAACTTTCGTCTTTTATTTCGTTTATCGATGCCCCCTTTTTATTGGCTACTTTAAAATAGAGTTCTGTTGCGCTATCCTTTAATTCAATCTCGATGGTCGGATTTTCGATGAACCCCACCCCATGCTTAAACGCATTTTCCACAAATGGGATCAATAACATAGGCTCTATATGGCTTGATATTGGCCCTAATTCATGCTTGAAATCAATGTGAATGTCATCCCCAAAACGAATCTTTTGTAAGTCAATATAACTTTCTAAATACACCAATTCCTTGCTAATAGGAACGATCGAATCATTCGTTTCATATATCATATAGCGCATTAATTCCGACAACTTCACCACCACCTGCTCCACCATTTCTGGCTTCCTGCGAGACAAAGAAACGACGCTATTTAAAACATTGAACATAAAATGCGGGCTGATCTGTGAGCGTAAAAAGGAGAGCTCAGATTTCAAACGTTCATTCTCCTGTTCTTTGACCTGCTCATCCTCTTTCATACGGTCAGAAATCAAGCGATACGAAGTGCCAATGGCTGCATAAAATAACAATTGAAAGATCATTCGCATCAAAGCACCTCGTCTAGCGCCGCCACCCGAATGATTTCCGGGAAAGAAATTAGAATAAGCCCAGCGAAACAATTCCTCATGAATCCATAGCATGAAAACAATGGCGCCGATAAGGGTTAATAAGTATATGATTACTCCTTTGGCTCTCAATAACTTAGGAAGTAGGATTTCGGTATTTAAATAGAAAAAGGGAATATTGATGATTGTAAAGCTGGTCATATAAAAGATCCAAAAATAAGATCGACGAATTTCTTCTGCACTGCTGGAATTCGTGTTTGGCCCCAAGAGGATGGGAAGTGCAATCAGAAAAGCCCAAAAAAACAGGTGCAATAACAGGTTCCTGATTTTAAACGTCTTGTGTATCATCGGGTTTTATTTTGCTTTTTATATTCAGCGAAGTCAAATTAAGAGAATCTTCCTTATATTTCCATCAAAATTTCTACCACTGTCCTGAATGTGCCGATGAAAAGGCCAAATGATTTTCGGTAAATTTGAATAAACCTACATTAAACCATGAAGAAATTCCTCTTTTCTATGCTGCTCGCCAGCCCCTTTTTAGGTTGGGCACAGCAAGTAATTCCCCTCAATGACTTGTCGGCTTTTGATCAGCCCAGTAAGAACTGGACCATTGAACAAGCTGTTTTTGCGAAGTATTCCGATACGCTTTTGCAAGTAAGTCCCGGCAAGGGCATCCTCGTAAATACGCTTAGAAGTGGCAAGTACCACCGGGCAGATGATTTGAAGTCGCTTATGCAGCACGGAGATATTCGCCTGTTAGTTGATTTTATGTTGCCTAAAGGAATGAATTCAGGTATTTATTTGCAAGGTCGATACGAGGTGCAATTGTATGATTCATGGGGAAAGAAAACCGTGAAATATGATGACTGCGGAGGTATTTACGAACGTTGGGATGATTCACGCGGAAAAGGAAAAGAAGGTTACGAGGGTTATGCGCCACGCCAAAATGCGAGTAAAGCTCCCGGCTTATGGCAGACTTTGGAAATCGATTTTCAAGCCCCTCGCTTCGATGCGAATGGTAAAAAAATAGCAAATGCGATCTTTAAAAAGGTTATTTTAAATGGTTTAGTGGTTCAAGAAAACATCGAGGTGTCAGGGATGACTCGCGGAGCGATTTTTGATAAGGAAGCGCCTTTTGGCCCTATTCTAATTCAAGGTGACCACGGACCTGTAGCGTTCAGAAACTTGCGTTTTGAGACCTATGAAAAGCCTACAGCCTCTTTAGGTGAGGTTTCTTATGACTATTATACAGGCAAATTTACAGACCCAATTATCCCGACTACCAAGCCCGCGTCATCCGGTAAGTTGCCAGCTTTGACCTACCGCGTTATTCCGGTGAACAATGATTATTTAATTCATTACAAAGCTGAATTAACGATTCCTGAGGAAGATACCTACGAATTTCAAACCTATTGGACTGGTTCTGGAGAACTGAAAATTGACGGGAAGGTGCTAAATCAAGGGGCACATTGGTTTAATGAAATGGTGCCAGCGTCCACCTTTTTGAAAGCAGGAAAACATGTACTCGAGATTATTCATATTAAAGATTTCCCTTGGGGACCTAAAGCTTTAGGGTTACATGTGAAGCGTATTGGTGCGCGTTTAGTTTCATTGCATGAAAGAACTTCTTTACTGGATCCGGATGCTGTCGGATTAATCGAGGTGAAAGCGAATGCGGAACCAGTTTTGCAGCGTTCCTTTGCCTTTCATAGAGGAAAGAAAAAAACGCATGTCATTCACGTAGGTGATCCAGCTGGGTTACATTATTCTTACGATTTGAAGCAAGGCGCGATTCTACAGATTTGGCGAGGTAAATTCTTAGATGCTACACAGATGTGGGACAATCGTGGGGAACCTCAAACTTCTGAACCTTTAGGTTTAACGGTCGTTCAAGACGGTAAATATCCTTTAGTATTATCCCATCAAGCTCAACCTGATTCAACAGAATTAGTGTATAAAGGCTATCGATTAGAGGCAGGTCGTCCCGTATTTATGTACGAGTGGCCGGCGGCGAAGTTGCGGGTGGAAGATCGCATTCAGCCAGCAGGAAATGGTTTGAAACGTACACTGACTTTAATAGGAGCAAGTCCACAAATGACGGATGTGGAGGCCGTTTTAGCCACTGGACATCACTTGTCGATTTTACAAAATGGCTTGGCTTCACAGCCTGGCAACTTTATCGAATGGAAAGGTGCCACCGCTGAATTATTGAAAATAGCTTCCGGCGCGCAAGAGATTCGTGTGCCTTTTACTGGAGCACAATTCACTTATGATTTGATTTGGTAACGATGAAAAAATATACAGCCTTTGTTTTATTGTTTGCAGTAGCCCTAGGGGCGTTTGCGCAAACAAAACTGGCTCCTAAAAAGGAGCAGGATTATTACGAAATTAAGACACTTCCGATCCCCAAAGAGATCTATCTAGAGGTGGGCGGCTTGGCAACGATGCCGGATGGCCGTTTGGCGGTCAGTACGCGGAGAGGGGAGATTTGGATTGTGGAAAATCCCTACCAAAAAACAAGTCACCAAACCTATTACCGTCGTTTCGCGAGCGGATTGCACGAGGTGTTAGGCTTGGCTTACAAGGATGGCGCATTTTATTGCTCGCAACGCGGCGAGTTAACAAAGATTTCTGATACGGATCGAGATGGTGTGGCGGATTTATATGAGCCGATCTATCAGTTTGATTTGTCTGGAAACTACCACGAATACACCTATGGCCCTGTGATTGATAAGAACGGAGATATGTGGGTGAGTTTGAATTTAGCGTGGGTAGGTTTTGGTGAGGGTAAGTTTGCCAAATGGCGCGGCTGGTTCGTAAAAATCACCCCAGGCGGCAAATTAGAGCCTTTTGCCGGTGGATTGCGTTCTCCAGCGGGTTACAGTTTTAACGAGGAGGGAGACTTGTTCTACGGCGAAAACCAGGGAGACTGGGTCGGTTCTGGTCGTGTCACGCACTTAGCAAAGGGTGAATTTGCTGGAAATCCAGGCGGTCTTAAATGGGCGAAAGAACCGAATAGTCCCTTGAAACTTAGCCTTGAAGAGATTCAAGATAATGGTTCACCTATGTTTGAGGCGGCGAAGAAAAACCCAAAAATTAAACTACCGGCGGTTTGGTTCCCTCACGCCATTATGGGGATTTCTACCTCAGACATATTGCAAGACACCACAAAAGGTAAGTTTAGCCCATTTCCCGGCCAGTATTTCGTGGCAGACCAAGGGCAATCCAAGGTAATGCGTATGGGGCTGGAGAAAGTGAATGGGGTGTACCAAGGTTTTGCCATCAACTACCGCGAGGGATTCCAGTCGGGTATTTTGCGCGAACGTTTTGGCTTGGATGGTAGCATGTTCGTAGGTATGACCTCTCGTGGCTGGGGAAGTACTGGGAAAGATGATTTCGGTTTGCAACGATTGTTTTGGAATGGAAATATGCCATTCGAAATCGATATGATCAAAGCGAAGTCAGATGGTTTTGAGTTTAGCTTTACACAGCCAGTGGATGTGAATTCCGTGAAGAAAGCCGCTTCTTATGCGATTCGGTCGTATATATACAAATATCAACACCAATATGGTAGCCCGATTATCGAATTAAAAGACTTGAAAATCAAAGGGGTGGAAGTGTCAGCAGATCGCAAGAAAGTACGCATTTCCATTGATGGAATTCGCCGCTTCTACATTCATGAATTTACGCTGAAAGGGGTGTTGAATGATAAAGGGGAGCCTTTATTACACGAAACGGCATATTATACCTTGAATGAGATTCCGGCGGGGCCAACTTTAGTGGCGGCGGCACCTGAAGCGGAAATCAAAGTGATTGTGACAGCCCGCACCGTTAAAAACTCAATGGGCTATGAATTAGGGATTGCGGGTCTATTGAAGAAACATACGTGCTCTGCTTGCCATGCGAAAGACAGTAAATTAATAGGCCCTGCCTTTACGGAAATCGCTAAGCGTAATTATTCAAATCAGAAGATTTTAGAGTTAGTATATAAGCCTAACCCGCAAAACTGGCCGGACTTCGCTACCGAAATGGCACCGATGAGTCACGTGCCCAAGGCGGATGTGCTGAAAATTGCAGGCTGGATTAATGGGCTGCGTGAAACAGAAAGTCTTAAGAACCACGACTAAATAAAAAAGCTCTCTGCGATGAACAGGGAGCTTTTTTACTAAAAGAGGGGAAGATTATTTCTTCGCAGCAACACTTCCTTGAATCGCTAAAACGATTTGAGAAACTTGGCCGTTGTTGATAACCGTAACCGTTTTGTTGAAGTTTCCTGGGCGACCAGCTGAATTATAGGAAGCCGTTACTTTACCTGTTTTACCTGGCATAACTGGCTCTCTTGTCCAATCTGGAGTAGTACATCCGCAAGATGGCTGAACGTTAGAAATAACGACAGGCGTTTTTCCTGTGTTCGTGAATTCGAAGCTATAGGTTGCCACTGTTCCTTCAGTGATCGTTCCAAAATCGTGCTTTTCTTGTTTGAATTTTAAAGCACCTTGCGCGTTGGAAGTGAAAGCAAAGCCTAAAACAAGCGCAAATAGGGCGATTAATTTTTTCATATCTAATTTCATTGGTTTTATATACGATTCAAATCTATAAACAATAAAAGATTTCGGCAAGTTTCTTGTCCGGATTCTGTTTGGAGGCCGAGGATTTTGTTGTATTTTTACGTGTTTATTAAGACCAAGCATTTGAATTCATTTACTTTTTCTAACCCTCCACTTTCCTTCGATCCTGCTGCAGTGCTCGAAGACTACCGCCTGGCTGCTATTAGCCGTGCTTGTAGTCTTTTGGTGCGTAAAGAGGTGTTTTCTGGCCGGGCGAAGTTTGGTATTTATGGGGATGGAAAAGAATTATGCCAAATTGCTTTAGCGCGCTCCATGCGTCCTGGGGATTACATTTCGGGTTATTACAGAGATCAGACCATCGGCGCAGCCATCGGAGATTTAACCTGGCCACAGTATTTTGCCCAGTTATATGGTCATCCAGACATCCAGTTTGACCCACATTCTGGGGGACGTCAGATGAATAATCACCACGCCACCCGTTGGTTAGATGAAGAGGGCAAATGGTTAGATCAGACCTCTCGATACAATACCGTGGCCGGAATTTCGTCCACAGCGGGCCAAATTCCGCGTGCTTTGGGCATCGCCTATGCCTCTAAAATGTACCGTGAAAGGGCTGATTTAAAAGATCATGAGGCACTTTTTTCCAAACAAGGCCAAGAGGTTTGTTTCACTACTATTGGCGACGCGTCCACCTCTGAGGGGATGTTTTTAGAGTGTATTAATGCGGCAGGCGTATTACAAATTCCTATCGTCTTTTCAGTTTGGGATGATGGTTATGGTATCTCGGTGCCGATTGAATTTCAAACGACAAAATCATCCATTTCGAAAGCTCTAGCAGGTTATCAGCGCAACGAGCAGGAAAAAGGACTTGAAATTATACAAGTGAAAGCGTGGGATTATCCAGGCTTAGTTGCGGCCTACCAAAAGGCGGCAGATCTAGCACGTAAGGACTTTGTTCCTTGCCTTGTTCACGTGGTAGAATGTACGCAACCACAAGGACACTCAGCCTCCGGATCACATGAGCGTTACAAGTCTGCTGAGCGTCTAGCTTGGGAGTTAGAGGCGGATTGCAATGTGTTGTTCCGTCAATGGGTTTTAGCTGAAAATATTGCCTCTGAAGAGCAATTGAAAGTCATTGATGAGGAGGCGGTTGTTTTAGCGCGTAAATATCAAAAAGAAGCCTTTGCGGCCTATATGGCCTCAGTAGATGTGGATAAAAAAGGGTTTTTGCGTATCGCAAAGAACCTCTTAGAGTCCACTAACGAGCCAAGTTTATTACAGCCAATTATAGATGAATTAAACGCCCTGCCTTATCCTATTTTCAGTGATTTAGTGCGGGCGGGTCGGAAGACTTTGCGCGCTTTTCGATTCTACCAAGGTCCTGCAGTTAAGTTGTTACGCAAATGGCTTGATGACCTCGAAAAATTAAACAGAAGACGTTTCAGCTCACATCAAATGAGTGAGTCAGATGAGTCTCCCTTGTTGATCGAAGGGGTTAAGCCAACGTACGATAAAGATCCGGCCTTAGTGGATGGAAGAGAGATTCTAAACAAGGCATTTTCGCAGTTCTTGCAAGATCCGCGCGTATTTATCCTGGGAGAAGACGTAGGGAAAATAGGGGATGTGAACCAAACTTTGGCTGGATTACAGGATATTTATGGTCCATTAAAAGTGACGGATACGGGTATTCGAGAAGTCAGCATTGTGGGCCAAGGAATTGGAGCTGCCATGCGTGGTTTGAGGCCTATTGTAGAGATCCAATATTTAGATTACATTTTTTACCCATTCCCTATTTTATCGGATGATTGGGCTTGTTTGCATTATAGAACAGCTGGAGGTCAAAAGGCTCCGATGATTCTTCGTACCAGAGGTCATCGTTTAGAAGGTATTTGGCATTCAGGTAGTCCTATGGCCGTTTTAATTAACGGATTGCGTGGCGTGCATTTCTGTGTTCCTCGGAATATGACACAAGCGGCTGGTATGTACCGTACCTTGTTAAAAGGGGATGATCCTGGCATTGTGATCGAATGTTTGAACGGCTACCGCTTGAAAGAACCGATGCCGTCGAATTTAACTGAAATCGAGGTGCCACTTGGTATCCCTGAAATATTGCGGGAGGGGACCGATATTACCGTCGTAACGTATGGTTCAATGTGTCGCATCGTGATGGAAGCGGCGGAGACTTTGGCGGGATTAGGAATCTCGGTGGAAGTGATTGATGCTCAAACTTTATTGCCTTTTGATAGACACCACAGCATTCTAGCCTCCATTCAAAAGACCCACCGGGTCATCTTCGCGGATGAGGACATGCCAGGTGGAGCATCCGCCTATATGATGCAAGAGGTGGTAGATAGGCAAGGAGCCTTTACCTGGTTAGAAAGTCCGGCGGTTTGTATCGCAGCAACGGCTCACCGACCGGCCTATAGTTCGGATGGAGATTATTTCTCAAAACCGAACACGGAAAATATCGTGGATGCTGTTTATGAAATTATGAGGGAATCAGATCCTTCAACCTATCCAGCGATCTATTTTTAAGATGAACGCATATTTTAAATCCATCTGGGACGGAATTCAGAGTACGCGCAAGGGGATGGCTTTGACGTGGAAACATGCTTGGGCTGCACGGAACCAGCGCAGCATCCAAAATGTCCAAGATCCTGATTATTTTAATCAAAAGGCTGGTATTGTGACTTTACAATATCCCCAGCAACAAATACCTACTCCCGTTAACGGACGCTACCAATTACATAATGAAATGGACGATTGCATCGTCTGTGATAAATGTGTGAAAGTCTGTCCGGTGGATTGTATTGAAATCGACCCCATCAAAGCGACGGGTTTAGTGGGAACCGCTTCTGACGGTTCACCTATTCGTTTATACGCCGCCAAATTCGATATTGATATGTCCAAATGTTGCTTCTGCGGCCTTTGTACTACGGTTTGTCCTACGGAATGTTTGACGATGACTTCGGAATACGATTTCTCCGTCTTCGATGTAAAGGAACATAACTTTGAATTTGCGAACTTGACGCCAGAACAAGCGGCTGAAAAGCGCGTTCTTTACGAGCAATTCGTGGCAGAGAAGGAAGCTGCAAAAGAGGCAGCGAAAATGGCCGCACCTATGCAGGCCGCACCGCAGCCGGCCGCACCTATGCAGGCCGCACCCGCTCAGACCGAAACCGAGCAAACAAACACGGACGAAGTACCAGCTAAACCTAAACCAGCTTTCAAACCCGCCTTCAAGCCTAGTTTCAAACCGAAACCTAAACCTGACGCAGAATGAGTCCCTTAGTTCTCGCTTTCTTGGTGTTAGCCCTATTGACGTGCGGAAGCGCGCTGTCGATGTTGTGGACGAAGAATTTGTTGCACGCGGCTTTGGCCATGTTCTTAACGATGCTTGGTTTAGCCGGATTATATGTCTTAGCTTATGCGGACGTCTTAGCGGTAGCTCACTTATTAGTGTATGTGGGAGGGGTGTTAATCTTGATCTTATTTGGGATCATGTTAACAAATCAAACAGACTCAGCCACCGGGAAGAATCACTTGATGACGCGGGAATCGAGTCGATTGTTGCCTTTTTCGATTGGATTATCCTTTTTCTTAGGCCTTTTTTGGTTATTCACAAAAGGACCTTGGATCAATAATTTGCCGGTGACCGGCGATTCTAAATTGAAAGAAGTAGGTCTAGGCTTATTGACTGAATATGCCTTTCCGTTCGAATTAGCTGGTGTATTTTTATTAATTGCCTTAATAGGTGCCACCTTTGTCGCGAAAAGCCATGACTGATATTCCGGTAATCTATTTCTTGTGGGTATCTGCGTTTCTGTTTGCGACGGGATTATCGATTTTACTAGTGAAGAAGAATACGATTTTCGTTTTAATGGGAATCGAATTGATTTTGAATGCGGCAAATTTGAACTTGGTCGCCTTTTCGAAAAATGATCCATCCTTGCAAGGCTTATATCTGAGTATATTCGTCTTAGTCGTGGGTGTTTGCGAGATGGCGATTGCCTTAGCGATTGTATTGCAAGTGTATCGAAACTTCCGCGCGATCGAGGTGGATCAGTTCAAATCAGAATACTAGAGGTTTTCTAATTGCTTTTTGAATTTGAGGGCTTTCATTTTGCCCAGTACTTTGGCCAAATCCTCTTCCGACGCTTCCTTCAGCTGCGCCACCGTCCCAAAAGCTTTCAACAACTTAGTCGCCGTCAACTTCCCGATTCCGTCCATCGTTTCTAACTGCGATACAATAAAATTCTTGCTCCGCTTATTTCTGTGCGCCGTAATCCCAAATCGGTGGGCCTCATCCCGCAACTGCTGAATCAGTTTCAGTGACTCCGATTTCTTATCTATATATAATGGCAAGCTATCCTCTGGGAAATAAATCTCCTCTAAACGCTTCGCGATGCCGATAATAGGGATTTGACCGTACAACCCGATCGCTTTCAAAGCATCGCAAGCAGAACTTAACTGCCCCTTTCCTCCATCGACAATAATCAAATCAGGCAATTCAGCTTCTTCTTCTAAAAGTCGTGTATATCGACGGGTAATCACCTCGTACATGGTGGCAAAATCATCTGGACCCTCGACCGTTTTTGGCGTGAACGTGCGGTAATCCTTTTTAGACGGTAGCGAATTCTTGAAACACACCATCGCAGAAACCGGATTTGTGCCTTGCAAGTTCGAGTTATCGAAACATTCAATGTGTTTAGGCAAGTCGTTCAGGCGCAAATCGTTTTTCAACTTAATCATCACGCGCATCTTGCGATCGCCACCACTTTCTTCCGCCGCCTTGCGATCCGCCTTCTCTTTTCTAAAGTACAAGACGTTCTTCAAAGACATATCCAAGAGCTTCCGCTTGTCGCCTTGACTCGGCAGCGTATTTTTCGCGCCCTCGAATTCGATCGACATGGGGATGTTGGTAATAATTTCTTTGGCCTTACTCTGAAACTGATCGCGCTTCTCCCAAATTAACATGGTCAACAACTCCGCTTCGTCCTCTTCTAATTTCTTTTTTACTTCCCAGGTCTGCGACTGTAAAATCGTCCCGTTAATGACTTTCATGAAATTAATATAGGCCAAAGACTCGTCTGACACAATTGAAAACACATCCACATCGTGAATAGACGGATTTACAACAGTCGACTTTGCCTGGAAGTTTTCCAATAGCTGCCACTTTTCTTTCCACTCCTGCGCCTGTTCAAAAGCGAGGCGGGTGGAGGCATCCTGCATTTGGCCAATAAAAAAAGTCTTTGCTTTCTGGTAATTGCCTTTCAAAATCTGCGACACCTGATCAATGTACTCCATATACCGAGCTTCCTGCTCTAAACCCTCACAAGGCCCTTTGCAATTCCCTATATGGTATTCTAAACAAACCTTGTATTTCGCCGCTTCTACGTTCGCCTCTTTTAAATTAAGTGCACAAGTCCGCAGTGGATACAGCTGGTGCAACATCTCAAGCAGGGCATTCATTAATTTCGGATTCGCATAAGGTCCAAAAAACGTTCCCAAGGAATGATTAATTCTCCTTTCTGTAATTAAGCGAGGAAAACGCTCCCTAGTCAAGCAAATAAACGGGTAGGTCTTATCGTCCCTTAATAGGATGTTATACTTCGGCTGAAACTGCTTGATGAGCGTATTCTCTAAAAGCAAGGCATCAAACTCCGAGTGAACAATCGTGAACTCTAGCTTGCGAATCTGTGAAACCAGTCGCCTCGTCTTGTTATCCTTACCTTTTGTATTCGTGAAATAAGAACTAACCCTGTTTTTTAAATTCTTGGCCTTTCCGATATATATGATGGTTCCGCTTTCATCAAAGTAGCGGTACACCCCTGGATCTTCGGGTAGGGTAGGTAGGATAGATTTAGGGTCAAAAGTAGACATAGTCCAAAAATAAGCAAAAATCTCTTCTTTGTGTTTTTTGTAATTATCTAAGGTGACTACTTCTTTCATTTATTCAGATTACCTCTCTGTTATCAGGTGATTAAGACAAGGTAAAATCACGACAAAAACCGCAATTCTGCCGACCAAAGACGTCTTCTGTATTGTATTCAACTGATCAAATAGGCCTCCTGAGAGCCTATTAAGAGAATACTTCTATTTAAAATAAAAAAAATGAAAAAATATCTTGCGAAAACTTGTGCAGGTTGTAAGAATTGGACATATTTGACAGTATGTAATAGTGTAGCATAGTTATGAAAGGTATTCTATTTCCGAATCGTTATCTGCTCTATGTTGTACTATTTAAAGAATTTGTTTGACGAATAAACCTATTTAAAAGTTTAAAATGAATTATCAACCATTATCAGAAAGGAGGCCTATCGAACTTTAACACATGAAACCCAAAATTTAATTTAAAAACTAACTTAATCTTTATTATGAAAAACAATTTTTACCAAAGTCTACGAAGCTTTCTTTTGCTAGCGATAGTGATGCTAGGAAGCTTTTCGTCATTTGCCCAAGACCGTAAGGTTACAGGTAAAGTCTCTGGGACAGATTCTCAGGGAATTCCGGGTGTAAGTATCTTAGTAAAAGGAACAAACACAGGAGCTACTACAGATGTTAACGGTGCATTCTCTGTAACTGTTAAATCTGCAACAGCTGTTTTAAACATTACAGCTGTAGGTTACAAGTCTCAATCAATTACAGTAGGTTCTCAATCTTCTATTAATGTAACGTTAGCAGAAGATAACTCTCAGTTAGATGAGGTAATCGTAACAGGTTACTCAGTAACTAACAAGAAAGAGTCAACTGCTGCTGCTTCTATCGTTAAAGCGAAGGATTTGCAAATCGCACCTTCAGGTAACGTAGAGCAACAATTACAAGGTCGTGTAGCCGGTGTTACTTTGATCACTAACGGACAACCAGGTACGAACAGTATCATCCGTGTACGTGGTTTCGGTGCATTTGGTGGTAACGAGCCATTGTATGTTGTTGATGGAGTTCCTGTAGGAACAACTGATTTCCTTTCTCCAGATGATATCGAGTCTACTACTGTCTTGAAAGATGCAGCAGCGGCTTCTATCTATGGTGCTCGTGCAGCGAATGGTGTAATCGTTTACACTACGAAGCGTGGTACGCGTAACAAAGGTATCACTGTTACTTATGATGGATTGTACGGTGGTACTGATCCTAACGTAGGTGGTGTAGCTAAAATGTTAACTCCACAGGAGCAAGCAGACTGGACTCACGTAGCATACCGTAATAACGCGGCGGCTAACGGAACTGCAGTAGGTTATACTCACCCTCAGTATGGAACTTCAGCGCAAGCTACGTTACCTACTTACTTGCACTTCAATGGCGCAAATGGTGTGAACTCTGGTGATATGGCAGCTGCTCAAGCAGCTTTCGCTTCTAATCCATTGAACACATTCGTAATCAAAACAAACAAAGCTGGTACTAACTGGTATGATGAAATCACTCGTTTTGGTACTACAATGCGTCACTCATTAGGTATTCAAGGTGGAACTTCAACTGGTCGTTTCTACTTAGGTTTATCTGGACAAGAGCAACAAGGTATCTTAATTCAAAATGATTTCAAGCGTTATTCAGCACGTTTCAACTCAGAATTTGATTTAGGAAAGAAAGTACGTGTAGGAGAAAACATCCAAATGACATATCGTTCAGTACGTGGTCAAGCGGGTGGTAACAACGGTTTAGGTGTAGCTGCTGATGAGTCAGTAATCTTATCTGCTTACCGTATGCCTACTGCGATTCCAGTTTACGATGAGTTCGGAAGCTTTGCATCTACTAAGGCTGCAGGTTTTAACAACCCACGTAACCCAGTTCGTCAAATCTTACGTAACAACTCAAACGATAACAACTACAATGCGTCTGCATTTGGTAACGTATACGTTGAGTATGAGCCAATCAAAGATTTAATTATCAAATCTTCAATCGGTGGTCAATATGCAGGTTATGCATACAAAGATTATAACTACAAATACTTAGGTGATTCAGAGCCAGAGGCTTCTAACTCATTCTATGAAGGATCAGGTTATAACTTCGCTTATACTTTCACAAATACAGCTGCTTACAAATACCAATGGAGAAAACATGGTGTTAAAGCGTTAGTAGGTATGGAAGCATTGAACACAGGTGCTGGTCGTCAGATCTCTGGTTCAGGTATCAATCCATTCTCAATGGATACGGATTTCGTAACTTTATCATCTGTACAATCTCCTGTAGTTAACTCAGGTTTGTATTCAGGTGTTAATTTCTACTCTTTATTCTCTAAGTTAGATTATAACTTCAATGAGAAGTATTATTTAACTGGAGTTGTTCGTCGTGACGGATCATCTCGTTTCGGTTCTGAGAATCGTTATGGTATCTTCCCTGCAGTATCTGCTGCTTGGAGAGTAACATCTGAGGAATTCATGAAAGATCTTCCTGCTATCTCTGATTTAAAAATCCGTGGTGGTTGGGGTTTAATGGGTAACTCAAATAACGTAGACCCAGCTAACCAGTACTCTTTATATGCGGCTAACCGTGGTACTTCATTCTATGCAATTGATGGTCAATCATCAGGAGCGAACGAAGGATACTTCCGTTCTCGTATTGGTAACCCAGCTGCTAAGTGGGAGACTTCAGAAACAATGAACATTGGTTTTGATGCAACTCTTTACAACGGTAAGTGGGAAATCGTATTAGACGTTTGGAGAAAAGATACGCGTGATCTATTATTCAACGTACCTCTTCCAGCGGTTGTAGGTAACTCAGCTTCTGCACCTTCAGTAAACGTTGCTAAGATGCGTAACCAAGGTATTGATTTCCAAATCATCAACCGTGGTAACTTAACTTCAGATTTGAAATATGAATTAACATTCAATAACTCATTCTTGAAGAACGAAATCGTAGCATTTGCTCCAGGTATCACGAACTTAACAGGTGGTGCATTCCGTGGAATCACGCCAGTACGTATGGAAGTAGGTCGTTCTCTATCTTCTTTCTACGGTTACCAAGTGATCGGTTACTTCAACTCAGCTGCTGAAGTAGCTTCTTCTCCAGCACAAGATGGTAAAGGCTTAGGTCGTTTCCGTTATGCTGACATCAACGGTGATGGTAAAATCACGACCGATGACCGTACATTCTTAGGTTCTCCAGTACCAACTTACACAGGTGGTATCAATGTAGGTTTGACTTACAAAGATTTTGAATTCGCAACGTATTTATATGCTTCTGCTGGAAACAAAATTTGGAACCAATCTAAGTGGTTTACAGACTTCTTCGGAACGTTTGAAGGATCAGGTAAAGGTGAGCGTGCGAAGCAATCATGGACTCCAGAATTAGGAAACAGCGCTGCTGCTCCGATTTGGGAATCAAACTCAAACATGTCTACTTCAGGTGCTGCTAACTCATGGTATGTAGAAGATGGTGATTACATTCGTATTCAAAACATCTCTTTAGGTTATAACATTCCTAAGAACTACACATCTAAGTTAGGTATCAAGCGTGCGAAGTTCACTTTATCAGCTAACAACATCTTCACTCTAACTAAATACAAAGGTTTAGATCCAGGTGTAGGTGGTGCTGCGGATACAGGATTTGGTATTGATGTGGGTAACTACCCAGTGACTCGTTCATTCAACGCATCTATCAACTTGACTTTTTAATTAGCGAAAGCCATATTTAATGAATAAAAAAATGAAAAATAATCAGATTTTTAAGCGAATCGCTTTAGTGAGTGTGTCAGCTCTTACGTTGACCTTCGCTTGTAAGGACCAGTTTTTAGAAGTTCCGCCTACAGCCTCTTTGGCTCAAGCGCAATTATCTTCTAAAGAAGGTGTAGAAGGTACCTTAATTGGTGCTTACGCTCAGTTAGCTGCAAAAGGATATACTCGTCTTGCAGCAGGTAATAACTGGGTATGGGGTTCTATCCGTGGTGGTGAGAACAACAAAGGTACGGATGCGGGTGACTTTACGTCAATCAACCCTATGCAACGTTATGAAGTTCAACCAACTGATGGTGACTTGAACTCTACATGGCAAGCAAAATACGAGGGTATTGCTCGTTGTAATGCGACTATCAACTTAGCAAATGGTTCGAAAGAATTATCTGCTGCAGATAAGACTCGTATCATCGGTGAGGCACGTTTCTTACGTGGTCACTTCTACTTCGAATTGAAGAAGTTATTCAACTCTGTTCCTTATGTTGATGAGACACAAGATTACGGAAAAGGAATCGAAAAAGTAGCTAACACAGAAGCATTCTGGGATAAGATCGAAGCTGACTTTGCGTTTGCTTATGCAAACTTGCCAGCTACGTCTTCTTCTGCAGGTCGCGCGAACAAATGGGCTGCTCAAGCTTATTTAGGAAAAGCGTTATTGTACCAAGGAAAGTTTGCTGATGCGAAAGCTAAGTTTACTGACGTTATCGCTAACGGTGTAACTACGAATGGTAAGAAATACGGTTTAGTTCCTAAGTTTGCTGAAATCTTCAATGCGGAGAATGATAACAACGAAGAAGCTATTTTCGCTATCCAATCTTCGATGAACACAGGTAACGTAAATAACGCGAACGGTTTCGATGACTTGAACTACCCATACAACACGGGTTCTGACGGTCCAGGTAACTGCTGCGGATTCTTCCAGCCATCATTCTCTTTAGCGAATGCGTATCGTACAGTTAACGGTTTACCTATCTTAACTGAAACAGCTGGTGCTCCAGATTATAACTCTGCTACAAATGCAGTGAAGAATGACTTTAAAATCGCTTCATCTGCTGCATTTACAGAGGATACAGATCCATTAGATCCACGTATTGACCACACTATCGGTCGTCGTGGTATCCAATACTTAGACTGGATCGAGCACCCTGGTAAGAACTGGATTCGTGATCAAACGTATGCAGGTCCTTACTCACCTAAGAAATACGTTTACTACAAGCGTCAAGAGAATACATTAACAGATGGTTCTTCTTGGACACGTGGTTATGCAACAATGAACTTCAACATCATTCGTTTTGCTGACGTATTGTTAATGGCTGCTGAGGCTGAAATCGAAGCTGGTTCATTAACTACTGCTTTAGGTTACATCAACCAAGTTCGTAATCGTGCAGCTAACCCTGCTGGTTTCGTAATGAAAGGTGGAGTTGCTGAGGCTAACTATGTAATCGCACCTTACACAGCATTTGCTGACAAGGCTACTGCTCAAAAGGCAGTTCGTATGGAGCGTATGTTAGAATTAGCTACAGAAGGTCACCGTTTCTTCGACTTAGTTCGTTGGGGTACAGACGTTACTACGTTAAATGCATATTTATCGTATGAGTCTAAATTCTTAGTAACTAAGTTTGGTGGAGCTTCTTACCAAGCTACGGATAAGTATTTACCTATCCCACAAGCTCAAATCGATATCCAAGGTTCTTCAGTATTGAAGCAAAACGCAGGATATTAATTTGTTCTAATTTTTCTTAAAAAAGGTGGGATATTAATCCCACCTTTTTTATTTTCGCTTAAGTTTAAAAATGCCTTATGAAGCCTATTTACGTCTATTTATTATTAGCTAGTACCTTGCTAGTTTACTCTTGTAAAAACGCCACAACTTTCGAGCTTTTATCCGGTGATGATACCGGTATTCATTTTTCAAATAAGATCGTAGAGAACGATTCTTTATCTATTTTGAAGTATGAATACCTCTACAACGGAAGCGGTGTGGGTATGGGTGATTTTAATAATGATGGGCTGTTAGATGTTATTTTCTCAGGCTCTCAAGCGAATGCTACGCTTTACTTGAACAAGGGTGAGATGAAGTTTGAGGAGTTAGGAAAGTCTGCTGGTTTAGATACAAAAGACCGCTGGTGTTCAGGTGTTAGTTTGGTCGATATTAATGGCGACGGATTATTAGATGTGTATGTTTCTGTAACGATGAAGAATGCAGAGCGTGATCGCCAGAATATGCTTTTCGTTAACCAAGGAATTAAAGACGGGAAACCAAGCTTTAAAGAAATGGCTACCGAGTATGGAATTAACGACAATGGCCATAGCGAGCACGCGGCTTTCTTTGATTATGATCGGGATGGAGATTTAGATCTCTATGTTTTGACAGATGTAATTGATCAAGTTCCTTCCTTATACCGCCCTAAAGTGACGGATGGATCGTATCCGAATACGGATCGTATGTACCGCAATGATTGGTCGAAAGAGAAAAATCATCCGGTGTTTACGAATGTGTCGAAAGAGGCTGGTATTACCATTGAAGGCTATGGTTTAGGGATTAATATCTGTGATATCAACCAAGATAACTGGCCAGATATCTATGTGACGAATGATTACGTGTCGGATGATATTTTATACATCAATAACCACGATGGCACATTTACGGATCAGGCCAAAGCGTATTTCAAACATACTAGTTTGTCCGCCATGGGTAACGACGTGGCGGATATCAATAATGATGGACGGCCGGATATCGTGGCTTTGGATATGTTGCCAAAGGACAACGAGCGTAAGAAGCAATTAGCGCCGCCTAATAGCTACCAATCTTATCAAAACAGTGATTTACACGGGTATACTTACCAGTATATGCGCAATTCCTTGCAATTAAATGCCGGGAAAAAAGCAGATGGTTCTCCGGCA
Organism: Aquirufa esocilacus; assembly: GCF_042715595.1. Lineage (NCBI taxonomy): Bacteria > Pseudomonadati > Bacteroidota > Cytophagia > Cytophagales > Flectobacillaceae > Aquirufa > Aquirufa esocilacus. The sequence goes on along the minus strand of NZ_JBBKXX010000003.1, from coordinate 465,877 downwards.
CCTTTCCAGGAGATTAGTTTGTTAGCTGGTGTTGCTGAGACGGAGTGGAGCTGGTGTCCATCCTTAGCGGATTTTGATAATGATGGTTTCCGTGATTTGATGATCACGAATGGTTTCCCGCGTGACGTGACGGATCGTGATTTTATGTTATACCGGGCGAACTCTGCTCGATTAGCATCTGATGCGATTCTTTTAGCGCAAATGCCTGTGATTAAAGTGAATAATTATGCCTTCAAGAATAAGGGTGGAATGCACTTTGACGATGTGAGTGCGGCGTGGGGAATCCAGCGTCCGTCTTTCTCGAATGGGGCTTCCTATGGGGATTTAGATAATGATGGTGACCTCGATTACGTCGTGAATAATATCAATGACGAGGCTTTTGTTTATAAAAATAACACGGTAGAAACGAATGCAGATAAAGGGCATTATTTGCGGGTGAAGTTTGAAGGTAAGGGCCAAAATACGCAAGGAATCGGTACCCGTATCGAAGGTGTTTATGCGGATGGCACGTATTTCTATTACGAGAATTCTCCCTATAGAGGCTATTTGTCTAGCGTTGAGGCGGTAGCCCATATCGGTTTAGGTTCGAAGCAGAAGATTAAAGAATTGCGGGTTATTTGGCCAAATGATTCCATGCAGGTGATCACAAAGCCGGGTATAGATCAAATTTTAAAGGTAAAATTATCCGATGCTAAGCAGCCTTATGTTTCTTTATATCAGCAGCAAGCACCTTTAATGCAAGACGTAACTGATCAAATGCAGTTAACGGATGTGCACAAGGAATATGATTTTATCGATTTTAACTACCAGAGTTTAATTCCATTCAAAATGTCTCAACTGGGGCCAGGAGCTTCAGTGGGGGATGTGAATGGCGATGGTTTAGAGGATTTCTTCGTGGGAGGCGCTAAGTTTTACTCAGGTATTTTCTACTTACAACAGGCAAGTGGAAAATTCGTGGCGAAATTTCTGGAGGGAACAGCGGAGAAAAAGGAAAAATTAGGGGAGGATTTAGGTTCGCTCTTGATTGATATGGATAAGGATGGGGATTTGGATTTATATATTGCCAGAGGGGGTACAGAGAGTCAAATAGGAGCGTCTAACTTCCAGGATGTGGTCTATGCGAATGATGGAAAAGGAAACTTTAGTTTAGCCGCATCCGCTTTACCTAGTTTCACAGAGAGTAATGCGGCCGTGAGAGCGGTGGATTTTGATAAGGATGGGGATTTAGACCTTTATGTGAGTGGACGAAATGTTCCGTTCTCCTATCCTCAAGGAACTCCATCTCGTTTATTGCGCAATGATTCGAAAGCAGGATCGATAAAATATACGGATGCGACAGCTAAATGGGCTCCTGATTTATTGAAACCGGCGCTTGCTTGTGATGCGATTTGGACGGATTTGAATAACGATGGCTGGTCAGATTTAGTGGTGGCTGGGGAGTTTATGCCGATTCAAATTTATCAGAACGAAAAAGGACATTTAGTTAAGGTAGAAAAGACGGGATTAGAGGAGATGACGGGACTTTGGGGTTCTGTGGCTGCGGCGGATTTTGACCAGGATGGAGATATGGATTTAGTGGCGGGTAATATGGGTAAGAATACCTTGTTACGTGCGAATTCAAAACAGCCGGTGGATGTATTGCACGGTGACATAGATGGGAATGGGGTATATGATGTGTTTCCATTCGTTTATTTCCAAAGTGCGGCGGGAGTGCCCGTTTCTGCACCTTTATTTGGCAAAGATGACGTACATAAACAACTGAATTCGACTCGTCAGCGCTGGGTTTACTACAAAGACTATGGCAAGATTACACAGGATGATTTCCTGACAGAGAAAGAAAAGGTGAAAGCGTCTAAATTATCTTTCACCGAAAATGCCTCGATGTATATCGAGAATTTAGGTGGCGGGCATTTTAAAGCGAAGGCTTTGCCAGATATGGCGCAACTGTCTTCATTGAATGGTATGCAGATATTGGACGTGAATGCGGATGGTTATTTAGATATCGTATTCGTGGGTAATAACTTTGCGAATGAAGTGGCGATGGGTCGCTACGATGCGTCGAATGGTGGGGTTCTTTTAGGCAATGGCAAAGGCTTTACTTATGCGCAGAATTCGGGGATGATGGTGCCTGCAGATGCAAAATCCCTAGTGGGTATTCAAGTCGGTTCAGAATTAGCCTTTATCGCTATGCAGAACAGAGGACCAATGAAAGTATTTAAGCCTCAGGGCTCTTTTGTCAAGGCAGCTGTAAAGCCTGGTGCGTCGTTCAACTATACCTTGAATGGACACAAACAAAAGATGGATTGGAACTATGGCTCGTCTTATTTAAGCCAAAGCGCCAGCGCTCAAGCGTTCATCCCGAAGGGAGCAAAACTGAATTAACGAATCGTATTTCGTAAGAGTCTAATCTGAAGGCCAGGTGTTAGTTTAACGCCTGGCTTTGGTTTTCCAAATTGAAAATTTCCCAATAAAAGATCAATATCGCCATCTTTGTCGAAATCTCCTGCATCCATGGCCATATAACGAGCATCATCAGGTAAGTTCAAATTGCTGACTTTAAATTGTAACTTTCCTTGGTTTTGGAAGTATAAAAAAGATTCGTTTTTACCCTGTTCATTCTCTGGGAAGAATGCAATCATGGCTAGATCTATGTCTCCATCGGCATCAAAATCTCGCGCGAGGGTTTTAGTGGCCCCGTGGGCAGGATAAAAGTAGGCTTCCTTGAAATTGTTCTTTTGGTCATTTAAAAAGACGTGAACGCCATGGTAGGCCTTTTTAATGATGGAATTATCCGCATTGTCCCCCGCAGAAATGATGATATCATCGAATCCGTCTTTATTCAAGTCCGTGACTTCCATAAAGCTGCTACCCCAAATGACATCAAATTGCAGCAAGGGTTTTTCTACAAATAAGCCATTCCCTTTGTTGATGAATAAAGAGACTCCCTCTTTCGCCTCTGCCATCAAAACCAAGATATCTGGTTTGCCATCTTTCGAATAATCTTTAATGACAACATTTCGAGAACCCGGTTGTGATTTTAACACGTGCCTTTCTTTCGTTTTCCCATCCACCCATACCAGTTGACCTGCTTGGAACCCATATTCGCAGAGTAGAAAATCAGCTGTACCATCACCATTAAAATCGGATACTTGCATATCTACCGGACGTTTCAGTCCATCGACTAATTTGGTTAATTTGGCCGAAGTATTGACTTGGAATAAATCCCCGACTTTTTCATCATTTGGAAGTATTTTCCCGACACTTAACAGGTAGGTTTTTCCTTGAATAAAGGCGGTGTTGACATTTGGACTTGGTGTTCTAAGTGTAGAATTAACGTGAAGTTTGCTATCTAGTATAAGTGTTTCATTCGTATTCATTCCTACCCAAACTTCGGATTTCGATGGGTGTACTTTTACAGAAGTCACGTGTCCTGCCTGCAGAGTTGGCGAAACAAAGTCTTCTTGTTTGAAATGGAATGGGTTGTTTGAGATGGTGCTTTTCGCTTTTTGCGGCAATGGATTTTCAGGTGCGTTGCTTACATAGTAATCGACGATGGCTTGCCAATCCTCTACGCTCATCGCTGGTGTATCAGGATAGATTTTCATCGCCACTGCGGTTTGGAATTGCTCCTCAGGGATCTTAGCGGCTAATTCAAATTTATTACGCATGCCTAAGCGATAGGACATGTCTAGTAGAACCTGATCATTCCAGGTCTTTTTGTCTAAAAGGCTTGGGTCTGGGAACTTGTGACAAGAGCTACAATTTTCCTTAGCAAGTTCTTCGCCGCTTTTTTTAGAACTACAAGAGACGGCAATCAGGGTAATGATAACAAGGGCTACAATTCTCATTCAAGTATTTCGATATCCGTTGATGGAGTGGCAGTGGAGTCCGCTTTCACTCCTCCTACACAACTAAAGTCAAAGGCCATATTGGCGGGTTTAGTAAAGGGCATTTTGTGGTACCCATCTAGGGCAAGTGATCGGTCTGCATAGACTTTTTCCATGAATTTAGAGAAAGCAGGCATGGCCATTTTAGCCCCTTGGCCTAAACTAATGTTTCGGAAGTGAATGCTTCGATCGTCTCCGCCTACCCATACGCCGGTCACTAACTTTTGGGTAACACCCATAAACCAGCCATCTGAATAGTTCGAGGTAGTTCCCGTTTTCGCGCCAATTTCATTTCCTGAAGCAATGGAACTACTGTTTAACCCTTGAGCCGTTCCACCAGGTTCTCTGACGGCACCTTGCAACATAAATGTCATCAGGTAGGCCGTTTCAGGCTTCATTACGGCCTTGGCGTTTGGTGAAAACTCGCGCAATACGACCCCGTTTTTGTCTGTTATTTTTAAGATAATGATGGGGTCAATTCTTTCCCCCCCGTTAGCAAAAGAGCAATAGGCAGCTACTTGTTCATAAACGGAAACTTCTGATGTGCCTAAACATAACGAGGGACCCTCGTACAAGGAACTAGTAATACCAGCTTTGTGGGCAAAATCGGCCACTTTACTGGGTCCAAGTGCTTTCATTAATTTGGCCGAAATGGTATTAATCGAACGACCCATGGCCCTACGTAGGCTTAGGCTTTCGTAACTATAATTGCCATCCGAGTTTTGCGGAGTCCAGGTATCATTCGTTAAGCCGTCTTCTGTCCCAAAAGTCACCGGTTCATCTACATACCGGTCGCAAGGTGTAGCAATTTCATTTTCAATCGCCGCGCCATACACGAAAGGTTTAAAGGTCGAGCCGGGTTGACGCTTACTTTGGGAAATATGGTCGTATTTAAAATACTTGTAGTTAATGCCACCTATCCAGGCTTTTACGTGCCCATTTGTAGGGTCCATGGACATCATTCCTAGATTCAAAATGCGCTTGTAATAGCGCATGGAATCCAATGGGCTCATCGTGGTATCAATATCCCCATGGTATGAGAAAACGGTCATTTTTACGGGACGTTTTAGCTCCTCCCACACCTTAAACTCATCATTATTATAGGCTTCCATCAGATCTCGATAGCGTTCCGTCCTTTTCATAGCCGAAATGAGGAACCCTTTGATCTCTTGCATTCTCTCATTCACCCAAGGGTTTCTACCCGCCCAGTGCTGATTAAATGCAATTTGTTGTGCTCTCATATGTTCTTGCACTGCATCTTGAGCATATTTCTGCATGCGGGAATCGATACTCGTGTGGATTCTCAACCCACTTGTATATAGGTTAAGCTGCTGGTCTTCCGGTCGATCTTTGTTGATTTCCTGGATGATGTTGACTAACTCTTTTCGAATGGATTCTCGTAAATAAGGTGCTGCGCCCGTATTTTGGTTCTCCACTTTATACTTTAAATTCAGTGGAGAGCTCTTCATCTTTTCTGCATCCTCCTCCGTTAAGTAGTCATATTTTGCTAGCTGACTTAAAACAGTATTGCGACGCGCTAAGGTCCGTTCCGGGCGGATTCTAGGGTCGTACAAGGAGGGGTTTTGCAAAAGTCCAATCAGCGTTGCTGCCTCTGGATACGTAATGGTTTGAATATTTTTTTGAAAATAGGTTCGACACGCCACTTGTATGCCGTATGCATTATTTCCAAAGCTAACCTCATTTAAATACATCGCCAAAATCTCTTGCTTTGTGTAGCGACGTTCTAATTTAATGGCTAAAATCCACTCTTTTATTTTGGCAATAGCGGTTTTTAATCCCCCCACTTTCATTAACAAACCTAGGTAAACGGGATCATCTTCTCCATATTCTAATGAACGCGTGTGGAATAAATTTTTAGCTAATTGCTGTGAAATCGTACTGCCACCACCGGAGGTCCCCAAGGAGAATATAACCCGAGCCATGGATCTTACATCAATGCCAGAATGGCTGACATAACGTGCATCTTCTGTCGCGATTAACGTATTGACAAGAATGGGGGATAGTTCTTCGAATTCAACCGGGTTTCTATTTTCCCGAAAATACTTTCCGATTTCCTCTCCATCTTCTGAGATGAGCAGGGATGCTTCTTGACTCTTCGGGTTTTCTAACTCTTGTAAACTAGGCATTCCCCCAAAAAGCCAAAGGAAATTATAATTGACTGCCGCAATAAACAACACCATAAATAAGAACGTTCCGCCAAATATTTTATAGGCTAAGCGAACTCTATTTACCTTAGATTCTTTATTAAATTCAATCATTTGTTGATCAACTTTAGTAGTTCCGACGCCTCCGGTAGGAGTGGGCTAGAAGGAAAAGTGGTTATAAATTCTGTTAAAATATTTTTACATTCTTGGGTTTCCTGCAAGCCAGCTTTGCTAAGCGCCATTAAAAATACAATTTTATCTTCCAATTTGCTACCCGGATATTTTAGTTGGATCATTTGGCACCCTTCAAACGCTGTTTTGAAATCTTTTGATTCAAAACGGATAAGCGCGTCTTCATATTTTTTTTGCGCTACGATTTCATTGTTATCAGATAGCGTTCCGTTTTCAAGTTTTAGGATCATCGTCTTGAAATAAGAACTAGGATAGCGTTCAAATAAGCTGGACCGATACGTTGATTTGGTAGATCCATCCGTGCTTAAATAGAGTAAATACAGGGTTTCTGCTTCAAAACCCGTACTAGGAAACTCCCGCAATAATCGGGTTAAAGTGGTGCTAGCTAACGTATTCTCCCCTAATTCAAATCGGGCTAATTTGCCTAATTTAAACAATGATTCCTCCCTTGTTTTTGTCGCTTTTAACTTGGATGATTGGCTCATAGGTAGCGCTTTCAACCAAGTTTCTTCGGCTTGACCTTTGAGGTCCGGAGCATCCCCCGTTGCTTTTTCAGCCATCGTTGTATTCACGACGGCTTGTGCCATCGCAGCGTTCTTGTTTTTTCTATTCCAAAAATCTTCCAAGTTTCTATTGCCCCAGCGGTTATTAAACTCGATGCTACCTTGGATTCGCGCTTGCTCGTTATTAAAGTAAAAATTTTGTTGATCTGCTGAAAAGCTACGTCTGGTGAAAATGGGGGTAGAAACAACGGTGGGCAGGTTTACTTTCTTGACGGTGTCCTTTTGTTGTTTTAAAAATAGTTCATGTAACTCCGATGGACTGCGATTAGCTAGTTTGAGCAAAGAGTCTTGCAAGTCAATTTGCTGAGAAAGTTCAGTAAAGCTTCCCCACGATTTTTTTAGTTTTTGAGCTTTCGCATAATCAATATGCGAGGGAGAAAGGTGGGTCGCTGCACTATCGTAGTAATGAGCGGCCAAATTATATTCTTTCATTTGCCTCGCAAAAAGTCCACCTAGTTGAAAATATAACTCGCCCTTATTTGGGTTATTTTCACCCCCTTTTTCCCAATTCTCTTTCGCCTTTTTAAAGTCCTTTTTAGCATAGAAGTATTGACCTATTTTGACATAGATGGCCCACTTGTTCTCCTCGTTCTTCGGGTCTTTTAACATCTTTTCCAAGGCGTCCAGGTTTCCCTCTAATTGATGAATGGCTAGGCTTGCTTGTAGCTGTAGGTCGTAAGCAGGCTTGTTTCTAATCGTAACTTTGTAACTTTCTATCGCTAAAGCAGGCTGATTGTTGTCAGCGAATAGCTGGCCCATGATGAATGAAATACGCGCCTTTTCGTTTCCTTTTTGTAGGTATTTGGACGCTTCTTGCAGAATGGCTACTGCCTTGATAGGTTCATTTAAGAGCTGATAGGAATAGGCTTTTAATAGCAGAAATTGCTTTTTCTCGATGGAGTTTAAAGGGTTTTCGCTCAAGAATTCTGCTATTTTTTCTGCGGCAACAAATTCCCTTTGCTGTAAGTAAATCTCATACAAGGCTAATAAGGCCTCAGGTTGAATTTCGAGTGAATTGACGTATTTGTATGTCTCAATGGCATTCTTTAGGTCGTTTTGATAGAGTCGTCCACGTCCAATTAACAAATAGGCATCAATCATGTAATGCGAATTTTGGTGCCGGTCGATGACCAAAGAAGCCTTTCGGATTAACTCTTTAATGTCTTTTTCATTCCCTTGTTTAAAGCTGGAATCCCGCGGAATGATGATAGGTAAGGTGGTAGTAAAGTTTTCCTTTTGTCCGTCTATCCATTTTTTCTGTAATTCCTTATCTAATCTTGACCCCTGCCAAATAGCATTATATTTCGCATTTACGTTGTGGAATGCAACCGCCATGGGCTTGTTGCTGTATTGGGAACAAGACCAGGTGCTGAGAGCTAGAAATAAAAGGGCAATACTCCTGTGCATAAGGTTCAAAAGAACTATTTTCAAATTTACGATTTATCTTCCCGAAAATTGGATAATTTTAGATGAATATGAATTCATACCAAAAATTCCTCGGAGCAGCATTTCAGATGTTAGTGACAATTGTTGCTGGCGTATTTGCTGGTCGTTATTTAGACGCCTATTTTTTTACTGATAAGCCGTGGTTCACGATTATTTTTTCGCTTGGATCTATTGCTTTTGCGCTTTTGGCACTAATAAAAAGTCTTCCAAAATAGCAACGAAGAAGCGCAGGAAATTCTGTATTTTTGTGGTAAATTTTTGTCAAGGTGTTTAATCAGCGAAGAAATCTAATCTTCTTGTTCTTTGGAATCGTTGGACTTTTGTTCATCGGTAAATTGTTTTTCATCCAAGTGGTGGATGATACCTATGAAAAAGCAGCGGATAATAATGCGATTCGTAAGATTATTCAGATCCCATTTAGAGGGGAAGTATATGACCGTTATGGCAAATTAATTGTCTTTAATACACCTGTCTATGATTTATACATCATTCCTCGTAAGGCGATTGTCAAAGACACGAATCATTTTTGCCAGATTTTTGGGATAACAAAAGAGTATTTTGTCAAAACGTCTCAGCAAGCAAAAACCTATTCACGGGTAAAGCCTAGCTTATTTCTAAAGCACTTGTCTAAGGAACAATTTGCTAGTGTTCAAGATGCGATGGTTGATTTTCCCGGTTTTTTCTTTGAAACTAATGCCTTTCGTACCTATCAATCTCGTGCCTTTTCGAATGCCCTTGGGTATGTAGCTGAAATCAGTCCGAATGCCTTAGTGGATCAAAAGGATGATTATTATCGACAAGGGGATTATGTAGGTATTTCTGGAATTGAATCTTTTTATGAAGAAACTTTGCGAGGGCAGAGAGGTATTAAATACCGGATGGTGAACAGTAATGGGGTGGAAAAAGGGGACTATAAAAATGGTTCTTTGAATGTCAATCCAGTATCAGGCAATAATCTATACACGTCCATCGACTTAGCCATCCAGGAATATGCGGATAGTTTGATGAAGCATAAGGTAGGAAGTTTAGTGGCGATAGAACCCTCGACAGGAGAGATTTTAGCGATGGTCTCTGCACCCTCTTATGATGCGAGTCAATTAACGGGAAATAATTTTTCTACCTACTACCAGCAGCTGGCTTTGGATCCCATGAAGCCACTCCTTAATCGACCTCCATCGGCTTATTATCGCCCGGGTTCTACCTTTAAATTAGTTCAGGCATTAGTAGGTCAGCAATTAGGGTTCATTGGACCAGGAACCGTTTATTCCCATGCGGGAGCTCCGGTGAAATGCCATGGCCATGGTCCGGTCAATTTGCGAGGGGCGATTCGTGTTTCCTGTAATCCTTATTTCTACCATGCATTTCGTAAAATGATTTACGATAATACCACGGGAGACACCTATGAAAGATCGGCTCAAGGCTTGCAACGTTGGTCTGATTTAGTGGCCAATTTTGGTTTTGGACGCAAGTTAGGGGTTGATTTAGGCAATGAAAAGAAAGGTATTTTGCCTAATGTGGATTATTATAATTCGGTCTATAAAGGTAACAAAGCGTGGAAGTTTTCGAATATCTATTCGATTAGTATTGGGGAGGGAGAAATCGTTGTTTCTCCGTTAAAAATGGCGAATCTGGCCGCGATTATAGCGAATAGAGGCTGGTATATTCCGCCGCATGTGGTGAAAGGAGTCGGTTTGAAAAAAGTGATTGATCCATTTTACAAGACGCCAGTGAAAGTAGGGGTAGAAGCGAAATACTTCGACGTGGTGATCGATGGCATGCAAGATGCCGTGACGAATGGAACGGTAGGTCCAGATGGTAAAATTCCGGATATAAGAATGGTGGGCAAGACAGGTACCTCACAAAACCAAAAAGGCAAAGACCATTCGATTTTCATTGCTTTCGCTCCGCGTGATAATCCCAAAATAGCGATTGCCGTTTTTGTAGAGAATGCGGGTTTTGGTGGCACAGCCGCGGCACCTATTGCCTCTTTGGTAGTGGAGAAATACCTCAAACGAAAAGTAGACCGCAAGTCCGTGGAGTCCAAGTTTATGCAAATGAATTACTTGCCTAATGTGTATTCTGCCGGAGGAGTTAGTAGAAAAAAAGTAGCCACAGACTCCACTAAAAAATGACAGATTCGAATCACATACAAGGCCGGATTGACTGGATCGCTGTAGGATTCTATGTCTTATTTGTGGGCATGGGTTGGTTGAATATTTACTCTGCTGTCTATAGCCCGGATGCCCCTTTGTCCTTTTCTGATCCTGCCTTTTACGATTCGAATGCCGGGAAACAATTGGTTTGGATAGGGACGAGCTTTTTATTGATCGTATTTATTTTAGTGATTGATTTTCGCTTTTTTGAATCATTTGCCTTGTTTATTTACCTAGGTTTATTGCTTTTGCTGTTAGCGGTGCCCTTTTTAGGGGTGACTATTAACGGTTCTCATTCTTGGTTTAAAATTGGGTCTGTGACGATTCAGCCGGCAGAGTTTGCCAAAACTGCGACGGCCTTATTACTAGCAAAATACCTGAATGATCCCTTAGTGAATCTAACTAAGTTTCCTTTTCAGTGGAAAGCGGCATTAATTATCGGTATTCCGATGGTATTAATTATTGGTTCAAATGAGACGGGTTCTGCCTTGGTTTTTGCCTCCTTTATGATTCTGTTATATCGCGAGGGATTACCAGGCGCTTATCCTGCCTTGTTCATTGGGGGAATTGTATTGTTTGTCTCTGCGCTACTCGTGAAAGCCTGGATCATTTTACTGGTTTTAGTCTTAATCGCCGGCATTTTAGTTCTTTTTATGCCCATCTATTTGCAGCGTGACCCTAAAACCTATTTGCGTTTAGCAGGTGGCGTTGCGGCGATAATGACATTAGCCCTATTAGTGGAATGGGTGGTGAATAATGTGTTGAAAGAGCACCAGAGAAACCGGATTCGCGTTTTGATTGATCCAGGTTTTGATCCTCGGGGTTTAGGTTATCAGGTGACGCAATCGAAGATTGCGATTGGTTCGGGAGGTTTTTGGGGTAAAGGTTTTTTAGGTGGAACGCAGACGAAATTCGATTTCGTTCCGGAACAAAGTACGGATATGGTTTTCTGTACGATAGGGGAAGAGCACGGTTTTGTGGGGGTGATGTTGATGATTATTTTCTTCTTGGGGTTCTTGTGGAGATTGATGTATTTAGCGGACTTGCAGCGTTCCCGTTTTGCCCGGGCCTATGGATTCGGATTAGTAGGAATTCTGTTTTTTCACTTTTTAGTAAATATAGGGATGACGATCGGCTTGATGCCCATTATGGGGATACCCTTACCTTTCTTCTCGTATGGTGGGTCGTCTCTATGGTCGTTCACCATCTTGTTATTTATCTTTTTAAAATTAGACTCTCACCGGTCGGATATGCTTTCTCGCTAGTATGGAAAACGATAAAATTTCTGCCAAAGCCAAAATGCTCATCGCCGTCGCCGCACTCGGCTACTTCGTAGATGTGTATGATTTGATCTTGTTTTCAGTGGTACGAAATCCGAGTTTGATGAGTTTAGGTCTACAGGGAGATGACTTGTTAAATCAAGGCTTGAACTTGATGAATGTGCAGATGGGTGGGATGTTGCTTGGTGGAATATTGTGGGGTATTTATGGCGATAAGAAAGGGCGTAAATCTGTTTTGTTTGGGTCTATTTTACTCTACTCTGCGGCGAATGCCTTGAATGGTTTGGTGACTGATTTAAACACTTACGCCATTTTGCGCTTTATTGCTGGGATTGGTTTAGCGGGAGAGTTAGGTGCGGGAATTACCTTAGTGAATGAAACCTTACCTCCCTCGAAGCGGGGAATTGGTACGCTGATTATAGCGGGTGTGGGAGCTGCAGGTGCTGTTTTTGCGCCTATTATTGCCGGTTTGAGTTCGGATTCAGAATGGTGGAGATCTTGCTATTTTATTGGTGGTGGAATGGGATTAGCCCTATTGCTTTTGCGCTTAGGTACTTTTGAATCTTCGATGTATACGGAGATGGATGATAAGGTACAACGGGGTAATTTCTTTCAGCTCTTTTCGAATGGGGCCACATTTAAGAAATACTTGTATTGTATTCTAATGGGATTGCCCATTTGGTACATCATTGGGATTCTTGTTTTCTCAGCACCTGAAATCTCCAAAATCATCGGTATCGATGGAAAGATTAGCGGAGGCGACGCCATTATGTTTTGCTATCTAGGACTTGCATTAGGTGACTTTGCTTCGGGAGCCCTAAGTCAGTGGCTAAAAAGCCGAGGAAAGGCTGTTTTAACCTATTTATTTATCGCGGTAGGTATTTGTGTGTATTACCTATTCGGGATGTCAAACATTACGACGACCCACGCCTATATCATGATAACACTTTTAGGCTTCTTTGGGGGCTATTGGGCTGTTTTTTTGACATTCTCGTCGGAGCAGTTTGGCACGAATGTGCGGATGACGGTGACGACAACGGTGCCTAATTTTGTGAGAGGTGCCTTGATTCCCATTTCCTTGCTCTTTAAGTTTTTGATTCCATCAGTGGGCTTGATTCAATCTGCGGCTTATGTGGGGGTATTATGCTTTGCTTTGGCAATCTATTCCGTTATTCAACTGAAAGAAACGTTCGGTAAATCTTTAGACTACACCGAATAATGGCCCTGATCTCGAAAAAGAAAAACCTGTATCGGATAAATCAACAGCTGCGTCGGTATTTGCATAAATACAACCGCGAACATGCGATGAATATCAGCTATGCAGATCTGTTACGCTATGATAATTCCATCGTGCTGTACGATAAGAATGAGGTGGATACACTTTGGGAGACGGTATTTTATTCTCCAGGAGATCAAGAAGAAGTTTATGAGGCGCTGAAGCAAATCTACGCGGATTTGAAGACGGATGGAAATGAGGAGGTGATTAAGCACTTGGTGATCGATCGGGTGGATTATTGCACCTATGGGAATACGCACCCGTTTCGTATTCGCATCGTGAACCGCGTGAATGATAACTTTGATTATTTCTATATTAAAGTGGCAGATGCCTCTCGGGTGTACGGCTTGGAATTAGAGCATATTTTATCTCCAAATCGCATCAATTACGTCACCTGCGATAATACGCTCGTCGAGGAGCATATAGCCGGCGTACCTGGCGATGCTTTTTTAAAGCAGGATTTGGAGACAGATTTAGAGTCGCCTATCCGTTTAGCGAAGGAATTTGTGAAGTTCAACGAGCGTTGTCTAGTACAATTACTAGGTGATATGCACAGTGCGAACTTCGTCATTATTACGACTCCGGATTTTGAAGAGATTTATTACCGGATTCGTCCTATTGACTTTGATCAGCAGTGTTATGAGGGTAAGAAAACGGTGTATCTTCCGCAGTATTTTAAGCAAAATAATGCCCTGATTGAGTTGGGGATGAAGTATATGACGCCGGAATCGGTTTGGCAATACCAGATTGAAGAACGCTCGATGATTTCTTCTCGTCTGAAGTCAGAAAGTCAACGCGTGTACGATCTGATGAATGTAATGGCAAAAGACGAAATCGCGCCACCAGAAAACGTGGAACAATTAAAAACTGAATTAGCGAAACATTACGAAGATGATCGCTTTTTGAAGTGTCAAACGATGGGAGAGATCGTGTGGTTAAGCCTTGAATTAGTGATGCGTCACTAATTACTTTTTAAAAATGGACCACATCATCAGTCCATACCCCATCATATAACACAGTCCACCGATGGGAGCAATCGCTCCGAAAATTCCCAAATTAGTTAAGCAGATCAAATAAAGGGACCCAGGGAAAATAATACTTCCTGCAAATTGAAAATAGGCAGCTGACTTCAAGTGCTTATTACTGAAGTTCATCTGCCAAACTCCTAAAATCAACAGGGCAATCCCTCCATACATTTGGTAGCGAGCAGCCGTCTCAAAAGTCTCTAGGCGATTAATGTGACGTAAATAGTCTTTCCACGCGTGTGCTCCAAAAGCCCCTAAGGCAACAGACAATCCCGCCATCAGCGAACCAGTAAATAGGGCAAATTTTTTCATAAGGTGGGAGTGTTTAGGAGGGAATAAAAAAAGGCCTTGTTTCCAAGGCCTTTCCATTAAGATGCTAAAGAAACTTTCAAATCGTTTAGCTTCCGCTTGATCGAATCATCGATCTGTTGGTCACCTACTTTCAAAATGAATCCACCGATTAGGCTTTCATCAATTTGTTCGATCAATTCTACTTCTTTACCTGTGTAGTCCTTAACGATTTTCGCTACCGTTGCTTTTTGATCTGCTGTTAAGCTAGATGCCGTAGTAACGGTTGCTTTTTGGATTCCTTTGTAATCCGTGTACATCGAGATGAATTCTTTTGCTACTGCAGGAAGAATCTTCTCGCGGTTCTTATTCGTGATGATCACGAAGATACCGTAGGTAACTGGATTGAATTTATCCTTAAATAGCTTCGCTAGGATCGCTAATTTCGTGTAATGCTTAATGATTGGGCTCTTTAGCGCTAACACTAATTCGTGACTGGCGTCGCAAGTTTCTGCGAAATCAATCATGTCTTTAGCTACTGCCTCTACCGCGTTCTTTTCGATCGCGAAGTCTAGCAGGGATTTAGCGTAACGGTGAGCTACAATTAATTCTGACATGGTCTATGCGATTAAGATAATTTAACGTCAGCCATCCACTCAGTTACTAATTTTTCCTGAGCTGCTTTGTCTTTTAATTGGCTTTTTAACACTTTCTCCGCTAAGTCTAACGAAAGAGAAGCTGCTTCCTTGCGGATTGCTGCTACAGCACTTGCTTTCTCTTGTTCGAAAGCTACGCGAGCTTTTTCGATTTCTTGGTTAGCTGCTGTTTGTGCATCTAATTTAGCTTGAGAGATCATCGCATCGGATGCCTCTTTCGCTTGCTTAATTAACGCATCACGTTCAGCACGTGCGGAAGCAATTAATTGCTCATTACCTGCTTTCAATTCGGCCATTTCAGCACGTGTTGTTTCAGATAATTTGATAGCCTCGTCGATCGATTGCTCGCGCTCAGCTAACGATTGAATGATGGGTTTCCAGGCATATTTGGCTAAAAGGAAGAATAAAATTCCAAAGACAATTAGTTGCCAGAAGATAAGTCCAAAGTCTGGGGTGATTAACTCCATAGTATGTTAATTTTTTGTAAATCGTGTCAAAAAACGCAATTTGGCACCTAATGTAAACCAAATTGCGTTTTAAATGGGGTAGAATCTGATGCAAAGGCTAACCCTTTGGAGATTCTGATTGGTCTCTTATTTCAAAGTTACCAATAGACAAATTACAGCAGCGAATAACGCAACCGCCTCAACGAAGGCAGCAACGATTAACATCGCACCTTGAATTTTTCCAGACGCTTCTGGTTGACGAGCGATAGCTTCCATAGCAGAACCACCGATACGACCGATACCCATTCCAGCTCCTAAAGCAGCTAAACCAGCACCAATACCTGCAAGACCAAGACCTACAGAAACTTCTAATAAAATCGATAAAATAGACATACGATTTGGGTTTATATAAAAAAAATAATTTACAAATTAATGGTGATGCTCTTCTACCGCTGCTCCGATATACGTCGAAACTAACATCGTAAAGATGAAGGCTTGAATGAAGGCAACAATCAGCTCAATTACGTTCATGAAAAGCGAGAAAGGAACTACTGCTAGACCTAAAGCCGCGTTTTCAAAAATGAAAATCAAGGATACTAAACTTAATAAAATGATGTGACCCGCTGTAATGTTCGCAAACAAACGAACCATTAACGAGAACGGCTTCATGAAAATACCTACTATCTCCACCGGAGTCAAAATAACTAACATCCATTTAGGAACACCTGGCATCGCGAAGATGTGCGTCCAATACGTAGAACGGCCATTGAAGTTTGTTACAAAGAAAGCAATGATCGCTAATACTAAAGTCACCGCGATGTTTCCTGTTAAGTTAGCTCCACCTGGAATTAAACCTAACATGTTGTTAAACCAGATAAAGAAGAAGATCGTCAATAAATACGGCATGAAACGACGGTAGTGTTTCTCGCCAATGTTATTCTTGGCAATCTCATCCCGAACGAAAATGATGATGGGCTCAAATAAGGATTGCATTCCTTTAGGCGCTTTGTGTGGATTTTCTTTGTATTTACGACCGATTCCGATGAAGATAGTCAATAATAAAACTGCTGATAGTAATAAAGAGGCTACGTTCTTGGTGATAGAGAAGTCATAAACTTTCTCGCCATTCTCTGCGTGAATCTTTCCGTGCTCTAAAACGAAACCGTTGTAAGGAATTTCTTCGTGGTGTTCGTTTTTGAAATTAGATGACGAGAATACTTGAACGCCTGAAGAGGCTGTGTAAACGATACAAGGCAAAGGTAAAGTCGCATGAAAATGGCCAATCGTGAAGAAATGCCAATCGTGCTCATCCGCAATATGATGCAGAATTAATTTACCTGGATCAAATTTTTCAGTGGGAGCCTCGTGAGCAGCAGGAGCAGCTGCGTGAGCCGCCGTATCTGCGTGAGCAGAATCGTGCGCTACAACCGGTTCGTTTGCGAACACATTTAGACTAATAAAGCTTAAGAAAAGCCCTAGTAGGATATTCGAAAAGTACATTTTTTGTATTGAAGTCTTGACCTGCATCTGAAACATTAATCTTGCTATTTTCTAAAAACGTCGCAAGTTACGAAGCAAACCAAAAATTTCAAAATTTGTGCTACATAAATAGAGTACAAAAAAGTTGCTGACGAACAAGACGAGGTTAGGGGTGTGGATGTAGGCGAAGAAACCGATGAAAACAACGCTTAAAATAAAGCGGATCGTGAGCGAAATCATCTGAAATGGGACGAACTTTTCTCCTTCGTTTTTTAAACCTAGTTGAGCTAGGTTGAAGGTCAAATAAGTTTGGAACAACAGAAAAACAAAGATGAATTTCAAGTCCGGGTGTAAATAGGTTAAGAAAGATGTCTGTGCAAGGGCATAGAGAATTCCTCCCAGTAGACCGTAAAAAATCGCCATTTTTAACATGGAGCAAATATCGGTAGAAAGGAATTAATCGGCAAAGTTTTTGGAAAAAACCGATTTCGGCTGTTACTTGCAACCTCAAATCAAAAAGCCACGCTTGTTGATTTATAAAGAAGAAGGGAGAGACTAGGCTCAATGAACTTCTGGCAACCCGTCTGCTAAAGTAGACCCCGGTGCTAATTCCTACCCCAGGCGGTGCCTGTTTAGGGAAATATAAACCATTTTGTACATGCAAGCTGAGTTTCATCATTTTCATTCCGCGTCCCCATTTGCCCTAGAATTAGGGGGAGAGTTGCCTGCGTTAGATTTAGCGTACCAAACTTGGGGGAAACTCAACGCAAAAAAAGACAATGTAGTCTGGATTTGCCACGCCTTTACGGGAAGTCACGATGTGGCGGAATGGTGGCAAGGCCTCGTAGGCCCTGGTAAGCTGTTTAATCCAGAGAATAACTTAATCGTCTGTGTCAATATTTTGGGTTCCCATTATGGTTCGTCTGGTCCTTTAACAGTAGATCCGCGAACAGGAAAGCCTTATTTTCACTCGTTTCCAGATATTACGATTCGCGATGTGGTTTCGAGTTTCGAAATTCTACGCAAAGAATTAAAGATCAATCGCATCAAAACCTGCATAGGAGGCTCCTTAGGTGGTCAGCAGGCAGTAGAATGGGCGATTGTGAATCCAGAATTGATTGAAAACTTAATATTAGTGGCCACCAATGCAGTGCATTCACCGTGGGGTATCGCCTTTAATGAGTCCCAACGAATGGCCATCGAAGTAGACCCATCTTGGAAGGAATCTCAGCCAAAAGCCGGTTTAGAAGGGATGAAGGCCGCTCGTGCGACCGCCTTGATTTCCTACCGTAATTACGAAACTTACCAGATCACTCAGGCTAGAAAGGAAAATTCCTATGGATCATCTTTGCGTGCCGTTTCTTATCAACGCTACCAAGGCGAGAAATTAGCTCAGCGCTTCAATGCTTATTCTTATTTTCAGTTATCGAAAATGATGGATTCGCAGGATGTGGGCAGAAATCGGGGTGGCGCCATTGCTGCTTTAAAACTAATTCAATCCAAAACACTCGTGATTGGGATTAAATCCGATGCTTTGTTCCCGATAGTAGAACAAGAATTCTTAGCTAAGCATATTCCCGGTGCTTCTTTCCACGTCATCGACTCCTTATACGGACACGATGGATTCTTAATTGAAAGTGGATTGATGACCAAAGCCGTTCGATTATGGCAGAAATTACAACGCCTTGAAGTGAATCCGATGGCTGATTTCTTCCAAGCCTTAGAAGCAAAACTCGCATCCCATGAAATTTCACAATAAAGTTGTTTGGATTACGGGGGCTTCCTCTGGAATCGGCGAAGCCTTAGCCTACGCTTTTGCGGCGGAGGGCGCGCTATTAGTGTTATCTGCGCGTAGAGAAGAGGAATTACAGCGGGTGGCCAAAGCTTGTGGCAATGCCTACGTGCTCCCTTTCGATATGCTCTCGTTATCAGAACATGCGGATCGCGTGCAGGATGTCATTCAAACCTACGGTCGCATTGATTATTTGGTTTTGAATGCAGGCGTTTCCCAGCGTTCTTTTGTGAAAGACACGGAATTCGACGTGTATCGCCGCCTTTTTGAGGTGAATTTCTTCTCGATTGTCTCTTTGACGCAGGCTGTTTTGCCTGTCTTTACTGCTCAAAAATCGGGCGTTTTCGTTCCGATTGCGTCGGTCGCTGGACGGATTTCTACGCCGCGTAGAGCCGCTTATGGTGCGACAAAGCACGCGTTGATCGGCTTCTTTGACTCAGTTCGCGCGGAGGTTTTCAATGATGGCATTCGCGTGACCACGATTTTGCCGGGTTACATCAAAACGAATATTTCCTTGCACGCTATGAACGAGAAAGGGGAGGCCTATGGAAAGATGGATCCGAATCAGGCCAAAGGCCTAGATCCCAACATTACTGCACAGAAAATCTTGCAAGCAGTACTAGCAGAGAAAAATGAATTCTTTGTAGGAGGTTTCCTCGAGGGCTTTGGCCTATTCGTGAAGCGTTTCTTTCCCTCAATTATGCCCTTTATGTTACGGAAAATTAAGAATACGTAGGTTTTGCTTTGTTTTCATGAAAGAAGAAAATGAACAACAGTAAAACGACCCCTGCGATTCCAGCGGGAACCAGCCAAAATGTTTCCCAATCTTTTACTCCTTTTACTGTATAGTAATCGAGTATAATGCCAGAGAGTTTCGACCCAATGCCCATGCCGATTCCATAGGTGGCAAACGTGATTAAACCTTGTGCGGAATTCTTGATTTTTTCCCCTGCTTTTTGGTCCGTATAAATCTGTCCCGTCACAAAGAAGAAATCGTAGCAAACACCATGTAGAATAATTCCTATATATAGAATCCACTCACTTGGGTTGCCAATATACTGGACCCACTCACTTGACACAGAAACGTTTGTAATCCATTCTTTCCAGATACCATCCCCGTATCCAAAGCAAATAAACCGAATAATCCAGGCTACCAGACCAATCACAAGCATCTTTTTTACTCCTAACCGCATAAAAGCCACCGGAATTAAAAGCATGAATACGACCTCAGAGACTTGTCCAAAAGACATTTTGTTCTCTACATTAGTCATGTGGGAATCAGTTAGCGATGGATTCGCTAATGCATAATAGAATGATAAAGGAATGCAGATCAAAATGGAAGAAATAAAGAAGATTAAGAACGAGCGATCTTTAAATAATTTAAGTGCATCTAAGCCTAAAATCTGCGCAACCGATCCATTTTTGTCCCCTTTCGGAGGTGTATTCGGCAAGGTGAACGAGTAGATTCCAAGTAGGAATGAAGTGTACATTGCAATTTCAAATATGGCAACTTTATCTCCTAAGGCATAATACCCAATAATATTGGTCACCACAATCCAGGCAATAGTTCCAGTTACCCGGATACTAGGGAACTCCTTTTCCGGATTGGACATTTGGTTCATTGCAATCGAATTTGATAAGGCTAAATTGGGCGCAAAGCAGAGTGTATAGGCCAAAATATACCAGAAAAAGGTTTCTGGGTTTCTTTCTAAACTGAGGAAATACAGGATGACTCCTCCCAATATATTTAATACTCCCATCACTTTTTGAGCGGAGAAATATCGGTCAGCGATCAAACCAATAAAGAACGGTGCAAAGATAGAGGCGATGGCTAAGGTAGTGTAAGCATTTCCTACCTGATCACCCGTTGCATGTAATTTATTAAATAGGTATTTACTCATCTGGCCGTACCAAGCGCCCCATCCGAAGAACATCAGGAACATCATCGACATGAGTTGGAATTTTACGCTACTTTTCATCTTTTCAAGGTTTAGGGAGACCAAAAATACAAATTTGTGTGATATTTAAAATTTTCTGAAAATATATTTTTGGGCTGTTTTATCGGTTTTTGCATACTCATTTTAGTGAATTCTTCATTTTTTTTTCAAGATGAGTCTGTTTTTGCATCGAGTTTTTTCAATTAGAGCAAAAATCTCATTTTATCCCCTTAAAACACAACTTGCTTACCAGCGGCAGCGAGGTGCTAATAATTTGATAATCAGTATTATTTGTCGTTTTTTTGGGTGTTGGATTTAATTCAGCGCTCCATTATGCTCGGAATCTTATTAATATCAGCTCGGCCAACTGGCGAATTTCACGGATCGATGCCCTTGTTCTTGGGCGCGTTTACTGTGATATCATTGGCTTTGATTGGTTTTGGGATTGTCCTTTTCAAAAAGCGTAAAGAGTGGGTACACAATTCGAAGATGACCTACGGTAAAATCGTTGAAATTTCGAAACGTTATTCCCGCGATGACCACAGTGGTCGTTTCCCTATATATTTCCCTATCGTATCTTATTATGTAAATGGATTGGAATTTAGACGCGAAGCGGATAAAGGTTTGGCCAAAAACTGCGAAATAGGCCAGGAAATACCCGTTCGTTATTTGTCAGAGAATCCTTACGAAGCCTCTTTAGCGGAAAACACCGTTCCCGGCTTAAATCCATCGATCTTCTTTGCGATGGGCCTCTTGATGCTAGCTAGCGCTATCGTTCTATTGGTTCTGAAGTCCTAATTTCATTTTTCGAAGCCTTTTTGTAAATTAGTCCAAAATCTAGGACTATGGAATCCCCCGTAAAAGAAAAAGAGCAGTTCAGAAATTACGATCAAGGTGATATCACCGCAGCCGTAAAAGAACATTACCGCAAAATGCGTTCTCGCCAGACATACGAATATGTTCAGCGTATGAAAGCCAAATACCTGACTTTCGAACGTCCCATGGACCTTTGGGAAATGATGGAGCGCCTAAACGTTCTCATTGATGTATCCGATCCTGATTTAAATCTACCTAACATTATTCACTTATTGCAATCTGCTGAGGGTATGCGGGCGCACAATCGTCCTGATTGGATGCAATTAGTCGGCTTAATCCATGATTTAGGTAAGGCTATGTACTTATTCGGATCTGATGAAGATGGGACCTCACAAGCCGAACAATGGGGTTTAGTAGGGGATGTGTTCGTCGTAGGTTGCAAACTGCCAGACTCCTGTGTCTATCCGGAGTTCAATACCTTGAATCCGGACATGCAAGATCCTCGTTATAATACCGAATTAGGCATTTATGAAGCAGGTTGTGGTCTAGACAATCTCCATCTTGCCTGGGGACATGATGAATATTTATTCCAAGTATTAACTAATCACAAAGACAATACCATACCTGAGGCCGGTATGGCAATGATTCGCTACCATTCATTCTACCCTTGGCATTCAGGCGGAAGCTACAAAGCTTTGTTGAACGATAAAGACACGCAATACCTCGAGTGGATTCGTGATTTCAATCAGTATGATTTGTATACCAAATCCCCGGTCATTCCTGTGTATGAGGAATTAAAGGAATATTATAAGCCGATTGCGGAGAAGTATCTTGGTAAAGGTCCGATATTCTGGTAAATAAAAGACCCGAAGTCTCCTTGTTCCTGGCGTCATAAAAACTAAAATGCCCCGTAGAAAATGGCGCAAGCACCTATTTTCCGCGGGGTATTTTAGTTTTATTCTCTTTCAGAGATAAATGGTGGTATGGGGCCAAAAATCGAACCCCGCTTTCCAGAGATAAAGCTTACAGGGCTTCCGAAAATAGTTGCTTGCAACATTTTAAGAACCAAACTTTAGAGATTATTTGTAGTATTGGGGCCAAAAATATTTATGCAATAACCTTTTTGGCCCCAATACTACAAATGATCACCATCCATCATCCGCCTTTGGCTTCGCCACCGCTTTCTTAACCGGGGCTGGAGCTGCCTTTCCGCCGCTTGCTTTCCCTGCTACATTAGCGCTACTTAAATTTTCATCTAATCCTACACGGGAGAATACGCGGCAGACAATTTTCCAGTCGCCGTTCACTTTAATTAAGCTCAACAAGTCGATGTATTTAAAGTCTGGAAATTTGAATTCAACAGTTGCTATGGCTGAAGTTCCTGCATAAGAGTAAGAAATGAGACTTCCAGGAGCTTTAGCGCCACCTGCAGGCATGCCAGCAATGAATTTACGAAGTGGTTTATCAATAATCTTTCCAGATGTTGCATCTAGATTTCTTAATAAAGCATTGCTTAAAAATGCGCGATTTATACTGGCAGAATCACCTTTTGTAAAGCCCTCTGTATAGGCATTGATGGTAGATTTGATCGCGTCATCTTCTGATTGTGCGAAAGTGCTTGTTGCGATTAAGCAAAGGATGGCAATAAAAGCTTTTTTCATGATTGATTGTTTAGTTTCCTCCCGAATTAGATGACGGTGGAATGGTTTCTCCTTTGATGAATAATTTACTTTTTTCAGGATATAAAATGGATTGAACAATGTTAATCCTAGATAATGATTGGTTTGCGTTGTTTCCCAAAATGATAATGGCTGAATTATCTTTTGGATTGTGAAGGTAATAATTTTTAAATCCATGCCACCAGCCGGTATGGTAGGTAAGCCATTCTCCATTTTCTAGTTGTTTCATTCTCCAGCCTAAGCCATAATTGGTCGTTAAAACCTTAGGTTTCGTATGCTGAGGAGTGAAAGCTTGTTCAAGAGAACTTAGTTTGACCACTTTTTCGTTGTTTAACGCTTGATCCCATAAAAACATATCTTCCACAGTAGAATAAATTCCTTTATCCCCTGTAACACCGTCCAAATGATCAAAATTAGCGACAACACTTCCACCACCTTTGGGTACATACCCCGTCGCGGCTTTTTTTAACCATTCAGGATGCTGTGGGTCATAGACAAAAGATTCAGTCATGCCGGCTGGAATAAAAATGTTTTCTTTTACGTAGCTTCTGAAATCCTTACCACTTAAACGTTCCACGATGTAAGCGAGTAACATGTAGTTTGTGTTATTGTAATGAAACTCACGATTTGGCCTATAGTCAATGCCTGGCTTAATCTCATTCATCATTTGCACTACTTTGGCATTTGTCAAAGGCGCCTTTTTGTCATAATATTTGTCCAATGCAAACGTATAATCAGGGAGTCCTGATTTGTGAGTTAGTAAGCTTCGTACCGTGATGCTTGAATCGTACGGAAAACCAGGAATATGTTGTTCTACCCGATCCTCTAAAGAAAGTTTGCCTTTTTCGACGAGTTGTAGAATTGATACGGCCGTAAATTGTTTAGAAACAGAGGCTAGCTGAAAAGTGGTTCTGGTGCTCAACTGATCATTCGTAAACTTATTAGCCACCCCAAAGGCTTGCTTGTAGATAACCTTTCCATACTGCGCCACCAGCACCGTGCCATTGAAGCCTGTATTCTTTTGTAATGACTTGAAAAAAGTATCTAATTTGATGGCTTTTTGTTGCGCAATTTGTGGGTCAAATAGGCTGGCTAAGCTATCATTTCTTCTTTCGATGGAACTTTTATTAGAGAAAAAATGACCTGGAATGTTGTTGCAGGAGGCCATGCAAAAAAGCAATGCTAAAATTCCAAGAGCTAAAGACCTGCGATTCATGTCGTAATCTAAATTGATTTGATTAATTTTAGAGCAATTTAATCAGAATTGGCTTTATTTCAAACTCGATGATTCAACGGATTTTTGTTTTCATTTTTCTGTTTTTGATACGTATCTACCAGGGGATGATTTCCCCTTTTTTACCTAATTCTTGTCGCTACACGCCCACTTGCTCCACCTATGCAAAAGAGGCACTTCAAAAGCACGGTTTATGGGAGGGATTGCGGTTAACTCTCCTGCGAATTTCGAGCTGCCATCCCTGGGGTGGTAGTGGCCATGATCCGGTTCCTTGATGGAATAGCAACAGTGTAGCACTGTTTTAATTGTACTATTCTAATTTTATCCTAAATTATTTTTGGCATTAGATTACCGAAAAAAAAGTGATTTTTTTTTCATAAATTTTTCTATTGAAAAAATACAATCGAATGCGAGCTGTTTTGGAGGTTTTGGCCTAAAATTGCCTTTCAAATAGGGGCTCTGTTTATAATTAGCTAACAATTAGATTATTTTCAGATCCTGTCCTACACTGTGCTAGCTTTCAACAAAATCTAGATTAAGTACAATTTGTGATACTGAAGTCACTGTTTCATTATCTATTTTCATTTTTTTATTCAATTTATTCTTACTTTTTTTGTGTCGGTTTTGAAATTAGTCATACTGTGTAAACGATTACATGGGCATTTCGAAAGGCTTTGGCCAGCAGAATCTCAGTCTTCAATATATAATAGGAATAAGAACAAAGCCGACAAGAATCATTAATCATTTTTAACCCTTAATTTTTCACTTATGATTCATTCTTACAAAAGAGTGGGTCGCCTTGTGCGATCAGGTGTTAGTAACCTAGGCTTCAAGCAAGCTTTTAGTGTTGCTGTAGCACTAGTAATTTCCTTGGGTGCTTTCGCCCAAGATGTGGTTTCAGGGAAAGTAACTGACTCAAAAGACGGTTCAGCTATTCCTGGTGTTTCTGTTACAGTAAAAGGTACTACTAAAGGTGCTCAAACTGACATTAACGGTACTTACAAAGTAAATGCAGGAAGTGGTAGCACTTTGGTATTCTCTTTTGTAGGTTATACAAAAAAAGAAGTGAAAGCTACAGGTTCTGTAGTTAACGTTTCTTTAGCTGCTGACAATCAATCTTTAGAAGAAGTTGTGGTAGTAGGTTACGGTACTCAAAAGAGAAAAGAGATTTCAGGAACTGTAACAAGTTTAGGATCTCGTGATTTCAATGCGGGTGTGGTAACTAACCCATTAGCTGCTGCTCAAGGTAAAGTAGCTGGTTTAGTAATTACTCAGTCTTCAGGTGATCCTAACGCTCGTCCAACTGTCCGTTTACGTGGTACAGGTTCATTGAACGCAGGTTCTGAGCCATTATACGTAATTGACGGTGTGATTGGTGCTCCTATTGAGAACGTTGCTCCAGAAGATATCTTATCTATGGACGTGTTACGTGATGCATCTTCTGCAGCTATCTACGGTTCTCGTGGTGCGAACGGTGTTATCTTGATCAACACAAAACGTGGTAAGTCAGGTGCTCCTACAGTTGATTATTCAGCTTATGTAGGTGCTGAGTCTATCTCTCAACGTCCTGAGTTATTAAATGCTGCTGAATTCCGCGCTGCTGCTGCGAAATACAAGCAATCATTTGACGATAATGGTGCTAACACTGATTGGTTAGACGTAATTACACGTACTGCGGTTTCTCAAAACCACAACGTAGGTGTTTCTGGCGGTTCTGAAAACTTATCATACCGTGCTTCAGTAGGTTATTTAGACCAAACTGGTACGTTGATCGGTTCAGGTAAAGATCGTTTAACAGGTCGTTTGAACTTAGATGCAAAAGCATTAGACGGTAAATTGATGATGAAATTCAACATGTCAGCAATGCAAACTAACGGTACATTCTCGGATAACCGTGCAGTAGGTTTTGCTATGAACATGCGTCCAACTGATCCAGTGTATGCTGCTAACGGAAACTACTTCCAATTACCAGGTACATTCGCGAACTTTAACCCATTAGCGGCTTTAGAGAAGAAATCTAACACACAACGTTTACAAGATTTCTTATTCAACGCTTCTGCTGCTTATACTATCTTAGATGGTTTAGTATTTAACGTTTCAGGTACATTACGTACTCAAAACGCGAACAACTCTTATTTCGCTTCAACTACTCCAGGTAACTTATTGTCTACTGTAGGTGGTAACTCTGCTTCTCGTTCATTGAACTCAGTAACGGATAAGCAATTAGAAGCTACTTTGAACTGGACTAAGAAATTATCTGATGTGTCTACTTTGACTTTATTAGGAGGTTATACTTACCAAGATGTAGTTAACGACGGTTTCGGTGCTTCTAACAACAATTTCTTAACAGATGCGTTTGGTGCTGATAACATTGGTTCTGGTTTAGGTATTCGTACGAATCCTTCTTTATTGTATTCTTACAAAAACGAATACAAATTGGTTTCTTTCTTAGCTCGTGCACAATACTCGTTAATGAACAAGTATTTCGCTACTGTTAACATGCGTCGTGATGGTTCGACTAAATTCGGTGATAACAACAAGTGGGGTTTATTCCCATCCGTTTCAGTGGGTTGGTCATTATCTGAAGAGGCATTCTTAAAAGGAAATACAACAATCGACAACTTGAAGCTTCGTGTTTCTTGGGGTAGAACGGGTAACTCGGAAGGTATTCGTCCATTGTTATCTAAATCATTCTACGGTCCATCAGGTTCATACTATGATGGTTCAGCTGATGACTTCTTGCCTGCATACGCTATCCAATCTAACCCGAACCCTAACTTGAAGTGGGAGGTTAACGAAAACTACGGTGCTGGTATTGACTTCTCTATCTTGAAAGGTAAATTAACTGGATCATTAGACTGGTATACTCGTCAAACGAATGATTTATTATACACAGTTAACGCTCCACAAGAAAAAGGATATGTATATCCAACGATCTTAGCGAACATTGGTTCGATGCAAAACCGTGGTATTGAAGTTTCGGCTACTTACCAATGGTTAGATACGCAAGATTGGTCTATTAGCTCTACATTCGCTGGTTCATTCAACCAAAACGAATTGATCTCATTGAAAAATGATGAGTTCGCTGCTGCTGACCAAGTATTCTTGTCAACTTCTTTAGGTAGCTACATCCGTGGTACTTCTGCAGTAAACTTCTCTGTATTACAAGCTGGTCAACCAGTAGGTGTATTCTACGGAGCTAAGATTGCTAAAATCGAAAACGGTAAATATGTATTCCAAGACCTTAACGGTGATGGTACTGTAGATCCTAACGCAAAAGATCGTACTTACTTAGGAAATCCTAATCCTACTTTCGTAGGTGGTTTAACTACTAACGTACGTTACAAAGCATTCGATTTACAATTCCAATTCACAGGAAATGCTGGTGCTAAGATTGTTAACACGAACAACTTATTGTTAGGTCGTCAAGATGGTCGTTTAGCTGAATCTAACGCATTGAAATCTGCTGCAACTTCTATCATCAATGATGAGCGTACAATCCCTATGGACTACTACGTAGAATCAGGAGATCACATCCGTTTAAACAACGCTTCTTTAGGCTATACTTTACCAGTTAAAGGCGTATTCAAAAGAGCTCGTATTTATGTAGCTGGTAACAACTTATTGTTGTTCACTAATTACACTGGTGTTGATCCAGAAGTTAGCCAAAACCTAGCTATTGGTTCAGCTGCTCCAGGTATCGATGTTCGTGAGACATATTATAAAACTCGTGCATTTACTGCGGGTATTAACTTGTCTTTCTAAACATAATAGCCACACTATTAG
Organism: Aquirufa esocilacus; assembly: GCF_042715595.1. Classification (NCBI taxonomy): domain Bacteria; kingdom Pseudomonadati; phylum Bacteroidota; class Cytophagia; order Cytophagales; family Flectobacillaceae; genus Aquirufa; species Aquirufa esocilacus. Next base: position 437,777 of record NZ_JBBKXX010000003.1, on the reverse strand, counting down.
TTATATAACTTAATTAATAAAATAATTAAAAAAATGAAAAAATATATCTATAAAGTACTTTCAGTAGGTGTTTTCGCTTCGTTAGCCCTATCGTCTTGTACAGATTTAACTGAGCCAGTTTACGATTCGATCCCAGCAGATCAATTCTTGAAAACTGATGCTCAAATTGCTGCGGCATTAGGACCTGCTTATGGTGGTCTTCGTGGTATCACATGGGATTGGTTCAATCCAAGTGAGGCATCTTCGGATGAGTTGATCGTTCCTACACGTGGTGGTGACTGGTATGATGGTGGTGATTGGTTGGCGTATTCTCGTCACACATGGACTCCACAACACGGTCCTATCAACGGAATGTGGGGATTCATCTTTGGTAACATCTCTCAGGTGAACCAATTGATCCCAGTAGTTGCTTCTAACCAAAAAGCGGTAGATGAGTTACGTGCAGTACGTGCAATCTATTACTTCATGGCTGTGGATGCATTCGGTAATGTACCTATCGTAACAGATAACAAATCTTCTGCTGCGACTAAGACGCGTGCTGAGGTTTATGCATTCATCGTTTCAGAATTGACTTCTGCTATTCCTAACTTACCTGCAGGTAAAGCTTACTCTCGTATGACTCAAGATGCTGCTAAAGCATTGTTAGCGAAAGTATACTTGAACGCAGGTGTGTATAGCGGTACTACACAATGGCAAAAAGCATATGATACAGCTGATCAAGTAATTAAATCTTCGAACAACTGGTCATTAGCTTCTTCTACGTTGTCTAACTTTATTGTTCAAAACCAAGGTTCTAACGAGAATATCTTCGCGATCCCTTTTGATTCATTCAAAGCGGGTGGTATGAACTTCCAAATGAGAACGTTACACTATGCTAACCAACAAACGTATGGTTTAGGTAACTCTCCTTGGAACGGTTTCTGTACTTTAGCTGATTTCTACAACTCATTTGAGTCAAATGACTTACGTGGTGCTATGTGGATCAAAGGACAGCAATATGCTGCTTCTGGAGCTAAGTTGAAAGATGCAAAAGGAGCTGATTTAGCATTCGTTGCGGATTGGGATAAAGATCAAATGACTGATGCAGATGCAGTTTACCAAGTAGCTGGTATCCGTTCTCAGAAATATGAGATCCAAAAGAACAACCCGAACGGTGATCAATCAAATGACTACGTATTCTTACGTTTAGCTGACGTTATCTTAATGCGTGCTGAAGCTGCTTTCCGTTTAGGAAAAACGGCTGAAGCTTTAGCTGATGTTAACACTATTCGTACACGTTCTGGTGTTGCTGCTTTAACGACTATCACTGAAGCTGATATCTTAGCTGAGCGTGGTCGTGAATTAGCATGGGAAGGATGGAGACGTAACGACTTAATTCGTTTCAACAAGTTCTCTACAGCTCGCAAGTTTATGACAGTTACTGACAAGACTCGTGAATTGTTCCCAATTCCACAACCTCGTCGTGATGCTAACCCATTATTGACTCAAAACCCAGGATATTAATATCTAGGATTTTAATAGAAAGGCAGGACCATTTGGTTCTGCCTTTTTGTTTTATAGGGGTTTTATATACCCCTCGTATTTTGTATTTTTGTAGCGCAAAAATTCGATCATTAAGAATGAAAAATTATTCCTTATTCTTCCTAATTTCTCTTTGTTTTTTCTCTTGTTCTCAAAAGGAGGACACTCTTTTTGAAGAGTTACCTGCAGAACAAACCGGTATCGATTTTGTGAACCGTAGTTTGGAGAAAAAAGAGTTCAATATCTTTAATTACCGCAATTTTTATAATGGTGGAGGCGTGGCGATAGGAGACGTGAATAACGATGGTTTATCGGATCTTTTTGTGACTTCTAATTTCGAAGACAACAAATTGTATTTGAACAAGGGGGCGATGAAGTTTGAGGATATTACGGTGAAGTCAGGGATTGTGGGGAAGAAGTTTTGGTCCACGGGTGTCACGTTTGCAGATGTGAATGGAGATGGTCTAATGGACATTTATGTGTGTAATTCAGGTTCACGTGATCAGCGTGGGAATCAATTATACATTAATCAAGGAATCAAGGGTGGTGTGCCTACGTATAAAGATCAAGCTAAAGAAGCTGGGCTTGAAGACGGAGGATTTTCGACGCACGCAGCTTTCTTCGATTACGATCGTGATGGCGATTTAGATATGTATTTGTTGAACAATAGTTTTACCCCGATTGATAAATTAGGGTATACGAATTTGCGGGAGGAGCGAGATAAATTAGGGGGTGACAAGTTGTTTAGAAATGATAGCAAGGATGGAAAGGAACTTCATTTTACCGATGTGTCGGAGACGGCAGGTATTTATGGAAGTTTAATTGGTTTTGGTTTAGGAATTACGATAGGCGATGTCAATAATGACAACTGGCCTGATATTTATATTTCAAATGACTTTTATGAGCGTGATTATTTGTATATCAACCAAAAGAACGGCACGTTTAAGGAGGATTTAGAGAATGAGATGCCGCATATTTCGTTGAGCTCGATGGGCGCAGACATGGCGGATTTAAACGACGATGGCTATATGGATATCTTCGTGACGGATATGTTGCCGGGTGATGATCGCCGGTTAAAAACGACGTCGGTTTTTGAGGGCTATAACTTAGTGGAGTTGAAGAAGAAACGTGGGTTTTGGAATCAATACATGCGCAATAACTTGCAGCTAAATAATGGCGATGGGACTTTCTCAGAAGTGGGTCAATTAGCCGGTGTGCACGCGACGGATTGGAGCTGGGGCGCCTTGATTTTTGATATGGACAATGATGGGAAGAAAGATATTTTCGTGGCGAATGGGATTGCCAAAGACTTAACCGACCAAGATTTCGTAGATTTTTTAGGGGATCGCAACACGATGCAGCAAATGCTGGACGGGAAGAAATTTGACTACAAAGAGTTTACAGACAAAATTTCCTCGGTGCCTATTCCGAATTACGCCTATAAAAACGAGGGTGATTTAAAATTCTCGAACCAGGTAAAATCATGGGGATTAGAAGGTCCAGGATTCTCGAACGGTTCTGCCTATGGTGACTTAGACAATGATGGCGATTTAGACTTAGTCGTGAATAATGTGAACGCGCCATTATCTGTTTACAAGAACAAGACGAATGAGAAGTTAAAGAACCATTATTTGACTGTACACTTGAAAGGAGCGGATCGCAACCTAAACGGTATCGGAGCGCGCGTAACGGTGTACCAGAAAGGTGGATTCAAAGTATTGCAACAAATGCCGAACCGTGGTTTTCAATCGTCGAGTGACCACCAAATGGTCTTTGGCTTAGGGACAAATGGATCGATTGATTCGGTACAGGTTTTATGGACGAACGATAAGATCGAAACGATCAAAACGGTGAAATCGGATCAGATCATTACCCTTAAGCAGGAGAATGCGAAAGAGATCTTCCATTTCTTTGAGGCGAAACAAACACCGATTTTTGCGGATGTGACGTCTGGTTTATTAGATTATCTACACGTGGAAAGTATGTTCAATGACTACGATCGCGATGTGTTATTGAAGCAAAAGTATTCTACGCAAGGACCAGCTTTAGCGGTGGGTGATGTGAACGGAGATGGTTTGGAGGATATTTACCTAGGTGGAGCCGCTGGTCAAATCAAGCAATTATTTATCCAAAAAGCTGGAGGTAAATTCGTCAATTCTCCACAAGCTGATTTCAGCTTAGATCAAACTACAGAGAACACGGATGCCATCTTCTTTGATGCGGATAAAGATGGTGACTTGGATTTATTTGTTGTGACGGGAAGTAATGAGTTCGCGGAGAATGCACCGGAATTACACGACTTATTGTATTTGAATGACGGCAAAGGAAACTTGAAGCGTGATATTAGATTCCCGATGATTTACGAAAACGGGTCGAGCGTTTCGGCGGCGGATTACGATAAGGATGGTGACATCGATTTATTTGTGGGAACACGCATGGTCAATGCGAAGTATGGCCAAAGCGCCCAAAGTAATCTGTTCATTAACGATGGAACAGGTGGATTTAAGAACCAGTCGAAGCGCTATATGCCACAAGTGACAGACTTAGGAATGGTGACGGATTCAGAATGGTCTGATATGGATGGCGATGGCTATGTAGATCTTTTGTTGACTCAAGATTGGGGTCCGGTAGTTGTGTTTAAGAATGAAAGAGGTAGAAAATTAACCAAGCAAGAACCAGTAGCTGGTTCGGAAGGATTATGGTCTTGTATCAAGCCGGCAGACATTGATGGCGATGGTGATATGGATTTCGTTCTGGGGAACTTTGGCCTAAATTCTAAGATTAAAGCATCTGCGGAAAAACCTGCTTTCCTGCATGTAGGAGACTTTGATAAGAATGGTGTAGTAGAACAAATCATCTCTTGCGTAACAGAGGATGGAAATACCTATCCGATGGTCTTGAAAGGAGAGATGCAGCGTGCGCTTCCTATGATCAAGAAAAAGTTCATCAAGTACAAGGATTACGCTAATAAGACGGTGGATGAATTGTTCAGTGATGAGCAACGTGAGGGGGGTACTGTTCGCCAAATCACGACAACGCAATCGTCCTTTATGATCAACGATGGGAAAGGCAATTTCAGCTTGCAAGCACTTCCTTACCAGGCTCAATTCTCTCCTATTAGAGGAATTCAAACGGCAGATTTTAATAAGGATGGAAACCTAGATATTTTATTAGCCGGTAATTTCTTTGATTCACTTCCAGAATGGGGGCGATTTGATGCGAATTATGGACTTCTATTAGAAGGACAAGGAAAAGGGAAGTTCGCTGTGAAATTATCCAAGCAAACAGGATTTAAAACCCTCGGTCAAGTACGTAATATGGCGCTCGTAAAAGGAGGAAAGTCGACGTATGTAGTATTGGCCAAAAATGATGACAAAGCCCAAGTATTTAAATTTTAAAACAATGCGTACCAATTATTTTTCTATTCTTTTTCTTTCTATTCTTCTTTTTGCCTGTAATTCAGGTGATGATGTAGTGCTATTTGAAAAATTAGATGCAGAAAAAACGCACATCGATTTTTCAAATAATATCACCGAAACGAAGGATTTCAATATCCTAGATTATCTCTATTTCTACAATGGTGGTGGCGTTTCTGCCGGGGATATTAATAATGACGGATTAGTGGATTTGTTTTTCGTGTCCAATCAAGGAAAAAACAAATTATACCTGAACAAGGGAGATATGCAATTTGAAGACATCTCAGTGAAGGCAGGAATCGAAGGATTCTCTGACTGGAAAACAGGGGTGACGATGGCCGACGTAAACGCAGATGGCTTCTTGGACATCTACATTTGCGCGGTAGGAAATTACAAAGGTTTAGAAGGTTCGAACGAGTTATACATCAACAACGGTGACAATACGTTTACAGAGAAATCGAATGAATTCGGTTTAGACTTTACGGGATTTTCAACACAAGCCGCCTTTTTTGATTATGATAAAGATGGCGATTTAGATTGCTACTTATTGAATCACGCCGTGCATAATACGCGTTCGTATGATCGCGTAAATACGCGTTCACTGAAAGATAACGAGGCTGGGGATTATTTATACCGAAATGATGGAGGCAAATTTGTGGATGTCTCGAAAGAATCTGGCATCTATCAGGCGGCGATGGGTTATGGTCTAGGAATCTCTGTGGCAGATATTAACAACGATGGTTGGTTAGATATCTACGTGAGTAATGACTTCCACGAGGATGATTATTACTATATCAATCAAAAGGACGGTACTTACAAAGAAGGTATTCGCGATCACTTCAAGCACTTGAGTCGCTTCTCGATGGGTTCAGATGTGGCGGATATTAATAACGATGGCTTTCAAGATGTGATGACCTTGGATATGTATCCGGATGACGAGAAAGTGGAGAAATCGTCTGTTGGAGAGGATCCTTTGGACATCTACATGTACAAATTGCAGTTCGGTTATTTCAATCAATATAGCCGTAACTGTCTTCAGTTAAATATGGGAGGCCAAAAATTCTCTGACATCGCTGCCTCTTCCGGAGTGGCCGCGACAGACTGGAGCTGGTCGACGTTGATGAACGATTACGATGGCGATGGCATTAAAGATATCTTCATCTCAAACGGTATTTTACGCCGCCCGAATGACTTGGATTATTTGAAATTCGTCATCGGCGATTCGTTACATTATGGCTTACCTACGTCCGAGAAGTTGGATCAAGAAGCGATTGATTTGATGCCGGATGGTCGTGTACATAATTACATTTTCAAAGGCGCGAAGGATTTACGCTTCGTAGATAAATCTTTGAAATGGGGCTTTGAGGACAAAGGCGTTTCGAACGGATCGACGTATGCGGATTTAGACAATGATGGCGATTTGGATTTAGTAACAAACAACTTGAATGAAAAGGCGAGTGTCTACCAAAACAACAGCCGCCAATTATTGAAGCATAATTTCGTGAAGGTTAAATTCAAAGGAGATGGCGGAAATACGTTTGGTGTAGGGGCGAAGGTCATCTTGAAAACGAAAGACGGTCAGCAATTGCAGCAGATGATGCCTACGCGTGGGTTTATGAGTTCAGTAGAGCCTACGTTGTTATTTGGTATTGGTGATTTGCAGCAGGTGGATGAGATGCTCGTGATTTGGGAGAATGAAAAAATGCAGATCGTTAAGAATCCGAAGATCAATACGACCTTAACGATAGAGCAAAAGAATGCGAACGTAAACGTGAAGGATTACGTGTTCTCTGCGCCGGTGAAGCCTCTTTTTGCAGAAGTGACAGAAGGAATAAATGTTCCGTATCAGCACCAGGAGAATGTCTATTTCGATTTCAACCGCGAGCTATTAATTCCATTCAAGGTATCGATCGAGGGACCCAAAATCGCGGTGGGTGATGTGAATGGCGATGGTTTGGAAGACGTGTACCTGAGTGGTGCGAAATACCAGGCAGGTCAATTATTGCTTCAGAAAGGTGCCGGCTTTGTGGTATCTAATCAGCCGGTATTTAAAGCAGATTCCTTGTATGAAGATGTGGATGCGTTATTCTTTGATGCGGATGGCGATAAAGATTTGGATTTATACGTGGTAACAGGTGGGAATGAATTCTTTGACAAAATGCCGGAGCAATTCGATCGATTATACACGAACGATGGCAAAGGGAATTTCACCCGCGCGATGAATGCCTTGCCTCCGATGTATGATAATAAATCAGTGGTTCGTCCTTGCGATATCGACCGCGATGGAGATATGGATTTATTCGTAGGTGGCCGTGTCGTAGGTTATTCGTATGGTGCTTCTCCGCGTTCGTATTTATTAGTGAATGACGGCAAGGGACACTTTGCTGACAAGACCGAGGCCTTAGCTCCAGAATTGCGGGAAGCAGGTATGTTGACAGAAGCGATTTGGGCTGATATAGATAAGGATGGAGATCAAGATTTAACTGTGGTGGGCGATTGGATGCCGATTAAGACCTTTGAAAACAACAAGGGTAAATTCAAATTAATAGAGAACGGCCTGGAAGAGAAAACGGGATTCTGGTCGGGTATTACAGCAGCGGATTTTGACAAAGATGGCGATCTAGACTTCATCGTAGGAAATCTGGGAACGAATACGAAGTTGCGCAAGGAACTAGATGGCCAATTGCGGATGCTGATTAAGGACATTGATAAGAATGATACGAAGGAGCACATCATTGCGTATAACCGCGGAAATGATTGGTTCCCAATTAACAGTAAGGATGAAATGGGGAAACAGATTCCTAGTATCATTAATAAGAAATACACGGCGTACCATATGTTCGCGGGTAAGACGGTGGAAGAGATTTTTGGCGATAAAGAATTAGATGGGGCGGAGGAAAAGCGCGTGAATACGTTTGAATCTGTGTATTTGGAAAACCAAGGCAACAAGACGTTCAAAATGGTACCACTTCCTCCATTAGCCCAGGTGTCTAAGATCATGGTTATGCGGACGGAAGATGTGGACAAAGATGGAAACCTCGACGTGATCGTAGGGGGTAACTTTAATGGAGCTTCGATGTACCAGGCTCGTTATGATGCGTTCTTTGGCCTGATTCTAAAAGGAAATGGCAAAGGCGGATTCAAACCGCTTATCCCAACAGACACAGGATTGATGCTCGAAGGCGACATTCGCGACATAAAGCAGGTGAAGACTACCGCAGGAATTTTGTACCTAGTGGCTCGTAATAACGATAAACTTCAGGTGTTTAAGAAATTATAAGATGCGTAAACTGCTGGCAATCGCCCTCTTCTCGGTACTGGCCTATGGCTTGCCCAGCTGCTCAAACAAAGCAGCGGAGGGAAAAGAGCTGGCCAAAACCTATTGCGCCTCTTGCCATCTACTTCCAGATCCCGCGAGTTTGCCTAAAAATGTATGGCAATACAGCACTTTACCCTATATGGGCATCATGATGGGCGTGGACAAAGAGATTGGGATGTTAGAGAAACCGCTTTCGGATTACACGATTTTAGGTCCAGGTTCCCAAATGATTCCAGATGAGGATTGGGAAAAGATCAAAGCCTATTATTTAGAGGAGGCGCCCAAGACCTTGGAAATGCCGGCTTATATTCCTTTGCCTACGCAGACCCTATTCGAAGCAGAACCCATCGTAGCCACCTTACCTGGAACAACTCTTCCTAATATGACAGCCGTCAGAATCGATGCACGTCGTCATCAAATCACGGCGGGAGATCAGTCGAATCGCGTGATATGGAAATGGGACGCTGCGGGTAAATTACTCGAGACCAAGAAAGATCAAGATGCCTTAACGGATATTACCTTGTTAGGCTCCGAGACCTTGTATACGTTTATAGGTACCACGACACAGGCGAATCCAGACGTGAATGGATTCGTAAGTCAAGCTTCGACCGGTAAGAAATTATTGCAAGGATTGAATCGCCCGATTGGCTTGGTTTCTGCTAACTTGGATGGTGAGGCTGGCGATGAATTGATCACGTCTGAATTCGGATTTAAGGTGGGTGGGATGAGTGTTTGGAAGCTGGATAAAGGCACGTACAAAAAACAGGTATTGAATCCGCAAACCGGGGCGACGAAGACGATTGTTCGTGATTTTACGGGGGATGGTCGTCTCGATATTTTGGCGCAATTCGCGCAAGGTGATGAGCGTATCTTACTCTACGAGAATCTGGGAGGCTTGAAGTTCAAAGAAAAACAACTACTTCGTTTCCCCTCTATCTATGGATCCTCTTCGTTCGATGTCGTGGACATCGATGGAGATAAGGATTTGGATCTCATTTATACGGCAGGGGATAATGCCGATTTTACGACGGTTTTAAAGCCTTATCACGGGATGTATGTGTTTGAGAACACCGGTGGTTTTAATTTTAAGCAGAAAGCTTTCTTCTCTCAAAACGGCGCCACCAAAGTAATGCCCGGCGATTTCGACGGCGATGGGGATGCGGACTTGATATCGATTGCCTTGTTCCCGGATGTAGCGGCTAGACCGGGCGAGGGGGCGATGTATTTTGAGAATAAAAAAGGGACGTTTGTTCCAATGACTTTGCCGATTCAACATTTGGGTCGCTGGTCTGTGATGGACGTGGCGGATCTAGATGGAGACGGTGATTTAGATGTGGCGTTGGGTTCCCACGCAGTGGCTAAATTCCCACAAGGAGGATTTGATCCTCAATGGAAGCAGGCAAAAGGTCTGCTGATTTTACGAAATAAAACAAAATGAAACTAAGCCTAAGGGTAATCCTATTATTGCTACTCTGTGGCCCAATGACTTTTGCACAACGCAAAGGTTATGTCATATTTAGCGGAAAAATTGTCGATGTAGAGAACAAAGCGCCAATTGCCGGTGCTTCGGTCTTTTTCTCTGGTTCTTCTGCAGGGGGAACTACGGATTCATTAGGCGAATTTACGGTGACCATTGCAGCTAGATCCTATCAAGTCATTGCCAGAAGCCTAGGCTATAAGTTCAAAACTTTCCGTCTAGACCTTTCTAAAAATACCCAAACCACCATCGAATTAGAACGCTCCGAGCAATTATTAGGCGAGGTGGTGATCACTGCTGAAAAGGCGGATGCGAACGTGAATCGTGCAATGATGGGGGTGGAAAAGATGTCTTTCAAAACCTTGAAAAAATTACCTACTTTGATGGGTGAGGCCGATGTGATTCGCAGTATTTTATTACTCCCGGGCGTTTCTACGGTGGGTGAAGGTGCCTCAGGCTTCAATGTCCGTGGTGGTAATGTGGATCAAAATTTGGTCTTATTAGACGGTGTCCCCTTATTTAACACCTCCCATTTATTCGGATTCTTCACCGGTTTTAATGCCGATATGGTCCAGGATTTGAGCTTGTACAAAGGTGGTATTCCCTCCATGTACGGCGGTCGCGCATCATCCGTTTTAGATGTACGCGTAAAAGAAGGCGATTTCGAGAAGTGGTCAATGCAGGGTGGTGTGGGACCTATCTCCTCTCGTATTTTGGTGGACGGCCCTTTAGTGAAAGGAAAAACCTCCTTGATCGTGGGAGCCCGCGGTTCTGTTTCAGACTTTTATATGAAGTATTTCCCTAATCCGAGTCTGGCGAAAAGTAAGGCGGATTTCTATGATGTGAACTTTAAGTTGACGCATCGTTTTGGAAAGAACCAGCGCATTTCCTTGTCCGGTTATGCGAGTAACGATGGATTCAAATTTGCGCAAGACACCTTGTATTCGTGGAATACGAAGGCACTAAGCTTTAAACACAATGCCTTATTGAAGGGTGATTTGTCTCATAATTTTACGGCTTTCTATAGTGATTATACCTATGGAATTGAGGGCCAAAAAAGTGGTTTGGAATTCGTTTGGAAACCATCTATCATCCAAACTTCTATCAAAGAAGAATTGAGTAAGGACTTAGGTAAATATGGTCGACTAGATGCTGGTGCAGAGCTATCTGCCTTTACGAATGATGCGGGCAGTTTCTTGCCTAACTCGTCCTCTTCTAAGGTAGATAAATTCGCTATGTCTACCGAGCATACGCGGGAGATGGCTGCCTATTTAGGTCACAGTTTGCCGCTAGGCAAAAAGTTGAGTTTGGATTATGGTCTTCGCTATGCGTCCTATCAATTGTTAGGTCCAGGTGATTTCTACCAATATAAATTAGGCACTCCACGCGAAATCAACACCATTACGGATACCTTGAGAGCTTCCTCCAATGAGGTGGTCGCAACTTACGGTGGATTCGAACCACGCTTGTCTTTAGCTATCAAGTTAGATACGAGTTTCTCGATCAAAATTGGTTTCAACCGCATGCAGCAATTCCGCCACTTATTATCGAATACGATGGCCGTTTCGCCCTCTGATATTTGGAAGAATTCGAATCAACAAATTCCACCCCAAATCGCAGATCAATATTCCATCGGTTTCTTCAAGAACTTCACGAATGCTTCGAACGCCGTTTTCGAAACCTCCGCAGAATTCTATTACAAGAACTTAAACAATGTGGTGGATTATGTGGATGGAGCACAATTGTACTTAAACCCGACGGTGGAGACGCAATTATTAGTGGGTAAGGGTTTAGCGTATGGTGGAGAGTTCTTCTTGAAAAAGTCGCGCGGTAAGCGATTGACGGGTTGGATTTCGTACACCTATGCACGGACGTTTAGAACGATACAGGCGAATGAGAATCAGAAAGAAGCGAACTTTGGGATTCAATTTCCGGCGAACTTTGATACGCCGCACACCTTTAAATTTGTGTTGAATAATCGCTGGACAAACCGCATCTCTTTCAATGCGAACTTTACGTATACGACGGGTCGACCTATCACGTACCCGAATGGTCGCTACAAGATCTATTCGTTTAATGATCTGTATGATTATGCCGTGGCGACGGGGATATTCCCGCGTCCTGGTTTGGACCAAACCTCTTATACCTATAACGGAACGAAGTACACCTATTTAACCTCGAAAGAAATCAAAGAATTGCTCGACGGTTATTCCACTGCTTCGTTCACTTTGAGAAACGCGGAACGCATTCCCGATTATATCCGCTTAGATGTGGGGATAACAATTGATCCAAAACCAGGCAAGCGTTGGCAAGGCAGCTGGAACTTCTCAATCTATAATTTATTAGGTCGCCAAAACGCCTACTCCGTCTATTTCCGTTCTTCGACCGGCGAAATCAACCAAGCTAAAACTTTCCAATTGTCGGTTTTAGGCGCCGCGATTCCATCTATCACTTATAACTTCAAATTCTAATGAGACACTTACTGCTATTTTTCTGTGCCTTGTTTCTTTTGAGTTCTTGCGAGACAGAGATCGAGGATTTTAAAACCCAAAACGTTAGTTCAGCCATCGTGGTTTACGGCGAAATTTCAAACGTAGATGGCCCCTATAACGTGCGCTTGAATTATGTGAGCGCTTATTCACCTTATGATGCGACCCAATTTTCTGGCCAGCCCATCACGGATGCCAATGTGCGCCTAGTGGATGGTAATGGAAAGGAAACGGCTTATTACGAGAAGAGTAAAGGTTATTATTTAAGTCCAACTGGATTTAAGGGAGTGGTGGGTCAAAAGTATAAACTGCGCATTAAACTGCTGGATGGAAAAACAATCGAATCGAATTTCCAAACCATCAATGCCTCCCCAGAACTGGCTGAATTTTCGTATTCCTTTAAGGACGCGAATAAGGTAGAAGATATGCGCTTCCCACTGACGGCAAGCATCAAGGATCCCAAGGCGACGGAGGATTATTATTTCGTGAAGCGCCAAGACTTCCGCCAATTTTTATTAACCTGTCCGCAGCCACCCCCACCACCAGCACCCGTGCCAGCGTGTAATTGCAAATGTTGGCAAGCGCCGCAGAACACTCAACCCTATCTGTTGGATGATTTTCTGCTGAGTGGGAAGAATTTGTCTTTGGATTTAGGTCAGCTGCCTTACGAAGATTTCAATGATTGGGTAGTGCAATTAGATGTGTATTCCATCTCGAAAGAAGCGCATACGTATTGGAAGCGTTTGGAAGATCAACGCAAGTTAAGTGGAGGAATTTTTGATAAGGTGCCAGCACAAATTATTGGGAACTTGAAATGCACGAGCAACCCAACCCAAGAGGTTTTAGGTTATTTTATGGTAGGAGGTTTAACGCAGAAACGATTAACAGTGGATCGTTTTAATGGTATCCCTACGGAGGCGTATCAGAAACTTTTGTTTTACGTAGACTTCAATAATGTGCGCTATAAAGACATCCCACTTTGGAATTGCAAAGACGCCGCTTTCATCAAATATAACCTCGGATATTCCTTGCCTCCATTATAAATATAGTATGCTTGCATAATAGTTTTTTTCTCTGCAAATTTGTTACAACCTAAACGTTATAACCATGGCAAAAGAATACGACCGTCGCAACCTAGACTTTATTTTAAAAGAGGTTTTTGATACTGCTTCCCTGTGTAAATATCCTCGTTACGCGGATTATACACCCGATATGTTTGATATGGTATTAGATTCTGCTGATGCCATTGCCGAAAAATATTTACGCCCCATCTATGTAGATTCAGATCGCAAAGCGGCTGAATTAGTCGATGGCGTTGTGCACGTTCACCCCGGAATTGAGCCGTACATGAAGGAGATGGGGGAGTCTGGAATGATCGGTTGTACCTTTGATTTAGAACACGGTGGTCAGCAAGTTCCTTCCATGATCGGTGGAGCACACGAATTCATTCGCGGTGCTGCTCATAATTCAGCGGTGATGTTTACTGGATTATCCCATGGGGCAGCTCACTTAATCGCCTCTTTTGGTTCTAAAGAATTAGCGGACACCTACGTCCCTAACATGCTTTCTGGCAAGTGGGCAGGTACGATGTGCTTGACAGAGCCACAAGCGGGAAGTTCCTTGAACGATGCGTCTACGTCTGCTAAAGATTTAGGGGACGGAACGTATGCTATTAAGGGACAAAAAATATTCATTTCTGGAGGGGACAATCACTTCTCAGAAAATATCATTCACTTGGTTTTAGCTCGTTTAGAGGGCGCTCCAGCAGGTACGAAAGGGATTTCTCTTTTCGTAGTGCCTAAGAAGCGTATCGAAAACGGAACATTAGTGAATAACGAAGTGATCTCATTAGGTGTCTATCATAAGATGGGCCAAAAAGCCACACCGGCACTTCACCTCTCTTTTGGGGACAAAGGAAACTCGATCGGTTACCTAGTAGGTGAGCCGAATAGAGGATTGTCTTATATGTTCCAAATGATGAACGAAGCTCGTCTAGGTGTGGGAATGGGTGGAGCTTACATTGCTTCCGCTGCGTACCATGCTTCGAAGCAATATGCAGAAGAGCGCGCTCAGGGTCGTTTATTAACCAACAAAGACCCGAACACGCCACCTACCTTAATTAAAAACCACCCGGATGTACAGCGTATGTTGTATTTCCAAAAAGCGATTGTCGAAGGCTCCATGGGCTTATTGTTCCAATGCTTCATGTGGGATGATTTAGCGAAAAGCTTAGATGGGGAAGAGAAGAAAGAAGCTCAAATGATGCTAGACTTGATGACTACCGTAGCGAAAACTTATCCAGCAGAGATGGGAACGCAGGCGGTTAACCAAGGATTGCAAGTATTAGGAGGCTACGGATACACCGAAGATTTCCCTTTAGAGCAAATGGCCCGCGACGTGCGGATTATGTCGATCTATGAAGGAACAACCGGTATTCACGGCTTGACTTTATTAGGTCGTGGTATTCCAGTGAACAATGGAGCGGCTTTGCAGACCTTAGGAAAGTTAGTTTACGCAGACATTGCCGTGGCAAAAGGTCACGAAAACCTAAGCAAATATGCGGAGATGTTAGAGAAAGAACTGGAGAATTTGACTAAAGTGACGATGCATAAATTAGGTTTCGCGATGAAAGGCGAAATCGAAGTATTCTTAGCGGATTCGACTTTGTACATGGAGTTGTTCGGCTTGATTACCGTGGCTTGGCAATGGTTAAAGCAAGGTCATGTGGCAGCGGCTGCCTTAGCCAAAGGTGGCTTAAGCGCGGAAGACGAAGCTTTCTACAAGGATAAGATTCACACGATGAAATTCTTCTACCACTACGAGGTGCCTAAGGCTTTGGGTTTATCAAAGCGTTTGATGGATGAAGAAGTTTTGACTATTTTTGATCACAAATAAGAAGTATTATGTTTAAAAAACACGTATTCCTGGGTCTAGCGTTGTTATTATCAACTGCTGCGTTAGCCCAAAGTAAGTATTCCGCGTACGAATTGTTTCATCCGCTTTGGAATTATGGACCTGTTTCTCCTGCACGCTCAGCGGCAGGTGTTCCTGGACCAGGCTACTGGCAGAACTCGGCTGATTACAAGATCGCCGTTTCATTAGACGACGTAGCGAATAAAATCACAGGGGATGTAGAAATTACCTACAAGAATAATTCCCCTGATAAGCTACCGTTTTTGTGGTTGCAATTAGACCAAAATAGTTTCAACACGCAGTCGCGCGGAGGCAAGACGACACCTATTTCGGGTGGACGTTTTGGGAATTTAGCTTTCCAAGGTGGTTACAAAATTGAGAGTGTAACGATCGATGGTAAGCCAGCTAATTTCATTGTGGAAGATACGCGGATGCAGATTCGCTTAGCTTCTCCTTTGGCAGAAAAAATAGGAACAGCTAAAATCAAAATTGCTTATTCATTCACTTCTCCGGAGAATGCTTCGGACAGAATGGGTATCCAACAAACTAAAAATGGCGCAATCTACACGGTGGCGCAGTGGTTCCCCCGCGTTTGTGTATACGATGACATCGAGGGATGGAATGTATTGCCTTATTTAGGAGCAGGAGAGTTCTATTTAGAATACGGCAATTTCGAATATTCAATCAATGCACCGGCATCACACATCGTGGTGGGTTCAGGTGAATTGTTGAATCCGACAGAAGTATATACGGCTGACCAAGTAAAGAAATGGGCTGCAGCTGCGAACTCAGAAACAACGGTTGTGATTCGTTCAGCAGCCGAGGTTACAGATCCAGCATCTCGTCCGGCGAAAGATCGCTTGACTTGGAAATTTAAGTGCAACAATGCGCGTGACGTTGCATTTGCGTCATCTAAATCATTCATCTTGGATGCATGCCGTATCAATTTACCTAGCGGCAAGAAATCAATGGCTGTGTCGGTTTATCCGGTAGAATCAGATGGCAAAGAGGCTTGGGCACGTTCATCAGAATACGTGAAAGCGTCGATTGAGCATTATTCGAACTGGTTATACGAGTATTCGTATCCGGTAGCTACGAACGTCGCTGGTATCGTTTCTGGTATGGAATATCCGGGCATCATTTTCTGTGGCTACAAGGATAAAACAGCATCATTATGGGGTGTGACGGATCACGAATTTGGCCATAACTGGTTCCCAATGATCGTAGGATCTAACGAGCGTAAATTCGCTTGGATGGATGAGGGCTTCAATACGTTTATCAATTTCTATTCGACGGATGCTTTCAATAAGGGCGAATACAAAAACCGTAAATTTGATATGCACGCGATTGCTAAATCGATGTTCCGCGAAACTGCAGATCCGATTATGTCGATTCCTGATGTGATCCAAACGCGTAATTTAGGCTGGGAGGCCTACAACAAACCTGGTTTTGGCTTACGTATCTTGCGTGAAAATATTTTAGGTGCTGATCGTTTTGATTATGCTTTTAAAAATTACATCAACAAATGGGCTTTTAAACACCCGACTCCAATGGACTTCTTCCGTGCAATGGAAGATGGTGCTGGTGAGGATTTAGGTTGGTTCTGGAGAGCTTGGTTCTATGAACTTTGGAAACTAGATCAATCGGTGAAAGATGTAGATTACGTAGAGCAAGATCCTGCAAAAGGGGCTGTGATTACGATCGAAAACTTAGACAAGATGGCTATGCCAGCAGTGGTGGAAGTGGAATTGACGAGCGGAGAAAAAGAACGCTTCACATTCCCGGTGGAGATTTGGCAGAGAGGTTCTAGCTGGACGTTCCGCACTTCAACGAAGCTACCAATTAAATCGGTGGTGATCGATCCAGATCATTCATTTCCGGATATGGATTCGAAGAATAATACGTGGAAGCCGCTGAGTGTTCGCTCACGGTAAGAATAAAAGACTCTCAGTAATGGGGGTCTTTTTTTATCCTTTTAAGATTCGACCGATATCATTCGCCTTTCCTAATTCTTCCTTCAGCTTTTCGTAGCTGCCAGAAAGCATCAGGCCTTTGTATTTCAACAGGGTGTTGATGTATTCGTCCAAAACGTCCAGCAAGTTCTCTTGGTTCTGGTGGAAAATTTGGCTCCAGGTTTCTGGGGAAGATTTCGCCAGACGCACAGTGGATTCGAAACCGGTGGAGGCTAGTTCGAAAATGCGGGCTTCGTTCTTTTCTTTCTCCAGTACGGTATTTGCCAAAGCAAAGGAACAGATGTGTGAGATGTGCGAAATATAGGCCGTGTGCATGTCGTGTTCGATGGATCCCATGTAGATTAGGTTCATCTCTAAGCCGGTGCGGTATAAATCTTCGATCAAAGCTACGGCAGCAGGGTCACTGAGTTCTTTGTCGCAAATAACACCCCGTTTACCCACAAAAAGTCCTTGAACGGCTGCCTCAGGACCGGAGAATTCCGTTCCGGCCATCGGGTGAGTGGAAACGAATTGGGCTCTTTTCGGGTGGTTTTGTAAAGCCTCGAAAACCGGGGTTTTAGTAGAACCTACCTCGATGATCACTTGTCCAGGTTTTAGCGCATCCAATACCGATGGAATTAAAGCCACTAATAAATCGACAGGAATAGCGCATACGAAGACGTCGACTAGGTCGATGGCCTCTTGCCAGGTGGCGATGCGGTCGACGAGTCTTAACGACAAGGCCTTTTTCTGGTGTTCGGGATTGGTATCGATACCGACAATCTCGGAAGCCCAGCCACTCTTTCGAAGACCGAGTGCGATGGATCCACCAATTAATCCGATACCGATGATGCCTACTTTAGGAGATGCCATTGCTGTGGTTTTTGATGCGATCAATCGCTTGTGAGAAAACGGATTCTTGTGCGCAAAGCGAGATGCGGATATAACCGTCGCCTTGTGTTCCGAAGATTCCGCCCGGCGTAATGAACACCGCGTTTTCGTCTAATATTTTATCAGAAAGTGCGTAGCCAGAGTCGAATGTGGCTGGGATTTTGGCCCAAACAAACATCCCCGACTGTGCCGGATCATATACGCAATCGAGTAAATCTAATAAGTCAAATACGAGTTTTTGGCGCGAACGATAAATGCGATTTTGATTCTCAAACCACGCGCTATCCGCAGAAAGAGCTTTTACTGCCGCCTGTTGCAAAGGTAAGAACATTCCAGAATCCATGTTGGATTTGAACTTCAAGACCGGTGCTAGAAACTCCGCTTTTCCAAAAGCCGCTCCAATTCTCCAGCCCGCCATATTGTGGGACTTCGAAAGGGAATTTAATTCGATCGCGACATCCTGCATCCCCGGAATCGACAGCATACTCATTGGCTTTTCGTTCAGGATGAAGCTATAGGGATTATCATTGACTAATAAGATCGAATGGCGAATAGCAAAGTCTCGCAACTCGGTGAAGAATTCCACCGTTGCTTGCGCTCCTGTAGGCATGTGTGGGTAGTTGACCCACATGATTTTGACTTTGGAAAGATCACGCTTTTCTAACGCCTTTAAATCAGGTAACCAACCCGTAGAGGCAGATAATTCATAGCTTTCAACTGTCGCACCCGCTAATGAACAAGCCGCCGAATAAGTAGGGTAGCCTGGATTAGGAATCAAAGTCACGTCGCCTTTTTCTAAATAGGCCATGGCAATGTGCATGATTCCTTCTTTGGAACCAATCAAGGGTAAAATTTCTGAAGCGGGATTAACCGTTACGCCATAATGCTTCGCATAAAATGACGCGAATGCTTCGCGCAAAGCGGGAATACCTTGGTAACCTTGGTAAGCGTGGTTGGCAGGATTCGCCGCGCTTTCTGTCAAGGCCGCGATGGTCTCAGACGACGGGGCTAAGTCAGGAGATCCAATACCTAGATTAATGATAGGTACGCCGGATTCCTTTAAAGCCGCGATCTGCTTTAATTTCTTGGAGAAATAGTATTCCTCCACGCTGTTTAAGCGGCTCGCCGCTGTGATGTGTAAGCTCATAAAACAAAAAACCGACGTAAAGTCGGCTGATATAATTGACAAAAAACTATATAACCGATTAGGCAGCGTTGTAATAACCTGCGTAATAATACCCTGTTGTATAGTTGATTGCGTGTGAATTCATATGTCAAAGGTAGGAAAAAATTACTTTTATGCAAATAGAGGCTTCAATAGCTCGCGAACGAGGGAGGATTCGTATCCTTTAGAGAGGCCAAAGTTATAACACTTCTGATACCGTTGTGGCGAGGTCCCCGTTTTAATCTCGTCCCTTTTTTTCTTTAATAGTACGCTGGCTTTTTCGATGTAATCCGCATCATCGATGCCATCCCAAGCTGAGGCTAAAAGAGAAGCTGAGATGCCACGCTTGCGTAATTCATAGTTGATTTTCGTGCGACCCCAGCTTTTTTGATTGAACTTCGAGCGGACGAAGATTTCGACAAAACGCGCTTCGTTCAGGTAGTTGTTTTCGCGAAGCCAGTTTAAATACTCAGTATAATCAGCAGGAGAAACCTCAAAAGTCTTCATCTTCTGCTCCAGTTCTTGGACGCATCTTTCCTGGTAGGCGCAATAGCGGGCCAGCTTTTGGAGAATCTCGCTTTTCATAAAGGCAGATTTAAGAATCGATTTCTTCGAAACTTTCTAGGTTGAACAGATCGTTCAGAACGTCCACCATTTTATCCGAATCGCCACGCTTGCAAGCGGCTTTTAAGTGGATGATGGGTTGTTTGATGATTTTTTGGACTAAACCAGCCGTAATTTTCTCCAGCTTTTCGGTCTCTTCTTTCGTCAAACCTTTCATGTGGCGGTTCATCTCCTCCTTGCGGATTTGCTCCAACGCATTTTTCAATTTGTGGATGGTAGGCGAAACCTCCATCTCTTTGGACCAATCATTAAAGCTAACAATACTCTCTTCGATGATGGTACGCACATCCGGAATAGAGGCTAAGCGAGTGGCCAAAGCCTCATCCGCACGCTCTTTCAAGGTGTCAATGTTGTATAAAAGCACCCCATTAATCTTCTCGATGCCATCTTCGATGCTACGCGGCACAGAAAGGTCGATGAAGTATTTAAAGGATAATAATTGCAATTTCTTAATCTCTGCCTGAGTGATCATCGGACTATCTGTACGAACAGACGAGATAATGATATCTGCTGCGGCGATTTCTTTCCACAAGTCAGCGATAGGAGCGACCCTGAAAAGTTCCTTTCCTGCGGCAATCTTCTCTGCTTTCTCGATCGTGCGGTTCATAATGGTGAATTCCGCAAAATCCTTTTCCTCCATGTTCTTGCACACATCTAAACCGATTTCGCCTAATCCTAGGATTAAGACTTTCGGGTGAGGAAGTGCTTGAGAAAGTTCTTCCGCTAAGGCTACGGTCGCATAGGAAACCGAGGCTGCTCCATCACGGAACGATGTTTCTTGGGCTACTCGCTTATTAGAATAGAAGATGGTATGCATTAAACGGTGCAAATACGGACCAGCCATATTTAAATCGGCCGCTTGTTGGTAGGCTTTTTTGATTTGGTTCGGGATCTGTAAATCTCCCACTACTTTCGACTGCAAGCCGGTTGCTACTTCGAATAAATGGCGCAGAGAATCCTCTGTTTCGTCCATTTGCTTGAAATAACCTAGGTATTCGGCGGTGTTCGTTAAGCCTTTTTCGATTAAGAAGGCTTTGATTAAGTCGGTCGAGATGTCGCGGTCAGACGTGTAATAGAACTCCGTGCGGTTGCAGGTAGAGACAATTAATAATTCATTTAGCCCGAAAAGATCTTTGCACTTCACATAAAATCCTTTGCTCTCGTCCTCGTTCAACGCTAACATCTCGCGGATGGCGAGCGGCGCAGTACGGTGTGAAAGGCTGACGGATTTAAAAGGTAAAATCATTTCTGTCTTAAGCGAGATTATTAATTCACAAAAGTACAATGCAAAAGTTTAAAATGTATCTGTCTTTGAAAGAAAATCGTAATTTAGATGAAGAAAAAATAGGAACCATATGCACTTCAAAAATAAGACGGTCTTTATCACCGGAGGATCTCGTGGAATTGGATTAGAGATTGCGAAAAAATTAGCCTCAGAGGGCGCAAACATCGTTATTGCGGCTAAAACTTCTGAACCACATCCTAAATTACCAGGTACGATTCACACGGCAGCGGCTGAAATTGAGGCGGCTGGCGGAAAGGCTTTGGCCTGTATGGTAGACATTCGTGACGAAAATCAGGTTTTAGCAGCGGTAAAATTAGCCGTCGAGACCTTTGGAGGTATTGATATCCTGATTAACAATGCATCTGCGATTCAGTTAACAGGTACATTAAGTACGGAGATGAAAAAATACGATTTGATGAATCAGGTGAACACGCGCGGAACGTATTTGTGTGCTCAGGCTTGTTTGCCTTATTTGTTGAAATCAGAAAACCCGCAGGTATTAACGCTTTCCCCTCCTTTAAATGTGGAGGCGCGCTGGTTTGAGAACCATGTGGCGTATTCGATTGCCAAATTTGGGATGTCGTTATGTACCCTCGGAATGGCGTCTGAATTTAAGGGGAAGGTAGCTTTTAATTCGCTTTGGCCTAAGACGATCATTGCCACGGCTGCGATTGAATTCGCAGTAGGTAATGCGTCGATGATGCAATTAGGGCGCAAAGCTAGTATTATGGCGGATGCTGCCGCGGCTATTTTGCAGAAGGATGCGAAGACGGTCAGTGGGAATTTCTACATCGACGAAGACGTGTTACGTGCAGAAGGGGTGACGGATTTCACGGAATATCGTGTCAATCCGAATACGCCAGAAAATCAATTGTTACCCGACTTTTTCATTTAATGTTAGAAAATTATACCCCGCCACTTTGGTTACCGGACGGGCATACACAAAGTATTTATCCCTCCCTTTTTCGAAAAGTGACTCTTTCGGAAACGCCACGTCGTGAACGGGTGACGACTCCGGATCAGGATTTCTTGGATATCGATTGGTACGGCGGTCCGCTTTCAGAGAGGCCCCTATTAATTGTGTCTCACGGTTTGGAGGGATCAAGTGATCGACAATACGTGACGGGTTTGATTCACAAGATGAAAGGGATGAACGCGTTGGCCTGGAATTACCGCAGCTGTTCAGGAGAGCCCAATAAAAATCTGCGGTTTTACCACAGTGGGGCGACGGATGATTTGGACTTCATTATTAAACTGGCCATCGAACGAGGCGCGAAAGATATCTATCTAGCGGGATTTAGTTTAGGGGGCAACTTAACCTTAAAATGGTTAGGTGAACAGGGTGAAAATCCTCCACCAATGATTCGAAAAGCTGTCGCATTTTCCGTACCTTTACACCTTTCATCGAGTAGCAAGCAATTAGCTAAGCGGGAAAACAGACTCTACACTCATCGATTTCTACAAACTCTCATTAAAAAAGTCAAGGAAAAGTCCGCGCGCTATCCTCAGGATATTACCGTGGAGATGATTGATTCGATTAAGAGTTTAGTGGATTTTGACGATGTGATCACAGGGCCTTTACACGGGTTTAAAGACGGGGAAGACTATTACGAAAAGAGTAGTTCCTTGTATTTTTTGGATCAGATTAACGTACCCACTTTAATCGTGAATGCAAAAAATGACCCATTTTTATCGGCGGAATGTATTCCGGAATCTTTTGTGAAGACCTTGGGCTTTGTTCAATTAGACGCACAGGAAAAAGGAGGACATTGTGGTTTTTATCCGAAGAATTACCAGGGTTATACTTGGTCGGAAAATCGCGCCGAAACTTGGTTTAAAAAAAGCGTTTAGAAAATAATAACATGCCTACAGCTCAAGCAGAACCTTTAAAAATTGTCATTGATTTCGATAGCACATTCACGAAAGTGGAGGGGCTCGATGAATTAGCGAGAATCGCGCTTCAGGGAAATCCGAAGCAGGCGGAGATCGTGGGAAAGATTAAGGATATCACCGACCAAGGAATGGTAGGGGCCTATTCTTTCGCCGATTCCTTACGCGATCGTGTCGCTTTGTTGCCGGCAAATCGCTCGCATGTGGATCAATTGATCGTCTTTTTAAAAGGTAAAATCTCGGAGTCATTTAAGCGCAACAAGGATTTTCTAGAAGAAAACGCCGCACAAATCTTAATCGTTTCCTCTGGATTCAAGGACTTTATCGTTCCCGTAGTGAACGAGATGGGCATCCCAGCGGAGAACGTGTACGCGAATACATTCACGTATGATGCGGAAGGAACTATTACCGGTTACGATGCGGACAATTTATTGTCTCAGGATAAAGGTAAAGTGCGCTTATTGCAATCATTGCAATTAGAAGGCGAGGTTTACGTGATCGGTGATGGTATCACGGATTACGAATTACGCGAGTCTGGTTTAGCGAATAAGTTCTTTGCGTTCACGGAGAACGTGTCGCGCAAGGCGGTGACGGACAAAGCGGATTACGTAGTTCCGTCATTAGATGAGTTCTTGTACATCAACGGTTTAAGCCGCGCACAATCGTATCCTAAATCGCGTATCAAAGTTCTTTTATTAGAAAACGTGCATCCAGGTGCGGTGAATGCATTCAAGAAAGAAGGTTTCCAAGTGGAGCTTTTGAAAGGGGCTTTGGATGAGGATGAATTGATCGAAAAGATCAAGGATGTGTCTATCATTGGTTTGCGTTCGAAGACGAATTTGACGAAGAAAGTATTAGAACACCCGAATGC
Source organism: Aquirufa esocilacus (assembly GCF_042715595.1). Lineage (NCBI taxonomy): Bacteria > Pseudomonadati > Bacteroidota > Cytophagia > Cytophagales > Flectobacillaceae > Aquirufa > Aquirufa esocilacus. The sequence goes on along the minus strand of NZ_JBBKXX010000003.1, from coordinate 413,964 downwards.
GTCTCGTTTGATGTGTGTGGGTGCTTTCTGTATCGGTACAAACCAAATCGATTTAGTGGAATGTGAGAAGCGCGGGATTGCGGTGTTTAATGCGCCGTATTCGAATACACGTTCGGTCGTGGAATTATCGATTGGTTTGATGGTGATGTTAACGCGTAATATCTTCGAGAAATCGACGAAAATGCACGCGGGTGTTTGGGATAAATCAGCGACGAATTCGTACGAGATTAGAGGTAAGAAAATTGGTTTAGTAGGATATGGAAGTATCGGTACGCAGATTTCCGTGATTGCGGAGGCGCTGGGTATGGAGGTGTATTTCTGTGACTCGGTCGATAAATTAGCTTTAGGTAATGCCAAAAAATGCAGCAGCCTGAAGGAGTTATTATCACAAGTGGATTTTGTTAGTTTGCACGTGGATGGTCGTAAGTCAAACACGAACATCATCGGCAAAGAGCAATTCTCTTGGATGAAAGACAATGTCATCTTCTTGAACTTGTCAAGAGGTCACGTAGTCGAAATACCGGCTTTAGTGGAAGCGATCAAGTCTGGTAAAGTGTGGGGTGCGGCGATTGACGTATTCCCGTATGAGCCGAAGACGAATGACGAAGAATTTTTGAACGAATTGCGCGGATTGCCTAACGTGATTTTGACGCCGCACATCGGTGGTAGCACAGAGGAAGCGCAGCAAAATATTGGTGAATTCGTACCTGCGAAGTTGTTGCAATTTATGAACAATGGTAGCACGTATGGCTCTGTGAACTTCCCTGAATTGCAATTGCCGCCTTTAGAGGATGCGCACCGTTTGTTGCATATTCACCACAATGTGCCGGGGATTTTGGCCCAAATCAACCAAATCTTCGCGAAATACCACGTAAACATCATCGGTCAATACTTAAAGACAACAGAGAATACGGGTTATGTGATTACGGATGTGGCCAAAGAATACTCGGATGAAATCGTGAGCGAATTAAAGCTGATCGATAACACCATTAAGTTTAGAATGTTATATTAATATGAGCACCTTTTTTACCCCCGGCCCTGCGGCCTTGTTTCCTACGGTTCAGTCCCATTATATGGAGGCTTTTCGATTAAACCTCGGTTCGATTTCCCATCGTTCCGCGGCTTTCCGTAAGATCTACCAGCACGCAGATGAGCAATTGCGCGAGTTATTCGCCTTGCCTAAGAGCCACGCGGTCCTATTTACGGGATCTGCGACGGAGGTGTGGGAGCGTATCATCATGAATACAGTGGAGCACGAGAGTTTTCACCTAGTGAATGGCTCGTTCTCGAAGAAGTTTTTCGATTTTTCTAAAGACCTACACAAGTATGCGAATTCGATGCACAAGCCTTTTGGCGAGGGTTTCGATGCTTCTGAAGTGGAAGTGCCGGAATATGCTGAATTGATTTGCTGCACGGCGAACGAAACCAGCTCAGGTGTTCAGATGAAGGCTTCAGAGATTCACAAGATCAAGAAAGCGAACAAAGATAAGTTTGTGGCAGTGGACATGGTTTCATCAGCTCCTTACCCGAACCTTGATTTTAGCTTAGTAGATTCAGCCTTTTTTAGTGTCCAAAAATCATTCGGAATGCCCGCCGGTCTAGGTGTTTGGTTTGCGAATGAGGCGATGCTGGAGAAGTCAGAACGAATGAAGAAGCACGAAGGAATCGTGGGGACGTATCACTCGTTGCCAAGCCTTTGGGCAAATTATAAGAATTTCGAAACGCCAGAAACGCCCAATGTGATGGCGATTTATGTGTTAGGCAAAGTGGCGGAAGATTTTAACCGAATCGGGGTGGAGAATATCCGCAAAGAGACGGATAAAAAAGCGAAGGCTTTGTATGATTTTGCGAAGAAATCGGATAACTTCGAAATATTCGTGGAGAATGAAAATCACCGTTCGGCGACCGTTGTGGTGTTAAATTGCAAGGAAGGTTCGTCTAAAGTGATCAATACGATTAAAGAGAGAAGCGATATGATTATTGGGGCTGGATACGGAAAGTTGAAAGAAACCCAAATCCGCATCGCGAATTTCCCAGCAGTAAATATGGACCAAGTTCAGGCTTTAATAACTGAATTAGGTTCACTTTAATAATAAACCTAGGACTATGAAAAATGGAACACCCATTCGGTGGGGTATATTGGCGTGCGGCGGTATAGCCCGCAAATTTGCAGATGATTTAGCCTTCGTTAAGGACGGTTATTTAGCCGCTGTTTCCTCCAGAGATATTTCCCGTGCAGAAGAGTTTGCGTCTCATTATGGACCCGATGTGAAATGTTTTGGTTCGTATGAAGCGATGCTTTCGAGTGGCGAAATCGATGTGGTGTATATCGCCTCTCCACACGGTTTGCACCACGAGCATACGTTATTGTGTTTGAATGCTGGACTTCCTGTTTTATGTGAAAAAGCCTTTGCCATTAATTCGAAGCAAGTGGCGGAGATGATTCAGACAGCGCGTGATAAGAAGATCTTCTTAATGGAGGCTTTATGGACGCGTTTCCACCCCTCCATTGTGAAATTACAAGAGATTCTAGCTTCAGGCGTGATCGGAGACATCGTTCATCTAGCGGCAGACTTTGGTTTCCACGCACCTTACGATGCGGAGGCGCGTTGGTTTAATCCAGCTTTGACTGGCGGATCTTTATTGGATATTGGTATTTACCCTTTATTTATCTCCAAATTCGTGTTAGGGGAGCCTTTAGAAATGAAGGCGACCGGCGTGATGGCACCTAGCGGCGTGGATATGAATACGTCCATCGCCATGAAATATAATTCAGGAGCGACGGCGACTTTGTTTTCTACTTTCGCTACGAAGACCGACACGACCTGTGAAATTCACGGGACAAAAGGCAAGATTCATATGCATTCACGTTTCCACGAGACGAAAGGAATCACGGTGACGATTCATGAAACAGAGCAAGAGACGTTCTATGAAACGGAACGCTTAGGCTGGGGTTATAGCTACGAAGCGGAGGCAGTGCAAGCGGATTTACGTGCGGGTCGCACGGAAAATGCCTTGATGACGCATGCTTTCAGTACGGAATTAATGGCTTTATTAGATGAAATTCGTTCTCAAATCGGTTTAAAATATCCCAATGAATAAGATCCTCCTTTTCCTATTATTGTCGTTTGGCGTTTTCGCCCAAAATCGTTTCGAAAAAGAAATTGTGGCCTACGAAAAGCAAGATTCCATTGCTTTACCAGCGAAAGGAATGAAATTATTCATCGGCTCGTCGAGTTTCCGTCTGTGGAAAAGTTTCGATGCGGATACCAAGGGAATGAATGCCTTTAATCGCGGTTTCGGTGGTAGCACCTTGAAGGATGCCTTGTATTACTTCGATCGCATGGTCGTGAAATACCAGCCTTCTTGGGTGTTTATGTACGAAGGGGATAATGATTTAACCTCTGGTACCAGTCCAGAAGAGATTGCATCGCAATTCGAAGAGTTTTCTGCTCGTTTAGCGAAGCAGGTTCCAGGAGCAAAACTCGTTTTCGTATCAGCTCGTCCTAGTATAGCTCGAGAGGCATTGAAAGGGAAGCAGCAAGATTTGAATCAGCGTATCGCTACGATTGCTGCGAAGAAAAAGGGGCATTATGTCATCGATATGCATTCGCCTTTTTACAATGCGGATGGTACTTTGATGCAAGATATTTTTGTGGCTGACAAATTACACCTGAATGAAAAGGGTTACGTCATCTTCGCGAAACAAATACAAAACTTCGTACAGCAGCATGCCAAATAAAGATGTTCTACTGGGCGACTGGTTGCCGAATATTTCTGTCGATTGTGTCATTTTTGGTTTTCAAGAGAATCAACTGAAAGTGCTTTTGTTGAAATTTCGAAATAATGATATTTGGTCCTTACCGGGTGGATTTATTGGAAAAGAAGAAGATGCGGACGATGCCGCGAAACGAATTTTATGGCAGCGTACCGGCTTAGAAAATCTCTATTTGCAGCAGTTTCATACTTTTGGCGATCTCAAAAGAAATATTGGTGCCATTGAAAAGCATGAGAAGATCAATCTAGCGATGGGTCGTTCCCTAGAGGATATGAAATGGTTGTCCCACCGGTATATTACGATTGGTTATTACGCTTTAGTAGAATATTCCAAAGTAAATGTCACCTTAAATGACGTATCCGATGATTCGGCTTGGATGGATGTAGATAAGATCCCCTCTTTGTTTTTAGATCATAGTTCGATTGTTACGACAGGACTAGCCCATTTACGTAGCTCGATCGACACGAAATTAGCGGCCTTTAATTTGTTGCCAGAGACGTTTACGATGTCTGAATTGCAACAAGTATATGAGACGATTTTAGGTAAAGAATTAGTGCGAACTAATTTTCAGCGTAAGATGCTCAGCTTAGATATTTTAGAGCGAATCGAAAAGAAGTATACGGGAGGTGCGCACAAGGCGCCTTATTTGTATCGTTTGGACAAGAAAAAAGCGGAGGCTTTTATGTCCTCCGCTTCTTAATAGTCATTAGCCCATATTGTGGTAGACGTTTTGTACATCGTCGTCCTCTTCTAGACGCTCGATGAGTTTTTCTACGTCAGCCACTTGTTGTTCTGTTAATTCTTTGGTTTCGTCAGGAATTCGCTCGAAATCAGCTCCCATTAACTCGTAGCCTTTTTCTTCTAAGAATTTTTGGATCCCGCCAAAAGCAGTGAATTCCCCGTATATATTAATTTGATTTGTTTCCTCATCTAAGAATACTTCATCACCCCCTAAGTCAATCAAGTCAAATTCTAATTCTTCTAAATCGATCTCTGGCTTCGCCGCAATCTTGAATACAGATTTGCGAGTGAAGATGAAATCTAGCATGCCTGTCGTTCCTAAGCTACCGCCACATTTTGTGAAAGATGAACGGATGTTTGCTACGGTACGGTTGATGTTGTCGGTGGTGGTTTCCACTAAGATAGCGATACCATGTTGTGCGTATCCTTCGTATACGATCTCTTTGTAATCCTCTTGGTCTTTAGACGTAGCGCGTTTGATGGCACGTTCTACGTTTTCTTTCGGCATATTAACCGCCTTCGCATTTTGGATGATCGCACGTAAGCGTGAGTTAGACGATGGATCGCCACCGCCAGCTTTAACGGCAATTACAATATCTTTACCGATTTTGGTAAATGTTTTGGCCATTTGACCCCAACGTTTGAATTTTCTCGCTTTTCTAAATTCGAAGGCTCTTCCCATAGTTCTGTATTTTACAATGCAAAAATAAAACAAGCTGATGGAATTCCGCTATCCCACCTAAAAAAAATCCCCCTACAGTACCCCGATAAATAGCTAATAAAAATGGCTAAATTGCAAGAATGAAAAAATATGTCTGTTTCCTTTTTGTTTTAATGACCACCTCGCTTTATGCGCAAAAGAAGAATGAAAACTTCCAGATGCATATCACAAAAAGTACGGGTGCAATTAAAATAGATGGAGTACTAGACGAAAATGCTTGGTTTCAATCTGCTGCGGTCAGTGATTTTATGATGTGCAATCCCTTTGATTCCCTGTGTGCACAGGTGCGAACGGATGTGAAGATGACCTATGACGATAAATATATTTATATTTCCGCGGAATGCTTCTTAAAAGAGCCGGGGGCCTTTGTGGTGGAATCGATGAAGCGCGATTTCGGTTTCGGGGTGAATGATAATTTTTTAGTTTTCATCGACACGTTTGAAGATAAGACGACGGGTTTTGCTTTTGGGGCGAATGCGGCCGGGGCACAGTGGGATGGCCAAATGTCTGAGGGTTCGAAAGTGAACTTGAACTGGGATAATAAATGGGAGTCGGCCACCACCTACAAACGGGATTCGTGGATTTTCGAAGCAGCGATTCCCTTTAAGTCGATTCGATACAAAGGTAATGTGAGTCGCTGGGGGATTAATTTTTCCCGCTATGATTTGAAAGCCAAAGAAAAGTCCGCCTGGGCTCCTGTCCCTCGGCAATTTCCCACTGCTTCTTTAGCTTATGCTGGGGTACTGGTTTGGGATACACCGCCGCCTACGCCTAAGAAGAATGTTTCCCTGATTCCTTATGTTTTATCGGGCGTGACGGCTAATTACGAAACGAAAGATCCCACCTCGATGCGCAACCAAATAGGGGGTGATATTAAGGTGGCTATTAATTCTGGATTGAATTTAGATATGACCTTGAATCCGGATTTTTCGCAGGTAGACGTAGATAGGCAACAGACAAATTTGGATCGTTTTGAGCTCTTTTATCCGGAGAAACGCCAGTTCTTTATAGAAAACTCAGATTTGTTTGATGGTTTTGGGACAGATAATATTCGGCCATTTTTCTCCCGTAGAATTGGTTTAGCCTTGAATCCTAAGACGGGAATTTATGAGCAGACACCCATCACGTATGGCGCACGATTAAGTGGAAAGTTAAACCAAGATTGGCGGATTGGGGCCTTGAATGTGCAGTCTGAACGAATTGATGCGAAAGGGGTGCCTACCCAAAACTATTCCATGGTCGCCTTGCAGCGCAAGTTATTTGCACGTTCGAACTTTGGGGCCTACATGGTGAACAAGCAATCGTTCATTGATACGGATTTACAGCGTTCGAATGGTTTTCAGTCCTATAACCGGGATTTAGGATTTGAGTATAATCTGGCTTCAGCGGATAATTTCTGGACAGGATCTCTTTTTTATGCGAATACCATTAGCCCTTTGCAAAAGGATCGCAGTTTCTCGCAGGCCGCATCTTTAGCCTACAAAGACAATGATTGGTCTTTCGGATTCAAAGAGTCGTGGGTAGGGGAGAATTACAATCCAGAAACAGGCTATGTTCCCCGTATCAATTATGTACAAACGCAGTTGGATGCGTCAAAGAATTTCTATCCAAAAAACATGTCAACAAATGTGTTTTACACGACGCTTTCTGCGATGACGATGAGCTATTGGAATAACCAAGGCACTTTTACGGATAATACCTCTTATGTGGCATTTGAGGGTACGATGAAAGATCGCTCCACTTTTGGGGCTTATTTGTCCTATGATTATGTAAAATTATTGTACGATTTTGATGCGACCCGCATGGGCAATACCGCCTTGAAAAGGGGGACGGAGCATGATTGGTATGCCTTGAATGCGCGTTATGGATCTTCTCCTATTAAACTATTTACCTATTCCTTGACGTCCAGATTCGGAGGGTATTATGGACAAGGATGGCGCACCGGAATTACAGCAGATATCGGTTACCGCTTCCAGCCTTATGGTAGTTTCTCCGTAGCTTTAGATTATAATGATATTGTAGATGTGGCTATTCCGGGGACGGATGTGGCAGCTGCGAAAAAGGTGTCCTCTAATTTTTGGATTATTCGTCCCAAAATTGATATCACTTTCTCAAACAAATTATTCTTTGCGACGTTCTTTCAGTTGAATCAGCAAACAAAAAATATCAACCTAAATGCGCGTTTGCAATGGCGCTACAAACCGGCTTCCGATCTGTTTTTAGTGTACACGGATAATTATTTTCCGGAGATCATGCAAATTCGTAACCGCGCATTGGTGTTGAAATTGAATTATTGGCTTAATTTGTAATCAAAATAAAAAAACAACTCTATGAAAAAGTATCTATTGCTATTAGTAAGTTTCATTTCATTTAGCGTTTTAGCGCAAAAACTAGCGCCATCGCCAGCTGCAGTGGCTTCACAGAAAGTGGGAAACACAGAAGTGATGATTAAGTATGCGCAACCGTCAGTAAAAGGACGTTTAGTATTTGGCTCGAAAGAGGCGAAAGCGCTTGTTCCTTATGGGGAAGTTTGGAGAACCGGTGCAAACGAAGCAACTACGATCGAAATCTCGAATGATATTACGGTTCAAGGCAAGACCTTAGCGAAGGGAGTTTATTCTTTATTGTCTATTCCAGGCGAAACAGAGTGGACGATTATCTTTAACAAGGAGGCTAAAATGTGGGGTGCTTATACCTACAAAGAAGCGAGTGATGTGTTACGTGTAAAGGCGCGCGTAAGCGAGCACGCTCACACGGAGCAATTCACGATCGGAATCACGGCTGCAGGCCAAGTGACGTTAGATTGGGATAAATCATCCGTATCTTTCTACTTGAAATAATAACTAGAAATTGATAAAAAAGCGGCTCAGAAATGGGTCGCTTTTTTTATTGCCAAAATTCGTTTGAAATACACATTCCTTTGGCTATTTTTACTCGTAATTGACGATAAAACAAGAATATATGAAAAAGGTATTGATAGCGGAAGATAGCTCAGTAATTCAAAATCTAGCGAAGAAGATTTTAGAATTTCAAAATTTTGAGATCCACGCCGTAAAAAACGGACAACAAGTATTAGATGAATTAGCGAAAGCTGAATTTGATATTATCTTACTTGATATCAATATGCCTGTCATGGACGGTATGGACTGCGCTCGTGCGGTTCGTGCGTTAGCAGACAAGAAGAAAGCGGCGATTCCGATGATTGCTATCACTGGAAATGCACGTAATTATTCAATGGATGATTTTAAAGCAGCCGGATTCAATGATTTCTTAGCTAAGCCTTTGAACTTCGATTCATTGGTTTCTCAGGTGAAAGCCTTAACGGAATAAGCGCATGTCCCCGTCCAAGGTAACGTTTTTAGGAACGGGAACTTCTCAGGGGATTCCGATGATCGCGTGTAACTGTTCGGTTTGTACTTCTACAGATGAACGGGACAAACGACTCCGCGTTTCGATTCAGGTCGAAATAGGAGGTAAAAGCTTCATCATAGATACAGGTCCAGATTTTCGTCAGCAGGTCCTGAGGGCCGGAGTTAAGCGAGTGGATGCCATTCTGTATACCCATGAACACAAGGATCATACCGCCGGTATGGATGATGTGCGGGGATTTAATTACCATCAACAATCGACGATTCCCTTGTATGCTCGGGCTCAGGTCATTGAGCAGTTGAAAAGGGAATTTGCCTATGCTTTTGGGGAAAATAAATACCCAGGCGTGCCTGAAATCGATGTATACGAAATCGATGGACAACCCTTTACGGTTCAGGGAATTGATATCCAACCCATCTTCGTGAAACATTATTATTTAGATGTGTTGGGATTTCGGTTTGGGGATTTTGCCTATGTGACGGATGCGAATTTCATCGCCCCAGAAGAGCAAGATAAACTGCGCAACCTAGATGTCTTAGTGATAAATGCCTTGCGTAAAACGACTCATATTTCTCATTTTACGTTAGCAGAAGCACTCGATTTAATTGCTGAATTAAAGCCTAAGCAAGCGTACATTACGCATATTAGTCACCAAATGGGTCTCCACGCCGAAGTGCAAAAAGAATTGCCCTCTAACGTTTCATTAGCCTATGATGGGCTCGTTTTAACTCTATAATATGGCAATGAAAGCGGTTTTATTCGATATGGATGGCGTGATCGTAGATAATTTACCTTATCACGTTGACGCTTGGTTGCTATTTTGTGAGCGTAATGATATTCCTTTGACGAAAGAAGTTTTTTACCAAGAGTTGAATGGGATGAATTCGAAAGACACTTTCGAGTGGTTTTATAAAAAAGAGATGACTCGGGCGGAAGTAGAAGTGCTGGAAGAGGAGAAAGAGCTGCTGTACCGGGAATTTTATGCCGCGCATAGAAAGCCAGCGGATGGACTTTTAACCTTTTTAACTGATTTGCGTTCTAGAGGAATTAAAACAGCTTTAGCGACCTCTGCGGGTCCTGGAAATATTGATTTTATTGTGGATGGCTTAGGAATTCGGGATCAGTTCGATGCGATCATCGGTGGGGCTGAAGTAACGAAAGGCAAGCCAGATCCGGAAATATACTTGAAAGCGGCTGCGCTCGTGGGTGTCGCGCCGGAAGATTGCTGGGTGATAGAAGATTCACTCCAGGGTATAGCCTCTGGATTAGCCGCAGGTGCCCGCGTGGTAGGAATCACCACTTCGCATTCGGCTCAAGAATTAGCCCATACGCAATTCATTGCCCCTAATTTTATTGGTTTGTACAATCAACTGGCTACCCTATGAGAAATTTACTCTTATTATTCTTGTTCATTAGCACGGCTACTTTTGCCCAAAAGGGCCGCTATAAAATGGAGATGGTGCCGGGCAAAATCATTAAAGAATATACGCCTGAGTACATGGGCTTGAAACGGGATTTGCCTGCGGGTTACACGGAGAATATGCGCGCGATTTTAGCGGAGGCTGCGGCGATTAAATTAGACGCCTCGACCCAAACCAAGGCCACAGCAAATATCGTTTTAACTTACGAAACGGTTCCGCCTGCGGATGTAAAAGCTGTTTTCGAAAAGGCAGCGGCCACTTGGTCTACGGTCTTTTCATCGGATGTGCCCATCAATGTCTATGTGAAATGGGCCTCTTTATCTGCGAATGTATTAGGAAGTGCGGGTTCGTCCGTGAATGTACGAAACTTTGTAGGGGCGAATCGTTTAAATACATTTTACCCTATTGCTTTGGCAGAAAAAATGGCTCATAAGAATCTAAATGGGTCAAATGCAGATATCATAGCGACCTTTAATTCTGATTTTACCGCTTGGTATATTGGTACAGATGGCGTGCCCACGATTAATCAAATCGACTTGTATTCGGTGGTTTTACATGAGATGGGTCACGGTTTAGGTTTTATCGGGCAAGTGAATGTAGATAATGGCGAGGCAGGTTATGGCTATCCGGGTATTTTTGATCAGTTTATGGTGAATGCAACCGACCAAAAATTGATGGACACCCTCAATTTTAAGAATCCCTCTGCGGCGTTATATACCCAAATTACTTCCGGCAAAATTAATCTTTCATCCCTCGCTATTTTACGGGAAAATGGAAGCGCCGGTAAGCTATATACTCCAGCTACCTACTCAGATGGGTCGAGTATTTACCACGTGGATCAAGTGAAGTATAAGGTAGGTGATCCGAATGCTTTAATGACACCCCAAATCGCACGTGGTGAGGTAACTCGTAGTATCGGGCCTATTGTGACCTCCGCTTTTAATGATTTTGGCTGGTATTCTTCGAATTTAATTGGCGAGGAATATTCGGATACGGAGGACCAGGCTACGGATAAGGTTTTTTCTGTGAAAGTGTATTCTGATACGCTTTGGGAGGAATCATCCTTAAAATTGTATCTCGCGATTAATTCTAACACCTTTACAGCGGTGTCAGCTTTCGCAAAAACGGGTAATACTTATTCCTATACATTACCTAAGAGTGCGGCGAGCAGAAATATTAAGTATTACTGGTATGCTCAGGAGAAATCTGGAAAGAAATTTGTGACACCGGCGGAGGCCCCCATCATATCAGGAACAAACTTGGGTAGTTATTTTGAATTCAATATCGCGCCAGATACGACGAAGCCAGAGGTAGTTTATTCGAATCCGCTGAAGTATATTTTTAGTTCGCAGACCTCGGTTCCACTCCCTACTTTGCTGGCAGCAGATAACATCGGGATCGATACAGTGTATATGGAATATTCCATCAATAGTGGCGCTGCGATCCGCAAAGGCTTTACGAAAGTGGCTGGGTTGAGTTTTAGTTTTACCAATAGTTTTGATTTTGCCGCGGGCTTATTGAAAGCAGGGGACGTGATTAAATACCGGATTATCGTCAAGGATAAGGCCAAAACCACGAATACCGTCACACTACCTACCACGGGTACCTATGATTTTGTCGTAATTGGATTACAGGGTGCGGTAGCGAATTACAAACAGAATTTTGATACGCCTCCTACGACTGATTTTTACTTAAAAGGATTCACTTTTGCACAGCCATCCGGGTTTACTACGACGGGTTTACATAGTGCGCATCCGTATGCAGATGGCTCAGAAGAGTCCTATAATGGGGCTGGAGGGTCAGATAAGTTTACGAACAGCGATGCTGTCTTGTTGAAGCCGATCACGGTGCGGGCAGACACCTCAAGAATCTATTTCGATGAGGTCGTTTTAGTGGAACCAGGTGAGACTGGGGCCTCTTTCTTGAATTCGGATGGAACAGTAAATCGCAGTTTTTATGATTATGTGACGGTACAGGCCTCGAATGATTCGGGTAAAAATTGGTATAATCTGATCAATGGTTGGGATTCGAATTTCTCTACTACTTGGTTGAATGCCTACAATACGGGCTTTGATTCAAAAGGTAATTCGACCGGGGTGGGTTCGGCTACGTTGGTCAAAAAACGGGAAATTGATATTCTCTCTTCTGGTAAATTCAAAGCCGGCGATCAACTCGTCTTCCGCTTCCGCTTACATGCAGATGTAGGAGCGCATGGCTGGGGCTGGGCGATTGATAATTTGAATATCCAGGGTTCCGTGGCTCCGCCACCGCCACCGTTGGTTTTAGCGGCAGAGCCCACTTCGTACTCCCCTGAATTGGTTGTTTCGCCTAATCCATCTTCGCGTTTAGTGAATTTGCGTCTTGCCTTAGGTTCAGCTGACGAAAAGGTGGTAACTGGGATTGTCGGATCTCAAGGGCAATGGATTCAGCAAGAAAGCTTGCAAGTAAAAGGGAACCTATTAGAGAAGCAGTTCGATATTTCAACGCTGCCAGCAGGCACCTATTATATACAAGTGATCACGAATAGAAATGTATATAATAAGCGAATTATTGTGGTTCGCTAAGGCCTAGCAAAGCTTTTTACTTATCTTTGCAGACTTAATCATTAAAATTAGCCCTATGTCTTGGTTTTCAAGAAAAGAAAAAGGAATTGTCACCCCCACCGCCTCTAAATTAGATGCTCCGGATGGTTTGTGGTACCAATGTCCTTCTTGCAAAAAAGCGATTCATACGCGCGAACACCGTCTGTTTGCCTACACCTGTTCTAGTTGTAATTACCACGAAAAAATCGGTTCTCAAGACTATTTCGAGTTGTTGTTTGACAATTCACTGTACACAGAATTAGATCCGATGATGGGTTCCGGTGATCCATTGGAGTTTACGGACACAAAAAAATACACTGATCGTATTAAAGCGACGGAATACAATACAGGCTTAAAAGATGCGGTTAGAACCGCGTACGGCGAGATTAACGGTTTGCCTATTTGCATATCAGCCATGGACTTTAACTTCATTGGTGGATCCATGGGTTCCGTGGTGGGAGAGAAGATCACCCGCGGGATGCGCCACTCTTTAGAAACAGGAAAGCCATTCTTGATGATCTCTCGCTCTGGGGGTGCCCGTATGATGGAGGCAGGTTTTTCTTTAATGCAGATGGCCAAAACCTCTTCGTTAATCGCTCTACTAGCTGAAGCTAAGATTCCTTATATCTCTTTAATGACGAATCCGACTACGGGTGGTGTGACGGCTTCTTTCGCGATGCTAGGGGACTTTAATATAGCAGAACCCGGTGCTTTGATCGGTTTCGCAGGGCCACGCGTCATCAAGGAGACGATTGGTAAAGATTTACCGAAAGGATTCCAAAGCGCTGAGTTCGTCGAAGAGCATGGCTTCTTAGACTTCATCGTAGATCGCAAAGATTTGAAAGATAAATTGAGTTCCTTGTTAGGGATGTTGAAATAGGAAAAAGCCAGCTGAGAAGCTGGCTTTTTTGTTATAATAGTTTTTTTAGTACGTCATCCCAGGTGCGGTAAGTATTCCAAGATTCCGTTTCGTAGGCCCATCCGAATGGAATTAATTCTCCTTTGAAATCTTTGGCCCCATTCGCCTCTCGGTCATCGATTAAGTAATCCCCTATTAAGAGATCCTTTCGGTGTGTGATGATCATTTTCTTTTTAAAGAGATCTTGAAAATGCTCTTCAATCCACTCTCTCTTATGCATAGCGGATTCGACATTTCCCCAGGTAGCGGATGTGGCAATAAATAGCTCATACAAGCCAGAATCAGCTAACTTGAAAATGGACGCTATGGCGCCATTGATGGGTTTGGGATTTCGGAAAATGCCCGGAATTTCATCGGGATTATGTTGATAAATCGATTTATACTCAGGGTTAGATTCAAAATGGTAATCAATTTGGCCTTGGAAGTCAACAATGACTCCATCCATATCGATGTAGATTATTTTTCTGTGGCTCATCTTTACGCTAACTAGTTTCCGGGGTAGGCTCCTTGCCAAATACTCCCGAAGTATTCTTCATTGATAAGAATGTCTAATCTGTCCGTTTCGCCTCGGAGCGTGACATCAATATCTTCTAAATTCGATGTATAGTTTTCGAAGATAAAGTAGGGGTTTACCTCGCCATCTTCGAAACAGTTTTTAGGTAAACGCTTTATGTCGCCCTCTTTCATCGCAATTTCAAATCCATTGTCTCCTTTTCCGGGTGAATGGAATTCCCAGCCAAATAACGTATCTAATCCCTCTTGGAATCCTTGTGATTCGATCGTAGTAAACAGGCTAAAAAGATCTTGTTTGTCCACCTGTGTTTTCCAATAAGAGTCTTCATACGTTCTCGCTATCGTTAACCAAATCTCTTGGCCATTCATATCGACGGTATAGTCTTCATTAAACTCTGTTCGTGTTTTATGGTAGGCGATAATTTCTACGATGGTATCCTCTGAAAACTTCCGGCGATTTATGTCTTTGCGAAGTTCAGGGACACTTGATTCAATGATCTCATAGCCGGTCGCGTCTCCGGTAATCCAATATTTGTAATCTTCCAGTGTGTCAAATGTAACGCGAGAAATACCCAGCTCATTTTCAACCACGTTCCACGAAATAGTATCTTCTCTGGCGAATTTTTTAACGACTTTTTTCCAAATGTTTTTATAGATCCCCACTAATACGAGGAGATTTTTAGAATAGGGTTCATTGATAGTTAAAATTCCCTCATGTGACAGTAGATTAATTTTAATAGAGGCCACGTCTTCCTCTATAATTTGAATATCCTTAACGGTATCCCACGAGAAGATCAGTTGTAATTCATTCTCTTCGATGCAATTGCTGTGGAATCCATCCATGTTTACGTATAAGAAACCAGGTAGTTCTTTGTTTGAAATATGGACCATCGACGTAAAAAAGAAAGGGCTATGATTATCTACTTCGTAACCTTGTTCTTTTAAGGCTTCACTTATGTATGCCAAACCCGTCAGCGCATTTTCCTCTTTTATTTTTGCCGTCACCTTTTCGATTAAATCAGCGTCGTCTAAATCAAATTCCCCCCAGAGAAATTGGCTTGATTCCTCTTCATTTTCGTCCTCTTCCTCCTCGTCTTCTTCTTCCACTTCTTCTCCGGGTGACATGAAGCTGTAAACGTATTCACTTTCGCAATAGAGAAGAATAATGCTTCCGTTTGCGTAGATTGTCTCAGCTGCGTACTCTTCTTTGTTTTTGCTTACTTCTGATTCCCCTATTTTTTCAGTTAACCCCTCCCAATCCTCTAGATCAAGGATGCTAACTAAGTCAAAATCATCATTGGTGACAGTTTCTGTGTCCAACGCTTTTTGGAGGTTTTTAGCAGAAATTTCATAGAGAATTAAGGAGGCCGGAATGCTTAGGGCATCTAATTCGTCCATCAGTTGGCTATCCAAACCCTCGTTTAGTTTGTCGGTAAACGTAGCTACTAAGGTCTGAAGATTGGGAACTGCAGGTTTAGTCGCCGTTTTAGGCGTGGTTTTCTTTGCTTCACCTTTCAGTTCAGAAAGGAAATCGAGTGCTGCAGCGATGGCGTCCTCCACCGAGGCGTAGGCAGGATTATTGGCTATTCGCAAGCCTTGGGCATAAGCTTCCGTGTTGTTTGATCTACTTAAAATAGCGTTATTAAAATCCTCATCTCGGCAATAGAAGCCTATTTTTATCTCATTCTTTCCGGTGTTGAAGAATAGGTGAGTTCCCTTTTTAGGGTTGATGGAGGGGATATGTATGTCCAAAAAATTGTCCTTGTCCACCTTTTTTGCCTCGGCATCAGGAAAGGCTTGGGAGATTTTTGCTACTAATTGCTCTTGAATTGATTTCACTTTGCTGATAGATAAAATTTTGTAATTACCGTAGAAAAATACAAGATTTAGAAAATAAAACAAAGTGTTTGCTCTAGGCCAAAGGTTAGCCACTTGCTTTTATCCTTTTAATAAACGTATTTGGATCAAATAGGCCATATAAATATTCTTATTATGTCATTACAAGAATCATTGTTAGCGGGATTGAAAAAGAGTTATCCTGAATGTACCGTTAAAAAAATAGATAAGGATAATTTTTTGGACATACATATTCCGTCTATTTCAAACGCCAAAGCAACCCATTTCTTCTTTAATACGCCTAAATCAGGCATTAAAGTGGGTTTTTATTGCCGGGATGAGGATTTTGTCAAAAAGACCGTAAAGAAAAGTAAAAAGCTGGAAAGCTATTCGCAGGGCATTCGTCTAACGAATAATCCCGTTTTTGAAACGCCAGAATTGGCCGTAAAAGCTGCACTAACATTAGTAGAATTGATGACTAAGGAAAAGGTCAAAAAGGAGGCGAAGCCTAAGGTAAAAGTTGCCAAATCAACTCCAAAAACGTCTTCCCCTCAAACGAAGTCAAAAGAAGTGGGTTTGCCGCCAATCCCTAAGGTGACAGAAGAGGTAAATAGAGAAGTTCATCCTTTAAGTTTTTGGCAACGAATACTGAATCTGTTCAGATAATAGTTTATCTCTTTTTTGTGACAGAATACGCACCAGAAATGGTGCGTATTTTTTTGTTTCGATTTTTTTTGTTTATTTTATTTAAAAGGAATAGTACTATTTTATTCAATTTTAGTGCAATTCCGGTAAATCAACGAATTCTAACAAACTACTTATGGCAAGCTCAATCTTTTATCAGTTTCATGTTGATAAATGTTTAGTTGATTCGCATTTGTTGGATCATTTTAAAAATGATGGATGGCATTTAAGGGAGAATGAAGATCAGTTTTTTGCCAAATATGAGTGGCCAGATATAATTCTTTCCAAAGATATTATTAAAGATGATTCTATTGAAGCGCTAGGTTGTTATAAAACGTATACGAATTATAGAAGAGAAGGTTCAATTGTATTGTTTTATAATAATATTCTAGAAACTGCAAATCAATATAAAGTAAATAAAAGTTCTGCTGAATCGTTAGAAAAGATAGTTCAATATTTGACAACGATAGTTTTAGTTCATGAATTTGTTCACTGGCTAATGCATTATGTCAATCCAGGTACGAAACTTCCATTCACTAGAGTTAAGGTTAAATATGAAGTGTTAGATGAGATAGAATTCCACGAGTGCTTTGCTCAGTTGTTTACATTCTATTTCGTAAACAATAAAGGAGGTTTGTATAAAGATATTTTCGATTGGCTGGAATTACGCCAGCCATCTCAATATACTGTTTATAAAGTATTAATTACAACTGGAGTTAAGAAACCTGATAGTATATACTTGTTGAAACTTTGTAAAGCTTTAGATGTACAATCCTATAATCATTTAAAAGCACTAATTTTTACTTGGGGTCTTGGAAGAAAAATAAACAGTGGGTTATTATTGACCTTGTTAGCGAAAGTGCATTCTAAGTCCTTAAATAATCATTTTTTGATAAAAGACTATTTTGCTGGAAGGTATTGTGAAAAGCCAAAATTGAAACTTATTATCTCAAAATTTGAAACTCTTTTCAGCTTATTATATTTCAGGGAAAAAACGTATTTAATTAATTATTTAGTAAAAAATGAGAAGCAATTTTTAGTTAATTTTTTAAAGTCTAATTCACAGTATAAAAAGGTCGTAAGTAAATATATAATCAAAGAGTATAACATGGTTGGTGGGTACAGTATTGATTTAATCATAAGTACGTTGTTGATACCTGGTGGTTACGGTATAATTTAATTCTATATATGAAATACAACATAGCAGGTGCCGTTGAAGCTTACGGGAAAAGTTCAGGCGAAGATACAAGAGGGTTGATTGAAGTTTTCGAAAAGATTGAGGAGGCTTTTATTACTAATGGACTTAACCGAATTAAATCAACTGTTTTGAGAATTATTGCCGCTGAAAGTACGCAGTCATTAGATGGGTATATATATGGGTGTAATAATGAAAAAATATTAAAAAATTCTTGTTTGCCTCCTACATGGATTGGAATGAGTGATGTTAACAAATTCCGTGATTTTATGGATGAAAATGGTTTACTTGTAACAGATCTTTATCCTATTGCTGTTGTTAGTAAATTCTATCGAAAAGGAAAAGTTAAAATTGGAAGTTATTTGGAAGAATTTTCCGAATATCAGGCTGAAAGAATTGCAGAGATAATTTCGAGGAATAATATTGAAGAAGTAGTGATTTGTTCTAGGTATAAATGTCACCAGGCTAAAACAGATATTTTCACACAAAAATTACAAGAGGCAATTAATAATAAGTGTGCTAAACCGATGTCTATTATTTCGCGAGAATCAATTTCAGGGAGAGGAGGTTTTCTTGATAAAAATAAGTTTAAATTATTTTTAACCTCATAATTCGGGACTACAATAATCCAGGAACTCACTAAAGTCTATATTTTCTTCGAAGAAGTCTCGTATATCCGAGGCTTCTTCTGGTTTAAGGCGCATGGCTTCTGAAAGATCAGCGCAGGCGCCCTCCAGGTCTTTTAGGAGGATTTTTGTGATGCAGCGTTGGATGAATACTTCAGCGTATTTGGGTTCGAGAGCGATGGAGGCATCAAATTCGCGTAGGGCATTTGCATGGTCTTCCATGTTGCTATAGGCAAGGCCTAGTAGGGCATGCGTGCCGCCTAGAAATTTGGTTTCCTTTTTGTCTAGGAAAAGTTGAAGTGTGCGTTTTCGGATGATGATTTCCTCTTCGTATTTTTCTTGTTTTCTAAGCACGGAAGCGATTCCTGCAAGTAGGCCATAGTGGTCAGGATAGGCGCTGAGACCTCGCGTATAATCAGCGTAAGCAGCAGCTAAATCCCCTTTGTCTTCTAGAATTTGAGCCCTAGTAAAAATTAAGTCCGCCTCGAAGTAGTTCGATTTTAGTGTTTCATTTAGCAGCGGAAGTGCTTCTTCACTGCGATTAAGGCGGAATAGGCATTTGGCTTTGGCTGCGAGGAGGCCGAGGGAATTTGGGTTAGAGGCTAGTCCTTTTTCGAGGATGGGAAGTGCGTCCGTGTACTGCTTTTTGTTCGAATAAATTAAGGCTAAGTCGATCCAAAAGACGGGTTCGAGGGGAGTCATTGCAGTTGCTTTTTCTAGGTAGGGCTTTGCTTCATCGTCCCGATCCAGTGTCATTAATTCGTAGCCCACATGGCCATAATATAAACCGGTGGGCTCTAGTTTTAGCACTTTCAGGTAGTACTGCAATGCCTCTTTGTGTAGGCCTTCATTTGAGTGAGCGAGGGCTTTTTCTTTGATTTCTTCTAAGGTTTCTTGTGCCAAAGCTTTCAATGGGGCAATCAGGCAAAATAGAACAAATAGCTTTTTCATGGATTTTTTATTTACAACGGTAAATTATTCTGAATCTTTTAATAAGTCGCCTATTTTCTATTTTTTGAGTGACAAAATTTGAAATAAGGTAGCGGTTTAGGTAGGGGTATTGTAGGCCATTTTTGTCACTGAGGTAAAGTGCGTTTAGCTTATTTAAACGTATAATTTGAAATAAATGCGGCTATTTCGGCCTTGTTTTTTGTCACTAATAATAGGCCTAAATGCCTGATAGTTAAGATCTTGTATTGTGTAAGTGTAAAATTATTCGGAAATTTGCATTGTTAATTCTGACCAAAAGAACAAAATGAGTAAACAGAATAAAATAGTCGCCGAAGCCCTTTATCTACCTACGGATGGTGTATACCAGCTGATAGATAAGCAAGGTCGTGTGGCTATGGTTCGTAAAGATTTGATCGATGATAACAAGTTAGAAATTATCGATGGCGTCATCCCACTGACAGCGGGTCAATACGAAGCCTGGTTTAAAATTCAAGAGCGAATCAAACGTGATGAAGCTCTTTTTAGGCCTAATGTTTACAAGTTCTTTGAAAGTCGGGAGTATCTAGTAGCGCATCCGGAATTGTGTAATAAATATTCTACTCAGTTCGGTGCCTTTAGTTACTGTAGTGTTTCCCCTAGTTTAGGGGCATTAGCTCTTTCCTTTCATCAAGGGGAGAGAACAATGGAGTGCCAATATTGTCAACAAAATGCCCATTTGTTTAAATCGATTGGTTCCGTTTTAAGTGGCTATTCTGCACAGGATTTTATTTGTGAGAATGAAGCTTGCCAAAAAGTAAATACGAAAGTAAAAGGTGGAATGTCAGAAACAGTCAAGTATTTTGTGAGTCTAAGTGAGACGTATACGAATCTGTATCCAACCGCTAAATCGTATGATTCTTTGAGTTTTGCTGAGATCCTTTCAGCGCTCCCAGCGTAAGGCTGTTACCTTACTTTAATCATTTTATTTATTTCTTCCAGGACTTTGGCATCAAAGCTTTTGGAAATATTTTATCAACTATAACCTTATATATCATATGGCGAATATAAAGAATTGCTTAAAAAAGAAGAATACCATTATTTATAAGATGGAACAAGAGTTTACTAAGGCGACACGTTATAACTCCATTTCGGAGAGAAATAAAACGCGACCTTATAGTGTGCGGGCTAGTTTGAATAACTGGGCGGCCTTAGCCGAGGAGTTAGTGGACTTGAAAGCGAAAGTGCATGAAACGAATGCGAAGAAAGGTATGTTACGCAGCATATTTTTGTTAAGCGAGTTGAAAAACCAGGCGGCTAAATTAAAAGGCCTGGATTGTGCGGAGGGCGTAGTAACAAGCCGCTATGACAGTACTGAAACGGTTAAACACGTGGAAGTAAATGTGTTAGAGAAAGATGCGATGTTGCTAGCCTTAGAGGCGAGAATAGAGGAGTTAGAAGATAAATTAGACCGCTTTAACCACGAAACGATTGTGGAGGGGGTATAATAGTGGGGCGCCTACACGCAGGCGCCTTTTTTAAAATATTGTTAGGGGGAGAGAATAGTTAAGACTGGCACCTATTGCAAGCCATATCTGCGGATGATAGCCGATATCGAACGTGCACTCAGCATTCATACAGTCTAAGAGTCAGCCTTTGCTTACACTTAACCTTAAGACGTTCTTTCAAGCTAATCTTAATTGTCCTTGAACCCTAACATTTTATTCAACTTAAAACCTATCCACCTATGACCCAACCAGAATACAAATTACTTCTTGACGTACTGGCTATTGAGACTTACTCGAGAGATGAGGACCAGCTCATTGAATTTTTGCTCGCGTTTTTTGCTAAACACGGGATCCGCGCCTGGAGAGATGACATAGGCAATGTGTATGCGGAGAAAGGAGAGGTAGGTACTTACCAAAAATACCCGTTAGTCGTCGCTCACACAGACACGGTGCACCGAATTCATGGGAATGAGATCATTCCTAAGAAATTACTTTTGCCTAATTATGCAGGCGAATTGAAGCCAGCTTTGAAAGGCTTTGACGCAAATGATAAACCGGTGGGTTTAGGCGCGGACGATAAAGTGGGAATTGGCATTTGTTTAATGTTGTTTTTACGACAACCGGTACTCAAGGGTTTTTTTCCTGTGCAAGAGGAAATAGGAGCTCGTGGTGCGGGCAAAGTAGACGTGAGCTTTTTGCAAAATGTTGGCTATGCCATAGAATTCGATAGCCCAGCTAATACCTCTTCCATTACGTTAGGAGGGTTTTTGATGTATAACCCGGAAGATGAGAGTGGTTTGGGGAGGATTTGGACTGATTTATTATTAGAGTTCTCTGAGAAAAGAGATACTGAATTTAGCTTAGAGCAGCATTCCTACACGGATATTGTGAAATTGCGTCCGCATTTTTCCTGCATCAATGTGCCAGTGGGGTATTATTTATACCATACTACGTCAGAGTATGTGGTAGAAGAGGAACTGTTTATGGCGTTGGATTTAGGAGAGGAATTAATTAAAAGAGCGGGTTATCGTTTTTATAATGATGCGCCGCACCCAAGTGCGAGTAGATTGATTACCCAGTTTGCGTTACATACCATGGAAATAACCGGAGACCTATAATGGAAGAAAAACAATACCTACTCGACGAGGTCCGTCGAGAAAAGTTAATTTATCAATTTTTGAGTGACGAGTGGCGAGCGGATGTGGATATCGCGCGCGCCAGTATCGAGAAATTTGGGGTGACCTTAGCTTTTGCGCCTTTGTGGATGAAGTCAGATCGAGAGCTTGCGTTATTAGCGGTGAAAGCGGATGGTCGTGCGATAGAATTTGTGAACCCAGCATTAGTGAAAACGGATCTTGAGATGTGTATCCTAGCCTTACAAAAGGATTCAGATGTGATCGAATTATTGGATCCGGCTTTACGTATGGAGGAGGAAGTTTTGCTAGCCTTATTGCAGAGCAGCTGGGGCTATAGGCCTTTCAAAAAATATGTGCCGGACGCCTTGTTGCGTAAAAAAGATTTTATGATGCGAGCGGTAGCGATTAATGGTCGCTTGCTCGGGTATGCTCCCTCTCGGATTTATATGGATCCGGAGGTGGCGTGCATTGCGGCTCGAAATTGTGGTCGTTTTGCCTTTAAGTACTTGGATGAATGTGTAGAGATTCCAGAGGTGATGCGGGAGTTTGAGTTGTTACAGGAGGCTTGTGAGGCGAAGATGGATGAATATATTTTAGAGCAAGATCCGAAGAAAAAGGATAAGTTATATTATGAGGTTATTCGTTTTGAATCTGATTTAGGAATTCGGTCTTTTCGTTCAGATAAGGTGGCTTATTCAGAAAAGGAGGAGGTGCCGGAGAAAGAGCCCAAAGGGATTCGGTTCTTCCTGATGGGGGATGAGGATTCGATGACGAAATCGGCTGGTCCGGATGGCGTGGATCCGATGCGGGTGGATGCGATTTTTCATTCGGAGAACACAAGCTATGGGGGTTTTAGTTATGCTTTGTCCCAAAGATTGAAAGAGAATCTCCACCTAAACGCTACGCTGGTGAGTCTTCCTTTGATTGATCGGAAGTCGAGTGTTTCGATTCGGAAGCAAGCCTCGGAGATCATGTCAGGTATTTTAGAAACCTGTCGGCAAAACGACTGGCATCGGATTCGATTGACGAATTTCACGTATTTGAAGTCGTGTCAGTTTGAGACGTTTTGGGGTATTGCATTAACGATTCAGGAGCAGGCTGACAATCATGCATTGACTATCTATATGGACATTGATCCTGACTATGTGAAATCAAAAAATGGGGATCAGTTGGATTTTTTAATAGGGCCAAAGTAGCGGACGTATTTCGCGTACTTAATCTGAAACCGAGAGCGTTTGCCGGTTAAGTGTTGTGACCAAACCGTATTTTGGATATCCTTTCCGGACGGAAGATTTTGTAACTCAGGATTTAACATTTTATAAGTCCTGAGTTTTCCTTTTTCGGAATAGACATCTTGTTGCACTTTGGATTTCCAATGCTCCACTTCATCCTCCGTTATGATTGGTCTGCCGGCAATGAAATTGATGCCTAAGAATTCGAAGTCTTCCGTAAATGGATCGATGATTTTACTTTTTTCGGCAGATAAACTAAGGCTCAGCAGCGCGAGTTCATCGATGAGTTTTTGTTTGATGACATGGGGGTCAAAGCTTTTCGGAATCACTAAGCACATGTCATCTGCGAAGCGATGGAATCCGATTTCAGTAGGAAAGGTAGACTTTAAGTTGCGGAGGTAGAATTCTGATAGGAATGTGGAAAGCGAGCCGCCTGTCACTACTCCAGTGGTATTCGCTAAGCTGTTAGCCGTGATAATTAACGTGCGCACCTCTGGTCGAATTCCCGTTTCTTTGGCTAAATCAGTGAATAAGATTTCGCGGTTGATGGAGGGGAAAAACTTTGTGATGTCTACTTTTAGGATTTGGGTGCCTGGGCCAGCCTTTTCGATTTCTTGCGTAATCAGAATGGCCGTATCCATGGGGTGTTGGTGGACAGAATAGGCCTTGCCCCAGCCTTGTTTTAGTTCTTGCTGTACTGTTTTAAGGACGATTTGGTCGACCAAACTATAGCAGTAGATGAGGCGACTCTTACCTGATTTGGAAAACTTCTTATCCTCTCTCACTGGTCTGAAATGATAAGGCTTTTCTGGGTCTTCGGCGTGGTTTTTCAACTTGCGAAGCATCTCTCGGTAGTGGAGGTCTGGATTCTTCAGGAAAGTCGTGGTCTTCATCCCATCAGAACCAATGGGTAGTTGCGACACGTGCGCAGGATTAGTGAACGCATCTTGATTCGAAAGCGCTAACGGAACGCGGCGTTTCCATTTAGCTCTTTCGAGTAAGAGTTGAAAGCTGTTTTCTAAATCTTGCTTAGAATACATCGGTTTATTCTTTTTCCTTTGGTTCTTTGATTTTGCCTAGGTCTACCCCCTCAAAGCCTTTGTGGCTACGGATGTTTGATTCTAGGTTTGCTACATCGCCAAAATACAATTCAGCTACCTGGCGCACTAAGTAAACCGCTTCCTTTTCAGTCAAGCGCATTGTTGTGTTTCCGATGCTCAAATCCATTCGGTTGCGGTTGTCGGTTTTAGACTCGACTGTTTTTTTAACGGAGATCATATTTTAAATGTTTAGGTAAAAATGAGGGTCTAGCGGTATAGTTTCTTACGGTTTCCAGCTCAAAGCAGCTTATGGTTATTGCGCGGTGGCCGATTGCTAGGCAAAAGGCTGTAGACCCTCGGGTTGAAATTACAAATTTGATAGGATAGTTATGCCGTGCTGAGCAATAAAAATGTGACAGTTTTATACACGTAAAAAGCAAATGAGTATTTATTTATCGGATTAGAATAATTAAATCATTTCTCCGTATGGTGCAAAAGTGGCCTTGCGCAAATAATTGCATTTATTAAACGGTAAAACATGGGTTTAAGTGACAAATAAGTGCGCCATTTTTGTGTAAAATTCGACAGTAAAATTAGTGAAAATTTTTAGTGTAAATTGTCGTAGTTTCTTAAAAATTGTCACTGTTATTTCAATATAAATATGGTCTTTATTTTAAATATAGGCATATTTGTAGATTGATATGTTGATTAAATTGTCATTAATTATGTTTGAAATAATGGTTTACTTTTGTCGGTGACCCTTTGTGAATTAATATTAATTAGTACCTTTGCAGCGAACCTCTGCAGGAGGGGAGAAGATCCCCAATTTTGAACCAAAAAACCGATCGGCTATGGAAGAATCACAAGAAGACAAAACTAAAAAGAAATTCGTGAAAGCGCAACCCACAAAAGAGAATGTGTTGAAGCTTTTGGTCTATCTCTTAGAGGCGGAAAAGCCAGTAAAAATGGTGAGTCTGGAGCGACTATTTGGAGGCGGATTCGAGTCAGATAAAGATAAGAGTCGCACTGTATTTCGCTATCTTAAGGTGCTTGAGGATTGGGGATTTGAATTGATTCGTGGAGATCATTATTCGATCAAGAAGAAAGCAAATTACCGGGAGATTCAGCTTAGTTCTTCTGAGGCTCAAGCATTGTATTTTTCAGCCCAGGAGATTCCTAATCCAGAGCTTCGGAGTATCACGCAAGAAAAGTTGTTACGTATTTACCACGAGAGCCGCAGTAAGGAAGAGTTGATCGATAAGCGTTCTTTGGCCTTAATCGATTGGTGTGAAAAACACATCAATAAGGCTAAAGTCAAATTTCAGATGATTCTAAAGAACTACACGAGTATTAACTCGGGTGAAATTAAGGACCGCCTGGTTGTTCCGGTGATTTTCAACCACGAAGCTGTCGAGATTTATGCCTATGATCTAAACGATAACGGGTCACTAAAGGTCTTTAAGTTGGATCGAATGGATGGGATTGAAAAATTGAAAGAAAAGGCTCCTAAGGAATTGAATCTGGGGAAGCTGGAGATTAAGCGAGATCCTTTTGGGTATTTGATCCATCCGGATCGGCAGCTACTTAAGCTAGACCTGAGGATGAATCTCAAAAGTTTCATTTTGTTCTCTCTTCACTTCTCAAAGTTAGTCCCTATGATAGAGCGTTTAGATGATCCTGGTAATAAAATGCCTTATCGGATTCAGTTAGAGCTCTTGCAGGTGGACGCCCTGGCTGGTTGGATGATCGGTCTCATCAACCATATCGAGATTGTGGATAGCCCGGAGTTCAAAGCGAAATTGAAATACCACTTTGATACCTTCATTGATAAAGAATTACAAACTAAATTAAATTCATAGCCCATGCAATTACCCTTATTAGTTTTTGAGGAATACGTGGATAAGTTCCAACAAAAGGTTGCCTCATTGAAAAAACAACCTGCTAGTCCGAAGCGTCGTAGACCGTCGCGCCCCTCGAGTGAGGATAATGAATTTGAGTTATTGGAGGATTCGGAGGAGGATGGAATTGAATCAATGGGTATTTCTTCTTTCTTGCGCAAGTTTAAAGAGGTATTGCCTGCAAACGACTTAGAGAAATTTGAGTTCTTGTTAGAGGCTCACTACCGTAATGTCGTTCAGTTCCAGGCACCTGAGGGTCGCTTTAGTAGTAGTTCAATGAAGGTCAAAATTCAAGGGGTGCCTCAATCATCGGAATCGATGCCTTTTATTGAATTTTTAGAAATCTTCTTTGCATTCTCGAAATTGTCGAAGGAAATTGGCATTTCTGCCCGGACATTTCCCGCATTGATGATTAATAAATGCCAGGATTGGTACCCCCAGGAGGATTTAGTTCAGAAGTTTGCTAGTTTAAATAAGGTTCAAGAGTCGTTTTTTCTTTTATATACTTTGGCGCATTATGTAAATGCTGGTTTTGCCAAGCGTATTGAGTTAACGGTCTTCCGCACGTTTGTTTCCGCCAAGGATTATTTGATTTTTATGCATTCCATCAATCAAAACAAACAGACTTTCTTGAATGAAGGATTATGGAAGATTGAAAAAGATATGTGGGATCAGGAATTGACTATTGTAGTTAAAGAGAAAGCTATTCAGCTAATCTTACCTGAGTTTAGATCAGATGAAACGGAAGAGTTCGATCGTTTCCGAGTTATTGCGCCGGCTGATATCCCGTCAATTGATTTATTTTTTGAAGAGTCCACCCAGCGTTCCTTAGATCGCTTGACGGCTATCTTGAAAGCTTGTCCATCTGAATTGTGGAATACGCGTCGTTTTGGTGTATTACTAGCTGGAGAATCAGGTTGTGGTAAGACTGAGTTTGTAATGCAATTGTGTAAGCAACTTGGACTAATGTGCGTAAGCGTTTCTTCCTTGTCGTCGAAATGGATTGGGGAAAGTGAACAAGCCATCGTACGTATTCTTGAGGTTGAATTTCCTCGTTTGATGAAAGAGTATAATAACAAGGTGGTATTGTACTTCGACGAAATCGATCAGTCGCTAGGAAAAAAAGTCGAAATAGAGACTCATTCCTCTTTTTATACGAATGCAGTGGTTAGCCAAATGTTAAAAAGTATTGATCGATTTAAGGGAATCTTGATTGGTTCAGCTAATGTTGTTGATCGTATGGAAAGCGCAGGGTTGAGACGTTTTGAAACCCTCATCTCATTTTCTTTGCCATCTCGGGCTGCTCGCAAGTCTATTTGGGCTTCTCGGGAAGGTTTTTGGCAGACCAACGAACCTTTATTAGACCGCCTTGCTGAGGTGGAGTTATCTGGCTCAGACATTCATTCCATTTGTTCCCGTGGCTTCTTCTTGCAATACGCAGGCGAGGCTTTCGCGGAGGAATCGCTTTTTGAATTAATTGCTGACCAAAGAGTCTTAGCCGCTAAGACCCGTTACCAAAAGTCAGCCAGCTCTACGATTGGATTTCAAAAAATTGCTAGTTAAACATCATCCCAACTCAAACTATTATTACCATGGAAAATATCAAATGTCCTCATTGCCACGAAGTGTTCAAAGTAGATGAAGCTAGTTTTGCTGACATCGTTAAACAGGTGCGTGATCACGAGTTCGCGGCAGAGCTTCAAAGTCGCTTAGATCAAGCGGAGCAAGCGAAGAATGCAGCTGTTGAGTTAGCTAAGGCAAACTTGAGAAATGAGCTTCAAGCTTCGTTAGGTCAGAAAGAACAAGAGATTGCGAGGCTACGTGCGGAGCAGGAAAGAGCTGCTTTGGAGCAACAGATGATGGTTAACGATGCCGTAAGTGCGATTGTGATTGAGCGTAATGAACTAGCTACGCAGTTGAGATTGAAAGAGTCGGAACAGGAGTTGGCAACTAAATCGATTGCAGAACAGCATACGACTCAAATGAATGCGATGAGAGAGATTATTCGCATGAAGGATGAGGATATTCAGCGCTATGCAGATATGAAAGCGAAGCTTTCGACTAAGATGGTGGGAGAGACTTTAGAAAAGCATTGTGAGATCGAGTTTGAAAAGTTGCGCCCAACGGCCTTTAGGAATGCCAGTTTTGGTAAAGACAATGATGCGAGTTCAGGAACTAAAGGGGACTATATTTTTCGCGAAAAAGACGAAAACGGTATTGAGTTGGTTTCGATTATGTTTGAGATGAAAAATGAGGCCGATGAAGGTAATTCGAAAAAGAAGAATGAAGAATTCTACAAAAAGTTAGATAAGGATCGCACAGAAAAGAATTGTGAATATGCTGTACTTGTTAGTCTGCTTGAGCCAGAGGATGAAATATTTAATGCTGGGATTGTGGATGTGTCTCACAAATATGATAAAATGTTCGTGATTCGACCTCAGTTTTTTATTCCAATCATCTCTTTATTACGCAATGCGAGTATGGGGGCGATGCAGTATAAAACGGAACTAGCGGCTGTGAAAGAGCAGAATATTGACATCACTAATTTTGAGTCAAGTGTAAGCTCATTCAAAGAGGCTTTCGCTAAAAACTTCAAAAATGCGAGTACTAAATTTGATTCAGCGATTGTTGAAATTGATAAGAGTATCAAGGCACTGACAAAAGTGAAAGAAGAGCTGCTCCTTTGCGAAAATCACTTACGTTTAGCCAATAATAAAACAGACGACTTGACGATTAAAAAGCTTACGCGTAATAATCCAACCATGAAGAAAATGTTTGATGATCTGGCGAATGATGGGAGTTCAGTGGAGGTGTTGGAGTGATTCTCAATTCCCTAGAAAGGCGACCGTTAGATAAATAATTTCATAGTGAATTGTGAATGAAATTCTAATAATTTAAATTCATTGTTATCTATCCAAGCATGAGGGTGAAACTATAGGTGGATTTGATACTGTACTTACTAACAAAGAATTTAAACAAAACTATTAAATACTTGAAGTTGATTTGTTACTAAAATTTTCAAGAAATGAAAATACATTTAATTAAAACTCCTGAATACGAGTTAGAAGAATATTTAAAAGTATGTGAGTTCTTGCAGTCCTTTCCAGGGCCCATGGAGTTTACTTCCACCGAATACGAATTCGATAAGAAAGATTTCTATTTTTTGAGATACGAATTGTATCCTCATCATCCATTTAAATATCCGGCTAATGATAAAGCATTGCCATATGATCCTAATCGCGGTACTCCTTTGAGCTTCAAAGAATTATTCTCTCTATGTGACTTTTACAGGAATGAAGAGAAAATTAGTTCAACTGATTTCGTAATTCTACTTACAAATCGAAAAAATGGCATGAACTGGTTTAGTGCATTCGATCAAAAAAATAATGTATTTGTTCATACTGCTGAATGGGAATTTTATACAAATGATGTTAGCCCCAAATATCCAGTGGCATATGAAGTCGTTGCCAACACGATACAAACGTTAATGAATTTGGATGTAACTACCATTCCTAATGAATTTATTCATCAACCATTTAAAGCTTGCATGAATGATTTTTGCCAAAATAAACAAGAAATTATTATCAAGCTCTCAAATGCAAGAATTTGTCCAGGCTGCATAGATAGAATTCGGAGCCAAAATGTTTCGGATGATATGTTAGCGCAGGTGCAAGATATTTTTAAAGGAATTCAATCTGAATTCGATTTTAAGATTGAAGAAAAACCATTATCTCCCTCTAAGGTGGTGGTTCACGCGAATGGAGATATTGAACTACTGGATTATGGCATTAATTTAAATTTGCCAAGTTCATGGAAAGCACTTTATATTTTCTTTCTAAAACATCCAGAAGGTATGCTCTTTTCAGAATTAGAGAAAAACAAAGATGAATTAAAGAATCTTTATAAGATTTGTAGGCCTCGGGTAAAAGATGCAATGCTAAATTCCACGATAATGAATTTGGTAGATGCGGATGGAGCATCATTTAGGTCTGCAAAATCAAGACTCAATACGAAAATTCAAGATTTATTAAAAGATCCCAGGGCAAGTTTTTACATTATAGACGGAATACAATACAATAAATTTTCAATTAACGCCGCCAGTATAAATAAGCTTGTAGATATTAGGTGCTAAAAAACAACGTTACATTGTAACGTTGTTTACTTTGTATTTTTTCATAGCCGATTAGGTTCAGAGTAATTTTACCGCAGGTTTCAGCTAGAGACCAGGTTTAATTAATCTACCTAATCGGCTTTATGCATTTTACAGAAAAACACTTTTTAATTCAATTGGCTAAATCCTGGAACAATCTAGATGTTAGCTTTATTGAACATTTTTTAGCAGAAGACTTTACTTATGAGTCTCAATGGGTAATCGCCCCTATCCAAGGCAAAGATAACTTCTTGCCTTATTTAAAATCTAAGTTTAAAGCAATCGAAACCGCCATCAAGAATAGCGGAATGAAAGTCTATGCAGAGCTTGCGACTCACCCTGATTTGTATGAGAAAGAATGTATTGTATTAACTCAAACTTCAGCGCAAGAATCAGTTTCTGTTTTGATCGTCATTGAAGTGAGAAGCGAACAGATATCGAGAATTGATATATGCTTTATACCCGATCCTGAAACTGCAAAACTTAGCGGAAATCAGCCAAACTAAATCAACCTATGAAAAAGACATACAACACATCTTGGAATCCATTTGAAATTCAATACCGAGTTGAGGATGAAAGTTCAAATCAAGGATTAGACTTTTTGTTCAGCCATACGCATCATTCTTTTACTAGATCTAGTCAGCGTGGAATTAATTCTGACAAGATCATTGTAGCACTTGAGTTTGGCGAGGTTTTTTACAGCCAAGGTTTACAGTGGTGTGTGCTTGGCGAGAAGAATATTCCTACCTATTTAAAACATAAAAAAAATCAACTTATGAACACCGTTGTAATTGTATCGGGAGATTCAAATCAAGTAATCACCTGCTACCGTTGCACGAAACCTTTTAAGAACATCAAAACTAAATCTAAAATTCTTCAAAAAGCATCCTAATTATGAGCAAAACCGCTAAAGCCCCAAAAAATAAGGTCGTTAAGATTATCCAAGATAAGCTTAGGGTGACCTCCAACACTAAAAGCATGAACTTGAATCAAATGCTTGTTTTATTGATTCTTAACAAAAGAAAACCCTACTCAATTGCGAGACTGGCGAGAGAGTTAGAGGTGACCACGAAATCAATTTATCGCTATTGCGAGGAATTAGATTACTATGTAGATGTGGAGAACGGATTTGTTCAACTGCGCCATTATACTATGTCTGCCTAACTTCAAACAACATGGAGGTAGCTTATTTAAGCTGCCTCTAGCTAAAACTCAATAGACAAAAAGCGTATGAAACCATCAGAAATTAACCAAGGTGTATTTGTGGAATTAAAAGCAACCCACAAACGCAAAAGTGCAATTCAAACCTTTGTGGATAAGGAACATTTCATGAATTCCTCTCAGGAGTCAAGATTGTTGTTAGAAGAGTATACGGAGACTGTTTTAGCTATGCAGCGGGAATTAAAATTAGCCTCGTTGTTAGAGGAATTAATCATGCTTCATCGTGCGAAGAATAATATCAAAAACCTTAAAATCAGCTTCGTTCGCGAATATATTTATGTACGAATGCATTGCTATAGACCAGATAACGAAACAAATGATTTGCGAGTTATTATGGGTACCACCTATCAGCATGGCGACAATGTTGAAGCTTTATATGCCAACTCTGATTTTATGAGTAAAGCTAATGAAAAGATGGAATCCCAAATCGATGAAATGATTGAATTGAAGCGTAATGAGCTTAATCAGTTTTCAGGTATTCCCACATCAGAAACGTATAATTAATTATGGAACCAATCATCACCAAAGACCTATTTGCTAACTCCTATTTTTCAATTGGAGCTGGATTGAATCTCTCTCCTTTGTTAAAGATGAGTCATTTGACCACAGATTTCATTTTCTGTAATCTCTACTTAACTAAAAATGAAGTAAAAAAATGGTACGATCGTACTATTAATCACTGCATGGATTTGGAGCTGTTGGATTATGAAGAAGTTTCGAATTTTGATGAACTCCAGCACTTTGAACTTCCTGCAAACTATACTCAGTTTTTGCATAAGCCTCCTTATGTTACCATGAGTGAGTTTAATGGCTACATGCGTACTTTTGAGGCGGCAAAACATGACCCACAGTTTTGTTTAATTTACAAGGTTTTTAGGCGTTCTGTTCAGAAGGAATTGACGCTATACTTTATTGTGACAGAGGGATTCGCCACGTTAAACTTGATGTCAGAAAATGGCAAAGCTCGGATGCCAAAAGTAGTAGAATGCATCCAATGTGGTAATGCAATTGATGACGGGGAGAATGGTTTGTTGGCTAGATTTTTTTCACAACCGAATGTGAAGAAGCCGATGATCTGGATTCGGGGCCACCAGCCAAATTATAGTAATTGGGGCTGGTCCCAAAGTAAGTCATTAATTGAGGCTGGTCCAATGCCTGTGGTAGGGTTGGATTTTGGCACAGCCTGGTCAGCAGGAAATTTCAATCCTGGATTTATGCATGATAAGAGACGTTATGTCAAAGGCTTTATCACTGAAGAGTTACGAGAGCAATTAATGGAGCCCTCTATTGCGGAAAAATTATCCACATCTAAGGATCAAATTGTATTTGATTCGATTGTTGATAAAATTCCATTGATCCCTAAAGAAGAGGTCATTATTATCAATGAACATTTTGCTGATAAGTATCAAATTTCTGGTGAAAATGTACTGCATTGGGAATCAATGGGTTTGTCTCATCACCATTTTCAAGTTTTCTCATCGGCTTCGGAGCAAGTAAATAAACTTTCGGCTTATTTGGCGAAAATGGGATTTGCAAAATCTTGTAAACTTCATCTAGTTCCTTACACAACAGAGGATCAAGGGCGCGCATTTGTAGAAAGCTTATCTCACTTAGAAAACCCTACCGTTACTTATTTATTCCGTCCATTCGATTTAGTGGACTTAAGACTACAACTAAACTAAAATTTTAAACTTTTAAAAATTACGCATATGACATTAATCTCTCAAGGGAAATACACCCACAACGTAGCCCCAGCAACGCTGGAAAAATTCTCAGAAGTTCAGCAAGATGTGCTTTGGTACTTAATGAACTTAACTAATATTCATCGCTTGCATACAAAAGAGGCCTTTCGTGAATTTTTGATCCGCTACCTATTAATTGTCGATAAGCCGCTTGAGTCTAAAGCATCCGATTTCATCAACGATGGTATTTTAATCGACGGTGTATTTGAAAATAATTACTTCAGTTTTTCTGTCAAAAACTTGATCGAGCTTATCGGATTCGAAGCTAGTAATTCACTTTATAATATCAATGGAAGCTTAACAGATTTCATTCAGGACTTTGCATATAAAACGCCAAATATGGTTTTGAAGAAAGGCGGAAAGTCGAAAGATGGCAAGGCTAAATTCAAAATCTCGCAAGATCTATTGATCTATGCGCTAATGGGTATTAAGACCATCTGTTTAATTGATTACCTCCACTTATCTTTCCGTGAAAAAGTAAGTGATCTTTCACCTGAATATGTTGATTCAGTGGTGAAATTCGTAGACTATTTAATGGGAACTATTCCTGAGGATACTTTCGATGCAGTGTTAGCAGCGCATCCAGATTTAATGGACTTTCGGGAGCGTTATCAAAAGTCTGATAAAGTAGTTTTCGACGTATATAGTCTCCCTCAGGAAAACCTGAGAGCTATTTTAAAGATCACTATGCATGAAATGGACTGGGATTGGTTAGAGGAGGAGGAAGTTATTACAAAGGAGGTAATGGAGGAAAATGCTGCATCCCGTTATATGACGCATATTATTTTTGCCGTCGGTGTGAAATGGGGTTACATTGAGTTATCTGAACATCCTTTTTCTTTACATTTTGGGATTGATCCAATTTTTGACGTCGATTATGATGACTTATTAGGTGATGATTTTGAGTTATATCCCTCACAAGATATCTATGATGGGTGGAAGATGAAAGAGTGGGCACATTTGTTGCCTGAGAAGCCCCAAGAAAGGCTTACCGTTAAATAAATATAATTTTTAATTCTTTTTTAATATTGATATTTTACAATTAGTTAATAAATCATATCAAAATAATGCAATACTATAGTAATAACGAGGGGGTTAACTTACAAGATTTTCCTGAAGAGTTTTATTTGGAAATGAAAAACTCAATAGCGTCTTTAGACTCTATTGACAATGAAGATCCAAGAGACTTTACCTTGTTTTACGGACTTTGGTGGAAATATGCCTATACTGACGGTATACCATCTTCGGCTATGATATTTAATGACTTAGGTATTACAGCAGCAAATTTTTCGGCTTTAGATTTGTATGAGAAAGCTAAAATAGGAGGCGAGCAAATTGAGTTAAAATGGATTCGTAGGGAGCGTACATTGCGATTTAGAACACTTTTACTTCAAGGCGGAATTCCTTTAAAAACGTTAGGGGCCTATGGTACCGATATTTATAAAAACTTTCTCCTGAAGGTAATCGAATTAAAACCTGAAAGGCCTGAAGAAATTGCTAATAATGTTGATATAATTAGATATTTGCCAATGTCTAATCGAAACGAAGTATTTTTTGAAATAGCATTTAAAATTTCTCAGGCGATATGGGAGGCTAATGAGGAGGGTCTTAAGATTTTAGATGTACTAAATGCAAATAATCAATCGGAGCTTGTAAATGATTTAATATCAAAGAAAGATGAAATTAAAAGAAGATTTGAATCCCAATTAAAGATTAAATCATTTTGGGAGTTGTCTAAATCTGATTTTGGCGGGGATTATAAGATAAACCTTATCGTAGAATTGCCAGAAAGAATGGAGAAAGATCGATTGGCTGACTTTCTTCATATTCAGGAAGATGAATTATCTACTTCGTATAATTTTTTTTGTGAAGATTCTTTATTGTGTACATATAGAAAGAATATCAAGGGAAATTACTTAAAAGTATCTTCCTTCAAACCAGCAATAAATTGGGATTTACAGAATGACCAAATTCCTATTTTATATTTTTCGGATGATTCAGGTAAAAAGTATTTAATACCGCAGCAAATTAATAAAATACCTTCTGCAGATTATCCTACCTTTTGGATTCCCATGGATGAAAATCGGTGGTTGATGTCTAATAAGCTGAGTTATTCTGGTGATTCAGTATTTGTTTTGACAAATCAAGAACGTCATTGTGGGGATAATTTTATCCCAGTTTCAATCTCCAATATTGAATTGTATTTTTTTGAGATACAAGCGACAACGGAATTTAAAATAGCTGAAGATGAGATAATTGAATTTAAGCTGAATACCCAGTCATTCGACTGGTATATTCAATCTGCTATGCCATCTTGGATGGAGAGAGCAAATAAGCTGATTGTTAAAGCTAAGCCCCAAGTTCATTTTTTTGATCAAACAGGCAATTTAATTCCAGATAGTCAATTCGAAAAAAGGTGGAGAAAGAAAGGTGAAATTGAATGGAATAGTTTTCAGCAACCATTTTCAAGTGGAATTATAATTGAATTAGAATTTAAGCATAGTTCAGGTGCGATTGAATATGAACAAGTATACCATATTGGGAATTCGAATCTTTCAGTCAATTATCTAAGTTTACTAGCGCAGAAAGTTAATTTTAGTCACGAAAATTTGAGGTTAAGGTTATTGCCAAACGAGCTTTATTCAGAAGAAACAACGGAATTAAACCCTAATGAAAAAGTCTTAAAATTTAGTGATCCCAAACACATACCTAAACGGATTAAAGCTGTACTAACTAATCAGTTTGGAACACTTAGGTTTTTATTTGCGCTAAACATTAGGGGAATAGAAATATTTGACTCCCGAGAGAATTGTATAGAAGATAAACATGTTTTTTTGTTGAATAATTTATATGGTTACCGAATAGTAAATGGCGAAAGTAGAGATATCAAAATATATAATCAGCAATATCCAGAACTCGTAATTTGTCAAACCATCCAGGCTGGAATAATACCGCTTCGTAATTATCAACTATTGATTCAAAAATTATTTTTGTTAGCTGATTCTATGTCCACTAACAATGTGGTTGTTATGCAAATGGGTGGCAAAATATATAATTTTCAATTATATAATGCTGATATTTTATTTAGAAGCACAGATGGAGTTATTAATTTTACTGCTGATAATCGATTACAGGTCACTAGCGAAAAACTACTGATTGAAGAAAGTACTATTTCTGCTATTCCCTTAAATTGTGAATTGAATTCTATCTCTACAATCGTTCTCGAAAAAAATGAGACCGGATTCTCTTTTCCCTCTGGTATAGAAGAAGAGGAATTTATAGTTTTTGATACTAACATAGAGTCTAGTTTTAAAATTCTACCTACTTATGTTACTTCAAATCCTGAAAAACTAGAGTCGGACAGCGAAAGATTGTATCAAAACAAACTAAATCGAATTGAAAATTTTGCTCTAAGTTTAAACGAGCAGCTATTTTCAGAAGCTGATTGGCGAAAATTAAACAAGTACATTCAATTATGCATTGAACATGATTTGCCATTTTCGGCTTTTGACATAATTCGAGCCTCCTCTTCCTCTACCGACTTGACTGCAAAGCTTCTCTGTTCACTGATAATGAATTCAGTGAATAAGGACGAATTCATTCGAACCTGCGTAAAAATGGAGGAAGAACTAGGGTTTAAATTCCACTGGTGTTCATTTGAATCGATAGAGGACGAAATTTCTTCGATTTTGGAGTTAATTGGTTTTGAAAAATTAGGGTTTATCATGGAGCGAGTTTCATTAATTATGAGGCTCCATTATTTTCAAGTGACACATCCTGAATGGAGAAAGCAGTTGGCCCCAATTATTCCTACTATCAATCAGATGAGGAGGAACTTAGGAGAGGCTGTCATAAACGAGTTGCCCAGAAAATATCCTTGGATTTCAGATCAACGAAAAAAAATTATTCAATTAAATGACCCTAATGTCTCCAATAGGTTAAAAATTATGTTTCGAGTACCCATTACGGTAGCCTTATTAAAACTGAATTTATATAAAAATGAGTTACCTACTACTGGAAATGTAAGTGATTTATGGCATCTTAATAACCATGAAGTACGGCGAAATATGATGTATTGTGAAAATCTAGATCCTACATGGTATGATTTTGCGATTTCGTATGCTAAAAGAATTATTTTAAATTAAATTTTGAAAACTATGAATTTTAAAAGCTTTTATTCTAAAACAGAACAAAGAATTATTGATACTGCTCTATCATTATGGGCAACTGGGGATGTAGCAATGCAAGCATATCTGAAAGAAATTTTTAGTTCTGAAAAATTACTAGCAAAACCAGTTTTTCAAAATATGTTTCCTTGGGAGCCTGAAACATTTAGTTTTGGGGAATTAAACGACCTATTTCAGCAGAGCTTTATTGACCGATTAGATAGAATACAAGACCCCGAATTCAGATTTCCAGCTGATCGTCCTCCATATTTACATCAGGTAAATAGTTGGAAAAAAACTCTACGAGATAATAAATCGATACTTGTAACGACAGGAACTGGATCTGGTAAAACGGAATGTTTTATGTTGCCGGTATTACAAGATATCTATAGAAATAGTCCTAATAAGCATGGAGTCAATGCCATTTTTCTCTATCCGTTGAATGCCCTAATTGGTAGCCAAAGAAAGAGGATGCACGCTTGGTGTTCAGCTCTGGGTAATATTAATTATGCCATATATAATGGTAATACTAAAAATAACAATCTAGTAAATAATAAAATCAAACAAAATGCTCTTCCTGAATATATAACCAGAGAGGATATTAGACAAACCCCTCCTCAAATTTTATTTACTAATCCTACCATGCTCGAATATATGTTGGTTCGAGATAAGGATTCTGAGCTACTTCAAAATTCACAAGGAACACTACGTTGGATATTATTGGATGAAGCACACACCTTAACTGGTTCTAAGGCAGCAGAAATGGCCTTGTTGATTCGGAGAGTTATTGATGCATTTGGTGTGGATCAAAAAGATATCAGATTTGCTGTTACCTCTGCCACAGTTGGCGATGGAAACGATGAAGCTTTGAAGCAATTTATGGCTGATTTATGTGGAATTAGTTCTGAAAGTATTGAAATAATAAAAGGGAAAAGAACCTTACCTGAATTTAATGAGGAATTGATCAATGATCAACCAATTTCACCTCAAAAAATTCTTGAATTAAGAAATGCTATATATTCACAATCTAGCTTAGACTCGGATTCAATCGCAAGATTACTTGAAATTCCAGATGTAAACGAACAATTGAATTGTATTGATAAGCTTGCTGAAATTACGGATAATGGCCAACCTGTACTGCCCGTTAGAGGGCATTTTTTTGCCAGAAATATTAGTGGAATCTTTTCTTGTTCAAATCCTAATTGTCAAATTCATAATAACATTCCAACTAATTTATTTAGTTCAGTTACAACTATTACTAAAAGAAATTGTGAATGCGGATACCCCTTGCTTGAATTAATCTCGTGCAAGAGTTGCGGCTCTTATATGTTGGAGGGTGAAATTGAAAACAGGAAGATTCGTTTAAGTAAAAGTCAAAATACGTTATTTTTCGAAGTTGATGACAGAGATGCAGAAGAGGATGAAAATGATAATAATGAAAACCCTGACAGGTTTGTCCTTGCTAAGAAATTACCTAATCGAGAATTTATTACTGAAGATCTAAGTCCAGTCGAGATAGGGATAGATGGAGTCGTTTCTAATAACGACAATAGCGAGCTTTTTCAGCTTGATGATCACACTCATTGTCCATATTGTAAAGATAATATTTCCAAGCCTTTCCATTTTAGAATGTCATCGACATTTTTAAATAGATTGATGTCTGATGTTGTCTTAGAACAAACAGATAAAGCCCAACCTCGTACTGATGAAATGTTATGGGATGGTAAGAAATATATTTCCTTTACGGATAGTAGATCAGGTACAGCAAAGATTTCAGCTCTAATTAATATAGATAACGAGACCTATTGGC
Organism: Aquirufa esocilacus; assembly: GCF_042715595.1. Taxonomy (NCBI): domain Bacteria; kingdom Pseudomonadati; phylum Bacteroidota; class Cytophagia; order Cytophagales; family Flectobacillaceae; genus Aquirufa; species Aquirufa esocilacus. Next base: position 374,749 of record NZ_JBBKXX010000003.1, on the reverse strand, counting down.
TACGATCATTTATTTATCATAATTTATCGAGAAAGATAAAAGAGAATCGGCCACTAACGTTAACATTAGCGCAAAGGGCTGAAATGGAGAATGCTTTAGTCGGGCTTCAAAATAGAATTGGAGCAGAAGAAATACCATTTATGATTGATATTTTAAATCAGCAAATTGTTCAAATAGAAGCGCAACTTAATAATGAATTGCCAAATGTAAATCTAAGTAGAATATCTTGGCGTGAAATATTGCAGAATCCAGGAATAGATTTTGAGAAGTTGTTTAATAATATCATTGGTGGGAATTACGATACTCAAGGCTCCGATTATTTGAATGCCTTATTATTTAATGAATTTGCGAAGAGGTGGCCAAGGGATAGATCTTTAGAAAATCTTGGATTGGTTAAAGTGGTATATCCCGATTTAGAAATGATTAGCCGTCCAGATTCAATTATTGAGTTGAACATAACTGAAATTGAATGGAAAGTTTTAGTGAAAATTGCATTGGATTTTGAAATAAGAAATAAATTCCAATACTCAATCCCACAAAATGTAAGGTCTATGGCTTCCAAAAAGCATAAAACCTTCACAGTATATCCCAGTTCATCAAACTTAGAATCAGTTCAAAAATGGCCTAAGTTTAATAGAAATCATTCGAGACCCAATCGCTTAGCATTATTAATTTGTGCTGGTTTAGGTTATAATAATCGTGCTCAAATTACACCTATTCAAGAAGATCAAGTAAATGAAGTATTGGGTGAATTATGGAATACATTAAGAACCTATTTCTTGTCTGCAGATGGAATTGATGGTGGATATAAATTAAATTTAGTTGAAAAAGCAGGATTTGAGCTAACTGATAAACTGTGGCTTTGTCCTGTTAAAAAAAGGCTTTTAGATACTATGTTTAGAGGATATTCCCCTTGGATTAAAGGTAGTTTATCTCCATCAAATATAGAATCCTATAAGGTGGGAAATGAAATTCATTTTCCGTTATTCCCATACCCTTTCAATTTAGATCAAGACAATATTGCAAATCCAGCTTTGACTGAATTATGGCTCAATGAAAATGAGGAAATAATCACTTTTAAAGAAAATGGGTTATGGAATAGTTTATATGAAAGAATAATCAATTTTAAGCCTCTTTATTTAGCTGGAGAGCATTCCGCTCAACAACAAACAGTACGCCTATTAAAACTTGAAGATGATTTTCAAAAAGGGAAAATCAATATTTTAAGTTGCTCAACTACCATGGAAATGGGAGTCGACATTGGAGGTATTTCTGCAGTGGTAATGAGTAATGTTCCACCAAGTCCTGCCAATTATTTACAAAGAACTGGACGTGCTGGGAGAAGACGTGAGAATAAATCCCTAGCATTTACAATTTGTGCCGCTAATCCTATTGGTGTAAATGTTATTAATAATCCAGCTTGGGCATTAAATCATACAATATTGCCGCCAATGTTGGCATTTAGTAGTAAATCTGTAGTTTATAGGCATTTAAATGCATTTATGCTTGGTAAATTTATCCAACAAAGATTTCAAGGAATCAATGTTCAGGAAAAGATTAGTGCATTTTTTATCGATCCACTGCCGGGTAGCGAGCAAACCGCAGCCGACTCCTTTGCAAGTTGGATAGCTGAAGTGGACGTTGCATCATTAAATACAACCATAAAGAAAATAATACTTAATACACCCTTAAGTAATACACTCTCTTTCACAATAGTTAATTCTGTTTATACGAATTTTTCAAAAATTGTTAATAATCTTAATGCTAAGAAAGAGAATTTTGACCTTGCACTTTCAGGCTTTTTAGCAACGGATTACACAGAAGATTCTCCTGCCTACAAGGCAGTGAATTTTCAGAAGAATCAATTTTTAAATAAGAATTTGTTAGCATATTTATCTGAGGAGGGTTTTTTACCTGCAGGTGGAATACCCACAGGAATTGTTGATTTTAATAATATTAGTTATGATGATTTGGGTACTAACCCTAATAATCGCCAATTACCTACATATCATATCACAAGGGCATTGTCAGAATTTGCTCCTGGAAATGAATTAGTTATAGATGGTTGGACCTATAAATCCGCTGGTATAAGTCTGAAAAATATCTGGGGAGGGGAGGCATCCAAACGGGTTATACAACACTGTAGTAGTTGTGGATATGAACATATAATTGAGGCTAATGATGCGTTACAAACAATTTGTCCTCATTGTAATCGTCATACTCTAGCGGGAATATTAAGAGAAAATGTTTTCACAGAAATTATTGAACCGGTTGGATTTGCTGTTGATTTATATGCTTCTAGATCACGGGAAATTAATGAAAATACAAATGTACAATATGTAGAACCTTTACTTATTGGTGTTGAACCATGGAGTGATCCTGCACATCCCGTTTTTGATTTTAGAGATAGCAAAGAAAATGCTGAGATACTTTATTATAATTATGGAAAAAAAGCGGGGTATGCTGTATGTCTTGAATGCGGTCGCGCAGATACCAACCCAGAGGTATTGAAAAATCATAAAAGATTGCGCGGAGGTCGAGATCAAAATAATCCAGTTTGTGGAGGTAGCGATAATCCGTTTGCAATCAGGGAAAATGTTTTATTGGTCGGTAGATTTTCAACTGATTTTTTCGAATTCCGATGTAAAGATATCAATGGAGGCTTAATTCAAGATGAGATTACTTTGTATTCATTGGGTCAAATTATTTCTAAAAGTTTGACTGTGTTGTTAGGAATTGAAGAACAAGAAGTAGGATTTGGAATTAAAAAATACGGCGAATTTTCTAGTGTTTTTCTTTTTGATACTGCAAAAGGCGGTGCTGGTTATGTTTCTCAATGTGCAAATTATTTTGATCAAGTTTGCAGGATTGCATTGACTTCATTAACAAATTGTACTTGTCATTCCGCCTGTACCAGATGTTTAATTGATCGAAATTCTCAATTTAATATAGATAATTTAAATAGATTTAGTGCCATTGATTGGCTGAAAAGAGTTGTCGATCTGAAAGTGCCGGAAGAAATAGCTCTTATTCTTACTCATAATCCTAAAAAACTTTTAAATACTATAAGGTTTGATTGGGCTAAAATGCTTCAGAAGAAACAGCTTCAGGAAGTATGGATGCTAGTTGATTTTGATCAAATAGATAATTGGGAGGATGATAATTTCTTATTATTAAGTCAATTGAAATTAAATGATGTTGAAATTAATTTAGTCTTTCGAGGAGAGCCCGTTAATTTGAGTTTAGATCAAAAGCTTACTCTTGTACAAACGAAATCGTGGGCTACGTTACACTATGTAACGGAATTTACTTTTGATTCGTTAGAATGGATAGGTAGAGTTAGTTTGACAGGTGGGCAATTATTTGACTATTTCGGGAATGATTATCATACGATTGTTGATAATTCTTGGGGTAATTCAGCTGACAATTACATCTACAGACAAGATGGCGATTTGACTAGTTTTGAATTGGTGCTATATGATGTAGTGATTGAGGAGAATCAAGCAAATGTTTTTGAGGTGTTCATTCCTACGCTCGATAGATTTATACAATCAGATTCTATCTTTAATCAGTTTTTTGATTGTTTGGATGCTGATGTAAAAATTAGCCTTTCAAATAAATTTTCTGATAAAAACATTAAAGTTGTTTATTCGGATAGATATTTAACATCGCCTTTTGGATGTCTCTTATTAGTTCAATTTATACATAAAATTGAATTGGATTTGAATTGTCATATCTCTGAATTGACAGTTCAACTAAAAGGGTTACAAACTGGAGGTATTTCGGGTAATTCTATTGTAGATAAGTTTGTAACTGAAGAATCACGTAAGGAATTCATAAAACGAATTGCAAATGAAACGGGAATATTAGAAGTAAGTGTCGAAATATCTCATGATGCTCCGCATTATCGATTTATGTCCTTTGATTTTGAAAGTGAAAGTTCCGTTACAATTAGACCAGATGCCGGAATAGAACATGGCTGGTTTGCTCAGGACAAAAACAGAGAAACTAATTCGATTCATGGCTTTAATAACATTGCAATACGTCAGAATCTAAATAAAAATTTATTGTATTCTTTAGTATTTAATAGATAATTCAAAATAAATTATTTTAAACGAGGGAGTTTACACAAAACTAAAAATTATGGAGAATAAAAATATGCCACTACCTCACGACCAAAATCACTCAATTTACGACCTGTCTTATGAGACACAATTTGGGCCCGGTCTACATCGATTTACTCAAATGTCACTAAATACAATTGCAAGTATTTTAGCTAATGGAAAAGTAATTGATATCGGATGTGGAACGGGAAGATTGGCCATTCCCTTAGCGCAAAATAATTATCAAGTTGTCGGTGTAGATGTGAATGCTGGAATGCTTAGCGCTTTAAACGCAAAAGCTCAGCGTTTAAATTTATCAATTCCGACTTTTACAGATATTAATCAATTAGAGGATCAACACTGTGATTTGGCCTTAACTGTTTTTACCGTTTTATCTTATATTTTAGATGAAGACGGATTGCTTGAATTGTTTCAAAATATTAACAGGCATCTAAAACCAGGAGCTTCCTTTTTGTTTGATCTTGCCTCACCGGCTGCATTTAGTCAAAACAATCGCAGATATAATGGTAATGGATTAACAGGGGTTGTTAATGTTCAATTTATAAATCCAGGTGGGCCTATCGCCAACTATTCTGAGGAAGTAGTGGTAAATCGACCTGATGAATTTCCCAATAATCATACTGTGACTGAATTTTTCCAGATTAGATGCTGGAATTTAAATGAAATTTCTTCTCTATTAGCAAAAAGTGGATTTGGATTCACAAGACATATACCGGGATATTCTGGAATGGGAGCTGAATATTATGTTTGTAAAAAAGAAATATAGTCAGGGAGCCGGGATCATATTCTACAAAAAAGAAAATGACCAAATATTAGTTGCGCTGGGTTTGCGTAGAGGTGGGCGCCAAGCAGGTTTTTGGAGTTATGCAGGGGGTAATCTTGATGCAACTGATAAGAGTTATTATGATTGTGCAATAAGAGAAGCTGGAGAGGAGTTTTTTAATCATAAACAATCCCTCTTTAATTTGATACCGCCTGAAAATATGACTCCTGGAAAAAGGGTTGGAATTAATGTTTATTTCATTCGATGGGATGCTTATTTTGTTGATGTTTCCAATATTCCTGTTGTGTTTGAAAGACAAAAATCAGAGATTGGTGATATCCGTTGGTTTAACATAAAACATTTGCCTCCTAAGACACATCTCCTGATCCGTTATGAAATTTGGTTAGCAAGGATATCTGGATATTTTAATTAGTTCAGTATTCTAATTTGCTGAAACGTATAATTTTCGTCCGTTCAATATATTCATTTGATGGTTATATTGTTCTAACTCATTCGATTTGATGTAATTTAAATTATAGTCATTTTCAATATCCAATCACAGGCTTTTTTTAAGACTCATTCCATGAACGACTGTACTATTAAATCCGTCCTCTTAGGCGTAGCCATTGGCGATGCCGTCGGTGTACCATATGAGTTTCGTTCTAGAGAAATTATGCAGAAAAATCCTGCTACTGATATGGTGGGATATGGCACCTATAATCAGTCTCCAGGCACATTTTCAGACGATAGCTCCCTTACCTTTTGTTTAGCTGAAGCATTAACTCACGGATTCGATTTGCAAGAAATTGCGAATAACTTCATCAAGTGGGTGGAGGAAGATTATTGGACGGCTCATGGGGAGGTGTTCGATATTGGGATTGCTACCCACGAAGCGATTTCGAATTTAATGAATGGGGATTCTCCTGAGATATCGGGAGGAGATGATGAATACTCCAGTGGAAATGGATCGCTCATGCGTATTGCACCCTTGCTTTTTCATTTGTCAGATAAGCCGATTCAAGAACGCTTTGAACTAACTCGTTTAGTCTCAGGAATTACCCATAGACACATTCGCTCAGTCGTAGCTTGCTTCTTTTACTTAGAATTTGCTCGGTTTTTAGTGGAGGGTTTAGAAATGCAGGACGCCTATAAGAAGACACAAGTTCAGGTTTCTGCATTTTTAAAAACGATTGCGATTCCTGATTCAGAACTAGCATTGTTTGACCGCTTACTGCAGAGTGATATTTCACAAGAGCCTATCAAAACGATTGAAAGTAGTGGTTATGTCATTCACACGTTGGAAGCTAGTATTTGGTGTTTATTGACCACAGAAACGTATCAAGAAGCTATATTGAAAGCGGTAAATTTAGGCAAAGACACGGATACCACCGCAGTGGTTACGGGTGGCTTAGCGGGATTGCTTTATGGTGTAGATGGAATTCCTACTTCGTGGTTAAATCAATTGGCTAAGCGAGATGAAATTGAGGATTTAGCTGAGCGAATGGCGTTGAGATTTTGTCCCTAATAAACAACTTCTGAGCTTACTGCGCGCATTAATTTACTTAACGGTAAACCTCATTTATTGTCACAAAATCGCGCATTTTGCTCCCTCTTTTACCCGCTAAAAACTTGAGAAAGCACGGGCAAAATACTACTTTCACATGTTAAGCCAAATTCGACCATCCTATGGAAAAATACCAGATATCATTTAGTTATTTCCCGCGTAATCTGAGCCCGTCTGCCGCTAACGTAGGCGTGTTAGGCTACAGTCAACAAAGCTGGGATGAATTGCTTTCATTTCTAGCTATTCGCGTAGGAGTAGCGCCAGTTTTACTTTCAGCACAACAGCGCATTTTGGCTTATCAAGTAGCGCTAGAGGGTATGAAAAAGGGGGCATTCTATGAAAAGTTCTACGAGAATGAACCCTTAGGGACGGCGAAATTCCTATTAGCTTACCGGGATGAATTGATTTGGAATTTTAAAGATTTGGCCCAATTAACTTCCACACAGCGACTGAAAGATTTCGCTAAATTAGAATCGAATGCGGCTGCTTGGAGAGGCTATCCTGATTTAATGCAGGAGATTATAGCGCAATTACCGCAAGTAGGCGCTTTGCCCATGACCATTCAATGTGAAGAGCCTGTAGAACTGTATCCCGCTTATTTTCAAACGTTCTTTCAATTATTGAGAGAAAAGGGGGTTGAGATACTCGATCCAACTGCCTTAGAACCTCAGGCAGCCACCGGATGTAACTTGCATTTTGTACAAAGTAGATTAATTGGCTTATACCATAAAAACGAAACGACCGTTGCCCCGCCAGAAACGGCTGATGGTTCACTTTTGTTACACCATCCAGCAAATGATTTACTTGCTGCAGCGGAGCTTAGCGAGTGGATGAAAGAAGAGAACCATTTTGAATGTCTTTTCTTAAAGGAGAATGCCTACACGGCAAAAGCATTAGCAGCGACGAAGCAAAGTCTGATCAAATCCAAAGTGAATGCGTATTCGCAGCTGGCGGCACAAATTTTTCAATCCCGTATTTCTCTTTTGAAGAGTCCAGCACCCCTTGAAAATGTCTATGACTTTTTGAGTTTGCCACTTAAGCCTTTCAATGCCATTTTAGCGAACCATATTATTCGGGGTTTGCAAAAGAATCCGAGTTTGGAGAGTGGTGAGGTACTAGAACAAATGGAGAAAGCCTATGTTAAAATCACCGAAAAATATGGCGAAGCAACGTGCGAAAAGGCAAAAGCTCAATATGAGGAGTGGTTCTCCCATCCGCAGGAAGAACAGACTGGGCAATTATCCATTGAATACATCCAGCAAAAGCTGAATTATCTGAAGACTTGGGCGCAGGGCTACATGTCTATTTTACCTAATCCGCAGGATGGAATTTATACATCCCTGTCTGAACTGGGTGGCGTGTGTGCTGAATTTTCTCTGCTATTAAATCAACAGGCAGGTACTTCTGACACCTTGACTTTTGATCAATTAACCAAATTAGTGGTTCAGTGGCTGGGCAATAAGCAACAAGATGTAGGCTTTTTTACTACGAGCCAGTATTCTTGGACGAATCATTTTGTAGGAACTCAATCGACAGATCAATTGATTTGGTTGAATTTTTCCAAAGAGTGGGCCGGCTCATTCGGAATTGATAAATTCCAAAAGATCGAATACGACGAATTTGATGCCAAAACCGGCAAGCCTTGGTTTAAGAAAAAAGAGGCAGATCGTTTACTGCTGTATGCCCAAATCCGGAAGATCTGTTCCGTTCAACAACAGTTGAAATTGTCTTTCACGAAAAACTCTGGCAACCAGGAGCAAACCCCACATTTGATTTGGCAACTCATCCAACAAGAGTTGAAAAACATTTATGCTGCCATTACCTGGACCCCTGATCAAGTAGACAACCTGATTGTTCATAAAAATTGGGATGGCGATACAAAGTGGTTAAATCCTACTTTTGAGCTACCTGGATTAGCTAGTCTGTTCCCCACAACGACATCCTATTCTGCAAATAAAAACCTGATTTTCTATCCGCATATCTACTTGTACGATCGCTTACTGAAATTGGATGCAAGTACGAATTACACCTTAGAATTTAAGTCCCAGCACTTTGGTACTTTACTTCACTTATTTGTGGAAATTCATGCGAGTCCTGGTACAAATACCTATGCTCGTTCTGCGATTTGGAATAATTTTTCTCCTCAAAGCTGGAGGGATTTAGTCGATCAGCATTTCGATGTGTTTGTCAAAAAGCAAGCGAGCTTTCTCTTTGAATCTAAATATGCCATGCAGCGCAAGCGCCTAAAGCATACGCTGAAATTCAAGCTTGTCAACTTGTTTACTGAATTAACCGGAGCAGGTTGGGAGCTGATTGATATTGAAAGAGAAATTAATGTTCCTAATTTCATTCATGTCATTACACTAACGGGTAAGGCAGATATGGTTTGGAAAAATGCAGCTAATGAGTACCTGATTGTTGATCTTAAAACGGGATCTAAAACGGATCTGAAAGAGGAACTTGCAGAAAATAAGGCTTGGCAATTAATGATTTATTCGCATTTTGGTCACCCTGGAAATAACGTTGCGCAATCTGCTTATTTTATGAGCAGCTCAGGTAAATTCCTACTTGGATCTACGTTAGGCCTTTCTAATGAGGAGTTAGTTCCACAGAAAGGCACTGCGCTTCAGCTTAATCCTACTCAATTGTTAGAACATTATAAAAGAGCCATCGCCATTCGATTAGATCAGATCGTGAGTGGAACGGTGGATTTTAGAATTAATGCGAAACACAATGAATCCCTAGATGATTCAGAGGATAATCCATTTAAAGCTCTAACTGCAGCAGATACCGATTTTGAATTAGAAAAGCAGCCTTTCAAATACGATAATTTTACTTTCATTCTCCCAGACGCTTACCGATATGTCTAGAAAATACATTAAAGCGGGTGCCGGTTCCGGCAAAACCTATACCATTATGCAGGAAATTGTGCGGACACTCAGTGATCCTGCCTCCAATGTGCATATTCAAAATTGTATCGTCACGACCTTTACGGAAAAAGCGGCTCAGGAACTCAAAGAACGTATTTCTGCCAAGTTGCTTGAAACGAATATGTATGAGGAACTGTCTAATTTATCCGAAGCTAAAATTGGAACGGTTCACAGTATTTGTGCTGATTTTTTGAAGCAATACGGCTACCTCATTAATCTCTCCCCTAATTTAGATGTGATCTCTCAAGAGGAGAGGAATCTGATGTTAACGGATCTAATTATGGAAGAGGTGGATGCGGATGAATTCACGGAGCTTTGTGAGCGATTGGAAAAAATCGACTACAAAACGAAAAACGCCACCTACCCGGGAGATATTTCTAGCATCATCGACTTAGCAAAAGCAAATCGAATTTCTGCCGAGAGTTTACAATCCCATTCATTACAGAGAACCATTGAAACGTTTCAGCAACTCCAAGGTCCTGTATTGGATCTTAATTGGCAGGGTATTGTCAACTTATTGCAGCAATTGAGTCAAGGTATTCAACCAATTAATTATGGTTATGCTACTGATTTAAGTACCCAGATTTCTACCTTTTTAAGTGAAACGATAGTTGACGGTGATTCCATTAAAATTAAGTGGTCCTCCATCAATAGTATCGCTAATGTGATTGCGGCTAGACCTACTATTCAAGCAGTTTATGATGGGATTGACCCCAACGGTCAATTGGTTAAAATTAATCAATGGTCCTATTTTCAAGCAGATATGCTCCACTACACGAAGTTGGTATATGAAGCTGCTGCCAACGTATTTGCCAAATATGATGAAAAGAAAACAGCCTTAGGGTTGATGGATTTCAATGACATGGAATCCTATATGTTAGACTTGATGGAAAATAAAACGTTCCAAGAAGAGTTTTCCAATACTGTTCGGTTCGTGTTAGTGGATGAATTCCAAGATACAAACCCGGTGCAAGCTCAAATCTTTTCAAAGTGGCATGAGTTTGCGGGCAACTCGTTTTGGGTAGGGGATAACAAACAGTCAATCTACCGATTTAGAGGGGCTGATTTAAACTTCATTCGTTCCATTACCGCTGGCATCCCGAGTGAATCTTTAGCCACATCCTATCGCTCGCGCAAACCAATTGTAGATTTGACGAATACACTATTTAAGCCTCAATTTGGACCTGATGGAGATTATCCTGCAGATTTATTGGTGGCAAGAGCTGAGGAGGGGGATCAATATGGCGAAGCAATTCGACTGATCGATGGGGGCAAGGCAGAACCGATTGCCAAGTCGATTGAAAAAATGTTAAATCAAGCAGAGCATTGGCCTGTACATATTAAAGATACCGATCAGACCAGAGATCTTAAACCGAGCGATATTGCCATTTTACTTCATACGAACGATGAAGTAAATGAGGTAATTTCCGCTTTGGTTAAACGCAATATTCCAGTAGCACAGTTCGGAAAATTCTTAGTTCAAGAGGATGAAATCATCTTCTTTAATTCGATTTTGTCGTTCATCGCTAACCCAGTAGATAACTTTGCTATCTCCAAAATCGCCTACTACCAACATTTCCACTTAGATGCGAAAAAGTGGACCGAACATCGGATTGCTTACCGAAATAATCAAAATCCACCGGCGGATATCTATTTAGAAGAAACGGAAGAACAGATTATTTTCCAAGCAAATTATGGTTCTGACATCGATTTCATTCAACAATTAGGGGCTTTCCAAAAAAATGCGAAGAGCTTAAGTGTGACCGAATTAATCGATCAACTTATCTTGCAATTCAACCTAGATAACATTGTTGGGAATTGGGGTAGAGCAGAAATTCGTAGACATAATTTGAATACCTACCGAGGTATCGCACAGGAATACCAGCAGTATTGCCTGCATTTTGGCAAAATCCAATCCGTTTTTGGTTTCATTGGCTACCTAGAAAAAATCACGCAAACCAAAGAGTTCTCCGAGCTAGAAAACCCCATCGGTGTTAAAGTACTTACCTATCACCGCTCGAAAGGGTTGGAATACCCAATGGTGATTGCGGCTGGGATGGATAATACCATCCGGAAGAAAAACATTTACCAGGCTAAAGTCCAAAATGAGGGACAGACACAGCAATTAGCTGGACGATGGATTCGCTTTTTTGTAGATCCGTTTAATGCTAAAACACTTAAATCATCCTATTATGAGGCATTTTTAACCATAGAGGCAAACGAAAGCTTGGAGGAGAAAAAAGAAAAGCTACGCTTGCTTTATGTGGGTTTAACTCGTCCTAGAGATTATTTGGTATTTGCATTAGATACGGTCAATAATCAATTGAGCTCCAAATGGATGAATCAATGTTTTGGCGATGCTCAATGGTTAACTACTCTACAAGAGTTAGGTATACAATCTATTCATATTCCCACTAATCCAGCACAAAACGATCAGCCAGTTCGTGCCGCGGAAAATCTCTATGTGCCATCCGCAACTTATCAAGAAATTGAGAATCCGATCTCTTTACTTTTGAATCCATCAAAGGACAAAGTAGTGGTAGACTTACAAATTCTAGCACCTGTCAAAATAGGTGAAATGAATCCAAAATTACGACCTTTGACATCAGGTGAATACAGTCTTTTTGGCGATATGATTCACCAAGTACTAGTTTCTTCGTCCATGCCAGCGAGCTTCTCTAGTTTGATCGCCACCTATGGATTTACAGACGTAGTAAATAGCGCCCATTTGGACACGATTGTAGCCAACTTTGACAATTGGATGAACAATCAGTTTCAGGCCTATCAAGCGTGGCACGAAATACCATTCCGTCTAACCACGGAGCAGAACCAGCTATTAAATGGTATCATTGACTTAGCGCTCGAAACAGCAGACGGGTGGATCTTAATCGATCACAAGACCTACGATGGCTCAGATTTTGAGAAGAAGATTACGGATGAGGGTTACTTATCCCAATTAGCTTATTACCAGCTTGCTTTAACAGAGCTGTCTAATAAACCCGTGCTGAAGACCTTTTTACATTTCCCTATGACAGGGAACGTGGTAGAGATTAGTAAGTAAACACGCTGAAAACCAAACATCGAATTAACCCCGCATTTGCTGGGGTTAATTCAGTGTGTCCAATTTTTAGTATTTTACTTTTTGAATATTTAATAAATTAAAATATTCAAAAAGTTTACCGGGGTTTTTATGTGCTTACAGGGCCTCTAAAGGCCTGTTTTATTTTGTCGACGAATGTTCGAGGTATTTTTAATCTTTTGAAATATTAATTAAAATTTTTAAGCACCTACGTGTTTTAATAGATAATGAGTTCTCTTGTAGGAACCTCCTCCCAAAACTTCCTCTTTTTCCTCTACAATCTCCAAGTGGTGTTTAGCAAATAGGGTATTTAAACCACGTTGTGAATAGAAAAACTGAGGAGGAAATGCGGGATTCAATTGTATAACTTCACCGTAATATTTTGTTTCATCTTTAAACCAGATAAAATGAGACAAAGTATCTACCAATACATATTTGGCATGTTTTTTTGCAATTTTTTCCAGATTTTTCCACCCACTAAATTTTACAGGATTACTAATAAATCCATTAATTACTCCTCCAAAATAAAACGCAATATCATATACACCCTTATCTATTTCTTCTAAGTCAAAAATTGGAGAAGTGATGTCTTTTTTAATAATGTAATTTTTATATGAACGGTGTTCAATAAGGTGCGTTTGATTATCGATCCCTTTAAAGTCAATTTGTTTATTCAAAAATGTAGGGAATGTTCTATTTCCTGTGCCACAACCTACATCAATACAGTTATGGACAGCATATTTTGAAATGAAATACGACTCATTTGGGGAGATTTGACTAAGCCCATTAAATTGTTCATGGCGTTGGGCAGTCTCATTCTTTAGCCAATTATTATAAATCTCTTGCTCCTCTTGATATTTCAGAAACCATTTTTGGAGGTTAACCCCACAATAATTAATTATTTCAGGATTTAATTGGTGCCTCTCTAGAAGTAGTTGTTTGTTTTGATCACTCGTTGTTTTTATTTTTTTGGGTATATTGATCTTATTTAAAATTTTAGAATCTGATATATGTGAAAGTATCTCTGAATCATATTTCAACTCTAAATTTAAATGATCAAAAGCATTCGGGTTTTGTTTAATTGCAAGTATTGACAATTCTTTATCAGATCTCAGCGGTTCGTGTAAATATTGGATTGCACACCCATTATTAGTTATGCATTTTTCAGCAATGTCCCTATTATTTTTCTGGCGATCACTCATGAATTGTAAAGCCCCTCCAAATTGGCCAGCCGTCTTATAAGCTATATAGTTATTTGATTTTATTTCTTCGGAGGCATAAGGATAAATATTTCTAGTATGTTGTTTATTAACGGTACCCCTCTCCTCATACATGTGGAACGTTCTTAATTTATTTTCATCGATAGTTAAGACAAAATTTACAATAGCCTCATTACTGCGAATGTTGTCGAGTGCGTATTTAAATGAGAGAGAATTGTTAAAAGCTGCAAATAAGTAAACTAGTTCATTTGATTTAAACTTGTCAGAAATGTTTTGATATCCTTTTTCTGATGAAATAAGGCTTGATAATGTTAACTCTAGGTCATCGTTTGAATCATAAATTTGATTAATGTAAAATCCATTATTGATTAAGGCATCAATTTTTAAAAATCGTTCATAATTTGATTTTATTTTTTGATCTAATTCAGCCTTATCGAAACGCTCTGGGGAAAATAATAAAGGAACAAACGGCTCATCATTAGTAGACCAGTTTTCCCCTTGAATTCGACTCATTAAGTGATCAAATGCTTCAAAGTTACACTCTCTTTTTGTTATTAATTCAATGGCAATTTTGGTAAATGTCGGTCCCCAGGCAATATTAAAATCAGCAATAATAAATTTATCAACCTCTAATAAAAGTTGTGGATAGCGACTGAATAGTTCGATAAGGAAATGTTCATCAAAAAAATAGGGTCGTATTCTGTCGAATTTGTTATCATCAAATCGAATTCTCCAATCACTAAGAATGAATTGTTTTTTTTCAAATTCTTCTAACTCTGCATGATATTCATTTTGAATTGAATTCTTTAATTGGATGGTTTTTTCTAAGACTATATTTTCCCATTCCATCTTAGAATCAAAGAATTTAATAGCTCTCCGATATGTCTCTCTCCTATGTTCTGCATTGGGTCTCTCCAAATCAAATTTTATTATGGTCCTCTCTAAATCATAAATAATCTGATCTAGTAATTCAATGATTTCCTTAATTCGTTTTTGGACAGTATAATTCATAGGAGTTAATTTGATAATATTAAGATGAAAAATAGTAAACTTATTTGATAAGATTCACCATTATTTATCCAACGGTAACCACCCCCCTCATATACTCCCAAAGTGCATCTACAAACATCTGCTCAAAGGCCCTAGCTTCCTTCTCGAATGCATTGTCCCAGTAGCCGTATTTGCGTTCTAAGCGATCATATTCGTTTTGATCTGCTTGGCTTTTTAAATGTAAATGGTGGGCGTACTCGTGGATAATTGTGCTGCAAAGCGATTTTAATTCTAAAGAGGGGTAGACGTAAACCGTTATTTTTCGAGTGGAATATTGGTAGGTGCCCAGGGTCTTTTTGGGCTTGTAATATTTTAGTTCATAGGTGTATTTTCTTTTCGTCTTTTCGATATGCTCCTCGCACCATTTCAGGGCTAAGCGGACGAATTCCGTCGTTTGAATGGGCAGATCGCTGACGTGTTTAATGGATTTCCGGAAAGGCCAAAAGTTAAACCCCGTAGTTGATGGCTTAGGCGGTACGGGAGGCTTAGGACTAACCGGCGGAGGTGTTATAGGCCTAGGAGTCACTGGCCTAGGCGTAACAGGCCTGGGCAAGGCGATGGGTTTTACCTCCTCGTACGTATCATAAGTGGGATTCACTCGGGCGTTTCCACCTGTTTGAATCTGAATTTGTATTCCGTTTGCGTTGACCTGAATTAGGCTAGGGGAGTCGTGATTCGTCTGAATGAATACATGGCTATCTCCATTGGTGATGGAGATGGTCGTCTGATTGCGATGCGTGATGATCTGTTTCATCTTAATAGGCGGGAATGCCGCCGCATTTTGCGAGGGGAGTTAAATGCACTTTTTTGGGCGACTGAAAAAAGGCTTTCAGGTGTCTTTTCTGTTTAGCAGAATAGAGCTTATTCATTTCTAACGTAGGCTGGCTCAGTTCAGAGAAGACGGCGGCAAACTGCGGTCCATGCGGCTTCACGCTCATCCCATAATACGGTGATTTGATTTTCTGGCCGCTTAAATTATACACATAGGCATAAGAGGTCAGCGTATGAACTCGCAGGTGAGCAATCTCGTGAACAAGCACGAGGGCAATGACTTCTCTTTGGATATCATTCGTACAAAGACTAATCGTATGTTGCTTCCCATTATATTGCCAAAGTCCCAGCGTCTCAGTCTTCTTCGTCGCGCCTAACCCATTCGTCAGCACCAGATTAAAGGGCGTTAAGCACCAAAGCTCCAGCATATAATCAACAAACTTTTCACAATCCGGTGCGAAATGCGCGATGGTAAAATAGAAAGAATCTTGGTTTAGGGGGTAAACAACTAGCTCTCCATTCGCATCCGTAATCGTTAACTTAAACTTGCTTTTTTCGCCTTTTTTTAAGGGAAGCACATCCAATCCGGCTAGATTTTTATGGATGCGATCTAGGGAAGCAGGCTCCTCTATCAAGAATGAGAGGATGAGCATGGCAACCGAGAAAGAGATTAACCCAATAAAAATGGCATCCATAGTGAGGAGGTTTTAGTAAAAATTCGGCCGCTAAAAGCAGCCGAATTTCCTGGATCACAATTAATCACCAAACAACGATTATGAAAACAAACACACACAATTAAAAATCAGCTAACACCACTCCTGCAGCACGGTAGCTCTGTTCAGGGCTGGTAAATTTCCCCACCTTTTGGAATGGTTTCAAGTTATTATTCTCCTGTTTCGTTACATAATTCCACTCAATGTAGGTCTGTAACTTAGACTCAAATTCTTCATAGGAAACCTGGTGTCCGGCCATATACTCCATCAACTGCATGCCACCAATTTTCCGAGGAGTCTGGTGTTCTTTAGTCAGTTTTTGTAAGGATTTGGCTTTGCTCAAACCCTCCGCCTGCCAGGCCGCTAATTCTTCTTTTGCGGCTACGGAAATTTTTTGAAATGAATCCGCAGGACAGCCGATATAGAATATTTGGGCACCTATCATGGTACAAATCTGCCCACGTACTTTCTCCTCCTCGATTTCACCATACAAGGGGGACAAGGCCTTACAAATACGGTACAATAACTCCATTTTTTGTTTTTTCGTCTTACTCATTTTTTAAAAATTTTAAGTTTTACATTACGCCACATTAGCCAAGCCATACATGCCGCTTTTTGATTCGATCGGCACTAGGGTCTTTAACTCTCCCAGGTACCTATACAGCGATCGATCAGTGACAGACAGCAAGGCGGACATTCTTCGCTTGCTTACAAAAGATCCCTTGTGTTGCATAAGGAATTGAAGCAAGGTGTCCACTCGCGCTCGTTTGGATTTGCACTTGATTCCAAGGGCTAAATCTGAAACAGATAGGACAGGTGTGGAGGGCTGGGTTGTGTACATCGTAGAACAGGTTTTTGTTAATGAGGATGCAAAGGTATTTTTTTATTTCAAACCATTTCTTCCGCGGCTTAAAATGACTGATATTTCAGTGTCAAAATCTACTGACTTTAGATTGATTATTCGGCGAAAATGCAGCCTAATGGAGTCATTAGGGTGTTTTTCGGGAATGACAAAAAATGACAGAGCTTAGCTCAGTGACAATTATCACTCTTTTGGTTGAATTTGAAATAGGTCTATAAAAACCCGAAATCAACTTGGGAAATATGGCAAATTATTCTGCTTTATGCAAAAAGACTTCAGCGGGAATTCGAAAAAAATCTTTTAATTTTTGGGCCATTTTTAGGGTGATTTCACGACGGCCAGAAAGAACAGATGAGACATGACCTTTACTTCCAATTAAAGGCTCGAGGTCTTTTGCTTTCATACCCATTTCTTCCATTTTGTATTTAATTACTTCAAGGGCATCTAATTCAGGTAGTTCGAAATGTTTGTTGTCGTAATCCTCAATTAATACCATTAGAAGTTCTAATTCATCTTTTTCTGGGGTATTGGATTTTGCGTGGAAAATCTCCATGAGCCTCTTGGAAGCTTTTTTGTATTCTGACTCCGTTTTTAAGACCTTCCAGTTCATGGCTTTTTTGTTTTAAAATCTAAAATATTTGTGTCGAATGAAATGGTAGCGGCTTCGATTTTATCATATGCAAGATTATACATTAGTTTTCATTTTGCAAACTTTCTTGCTTATAATCACAAAAAAAGCCCGCTATCTCTAGCGGGCTTTTTCATTCTATTCTGTTGAAATTATTCAGCGACAACTGCTTCTGCTTTAGGTGCAGCTTTAGCGCGTGATTTCTTTTCTTTTTCTGGAGCTGGAATCACATCTTCCACACCGGCGAATACGCGTCCACAATGCTCGCAAACTAAGATTTTCTTCTTGTCTTTGATGTCTGTTTGACGTTGTGGAGGTACAGAGCTAAAACATCCACCACAAGCACCACGCTTCACTAAAACAACGGCTAAGCCGTTACGTGCGTTATCGCGTAATTTTGTGTAAGATTTGAAAAGACGCTCATCTACTGCCTTTACAGCTTTCTCGCGATCTTTTAATGATTTTTGCTCGTCTTCTTCGCTTTCTGCGATGATAACTTGTAATTCATTTTGCTTGATTTCAAGATCTTTCTTGCGCTCAAACAAGTTTGATTCTACAGAAGCGATTTCGTCGTTTTTGTTCAAAACCTTGAAGTCGATTTCTTTAATACGCTTGTCCGCAATCTCCATCTCGATTCCTTGCAATTCAATTTCCTTAGAAATTGCATCGAATTCGCGGTTATTACGCACATTCATTTGTTGTTCCTTGTACTTAATGATTAAGTTATCAGAGTTTTTCTTCGCTATTCTATAATTAGCAATTTGCTCTTCAAGATCAGCAACGTCTTGTTGGAATTTAGCCAAACGAGTCTCTAAACCCATGATCTCATCTTCTAAATCACGAACCTCTTCCGGTAGATCTCCACGAACTTGCTTAATTTTGTCGAGTGTGCTGTCGATAGTTTGAAGCTTCAAAAGCGCTTCTAATCGGTCTGCAATGCTAGATTCTTTAACTGTAGCCATTAGTCTAATTTATTTGAATTGTCTAAATTCTATCCTTTATCAAGAGAAGAATACCGGATTGGTATTGACCTCGCTTTTTTGTAGGAGAACCGCAAAAGTACTAAATTTTTTTGATAAATAGTCATGTACCGCATCAATAATCATGACTTCTGATTCGTAATGCCCCACATCGATAAGTAGGCATTGATTTTCTGCGTCAAAAAACTCGTGGTACTTGATATCAGACGTTAAAAACGCGTCACATTGGTTTTTCAAAGCCTCTTTAATCAAGAAACTTCCTGCCCCTCCGCAGACTGCCACCTTAGAAACAGGCCCTGCAGGCAAAGCCGTGTGTTTCAGTGCTTGTAAGCCTAGACGTTTTTTGACAAAAGCTAAAAACTCAGTTGGTTCTAGTGGCTCTTGTAAAACTCCCAAGTAACCAGATCCCACCTCTTGCCATGTATTATCGAGCGAATAAATGGAATAAGCAACCTCCTCGTAGGGATGGGCAGCTTTTAAAGCGTTTAATATACTTGATTCCAAATGTGCCGGAAAAATCATCTCGACCTTTACCTCCTGTACTTCAGATAAAACATTAGCTTCACCCGTATGCGGATTCGCCTCAGCGGACGGCTGAAAGCGTCCTAAACCCTCCTGAGTGAAACTGCAAGAAGAATATTCGCCAATATTCCCGGCTCCAGCTGCATGCAAAGCGTCTCGCAAGACTTGCTCATGCGACGCTGGCACATAATACTGCAATGCTTTCAAGGCACCGCGCATCGGTTTCAATACCTGGCCCGTAATGCCTAATTTTTGGGCCAGTTGATAGCTGACACCCTTAGGCGCATGATCTAAATTGGTATGACAGCTATATATACAAACATTATTTTGAATGGCCTTGATGACCGTTCGCTCGACATAGTTTGCCCCAGTGATTCGTTTTAAACCAGAGAAAACGATGGGATGGTGTGAAATAATCAAGTTGCAGCCCTTTTTGATGGCTTCCTCTACGACCTCTTCCGTGCAATCTAGGCTGATTAAAACCCCTTTTACTTCTGCTGAGCTATCGCCTACCAGCAACCCGGAATTATCGTAGGATTCTTGCCAGGCTACTGGAGCCCACGCTTCAAGGTGTTGTAAAATTTGTCTTATTTGCATGCTACTACGTTCATTTTGACTGCAATTTAGGAAATCTAATGGTATATTTAACCTTTCAAATTTATCCTCTTTTATGCGAATTAGACCAGCGGCTCTCATCCTAGAAAATAATCATATACTTCTTTTGTCCTATCATTACGAGGCAGGCACCAAGTTTGGATTGCCAGGGGGGAATGTGGACTCTGGTGAAAATTTTGATCAAACCGTTTGCAGAGAATTGGAGGAGGAGCTAGGTATCGAGGTAGAAGTGGGTGAAATGATAGCGGTGGGTCAGGTACATGCAACCACGGATTACGACGCTTGTTTACATGTATTATTTGAGGGCGATATCGTAGGAGGTATTCCACAATTACAGCCAGATGAAACGACGGCAAATGAGTTAGTTTGGATGCCAGTGGATAAATTGGCTGAACTGAATCTCTATCCCGCTTTTACTGATGCGATCCTTGATTTCGTACACTCGGGAAAGAAAGGACAATACGTAGGAACGCTTAAGCAGGTTTGGTTTTAATTAGATTGCCAAACAAAAGCCCGACAAGGCCTGCCATCAAACCATACCACACCGCTGGAATTTCTGAGGGGTTGATAAAGTGAAAATATCCCCAAAATGCCAATCCCAAAATCATACTCAAGTGACTGCCAAATGGCGTGGTTTTCTTATACCACAGGCCTGCATTGAGCGGAATAAAGAGGGAAACGAGGCTGAATGCTGATGCTTCTCCTACCAGCTCGAAGATGTTTTGACGTTCGATAGCCATAATAATACAGGCCATAGTCACCAAAACCACCGATATCCGGATAAACAATAACACGGTCTTATCAGAGGGCTGTCGCAGTAAGGGTTTTAATATATTTTCCCCTAATACGGAAGCCGGAGCCAAAATCGCCCCAGAAGTGGTACTTAACAAGGCAGAAAGTAGCGCCCCTAAAAACAAGACTTGCATGGCCCTCGGAGTGAATTTCATCACCAACGTGGGGATCAATAAATCATCCTCTGCAAGCAAGGAGGGGTAAAGTCGAACGCCGATAAAGGCGATAAACAAAGGCAATAAGGCGATCGTTAAATACATTCCGCCAGCGGCGATACTTGCTTTGGCAGCCACTTTTTCATTTTTCGCAGACATCACGCGCTGGAAAATATCCTGCTGCGGAATCGAACCTAAACCTATCGTCATCCACGCCGCTCCATAGACGAGCCAATCTTTCCAGGTATTCTCCACCGGAATCGCGCGGAAGAAATGTTTGGGTTGTGAGGCGATGAGTTGGTTGAAGTCCGGTACTTTGGCCCATAATAAATAGGCTAAAAACGATAATCCTGCGATCAAGATGATGTTGTGGAAAAAGTCAGTCACCGAGATCGACCACATACCGCCTAGTAGGGTATAGGCCATCACCAGCAGTGCTCCAATGATAATCCCCGTCTCCGTCGAAACAGGCAATAAAAGGTGTAAAGTAAGTCCTAAAGCCACTAATTGGGCAGAAATCCAGCCAAAATACGAGGGGATCATAATAATAGCCGAAAGCTTTTCAGAAAAAGCCCCAAACGCAACCGAAAATAATCACTAAAGGTTAATACGGGCAAAGAATAGAGTTTTTTGGCATAAATAGCCCCTACTAAAAACAAGCCTAAAGCTGCCCCAAAAGGTTCTTCAATAACAGCTAACACGCCCCCATGAACAAACTCTTTCCCGCTAGCTAAAATGCTCTCCGATCCAAAAAATGAAGCAAACGTGACCATCGTAGCCATGGCAAAGGGCAAGGTACGGCCCGCCAAAACGAAATCTTTCGTGGTTTGCACCTTTTTACTGGCCCACCAACCCACCGCAAGATTTAATGCGAGATAGAATATGACGAAAGCTACGAGCATTCTTTTATCGAAAATGAGCCCAAAAATACGAAAACCTTTTACCTTTATCGTATGAAAAATCTAGCCTTTTTATTTATGCTAGCTTTAGCAGGTTGCCAAAGCTCCCATTTGCAAATCGCCTTCAACGAATCGAGCCTCGCTCAGCGGGCCAGCGGCGTCATGATTAAGGATCTAGGCACAGGCAAAGTGCTTTTTGAACAAAACGCAAACCAGTATTTCATGCCGGCCTCGAACGTGAAGCTCTTGACTTTCCTACAAGCGAACAGAATTCTAGGCTCCCAAATCCCCGCTTTTAAATACCGCGAAACAAAGGATACCCTATTTTTCTGGGGAACCGGCGACATTAGCAACTTGCACCCAACCTTGAAAAATACGGCCTTACGTGATTATTTAGCCGCTTCTTCGAAAGTAGTAGTGTATGGCGCACCGCTAAAGCCACTTTTCCCACAAGGAGCTGGCTGGGCAGCTGATGACTACAATGATTATTATTCCGCGGAGATTTCAGACATGCCCCTGTATGGAAACGTAGTTAACTTTTCCGCTGACCAAAAACGCTGGGCCATTATGCCTGACATTTTCTCCTCCGTTTCTAAGACAGGAACTACCCTGGAAGTACGTCGTAATCGCTTAAAAAATGACTTCACTTTACCTGAATTGAAGACGGAAAAATACGGTGCACAAGATGTTCCTTTCATAACTTCCCCAGAAATGACCGCCTTTCTTTTGACAGACACCTTGCATAAGTCAGTAGAAACGATGCCACTTGCGGTTCATCCGGATGCTCGAATTTTCTATGCCGGAAAGATCGATAGTCTTCATAAACTTATGTTACATGTTAGTGACAACCAAGTGGCCGAACAGCTATTAGTGATGATAGCGGCTGAAAAAGGCTGGGATCCCAATGAGGTGATGGAGAATTTGAAGAAAGAACCCGGGAACGAGTTTTTTAAAGACATTCGTTGGGTAGATGGTTCGGGTCTTTCCCGGTATAATTTATTTAGGCCAAAAGACTTAATCTATATTTTGGAAGCCTTAGCCAAAGAAGTAGCGCCTGATCGTTTGCATGCACTTTTGCCAGAAGCTAGCAAGACGGGGACGCTCAGAAATATCCAAGATCTAAATGAGGGCGTGCACATTTGGGCGAAATCAGGCTCTTATGGTAATACCTATGATCTTTCAGGGTATTATGTCACCAAAAGCGGAAAGACGCTAGCATTTTCTGTGATGTCTAATCTAGGCAATTCGCCAGTTAAGGAGATTAAGCAATCGGTGGTGGAGTTTTTGAAAGCGATACACTAAATGGTGAATGGTAAGTGGTGAATGGTAAATGGAGGACTAGGCTGCGTAGCAGCGACTAAATCGCGCAGCGATGACTAAGACGAAGTCGACTATCGTAAGAACTTTCGATATACTAAATAACTCACCCCCACAAACCCTACCACATACACCACGCTACCCAGATTAGTCACTAATGTTCCCACTAGGAATAGGGCCGAGATAATCACGAGTATCCACGGTAATACGGGATATCCCCAAACAAGGTAAGGTCTTTTCAGATTTGGTTCTGCGACACGTAGTTTTAATAAAGAAGAGAATCCGGCCAAATAGCTAGCGACAAAAAAGAACGTCGCGATATCAGATAGGCGTTCATTAATTTCTTTTCCCGCTAATAGAAACAGACAAGCCGCGAATACCGTTAAATGAGTCGCTGTGGTGGGGGAGCCGGCGGCATTTACTTTTTGGGCTTGCTTAAAAAATAGGCCATCGCGACTCATCGAATAGATCACGCGGGGGGCGAACATCACCTGGGTATTCAAAATTCCTAGAATGCTGAGCATCAAAAATACGGTAATCCAGCGGCCCATATCTGCTCCAAATAACGCTTTCATGGCATCCGCAGCTGCTAATTTACTGTTTGAAAGGGTTTCTAGTGGTAGACTATATAATATGCCCACGTTAATCAATAAATAGATGACCGCGACGATGATGACACCAATGAACATCGATGGCATATTTTTGACAGGATCCTTATTTTCTTCCGTGAAATAACTGGCCGTATGCCAGCCGTCAAAGGCATAAAAGATCGATAAAAGGGCTGTCATAATGCCAGTCGTCAGCGGCAAGCCGCTAGGTGCCTGAGTTGTTTCTGCGAAAACGCCTCCTTGGCCATAGAAGAAACAAAGTCCGATAAAGAAGAACAAGGCACCTGCTTTAATGCCACTCAGCCATTCTTGTGATTTACCAGCCATGACCACTCCTAATTGATGGAAAAGCCACAACAGGGCTAAAATGCCGATAGCGCAATACACTAAAAAGGGGCTTAAGGCAGGGAATACGATGATCAAATATTCACTAAAAGTATACGACCCAAAACCTAGGGCGGTCACCGTGCCTAACCACGAGGTCAATCCTACTAGGAAGCCGATATAGCGGCCAAAAGCCCGTTCGGCATAGCCATACCAAGAACCTGCTTTGGGAATAGATAAACTGAGTTCTAACACACAACTAACGCCTAATAACGCATAAATAGCGACCAGGACCCACAAGCCTAAGATAATCAAGGGGTCATGTAAGGAGGCTGCAATGGGACCCGGTTTGCGCAGTATTCCCGTTCCGATGGTGCCACCTAACGTTACACTGATATTGAAAGCGACTCCTAAGACTTTCCAGAGTTTATTTTCCATGCAGGATGTATTGACCCACGGTAGGGAAGTGGTCGGAGTATTTGATATTTCGTAGGGTCAGGAAGTTAGTGGCTTGCCATTCTTTGGAGAAGAATTGGTTGTCAATCCGTACCAGGTATGGGCTACGATTTAGGGTAAAGCCAAAACCAGATCCCGCTTCCTCGAACGAATTTTGCAATCGTTCGCGGATGGTTCCATAAGCCCATCCGGACGGGGTTTCGTTTAAATCCCCCACAACTAAGATAGGATAGGGGCTTTTTTGGATGAGGCGATTGATTTGATCCATCTCCTTTTTGTGCTCAATAAAGCCTTTTCGGAGGGAGGAAATGATGCCGCGCCCCTCTTTTTGGGCATCTGTATAATCCTGCAAGCGAATTTTCGACGTCATTTTATTGACCCGAATTCCCATAGACCAAAGTTGTAGATTAATCACGCGGATCGTGTCCTTGCCTTTTACGATGTCCGTTAACAGATATCCATTGGCAGAATTTTCAAATTGCTCCCCCTCCTCATGTATAATGGGGTACTTCGAGAATACCACCAATCCCATCTTTTCATGCGAGTCAAATAACTGCTTTTTCAACGGTATAAAGGCGTAATGCGGGTATTTTTCCTTTAAATAGGAGACGGTGTGAAAGGCTTTTCTGTCTGAATGCGAGTAGAATTCTTGGAAACATTTGATGTCTGCATCGTAATCTCGGATGAATTTCTTCAGTTCTTCTAATGACTCTTTTTTGGCCTCGTAATCATTCGAATACATCCCAAAAACGTTGTAGCTCATCACCGTCAAGGGTTTTTCTAAGGTAGCAACCGGTTGATGAAAGCTAATATGCCTTCCGATAAATCCATAGCCTAGCGCTAGCACGATCAAGGGCAAAAGCGCTCGCTTCGCTCGCTGAAATGTCCAGTAAATCAGAGACAAAAGACACAACAATTGGGCATAGGGCATCGTCATCATCAGGAAGCCCGCAAACCAGTGCTCTACGATTAGAGAATAGCTTAATAGATACGTCAAAAGCGTGTATAAGCACAATGGCAGCGTTCCTAGCCAAATTAAGGAAGAGGTAATTTTTTTCTTTAGGGGTCGCTTTGCCATACCCAAAGATACACATTGTCTGCCATTTTATAAATTTTCGATGGAGGTTTGGGTTATTTCAAATTATTTTCTAATTTTGCAATCCCTTTAGGAAAGAACAATATTAAATAAAAGATACTATGGCAAAGGTTTGTCAAATTACAGGACGCAAAACTCAAGTAGGAAACAACGTTTCTCACGCTAACAACAAGACTAAACGTAAGTTTTACCCGAACTTACAGACGAAGAAATTCTTCTTAGAGTCAGAGGGTGTTTGGGTTCGTATGAAAGTTTCTGCGAAAGCAATTCGCACCATCAACAAAAACGGTTTCGAAAAAACTTTAATCGCTGCAGCTCGTAAGGGTACGTTAAGCGTTTAGTTTTCAAAATAATTATCGAAATTAGCCTTCTTGAAATTCAAGAGGGCTTTTTTTATTTGTACCCACCTCCATGCTAACGGATTTAGAGTTCGAACGGTATCGCAAACAGCTTAATTTGCCGGAATGGCGGAAAGTGCAACAGATGCGCCTAAAAGAGGCGTCCATCTTAGTGGTGGGTGCGGGTGGTTTGGGCTGCGGAGCCTTGCCTTTTCTAGCTGCGGCTGGCGTGGGATCCATAACGATTCTGGATGCGGACGTGATTGAATTATCAAACCTAGCCCGTCAAGTATTGTATAAGACGGATGATGTAGGTACCTCGAAAGCTATTAAGGCAGCGGAGGCTTTGCAAGCCTTGAATCCAAGCATCGCCATACTGGGTGTTGCAGAGAATTTAAGCGCAGCTAATGTGTCCACTTATATCGCGCAACACGATCTGATCATCGATTGTACGGATAATTTCAGCACCCGGTATTTGATTAATGATACCTGTGTCGATTTGCAGAAGCCATTCATTTATGGCGCCATTCATGCCTGGGAGGGGCAGTTTGCTGTATTTCACCCAGGAGGACCCTCGTATCGTTCGCTGTTTCCTGTCGAACCGAGTCCACAAGAAATACCTGCCTGCGATGAAGTAGGGGTTTTAGGCGTATTGCCCGGAATTATTGGTTTATTACAGGCCAAAGAAGCCATCTTCTACCTCGCCGGCTTCGAATCTCCGGCACAGCAAGGATTGATGACTTTTGATCTACGCGATATGCGTCTCAGTTCGTTTAGGCTATAATATCTAGGATATAATATCGCCGTACAAGTCGAATTCCTCGGCTTTATTGATCTTCACTGTTACGAAATCACCCAAACGCGCATATTGTTCCGCAGGAATCAACACTTCATTATCCACCTCTGGCGAATCAAATTCTGTACGTCCCACGAAATAGCCGCTCTCTTTGCGGTCGACCATCACTTTCAGTGTTTGGCCTACTTTCGCTTGATTCAATTCTTCTGAAATACCTTGTTGCAAGGCCATGATCTCATCAGAACGGAATTGCTTCACGTCCTCCGGCACATCATCGTTCACTAGGTAAGCATGTGTATTTTCCTCGTGGCTATAATTGAAGATACCTAAACGGTCGAAACGCATACGTTCTACGAACGAATAAGTCTCCTCGAAGTCCTCTTCTGTTTCCGTAGGGTAGCCTGAAATCAAGGTCGTTCTCAAGGCGATTCCTGGGACTTTCTCCCGAATCGTGTGAATCAAATCCTCTGTTTTCTCGCGCGTAATTCCACGACGCATGTGCTTTAACATGGCGTCTGAACCACTTTGAAGTGGCATATCCAGGTATTTACAGATATTGTCGCGTTCCGCCATCGTATCCAAAATTTCTACCGGAAAACCTGCCGGATAGGCGTATTGCAAGCGGATCCATTCGATGCCATTGACATCAGATAGACGCTCTAAAAGTTCTTTTAATTGACGGCCAGATTTGCCCTCGCCTTTTAGGTCTAAACCGTAAAAAGTAAGGTCCTGGGCGATTAATATCAATTCTTTTGTACCTTTCTTCGCTAGCGAGTTAGCTTCCTTTACTAATTCTTCGATAGGCGTAGACACGTGTTTTCCGCGCATTAACGGAATGGCACAAAAGCTACATGGGCGATCGCAACCCTCTGCAATCTTCAAATAGGCGTAGTGCGCTGGGGTCGTCAAAAGACGCTCTCCCACTAATTCGTGCTTGTAATCTGCCTTTAAGGCCTTTAATAAACGAGGTAATTCATTCGTCCCAAAGAACGAGTCCACCATCGGGATTTCTCTTTCTAAATCATCTTTGTAGCGATGAGAAAGGCAACCCGTTACGTATAATTTATCGATTTTGCCCGCCTCTTTTGCATCAGCATAACGCAAAATGGTGTCGATGGATTCTTGTTTGGCATTATCAATGAAGCCACAGGTATTGATCACGACGATGTTCGCCTTGTCCTTTTTCGCCTCGTGCGTCACCTCTAAACCATTCCCTTTTAACTGGGTGTAGAGTACTTCTGAATCGACTAGATTCTTGGAACAACCGAGGGTGATGATGTTGATGGAGGGCTTTGGGGCTACTTTGGTCTTCATGGATTTTTATATCAGCCGGCAATTTACAAAGAAATGACGCTAAAATTGCCCGCAACAGACACAATTGTTACAGACTTTTAGTAGTATTGTAAAAATCATAAACCTAATAAAAATGAACAAAATCGTTTTAACCTGCGCGGCTGTCTGCTTCGCATTTGTTTCTTTTGGCCAAGGAGTAAATGAATTAACCAAGGCAGAAAAGAAAAATGGC
The DNA here is from genome assembly GCF_042715595.1 of Aquirufa esocilacus. Lineage (NCBI taxonomy): Bacteria > Pseudomonadati > Bacteroidota > Cytophagia > Cytophagales > Flectobacillaceae > Aquirufa > Aquirufa esocilacus. The sequence goes on along the minus strand of NZ_JBBKXX010000003.1, from coordinate 346,622 downwards.
ACTCAATTATTATTTGATGGAAAAACATTCACAGGCTGGCATAGCTATGGAAAAGGAGATAAAGTAGGGTCCTCTTGGACAATCGAAGACGGCGTGATCGGTTTCGACGCAGCAAAAAAAGATGGTGGCGATTTAGTGACAAACGAATCCTATGATAACTACGAATTCACGATCGATTGGAAGATTTCCCCGAATGGTAATTCAGGTATTATCTTCAACGTGACGGATGATCCCAAAAAATACTATGCGACTTACGTAACAGGCCCAGAATTTCAGGTGCTGGATAACGATGGCCATGCGGATGGTAAAATCACGAAACACCGCGCAGGAGATTTATATGACTTAATTAAGTCGTACAAAGAAACGGTAAAGCCCGTGGGTGAGTGGAATACAGGACGCATTGTGAACAACAAAGGCTTATTGCAATTGTATTTAAACGGGACCTTGGTAGTAGAAACTCGTACAGATGATCAGAACTGGAAAGATTTAATCGCCGGTTCGAAGTTCAAAGGAATGCCGGATTTCGGAAAAGTCATGCAAGGGCATATTGCTCTGCAAGATCACGGAAACCCAGTTTGGTTTAGAAATATCAAGATTAGAAAATTATAAGAAAATGAAAGGCCTCGATTTTGTGATTGAGGCCTTTTTTTATGTTTTCGCACGGATTCGAGCGGATTTGTACGGATTCGCGCGGATTATTTCAGCCCTTTCGTTTTCGTCTTCACCCGCAATAAATTCATCTTCGAAGTAATGAACAAGGTCGATCCATCTTCGCCAAAATTCACATTCGAGTTCGGGTTCCCCGTCTCAATTCGTCCTAGTAATTTTCCCGCTGGGCTAATGATTAATATTCCCCCAGGACCTGTCGTCCAAATATTGCCTAGCTTATCCAGCTTCATCCCATCGTAACCGCCGCGGATTCCTTGCTTAGCTAGTTCTGCTGCGTCGAAGAATACGGATGGTTCGCCTAAATTTCCTTTCTTGTCTACCGGGAACGCTAAAATATGGGATTCTTTCGGCTCAGATGACCCCACATACAAGATGCTCTCGTCTAGGTTCATCGCTAGGCCATTTGGTCTCGCCATTTTATCGTATTGTAAACTCAATTCGCCTTTTTTAGAGAGGCGGTACACGCCTTGGAAAGCGATTTCTTTCGCAGCTTCTTCTTTTCCGCGGCCCGGTAAACCGTAGGGTGGATCGGTGAAATAGTAGTCTCCATTATTAGCTTGGATGACGTCGTTCGGGCTATTGAGTTTTTTGCCCTCCCATAATCCAGACAGTGATTTTTTTGATTCAGGTTTTCCCAAAGACATTTCGGCAATCCTCCTGTCCCCATGTTCTGCGGAAACGAGATTTCCTTTTTGGTTAATAATTAAGCCATTCGCACCGGGTTCGTAGGAATAATATTCCTTTCCTGAATAGCCTGATGGAGTTAGATAAAGCACGGCACCTTTCTCCGCGGTCCATTGGTAAATCTTATTTTCAGGTACATCAGAAAATAATAGATAGCCACCTTTCTTCACCCAAACAGGCCCCTCAGACCAGGTATATCCCTCTGCCACCACCTCAATAGGGGTGGAGGGATCGATAAGGGTTTTGACAGATTCATCATAGACGTGAATCTTCCCTATCGTCTTGTATTGTGCGTTCACCGCTGTGCTTAATCCCAGGATTGTGATGAGCGGTAGTATTAATTTTTTCATAGCGTTTTCATCGGTTTATAATTCGTAAATTTACCCAAATTCTCCACAAATGAAATCGATTGCCAGTCCTATTCTCATCCAACAAATTACCGACGCGATTACGCCTCATTATGAGCCCTCAGAGGCCCGTGCGATTGCCTTTCGTTGCTTGGATTTAGGTTGGAATTTGAGTTCGATGGATATTATCTTGAAAAAAGAAGTGGACTTGCCGGTGGATTGGGATAAACGATTAGCACGCTTAGTGGCTGGGGAACCCTTGCAATACGTCATGGGGAAGACCTATTTTCGAGATCATTTGTTTCAAGTGAATGCAGATACCTTGATTCCGCGTCCGGAAACGGAAGAATTAGTGGACCTCGTTTTGAGCCACGCTCCCGAGAATGCCTCCGTTTTAGACGTAGGGACTGGTTCCGGTTGTATTCCTATTTCCTTAAAATTAGAACGGCCCTCGCTTTCTGTGGAGGCTTGGGATATTTCTACCGCTGCTTTAGGTATAGCTCGCCAAAATGCGAACGCTTTACAAGCAGACATCGAATTTAAACAACAAGATATTTTTGACTGGTCCACTTCTGAGGGTACTTGGGAGGTGATTGTATCGAATCCACCTTATGTGACAGAGGGGGAGAAAAAAGAGATGGCGAATCACGTGGTAGACTTTGAACCGCATTTGGCCCTATTCGTACCTAATGACGATGCCCTGAAATATTATGAGGCATTAGCAGACTTTGCTCTCGAAAGATTAACACCTAGAGGATACCTATGTCTAGAAATTAACCAGTACTTTGGAACTCAAACCGTAGAGCTCTTGTTTAGCAAGGGTTTCCAAGAGGTCAAGCTATTGCAGGACTTCAAGGGGAATGACCGGATGATTGTGGCACAGAAATCAGGTCTTTAAAATTTAAATAGTATTTTTGTTTCAGTTAAAACCAATTAAAATTTAACAAGATGAATAAGACAGTAGTAACGTTATTGATTGTTTTGGGAGTGATTGTATTCTTTTTTGGCGTCCTGTTTTTCTGGGGCGTAGGCGCACGTAACAGCATGGCCACCAGTTCCGTTGAATTAGATGCAAAATGGGCAAATGTGCAAAGTGCGTACCAACGCCGTTCGGATTTAATTCCAAACCTAGTAAAGACCGTTCAAGGCGTAGCTAATTTTGAGAAATCAACGTTAACAGCGGTAATCGAAGCGCGAGCAAGTGCCACACAGATGAAGTTAGATGCGAAGGATTTAAGTCCGGAGAATATGCAAAAATACCAGGCGGCTCAGTCTTCTTTAGGCGGTGCTTTATCGCGTTTAATGGTAGTAGCTGAAAATTACCCACAATTAAAGGCAACAGAAAACTTCTCTGAATTGCAAGCTCAATTAGAGGGAACGGAGAATCGCATCAAAGAAGAGCGTGATAATTTCAATTCGGCAGTGCAAACCTATAATACTTTGTTAGTGACTTTCCCGAATAGCTTAATCGCCTCATTCTCTGGTTTTACGCAGAAAGGTTTCTTCCAAGCGGAAGCAGGTTCAGAGAAAGCGCCAGAGGTTAATTTTGACGAGAAGAAATAAGGATGTTGTCAGCAGAGCACCAAAACCTAATTTTGCAAGCCATTCAGGACGCTGAGTTACAGACGTCTGGAGAGGTTCGTGTACACGTAGAAAGTCATTGCGCCGGACACCCGATCGATCGGGCAAAGGAGGTCTTCTTTCAATTAGGCATGAATAAGACGGATTTGCAGAATGGGGTTTTGGTGTATTTGGCCATCAAGGACCGCAAGTTTAGTATCATCGGGGACAAAGGAATCGATGCGAAAGTGCCGGCGGAGTTTTGGGAAACGATTCGCGATGAAATGCGGGCCTATTTAGCGAAGAATGAATTCGGAGCTGGATTAGCGCACGGCGTGAAGCGCACGGGAGAGGTCCTAGCGGGCTTTTTTCCCTACGAGGCGGGAGATGTAAATGAATTGTCGAACGAGATCTCCTTTGGTCTCTAATGTCTCTTATGCGCAAAATTTTACTACTCCTATTGTTCATTAGTTCCGCTGCATTCGCTCAAGAGGGCATTCCTGCGAAACCGAATGGCTATATTTTAGATGAAGCGGGTTTGTTGAATCCCGAGGAAGAGAATGCGCTCGAGCAGAAAATGCGAGGTTATGCGGATTCGACTTCCACTCAGTTCGCAATTGTTCTTGTCAATTCGACGAACGGCCGCGATCCCTATGATTATGCCATCGATATCGGTAAAACATGGGGTGTAGGCCAAAAAGGCAAAAACAACGGCGTGGTCATCCTCGTAGACATGCAAGATCGCAAACTGCGCATTGTCACAGGTCGCGGCATCGAAGATGTTTTGCCAGATGCCATTTGCAAACGGATTATCAACCGGACATTAAAGCCCACATTCAAGGCAGGGGCGTATTACCAAGGTTTGGATGAAGCTACCACCGAAATGATGCGTCGTGCTAGCGGAGAATTCAAAAATGAAGATAGTGGCGAGGGGGAACCTCAAGGGATTCCGCCCGTTGTGATGATCTTCCTTATTTTAATTGTAATTACGATCATTCAAGCTCTTCGCAAGGGTGGTGGTGGTCGTGGACCTGGATCACGCGGAGGCGGCATGTTCTTTCCTCCAATCTTTTTAGGGGGTGGAAATTACGGAGGTGGTTCCAGCGGAGGCGGTGGAAGTGGGGGATTTGATTTCGGTGGCTTTGGCGGAGGGGACTTCGGCGGAGGCGGTGCCGGCGGCGATTTTTAATTATCTTTGCATTATGAATAACCTGATTACTCAATCACTTCAAGAGTCACAGCAAGTATTAGCTGATTTTTTAAGCAATCCTGCTAAGATCGATTCGATCGAAAAAGCAGCGGATGTGTTAGTGAATGCCTTGAAAAAGGGGAATAAGATTTTGTCTTGTGGAAATGGTGGGAGCCATTGCGACGCAATGCATTTCGCGGAGGAGTTATCGGGTCGCTACCGGGAGAATCGTCCCGCTTTAGCGGCGATGGCGATTTCGGATCCATCTCACATCTCTTGCGTGAGTAATGACTTTGGTTATAATTATATCTTCTCTCGCTTTATCGAGGGCCTAGGAAACGCGGGGGATGTCCTAGTGGGCATTTCAACCTCCGGGAACTCTGAGAATATTATTGAGGCGGTGAAAGCAGCTCAGGCGAAAGGAATGGAGGTTGTTCTTTTGACTGGTAAAGACGGCGGAAAATTAGCGGCTTATGGTTGCCACGAAATAAGAGTGGACCACTTTGGTTACGCAGATCGCATTCAAGAAATCCACATCAAAGTGATCCACATTTTGATTCAATTGATCGAATCACATTTGTTCTAGTACGAGGCGTTACCGCCATCATCGTCCCCCATTACGACATCCACCATTTTGCGGAACAAGTCGCCTATGCGAGGTCCTTGTCTAGGAGGGGTCGGAGGAGTATAAGGTCCTATTTCATCGGTATTTTTAGGCTCTTCCTCAGGTTCCACCGTTTCTTTCTGATCGTAATATACCTGCACTAATCCGATAACGGTTGCAAAGGATGGATCTTTGATTTCAGTGGCAATAGCTGGGTTCGTAGAAGTGGCATTCGGATCTCCGATGCGCGCGTCTAAGCCCGTATATTTTTGGAACAATTCATCAATGTAAGGTAATTGAGCTCCGCCACCAGTTAAAACAAGGCCAGCTTTCAATTGCTTGATGTCTGTCTGCTTTGAAATTTCCGCAACGATAATCGCTGCTAATTCTTTCAAACGCTCTTCGATAATGATCGCTAGATTCTTAACGGACACAGGATTTGCCTTACGGCCTGCAATACCTGGAATCATGACTACCTCGTTCACAGGAATATCTTTTTGAATCGCTGATCCAAAACGTACTTTTAAGGTTTCTGCGTGATCACGCGAAATCTCTAATCCTGCTTGAATGTCATCTGTGATTAAATCACCACCCCAGTTTAGCACGACAGCGTGCTTTAACCGGTTATTTTGGAAGATACTAATCTCTGAAGTGCCACTGCCTAAATCAACTAAGACAACACCCTCTTGTTTCTCCTCTTTGTTTAAAACAGCGCTCGCGGTAGCTAAAGAACTGAAATACACATTCCCTTTCTTTAAATGCTTCGTTTCAGCAGATTTTAAACATTGAGTCAGCAATTCGTTTTTGCTAGGATTTGCTGAAATGAAGACGAAATCGGCTTGAATTTTTTGACCAATTTGACCGATAGGATCTAAGGTATCTGGCAAGTTGCCTACTTTAAATCCAATAGGTAACGTATGTAAAACGCACGGATTTTTATCAGCAAAAGTCCGCTTAGCTTCTTCGAAAAGGCTCATGACCTCATTCGCAGAAACAGCTTCTCTTTCGTTTTTACGTGTTTTAGATAGCGAAAACGGTTGCACTTTGATATGCGATCCGGATAAGTTCGAGGCGAAGAAATGCTCTGAATTTTTCCCATCTAAAACGTGGGAAATTTGATTCATGGCTTCAGAAATTGCGGCCGTTGTTTTGCTAATGTTAACAATCTCTCCGTTCAACACATTATTCGTATTGATAGCGGATCCAGTAGCTAAAATCTCTAATCTGCCTCGGTCGTTTTGCTTTCCTGCAATGGCTCTCACATGAGAACTACCAATATCTAAACCAATAATTAAGTCGTTACGCATTGTATTTTTTTTGTAGAACGGATATTAAATTAAAAAATTTGGGTCTTATTCGCAAATAAGCTGATTCTTATATTTTAGCTGTACCCAAGTGTACTTATTCCAACCCTTGTTCGGGACAACTTTCTGATAAAAAATTAATAATTTCTTGAATTTGTTTTCAATATTCATCGGTAGGCCAAAGTCGATGCGCGTCGTACCTATCGTAGGGATAATTACGATACCGCCATCTTTTGCCACAATGATTTGGGAAATTTGGGCTTTCCAAAACGGATTGTTTTCTATGAACTGAAAGAAAGGGATTAACGTCTTTCCGCGCTTGTCTGTTAAGCTGCGCTTACCATCGAAATAAGGTCCACCGGTGACTAAAATACGCGGAGTAAACAAAGGACTTGTCCCAATAAACTTCCCATCTTCTGAGATGTATTGATCTGATAAAGGGGAGGTGCCTATGGTTGAACGAACGATACGGGCGATGGGCTTATATTCTTTGACAGAGATCGAAATGACGCCACTAAAATCGTGGTGTGCTTCACACGATTTAACTAAGGGAATCCGCTTTACGCGCTCTTCAATTTTGCGTAGCGAAATCTGCGTGATAGGTTTGTCTAAGAAATAATCAGTTCCTTGTTCAGACACCATTAATTTGATGTCTTTTTTGCTCAAAAGCGCTTTTTCATTCTCTGAATCGAGGTTGATTTCAACGCCTTTACAAACCACTTGGTTAAAACTGATTTCTGCAAAAACGACAGCCGTTAGTACGAGGGTGAATAATATCACCATCCCGATCACTTGCTTAATTAACGTCGCGTTTGCTTTCATTTGAAAAATAATACTAAGATAAGCTCAATTTTAAATCATTCAAAAGAAGATCGATATCTCCTGCCCCCATCGTGACTAAAAGTTTCGGTTTTTTGGCATCGATCACGTGTAGTAGATCTGCTTTCGAGATGACCTGCTTAGCGTCCAGCTGTATTTTGCTCAACAACCAATCCGACGTAACACCCTCCATCGGTAATTCGCGGGCTGGATAAATATCCAATAAATAGAGTTCGTCAGCGATGGCTAGGCTTTTGGCAAAGTCATCGATAAAGTCCCGAGTTCTCGAGAACAAGTGTGGCTGGAATACGGCCGTAATTTTCTCTCCAGGATAGAGCGCTCTAACTGAATTCAAACAAGCAGCGATTTCTGTGGGATGGTGAGCGTAGTCATCGATCATGACATGCTCATCCGACTCAACGTGGTATTCAAAACGGCGTTTCACCCCTAAAAAGGAGGCAATACCTACCTTAATCTCTTCGCCAGTCACACCTACCTGCATCGCTAAAGCAGCAGCTGCTAAGGCATTTTCAATGTTATGGAATCCGGGAATTCGCATGGGAATATCGATTACTTCACCACCGGGGTAAGTCATATCAAAAATCATTCGGTGATTTTCGATGCGAATATTATGGGCCTGAAAGTCCCCGGTATCAATTCCAAAAGTAGCGTCACCCAAAGCAGACTGTAAGCTTAATCCCTTTTTCTGGATGAAGAATCCGCCGGATTTAATTTGGTTCACAAATAATTGAAAGCTTTCTAGGACAGAATCTCCATCCCCATAAATATCTAAGTGGTCTGCATCCGTGGAAGTTACCACCGCAGCTTGTGGATGAAGTGTCAAGAAAGAACGATCATATTCATCCGCTTCTACCACGCAGACGATATTTTCTTTCGAGTGGTTGGGGATAAAGTTGGTGCCATAATTAACGGTAATTCCTCCTAAAAAGGCGGTAACGTTTTTGCCGGCGCTGATTAACAAATGGGTTAAAAGCGACGAAGTGGTTGTTTTACCATGCGTTCCCGCTACGGCTAGGGTAGGGATTTGTTGAGTAATCCAGCCTAAAATTTCAGAACGCTTGTACAGGCGAATGCCTTTAGAAAGCAAATGGTTCATCTCTACGTGATCCTTAGGAATAGCGGGCGTATAGATAAATAAACTATGCTCTACGTCTGATAAACAGGCTGTTGGAATTAAGTCAATCGTGTCTTCGTAATGAATGTCCATTCCCTCTTCCGCTAATTTTTTCGTCAATGGGCTCTCGGTTTTGTCATATCCAGCGACTGGAAATCCATTGTGCAAAAACCAGCGAGCAATGGCAGACATGCCAATTCCACCGATGCCTAAAAAATAGACTTGTTTTAAATCGCTAAGGCTTAACTCTTTTTTCATGCTTGTAAAATGGATAGGGCAATTTCGTGGGCAGCATTCGGCTTGGCTAGCTGAAGACTATTTTTTTCTAAAGTGCTTAAGTCGGTTTTCAGTGCCGCTAAAGCTGCCGAGACTAATTTCTCTTTGACCTCCACATCGCGAACTAGAATAGCGGCGTTTTGGGAAACGAGGCTTTTCGCATTCTCGGTCTGGTGATCTTCCGCAGCGCTCGGTAACGGCACTAAAATACTTGCTTTGCCTATAAGACAAATTTCAGATACAGAAGAGGCTCCGGCTCTCGAAATGACTAAGTCAGCCATCGCATAAGCGAGGTCCATTTCATAAATGAATGCGGAAACATAGGTATTGGGGTGAAAGGAGGCCGCTTGTTTCGCGGTGGATTCAAAGGCAACACCTGTCTGCCAAATCACTTGAATACCAGCTTTTACTAATTGATCTAGCCCTGCTAAAATACTCTGATTAATGCTTCGAGCTCCCTGACTTCCGCCGATAATCAAAATGGTTTTTTTCGCTGGGTCCAATTGGAAGTGCGCAGCCGCTAGTTCTTTTTTGCCTGCTGCATCAATCAGATCTTTCCGGACAGGATTTCCACTGAGGGTAATTTTCTCCGCCGGGAAGAATTTTTCCATCCCGGGATAGGCCACAAAAATGTGTTCTGCTTTAGCGGCTAAGGCTTTATTGGTAATTCCCGCAAAGGAATTTTGTTCTTGAATATAATAGGGGATACCTAGAAATCTGGCAGCTAATAAAAGCGGTCCTGACGCATAACCACCTACACCTACAGCCACATCGGGCTTGAAATGTTGGATGATCCTAACAGATTGCCAAAGACTCTTGATCAATTTGAACGGAAAGAATAGGTTCTTCCAAACTTGGGTTCTTTGAATGCCGACGATAGGAAGACCGATGATTTTGAAGCCCGCTTTGGGCACTTTTTCCATCTCCATTTTTCCCTCCGCTCCCACAAATAAAAATTCGATGGCGGGGTCGATTTCTTTCATTGCATTCGCAATAGAAATCGCCGGGTAAATATGCCCTCCAGTTCCACCTCCAGAAATAATGACGTGTTGAATGGACATTAGGCAAGAGCTGTTTGGGCAGGTGCTGGTGCGGATGCCGTGGCAGGATCTTTATCTTTACTAACCGCTAAAATAAGCCCAATAGAGACCGCCGTAAATATGAGGGATGTTCCACCCGCAGAAATCATAGGCATAGGTTGGCCCGTCACTGGTCCTGCATCTACCGCTACTAACATGTTAATAAACGCCTGGAATACAATCGAGAATGTTAGCCCCGCAGATAATAATCCGCCAAAAGGCCGGACACTATATTGTATCGCTTTCGCCCCTCGGTACATGAAAATCAGAAAGAGGAGCGGTATGGCAAGTCCTCCCACGATACCATATTCTTCGATGATAATGGCATAGACGAAATCGGATTCTGCCTGAGAGAGAATATACCGTTGCTGACTTTTTCCCGGTCCTTTCGGATGAATAGCGCCCGTGGCAATGGCAAACAAACTTCGGGTGATTTGGTAATCTTCATTTTTACCTTTGCTCACTTTTGATTCTGCATCAGCTTGGCCTCTGCGTTGAATATAATTCTCGATCCGCATCTTAACTGTTTTTGCTCTTTGACCAATTTCAAAGTACACCACACCCACCGCTAGGAATGCAACCGCTGCCACAATTAAACCAATTTGTTTAGCAGGTACACGTCCAAAGTACATCAGGATAATACTGGTCAAAAAGATCAATACGCTCGTAGAGAAGTTAGAAAGCATAATTAAGAAGCAGGAAATGCCAATCTTAAATAGCATTCGAATAAACATGACGTAATTATACGATTCTGGATCAGCCTGTTTAGAAGAGAAATCTTTTGCCAAACTGGTAATCAGGCACAATTTAACCATGTCCGAGGGCATAAATTGAATCGGTCCTACCGCCACCCAGCGATTTGCTCCACCGATGGTGGGGCCAAACAACAAAGCTACTACGACTAAGCCCCATGAAAATAGCAAGGCTAAATCACTGAATTTGGCCACCCTACTGTAATTGATTTTAGAAAAGTAGGACATCAAATAAAAGGAAATGCATAGGATGGCAATCGTCTTGAAAAAGCTCGTAAGCGGTTCCAACGGACCATCCATCGCCATCTTCGCTTTGGCCGAGAATTGAATTAACAAACCAAACGCATTTAGAATAAATACGATTAGCCAAATTTTATAATCCCCTTTTAAGTGGTCTTTGAAGAAAGCTTTGATTTTACTATCCATGGATCAGTTGTTTTACTATGTTCTTAAATTGATCTCCTCGATCTTCGTAATTCTTAAATAAATCAAAGCTAGCGCAAGCCGGCGATAGTAATACGACATCACCTGGTTTTGCCCACTCTTTTGATTTTATGATGGCCCTTTCGATAACCCGCGTCGAAAAAATTTGGGGTACTATACCTCCAAAATGGGATTCTAATTTAGAATTATCGTCCCCTAAACAAATTAATCCTTTCACTTTCTCCTTTACTAGGGGATCCAATACCTCGTATTCATTCCCTTTGTCTACACCACCCATAATTAAGATTAATGGTTGCTTGTAGCTATTTAAGGCATAATATACCGCATCCACATTCGTGGCTTTCGAGTCATTGATAAATTCCACCCCATCCCATGTTCCACATGATTCTAATCGATGCGGGGCATTTTCAAACAACGGTAAGGACGCTAAAATTTGTTCATAGGCTACACCAGCCTCATGCGCTGCTAAGATGGCCACGGCCATATTGATGGCATTGTGAGGTCCCTTTAAAGGCGCGTCAGCTAAAGTTAGTGCTGCACCCTCGAATTGAATGGAATCTGCAGTAATATAGGCGTCTGCTTTCGTGTGAAAACTAACCGTTTTTAAACGTGCACTTGTGGGAATTGTAGTGGCATGTGCTTTGATGACCTCATCATCTGCCCAAAATACACAACTCGTGTGTGCATCTGCATTTTGGAATATTCTAAATTTCGAGGCGATGTAGTTCTCAAATTGGTATTCGTAGCGATCCAGATGATCTGGAGTGATGTTCAATAACACGGCCACGTCGGGTTTGAATTCAAAGCAACGGTCTAATTGGAAGCTGGAAATTTCCAAGACATATACGTCATGTTGATCTTCCATCACTTGCTTCGCAAAACTTTGGCCTATATTGCCTGCCAAACCGACTTTAAGTCCTGCTGATTTTAGGAAATGATAGGTTAGTAGGGTAGTGGTTGTTTTGCCATTCGAACCTGTAATAGCAACAATCTTCGCTTTCGTGTAGCGCGCCGCAAATTCGATTTCTGACACAAGGGAAATCCCTTTTGCCTTAATGGCCTTAACTATATCCGTTTTTTCTGGAATTCCTGGGCTGATAATGATCTCTTGAGAGGCTAAAATTCGCTCTACACTATGTTCACCCGTCTCAAATTCAATTTGGTTTTCATGTAAGGTTTGTTGGTAGTTTTCTTTCAACGCACCCGCGTCGGATAAAAACACGTCAAATCCTTTTGATTTAGCTAATAGAGCGGCTCCTACGCCACTTTCTCCCCCACCTAAGATGCTGATTAATGCCATGCTCGACTTGAAATTATCCGAAATTGAATTGAGTTACAAGTTAGAAAATGTCCCGCATTCTATCAACTCAAAATGAGCATCCGGCAGAATTTTTCTGACAAAAAAAAGACCCACCGTTTCGGGTGGGTCTTTCCTATGAATTCGAGTGGAATTAAACCAAAGCGATACGTTTGAACGAAGAAATCGTTAAACCTTTTTGCGTTTGCTCTAATAGTTGACGAATCGTGATCGATGAGTCTTTTACGAATTGTTGGTTCAATAAAGTTTGCTCTTTGTAGAACTTCTCTAATTTACCTACCGCAATTTTCTCTAACATCGCCTCCGGCTTACCTTCTTGACGTGCTTGATCTTTTCCGATTTCGATTTCTCTTTCAATAGTCTCAGAATCTACTCCATCCTTGTCTAAAGCGACAGGTTTCATCGCCGTGATTTGCATCGCGATATCTTTACCTACTTCAGATACATCTGCTCCTTGCACATTTTCGAATGCTACTAAAACACCGATTTTGTTATTCGAGTGAATGTAAGAAACCACTTTCTCAGCTGATACGTTTTCGTACGCTGCTAAGGTGATTTTCTCTCCAATTTTACCTGTTAAGTCGATGATGTGACCTTCTACTGAACGTCCATCGGCTAATGGCTCAGCTAATAAATCATGCGCTGAAGGAGCGTGAGACGCTGCTGCTTTGTCAATGATTGATTTAGCTAAATTATTGAAGTCAGCTACTTTAGAAACTGGTTCAGTTTCACAAGCTAAAGCGATTAATTTACCGTTCGAGTGATCTGCATTAAGTGCTACTAATACAACACCTTCATTAGTTTCATTGTCCGCACGTTTCGCTGCTACTTTTTGACCTGCTTTACGAAGGATATCTACTGCTGCTTCGAAGTCACCATTGGCTTCAGTCAAAGCTTTCTTGCAATCCATCATTCCGGCACCGGTCATTTGACGTAACTTGTTAACGTCTGCTGCTGTAATTGACATATGTATGAATATTTATTCTTGTTCTGCTTCTTTTTCGTATTTAGCCGCTACCTTAGCTGCCTCTTGTGAATCGTCGTCCGCTGCTTTTTTAGCTTCTACTTCTTCCGCCTCACGAGCATCATCCTTATCTTGTTTTCTTTCTGCTAAACCTTCTTCGATCGCTTTAGAAATGGCAGTGATGATGATAGAGATAGACTTGTATGCATCATCGTTTGCTGGGATTGGATAATCAACTAAATCTGGGTTAGAGTTCGTATCACACATAGCGAAAACTGGGATACCTAATTTCTTAGCTTCAGAAACCGCGATGTGCTCACGCTTAACGTCTACTACGAACAATGCCGCTGGAAGACGAGTTAAGTCAGTGATACCACCTAAAACACGCTTTAATTTTTCTTCTTCACGAGTTAACATTAAACGCTCACGCTTGGCGATTGTCTTCACGATAACTTCGTCTTTTAACATTTTATCAATGCTAGACATCTTCTTGATAGACTTACGTACAGTCGCGAAGTTAGTCAACATACCACCTAACCAACGGTCAGTTACGTACGGCATTTTTAATTTATCTGCTTCTGTCGTCACAATTTCTTGTGCTTGTTTCTTCGTTGCAACGAACATTACCTTACGGCCTGAACGTACAATCGAACGAAGAGCTGCTGAAGCTTCTTCTAAAGAAGAGATAGTTTTATTTAGATCAATGATGTGGATACCATTTTTCTCCATAAAGATATATGGAGCCATTTTAGGATCCCACTTACGTGTCAAGTGACCGAAGTGAACGCCTGCGTCAAGCAAGTCGTTGTAGCTTAATTGTGCCATTTTGGTTGTTTAAAAATGTGAATAATAAAAAGGTGGAAAAGGCATCGGCAACAGACAAGCCTTTTCCACGAACAAATCTTAACGCTTAGAGAATTGGAATCTCTTACGAGCTTTCGCACGTCCTGGTTTCTTACGCTCCACCATACGTGGGTCACGAGTTAAGAAGCCTTCTTTTTTCAAAGGAGAACGTAATTCAGCATCTTGCGTTTGAAGTGCACGTGAAATCGCCATACGAAGCGCTTCAGCTTGACCTTTGATTCCACCACCATCTACGTTAGCAGTTACATCAAAAGAACCTACTGTGTTCGTTAAAGCGAAAGGTTGATTAACAACAATCTGAAGAATTTCAGATGGGAAGTAATCAGCTAATACACGGCCGTTGATTTTAATCTGGCCTTTACCTGGTGTCATAGAAATACGAGCTACTGCCGTCTTTCTTCTACCGATTTTACTTGTTATTTCTGCCATTTTCTTAGTGTCCGTTAAAACTTAATTTCTTTTGGTTGTTGAGCTGCGTGAGGATGTTCTGATCCTGCATAAACGAATAGGTTGTTGAATAAAACACGACCTAAACGGTTTTTAGGTAACATACCTTTTACGGCTGATTCGACAACACCTCTTGGGTTTTTAGCTAAAACCTCACGTGGAGTTGCGAAACGTTGACCACCTGGGTAACCCGTGTGACGGATGTACACCTTGTCTGTCATTTTCTTACCAGTTAAGCGAATTTTGTCCGCGTTGATAACGATAACTTGATCGCCACAATCAACGTGTGGAGTGTAAGAAGGCTTGTGCTTTCCACGAATGATTTTCGCAATTTCAGAACAAACACGTCCCAAAACTTGATTTTCTGCATCTACAACAAACCAAGCTTTCTGTACAGTAGCTTTGTTTGCGGAGATGGTTTTGTAACTTAAAGTATCCACTTGTTTATAATTTAACTGTTTGAATCGTTTCCACCTAGACCACGGAATTTGTCTAAAGGAATTGATTATGACCTATTTTATCTTTCAAACGGGCATTCAATCGAAAAATGGGAGTGCAAATTTATAAAATCTTGATTTGATATGCAAGTGTCTAAAAGAAAATGTTTTAGAACAAAAAAAGGAGGCCTACAAGCCTCCTTTTTCACTACCTTTTTAGGTCAAATTATAAATCGCTCAAATCGAAGCTTTCCATGAAAGCCGTCGTGAATTGACCCGACTTAAACGTAGGATCATCCATCAACTTGATGTGGAAAGGAATCGTTGTTTTGATACCCTCAATCACGAATTCTTGCAAGGCACGCTTCATACGAAGTAATACTTCTTCCCGGCTTTGGCCTGAAACGATTACTTTCGCAATCATTGAATCGTAATTCGGTGGAATGGTATAGCCAGAATATACGTGAGAGTCAATACGAACTCCGTGGCCACCTGGAAGGTGAAGATTCGTGATCTTACCCGGTGATGGACGGAAACCGTTCGCTGGATCTTCCGCGTTAATACGGCATTCTAAGGCATATAATTTAGGGAAGTAGTTTTGGCCCGAAATCGCGATGCCCGCTGCTACCTTAATTTGCTCCTTAATTAAATCGAAATCCGTTACCTCTTCCGTGATCGGATGCTCTACTTGGATACGGGTATTCATCTCCATGAAGTAGAAATCTCCGTTTTTGTCCACTAAGAACTCGATCGTGCCCGCGCCTTCGTAACCGATGGCTGTAGCACCTGCGATCGCTGCCTCACCCATTTTCTTGCGCAATTCTTCTGAAAGGGCAGGGGATGGAGTTTCTTCGCACAATTTTTGGTGACGACGTTGAATCGAGCAATCGCGTTCTGATAAGTGACAAGCTTTGCCAAATTTATCTCCCACAATCTGAATCTCAATGTGACGAGGCTCTTCCACGAATTTCTCCATGTACATCGCATCGTTTCCAAAAGCCGCCGCTGATTCCATCTTCGCATCTTCCCATAGTTTGTCAAATTCTGACTCCTCCCGGATGATACGCATCCCGCGGCCACCACCACCAGCTGTCGCTTTGATGATTACCGGGTATTTGATGGCTTTCGCTAATTCTTTTGCTTCTTCTACGGTGTCGATCAAGCCGTCAGAACCCGGAATAACCGGAACACCTGCGCGCTTCATCGTCTCTTTCGCTGTCGCTTTGTCTCCCATCGAATTAATCATGTCTGCCGAAGCACCGATGAACTTAATCCCATGTTCTGAACAAATACGTGAGAATTCAGCATTCTCAGAAAGGAAGCCGTAACCCGGGTGAATCGCATCAGCTCCAGTCACTTCTGCAGCCGAAATAATCGCCGGGATACTCAAATAAGATTGTCTGCTGGGCGGAGGTCCGATACAAACGGCCTCATCCGCAAAGCGAACGTGTAAACTGTCGCGATCGGCGGTAGAGAAAACAGCCACCGTTTTGATGCCCATCTCCTTACAAGTCCGAATAATACGCAAGGCAATTTCCCCGCGATTCGCTATTAATATCTTTTTAAACATAGATTACGCTTTTTCAACCAAGAATAAAGGTTGATCAAATTCTACAGGACTTGCATTATCAACTAAGATTTTAACGATCTTTCCAGAGATCTCTGAATCGATTTCGTTAAAT
Source organism: Aquirufa esocilacus (assembly GCF_042715595.1). Taxonomy (NCBI): domain Bacteria; kingdom Pseudomonadati; phylum Bacteroidota; class Cytophagia; order Cytophagales; family Flectobacillaceae; genus Aquirufa; species Aquirufa esocilacus. The sequence continues at coordinate 330,048 of NZ_JBBKXX010000003.1, read as the reverse complement.
AATTTCATCGCTTCGATCACACAAACCGTTTTTCCTGGAGCGATTTCCGTTCCTACTTCTACGAAGTTATCTTTATCTGGACCTGGAGCACGGTAGAATGTACCGATCATAGGAGACTTAACGGTATATAAGTTATCTGCTACGGGTGCAGGTGCTGCTGGAACCGCTGGCGCCGCTGCTGCCGGAGCTGCCGCTACTGGAGCCGCTGCTGGTGCTGCAGAAACCACACTTACTACCGGTGCTGCTTCTCCGTGTTTCTTAACAGAAACTTTTAAACCTTCTGTTTCGATGCTAACCTCCGCTAAGGGAGATTTAGCGATATAATCGAGTAATCGTTGAATTTCTTTAGTATCCATTCTTTTTGTTAATTAAACGCTACAAAGGTAGCTAATTATTTTACACGCTCAGCGTATGAATAGGTTCTTGTATCTACTTTAATTACTTCATCTTGTTCGATGAAAATAGGCACGGTAATCGTTGCTCCTGTTTCTACCGTTGCTGGTTTCTTAGGGGAGTTAGCCGTATCGCCACGAACACCTGGCTCTGTGTACGTTACCTTTAATTCTACAAATGGAGGCAATTCACATGATAAAGCAGCATCGTTTTCCGTGTTGATCAAAATCTCTACTTCTTGTCCTTCTTTCATCAAATCAGCCATCACACATAAATTCTCATTTAATAGAATTTGCTCGAATGACTCTTGGTCCATAAAGTTAAAACCAAACTCATCCTTGAAGATGAATTGGAATTTTCTACGTTCTACACGTACTGGATAGATTGCCACGCCTGAGTTAAACGTGTTATCGATTACTTTCCCTGAAGTTAATGAACGTAATTTAGTCCGAACGAAAGCCGGGCCTTTTCCTGGTTTTACGTGAAGGAATTCAATGATCGAGTATAAGTCATCATTGTATTTAATCACCATCCCATTTTTAATGTCTGCTGTAGTTGCCATTTCTAATTATTTAGGGTCGTATGCCCATTTAACGTAAGCTGATCCCCATGTGAAACCTCCACCGAAGGCCGCTAAGATCAGATTATCTCCTTTTTTTAGTTTGTTTTCGTAATCCCAAAGACAAAGCGGAATTGTCGCCGCCGTCGTATTTCCATATTTCTGGATGTTCAACATCACCTTATCGTCACTCACACCCATGCGATTTGCTGTCGCATCAATAATACGTTTGTTCGCTTGGTGTGGAACTAAGTATTTAATATCGTCACCCGTCAAGTGATTGCGCTCCATGATTTCTGCCGAAACATCTGCCATACGCGTCACCGCAAATTTAAATACGGATTGACCCTCTTGGCGAATGTAATGCCATTTTGCTTCCACCGATTCTACCGTAGGAGGGTAGGCGCTACCGCCCCCTTTTTGCATTAAGGACTCACATCCTTCGCCATCCGATTTCAAGATAAAGTCTTGTACGCCTAAACCTTCTAAATTAGGTTCTAACATGACCGCTGCCGCTCCATCCCCAAAAAGAATGCACGTCGTACGATCCGTATAGTCCACAATCGAAGACATTTTGTCCGCACCTACTACGATGATTTTCTTGTAACGACCTGATTCAATGAAGGCAGTACCAGCACCTAAAGCATTTAAGAAACCAGAACAAGCTGCTGCTAAGTCAAAGGAAGCCGTTTCACGGATGCCTACTGCCTTGCAGATCAAGTTCGAAGCGGAAGGGAAAAAGTAATCTGGAGTTACCGTCGCGCAGATTAACATATCTACTTCTTCTGGCTTGGTATTGGTTTTCTTCAAGAGATCCTCTACCGCTTTGGCCCCCATAAAAGACGTTCCCAGGCCTTCGCCTTTCAAAATACGTCTTTCTTTGATGCCGGTGCGAGAAGTGATCCACTCGTCGTTCGTATCAATGATTTTTTCTAATTCTTGATTCGTCAGCACATAATCCGGTACATATCCTGCGACACCGGTGATGGCTGCACTTATTTTTTGGCTCATATTCATTATTGGTTCTCGATGGCGGCCTTAATCTTACCGCACACATCTGATTCTACAACGGATCTACAAAGTTTGATCATGTTTTTGATTGCCAAAGGACTAGACGCCCCGTGTGCAATAATCACATTCCCATTAATCCCGATGATCGGGCTACCGCCGTATTTTTCGTAATTCGTATTCTCCACAAAGTCATTCGTGATTCCCTGGTCTTTCATGATCTTGTAGATAGATTCCCCCATCTTCAAAATAATGTTTCCTGTAAATCCGTCCGTCACAATAACGTCTGCTTTGTTCTTGAAGAAGTCTTTTCCTTCTAAGTTTCCAATGAAGTTGATCTTCTTGTTCTCTTTTAAAAGGGCGTGTGTCGCTAGCGAAAGGATATTTCCTTTTTGCTCTTCCTCGCCTATGTTCATCAAGCCCACACGTGGTGCTTTCTTTCCCGTAGTAGCCTCAAAATACACTGAGCCTAAAACCGCAAATTGATCTAACATCTCTGGTTTGCAATCCGCATTCGCGCCAATATCCAGCATTAAAGCGTAGGTGCCGTCCTCTTGCGGAACGAAACCGGCTATCGCTGGGCGAGAAATTCCTTCGATGGTTTTTACAGAAAATAAAGAACCGACCATCATAGCGCCGGTATTTCCTGCAGAAGCAAAGACGTCAGCTTTGCCTTCTTTTAAAAGATGAAACCCAACTCCGATACTGGAATTGGGTTTTTGAGAAAGTGCCTTGGTCGGATGTTCACCCATTTCAATTACCTGATCCGCGTGAATGATGGCAATTTGCTTGCCTGCATACCCGTGTTTCGATAATAATTGCTCGATGGTGTCCTGTGGACCTACGGCTAATATAGTGTCGTCGTTTGAAAGACTAGATAACGCTAAAAGTATTCCTTCAATTACAGCTTCTGGGGCATAATCCCCGCCCATCACATCAACGGCTATTTTCATTTAATTATGTTTAATTACTAAAGCTTTTGGCAAAAATAGCATTAAATTTAGTCAAAAAATAGCATTTTAACGGGATTTTTTCAGTTTTACTGAAAAAACAGAGAAAAGCTGCAGTCTACCAGGGAATTACTTAACCGTGAATCCTTCTACGATCATTTTTCCTTTGTAGAACAAGTTACCTTCATGTACGTGAGCACGGTGATAAAGGTGAGTTTCGCCTGTTTGTGGATCAACTCCTAAATGTCTTGGAGTTCCGAAATCATGCGCTCTTCTTGTATCACGACGAGTTGTAGAGATTTTTCTTTTAGGATGTGCCATTGTATTGTTATTTATTAATTATTGTCTGTTAATTTTTTTAATGCTGCCCATCTTGGATCCATTTCTGGCTCCTGATCGGCTTTATTTTCGTCTTCTGGGTCTGTTGTATAAATCAACTCGCCGTCTACATTCTCGTCTAAAGGTTTCACAAACCGCGGGTGCAACTTTTTCATAGGCACCTGCAAGGCAATGAAATCAAACAAATCTTGCGATAAATCTAATTTAGGCGACTTTCTGTCTAACAAGAATAAGTTGTCTCCCATATCTTCATTGTGATCCGAATATTTATAAATAATCTTCTCATCAATGTGGATGGGGAATTCAAATTCCTCATTTGATCGATCGCAAATTAATTTCAAATGGCCATCGATAACCAGTTTCACCTGTATCATCGTAGCCGATTTATCTAACGTCGCTTTCGCGTTAAATTCGCCCTTTTGGACCCATTCCTGCTCGAAAGCAGCGAAAAATTCATCATTCCCAATGAAGGAATACGGGTATACTTTATCCTCTAAAGAAAGTATCGGTATCTGGTATGCTTCTAGGACGTTCATTTTCACTCTTGGGTAAAAAAGAATGCGAAATTACGAAAATATTCGAAAACAGCAATAGTAGCGCTGAACAAATTCGTAATTTCGAGGCATGAAGCATTGGAGTCCGGCTATAAAAGCATTTTTAGCAATCTTTATTTTTTACGAAGTACTCGGTTGGCTTTTCGTGGGTTCATTTGAACGTATTGATCAGCTTCAACTCATCAACGGAAATAACTCCTCTCTTGCTGACTTGGCCTTTCAAGCGCTGACTGCCACGGCTGAAGTCGTTCTACCCGTTTTGCTTTTGGTTTACTTGTTTCGTTTTCAGAAAGCTTACGCTTTGCCTTATGTGTATTCCTATGCCTTGTCTACTGGTTTGATTCAAGGATTAAAGCATCTGGTGTTTACGGACGCGCTGCGACCTTTAGCCTTTTTTGCTGGTTCCGGTGTGAAATGGCACCTCATTCCCGGACTTCTAATCAGCGAATACAATTCAATGCCATCTGGTCATACAGGGGCTGCCTTTTTTATGTTTTTCTGGGTGGCGGTGCTGTTGCGTCGCTGGTTCTGGGGAGCGCTGGCTGGCTTAATGGCCGTGGGCGTTGCTTATTCCAGAGTCTATTTATTTCAACATTTTCCAGTGGATACCCTCGTGGGGGCGGCCATCGGAGTAGGCTCATCGGCCTTATTTTATTCGATCCACTATGCTAAAAGCAGTTCAAAGTAAACCTTACCTTTTCTGGGCCCTCGTGGGAGCGGCAGTTTATATTCCTTTTTTAGGGTCGACACATCTATTCGATTGGGATGAGGTGAACTTTGCGGAGTCTGCCCGGGAGATGATCGTGACGGGGGATTTTTTAAGCGTACAAATTAATTTTCAACCCTTCTGGGAGAAGCCACCTTTGTTCCTTTGGTTACAGGCTTTGAGTTTTATGGCCTTTGATTCGTTCTCAGGTCAATCAGACATTTCGATGGAATTTGCCGCGCGTTTTCCCAATGCGATCATTGGGATTGCCACCCTTTGGTCACTGTATGCGATAGGGAAGAAGACCTGGGGCGCGAATTTTGGGAACCTTTGGGCATTTTCTTATCTGGTCGCGATTACACCGCATGTGTATGCGAGTTCCGGGATTATCGATCCGCTTTTCAATTTGTTGATTTTTTTAGGGGTTTATTTCTTTTCGGAATTTTTTCAGGATGCGACGCGTTTCAGAAATGTCATATTTGCCGGTATTGCCATTGGTTTAGCCTTGTTGACCAAAGGTCCCGCGGCATTGCTCCTTTGGGCATTAACCCTCTTTTTTGTAGGGATTTTGTACCGTTCGAGAGTAAATGGCCGCTTGTTCACCGGTGCGGTTGTTGCAGGATTGATCTCTGTATTTTTCTTTGTGGCTTGGTATGGTTTGATTGCCTATAAATTCGGCTGGCAGATCATTGAGGATTTCTTTACCTACCAGGTACGCTTGATGACCACGGGGGATGCAGGGCATGGTCAGCCCTTTTATTACCACTTTATCGTCTTGTTGATTGGATGTTTCCCGGTGTCGATTTGGGCGGGGGCTCGTTTGTTTCGTTGGAAGCGCGAGGAATTGGACTTTTCGAACTGGATGAAAGTTTTGTTTTGGGTGGTTTTAATTCTATTTAGTATAGTGAAGACGAAAATTGTGCACTATTCCTCTATGTGTTGGATCCCGTTGACTTATTTCTCTGCGGTGGTACTGCAAGAATGGCAGGCAGGTGGATTTCGCTTTAATTGGAAATACAACACGGCGATAGGCTTTGTGGGTTTATTATTAGCGACGGTGTTGACTGCGGTTCCATTCATTGGCCAAAACGCGGGCCTCATTTCTCCCTACATTAAGGACGTATTCGTGCAAGGGAATTTACAAGCACCCGTATATTGGGCGGGTTGGGAGTTTTTGATCGGCTTGGTATTTGCTGTAGCCGTGATCTATTACCTGTTCACAAAGAAATTACATACCTTAATGGCAGCTTCGCTAGTGACTATTATGGCTTATATGGCGATAGTTGTGCCTAAAATTGAGGGATATACGCAGGCGACCGTGATTGATTTTTATATCGCAAAGATGGGCCAAAAAGTCTACATCGAGCCCGTAGGTTTCAAGTCCTACGCTCAACTATTGTATTTTCAAAAGCCCGCAGGAAGTCCCGCGGGCGATGAATTATTGGCGGCGAAAAAGCTGGATAGACCGGCTTATTTCATCCTGAAAGCAGATGCAGAAGATAAGTTTAAATACCATCCGAACTTGATCTTACTAAAAGAAGAGAATGGATTCCTCTTCTACAAGCATCGCTAATTAAACTCCTGGGAAGAAGAATGCTCCTTCGATGGCTGCATTCTCGTCTGAATCAGATCCGTGAATGGCATTAGCCTCCAGAGATTTGGCAAATTGCTTACGAATAGTTCCTTCTGCTGCTTCAGCTGGATTCGTGGAACCGATGAAAGTGCGGAAATCAGTTACCGCGTTTTCTTTCTCCAAAATCATCGGGATAATCTCGCTCTTCGACATATAGTCGCATAGGCTTTGATAAAAAGGACGCTCGCTGTGAACAGCATAAAATTGACCCGCTTGCTCTGGGCTCATTTTTAATTTCGTGATGGCCACAATTTTGTAACCAGCCTTTTCGATTTGTTGAATGATGGGACCTGTGTGACCGTCTGCGACCGCATCCGGCTTAATCATAGTGAAAGTTCTATTTGTTGACATGGGTATAATTTTGAACAAATTTATCTCTAACTTTGCGTTTGCCCAAATTTATTTCCGGCAAGCCCCATTTTATGACCTCCATTTCTGAGTTAAAAGCCTTACTTATTCCCGGCACAAAAGCTGTGATTGCCGCCCATTATAATCCGGATTCGGATGCAATTGGTTCGACTCTTGCTTTTCAAGGGTATTTAGCGAAAAAAGGCATTCAGGCGACAGTGGCAGTGCCCTCATCTGTAGCTGCAAACCTACAATGGATGCCCGGGGCGGCGGATATCTTGACTTACGATGAGCTTCTTCATAAGGTGCAAATCGATGCGCTGGTGGAAGACGCTGATTTTATTTTCTGTCTCGATTTTTCAGGCATTCAAAGGCTGCACAATATGGCACCGGTGGTGCGTAAGTCGAGGGCTAAAAAGGTGGTCATTGATCACCACTTGGATCCGGAAGACTTTGGTGACTATTATTACCACCGAACGATTGCGGCGTCTACCTGTGAGTTAATCTACGATTTAATCTTGGAGTGGGGCGATGAAAATCTGTTGGATCCAGCGATCGGATCTTGTTTGTATTCCGGCATTATGACGGATACCGGCTCTTTTCGTCACCCGAATACGACCGCTCATGTGCATACGGTGGTAGCAGCTTTGATTGAATTAGGGGTGAATACCAATGAGGTGCACCGCAAAGTATTTGACTCGTCTAGTATCGATCGGTTGAAGTTTATTGGTCATGTGTTGGGCCAAAGAATGGAGTATTTGTCTGAGTATCACTTAGCTTTCCTGTGGATTACAGCGGAGGATTTAACAAAATTTAATTCCCAAGCCGGAGACACGGAGGGTATCGTAAATTATGGCTTGCAAATCTCGGGATGTGTTTGGTCTATCCTAATGATAGAGCGTCCAGATGGCGTAAAGCTATCATTTAGATCCATTGAACCTTTTGCCGTGAATAAATTTGCATCCACTTATTTTGAGGGCGGAGGACATAAAAATGCGTCCGGAGGACGTTTTTCTGGGGGAAGTTTAGAAGAGGCGAAGAAAAAACTAATGGAAGTGTTACCTTTGTACCTTTCTGAAATAAATCGAGTTAAAAATTTATAAATTCAAAATCATGCGTAAACAACTAGCAGTAATTTTAGTAGCGGCAATGGCACTAGCTTCGTGTAACAATGTCGAAGTAATTGACGGAGTTAAAATCCAAAAACACGAACATGATGATAGCGCCGCTAAATTAAAAGAGGGTGACATCATTACGTTTGATTTAGTGATCAAAAACGATGCCGATTCAACCATTAAAGATTCTCGTAAGGAGGGCAAACCATTACAAGATTTAGTTCCTCCAGCTGCACCGGCAGGCGCATTTAAAGGGTCATTTGAGAATGGCTTACGTCTATTGTCGGTTGGTGATAGCGCAACTATCTTCGTTCCGGTAGATAGCTTGTTCAAAGATGCAAACCAACCCGTTCCTCCATTCTTGAAGCGCGGTACAGATGTTCGTTTCATTGTAAAGATCAAAAAATCTCAATCTCGTGCAGAATTCGAAAAAGAGATGACGAAATTATCAGCTGAGCAAACAGGCAAAGACGCGAAATTAATCGAGGCTTATGTGGCAAGCTCAGGTAAGCAATTTACGAAGACGTCTACCGGTTTATATGCTTCGATCTCAAATCCAGGAGCTGGCGAAAGCCCTCAAATGGGAGAGTCATGGGTAGTTAATTACATCGGAACGTTCTTAGATGGAAAAGAATTTGACAAAGGGGCTGGTGTAGCAATGCCTCCAGTAGGTCAATTAGTTCCAGGTTTCAATGAAGCGTTAATGTTGTTGAAAAAAGGAGGTAAAGGTACTTTTGTGATCCCATCAGCGTTAGGCTATGGTGCACAAGGAGCAGCTCCACGAATCCCTGCAAATGCTATTTTAGTATTTGAATTAGAAGTATTGTCTAAGAAATAATTGAATGAAAGTTTTAGGATTCCTATTTATTGCCCTTTTTACGTTTTCATGTCTCTCTGATATAGTATTAGAAGATGATTTGAAAGCGAAAGAAAATCAAACACAGATTTTAGCCTATTTTGCTGGTCAAAATCAAACACCAGCTGCCTTGTCTGATGGGGGCTATTATTTTGTGACTAAATCGAATCCAACGGGGGAATTAGCGTCTAAAGGCGACTCGCTATATGTGCATTATGAGTTCTCTAACCTGGTGACAGGGAAAGTACTAGATAGCACAAATCGGGCGACTAATTCTCCTTATTTTTTACGTTACGGCAACGGTAATCCTGTTTTTGTTTCTTTGCTGACAGCACTGAAAGAGGGGGAGGAAGCCACTTTGGTGATTCCTGGCACGGCTCAGGCTTTCCCAGACTTGCCGGCCTACACGCCCATGAAAGTTAAAATTAAGTCGTATGTGGTAAGAACACAGGATGATTTAATCCGGGATTATATCACCCGCAATGGCTTTACCGTAACGGATACGCAAACTGACGGTCTTCGTTACATACGTTTGCAGGCTGGAACTGGTGATATTCCAGCTCAAGGAAAAGTAGTTAAAATTAAATACACGGGTCGTTTCTTAAGTTCGAAAGCTTTTGATGGCAACATGGCTCGCACAGACAGTCTGAGCGTGACCATCGGAGGAACGCAAACGGTTCCAGGTTTCCAAATGGGAATTGAGAAAATGCGTTTAGGCGAGAAAGCGGTTATTGTGTTTCCGTCTGCACTAGGTTATGGAGCGAATGGGAACAGCAGTATTCCGGGGTATACGCCTTTAAGTTTCGAAATCTACGTGGCTAAAATTGAATAAGCATGTTGAAGTATCTAGTTTTATTTTTCGCGTTAGCGGTAGCTATATCAAGTTGTTCTGTAGAAAATCCTGTTGAACAGGAGGTTTCTAAGAATAATACAGATATTCAAAACTATTTAAAGCAACGTAATCTAACCTATCAAAGTACGGCAGATGGTATGTATTATTCCATCACTTCAGCCGGTGCAACCACAGCTCCATCCGTAGCTGATTTAGTTACTTTACATTATAAATTGACATTGTTAGATGGGACCTTGGTTGATTCGACCTCTAAGGTCGCCAATCAATCGAAGTCCATTGTATTCGGTGTCTCGCAGAGTTTGTTCACCTTGCCGGTTTCGTTCATGAAAGCAGGTGATAAAGGGACTTTTTTGTTGCCATCCTCTCTAGCGTTTGGGGCTAATACATTCGGGAATGTGCCTGCTTATGCCGTTATAAAAGCGGAAGTAGAAGTAGTTTCCATTAAGAACCAAGCGGATCAAATTACGGCGATGCAAACCACTTATGGATTTACAACACCTGAAAAAACCACTTCAGGCTTAGTTTTTCAAAAGACGGTAGAAAATCCAACGGGAGCAGCCATCGTGACTGGCCAATTAGTGAAAGTGAATTATACTGGTCGTTTAGGCTATGGATATATTCAAACGGATGCGTCCAATAAGGTTGTATATGATTCCAAATTCGGTTCAGGCACCTTGTCTTTCAATGCAGGCGCTGGACAGTTAATTCCGGGATTTGAGGAAGCGGCTTTAAAATTAAAGGTGGGTGAAAAAGGCAAAGCTATTTTACCGCATACACTTGCTTATGGTGCCGCTGGTAATTCCTCGATTCCAGGTTACTCTCCCTTGTATTTTGAGATCGAAGTAGTTTCCGCTCAATAGTGCTCCCCATTCTTTATTTAGCCACTCAAAACAAGCACAAAGTCGAAGAACTTCGTGCGTTGCTGGAGAATCACTTTACGGTACGGGATTTGAGTTCTTTGGCACTCACAGAAGAGATTCCTGAAACAGGAGCAACTTTGACGGAGAACTCTCTCCAAAAAGCCCGATATATCGCGGAGAAATTCCAAGTATCTTGTTTAGCAGATGATTCAGGACTCGAAGTGGAGGCATTAGGTGGAGAACCTGGCGTCTATTCTGCCCGTTATGCGGGAGAGCCTAAAGACGATCAAGCGAATCTCCAATTACTTTTACACAACCTACAGGGAAACACAAATCGAAACGCCCGTTTTGTTACGGTATTGACGTATTTCGATCATAGTTCATACTATTCTTTCGAGGGAGAGATTCAAGGTACGATTGTGAAATCGCCACGGGGTACTCAAGGCTTTGGTTATGATCCGGTTTTTCAGCCCGAAATGGAGTCGCGTACTTTCGCCGAAATGACCTTGGCAGAGAAGAATAAAATCGCCCATCGGGCACGTGCTTTGGAGAAATTCAAAAACTTCTTAGACGAAACACAGAAATGTGCCGACGTATAGCGAATTATTCGCTTAGCTTGCTATTTTTGTAACGTTTGCAAATAAAAAACCCTCCATGAAATTGAAATTCAGCATTTTGCTGGCCATTTTCTTATACTTAACGGTTTTCCAGTCTAGTGGTCAATTTGTGATCAAAGGACGTGTGTCGGACGCAAAGAATGGTGACCCAATTCCTTTTGCTTCCGTAGGACTTGTGGGGGTTAGCCAAGGCGCCACCACAAACTTCCAAGGGGAGTTTACCCTTAATTCAAAATATTCTGCTGATAGTCTTTTTGCCTCGTTTGTAGGCTATAAAAAGCGTGTAAAGAAAATCACACGGGGGGCTAATTTACAAGAAGTTGACTTTCAGTTAGAGCCTACGGGCCGCGAAATGGCGGAGGTGATTGTGTATTCGGGTGAAAATCCAGCATTCAAAATCTTGCGCGGAGTGATTCGTAACCGCGAAAAGAATGATCGTTCTAAGTTAACAGCCTATGAATATGACTCCTATGCGAAGATGGAGTTGGATGTTGATAATATCTCCGAAAAATTCAAAGAAAAAAAGGTGATGAAAGACATCGCTCAGGCGATTAAGAAATTTGAAAAAATAGCTGGAGAAGATGGTAAGCTGATCATTCCTACCTATATCTCGGAGTCAGTAGGTAAGTTTTATTATTTAGAAAGTCCGCAACGTAAAAAGGAAACAATCACTAAGACCAACATTAAGGGTGTGGGGGTCAAAGATGGTTCTTTAATTTCACAGTTAGTAGGAGGGAATTTAGTGGCGAATTATAATTTCTACCAGAACTACGTGGGCTTTTTTGGCAAAGACTTTGCTAGTCCCATCGGGGAAAATTGGAAAGGAAATTATAGCTATTTTCTAGGTGACACCGTGAATGTGGATGGTCATGTTTGTTACCAATTGGATTTTGATCCTAAGAATCCAATGGATTTGGTATTTAGAGGGCAAATGTGGATTGATACGACTTCGCTAGCGCTAGTTCAAATCGATGCAGCGGTTGACAAAGGAGCAAATTTAAACTTCATCGATAAGATTAAGATTTCACAAGAATTAGAACAAACGAGTTCGGGTGCTTGGTTGCCCGCGCGTACCCGATTCCTGATTGACTTAGAAGAAATTACGAAAGGAAGCGCCGGGATGTTATTGAAGATGTATATCTCTAACAAAGATTTCGTGGTCAATAAACCGCGCGAATTGGGCTTTTATGATTTAACTACAGAGGTCGCGGAAGATGCGATGCAGCCCAATCCTGAATTTTGGAAGTATGCTCGTCACGAACCTTTGAGTACACAAGATTTAATGGCATCTGCCTTGATTGATTCTGTACAAAATCTCCCTATAGTTCGAACCTATGTGGAGATCGCGGAAATTATTCTAAGTGGATACAAGAAATTTAATGACATCGAGGTGGGGCCTTATGTGTCTAGTTTTGCTGTCAATAAAATTGAAGGTGCTCGTTTTCGCCTGGGTTTTAGAACGAATGCAAACTTTGATAAACACTGGATTTTAAGAGGAAATGTGGGTTTTGGGACGAAAGATCTAGTCCCTAAGTATGCAGCTGAAGTGAATTACCTATTCTCGAAAAAGAAATGGACCGTCGCTGGTATTCGACATTCTTATGACATCGAGCGAGTGGGTCTAACTCCTGAGTTGATTGGGGACAATAAATTATTTTACTCTTTTACTCGTTGGGGAGCCTTTTCTGGGGCGTTCTTTAGGAGGGAATCGGAAGCCTTTTTCTCGTCGGAATTATTCAAAGGTCTGACGGTAACCACCTCCTTGAATACACGTTCTTTTGATCCCTTATTCCGTTTTCAATACCGATTAAATCCAGAGTTGGGGCGTGCGTCCGCGGTGCAGGATTATTACCAAGAGACTTTTGCGACCGTGGAACTTCGATTCGCGAAGAATGAGACATTCATCATGAATGGAAATGAGCGGATTACTTTAGCTACGAAGCGAATTCCGGTGATAACCCTTAAATACCAGCATGGGTTTAAAGGCTTTTTAGGAGGAGATTTTACTTATGATCGAGTTACTTTAAAAGCGCACCAAACGTTCCGTTTAGGTACCTTAGGGCGCTCAGATTATACTTTTACTGCCGGTTATACCCCCTCTAATTTACCGGCGCCACTCTTGTTTCCTCATTTAGGTAATGAAACGTTCTTCTTTGTGCGGTCCGCTTATTCAACGATGAATTATTTTGAATTCGTCAGCGACCAATATGCGTCCCTCCAATACAATCATAATTTTGAGGGATTATTGTTTAACCGCATTCCCTTGATCAAAAAATTAAAATGGCGTTTCATTGCTTCTGGTAATATTTTAATGGGAAGTCAGCGTACGGCGAACCGTGAAATTATGAAAGATGTGAATAGTCCTTTACGTTCGAAATTCTTAGATCAATATTCGTTTGATTCTTTGGACCCCAACAAGCCATTTGCGGAAGTGGGCTACGGTATTGATAATATTTTTAAAATTTTACGCGTACAGGCCTTTCATCGATTGACCTATTTAGATCATGGTAATCCTCAGCGATTTAGGTTGATGGCCTCGGTTAATTTCTCTTTTTAGAACATTCCAAAGACAAAAGTTTAAACATTTCAAGAATGTTTTTGCTGTATTTGATTTCATAAAATTGGAGCCCTATATTTACAAGGTTACAACCATTCTATTATGCTTTTAATTCTCGTAGGTCTATCATTATTAAGTTACCTGTTAGGGTCTATCCCGACGGCAATTTGGTATGGTGATCGCTACCACGGGATTGATATTCGCGAACATGGGAGTGGTAATGCAGGTGCAACCAACACCTTTCGTGTCTTAGGTAAAAAGGCGGGTTCGATCGTTTTGTTTGTGGATGCCTTAAAAGGCTTTGCCGCAGCTAGTTTAGCCACCGTTTTATATTCTTTCGGTTTAGTGGATTGGCAAACCTGTGTAACGCTGAAAATCTTGTTTGGATTCTTAGCTATCATTGGCCATCTTCTGCCCGTTTTTTGTGATTTCAAAGGGGGCAAAGGGGTTGCAACGACCTTAGGGATGGTTATCGCCTTACATCCGCAGGCAGCTTTAGTGAGTAGTTTGGTATTTTTGCTCGTATTTGCCATCTCACATTATGTTTCTTTAGGTTCGATGGTAACCTCTTTAGTTTTTCCTCTATTGCTTCAATTTGGGGTGTTTGGGAAAGAATTACCCATTTTGATTTATTTCGGATTTATCATTTCCTTTTTAGTGATCTTTACGCACCGTAAAAATATCGGTCGAATCATTTCAGGAACCGAAAATCGGATGTATCTTATTCCTCGAAAAGGACGTTTATAGCCTTTCTATCTTCATTTATTATGCAATCAACACACGAATTTATTGCCGCTCACAAGGATCGGTTTTTGGCGGAGCTTTTGGACTTATTACGTATTCCTTCGATTTCGGCGGATCCGGCTTATGCAGGTGACGTACGCAAGGCGGCGGAATGGGTAGCTAACAATTTGCGCGCTGCTGGAGCAGACCACGTTCGATTAGAAGAAACACCAGGTTACCCAATTGTCTATGGAGAGAAAATGGTGGATCCGTCTGCGCCTACTGTTTTAGTCTATGGTCATTATGATGTGCAGCCAGCAGATCCGTTGGACCTGTGGGATAATCCTCCTTTTGAACCGGTCATTAAAGAGGAGGTCATTTACGCACGTGGTGCTTGTGATGATAAAGGGCAGGTTTTTATGCATTTGAAAGCATTTGAAGCTATGCTAGCCTCTGGTAATTTGACGTGTAATGTGAAGTTCATGATCGAGGGTGAGGAAGAAGTGGGCTCTGATAATTTAGGCAATTTTGTCGCGGCGAATAAAGAGCTACTGAAAGCAGATGTTATTTTGATCTCAGATACCGCTATTATTGCGAACGATATTCCGTCCATCGATGTGGGATTACGTGGATTGAGTTATATGGAAGTGGAAGTGCATGGTCCTAACCGCGATTTGCACTCCGGTGTTTATGGCGGTGCAGTGGCGAATCCGATTAATATTTTATGCCAAATGATTTCCTCGATGCATGATGAATTCAATCACATCACCATTCCTGGATTTTACGATGGGGTTCTAGAGGTAAGCGCGGCTGATAGAGCAGCGATGGCACAGACCCCTTTTGATTTAGAAGCTTACCAAAAAGATTTAGGCATCGATACCGTTTATGGGGAAAAAGGATTCACGACGATAGAACGTGCCTCCATTCGCCCAACGCTAGATGTCAACGGAATTTGGGGAGGATATACAGGAGAGGGAGCCAAGACGGTATTGCCTTCAAAGGCGTATGCTAAAATCTCAATGCGCTTGGTGCCTAATCAATCTTCGGCTGAAATTACGCGTCTATTTACGGAACACTTTAAAGCGATTGCGCCTAAGGGAGTGAAGGTGAAAGTGACTGCTCACCACGGTGGAGAGGGTTATTTGATGCCTACAGACAGCCTTGCTTTCCAGGCGGCTTCAGAGGCAATGACGACCACTTTTGGGAAAGAACCCGTGCCTACAAGAGGTGGCGGTAGTATTCCGATTGTGGCCTTGTTCGAAAAAGAATTAGGGATTAAGTCTATTTTGATGGGTTTTGGCCTAGATTCTGATGCAATTCATTCTCCTAATGAGCATTATGGTCTATTTAATTTTTACAAAGGGATAGAGACGATTCCTCATTTCTTTAAAAACTTCGCGTCATTATCGAAATAATATGTCTGAAAATTTAAGTGCTTTAGCAACAGAATCTACCTCTACGTATGACAACCTAGAGCAACAAACGGTAGATACGATCTTGCGTCAAATCAACGCGGAGGATAAAACGGTTCCTTTGGCCGTCGAAAAAGTCATTCCAGCGATTGAAGCTTTAGTGCACGAAATCGTTAAGCGAATGAAGCAAGGCGGTCGTCTGTTTTATATCGGTGCTGGAACTTCTGGTCGCTTAGGCGTAGTCGATGCATCTGAATGCCCACCTACTTATGGAGTGCCGCATGACTGGGTTATCGGATTGATTGCTGGTGGCGATTCAGCCATTCGCAAGGCAGTAGAGAATGCGGAGGATGATGAGAAACAGGCTTGGCTGGATATGGAAGCTTATGGTATCGACGAACTAGATACCGTGGTAGGAATCGCAGCTTCTGGACGAACGCCTTATGTAATCGGAGGTTTACGTGATGCAAACGCACGTGGTATATTAACGGGATGCATTGTCTGCAACGCTGGGAGTTCCGTGGCTGCTGAAGCGAAGTTCCCTATTGAAGTGGTGGTAGGTCCTGAATATGTTACAGGAAGTACTCGAATGAAATCTGGGACAGCCCAAAAACTCGTTTTGAACATGCTATCCACCGCCGTGATGATCCAATTAGGTCGTGTAAGAGGAAACAAAATGGTGGATATGCAGTTAAGTAATCACAAATTAGTCTTGCGTGCAATTCGTATGGTTCGAGAAGCAACAGGCGTTAGTGATGAGGTGGCAGCAGACCTTTTAGAAAAACACGGCAGCGTACGAAATGCAGTAGATGCAATTCAAGCAAAATAAATTGGGATAATAACGCTTTAATCCCTTAATTTGTATCATAATTAATCAAATACCTCGTATGAAAAACATATCAAAACTTATTTTAACATTTGTGTTCGGAACAATGGCTTTTGGCTTTCAAGCAAAAGCAGAAGATTTTCCTGCAGACATCAAGCCTTTAATGACTAAATATACTTGCTTCGCTTGTCACAAAGTAGACGCTCGTTTAGTGGGTCCAGCTTACAAAGATGTAGCTAAGAAGAAATATTCAGTAGATAAAATTGTTGCTTTAATCGCAAAGCCACAACCAGCTAACTGGCCAGGTTACCCTCCAATGGCACCTATGACAGTACCTAAAGAGGACGCAGTTAAATTAGCGAAGTATATCAACTCGTTGAAATAATTGAGCTAAACAGATAAAAAAAGCCCTCGAGAAAATCGAGGGCTTTTTTGTTTTATAAAGCTTTCAGCATCCAGATGTCACATCCATCGTGACCACTGTTTCCCAACGGATGATCAAGTGGAGCGAATCCTACTTTTTCATAAATGGAAACGGCCTTTTTTAATTCTGGCATCGATTCCAGGTAGACATGCGTATAGCCATTTTCTTTTGCCCAGCTCATCGATTGCTCCATCAATTGTTTACCTAATCCGGTTCCTCTTGCTTCTTTCGCTACATAGAGCTTAACAAGTTCGCAGGTACCTTGAGGTAAATTTTCCGTGGGGAAAATTCCGCATCCGCCCACGACTTTCTCGTCTCGAATGGCTACGTAATAAAACGACCCGGTTGTTCGGAATAATTCGTACAAGGCATCCGTAGTCGGATCAAAATAGACCGTACCCGGCTTATTCGCCCCAAATTCCGCTAAAGCCGTACGAATTACTTTCGCCAGTGCTTCATTATCTCCGGATTCAATGGGCCGAATCTGCATATTGATTATTTTGCGGCTTTCTTCGCGGCTGGTTTTTTCTCTGCTTTTTCAGCTGGGGCTTTCTCTGCCTTTGGTGCTTTTTCTGCTTTTGTAGCTGCTGGGAATAATTCTGGCGTATTAGCTACCAAAATCAAATACCAGCTTAAGATTTTTTTGATGTCTGACGCGAATACGCGGTCTGTATCGTAGTTAGGAACTACAGTTGCTAAGGTGCTAAATAATTCAGCATCACTTGCTTTTTTTGCCTCGATAGGTAAAACGCCATTGAATTTAGCGTGGATTTGTAAGAACAAATCAGCTAATGGTAAAGTGCTATCTTGGTGATCATCTAAATACAAAGAGATGTCCTTTAAAACTGAGATACGTGTTTGACCACCTACCACTGATTTTTGTTTCGCAGCGTCCAAAGTCTCCACAATCACACCTGTCCGCGTAGGTTTTAATACTTTGTACAATCCACTTTTTCCCGAGATATGGGCAACTTCATTCAATAAATCCATGTTTTTTCGCTTGTTATGGGGGCAAAATTAGTACTATTTCCCTATTCTGTAAGGGGATGTTTGAATTAATTCATCGATGGACTTCAAAATATCCTCGCGACCTACGTGCTTTTCCGCCGAAGTAATGAACAAAGGAGGAAGTTCATCCCACATTTCTAATAGGAAGTTTTTGTATAAGTCCACACTTTCGTTCACTTGCTTTTGAGATAACTTATCAGCTTTCGTAAATACGAGATAAAACGGAATTTCATCCTCCACCATACGGCTCATGAACTCAATATCCACCGCCTGAGGCTTCAAACGAATATCAACTAACACAAACAAGCAGGTCAAATTCTCCCGATGAATTAAATAATCAAAGATCATTTTCTCAAACTCCTTGCGTTTTTCCTTGCTGACTTTTGCAAAACCATAACCCGGTAAATCCACTAAATACCACTTCTCATCAATAATGAAGTGATTAATCAATTGCGTTTTTCCAGGAGTTTGAGATGTTTTCGCTAAACCTTTATGAAAGGTTAATGAATTTATCAAAGATGATTTTCCCACATTCGAACGGCCAATAAAGGCAAATTCAGGAAATCTTGCTGGAGGGCAATTCTTAAAGTCGGTGTTACTGGTAACGAATTTAGCGTTAATCTGAGCCATGGGGCGGGTGATGATGAGGTACAAAGGTAAGGAAAATAGTCCGAAGGGAAAGAGTCCGATGGGAGGGAGTCCGAAGTCCGGAGTAGATTAGTTAGAAGTCCAAAGTAGATTATCAGATTATTGATACGATAGATATCCTAAAAATCGTTTAGGAAATAAACTATATGCGAGTTTCTAGGTTTGAGGATCTACTTGTTTGGCAAAAATCAATTAATCAATCTCTTTTAATATATAGATATTATGCAAAAAATCTAGATTGGGGATTTAAAAATCAAATTCAAAGAGCCTCAGTTTCTATAGCTAATAATATTGCAGAGGGGTTTGATCGAAGTTCAGACAAAGAGTTTAAAAGATTTTTATTTATTGCGTTAGGTTCAGCAAGTGAAGTGCGGTCGATGAATTATTTAGGCTTTAAATTGAACTATATTTCAATCGAAGAATATAATGAATGAAATAATCAATTAATTGAAATTTCAAAAATGTTAAATGGTCTATCGCGGTCGCTAAACCGGAACGAAATAAAGTATCTCTAATTCCCTTCGGACTCCGGACTCTTTCCCTTCGGACTCCGGACTCTTTCCCTTCGGACTCCGGACTCTTTCCCTTCGGACTCTTCCCCTTCGGACTTTTTCCCTCCGGACTCTTTCCCTTCGGACTATTTTACCTTAACTTTGTGTCAGATATGGAAAAACTACAAAACGATCTTCTTCTTCGTGCCGCGCAGGGTTTGCCTGTGGAGCGAATCCCGGTTTGGGTGATGCGTCAGGCGGGGAGGATTTTACCTGAATATAGAGCGGTGCGTGCGAAAGCAGGTTCTTTTATTGGTCTAGCGACGCATCCAGAAATGGCGGCGGAGGTGACGATTCAGCCGGTGACGCGTTTTGGGGTGGATGCGGCGATAATCTTTTCTGATATTTTGGTGGTGCCGGAGGCGATGGGTTTGCCCTACGTGATGGAGGAGCAAAAGGGTCCGGTTTTTCCGGAGGTGATTCGGTCGAAAGCGGATTTGGCGAAGATTAGGGATGCAAATCCGGAAGAGGATTTGAAATATGTATTAGATGCGATTAAGATCGTGAAAAAGGAGTTGGCTGGTAAGGTACCTTTGATTGGTTTTGCCGGCGCGCCTTTCACGATTTTCTGTTATATGGTCGAGGGGAAAGGGTCGAAGACGTTTTCGCAGGCCAAAAAGATGTTATATGCTGAGCCTGAGTTAGCGCATGCTTTGTTGCAAAAGATTACGGATTCTACGATTTCGTATTTGAAAGCACAGGTCGCGGCTGGGGCTAATTTAGTTCAGATTTTTGATTCATGGGCGGGGATTTTGTCTCCTGCGCAATATTCGGTGTTTTCAACTCCTTATTTAAAGCAAATTTGTGATGCGGTGACGGAAGTTCCGGTGACGCTTTTTGCCAAAGGCGCATTCTTCGCTCGCGAGGAAATGGCGGCACTTAATTGTGCGACCATTGGTTTGGACTGGAATATGGATATCGCGGAATCACGTCGATTAGTAGGTCCTAACAAGACTTTACAAGGAAATTTAGACCCTTGTGCTTTGTATGGCGACTTTAAGACAGTAGAAGCGGAGACTAAAAAGATGATTGATCAATTTGGGACGCAGCGTTATATTGCGAACCTAGGTCATGGGGTTTATCCCGACATTGACCCAGACAAGGTTCAGTGCTTCGTGGATACGATTCAGAATTATCAAGCATAAAAAAAGCCCTGAGAGATCAGGGCTTTTTCTTTTATAGACTAAAATCTTATTTCGCTGAATAGTTAGGCGCTTCTTTCGAGATGCTCACATCGTGTGGGTGACTTTCTTTCACACCGGCTGAAGTGATTTTCACGAACTTCGCTTGTTGCATCGCTTCGATGGAAGAAGCTCCGCAGTAGCCCATGCCGGCTTTTAGTCCACCGACCATTTGGTATAAGATCTCCGTCACCGAACCTTTGAAAGGTACGCGACCTACGATTCCTTCTGGAACTAATTTTTTGATATCGTCTTCCGCATCTTGGAAATAGCGGTCTTTCGATCCGTCTTCCATAGCTTCTAAGGAGCCCATTCCGCGGTATGATTTGAATTTACGTCCTTCCAAAATAATCATCTCACCTGGTGCCTCGTCCGTTCCGGCTAAAAGAGAACCGATCATGACGGTGCTAGCGCCGCCTGCAATGGCTTTGGCCACATCACCTGAATAACGGATACCGCCGTCAGCAATGACTGGGACATCGTATTTTTGTAAAGCTTTGGCCGCTTCATACACCGCCGTCAATTGTGGCATACCCACACCGGCGATAATACGCGTCGTACAAATACTTCCTGGGCCTACACCCACTTTCACCGCATCCGCTCCCGCTTCTGCTAAAGCAACGGCTGCTTCACCTGTCGCGATGTTACCTACGATCACATCCAACGTAGGGAATGCTTTCTTCACTGATTTCAAGGCATCGATGACGCCTTTCGAGTGACCATGAGCCGTATCAATACTGATAACGTCGACGCCCACTTGTACTAGGGCTTGCACGCGGTCTAATAAATCTGGCGTTACACCCACCGCTGCACCTACGCGAAGACGACCTAGTGGATCTTTCGATGCCAAAGGATGAGACTTGCGCTTCAATATATCTTTATAAGTAATCAATCCGATCAATTTGCCATTCTTGTCGATGATCGGTAATTTTTCAATTTTGTATTCTTGCAAAATGCTTTCGGCCTCTTCCATGCTGATTCCTTCTTTGGCCGTAATCAAATTGTCTTTCGTCATGATCTCTCTAACTGGACGAGCGGTTTGCTTTTGGAAACGTAAATCACGGTTCGTCAAAATGCCCACTAATTTTCCGTCATTATCGATCACAGGGATGCCACCGATCTTGAATTCCTTCATGATTCGTTGTGCATCTCCTAAAGTAGAGTTGTCTTTCAAGGTCACCGGATCGATGATCATGCCTGATTCAGAACGCTTTACCTTCCGAACTTGAGCGGCTTGCTGTGCAATCGTCATGTTCTTATGGATGATCCCGATGCCACCTTCTTGCGCTAAAGCGATCGCTAAATCAGCTTCCGTAACGGTGTCCATCGCCGCAGAAACAATCGGAATGTTTAACCAAATGTTGCGCGTAAGGCGTGAGGAAGTACTTACTTCACGGGGTAAAACCTCGGAATAAGCGGGAAGCAAAAGTACGTCATCGTACGTTAAGGCTTCGAAAAGAAATTTAGTGGAATCAAGCATAGCAAATAATTTGTACCGGGTGTTGAATGAGTGCCCTTATTTGCAGGACAAAATTACACGAAATTTCTTAAATAATTCAATCCTTTTCTGAAATTTTCTCCCAGATTTAGATTTTTAGCTGTAAATTGCGGCTTGAATTTTTAAGCCTTCGTAATGAACTATCAACCTCAGGATTTCCTTCCTATTTTTGTTCAGCTAGCAGCTGCTTTGGCATTTATCGTCGCTACGATGTTAGCCACTCACGCATTGGGTCCTAAAAGACACTCTAAAAAGAAAGATGATGCTTTCGAATGCGGGATTGAATCCATCGGTGATGCACGTACCCCTATCTCAGTTAAGTATTTTTTAGTAGCCATTCTTTTTGTGCTATTTGATATAGAAATCGTCTTTATGTATCCTTGGGCGGTTAATTTCAAACAATTGTCTTGGAACGGTTTCTATGAAATGCTCGTATTCATGGGCTTACTATTAGTAGGCTTCTTGTACGTATTGAAAAAAGGAATTTTAAAGTGGGAAAAATAAACATATTGGTCTTGCCAAAGTTTATATATTCAACAGATAATTAAGATATGAGTAATTCAACAGTTCAAGTGGCTGAAGCGCCTCCAGGAGTAGAGGGAGCGGGTTTTTTCGCTACGTCTTTAGATAGTTTAGTGGGTTTAGCACGCGCTAATTCACTTTGGCCTTTACCTTTCGCAACATCTTGCTGTGGTATTGAGTTTATGTCGACGATGGCATCTCATTATGATATCGGTCGTTTTGGTGCGGAGCGTTTAAGTTTCTCTGCCCGTCAAGCGGACGTTTTGATGGTGATGGGAACCATCTCTAAGAAGATGGCGCCGGTTGTAAAACAGGTATATCTCCAAATGGCTGAGCCACGTTGGGTATTGTCGGTAGGGGCTTGTGCTTGTTCTGGCGGTATTTTTGATACGTATTCTGTACTGCAAGGAATTGACCGTATCATCCCAGTGGACGTATATGTGCCAGGTTGCCCGCCACGTCCGGAGCAAATTTTGGATGGCTTTATGCAGATCCAAGAATTGGCAAAAAATGAAACTACGCGTAGAAGAAATGAACCAGAATACAAGGCTTTATTAGCTTCTTACGGAATCGAATAAGTATGAACGATCAGATAATCGAAGCGCTTCAAGCGCAGTTTGGCGAAGAAGGTGTTTATGGAATAGGCGAGTCACACGGCATTTTGCAGGTGACTACGGCGGTAGAAAATATCGTTCCCATGATTCACTTCTTGTATGCACACCCGGTATTTAAGTTTCAATTTTTGACGGATTTAGCAGGAATTCATTTTCCGGAGGCTAAAGGTCAGGAATTGGGAGTGATTTACCATTTACATTCTTTGGAAAATAACGTGCGTCTTTGGATTAAGGCTTATGCGCCTATCGAATCGCCTACTTTCCCTACGATCACCGGCCTTTTTGCTACGGCTAACTGGATGGAGCGCGAGGCGTTTGATTTTTATGGTATCATCTTCGAAGGTCACCCTAATTTGACCCGTATCCTGAATATGGACGAGATGGATTACCACCCGATGCGTAAAGAATATCCGTTGGAGGATGCGACGCGTCACGATAAGATTGATGAATTGTTTGGACGATAATAAAAAGACATGTCTGAAATAGCTTTAGTAAACAGCCCTAATGTAGGATTAGATAAAACACAAAAAGGGGGACCTTATGTGAATGAATTATCTACGTTAAACTTAGGTCCTACGCACCCAGCGACGCACGGTATCTTCCAAAACATCTTAACGATGGACGGAGAAACCATCGTAGACGCTGAGCAAACGGTGGGTTATATCCACCGGGCCTTTGAGAAAATTGCAGAACGTCGTCCTTTCTACCAAATCACGACTTTAACAGACCGTATGAACTATTGTTCAGCTCCTATTAACAATATGGGCTGGCACATGACGGTAGAGAAATTGTTAGGCATCGAAGTTCCTAAGCGCGCGCAATACATGCGTGTGATCATGATGGAACTTGCGCGTTTGACGGATCACATTGTGTGTAATTCCATCCTAGCGGTAGATACCGGAGCCTTAACGGGTTTCTTGTACGTGTACCAATGGAGAGAGTTTATCTACGAGATTTACGAGGAGATGTGCGGTGCACGTCTGACGACGAATATGGGTCGTTTTGGTGGTATGGAGCGTGATTTTACGCCTGTAGCGATTGAGAAAATCCAAAAATTATTAAAAGAACTTCCAGCCGCTTTGAAGGAATTCGAAGGCATGGTAATGCGTAATCGTATCTTCATGGACCGTACCCAAAACGTGGGCGGTATTTCAGCTGAGCGTGCCTTAAACTACGGATTTACAGGTCCTAACTTACGTGCTGCAGGTGTCGATTATGATGTACGTGCCATGAACCCGTATTCTTCGTATGAAGATTTCGAATTCGATGTGCCAGTAGGTACAAAAGGCGACACCTATGATCGTTTCTTAGTGCGCGAAGAGGAGATGTGGCAAAGTTTGCGCATCATCCAACAAGCGATGGACAATCTTCCAGAAGGAGCTTATCACGCAGATGCACCACACTATTATTTACCGAAAAAACAAGACGTCTACCAAAACATGGAGGCCTTGATCTACCACTTCAAAATTGTGATGGGAGAGATCGATGCACCGGTAGGTGAGGTTTATCACTCAGTAGAAGGCGGAAACGGGGAATTAGGTTTCCATTTAGTTTCTGACGGAGGTCGTACGCCCTACCGTTTGAAATTCCGTCGTCCCGGATTTATATATTACCAGGCTTTCCCAGAGATGATCAAGGGAACCACCCTTTCAGATGCAATCGTAACGATGTCATCGATGAACGTAATTGCAGGAGAGTTAGATACATAAGACATGAGCAAGATTGTTTTCCCAGCAGAAACGCTGGAATTAGTGAAAAAAATTATCGCCCGCTATCCGGATGGAAAGCAGAAGTCGGCCTTGTTGCCTATTCTTCACTTAGCGCAAGCGGAGTGGAAGTGGTGCTCGCCGGAGGTAATGGATTATGTAGCGTCCCTACTTTCCATTTCTCCAATCGAGGTATACGAGGTAGCGTCATTCTACACGATGTTCCACTTGGAACCGGTAGGAGAGCACGTGATTGAGTATTGTCGTACGGGCCCTTGTTGCTTAATGGGTGGCGTGGAAGTATACGATCACTTGAAGAAACGTTTGAAAATTAACACCGGCGAAACAACGAAGGATGGCAAGTTTACCATCAAAGAAGTGGAGTGTTTAGCCGCTTGCGGTTGGGGTCCTGTATTCCAAATCCGTGAAAAATACTACATGCACTTAACGAAAGAGAAAGTGGATGAAATTATAGATGAACTGAGCAAATAAGGCCTAGGATGAAGATATTAACCGAACATATAGACGTACCTAACATCGACACGATAGACGTGTTCATGAAGCATGGTGGGTATTCAGCGGTCAAAAAAGCGATTAAAAAAATGACTCCTGACGAAGTCACGGAAGAAGTGAAAAAGTCAGGTCTACGTGGTCGTGGAGGCGCAGGTTTCCCGGTAGGTATGAAGTGGTCGTTTTTGGCTAAGCCTGAGGGTGTGCCTCGTTATTTAGTGTGTAATGCGGACGAATCAGAGCCTGGTACGTTCAAGGACCACTATTTGATGTGGAAATCTCCACATACCTTGATCGAAGGAATGATTGTTTCTTCGTTTGCCCTAGGCGCAAACACCTCGTACATCTATGTGCGTGGCGAATTGATGTATGTGATCAACATCCTTGAAAAAGCGATTCAAGAGGCGTACGATAAAGGATTATTAGGTAAGAATATTTTAGGTTCAGGTTACGATCTTGATCTTTTTGTTCAACCTGGTGGTGGTGCTTATATCTGCGGAGAAGAAACCGCTTTATTAGAATCCTTAGAAGGTAAACGAGGTAATCCTCGTAATAAGCCACCTTTCCCAGCGGTGAAAGGTTTATGGCAATGTCCTACGGTAGTGAATAACGTAGAATCTATCGCAGCCACTTCGTGGATCGTGAATAACGGTGGCGATGCCTATGCGGCGATTGGTGTAGGACGTAGTACAGGAACGAAATTAATCTCGGCTTCTGGTCACATTAAGAAACCAGGTGTTTACGAGATCCCATTAGGAATTACGGTCGAAGATTTCATCTACTCAGATGAATGGTGCGGCGGTATTCGCGATGGACATAAATTAAAAGCAGTCGTAGCCGGTGGTTCGTCTGTGCCGATCTTGCCAGCCGAGTTAATCTTGACGACAGCAGCTGGAGAGAAGCGTTTGATGACTTATGAATCTTTATCGGATGGTGGTTTTGCTACCGGTACGATGTTAGGTTCAGGTGGTTTTGTGGTGATGGATGAGACAGCTTGTATCGTTCACAATACCTTAACGTTTGCGAAGTTCTACCACCACGAGTCGTGTGGACAATGTTCTCCATGCCGCGAAGGTACGGGTTGGATGGACAAGGTATTAAACCGCATCGAGCACGGTCAAGGTCGCAAAGAAGACATCGGTTTGTTAGTCGATGTAGCGAAGAAAATTGAAGGAAATACGATTTGTCCATTAGGGGATGCGGCGTCTTGGCCAGTGGCTGCGGCGATTCGCCATTTCCGCGATGAGTTCGAGTGGCATATTGAACACCCAGAATTAGCGACAAAACCAGGCGCGGTATTTATGCGCAAGGGGGCTAGTTGGACAAAATAATTTGGCAGAAATTAACGAATATGAAAGTTACGATAGATAATATCACCCTTGAGGTAGAACCAGGAACCACCATCATGCAGGCAGCTCGCATGATCGGGCCTGAGGTTGCTCCGCCAGCTATGTGCTATTATGAGCCTTTGAAAGGTTCAGGTGGAAAATGCCGTGCTTGTTTAGTGAAAGTGACAGCGGGTTCTGAAAAAGATCCTCGTCCGATGCCTAAATTAGTTCCAGCCTGCATTACAGCCGTTCAAGACGGGATGATCGTGGAAAATACGGTGAACGAAGACGTGTTAGAAACACGCAAGGGCATCGTGGAATTTTTGTTATTAAATCACCCATTGGATTGCCCAGTGTGTGACCAAGCGGGTGAATGTCACTTGCAAGATTTCTCTTTCGAGCACGGTGTTTCATCGACGCGTACGGTAGAAGAGCGTAATACGTTTGAGCCGACGGATTTAGGTCCGAACATTCAGCTGAACATGAACCGTTGCATCTTGTGCTACCGTTGCGTGTATACAGCGGATCAAATCACAGATGGTCGTGTTCACGGGGTGATGCACCGCGGAGATCACGCGGAAATCAGTACCTACATCGAGAAGGCGATTGATAACGACTTTTCTGGTAACGTGATTGATGTGTGTCCGGTGGGCGCTTTGACAGATAAAACCTACCGCTTCAAGAGCCGTGTATGGTTCTCGAAGCCAGTAGATGCGCATTGCGAGTGTGAGAAATGTTCAGGTAAAGCTACGATCTGGTACAAAGGGGAGGAAGTAATTCGCGTGACGGGTCGCAAGAACATGTGGGGCGAAGTAACGGATTTCATTTGTAATGGATGTCGTTTTGACAAGAAAAAGACGTCTGATTGGGTGATCGAAGGACCGACGAATGTGTCTCGTCATTCGGTGATCTCAGCGAATAAATATGGTGCGAATTTGATTAAGCCAGCGTTCCCAGTGTTACAGGCGGCGCGCGATTACAAGCAAATCAATGATGATCGTGACCGTAGTTTTGTAGGCATTCAACCTGCTTTACCTAAATCTAAAAAGAAATAGATGGACTTATTTGATTCAGTATTTTTGGCCAAAGCTTCTTTCATAGGGATCGTATTCGCGATCACTTTGGGGATTGCAGCCTATTCAACGTATTTTGAGCGTAAAATTGCGGCGTTTATGCAAGACCGTATCGGACCAGATAGAGCGGGTCCCTTTGGGATTTTGCAGCCTTTAGCGGATGCGGTGAAGATGTTCATGAAGGAGGATTTCATCCCGGCGAACTCTAACAGGTGGCTGTTTATTATGGGCCCGTGTTTATCCATGTTAACGGCGTTGATGACTTCGGCGGTGGTTCCTTTTGGAGACACGATCACGATCGGAGATGTAACATTTGACTTACAAGGTATCGATGTGAACATTGGTATTTTATGGGTATTCGGTATCGTTTCTTTAGGTGTTTATGGCATCTTAATTGGTGGCTGGGCATCTAATAACAAGTATTCTTTATTAGGCGCGATTCGTGCTGCATCCCAAAACATCTCTTACGAATTAGCGATGGGTCTTTCGATCATCGCGATTTTGATGATGACAGGTTCCCTTTCAACCAAGGCAATCGTGGAGGCGCAACAAAACGGTCACTGGAACATCTTGTACCAACCGATGGGCTTTATTATCTTCTTGATTTGTGCCTTCGCTGAATGTAACCGTACGCCATTTGACTTACCGGAGTGTGAGACTGAATTAATCGGGGGATACCATACGGAATATTCTTCTATGAAATTAGGCTTCTATTTGTTCGCGGAATACATCAACATGTTTATTTCAGGAGCAGTGATGGCGACGCTTTATTTTGGTGGCTATGATTATCCAGGAATCGATTTTGTAACAGCTCAATTAGGTGCTACGGCAGCGACTTTGATCGGAGCAGGAGCATTGATTGGAAAGGCTTTGGCCTTCGTATTCATCTTTATGTGGGTACGCTGGACATTACCCCGTTTCCGTTACGATCAATTAATGGGCTTAGGCTGGTCAGGCTTAATTCCTTTAGCGATGTTTAATGTGGTGGTAACCGGATTAGGTATTTTATTAGACCAACAGATTCTAATTGGAATCGGTGGAGTGGTCGTTTTCATCGCGGGAATCGTGGTGTACGATCAATTATTTGTGAAGAAAAAATTAGCATAGCGATATGAAATTAAGTAACCGATCGAAGGTAGTCGAGCAAGGCGAAATGACTTTAGCGGAACGTATGTATCTTCCTGCCATCGTAGGGGGTATGGCGACCACGTTAAAGCACTTTTTCTCTAAACCGGTGACCATTCGTTACCCAGAGCAAACGCGTTATTTAGGGCCGATTTACCGCGGTCACCACATCTTGAAGAAGGATGAGCAGGGGGCAGAACGTTGCACGGCTTGTGGTCTTTGTGCCGTGGCTTGTCCAGCGGAGGCTATTTCTATGGTCGCTGAGGAGCGCAAGAAGGGTGAAGAGAAATTGTACCGCGAAGAGAAGTATGCCAAAGTATACGAGATCAACATGCTTCGTTGCATTTTCTGTGGTCTTTGCGAGGAGGCTTGCCCTAAAGAGGCGATCTTCTTACGCCACGATCAAATGGTTCCTGTGTTCAGTAGCCGCGATGAGGTGATTTACGGGAAAGATAAATTAGTTGAAAAAATGGACCAACGCTATTTGCGTGGGGGCTGGAAATAAATTCTTATGGAAATTTCTAATATTTGGTATTTTCTTTCAGGTTTAACTTTACTAAGCGCCTTAATGGTCGTTTTAGCAAAGAACCCGATTCACTCGGTCTTGTACCTAGTGTTTACTTTCTTTTGCATCTCAGGACATTACGTTTTGTTAAATGCACAGTTCTTGATGGCGGTGAATATCATCGTTTACGCGGGAGCTATCATGGTTTTATTCCTTTTCGTGATCATGATGTTTGATCTGCGCAAGAATCAACCAGAATCTAAATCTAATTTGACTAAACTAGCAGGCTCAGTAGTTGCAGGCTCCTTATTAGTGGTTTTAATCGCTTTAGTGCGTCAAAATAACTTCCAAACTCCTTTAGCGGATGGATTTGTGTCCCAAACGGGTATGGTTGAAAACCTAGGAAAGGTCTTGTATTCTGAATACTTGTTACCTTTTGAGCTGGTATCTATCTTGTTCTTTGTGGCGATGGTGGGTGCGGTGTTGTTAGGTAAGAGAGAAGCAGGTGAAAGGAACTTTTAAAGCATAAAGAATAAAGCACAAAGTATAAAGTTTGTATTAAAAAAGGGGGTCAATTCGATCCCCTTTTTTAATGATTTCGTGTAGCTCATTTCACATACGTATCCGCGCAGCGGATTCTAACTTTGTACTTTATTCTTTGTGCTCTATGCTTTAAATCTTTACTCTCTACTCTATTATCTATACTCTATAAAGAATAAAGTTTGTATTAAAAAAGGGGATCAATTTGATCCCCTTTTTTACTGATTAAGACTCGGTGTTTTTGTATTTACCTCACAGAAACACTAGCTACTTTGTGATTTACGACCTTAATGTATAGTTTCTTACTCCGATCTAGGAGTGAATAAAGTGAAAGGCTGAATCCATTTGTAAAGGTAGATCTGCTATAAATTTCCCAAAGTTTTAACGGTATGGGTAATAAGTCTTCCGGCATATTGATGACCACATTCCCATTCAAGGCTTCATTTACATACCTAGCCCCATATTTTTTAGTTAATTGATCTATAATTTTTTGGTTTTCTATTTTTTCATCAATGTTACCTACTAATCTTTGGAAAGCATTTAATGCTTCGAGTGCTACTCCGCGTTTCGTATACTTAGCAGTTGTTCCATAGGCTCCAGTTGAATGTCGAACAAAGGAAGACGCTTGAGAATTTCGGCTATACTCTTTAAATGGTAAGAAGTTGATGAAGTTAAAATTTAGATTATCGACTCTGGTATCATATTCTTTACCAAAAAAGGAGATTGTATTTGCTGACAATTTCTGGAAAAAAGGGAGTTCGTTTTCATAAGCTATTACCCTTAATTCGGGATTAGCATGACTCACGATTTCGGTGATATTCATCATTAACATACTATTCCTTGAAGATGGAACTAACGACATGACAAAAGTCGATTTTCCGAAATATTTTTCTTCAATCTTTTTAGCCCAATAGTCTATCGAATTGTATTTTGAATAACTTTTGAAATTTTTATCCACCTCGGCGGTTTCCTTGTCATAAGAAACGCCATAGGGTAAATTAATGCCTATAAATGTTAATAAAGTATCGCTTTCGGCTAAATCAATCCTTGAGATTGCTTTGTGAAACCATACGGAATCAACTTCCCAGTTGCCATTCCCAAAGGAGGATTCCGGCACTTTAGCTGCATTTTTTAGATCCCTTGTGTTACCAATGGCAAATCCCTCTGAAAATATTTTTTCAGCGCTGCTATAGTTCAATTCTTGATCATAAATGACTTTGTATTTTACTTTGAATAAGTACAAAGAATCCGTTGGAAATAGTTTTTTCTTGAACTCTTTTAATCGGTCATTTACGAGAGAATCTTTTTTTAACTTTTCGGCTAGTTTTTCTTTCGCCTTATTTTCTGCAATATTCAAAGCTCTTCTTCTGTAATCACTCGTTAAAAATCCCTGTTGGAGCCATTTTTCTTTGTTTACGAAATTGTATATTATTAGCGTATCTTTTACTATCTCCGGCCTAGTATATGACAATACCTGGTATTTATAACCTATTCGATCAATTTTATGATCTTTTAGTTCAAATGATGGATCGATTAACAGATCCCCTTTAATTATAGCGTACTTTGGTTTGTTATTTTTAATAAATAACGAGTCGCTCTTACCGATGGTTGCAATATAATAGTCATATACCCCATGTAAGTTGAATTTTTCGAGATTTTGATATCCGATGAAATTTAACATGACTATTTCACTAGAATCACCAGATTCGGCCTCTATAATATATTCGTTTTTCGTTAAAATTTCATTGAGTTTACTTTGGTCTGACAAATCAGGAGCTGATGAATCTTGAGCATGTCCCTGCTCCATGCATTGTAATAGGATCACCAATAGGATAATTATCTTTTTCATGTACCTAAGGTATTAAAAGTTGATTAGCCCTTTTTGTCCAAATAGGTACAAATGAATCCTGGATTGATTTTTCTACTTAGTAATGTATATCATTGCAATTATGAACAATTAACAATTGAAAATGAAAAGTACTAAAACACAAGCTCTGATTTATGTAGCATTGATGCTACTTACACCTCTCTTTGCTCACAGTCAAAATTGGCAAGTTAAAAGGCAAATTGTCGACGGTGCTCTTAAGTGTGGTTATGTCGACAAATCTGGTAAAATAGTCATTGATTTAAAATTCGGTCAAGCACAAGATTTCATAGATGGCCTAGCTGTAGTAGGAGAGCAAGCATTAACTCCTAATGGGAGATCCAAAAAGAAAGTTATTAATACAAAAGGCGACTACATCATCAATGAAGAGTTCGATAATGCTACTAATATTGGGAACGGTTTAGTCGTTGTAGGAAATAATAATAACAGGGGAGATTATAGTTATGGCTTATTGTCTAAAACTGGCAAAATCATTGTGCCTATGGGTGAATATAGCGACTTTAAAGACCCAGCAGAGGGTTTAATTGTTGTTCGCGCATCAGCAAATGGACTTTACGGTGTCATAGATTATACAGGTAAAACAATTATTAAGCCTCAGAATAACTATACACTTTGGGATAAATTTCAGTTTGGTGTGGTGGTTATTGAGGGTGTTAAGCGATTTCAGCACGGTCTAATGGATAAAACAGGAAAAGTGATCTTAGATCCTTTAACTCATAAAATTGAAATAGGAGGAGATTTTAATAAATCAAAAGTGGCCATAATAAAAAAAGAAAACCGATATGGCCTTATAAATTCCTCAGGTAAAATATTAGTCGAACCCATTTATTCTAGAAATAGCGGACTAAAGGATGATGGTATTAAATTGTCTAGAATGGATGAAAGTAACCATTTGGTTACAGATAAATTTAACGGCCAAGGGATAAAACAAAAATAGCCTTGTATCATGAAATCATAAAAAAAGGGGATCAATTTGATCCCCTTTTTTTATGATTATTAGCAACACATTTCATAAATGTATCCGCGGAGCGGATTCCAACTCTATACTTTAATCTTTGTGCTCTATGCTTTAAATCTCTACTCTATTATCTAATGAGCATTCGCGGAGCGAATGCGTTTGTCAAAAACCCCCACTTTCACCCCAATCGTACCAGCTGCTCTTGACATTCCGTCTGTTTTCTCTTCCCCAAAAGCTAAGCGGTAATTAGCACCACCGAACACTTTTACGTATTTAAATAGATTGACTTCAAGGTTAATACCTGGTTGCACACCTAAAGCACGTGGGCCATTTCTGTAAGGATCATTTCGGCCCCAGTTACCACCAAATCCCGGTCCTGGCTGTGGCATCGAACTCATATAACTGTGTGTGTAGTTATAAAGCGGAGCCTCCTCCTGAATACGTCCAATAGCTAGAGGGAAACTTAAATGAAACACCTTATTAGCCATAGGTGTGATTTCCATCGTCAAAGCA
This sequence comes from Aquirufa esocilacus, assembly GCF_042715595.1. Lineage (NCBI taxonomy): Bacteria > Pseudomonadati > Bacteroidota > Cytophagia > Cytophagales > Flectobacillaceae > Aquirufa > Aquirufa esocilacus. The sequence continues at coordinate 297,150 of NZ_JBBKXX010000003.1, read as the reverse complement.
TTAAATCGACGACGTGGTTCATCAGCATAGCGATTCGGGTCATCATTGCGTGGATTCGAATTAAAAGAAGCAATACCTAGAGATAATTTGTTGTTCAAATGAACTTGAAATCCCATGGAACGTTCTGGACCACCTTTGCCGAAAAGCATTTGAGATTGTAGTGATAAACCGATAGACGTCAGTTTATGCGGTTTGAAAAGCGTCTTCATGGAAGAAGATGATGTGTCTTTTTTTATTTTGAATACCGTTTCTTGGCCAAAAGATTGAAATCCAATGAACAACAACAATGCAAGGCGAATTGAATGTTTCATATTTTGTTTTATTTTTTACGAATGTACAAATTATAACGTTTCGATATTTCTAATTAGATGCATGGGCTGTATTTGAAGATTAACGGTCTTATTCTATCGATGAGGGGAGCAGGTGGATTCCACTTATTTGGCTAGATTTGTAAAAATCATTTGTGCTATGTGGCAGGTTATTAATTCTAGGAAAACGAAGCGCACCTTTCAGGTGTTGTTTAACCTGATTCTTTGGGGAATGTGGGTGGGTTTACCTCTATTAAGTCCTGTCCATCAAACGCACGAGGTATCACATCCGCATCCGCATGATAATCCAGAGTTTTCCGAGCATATCTGGGTGGAGCTGATTACTGTGATGCCGTTGTTCTATGTGATTACGCTACTTTTGATTCCTTTTGTTTTTAAAAAGAAAGGCATTTGGTTCTTCTTTGCTAGTTTAATACTAACAAATGTGGCGTTCTTTTTAGTCCAAATGTTGTTCCACCACTTGTTCTTAGAATTTGAACATGAGCATGGTACTGCACCGGAGATTTTGGGCGCTTTCCCGCTCATCATGGTTTCTGCGATTGCGTCTGCTTATGGTTTATTGTTAGAGTTTTTAGAGCAAGATGCGAACAAGGAAGAACAGAAAAATGAGCAGCTGAAATCAGAGTTAGCGTTTTTGCGCTCTCAGATTAGTCCGCATTTTATCTTTAATATCCTGAATAGTATTGTGTATTTGATCAGGACCAAAGCCTCTGAAAAAGCAGAAGATGTAACGATGCGTTTGTCTTCTTTGATGCGCTATATGTTGTATGATTCGGACCAAACAATGGTTCCATTGACTAATGAATTTGCCTATTTAGAGAATTATATTGATCTCCAAAAAATGCGCTTTGACGGGAATGTTGATTTTAAATTCCAAGTGAATGGGGATGGAGCAGGCCATTTAATTGAGCCAATGTTATTAATCCCTTTTGTGGAAAATGCGGTAAAACATGGCGTGGGTTTAGTGGATAAGCCGTTTATCTATGTTACCCTAGAAACGACAGATCACGGTTTGCATTTTCAGGTTAAGAATAAAAAGGGAAAAGAAGAACAGGTTTTTAAAGACCCTAGTTCAGGAATTGGGTTGAAGAATGTGAAGCGACGTTTGGAATTATTATATCCGAAAAAACACGAATTAGTCATTGAAGAGGACGACGTGAATTTCTCCGTGGATCTACACTTAACATTGAAATAAGATGGTAAAGATGAATTGCGTTGTCGTAGACGACGAGGTAATGGGACGTAAATTACTGGAGGAAAATGTGAAGCAGATTCCATTTTTGAATCTAGTGGGTTCTTGTTCGAATGCGTTCGAGGCGATGGAGGTGCTGCAAAAGGAGCAGGTTGATTTGTTGTTCTTGGATATTCAAATGCCGGGTTTGTTAGGGACGTCGTTCTTGTCTTCTTTGGCCGTAAAACCTCTCGTGATTTTCGTGACTGCTTATGCGAATTATGCAGTGGAAAGTTATAATCTGGACGCTGTAGACTACTTAATGAAACCGGTGAGTTTAGATCGGTTTGCCTTAAGTGCAAATAAGGCGTATCATATTTTTGTAGGTAAAACGGTGGTTGAAAAGGAGCCTCTAGAGGACTTCTTTTTTGTGAATGTGGAATATTCACTCGTACGAATTTCGATTCCCATGGTGACACATGTGGAGGGTTTGAAAGATTATGTGAAGATTTATGTGGAGGGAGAGCGTTTTCCTATTTTGACCAAACAAACAATGAAAAGTGTAGAGGCTAAAGTCATGCCACATGGTTTCATGCGCGTGCACAAATCATTTATCGTGAATCTTCAGAAGATCGAATCGATTAAGCAGCAACGCATTAAAATCGGTAATTACGAAATCGCAGTGAGTGATTCCCATTTAGCGGAATTAATGGAGCGACTTAACGCGAGTAGGCTAGGTTAAGTTGAAGTCCAATGTGAAAGTTTCGACCCGGAGAAGGATTATAAAAGCGCCCTCCTGTAGCGTTTAAATCTGGTCCGGAGGAATAACGCTCATCTCCTAGATTATCAACCGCTGCCCAAAGTGTCCAGCGCTTTTGCGCATAACTTATTTTTGTATTCCAAAGTCGATAGGAGCCCATTTGCTCCGTATTAGCATCATTCAAGAATTGGTAATCCACGAATTGAAAATTTTGAACCAGACTTATACCTAATGGGTGTCGCCAAACCAGTGTAGTTGCCTGTTGGTAAGGAGTCGTTCCCGTTAAGAAATTCCCATTCGCAAATCGGAAGTTTTGCCAAGTATGCGATTGTTCTAATGTCAAAGTAGGGTGGATCATCCAGGTGCTAATAAGTTCCAAACCTTGTTGGGTCGTAGAACCAGCGTTCGTAAAATAATCTGATCCATCAGCCGCTCTTCTTAACACGATGGTTTCGTCCAGATTAAATTGATATACGCTCAAATCCCAGTTGAATTTCGTGTATTTACCTCGGTAAGTGATTTCGTGGTTCCAGCCTTTCTCTGCTTTTAATTCAAGATTAATTTCCCCTGTCGACGGTCGTAATTCACTAATGCTGGGAGGTGAATAGCCATGTGCTACTTTGGCAACAATACTCTGATGCGCCCCTAATTTACGTAGAACCGCCAAACGTGGGGAGAAGATGGCTTCGTTCCCGATATACTCCGTCCAATAGCTGCTCAAGCTACCAGAGAAAGTGAAGAGCCAATTCGCCAACCCGGCATATTCATTTTGCAGGAACAAACTACCTTGCTGGACATGGGTATTTTGGTTCAGTTGCAAGGTGTCTTTTACACTGTTTCGATTCCCAAAAGTCGAACTATTCATCTGGCCATTTTGGTATTCAAATCCCAGGTCGCTGTTAATAACTCCTTTTCTGTGGAGTACTCCGCGCGTGGAATAATTGGGTTCATGGCGAACTTCATAATTCCGTATCGTCGGATTTTCGATATCGTTTACCTGTAGTGCCTGACTCAAATCCCAAGCCCATAGGTTATTCAGCACTTGAGATGCCCGAGCACTTAAGCCATAACTTTTTATTTTAAAGGTCGCCCCTTGCTGTTGCGCACTCTTGAAAGCGCCTGCCGCAGGTCTAGCCTGCTGAGGATTCGCAAGGTATTGGGCTTTTGTCAGGCCACCCGGAGTTTGGTAGGCTAGATCAACATAATAGGTGCTTAGATCTAAATTGAGATCTTTCGCAAAGCTGTGGTGGAATTCGTAGGAAATCCATTGCTTCTTCATCGCAGATTGTGCTCGGTAACCCTCTTGCTGATTAAAGGAGGCGTAGAGTCGATGATTTTCAGCGGATAAATCGATGGCCGTTTTCATTCCCCCTAAGGAATGGTAAACCGTCTCCGCACTCAAGGCATTTCCACTTGGTTCACTTTCAAATAGTAGAGCTCCTCCAGTTCCTGCTCCATAAATTCCAGCTGATGGGCCTTTCGTGATGGTTAAGTTCGAAAACAATGCGGGTTCTAATAAGGAGATATAGGTGTTATTCCCGGCATCTGTGAAAGGAATCTGATTCCAGTAGACTTTGGTATTTCGAACGCCAAAGGGTGCCCTAAGTGAGCTACCTCTTATCGCAATTCGGTAACTACCTGGAGATCTTTCTTCCATCCGAATACCTGCCATTGAATTAAGCGTGGATACAAACTGAGTTGAGCTATAACGCTGAAGATCTGCACTCCGTACAAAGGCATCTGGGGTAGTAAGTGCACTTCGTTTTTGCTCAAACACATAGACTTTTACTTCCTCGAGGACTTTCGTTGAGTCTTTTTGGGCCAAAACTGGAAGGCAGAAAAGGAGCAGAATGAATTTCTTCATGTTAGAAGAAATAGGTTAGTAAGGTAGAGGGAATAATCGCTTGAGAAGCTTTGATCGATTTTGATTTTGGATTTTCTGCCCCACCTAAATTGAGTGTTTCTAAGTTCAATGTCCAACCGAATTTACCTTTAATTACTTGTATTTTAGCCTTGAAATTCAAGTGCTTATCAGAGACTAAAGATTGGTAAGGAACGCCCACGTAGCGGCCGTATAAGGTTACTTCCTCATACAATGGTTCAAATACTTGTGCTTGTATGGTTACAGCCGTTTTACCTGGGATAATAAGGCCTGCGCCAGCACTAATCCCGTGCAACGAATATTTTTCCTCCTCGATATATTCAGACTTTAGGGAGCTGATTTTTCTGGCTAATGATCGACTGTAAAAACTTAGTAGGGGTGTTAGGTGGACCTGCTTTTTGTTCTTGTGAGTATTCCAAATAACGCCAGCTTCCGCTTCTCCACCTCGGTAGCCAGCCTGCAATACTTCATTAGGTTGAATTGGTTGATTGAAATTGTTCATCGGAGGTTCGATGAACGTGTAGGTTTGTCGATCGATCGCTGTTCCAGTGAGATTACCCATCGTTTTTAAGGCGATGAATGTTTTGCGATTTTTTTCAGGATTTTGGAAAGAGATTTCCGCGGCGAAATCCAAGGTCATTTGTTGTTCGTGCCACGAAATGAGGGAGGTTCCCACACCCGAATTAAAGCGGAATTTTTGTCCAAAGTTGACAAAGGTAATCGCGAGAAAAAGGAGGGTTAAACGAAATCTCATAGAAACAAATATAGCAGTATTTACCAATACTTACCTCGTTTCTTCAAGGCAAAAATCAATCCTCTGGTAATGATTACCAAGTGGTTGATTAAATTAGGTAGTAAGCCAAAATGCGATCTCAATACTTGGTATCTTTCTTCCCAGGATCTCTTCAAATTTTGCACAGAAGCGCCTCCCATCAAATAGGTGCAAATGGGAGTGGCGGATTTCAAAATGTGCTGGCTTTTTTTCAATACTTGTATCTCCCAATCGATATCAGAACTTAAGCGATATTCCAGATTAAATAAGGGAGCAATGCTACGCTTCGCAATGAAAGCCTGGTGGCAAACTAACATGCCGAAACGAAAGTTCCGCCAAGTTAAATTAAAGGGCAAACGATGTGGTGTCACCTCACTGCGCAAGCCTAAAGATTCACCGTCGTTATTTACAAAAACTGCCTCGCCGTACAGGACATCCGGATTTTCTCCCAGTTCTCGTAAGATATTTTTCAAAGTCGATGAAGACGCAAATGTATCGCCCGCATTCAAAAACAGGATATAATCCCCTTTGGCGAGTTGCATCCCCTTATTCATCGCATCGTAAATTCCCTTGTCTTTCTCAGAAATGAGTTGATTAATCTGGGCCTTATTTGCCTCAATAATGGCTAGGGTACGGTCTTTCGACGCCCCATCCACCACGATATAATCGATTTCCTCCGCACAACCTTGTTCGAATACACTTTTTAAGGTGCGTTCGATATAGGCCTCTGCCTGGTAGGTGATGGTGATGATACTAAGCTTGGGCATAATAGGCGAGGTGTTGTTGGGCAACGGTAGTTTGGTCGTATAATTGTAGCGCGCGTTCCCTAGATTTTGTTCCAGCGGAAGTAGACTCGAGACACCATTTTATGCCTTTTGCCAAATCTGCTGGGTCAAATGCCGGGGCCACATAGCCAGTCACTTCGTGTTCAATCATCTCCGGAATTCCTCCCACTTCGAATCCGACGCAGGCTGTGCCACAAGCCATCGCTTCCATAATTGTATTGGGTAAGTTTTCTTCCAAAGAGGGAGTGACAAACACATCTGCCGCGGCATAGATATTACGCATTCGAGCTGGGTCTGAAATCTGCCCGAAATTATGCGCTTTCAAAGGTAATTCTTCCGCCATCTCTCCACCCACAATCAGAAGTTCAGTGGTAGCAGCATCCAAATATTGCAAGGCCTCTTTCAAAAGATGAAATCCTTTTGCCGGCGCATTGACACGCATGGCAACGAAAAGGACATATTTCTTGTTCGGATCTAATCCCAAGCTAGATGCATTAGGCGAGAAGAATTCCGTATCAATTGCATTCGGGATGGTTTTGATATCATGACCTCCTAAGATGCTACTTTGTCTCGCTCTATTTCCTAGCCAATCGCTGCAAGTGATGATATGTAGGTTTTTCTCCGCAAACCCAGTTTTCTTAGCCTCCCACATTCGGTGTGAAAGATCAGTCGGATTCGGATTTTTCAAGAATTTGCAATCCCCACAGCTTTGTTGAAAATGCTCGCAAGCACCGCTGTGGTGACAGCCTCCGGTAAAGGCCCACATATCGTGCAAGGTCCAGAAAACTGGTTTATTTAGTCTAGTCAGTTGAGTAATATTGCTCACAGATAAGAAACCAAAATTCACCCAATGCAAATGGACAATATCTGCCTGTTGGATCAGCGGATGCTTCGAAATATCACTCCCAAAAACGCCCGGATTGAATAGGAATCGAATCGATTTGTCTTTTTCGAATCGCAGAAAGAACAAGCGCTCAGCGATGAATTTCAACCAAGAAATCAGGCCATTGCCGAATTTTAGGGCGCTGGAAGTGCTCCCTTTTTCTCTCACAAGGTAGTCGACTTGATGGCCCTCTTTTTCCAAAGCTACTTTCAGTCTGCCCGCCGCAATCCCAGCCCCGCCATTGCTGTCGTGGTAGGAGAGGAGGACGATATGTAGCTTTTTGGCAGACATTATGCAAAAATTTCAGCTAGTTGAGCGGCTATTCTTTCGGCTGCCTTACCATCCCAAAGCGGAGGAATACTCCCTTTCTTCACCTTGCCAGCCAATATCTCTTGCAAGGCTGCATAGGTTTTCTTTGGATCTAAATCGGATAATAATTGGTTTGTACCTAAAGTCACGGTGATCGGACGTTCCGTCGAATCGCGGAAAGTTAAACAAGGGACTCCTAAATAGGTTGTTTCCTCTTGAATGCCGCCTGAATCGGTTAAGATCGCCGTCGCATTGGACATCAATTGAATGAATTCTAAATAGCCCAAAGGCTCCGTCATAATCAAGTTTTGCGCCTGATCTAATCGCTCCGCTAAGCCAAATTTCTCCATGTGCGCCCGAGTTCTCGGGTGGATAGGAAAAATGATTTTCGTGTCCTTGCTGCTTAATTCAATTAACTCTAGAATGGACTCAAGTCCTTCTTTCGTATCCACATTCGCTGGGCGGTGCATGGTCATGACGATATAGTCGGCAGTGGTCAGTGGGGAGTCGGCAGTCGATAGTCCGGAGTCCGAAGTCCGTAGGCCGAGGTCTACTAAGATAGTGGTGGTTTTCGCTTTCTCTTGGTAGCGCACCAGCGAGTCAATCATCACATTGCCGGAGAAAAATACACGCTCATCTGCCACTCCTTCATTTTTCAAGTGTTGTAAACCGCTTTCCTCTGTCACAAACAAATAATCCGCCACGCTATCCGTCAAGATACGGTTCAGCTCTTCCGGCATAGTGCGGTCAAAACTGCGTAATCCAGCTTCCACGTGAGCGACTTTGATACCCATTTTGATGGCTACTAAAGTACAGGCCAAAGTCGAAGTAACATCTCCCACCACAATAATCAAGTCTGGTTGTTCCGCTTCTACAATTTTCTCAAAAGCGACCATAATCTTGGCAGTCACTTCCGTGTGGCTTCCACCCCCAATTCCGAGGAAGAAATCCGGTGTAGGTAATTCCAGTTGCGTAAAAAACACATCACTCATCTTAGCGTCAAAATGCTGACCCGTATGAACGATCTTCGATGTCCATCCGGTTAACTTTTGGATCGCACGATGTAGCGGTGCTACTTTCATGAAATTGGGGCGCGCGCCGACTACTTGGATTACTTTCATTATTACTGATTTATAAACTTAAAATTACGGATTTTAGATTAGAGATTTGAGAGTATAGAGTAGAGAATAACCTAAGATATATTGATTTGAGCTTAATTTAATTCGAAGAGTTTTATGAATTTTTATTCAAATGCCTTTAGATCAAGTATTTTTTCTAGTTTATCTTTCAATTCAGTTTTTGTAGTCTCGAAAAGTTCTTTCAGGTTAGTTTTTGTATTTAGTTCCTTATTCAAGAGGCTAATGTTAATAATCGGTAATTGAAATGCTTTGATTGAAATCTCTTTATTGTTAGCTAAAGAGTCTTTAATGAGTATTTCAGTTGAATTCTCTTGATTATGTTTTATGGTGTCGGGATAAAAAAGAATTATTTCATCAACTTCAAAACGAATCGCATAGGCAAGCATTTGATAGATATCATTTTGAGAAATTCCTTTTTTAGGATCTTTTTCGTCAGAGTAGACAATTTTATATTTAGTGTCCGCTATAAGAGATTTAAATTTAGTTTTTAAAAATAAATCTGGTTTGAGGTTAAAGGATTTTGATTCATCAAGATATATATCGCTGCGTTGAGCTTTTGCTTCTATTAATGGAATCTCCTTTTGGATAAAACCAAAAATGAAATCTTCGAAGATATACTCCATCGGAAGTAGGAAAGCGAAGAGTTTTAAGCCATTTTTATGGTCAAAAGATATGCTATTTGAGAGGAATAATTTGCAGTAATCTCTAACTATTTCAAATTCCCCAAACATTGGGTTAAATGTCATTTTTTCGCACTGCTCAGCACTAGCTTTTTCGTCAGTTACCTCGTCCAGTATAAACAAAATTTCCCTTAAATTCTTTTTGTTATCTGAGCTAGATGACGCATTGATTAATAAATTTGAGACATATTTAATTATCCGGTTAAATTCATTGTCAAATATAAATGCATCAAATGTGCAGTTTAACTGATGCCATCGGCCTTTACTGATGTTTTCATTTATATATTCATTTATATTTAAGCGGCCTTTCATGAACGTTAATTCTTTATTTACCTCCTCGTATTGTTGGTAAATAGAATTGCTCAATAGTTCTCTAGTGTATTTCGAGAATAAGTAAATTAGGACTTCAAAAAAATCACTTTTTGTGCTGCCAAGTGGAGCTTGGTAATTAGGGAATTTGATTTTCTTACAATAGCTCAACCACCATAAAATGTGGTTTTGTATTTGATTTACTTCTTCAGGTTTATATTCTTTTCCTGAGTCGAAGAAAATTTTAGGCAAAAGATTAATTTTATTGCCATTATAGTTAATTACACCAACGTATTTATTTGATTTTAATTCGTTCGATTTATGAATAAATTCGATAAATCTTTGCGATTCGATTTTCTCCTCAAAGTTTTCTGTATAAAAAGAATTCTTTTCACGGTTTGCCCAAATTTCATCTAAAAAACTTTCTAGACCATCAAAATTATCTTTGATGACTATCTTGTTTTGATATTCAAATAGATTAAACACGTTTCCCGGAAATTTTTAATGGCCAAGAATTTTCAACTATTTGAAGACCTGCATTGTATAATATTCCTTTTACTTCTTTATCATCATTCATAAAGTATTCTAAAAGAAGAGGAATTACTTTTTTATTCATTCTCTGTACTAAATCTTTATTTTCACCCATAAAATAAGCATGTCCAATTTGGAAGTCATGGCCTTTAGATTTTATTATTTGCTCATTTAATTTGAGTAATATATCCTTATCGTAGATTTCAGCACCTTCAATTTCATACATCGGGTACATTGATTCAAATTCAAAACGTCTTCTTAGCGCAATGTCTAGTAATGCAATAGATTTATCAGCAGTATTCATCGTTCCTATTATGTAAAGATTAGATGGAACCACAAAATGATCTCCTGACGGTAGTTTTACTTCAAGTGGAATATCCCCATGAGATCTTTTATCTGGTTCAATTAACGTGATAAGTTCTCCGAAAACACGCGAAATATTAGCTCGATTAATTTCATCTATTATTATGACGTAGTTTAATTGGCTGTTCGATTGTTCATTTTCAATTAAATATTCACAGATATTGTATAAAGTACCCTCTATTCCAAAATAGTATTTTTCTACACTACTATTAATCAAATGTGGCAGGTCAAGATCTTTTCTCTTTTTAATATCATCAAGAGTGATTTTGTTTGACTTAATACCCTCATACAAATCAATAATTAATTGATAAGGTACGTACCTAACAGACTTTGTTTTTTCAGAAAATAGTTCAACAATATCATCATTAGACTTAATTACTCTATAGTCTTTTAATGTTGTTCCTACTGGAATGAAGTACGAATTTTGTTTTGCTTTATCTGCAATTCGTTTAAATACACCATCTTTCTTATCAAAAGTTAAGGAAGATTTATTGTCCGTTTCAGGTCTTAATCCTTGAATAAAGTCCTCATAACTATAGTTTTGATGGAATGTGATAAATTCAATCCTATTATGAAGATTATCATTGAAAACCTGCAATGCCTCTTGATATGAATCGATTTTCTTGTTTTCAATAATTTCTGCAGCCCTCAAAATTGTATGGTATGTTTTACCGGTGCCGGGTGGGCCGTAAAGAATTGTGTTTAGAGGAAAATTCATATGATTGTAGGTTATTGGTTCATTATTTTCGAAAACGTAGTTTTCAAATTCAATATTATTATATTTTCTATAGCCTGATCTCGAAGAGCGTGATAATTCTTCTTTTATCGATTCGATTATAGATTCCCATTCTGATGGGGTGGGATTAAGCGTTTCTAAATAGTTGTAAAATGGTGGTGGAGTTCCACCATTAAAAGGTTCACTTTTTTCATGTAATGGATTCTTTGATATTACCCCGAAATTGCCTCTACTTTCTGATGCGTATAGGTTAAAGCAATATCTCTGTCCCACTGTAAAATTCAAGCTTTTTTCCCTGACACTGAAAACAACTCTTTCGTCATTTATTGAAATAGTCATTCGCTTTAGAATTTCCCTCAAATTGTCTATAAATGAATCAAATATGTGTCTTTCAAATTGAGATTTAACTTTTTCGAAAGCACTTAATGATTTTGTGTCTCCAAAAATAAGGTCAATGTGTTCTATTTTGGATAAATGATGAACAGTTGATCCATAACCTCCTAGTTCATATTCTCTATAAATAGGAGCCTCTAAATATTTTACATTAATTCTATGACCAAGATTATTTTGGTCATAGCTATAAACCTTACCCTCCTCGTTTGCAACAACCTCACAAATGCCAACAATAGATAAGAATCCTTTATTTCCTTTAGGTGACCCACTTGCTTTAACCGCAATTTTGTCACCTATCTTAATGCCTAGAAAGTGTTTTAATGCATTGATTGAACTTTGACTTTCATTCCCTTCTTTTAAATATTCGATGATTTCATTTTCATCTGATAAATAGAAGTCATTCAAATCTAAATGTGAGGCAAATCCGACTGATATAACTTGATCTGCCCTCATTTGTTGAAACATATCTATATCATTATTCTCTCCATATTTTGAGCCAATTATAAAGTAGTTTGGCTTTCGCATATAGCCAATAATTAAATCAAAGTAATGAATATTTAGAATCTTGCTTTTTATGTATTTGTAATTTTTGTCATTTTCCTCTTTGATAATATTTGACTTACTTAATTTATGAGCGAGTATAGTTCCAATTGCCCCCATATAAGCTCCTAGGCTTACATGTTTTGGATTATCAAAAGTTTTATAGAATTCACATAAACTATCATAATCATCTTTTTTCTTAAGGACTTCTCCTAGAATATTTTTCCAATATTTATAATACACTGGAAATTGATTCGGATTTTGACAGTGTTTGATTATTGAAAATAAATGAACAATAAATGAATTTAAATTTTTGTTCAAGCCAAAGTTCAATTCAGAAAATTTATTTGTCCTTTTTATTGTGTTAAACAAATCAAAAAGTACTAGCAGTCTTCCATTATCAAGTTCCGCACCCTCTTTAAAATTATTTATTCGATTAGCAATTCTTACAATCCCATTGATTTGACTTACAAAAGTTGAAAGTTTCGAACTGTCATTAGCGGAAAATAGATAGTTAGGTGATTTTAGTTTTGAAATTACATAATCGATATCTGATTTAACACTTCCAGTTAACCGGTGTGTTTTATCCTCTAAGTTTTTTAACCATTCTTTTTCTCGGTTAAACTCAAAATCATATTCGGTTTTGTAATTCTGTTTTACATTTTTAAATGTAAGATTACATTCGTCAATTATCTCTTTTAATTCTTTCATTACATTGCTTTTAAAGCCTATGTTACTTTAAATTTGCCAATTAAATTACATAAAAATAGTCTACTAATTCACTGATAATTGATACCTATTTTTGATTTTTAGGTTATAAAAACTTCCATACGAATTTGTATTTTTAAAGTTGTTCCAAACACGTATAGGGAGGTCTTTGTGTATATAGATTTGTTTATCTGTTCTGATTATAAAATAACCATTTTTATTGTCGCAACTAAAATAGGATGCACTCCTTATCCAAGAGCTTTTTGAGGTGTTAATTTTTTCAGTAAAAATAAACTTTGTGCTTTTGATTTTACTTAAGGCTTCGTTGAAATTGTTAAAATTTGATTGTAGTTTATTGCAGTCTTGCTGTCCTAAGGAGGAAATTGAAATAAAATATAAAAGATTTAAAATTAATATTTTCATTCTTTTAATCCCCATTTAGATACTGGATTTGACTAATTCCCGCCCCATCGCCCCCCTAAACGCCTCCATGTAATTCCCCAGCACCGAATGTATATTTATCTCCTTTTCAATAATCTCCCTAGACCTTTGGCCCATCTTCGTAATCATCTCTGGATTTGAAAAAAGCTTTTCAATTACCTCTTGCAGACTTTCTAAAGAGCCCGATTCAAAATAATGTCCATTGTTTCCCTCCCGTACTAAGCGTTTTTCGGTGCCATCTGCCACGGAACAAACGACGGGTTTCGAGAAACACATCGCCTCATTAATAGACAATCCACCCATGCCGGCTAAGACATAGATTCCCGATTCGCAGGTGATTTTACCTAGTTCTTTGGGGTCATAAATACCGCCATGAAACTGGATGAAATCGTGTCCTGAAGCCTGCGCTCTTAAAGGTTCCAGCTCCGGCCCGTCACCTACAATACTTAATTCGGTCTGCGGGTATTTCGCACGTAAAGCAATTGTCGCTTCGATCAATAAATCGACTTGTTTCCATTTGACCAGACGTCCGATATGCAAAAGTCGGAATGGATTAGCGGCAACGTCTTTTAATTCGTTCGCAGTATGTAAAAGCGCATCGGTGTCTGGGGAATTCGCCGTGATAAATACTTTCTCAGCCGGAACGCCATAGCTTCCGTGTAAAGCAACGGCCTCCTCTAAATAATTGATGTGGGCGTCTACCAGGTTGGAGAAACGCTTTCTCGTTTCGCGCACGATGAAGAATTTTAATCGGGCCAAAAGAGAGGGATTCGATTGGTGCGCTTGGTTGTTTTCCGTTACACCGCCGCCTTGTAAATAATAGGAGATGGCGTTGTCGTAATGAGGAACTTGGAAGGGAATCTCTTTGGAAATAAGCGCCACTTTGTGCTTGCGCAAGAAACGGTACCAGCCGGGGTAAAAGACAAAAGAGGCTTGGTAGGGCCAGTTGACCATTAAGACGTCTGGTTTTTCTGCCAAAATCAATTCCTTCAACCCGCGGAAAAACTTCTTTCCATAATAGGTCGTATATTCCTCGCGACGGAAAACCTTGAATTCGATGCCTTTGTCCGACGTATACACCCCAGCGCCCAGCGTAGCCCCTTTTTCTGTGGGCACCACTACGCAAACCTCCACCCCATAATCGCGTTGCAATTTGTTTAGGACTAGGTTATAATAGTGAGGCAGGCCACCGGCCAGGGACATTATTTTCATTTCTTAAACCAATTAGTAACTAGCTCGCTGATGTCAGGAGATAGCTTGAATTTCGTGACGGCTAGGATAAATAATCCACCTATCGCGGCACTTCGAATTCCCACATTTAGTAGCCAAGCTATCACAGGGCTGCCTTCGATGACCGGGATTTGGGAAACAACGAAGTAGATCAACACGCTAACGATTAGAATCCCCAGGGATCTAACATCAAACGGTTGTAGGTCTAGTTTCCACCAGATAAAGCCAAATTTCAATACATTATAGCCAGCCAAAGCTAATAAGGAAGCTAGAGCAGCACCGTTATAAGAATAAATAGGAATCAGAATCAAATTACCAACCACTAAACCTACCGCGAGAATGATGTAGAAGAGGAGGTCGTAACGGTAGTATTTGGAGTTAATCAATACCTCTGAATTCAGGCCCGTTCCCATATCGATGATCTTGCTTAAGCCCACCATTAGAACTACCCAGCGGCCTGCTTCGTAGATTTCGTGGCGTGGAATGATGGTGTAGATGAAGTCCAAATTACACCAGATCAACAGGAATAAAACGCAGCCGATGAGCAAGAGATTTAGGGACGATTTTTGGTAAATATCCTGAATATTTTCGCGGTCATTCCGGTTCCAAGCCTGGGCTAAAATGGGCGCCGCAATCGCCGCAATGACATTCCGAGGAATCGAAATCATGATTGCCATCCGGGAATTAATGTCAAAAATCGCCGTCGTGCTCAAACCGCCCATATAGGCTGGTAACATAATCTTTTCGATGTGCTGAATCAGCGTAAAACTCGCCCCCGCTAAAATCACCCAGCCACCATACGATAGCATTTCTTTAAAAACTGGGGTGCGTAAAAACGAAAAATCTACTTTGGTATAAAAGCGCTTCAGCTGCTTAATATAGGCTAATAAGCCCGCGACAGCGACTACATAGGAAAGCGTAATCGCTAAAATCAACTGATTGAATGTCAAATAGCCGAGAGCAAAAGCAATGACTAAAACCCCATTCGAAACCCGTAGATACAATTCCCGGATAATCGCCGGCACCACAATGCGCAGATGCACTCGGGCATAGGCTTCGAGCACACTCATATAGAGGTAACTAGCTGTTAGCGGAATAATGTAATAGAAATACTGGGGTAAAAGCGGCGAATTCGTCCCATATGCCTCGAAAAACAGTGGTTTTAAGGCTAAATATCCTAACACAAAAAGAGTTAAACCGAATAGCGGCGCGACGAGCAGAAAGGTGAAAAACCCTTTATGTCCATTCGCCGGATCATCGAAGTGCGGGAAAAAACGCACCGCAATGTGCGGAATTCCCAGCTGAGTAAACGAAGCAAAAATAAGGGGAATGCTGACCAAAGCACCGGCAATCAAGCCCACCTGCTCCTGCGAAAGAAACTTATTGTACAGGAAGATCACGTTAAAAGTCCCAATCGCCGTTCCCAAATAGGTAACGATTGAACCCTTTAAACTTTGTCGAATGACGATCCCCATGCCTTGTTTTGAATGTAATTTACAAAAATACGATTTTGCGGGGCATTCTTTATACGAGAAGACCTTTGATTTTCGCGGATAGCTTTACCACGTCATAAGCCTCCTCCATGTGTTTACGTGCAGCGACACCATAGGCACGCGTCGCCTCGGAATCTAAGGCTAAGGATTTTAGTGCAGCAGCCATTCCCTCCACATCGTGTTCATCCACCAAAAGCCCCGTTTTACCCTCGATGACCGCTTCCGGAATACCGGCGTGTCTAGTAGAACAGATAGCTAATCCGCAAGCAGAGGCTTCTAAAATGGCTACCGGAGTTCCCTCGGAATCCCCGCTAGGCGTTAAGACCGAATGCTGAATGAAGACGTTAGATTCCTGTAATAAGGGCAGGTAGTCAGATTGCCCCATCGCTCCTAGGAAATGAATATTATCAGAGAGACCTTGCGTAGAAACATACGCTTTCGCTTCTTCCCACAAGGGGCCATCGCCTATCATGCGTAATTGCGAATCGGGAAAATCACGCAACAAAATCTCAAAGGCTTGAATGCTTTTCAAGGATCCTTTTTTCTCTGCAAAACGTGCGACTGAAATAACGTTGAATCCAACTTTCGGAGTACCAGGGATGAACCTTGACGTATCGACGCCGCAAGGAATCACATGTAAATTCGGTAATGGACCGGCGATTTCTTCCAAGTTCGCTCTCATGGATTCAGCCACACAAATGATGGCTTTCGCACGCGGTAAACTGAGGGCGTAACGCGCACCATAAGTCGCTAAAGTCTTTTTTTCTGCTGCATCGAATCCTAAAAAGACGACAGAGTAAGGAATGCCTTCAGCGAGGCACGCCTCGTAGATATTAGTGCCTAAAGGACCGTAATTCGCTAAGAAGGCGTCTGCTTTATGGACGCGTAAAAAGCGCCTTAAGTAATAGGTATAAATCTTCTGATAAAGTCCAGGAATGATACGGCGCAAAATACCTCTAACCGCTAGAATAGAAAATGGAAATGAAAAGAGAGAGCCGCCAGCCTTTAATCGGCTCGGTTGCCAGCCCTCGTATAGGACGTGAATGGGTTCTAATTGATTGATCTGCTCTTCGATAAAGGTCTCGGAGTACGAAAAGAAATTAGAGCGGGCAATGATTAAACGCATTCAGGGCTGATTTTTAATGCAAAACCGAAATTAGCTAAATTTTTCGGCTATTTTTACAGCAAATACGCGTCATGGAGAAAAATTTAGTCGTTGGAGGAAGTGGTTTTTTGGGCTTGAATTGGCTGGCTTATTTGCAGCAACACGGTGCAGGTAGTAAGGTCGTAGTTTTCGCGCACGAAAAACCGGCTGGCATTGAATTTCCTTCTTTCGTGACGTTCGTTGAGGGCGATTATGCGGATGCGACAGCTTTGGGTGACTTATTTAGTGCCCATCATTTTGATCGCGTATTCCATTTTGCCTCTTCCATTATACCTGCCATTTCTTCTGAAAATATTCGCCAAGACATCGAGTCTAACTTGTTGCCTACCATCGGTTTGATGGAGATGATGAAAAAGCACCAGGTGTCTAAATTGCTTTATTTATCCACAGGTGGGGCGGTTTACGGGAATGTAACGGAAGAAAAAGTAAAGGAAGAGTATCCTTGTAAGCCTATTTCATCATACGGGATTATCAAGCTAGCCGTGGAGCATTACATCGAATTGTATGCGAAATTATACCAAATCGATTACTTGATTTTGCGCTTGTCTAATCCATTCGGCGAATTTCATCGCTCGCCTAAACAGGGCGTGATCAATATTGCGGTTCGTAAGGCGCTGAGAGGAGAGGTGATGACGGTTTGGGGGGATGGGTCGCAGGCCAAAGATTATATCTACGCCGCTGACATCGGTCAGGCCATCGATGGTTTGATCAAAGCGGGTGTAAAAAATGAAACGATCAATGTGGGTTCAGGCGAATCACTCAGCTTGAACGAGATAATAAATCGCATTCAAACGAAACTGCCCGCATTCGTAGTCGAATACAAAGACGCGAAGTTGACGGATGTGCAGAAAATCTGTTTAGATACGTCGAAATTAGCGTCGAAAATGAATTGGAAAATCACCTCATTCGATCAAGCCTTAGAAGCTACCATCGCGTACGAAAAAGCTAGACTTTCTTAGCCACCAGCACAAAAGTGCAGGCATCCTCATTGCGTGATTTAGCTGTGATGATCTTATCGAAAAAGATGATCAAAGGTTGCAGCATTAAGGACAATAAGAAACGAAGCGGCTTAGGCAATTTGAATAAAAGGCCATCTTGGAATAATTGCAATCCCATCGCAGAACGCCCTAAAATTCCTTCGAAATAAACCACTTCGAATCCCGCTTCCGTCACAATTTTTTTCAAACCTGTCGAAGTCCAACGCCAAAAATCCGTCGGATCCGGGTGAAACATCCAATATCCGTGCGTAGATAAAATCAATTTGCCTTCTTTCTCTAGGATGCGGTGTGCTTCTTTTAAATAGGCTTTCGGGTCTTCCACATGTTCTAAAACTTGTGTTGATAAGACGAATCCGACGCTTTCTTCTGGCATATCGATGATCCCGGCGGGGTCTACGACCACATCGGCTTTCGTATTATAAGCTAAATCTAGACCGATGTATTGTTCCACAAAAGGGGTGAAAAGCGGCTCGTAAGGTTTGTTTCCACAGCCATAATCTGCTAGTAATTGATGTGGCGAATTGCGTACATACAAGGAAATGACACGTTCTAATTGCTTGCGCAACTGGATGAGGTAGTAGTAGCGCGCGGACATGCGGCCCGTGATTTTGGGGTATAAGCGTTCAATGCCAGCTTCTCTACTTTCCATGGGATAGGCGTTTATATTCAATGAGCGAGTTTTTATATTCAATATAATCCGCTGATTGTTTGACGTATTTTCTAAATAAATGGGGCTTATTTTCTCGGTAAGAAACCCGAGCTAAACCTAGGTAGGCGAGCCCTCGGATATCTTTGGTCAATCTTTCTTCGAAAGGAAACGCGATCGCTTTCTGATACCAATATTCCGCTTTTTTCAAGTCCTTGCGTTGCACCTCTTCCCGCATTCCCCGTAAAGTATAGGCGGCACCTGTATAATAGCCTGATTTTATGGCCTCCATTTTTTCAATGTAGGGTTCAGCCTCTTCGAATTTTCCACTCAAAGTTAGTAGTTCGGCTCTTTGCAAGATATACCAGTGGTTGTTCGGGAAATTCTCCACTAACTGTTGGTTGTAGGCCAAAGCTCGGGCGGGATTTCCCTCATATTTATTTTGGACATAGCCCATGTAGAACAAACATTCATTTTTTACAAATAACGTTCGCCGGGTTCCGGCCTCCAGTTGCGTTAGGCCTAATCGCTTATTGCCATCTTGGAATAGAAACATAAAGGGTTTCAATACGGGATGAATTTCTGGGTAGGCGACGCTGTAATAATTGTACATCCCCGATGAATAAAGGAGTTCGGGTTGTTTGTCTGTATTCTGCATGCCTATTTTTAGGAATCCGTAGGCTTTTTTGGCGTAGGAAACGACTTTCATGAAGTTCTGTTCATCTGCTTCATAAGCCGCCAAAAATCCGAGGGAGGCCGTGCAAAAAAAGGACGCTTCTAGGTCGTTTTCATTCTTATTATACAGATTTTGGGCTAATTCATAGGCTTTCTCTAAATGCGCTAAGTAATTTTTACCTTGAGCTGGATGGTCTTTTAAAGGGAAATATTGTTGTTCCCATTGCATCGCTAATAATAGGTAGGGAGCTGGGTGACGCGGGTATTTCGCTTTTAAGGAATTGAATATCGCAGAGGACTCTTTGAAATCGTATTGATATAGGTTGTTTAGGCCTTGAGAAATTTGCGCTTTCGCGGCGGGATCTTGCAAGATTTGGGCTTGCAATTGACTACAAAATAAAAGTAAAAATAGAAGTAACGCCCGAATCATGATAAATGTTTACCCCGCAAATTTAGTTAAGCTATGTGGTTTTTGGGTCGATTTTTTTACTTTTGTTTATAAACCCTACGACATGATTTCATTTGAACAATTTACGCTTGCAAACGGACTTCAAGTCATTGTACATGAAGATCCGTCTACAACCATGGCGGTATTAGATGTGATCTATAATGTAGGTTCTAGGGATGAGGATGAGAATCTAACCGGCTTTGCTCATTTATTCGAGCACTTGATGTTTGGAGGATCAGAAAATATTCCCTCTTTCGATACTCCCTTGCAAAAGGTAGGAGGTGAAAACAATGCCTTTACTACCCCTGATTTAACCAATTATTACATAACCGTTCCAGCTCAGAATATTGAAACAGCGTTTTGGCTGGAATCGGATCGAATGAAACAATTAGCTTTCAATGCGCAAAGTCTGGAAACCCAGCGTAAAGTGGTGATTGAAGAATTTAAACAGCGTTATTTAAATCAGCCATATGGCGATTTATGGTTAAAATTTAGACCCTTAATTTACCAAAAACACCCCTACCGCTGGCCCACGATCGGGGCTGGGATTCAGCACATTGAGGAGGCTCAGATGAGTGATGTGAAAGCTTTTTTTAAAAAGCACTATGTTCCCAGGAATGCCGTACTTGTTGTAGCTGGTCGAGTGAAAGTTGATCAGGTAAAAGCCTTGGCTGAAAAATGGTTCGAACCAATTCCCGCTGGCGTTAAACCGGAACGTAATTTGCCTCAAGAGCCCATTCAAACAGAAGATCGCTCGATGGAAATCGAAGCAGATGTTCCGGCAAATCGCCTGTATAAAGCTTATCGAATGGGTGGCAGATATGAGCCAGGTTACCATGCCATCGACTTGATGGCAGATTTGCTCGGACGTGGCGAATCCTCCTTTTTATATGAGCAGCTGGTTCAAAATCAACGTATTTTCGATACGATTAGCGCTAGTTTGACGAGCTCGATCGATCCGGGATTAGTTGTTATCAGTGGACAGGTTGCTGACAACATCAGCTTAGAAGCGGCTGAAGAGGCATTAGAAAAAGCGATTCAGAAATTTGCTACCTCGAGTATTGCGGAAAAAGACTTGCAAATGGTGAAGAACCAGGCGGAGGCTAGTTTGGTTTTTGGCGAGGTAGAGGTGTTAAACCGAGCCATGAATTTAGCCATGGCGGCGAATGTGGGCGATCCAAATTTGGTAAATACGGAGGCTGAAAAATTAGCCAGTGTTCAGAAAGAAGAATTGGAATCTTGGGCCAATAAATTGTTTATTCAAGGCAAATCGAATACCTTATACTATAAAAAAATAGCCAAATGAAAATTCGCGTAGGTCAAGGTTATGATGTGCATCGCTGGGTAGAGGGTCGTCCTTGTATCTTAGGTGGAGTGGAAATTCCGTCCGAGAAGGGGCCTTTAGGTCATTCGGATGCGGATGTGGTTTGTCACGTATTGTGCGACGCCTTGTTAGGGGCCGCAAATATGCGCAATATTGGGTATCATTTTTCAGACAAAGACCCATTGTGGAAGGGAGTTGCTTCGACGCTTTTATTGAAAAAAGTGATGGAGATGATACGCGAGGCAGGCTGGGAATTAGCGAATGCGGATGTGACGGTGATCTTGGATCAGCCGAAGTTGAATCCGATTATTCCGGCCATTAAGGATAATTTAGCCTTAGTGATGGGAGTGGAGGTAGACCAAATCTCGGTGAAAGCAACCACTTCAGAGGGCTTGGGTTTTGTGGGTAGAGCAGAAGGTATTTCTGCGATGGCAGTGGCCCTTATTCAGAAAGATTAAGATGCAGATAGATTTAGAAAAGGAACGTTTAGAGATTTTGAAGCGCTACCGCAAACTTTTGCGGACGGCAAAGCCTTTTTTAAAGGACGACGACGCAAAGCAAATCAAAAAAGCATTCTTGATTTCAGCGGAGGCGCACAAAGAAATGCGCCGTAAATCCGGCGAACCCTATATCTATCATCCCTTAGCTGTAGCGCAGATTTGCGTGGAGGAAATTGGACTCGGAACTACGTCGATTATTGCTGCGTTAATGCACGATGTGGTGGAGGATACGGATACGACTTTGGCCGATATCGAAAAACAATTCAATCCGAAAATTGCCTCCATTATTGATGGATTAACGAAAATCGCGGGGACTTTTGAATATGGAACCTCTCAGCAGGCAGAGAACTTCCGCAAGATGCTTTTGACGCTTTCAGATGATATTCGGGTGATTTTGATCAAGCTTGCGGACCGTTTACATAACATGCGGACACTGACGAGCATGGCGAAAGAAAAACAGTTGAAGATCGCTTCGGAAACGATTTATTTATATGCGCCTTTAGCTCACCGCTTAGGCTTGAATGCGATTAAATCGGAATTAGAAGATTTAGGTTTGAAGCATACGGAGCCGGTAGCCTACAAAGAAATTGCTGATAAATTGACAGAAAATAAGCGAAGCCGTGAAAGCTTTGTGGAAAATTTCATCAAACCAATCAAGAAAACATTGGACGAGCGTGGATTGAATTATACGATCAAAGGCCGCCCAAAATCCATCTTTTCTATTTACAATAAAATCAAAAAAGGCAACACGCCGTTTGAAAAAATATACGATCTTTTTGCGGTGCGCGTCGTTTTAGATGTGCCCGTTGAAAGGGAAAAATCTGACTGTTGGGAAGTGTATTCTGTGGTGACGGATCATTACCGCCCTAATCCGAGCCGTTTGAAGGACTGGGTTTCTACCCCTAAATCGAATGGTTACGAGTCTTTGCACACAACTGTCATGAGTATGCCTTTTGCGCACGATAAAGAAGGTCGTTGGGTGGAGGTGCAGATTCGTTCGAAGCGAATGGACGAAATTGCGGAGAAAGGGGTGGCGGCACACTTCAAGTACAAAGGAACGGATACACGGACGAGTAAGGCGTTTGAGTCATGGCTTTCGCAGGTGCGTGAAGCTATCGAAGCAAACGACAAGAGCCAATCTGCAGTGGAATTAGTGGAGGACATTAAGAACTCGCTTTACCACGAGGAGGTTTTTGTCTTTAGCCCGAAAGGCAAATTGATTGTTTTGCAATCCGGTGCCACGGCCTTAGACTTTGCTTTTGAGATTCACTCGGAGGTAGGGGCGCGTTGTATAGGGGCCAAAGTAGGCGGAAAACTCGTTCCCTTATCCCATAAATTACAGAATGGAGATCAGATCGAAATCCTAACCTCTTCGAAGCAAAAACCATCGGAAGATTGGTTGCGCATCGTGTATACGACAAAGGCGAAAGCACGCATCAAGGACTTCATCAAAGAAGAGAATAAATCACATATCATTAAGGGGCGCGATTTGATTGAGCACCGCCTGAAGCATTTGGGTTATCCTTTATTGACTTTAGAAATTACGAACCAGTTGCGGGCTTATTTTAATGCCAAAGACGCGAACGATTTGTTCTACCGTTTTGGCAAAACCTACATCAACATCGACCAGCTAAAGCACTGGAAATTAGATCGGGAATTACACGAAAGAAAGCAGGCTGAGAAATCGATTCAAGCGCCTATCGTGGATAGCAAATCCTTTAGAAAGGAGATGCAGCAATACCACAAGGAGCGCAAGGAATCGGATACCTTATTGATCGGAGAGGATATGGATAAGGTAGATTATACTTTAGCCAAGTGTTGTAATCCGATTTCAGGCGATGAGGTGTTCGGATTTGTGACCATTAATGAGGGGATCAAAATTCACCGGGCAGCCTGTCCTAACTCGCCAGAATTACTTTCTCGTCACGGAGATCGAGTGATTAAAGCACAATGGACGTCTCAAATAGCGATGTCATTTGTCGTGGATTTGGTTATCCGTGGTATCGATCGAGTAGGACTTGTGAATGATGTGACTCGTTTGATTTCAGAGAAGCTTCAAGTAAATATTACGGGTCTGAATATTGGGGTGAAAGATGGACTATTTGAGGGTCAAATATCATTAATGGTACAAGACACCGATCACCTCGATAGCTTAAGCGCAGAAATGGAACAAGTTCCGGGCGTAATTGAAGTGGAGCGAAAAGTTTCTTAGTTTTTGTCCGTTATTTTTGCTTATTTTACGTCGTTTTTTTTCCATAAATGTCCCAAGAATTAGATAAACTAGATTCAGTAAAAAAGATCTTCACTGCCTACCTGGAAAACAAGGGTTTGCGGAAGACTCCGGAGCGCTTTGCGATCCTGGAAGAGATCTATTTACGGGACGATCACTTTGATGTGGAGGAGTTGTATATCTCCATGAAAAACAAGAAATACCAAGTCTCAAGGGCTACCGTTTACAATACGCTCGATGTGTTAGTGGAATGCGATTTAGTGGTGAAACACCAGTTTGGACGCAACCAGGCACAATTCGAAAAGTCTTATGGACGTCGTCAACACGATCATTTAATCTGTACCGATTGCCACAAAGTCACCGAATTTTGTGATCCTCGGGTACAAACTATCCAAAGTTTAGTAGGTGAAATGCTGCAATTCAATGTGATGCACCATTCCCTTATTTTTTACGGTTCTTGTACCAACAAGAACTGCGAACACCGAGCAAATTACCAAGCAAGAAATCAAGAATAAAACAATATTATGGCAGTTGATGTATTATTAGGCTTACAATGGGGTGATGAAGGGAAAGGAAAGATCGTAGACGTTCTAGCACCCAAGTATCAAGTAGTAGCGCGTTTTCAAGGCGGACCTAACGCGGGTCACACCTTAGAATTCGACGGTTTTAAGCATGTTTTGCATCAAATTCCATCGGGAATTTTCCGCCAAGAAGTTCAAAACATCATCGGAAACGGCGTTGTTTTAGATCCCATCATCTTCAAAAAAGAGATCGACGGTTTAGCGCATTTCAATTTGGACTTACGTAAAAACTTAGAGATCTCGAAGAAAGCATCGATCATCTTGCCTACGCACCGTTTATTGGATGCGGCATATGAAAAAGCAAAAGGGGATGCAAAAATCGGTTCTACTTTGAAAGGAATTGGACCTACTTACACGGATAAAATCTCTCGTCAAGGTTTACGTGTAGGGGACATGATTTCGCCTGATTTTTCTGCCAAATACAATGCATTAGTTGATCGCCACAAAGCGATTTTGGACGTATATAAATTCGAATACGATTTAGCGGCAGCGGAGAAGGAATTCTTCGAAGCGGTTGCTTTTATGAAAGAGTTCCACCTAGTGGATTCAGAATACTCTGTTAACCATGCCATCACCGCAGGAAAAACGATCCTAGCGGAAGGCGCACAAGGTTCACTTTTGGACGTAGACTTCGGTTCTTATCCATTCGTTACTTCCTCTAACACGATCACCGCGGGTGCTTGTACGGGTTTAGGTGTCGCGCCTAAAAATATCGGTGAGGTTTTCGGTATCTTTAAAGCGTACGCAACACGCGTGGGTTCAGGTCCATTCCCTACGGAATTAGAAGACGAGGTAGGCGAGCGTATGCGGGTGGAAGGCCGTGAATTCGGTTCTACGACTGGTCGTCCGCGCCGTTGTGGTTGGATCGATTTGCCAGCACTTAAATATGCCATGATGATTAATGGGGTGACTCAATTAATTATGATGAAGGCAGACGTATTGAATATCTTTGACGAGATTCAAGTGTGTACCGCATATGAAATGCCAGACGGTACAATTACAGACCAAATCCCTTTCGAAATCACCGATATCAAAGTAAAACCGGTGTACGAAACATTAAAGGGTTGGGCTTGCAGCTTAGAAGGCATGCGCGATTTCAACGAATTGCCTGTCGCTCTAGCGGATTACATCAAATTCTTAGAAAAACACTTGAACCTACCTATTAACTTCATCTCGACAGGTCCAGACCGCGAGGCTTGTGTGTTAAGAGGTTCATTAGCATAAATCATCAAAATGGAGGGGATTTCAGTAGCTGATTTGTACAAGTTCGACGAGATCTATTGGGTCCCGCAGGATAAGTCAGAGTCACAGCTAGCGGAATCCCCTGCTATTGAAGTCGCGCCTGATACCATAGCGGAAGTAAAACCTAAGGTTTCTACCCCTTGGGTCGTTGTAGGCCAAATTGCCGAAACCGAACTTTCCCGCCTGAAGCTTATTTTTTCTGCGCCTCCATTAGTACTAGGGCCATCTGATTGGTCAGTATACACGCCATCGGACGAAGAACCAAGCTTCTCTGAATTCCTGAAAGAGACGAGCGCAAAACGCTATATTTTTATCGGTCAGCAACCCGCTGTTTGGCAAGGAGAATTACCTACCACCGAGATTGACACCATTGAATCCAAATTAGTCTATTTCTTTCCACGCTATATTTCGTCGTTGACTGATGCGGAGAAGACGCTGAAGATGGCGTTTTGGAATGCGTTGAAGGAGATGAAAGGGTAATCACGACTGCGTCGTTTAGTCGCTGCTTCGCAGCTTAGTCATCGCTTCGCGATTTAGTCGGCGCGATGCGCCTTGGTCACGACTAAGCTGCGTAGTTGCGACCCTTTGACCAAGCGACGAATTCGCGACTCAGCCGTAGGCGACTAAGTCACAAAGTGACGACTCATTGACTAAATCGCGTAGCGATGACTAAGTCACAAAGTGACGACTAAGCGAGCGGCTTCGCAGCGAGCTCATACCTCGCCAACGGACTCACATCCTGCCCACAAAATTCCCCCGCTTCTGCCTTAAAGTGACCCGCCATGGCGATCATGCCTGCGTTATCTGTGCAGTAACTAAAAGCTGGTATGAAAACTTCCCAACCTAATTCTTGACCCATTTCGGTAAGTCTTGAACGCAAACCGGAGTTAGCGGAAACGCCACCGGCGATGGCGATTTGGGTGCAGTTCATTTCTTTCATCGCTTTTTTTGTTTTGCGAAGAAGCATGTCGATGAGGGATTTTTGAACAGAGGCGCAGATGTCTGCTTTGTTTTCTTCGATGAAGTTCGGGTTGTTTTTGACTTCTTTTTGTAGGAAGTAGAGGATGGCGGTTTTGATGCCAGAGAAACTGAAGTTCAAACCAGGCATTTCACCTAAGGAGAATGGGAAGCGGTCGGGGTTACCCTCTTTGGCCAACTTATCAATTAACGGACCACCTGGATAAGGTAGGCCGATCAGTTTTGCCGTTTTGTCAAAAGCTTCACCCACAGCATCGTCTTGTGTTTCGCCAATCACCTCCATCTCGAGGGCTGATTTTACCCAAACCAATTGCGTATGGCCACCACTAACGGTCAGGCATAGGAAAGGAAAAGAGGGTCTGGGATCCTCAATGAAATGCGCCAATACGTGCGCCTGCATGTGATTTACCTCGATTAAGGGAATGTCTAGACTCAAGGCTAACGACTTCGCAAAGGAGGTGCCGATTAATAAAGCTCCTAAAAGCCCTGGGCCCCTTGTGAAGGCAATGGCATTCAGTTCATTTTTGTTTATATTTGCTTTTTGCAGGGCCTCTGTCACGACAGGGATGATCGATTTTTGGTGAGCTCTGCTGGCTAATTCGGGAACGACGCCTCCCCATTCGGTATGGATGAGTTGTGTCGAGATGATATTAGACTTCAAAACGCCATCTACCATGACGGCAGCCGAAGTTTCATCGCAAGAAGATTCAATAGCCAGTAGCTTCATAAAAATAGAATTCTGCGCAAAAATACGGCAATATGGTCAAATATCTCAAAATCTTCGTCAAAACAATCCTATATGGGTTGCTGGGGATTTTTTTGCTGATTTTTGCTGGTATTTTACTCCTTAGAGCTCCCATTAACCAGACTTTTTTGGCGAATTATTTGACTCCTAAGATTGAAAAGGCGATCGGGTATCCCGTTAAAATGCGGGGAATTCAGGTCAAGTTTTTTGACGAAGTCAGTATTGTAGGTTTAGAAGTTAAAGATCCCTGGGGGGCAAAAATGATCCAAATTGAACAGCTAGATGTGAATTTTAGCATCACGCATTTGTTCTTGCAGCCGGGAAAACCGAGTTTGGATTATGCCCGTTTGACACGTCCAAATGTTCATTTGATTTTTGAAAAGAAGTCGGGAAAAATGAACATAGAGGAGTTTATTTTGCGATTAGAAAATTGGATATCCGGTGGTGTGAAAGTTCCGAAAAAAGGGCCGGCTTCAATATTTACTATACCCGAAGCAGAAGTAATTGATGGATCTTTTACACTAGATGATAATACCGTTAAAAACGAGGCGACCCGCCGACATTTTGATATTTCGCACTTTACATTAGCCAAAGTGTATTCCAAAGTCAAGAATTTTTACATCAAGAATGATACACTTGGTCTACAAGCGATTGGTTTGCGGACAAAAGACCCGTTAACAGGTTTTGACGTAAAAAGTCTGAATACGGTGTTTATGATTTCGGATCACCAAATGCGTTTCGACCAATTGGATTTGCGCTTTAATGATTCGCGTGTGACTCGGAAATTTGTCGTGAATTACCGCGATATGAGTTCGATGACACGTTGGATTACGGACGTGGATATGCAAGCGGATTTCAATGGTGCGCTGGTGAAAGGGGAGGATTTAGGTCGTTTTGTCGAGGCGATGTACGAGTACAAGGGAATGTATCGATTGAAAGGTGCACTGAGCGGAACGGTGGCGAAATTGAATTTAAAGAAATTTGAATTAGGCTTTGGTTCTAAAAGTGTGTTAAAAGGAGATTTTGGCTTTAAAGGCTTGCCTAATGTGGGCAAGACTGAGATGGATTTTACGATGAGGTCGTCTTTGTTTTATCCACAAGATTTAGGGACCTATATTACGAAGTCGGCGGCTGAAAATATGGCTATTTTAGGCCCAGTGGCTTTTGATGGGCTTTTCAAAGGGAATAATAAAGTTTTCAGAACCGCTGGAAAATTAAAGACCGGCCTGGGTTATGTGGAGGCGGATGTCAAGATGAATTTGCAAGATTCTATGGCATTTTCGCGCTATGATGGAAAGATCAAATTGCAAAAATTCAAGTTAGGTAAGTTGCTTGGGATGGAACCGGTGTTAGGAACCTTGGATGCTGAGGGTCACCTGAAAGGAAGTGGTTTTGCTAAGAAATCAGCTAATATTGATTTTGATGGAAAGGTGTCTGAAATCTATTTTAATCAATACCTCTACCATAAAATTGCTTTAAAGGGGAACTTCCAAAAACAATTATTTAAAGGAGATGTGATTGCCAAAGACACCAATCTCGTGGCGACTATGTCAGGTTTAATTGATCTTCGAGGGTCGAAACCGGTGTATCAAATGCATGGCGAAATTACCCGGTCTAATGTGCATAAATTACGTTTAATCGATACCCCCATCAGTGTTTCTACTGATTTTGAATTAGACTTTAAGGGTGATCGATATGATGATTTGGAGGGCCGTACGCTCTTTTCTAATACGACTCTACGGACCCCCAATAAACCAGATTTATATGTGGAGTTAGTGACGTTATCTTCACAAAATGGACCCCAACAAAAGCGACACTATAAATTGACATCTGATTTAGTTTCGGCAGAAATAAGTGGAGATTTCACCCCAAGTCTTTTGCAATCTCAGCTAGGTCAATTAGCGAAAGAATATGCCTTATATTTCCAAAAAGGAGCTGACGAACGCTGGGGATATTATGCCACACAAAAGCATGAAACGGAGACGAAATACAAAGCGGACTTTACCGTAGTTTGTCACCGGATTGATCCGATTTTAGCGCGTTTTTTCCCCTCTGTTCAAATTGGAGAAAATACCGTTTTCTCAGGAAATATAGCCAAAGGACGAACCCTTTCGGTGAGTTTGGAGGCTTATCCAGACACCCTGGTTTTTGGTGGATATCATTTTTATCAATCTGTTTTTTCTTTCCAAAGTTCTAAATTTTTAGGGGCTCCCGAAGTATCCTCTAGTCTCGTTTTTACGTCTAGAAAACAGCAATTAAACTTCTTAACTCCCACGGAGAATTTTAAATTGGATGCGCTCTGGGATCAAGATCGAATAAATTTTGGGCTTGATTTTAAGCAACAGGGGGAAGAAAATTCTGCTCACCTTGCCGGTGCTTGGGCCTTTGAAGAGGAAGGCTTGTCTCTTAAATTTAAGGACACCTACTTCCGTATTTTAAATCAAGACTGGGCGATGGATGCGGCCAATAAAATCACTATTCGGGGTCCTGAATGGAAAGCTGATCGAGTGGTTGTTTCTAATCAAAATCAATCCATTTCCTTACAAGGCAGCCTTTCAAACGATACGACGGAGACAATTAAATTGCGGGCAAATCATTTTCAATTAGCGACCTTAAAGCCGTTGTTTGCCACCAAGACCCAAGGAGAATTAAATGGGGAAATTGCCATTCAGGATTGGTACCATCATACGCGTTTGGATTCTTGGTTGTTAGTGGATTCGCTTCGGTTGAATAAGTTTTATATCGGTAATTTGCAGGGTGTGGGAACGTATTTGGCTGATGAAAAAGTGATGGATTTGAACCTGAATTTGAATCGCCAAGGTGAAACTGTTTTGTCCCTGACAGGGGGATACAAACCTTTTGAAGAAGAACAAAAATTAAACATAAAGGCGGAATTAAATCAAACAGATTTGCAGATTTTAGAGCCTTTTACAGAGGGTGTTTTCTCCGGTTTGAAAGGTTCCGCTTCGGGTAATTTACATATTGGAGGATTGCCTACTAAGCCTGAAATAACAGGCGATATCGTGTTTTCGAAAGCGGGGGCTGTCTTTGATTATTTGAAAACGTCCCTGTCTGTATCAGATACGGTAAACTTTACGCCTAGAAAAATTGTAGCTAAAAATTGGACGGTGCTAGATCCAGAGGGGAATAAAGCCTTGGTGAATACAAACCTATTTTTCCCAGAGGACAAACCCTTTGAATTAGATATTCAGGCGAATTTAAATCGCTATAAATTGTTGAATACAAGCCGAGAACCCAACTCCATTTATTATGGTTTGGGCTACGCTTCTGGTCCTATGCGTGTTTCCGGAACAATCGATAATTTAGTAGTTTCAGCTGATTTAAAATCGGAAAAAAGTACGCGGTTATTCATTCCTTTGGATCGGGAGGAAGATGCGACAGAGGCGGAGGATTATTCGTTTGTTTCTGATTTGAAAAAACCTACGACTGATCAAGCAGTAGCGAATGTATCGTCGAAATTACAAGAGGATGGGATTACCCTTGATTTGCGTTTAGCCTTGACTCCGGAGGCTTACGGGGAGGTGCAATTTGATGCAAAGAAAGGGGATGTGATGCGAATGTATGGCTCGGGTAATATCAAGATGAATTTGGACAAAAAAGGAGCGTTCAAAATGGTGGGGGATTATGCGATCGATCAAGGGGATTACACGTTTACTCTTCAGAATTTAATCAATAAAAAATTCGCGATTCAACGCGGTTCGAAAATATCTTGGACGGGAGATCCACTAGAAGCGAATGTGAATATTAAGGCGATCTATACGCAATATGCATCCTTATTCCCCATCTTGTTAGATACCACGAATAAAGGCAATTTACCGGAGTTTAAGCGACGGTATCCAGTGGATGTGACGATCAGCTTGCAAGATCGCTTATTGTCCCCTAGCGTGAACTTTGATATCGGTATACGAGACTACCCGAAAGACATGACTTTGAATGGGGCGGTTACCGCTTTTACAAACCGAATCAAAACGGATGATCAGGAGCTGACTCGCCAGGTGAGTAATATCTTGTTATTTGGGCAATTGGTTTCTCCTTTTGGTGGAAGCGGTTTGGCCTTGGGTAATTTGATGGGAAATTTCACGGAAATGTTGTCGAATCAATTAAGTAATTTGGCCTCCAAAATCAATAAGGATTTAGATATTTCTGTGTCTCTAGGCGGGGGAGCTTTGAACCAAGATATTCTGTCGAACTTACAATTGCGCGCTTCTTATAACTTTAATGACCGTCTACGCATCACCCGAAGCGGTGGGTTTACGGATGCTAGAAATCAAACGAGTCCGCAGATTTTAGTAGGGGATTGGGCTTTGGAATGGTTTGTTCGTCCGGACGGCAGCCTACGGTTAAAAACGTATAACCGCAACGTTCAAACGACAATCTTAGGATCCTTTAACTCCTATCAAATCAACCAAACAGTGGGCGCCAGCTTGCTGTATAACAAGGGATTCAATACATTCTTTTGGCAAAAGAAGAAATAAAAAAGGCCACCCTTTCGGATGGCCTCTCTTATAAAATTTGGAGGAAATTATTTTACCTCAAATGCACCTGTTCCGATTTGGAAACCCTCTGCATATAATTCAACTGAATATTTACCTGGCTTGTAAGCAACACCGCCACGAGGGTAAGTAACTGCTACTGTTTGGCCATCATTCGTATATTGGAAAGATTGTTTAGCAGTATAAGCTACTTCTTTACCGTTGATAGAGATACGGCCAGAACCGATCGCTTCATCTGACAAGGTAGCACCTTCGCCATCGATTACACGAACGTAAACCGTCTTGTTCTCTAATTTGGTGATCGGGTTAGTAGCTAAGCTAAATAACACTTTCAATTTCTCGATTTTCTTTCCATTCAAACGTGCTCTCTCTGTTTCTTTACCTTTTGCATTCACCGCTAAAACCTTTAAGTTTTGAGCTTTCAACGCAGCTGCGATACTCACCTTGCGCGCTAATTCTTTGTTGCGTTGGCTAACAGAAGATAGCGTATCGTTTAACGTTTGGTTTTGTGTTTTTAAACCAGAATTCTCGTTGTTTAACGTCGTGTTTTGCGTCGTTAACGTTTGATTGCTCTCTGTCAAAATGCCGTTTTGCTTTTTCAATTCAACGATTTCTCCGTCTTTAGTCGTTAATACCGCGTTGTATTCCTTGATCTTCGCTTCGTAAGAGGCGATAGTCGCGTGGTTTGAATTCTTTAAAGAGGCTTTATCTTGTTCTAGTTGAACTTTCAACGCTTCTAAATCCGCTACTTGGCCACCTAAAGATTTGATTTCAGCAATTTTAGCATCTAATTGCGTCGAAATTGAGTCTAATGAAGAGCGCGTGTTAGCTAATTCGGTTGCTTTTTGCTCGATTTGAGCAGCTTGATCCGTTGTTGTTTGGTACGAACGGAAGTACAAAACTCCTAATACTGCCGTTAGCAAGGCTAAGACAATAATGGCTGTTTTTGAATTGTTGTTAGGCGATTGTTCCATTTGGTATAAATTGATTTTTAAGGGTTTATAAATTTTAATGGCGCAAAATTACAAAATAAAGTCCACAATTCCGGGGGTATTTCGGATTGAAGACTCTTTTTGATTAATTTGCAGTACATATTTGTATCCTATGCCTACATACGACTTTATTGTCATCGGTTCTGGAATTGCTGGTTTATCCTATACGGTTAAGGTGGCTGACTATTTTCAGGAACGTCAAATTCCCATCAAAATTGCCTTGATTACGAAGACTGTGGCCGAAGAAACGAACACAAAATACGCGCAAGGTGGGATTGCAACGGTTTGGGATACAGCCGATTCTTTCGAAAAACATATCGACGATACGATGGTGGCGGGGGACTTTGTGAGCGATCGCAAAGTGGTGGAAATCGTCGTAAAAGAGGCGCCTGAACGCTTAAAAGAGTTGATTGCCTACGGTACGGATTTTGATCGCCAAGCGGATGGGTCTTTTGATTTGGTGAAAGAGGGAGGCCACTCCGATAAGCGTATTTTACATCATAAGGATTCCACCGGAAATGAGATTGAAAGGGCTTTATTAGCCAAAGTAAAATCGTATGCCTGCGTGGATTTCTTCACACATTATTTTGCCGTAGACTTAATTACCCAACACCATTTAGGAGAGAAAGTAACGAAAGATACGCCGGGTAAGAAGTGTTTTGGGGTATATGTATTGAATCTCAAGACGAATAAAATTGAAACCTTTTTAGGGAAAACTACCCTATTGGCCATGGGCGGAATTGGTCAAGTCTATCAATCGACAACCAATCCCACGATAGCGACAGGCGATGGAATCGCGATGGCTTATCGGGCAAAAGGTTTTGTGCAAGGAATGGAATTTATTCAATTTCACCCTACTGCCTTATATCATCCAGGTAAAAAACCTTCTTTCCTTATTTCTGAAGCTGTTCGCGGACATGGAGGTATATTGAAGAACCAAGATGGGTCTACTTTTATGGATAAGTACGATGCGCGCTTGTCTTTAGCCCCCCGAGATATTGTGGCGCGCGCGATAGATTCGGAGATGAAAAAGAATGGAACAGACCACGTTTTCTTAGATACACGCCACATCCCGAAAGAAGAGATTCTACAGCATTTCCCGATGATTTATAATCATTGCTTACAGGTATTGGGAATTGATATGTCCAAAGAAATGATTCCAGTCGTTCCCGCACAGCACTATTTATGTGGCGGAATTATTGTCAACGAATCTAGTCAAACGAACATCGAAAACTTATATGCTGCCGGTGAATGTTCGTTTACAGGTCTGCATGGAGCGAATCGTTTGGCCTCGAATTCCCTGTTAGAAGCCATTGTTTATGCTCACCGTGCTTTTGAAAAATCGGTTTCCGAATACGGTACGCACGTATTACCGGATGGTATCCCAGCTTGGAATGATGACGGCACACGTCATCCAGAGGAGATGGTTTTGGTAACAGAAATGACCCGCGAATTAGAGTCGATTATGTCGAATTATGTGGGAATTGTTAGAACAGATCGCCGCTTAAAAAGAGCTTATGATCGCTTGGAATTGATCTATTTAGAGCATGAAGAATTGTACCGTCAATCGAAAATCACGGTGCCAATGTGTGAATTACGCAATATGATTAATGTGGCCTATTTGATTATCAAACATGCCCGGGCACAACGCGAAAACAAAGGCTTGCACTATAACCTAGATCTGATTCTTTAGGTAAGAGACGATTACCTCTAATCCTTTTTCGAAGTGGTGATTGTTCGGAATCACGATGTCGCAACTGCGTTTGTGTGGCCGAATATATTCTTCGTAAGTAGGCTTCACGTGGTATTTCCAGCGGTACATGACATCTTGTAAATCATAACCACGCTCTTCATTATCGCGCTTAATTCTGCGCTTTAATTTGATTTTATCTTGGGCGTCAATAAAGATTTTGAGGTCCAAAAGCTGTGCCACCTCCGGGAAGTGAAACACAAAAATCCCTTCTACCACTAAGATTTTACGGGGATGAAAATGCAACATGTCAGGCACTTTCTCCGTGTTGTTGAAGGTGTATTCTACCCGACTTACTACTTCGCCATTACGTAATCTTTCGATGTCAGCCGCAAAAGCTTGGTCATCTATCGCACCGGGCAAATCAAAGTTCTCAATACCATTGTGATCTTTGGTTTGGTGCTCAATGGGGCGGTAGTAATTATCTTGAGACAAAAGACAGATGTCATCCGTCTTAAACTGTTCCATTAATCGGCTTAAGAAGAGGGTTTTGCCAGAGGCGCTACCTCCGGTGATACCGATAATAAAAGGACGTTCGATTGTTGACATGTGTATTAATTCCGCTGCAAATTTGCGAAAAGGTTTTTATTTAAGCTAAAAAACGCCTTTCATTTTCGGAATTTGAGGTAAATGGCCACCTCATCTTTCGTCTTTGTTTCCACATATTGCAGCCCGGATTGCTCGAATTCATCGATAATTTCCTGTTCAAAAAACAAGTCTTTTCCACAGCCCTCATGTTGTAGTCGCTCTGTTTTTGAGATTTCTTCTTCTATGATGACGATGCCATTCTCGTTTAATGAACTTTTAATTTTCGAAAGCATAGATGGGCGATCTTCGAATTCGTGCCAGGCGTTAAAGACCCAAATTTGATCTTTTTTCTGCAGGTTCTCTGGATTTAATTCGACCTCCGTTTTCCAAGGCAATCCCGTTTTTTCTGTAAAATAGTCAATGCTCTCTTGTATATCCTCCTCATTTACGAGTGGATCTACCAGTGCGATGTGGTGTGCAGGGTAATGTAGGCAGAGGCTTACTTCCCACCAGCCATGACCACACCCGATCGAAGCGAGGTGATCTTCCTTTTGCCAAAGCCCAAATTCGTAGAATTCTTTCATTGGCTCGCAATTTAAGGTATATTTGGTCAATAAAATAAAAACAACATGGCGATTTTTATTGCACCGACGGCAAGCGTAATGGGCCGCGTTATTGTCTCAAAGGATGTGTCTGTCTGGTATGGCGCAGTGATTCGTGCAGATGTGGAGGAGATTCACCTAGGCGAAGGATGTAATATTCAAGATAACGCCGTTTTACACGCAGATGAGGGTGATAAAACCATCATCGGGCCTCACGTCACAGTTGGTCATGGTGCCATTGTACACGGAGCAGAAATAGGGGAGGGGAGTTTAGTAGGAATGCAGGCTACGGTGTTAAATAGGGCCAAAGTAGGTAAGTTTTGCCTCATCGGTGCTCACGCATTAGTCACGGAAGGAATGGAAATTCCAGATTACTCGCTCGTTTTAGGTACACCCGCTAAAGTCGTCAAGACCCTCAATGAAGACCAAATCAATCGCCTAAAATATGGGCCACCTCATTACGTAAAAATGGGTGCCGAACATAAATCAGGCAAATTCCCTTTATTAACTGCAGCAGACTTCGAATAATGGAACTCATACTCATTCGCCACGCACACGCGGGTCCACATACGGCAGACGACAAAGGTCGCCATCTCTCAGAAAGAGGCATCGAAGAAGCTCTCCTTTTAGGCGAATGGATGCATTTGAAGCAATTTCCTGCAGGGTTTTGGTTAATCTCAGACGCCATTCGAACACGAGAAACGGCAGAATTACTAGGCAAGCCCTTTTCGGAATTTGAGTTATCTGAATTTTGGTATATCTCTAGCGGTCCGGATTATTTGACTGAAATCGCAAAGCGAACGGAACCCATTTTGTACCTTGTCGCGCACAATCCATCCATTTCTTATTTAGCCTCATATTTAACCGGCGATATGATTCAAATGGAAACAGCCGGTTGCGTATCTTTGCATTTTCCGGGTCTAAGCTCTTGGTCAGAAATCACCAAAGGCTCCGCCACCATCACGCATCAACTATGAACAAGAATCAGAAAGTATTTCGTTGGGTGTTAATATTATTTACTCTCCTGATGATCGCGTTAGCGGTTCAGATGGCAAGCAATACGACTGCGCCCTGGAATAAGAAAAAGCATTCTAGTCGGTAGGTAGTGGTCATCGCTTTGCGATTTAGTCACGACTGCGTCGTTTAGTCGCCGCGCTGCGGCTTAGTCGTTAAATATTTCATAAACGCATCGCCGCAGGCGATTCCAACTCTATGCTTTATTCTTTGTGCTTTATGCTTTAAAAGAGAGCTGTAGATTTTTCTCTCTACTCTCCACTCTCTAATCTATACTCTAAAGTACGCTTTCAATGTGCTTCAGATGATGCGTGCAATGCCACGCATAAATGCCCAACACTTTGTCTAAAGGGTAGGTAAACCCGCGTTCAGGATGTAAATAGGTTTTCTTCCAATCCGATTCGGTTAATGTTTCCATTAAGTATACCCAACGCAAGTGGATGTAGCGTAAACCCTCAATAGACCAAGCGATAGGTGCTTGATTGCCGTCTGGCATCGATGCCCAATCGTCTTCGCTGTAGGGTTTGATGGTCGGATTTTCTTCTGTTAATGCCATTTTGAAACGGATGTAGCTGTTCATATGGCTATCCATTAAATGGTGGATAACTTTTCGTGCTGACCAGCCGCCGTCACGGTAAGGTTTTTCTAATAAAGTTTCATCAACCCCCTTTAATAAGGATGTTAAATCGTCAGCTGTCGTTGCGATCGTTTTGATCCAAGCAGCTCTGATTTCTGGCGTAATAACCTCTGGCTGTTTGTATTTCCCGATTGGGTATTGCAATGGGTTCAATTCTGTACTAGACATTCGTATAAAATTTAGTGATGTCGATAGCTGCTTCTCTCGTATTTGCAATCAAGGGATGAACCCCTGTTTTGATGGCTTCTAGCATTTCTTTGGCCGTATCTTTACTCAAATGTGCGACGTGTAATGTAAGTAAAGTTTCGCCTTCTTCGATTTCTAAAGGAGTGCAAACGCGGAAATTTTCTGTACCAAGAGCGGCTAACTCCGCTGCCTGAACCTTAATGGCTTGGAAGCTGGCTTCTAAATCCTCTTCGGATGTACCGACGATCTCCAATACCTGGACTTCTTGTGCTGCTTTCGCTTTCAAGGAGGCTGCAATGGCTTCATCCAAGCCTTTTAATTGCTGGCATAAGACAAAGTAGTTTTTGCCCGTTCTTAAGCGCTCGCGGATGGATTGGCGGATGAAGTAGGTCAAAGAATCTGTCACATTAAGCCCGATTTCGGCCATTTGCTTGAAGATTAATGAGCTAGGCGACATGCCTGGAATCGTGTTAGGATCGTGTAAAACGACAATGCCATTCGTATCTAAGAATCCATCGATGCGGGTACAAACGCCAAAGCCCAAGTCTTCAAAAGCTTGTTTTACCTGCGCTTGAATCACTTGAAGGTGAGCAAGGCTCGCATGCATGGGGATGCGTTTGCGTGTTAATTTTGATTTGTATTTGGCATTAAAATCAAACACTTCAACCGATTCATCGATGACGATTTCGGTAGGAGGTAGGGCCACTGCCTGTCCGGCAGGGGTTTGGATGACACCGCAGCTAAATTCGTTTCCATTCACGAATGACTCTAATAAGATGGCATCCTCCGAGTGAATAGATTGAATGCTTGCTTTTGTAACGGTATGCGTGAAGTACTCGCGTAGGGCTTCTAATAAGTGAGCCGGGTGGTGGTAAACTTGTTTTTGGAACACGACTGGGAAACCAATTCCCTCGTCTAGATTCACCATTTTTTGCAATAAAGCTACTTGTGCCTCGTCGTCTAGTTTAATCCACTCCTCGCGGTAAATTTCCTCGATGAAAAGACATTTCTTAATGGCTTGATCGAAAATTTCGAGGGAATCCTCTTTCACGAAAGCAAGACCGATGGAGGATCCTTGGTGAGGAGCTTTGGCCACAAAAGGGATACCGATTTCTTTTTTTACTTGCTCGAAAAGAGTTTCGCGACCATACTTGTTATAATCATCTCTTTGTAAAACGAAAAATTTCTTCTCCAAACCAACGGACTTCTTCAGCCATTCATTTTGTTTGGCTTTATCAATACCAATAGCCGATCCTAGTACACTAGGTCCCGAATAAGGAATGTTGTACCACTCTAATAGTCCCTGAATACTGCCGTCCTCTGCACCTGGACCGTGCATCGCGATGAAGGCAAAGTCAAAGTGTTTCGCAAAATCAGCTGGCTGAATAATCGTGCCGACTTCTTTTAAGAGAGCCGTAGCATCCGCATCTGGCAAAGATTCGATGTAAACGTTGAAAGGAGCTGTTTGTAAGCGTTTAGGTGGGTAAAATGAACGAATCGATTCCTCGAAAATGAGCTCTTCCTTGATCAAGATGAAATTGCCTAAGCTATCCACAAAAACGGGGATAGGCTGAAACAAAGCCTTGTTCAGGTGGGCCATGGCTGTTTTGCCTCCTAAAAAACTGATCTCCCGTTCACGTGCGGGGCCACCAAAAAATATTCCTATCCGCATCATATGCCTTTTAGGGTTTTACTTCTTCTACTGCTATAATTTCTGGGACATCTCTTCGGATGGCCTCTTCAACCCCTGCTCTAAAAGTCATAGCTGACATATTGCAAGATTGACAATTGCCTGTCAGGGCTAATTTAAGCACATTTTCTGGCGTGATTTCGACAATTTCTACATTGCCACCATCGGCTACTAAATAAGGTCTAATGCTATCTAACGCGGTTTGAATGCGATTATGTAATGGGTGATTTTCCATATTAAGAGGCTTGATTCGCGTTAGAAATGGCTACTTGCTGCGCTAA
Source organism: Aquirufa esocilacus (assembly GCF_042715595.1). Lineage (NCBI taxonomy): Bacteria > Pseudomonadati > Bacteroidota > Cytophagia > Cytophagales > Flectobacillaceae > Aquirufa > Aquirufa esocilacus. Next base: position 257,970 of record NZ_JBBKXX010000003.1, on the reverse strand, counting down.
ATTTGCGGCAATCGACGCAAATGCATCGGCACTTGGGCCTTCGCTCGACGCTATAGGTTTGCCATCGTCTCCTGCTTCGCGAATCGCTTGAATTAAGGGAACCTCACCTAAGAAAGGTACCGCGTATTTTTCGGCTAATTGCTTTCCGCCATCCTTGCCAAACAAATAATATTTGTTTTCAGGCAATTCTGCCGGAGTGAAATAGGCCATATTTTCAACTAAACCTAACAAAGGAACATTGATGCCTGCTTGCTTGAAGAAGGCTAATCCTTTCGTGGCATCGGACAAGGCGACTTTTTGAGGAGTCGTGACAATCACCGCGCCGGTTAGTTTAATTAGCTGAACTAAAGTTAAGTGGATATCAGAGGTTCCGGGAGGGAGGTCGATTAGTAAATAGTCTAATTCATCCCAGTTTGTATCCCCAAAAAACTGACGCAAAGCCTGCGTCATCATTGGTCCTCTCCAAGGCACGGGACTTTCTGTAGGGGCTAAAAAACCCATTGAAATCATCTTGATGCCATATTGCATGATAGGTTGTATGCGGTTCTTTCCGTCTACTTCCGTCACTAAAGGTTGTAAATCTTCTGCCCCAAACATCACCGGAATCGAAGGTCCAGAAATATCGGCATCTAAAATGCCCACTTTCGCACCAGCATTTTTCAAGGCCATGGCTAAGTTTGCCGTTACGGTAGATTTACCTACGCCACCCTTACCGGATGCTACCGCAATCACGTTTTTAACGCCAGGAATAAGGGGGTCTTTAGAGGTCAAAGTGGTTACTTCGGCCGTCATATTAATGACGATTTTGAGATCTGGATGCACTAAGTTGTGTATCGCGTCCTCGCAATCTTTTCTGATCTTTTCTTTCAGTGGACAGGCAGGTGTCGTTAAAACGACTGTAAAGCGAACCTCGCCCACGCCTAATTCCACGTCCTTAATCATATTCAAGGTCACTAAATCTTTCTTTAGATCTGGCTCTTGAACGGTACTCAAGGCACCTAATATAATCTCTTTGCTTACGCTTAATTCTCCCATGAATCTCTTTTCCTTTTCAAACCTCAAATATACGTGTTTTTTATTTCATGCGCGACGTATTCGGCGATTTTGCACGTATCAATTTCTTGGTATTTTTCTGCATTTAATTCCGCTAATAAGACTTCTAGTACACGACGGTGATCGATTAATTTAGATGGATGTGGTCTGTGTGCCAAAGTTCGGTAGATGGAATCCCACCTCTTTGTAATGGTCTGTAGTTCTGGGTCGAAATAGGTCGAAACAAATCGCTCCCAAATATAGTCTTGCGCCTGCTGGTTCGGATGGATCATATCTGCCTCATAGAAGCGGTAGTCGCGCAATTCATCCAGCATAATTTCGTAGGCTGGAAAATAGTGTACGTTCTCGAATTGTTTAGAAACGATGTCTGCCGCTACGCGTAAAGTAGACTTAGAAACTTGGTTCTCCGTCATTCCGTCTTTGGTGTGGCGAACAGGGGAGACGGTTAAAACGACTTGCGTTGTAGATGGGAGAGAGGAGAGTAGAGCGCAAAAATTGGAAACTATCTCATCCACCGTTGATAATCGTTTTTCGAAACGATCTGATGGCATCTTGTGGCAGTTAGCCACCGTTTTATTTAGATGTTTGTCAAAATAACTAAATGAAGTTCCCCAGGTAAGGATTAAAAAGTCAGACGAGCCGGCGAAAGAGGTAACCTCCGTTGCCACGGAGTGAATGTCTTCGAATAATTCTGTGGAGGAAGTCGCTGTAAATATAGAATGGTAATCCGGGTGCAAAAAATACCCACCTTGCTCATATAAATCTTCCGAAATCTCCCCTGACAAAGCCCTTGATATCGCAAAAGGATGGAATAGAGTGCCAAAAGGCTGCGTCATTACCTCCAGCGGCAATTTACTCAAACGCGATCCCATCGAGGCGGCAAAACAAGAACCCATCGTCAGCACCCGACTCTGATGATTCATCAGAATGGGTGCTGCAGGAATGGGGAAAGTGGTTGTTAAATTCATTATTTCACAGAAGTCGCCCAAGCGTTCATTTTGGTTTCCAAAACGTCTAAAGGCATATTTCCATCCTTCAAAAGTTCGTCATGGAAATCTGATAACTTGAATTTAGGGCCCATTTCTTTCGTCAAACGCTCGCGAATCTCGCGGATTTTCAAGGCGCCGATTTTATAACTCAAGGCTTGCGCTGGAATCGCCATATAGCGTTCGATTTCAGCGATCGTGCCTTCCTCGCTTAATGGCTCATTATCCATCATGTATTTGATGGCTTCCTCGCGTGTCATATTCTTCGAGTGCATTCCTGCATCGACAACTAGTCTGATCGCGCGGTGCATTTCATCCCCTAAGGCTCCCATATATTGGTATGGATCTGTATAAAGGCCTAATTCCTTGCCTAAACTTTCGGTATATAATGCCCAGCCTTCTGCATAAGCAGAGTTGCCTCCGAAGCGACGGAACTTAGGTAAATCAGCATTTTCTTGTTGCAAGCTAATTTGGTAGTGATGTCCTGGGATCGCTTCATGTAAGAATAAACTTTCCATTCCGGAGGTGAAATTGAATTTTTTTGCGTCCAAAATAGGTACATAAAAGATCCCCGGACGAGTTCCGTCTTCTGATCCTTGGAAGTATTCTGCTGATGCTGATGCAGCACGGAAAGCTTCGGTTTGGCGAATTTCAAATGGTGTCTTCGGTACGCGACCAAACATCGTCTTTAATGACGGTTCCATCTTCTTATGAATGGCATGGAATGCGGCTAAAACCTCTGCCGGAGTCTTATATGGGTAGAATTTCGGGTCAGTCTTCATATGTGTGAAGAATTCTGCTAGCGTTCCTTTGAAGCCTACTGCATTCTTCGTTTTCTCCATCTCGGTACGAATACGCTTTACTTCGCTTAAACCAGTTTGGTAGATTTCGTCTGCCGGTTTATCCGTGGTCGTTAACACACGGATAAGGTATTGGTAATACGCTGCGCCATTTTTCAGGGCACTAATTCCTGTTGTAGTACGTGCTTTTGGCAAGTATTCATCCTGTAAAAAAGTAGCTAAACGAGCGTAAGCTGGAAGAATTTCGTTTTGAATCGCCGCCGTGTATTCTGCGGTAAAACGCTTTTTGTCTGCTGCTGAGAAAGAGGCCGGGAATTGCTTTAATGGACCATAGAAAGTGGATTCCTTGATGTCCTTAACAGCGAAAGAGGTTAATTGAGGGATGATTTTGACTACCAAAGCTCGTGGCAACATGTAATCCTCCTTCATTCCTCTACGGAAATAAACAATCGAAGAATCTAAATAGGCCACCCCTCTTTTCATACGTTTAGCCCAGTTTTCATAATCCTTTACCGTCTTGAAAGGCTGCATTACTTGGCCCGAGCCTAATTGAGCAAAAGTTAGGTGGAAGCCATAGAATTGATTCAACGGGGTCAAATTATCTGGATAAGTCAATCCCTCCAAGCCTAATTTGATGTCGCGCGTCAATAAATCATAGGTGATTTGATCGTTTGCGTTCGGATCTGCACGATTTAAGGCAGCTAAAGATTGCTGGTATTTTTCTAAAACCGATTTGACTAATGCGCGGTGGCTGTCTGTAAAATCGATGTTTAATTGATCATTGTAACGGTTATCACCGTTTGCTGTCGCCGATCCGGGATTGAGTTTTAATTGCTCTTCATAATAATCGCCTACGATGGTGGCTAATTCGGAAGAGGGTTGATCTGACTTTTTGCAAGCGAAAAAGGTCATAAGAAGACCTAAGTAGAGGAGTTTTTTCATAGTGAATTTGCTGATTTTAGAGGCAATTTACGTAAATTGGTCTTTGCATTTATACCTAAGTTACGAATTTATACATTAAAGATTTACTATGTCAGGATTGGGAGCGGAGCGCGCACGATTACAATTACGAAACGACAATAAAGGTTGGAAAAAATGGGGTCCTTATTTGACGGAACGTCAGTGGGGGACAGTGAGAGAGGATTATTCAGCCCATGGAAATGCCTGGGGAACGATTACACACGATATGGCTCGGTCTAAGGCCTACCGCTGGGGTGAAGAGGGAATAGGCGGTATTTCAGATAATAAACAACACGTTTGCTTTGCTTTTGCCTTTTGGAACCACCGAGATCATATTTTAAAAGAACGCTTTTTTGGTTTAACGGGATCGGAATCGAATCACGGAGAGGACGTTAAAGAACTCTATTATTACCAAGATTCGACGCCTACGCATTCCTACCAAAAAATGCTGTACAAGTATCCGCAGCACACATTTCCCTACCAAAAACTGATTGATGAATCCTTAAAGCGAAATCGTCAAGAGCCGGAGTACGAGCTTTTGGATACGGGGATTTTTGATAATAATGAATACTTCGATATCTCGATCGAATATGCGAAAGCGGACGAACAAGATATTTTAATCAAAGTAACCGTGGAGAATCGCTCTAAAGTGGCGGCGCCCATCACGGTTTTACCTACCATTTGGTATCGCAATACCTGGTGCTGGGGTTACGAGAAATACAATTACAAACCACTTTTAACGGGTGTAGGAAATTCGTTCATCGAAGTAGATCACCGCGTGGTGGGGCGTTTTAAATTGTATGCTGAAGATGCGGATGAATTCCTTTTCTGCGACAATGAGACTAATTTTCAGCGCTTACATAATTCAGATAATCTGTCGCATTTTACCAAAGATGGGATTAACGAATATATCGTCAACAAGAATAAACATGCGGTAAATCCGAACCATATCGGGACGAAAGCTTCTGTTAAATACACGGATAAAATTCCAGCTGGAGGCAAGAAAGTTTACCGTTTGCGTTTGAGTAATATCACGCAACGAGAGCCATTTGCGGATTTTGACCAAATTTTTGAAGACCGTATTATCGATGCGGATCAATTCTATGCGGAATTGCAGAAAGGAATTGAGGACGAGAATCTGCGTACAATTCAGCGCCAAGCATATGCTGGGATGCTGTGGACGAAGCAATGGTATTACTATAATGTGTTCGAGTGGATTAAAGGTGATCCTTCGATGCCGAAGCCTGATGCGAGCCGGAAAAATGGTCGAAATAGCACCTGGAGGCACATGTATGCGGCGAATATTTTGTCGATGCCGGATAAATGGGAGTACCCGTGGTTTGCGGCCTGGGATTTAGCGTTTCATACTTTGCCTTTGGCCAGATTAGATCCTGATTTTGCCAAAAGACAGCTAGCCGTTATCCTCCGCGAATATTACATGCACCCGAATGGCCAAATTCCGGCCTACGAATGGTCTTTCTCCGATGTAAATCCTCCAGTGCACGCCTGGGCAACCTGGAAAGTATACGAGATCGACAAGGAAATGAATGGCGGAAAAGGGGACGTAGTCTTCTTAGAGCGTATTTTCCACAAACTATTATTGAACTTCACCTGGTGGGTAAACCTGAAAGACGAAGGAGGAAATAACATTTTTGGGGGAGGATTCTTAGGAATGGATAACATCGGGGTGTTCGACCGCTCCGCTCAATTACCGACCGGTGGACACTTAGAACAGGCCGATGGAACGGGTTGGATGGCAATGTACAGCTTAAACATGCTACGCATTGCTTGCGAAATCGCTCTAGAAAATCCGGTATACCAAGATATGGCCTCGAAATTCTTCGAACACTTCTTGCACATTGCCGGGGCGATGCAGTCGATTGGTGGTGATAAGTTAAATCTATGGGACGAAGACGACCAATTCTATTATGACATGTTGCATAAAGAAGATGGATCTGCGGAATTATTGAAAGTGCGCTCCATGGTAGGTTTGATTCCTCTGTTCGCAGTAGAGACCTTGACATCTGAGATGCTCGAGAAATTGCCGGCCTTCAAACGCCGCGTGGAATGGGTTTTAGCTAACCGTCCAGACCTAGCGAATTTGATTTCGCGTTGGTATGAACCCGGAAAAGGAGAGACGCGTTTGCTTTCAATCTTGCGGGGTCACCGGATGAAGATGATCATGAAAAGGATGTTCGATGAGACGGAATTCTTATCCGATTTTGGCATTCGTTCTTTGTCCAAATTCCACAAAGAGAACCCATATAAATTTGCCTATGAGGGAGGTACGCTGCAGGTTGATTATACGCCGGCAGAGTCTACGGGCGATATGTTTGGCGGAAATTCGAACTGGCGCGGACCTATTTGGTTCCCGATGAACTACTTGATTTTGGACTCCTTATCGAAGTTTTCTGACTATTATGGTTCAGACTACGAGGTAGAATTCCCTACGAATTCTGGCGAAATGATGAACATCAAAGACGCAGCGCGTGGGGTTTCTGAGCGTTTGTTAGCGATGTTTGTGCCCGGGAAAGACGGTAAAACACCGATGTATGGTGAATACGATAAGTTCAAAGATCCGCATTTTAAAGATTCACATCTCTTCTTCGAATACTTCGACGGAGATACCGGAAAAGGATTAGGCGCGAACCACCAAACGGGTTGGACGGGCTTAATCTCCGAAATAATCAGACAATTACATGGCAAAAACTAGTCCAGAGGAAAATTTTGCGGCCTTAGGCCTGACACTTCCACCAGCTCCTAAACCTTTAGGCGTATACAAACCGGGTTTACAGGTAGATCATTTCTATTATGTTTCAGGCCATGGCACGGTGCAGACGGATGGCTCTTTGATCATCGGTCGCATCGGAAAAGACTTGGATATAGAAGAAGGGAAACTAGCGGCGAGGCAGGTGGGTTTAGCGATTTTGGCCACCTTAAAAGCACAGTTAGGATCTTTGAATCGAATCAAACGCGTCATTAAAGTCCTTGGAATGGTCAATGCAACAGACGATTTCTTGCGTCATCCCTATATTATCAACGGATGTAGCGAATTATTCGCCCAGGTGTGGGGAGAAGAAAATGGCATAGGCGTTCGATCCGCGGTGGGAATGGGGACTTTGCCTGATAATATTCCGGTAGAAATCGAAGCAGTTTTTGAACTGAACGACTAAACTAAGCGGAAACCTCCAGCATCGCTTTCAAAGCCTTGTAAGCTGGAACGCGCGTTGCTTCTGGTAAATTGATTTCCGGCAACTCGTAATACAAGGCATTATACAATTTCTCCAGCGTATTCATCTTCATGTATGGACATTCGCTGCACGCGCAGGTGTTTTGCTCGTTTGCAGGAGCTGGAATCAAGTGCTTGTGCGGCACCGATTGCTTCATCTTGTGCAAGATTCCCGCTTCCGTTGCCACGATGAAGGTGGAATTAGGCGATGTTTCTACGAATTTCAACAGGGCCGTCGTCGATCCCACATAGTCCGCTTCTTTCAAGATCACTTCCTTGCATTCCGGGTGCGCGATTAACAACGCCTCGGGGTATTCTTGCTTTAGTACGGCTAATTTTTCTAAAGAAATATCGATGTGCACCATGCAAGCTCCTTCCCAAAGGATCAACTCACGACCCGTCTTGTGAGCCACATAGCGACCTAAGTTCGCGTCTGGAGCAAAGATGATTTCGCGATCTGCAGGAATGGATTCCACGATTTGAACCGCGTTTGACGAAGTACAAATAATGTCTGTCATCGCCTTGATATCCGCAGAGCAGTTAATATAAGAAACCACCACAGCATTCGGGTGCTTCGCTTTCAAAGCCGCAAACTCAGCCACTGGTACGGAATCCGCTAAGGAGCAACCTGCGTTAAAGTCTGGAACCACCACTTTTTTAGTAGGATTTAAGATTTTCGCTGTTTCGCCCATGAAATGAACACCACAGAAGACGATTAAATCCGCCTCTGTTTTCTCAGCAGCCTGGGATAAACCTAAGCTGTCGCCTACGTAATCCGCCAGTTCTTGGATTTCACCATCCACATAGTAGTGTGCCAAAATTACCGCATTTTTCTCCTTCTTTAAGCGTTGGATTTCGGTGATGAGTTCGACACCTTTAGGGGTAGAACGGGCAATGTAGCCCACAGAGGTTGCTTCTTCTAGTAAATTCATTTCGCTTTTAGGCTTAAATCTAAACTCTTCACTTGGTGGGTTAAAGCCCCCACGGAAATATAATCGACCCCGGTTTCGCCATAGGCGCGGAGTGTTTTTTCATTGATACCACCAGAAGCTTCTGTTGTGAAACGTCCGTTAATCTTGCGAATCGCATCGCGCAAACGATCGGGAGTGAAATTGTCCAACATGATGCGTTGAATTCCTCCGATGGCCATCACTTCGTCTAATTCTGTCTCGTTTCGTACTTCAATTTCAATCGCTAAAGGCTTTTCGAGTGTCTTGTTGTAGCTAAATGCTTTGTCTAAAGCCTGCTTTATCCCTCCCGCAAAATCTACGTGATTATCCTTGATCAAGATCATGTCGAACAAACCATAGCGGTGATTGACTGCTCCACCTATTTTGCATGCCCATTTTTCAGCCAAACGGAAGTTAGGTGTGGTCTTTCTTGTATCTAATAATTTTGCTCTAGTTCCCTCTAGTATATTGACCAAAGAGCGTGTGTAGGTCGCAATACCCGACATGCGTTGCATGCAATTCAGAACCAAACGTTCTGCTTTCAAGATCGATTGAGGCGATCCACTTACTTCTAAGACCACTTGTCCCGGTTCTATCCAGGTTCCATCCTGGATAAAGACCTGTACCTGTAAGCTAGGATCAACTTCTTTAAAAATAGCGCGAGAAAGTTCAACTCCAGCCAAAATTCCCCGATCTTTCACCTTTAGTTCCGCCGTTCCTTTTGCATCCGCTGGGACCGTAGAAAGGGAGGTGTGATCTCCGTCACCCACATCTTCCCGAAGGGCTGACTGAATGAATGCTTGAACGTAAGATGGGTCTTCGTAGTTGAACATGCGTCTATTTTACGCTCCAAAATTACGAAAATTACCCGGAGAATTGATTTCTAAGAAAAATATCCTATTTTTGCTACCTACAATGCAAAAGAAGGTTAAAATATCCCATCTCATCCTGTTTATCCCGGTGCTTTTTTGGCTCGTGGCTAAGCCTATTTCCCTGTTCGCAGTAGAGACAGGTGCAGTAAAGACGGAGAAGACTTCTAAGCAAACGATTGTAAAGGCCGAACAGCATGTTTATCAGTCTGCTACCACTTTACAACTCGATTTTCCACAAGATTGGAACTTCACCAGCCCTACCGAAATCTTCGTTGCGCGCTCGATGCAAGCCATTAAATTGCCTGCATTCACTCATCGCACGCAATTCTTACGAATTTTATTTACCCAATTTATAGCCACTCTGGCGCCGTGAGGCAATGAGTCCGAAGGGAATGAGTCCGAAGTCCGGAGGGGATAAGTCCGTAGGGTGGTAGTCCGAAGTCCGGAGGGGATTAGTCCGAAGGGAATGAGTCCGAAGTCCGAAGGAAATGAGTCCGAAGGCATCATTCACCATTTACCATTCACCATTTATTTACCATTTACCATTTACCATTTACCATTCACCATTAACCATTTAAGTTATGCGTTACAAAAGTGCCATTATTTGGCTGTCTACGATTATTTCAGCCTTATGTATTTTCTTCCTATCGTTTACGTGGAAGTCTAATCAATTAAAAGAACAAGCTATCCAATATGCTACGACGGCAGATGGCAAAGTAGATGCGGCGAAGCGTTTACATTTCATTGATTCCCTTTGGAAACAACCGGTATATATCGGATATACCTTACAAGAAGTGACTCAGTATGCTTTGCAAAAAGGTCTTGACTTAGAAGGTGGTTTACACGCGGTTTTAGAGGTTTCTCCAGCAGAAATCTTACGTGCCTTGTCAGGTAAGTCGAACGATCCAGCATTCGAGAAAGCCTTAGCAGCGGCAGGTGCGGCGCAAGCGACTTCGACGAAATCGTTTAACGAATTGTTCTACGAAGAATTCGCGAAGGCGGCTCCTAACCAAACTTTGGCATCCGTATTTGCTAATTCAGTGAACCGCGGTAAAATCTCGTCTACTTCAACTGATTCACAAGTTCAGAAAGTAATCGATGCAGAAATCGACGGTGCGGTAGATCGCGTTTACAAGATCATCCAAGCGCGTATCGATAAATTCGGTGTAGCTAACCCGAACATCCAACGTCTTCCAGGTACTAACCGTATCCAGGTTGAATTACCGGGTGTAGAGAATCCAGAGCGTGCACGTAAATTATTATCAGGTGCAGCGAAATTAGAATTCGTAGAGTGTTATGAATTGAACGAATATGGCGGAGGCTTAAATGCGTTAGGTGCTTTATTAGATAGAGAAGCGAAAGCGCCAGTAGCAACTGCACCAGCGGCGGCTCCGGCGACGAAGGATACGGCGGCTAATGCTTTGGCAAACAAATTAGCAGCAGCTCCTGCGACTAAGGATTCTGGAAAAGCAAAAGCAGATACGTCTGCAGGTTCTGCTTTAACGAAATTATTCTTGCCTTTAGGAAACAACATCGGTGTTTATGTAAAGGATACAGCTCGTGTGAATGCATTATTCGCTCGTGCTGAAGTGAAAGCGATGTTCCCTGCGAACTTAACGTTTGCTTGGGCAGCGAAAGGAATTCCAGCGAAGAATGGCGACGAGATCCTTTCTTTAGAGGCTCTGAAAAAAGCTGAAGGTCAATCAGCTCCATTAGAAGGTGATGTGATCACGGATGCAGCACAAGATTTTGATCAAGCAGGTCGTGCGGAAGTAACGATGGCGATGAACGGAACGGGTGCTCGTATTTGGAAAAATTTAACAGGTGCTAATATCGGACGTCGTATCGCGATCGTTTTAGATGGTTATGTATATTCTGCACCAGTGATTAACGGTGAGATTCCAGGTGGTCGTTCTTCGATCTCAGGTAGCTTTACGGTAGAAGAGGCAAAAGACTTAGCGAACGTATTGAAAGCGGGTAAATTGCCAGCTCCTACGCGTATCGTGGAAGATGCGTTTATCGGTCCATCTTTAGGGGCTGAGTCGATCAACCAAGGGTATATGTCAATGGCTTTAGGTTTATTATTAGTGATCGTGTTTATGATCGGTTACTATGGTACTCCAGGTTGGATGGCGAACTTAGCCTTGTTCTTTAACGTCTTCTTTATCGCAGGTGTTTTAGTCCAAATCCAAGCAGCTTTAACGCTTCCTGGTATCGCAGGTATCGTGTTAACTTTAGGTATGGCGGTCGATGCGAACGTATTGATTAACGAGCGTATTCGCGAGGAATTACACAAAGGAAAGGGCTTGTTAGATGCGATTAATGCTGGTTATCAAAAAGCGTTAAGTGCGATTTTGGATGGTAACATCACGACGGTATTGATCGGTGTGATCTTGATAATCTTCGGTTCTGGTTCTGTAAAAGGTTTCGGGGTAACGCTTTGTATCGGTCTGGTAACGTCTGTATTTACAGCGGTATATATTTCTCACATCTTAATTGATTGGATGGCTAAACGTGCGATTAAAGCAGGTAAGGAGAAAGAAATGACTTTTGAAACATTCATCTCGCGTGATCTTTTCAAAGGAATGAATTTCGACTTCATCGGAAAGCGTAAGTATTCATATTGGTTCTCATGGTCATTAATTGCTATCGGAGCTATCGTGTTATTCCTGCAAGGCGGTTTCAACTTAGGTGTGGATTTCAAAGGTGGTCGTTCGTACGTGGTTGAGTTCAATCAAGCGGTACCGACTGACAAAGTGAAAGAAGCGTTAGCGGATGATTTCGGTGGAAAAGGCGTTGAAGTGAAAACTTTCAACGGTGCTACTAAGCTAAAAATCACAACATCTTACTTAGTGGAAGATGAGTCGATTACAGCTAATAACACGGTTCGTATGGCATTAGACAATGGATTGAAAGAATTTGCAGCACAAGGTCCTAAGGTAGTTTCTACTTCCAAAGTAGGAGCAACCGTAGCCGATGATATTTTGACACAATCATTCGTGTCAATCTTCTACGCCTTGATCGCGATCTTTATCTACATCTTGATTCGTTTCCGTAAATGGCAATATTCATTAGGTGGTATTGTTGCCTTAGTTCACGATACTTTAGTGGTATTAGGCATGGTAGGTATCGTTCGTTTGTTTGGCTTCGAATTAGAAATCGACCAAGTATTTATCGCGGCGGTATTAACGGTGATTGGTTATTCGATTAACGATACCGTGGTTGTATTTGACCGTATCCGTGAGGAAATTGGTTTGGATGCTGACTTAGGTAACAAAGAATTGATGATCAAAACGATCAACGAATCGATTAACCACACGATGTCTCGTACGGTAATGACAGCCACTACGGTATTCTTAGTAGTAACGGTGTTATTAATCTTCGGTGGTGACGTGTTAAGAGGTTTCTCTTTCGCGATGTTCGTCGGTGTTGTGTTCGGTGCTTATTCGTCTATTTTCGTAGCGGCACCGATTGTGATTGACTTCGGAACTTCGAAGAAAGAAAAGAAATAGTTTGTTCTGCTGGTTGCTCGAAAGGGTGACCAGCATTTTTATATTTCATCTAAATAATTAAAGACTATGAATAACAGTATTTGGAGAAAAAAACCAATGCATATGTTTGAGCAAGACATGCAAAAAAGCGAGCTCAAGCGTGTATTAGGAAAATGGAGTTTGACTGCGATCGGTATCGGAGCAATTATCGGTGGTGGTGTTTTCGTTTTAACAGGTACAGCCGCTCACTATCACGCGGGTCCTGCTTTAGCTATTTCATTTGTTATCGCTGGTATTGGCTGTATTTTCGCAGCCCTTTGCTACGCAGAGTTTGCGGCTATGTTACCGGTAGAAGGTAGCGCGTATGCGTACGCTTACGGAACGGTAGGTGAATTATTTGCTTGGATAATTGGTTGGGGATTGATCCTCGAATATGCGATGGGTGCCATGACGGTCGCCGTAAGTTGGTCCGGTTATTTTAATAAGCTGCTTGGTCTCTTTAAAATTGAAATACCGGCATATTTAACCAATGACCCTATTTCTTATAAAGGATTAGCAGTTAATTTACCGGCTCTTGTAATCGTCTGGTTTGTGACTTGGATCCTAGTTAAAGGGATTAAAGAGGCAGCTGGAGCGAATAACTTAATTGTTATTTTGAAAGTGGCCGTGATCTTGTTTGTGATCATCATGGGAGCTTTTTATATTAATGTGGATAATTGGACTCCGTTCATTCCTGCTGCGACAACAGTTGCACATGAAAATGGAGAAATGCTTCCAGCGTATGGCTGGGGAGGTATTATCTCAGGAGCTTCAGCGATCTTCTTTGCCTACATCGGTTTTGATGCCGTATCAACACAAGCAGGTGAGGCCATCAATCCGAAGAAAGATATGCCTTTCGCAATCATCGCGTCTTTATTGATTTGTACGGTATTGTATATTGCAGTTTCCTTAGTGTTAACCGGGATGATGAATTACAAGGATATTAAAGATGAGGCATTAAAGGCTCCAGTTGCCTATGCTTTTGAAAGTGCGGCACACCAACCTTGGGCTGTTTTTGTCATTACAGCAGCAGCGACAGCTGGTTTGTTATCAGTAATGCTCGTGATGATGTTAGGTCAAACACGTGTGTTCTTAGGCATGGCGAAAGATGGTTTATTACCTAAATTCTTTGCAGAGGTTCATCCTACATTTAAAACACCTTGGAAATCAACCATCTTAGTAGGAGCAGTTGTCTCACTAGTGGCAGGTTTTACTCCCATCTCTTTATTGGGTGATATGACTAGTTTTGGTACTTTATTCGCTTTCACTATGGTTTGTTTAGCGGTATGGATTCTTCGTTTCAGAGATCCAAATCGTGATCGTCCATTCAAAGTGGCTGGATTGAATATCATTGCTCCACTAGGCATCCTAGTGAATGCGTTCTTAATACTCAATTTAGGTCGCACCGCTCAATTATTTGCTTTGGGTTGGTTATTGTTTGGATTAGTGGTTTACTTCTTATACGGTAGACCAAAGTCTCACTTGAATACGAGAGAGTAAAGATTATAAGTTAACAATGAATATTAAATTTTAATTTTAGTACATTTGTTGAGGATTGGGTGTAGCCCGGTCGGTAGAAGAGTCAACGGTAACCCGTTGGCTCTTCTATTTTTTTGCCATTATTTTAAAAGAATCTTAGAGAGTGATTGATGAATTTTTTCTTCAATAATTTCGAATGCAAGATTTTCTCTTTTATTATTTAACGCATATTTAGCAATTGGATAGGCAATTAAATCCGCTAATTGAAGTCCATTATTGTTCTCTTTTTTACTTTTAAAAGAATAGTCAATTTCAAATTTTTGGATTAGCGATTTTGAAATTTTGTTCGTGCCATTAGCCATAATCTTGTTAAGGTGTGTTGCTAATTGACTGTCCTCTTTTTTGCCCCTTTTTTCTATGATTATTTTAAGTTGATTGGGCTTATTTGCAATTCCATTTATAATTCTGACTGTATTATCAATGATGTTTGATAAGCATAGCTCATAAGGGTCACTACATATAAGGCCATACTTTTCAATGTGATTTTGTTTATGTATTCCGGAGGGAATGATAGAGAATATGGATTCTTTTATTAACAAATTTAGTTCTTTGTGAAATCTCGATTTTAATTCTAAATCAAGAAGAATTTTAAACTCTTTTGAACACTTTCTGATATCTCTAGAGTGAAATATGATATCTGATGTATTCCAAAAATTCGTTTTTATTGTTTTCGCTCTTGTATGGAAAATCGAGAATTCTATGTCTGATATCAATACTCCACAAAGTAAAAAGATGGGGAATTTTGGGTCAATAAAAGATAATCCATGGTCTCCGGTTTCATCTAAATACAAGTGATATTTCATGATTCAATTTAGCCTAATTTAAATTCACTCAATGTTTGGATTATCATTTTGCCAACTTGTTTATAAAATTTAATAACGATAGGCTTACTTTTTATCTAGTAGATTTTGGCGTATTTTTGCACCTTGATTTTTTAATAAAGAACGAATGAGTCAGATAGTAACTGAAATTGCGAAACGCAGAACCTTTGGGATTATTTCTCACCCCGATGCTGGTAAAACCACATTGACGGAGAAATTGCTTCTCTTCGGGGGAGCAATCCAAACAGCCGGTGCCGTAAAATCGAATAAGATTAAGAAAGGCGCTACGTCTGACTTTATGGAGATTGAGCGTCAGCGTGGGATCTCGGTTGCAACATCCGTGATGACTTTCGAGTACAATCAATTAAAAATCAATATCCTGGATACGCCGGGTCACAAGGACTTCGCAGAAGACACCTACCGTACCTTAACGGCGGTGGATTCCGTGATTTTAGTGATTGACTGTGTAAAGGGTGTGGAGGAACAAACGGAGCGTCTGATGGAGGTTTGCCGCATGCGTAAAACACCCGTGATCATCTTCATTAATAAGATGGACCGCGAAGGCCAAAACCCGTTCGACCTTTTGGACGAATTAGAACAAAAATTAGGCATCTCAGTACGTCCATTGACTTGGCCGATTAATATGGGCCAAAACTTCAAAGGCGTATATAACCTCATGGAAAAGTCGTTGAATTTATTCTCAGCGAATAAGACCAAAATAGAAAAAGAAGTCGTTGCTGTCGATATTGATTCCGCTGAATTAGATACCCGCGTGGGAGAAAGAGACGCGAATCAGTTGCGTGAAGATGTCGAATTAATCGATGGTGTTTACGAACCCTTTGATCGCAATGATTACCTAGCTGGTGATATCGCCCCTGTGTTTTTTGGCTCTGCTGTGAATAACTTCGGCGTTCAAGAACTATTAGATACCTTTACCCGCATCGCACCATCCACCCAAGCGCGTGGAACAGACGTGCGTACGGTAGAACCAGAGGAAAAGAAATTCACTGGATTTATCTTCAAAATCCACGCGAACCTTGACCCGAAACACCGCGACAGAATCGCTTTCTTGCGCATCTGTTCAGGTACTTTCAAACGCAACACTTTTTACCAACACATTCGTTTAAAGAAGAACGTTCGTTTTGCGAACCCTTACAACTTTATGGCCCAAGATAAAGAGGTCATTGAAGAGGGCTTCCCAGGCGACGTAGTAGGTCTTTACGATACAGGTAACTTCAAAATCGGCGATACCCTTACCGAGGGCGAGGTATTAAACTACCAAGGTATTCCCTCTTTCTCCCCTGAGATTTTTAAGGAGTTAATTAACCTAGATCCGATGAAAGCCAAACAGCTAGAGAAAGGTATCGACCAATTAACAGACGAGGGAGTTGCCCAATTATTCTTGCAACCCCAATTAGGTAACCGTAAAATCGTAGGAACGGTAGGGGAACTTCAATACGAAGTAATCCAATACCGCCTAGAACACGAATATGGCGCGAAGTGTCGCTTCGACGGCATGTCCGTAACCAAAGCCTGCTGGATAACCTCAGAGGACCCTAAAAAACTTCAAGAATTCGTCCGACTAAAAGGCCAAAACATCGCCCAAGACAAAGACGGTAACTACGTCTTCTTAGCCGAATCAGATTGGATTCTTCGCATGAATCAAACGAACAATCCAGAGATTGAATTCCACTTTACGAGTGAGTTTAAGTTAGCATAAAAAATAAAAAGCATAGAGCATAAAGCACAAAGAATAAAGATTGTATAAAAAAGGCCTCAGAATAGAGGCCTTTTTTTATGCGTTTAGCAATATTTCATAGAGTTATCTTCGAGGGAGATTCTAACTCTATGCTTAATTCTTTTTGCTTTGTGCTTTCAATTTTAATTCAAACTCCTTACTAGCTATAGCAAGTCTTGCTAATATTTGATCAGGTGTCAAATCTTTCATCTCTAGACTAATTTTTGTTTTAATACGACGAAAAGTTTTCACTGAATCAAATCCTTGCTTTACTTGTAATTCCTTTTTCATAAGATTTCCCTTGGGGATTTAATTGGAATTTTATCGTAACCATAAGCTGAATTTACGTCATTATAACCGGTAATTCTATCTGAGTTTACAATATGTTTGAAGTTCCAGCTCAAGAGTGCATCTACATTGTGTAATGTAGCTGTCGCGATATGAATTCATTCGTCCAAACTTGTATAGCCCACTACCTTGTTTTTAATATAATGACCTGCTAATTCGAGGCATTCTGGAGTTACTATAATTTTCTGTTTGAATTGTAGTGGTATTTTTTCTACTAATTTACGTATTCGACTAGGGGCTAGAATCAATTCTTGTTCACATAAATCCGAGTAGATGCACAAAATTTCACCTTCTAATACGAGATCAAAAATTCGCATTGTTTCTTGTGAAAATTCGGGATCAAAAAAACCGCCAAATACGGAAGTGTCAAAATAATATCGCTGAATCATTTTAGCAATTAAATGTTCAGCAATCACCTTAATTAATAAGATTAAAATTGAAAATTAACTGATAATCTAGTTAACTAATCACTTTAATTATAAAAAAAAGGGGGCCGTAGGCCCCCTTTTAAAAGATAGGAGAACAGAAATTAAAATTTTAATCTCCTCTCTCTACTCTATAATCTCTACTCTACACCAACCCTAAATCCCCCTGAATCACCCCCACTTTCTTCTGCAATTCCGCATACACGGTAAAGAAGTCTGCCGCAGAAGCTAAAGGAGCGTTTACAGAAACATAGAACTTAATCTTAGGTTCGGTACCCGATGGACGAGCGGAAACTTTAGATCCGTCTGCAAGAATTAATTGAATTACATTAGAAGCTTCGATACCTAAACCTACTTTGATAGGCGTTTTTTTGCCTGTTAATAAGTCGGTTGAAACTAAACCCTCGTAGTCTAAAACGCGAACAGGCTTCGAACCTGCCACCGTGGCTGGGACGTTCGAGCGTAAGTTGATCATCATTTGTTTGATCTCCTCGGCGCCGGCTTTTCCTTTTTTGGTCAATGAAATAAGGCCTTCATAGTAGAAATTGTTTTCTACGTACATCTCGGCTAGGAAGTCGAAGAGCGATTTGCCCTGATCTTTCGCGTAAGCGGTTAATTCTGCGATCATCGCGCAAGAAGCCACCGCGTCCTTATCACGCACGGCATCTCCTATTAAATAGCCATAGGACTCTTCTCCACCGCCTAGGAACTTTTCTTTTCCTTCTAATTCGCGGATCACTTGGGCGATGTATTTGAAGCCGGTTAAGGTATTATAGCAAGGCACGCCTTTAGAAGCGCACATTTTGTCGATCAAATCGGTCGTTACGATGGTTTTCGCGGCGAACTCGTTGCCCTTTAAATCCGATACTTTTAATAAGTAATAGAGGATTAGGCTGGCCATTTGGTTCCCGTTTAACAGGGCCCATTCGCCGTCTGGGCTTTTCACAGCGGCTCCTACGCGGTCTGCGTCGGGGTCGGTGGCGACGACGAGGTCGGCATCGATTTCTTTGGCCTTATTTAATGCCAAAGTCAAGGCTTCCTTCTCCTCCGGATTCGGATAAATCACCGTAGGGAAGTTTCCGTTCGGAATCGCTTGCTCTTCTACGACCGTCACCGCTTCGAATCCTAATAGGGCCAAAGCAGGCGGCACTAACGTAATCCCGGTTCCGTGAATAGGGGAGAAGACGATTTTAAGGTCTTTTTGGCGTTTAATTACTTCCGGCTGGCGGCAGTTAACTAAAATAGTTTGTAAGTAGGCCTCGTCGATTGCGCCATCTAACAGGTGCAATAGGGAATCGTTTCCTTCGAATTTGATGTCCGCAATGCTCGTAATCGCGTTCACCTCATTCACGATGTTCTTATCGTGCGGGGCAACTACCTGAGATCCATCAGACCAATAGGCCTTGTAGCCATTGTATTCTTTTGGGTTGTGGGATGCCGTGATCACTAATCCTGCTTGGCAGCCTAAATGGCGTACTGTAAAGGAAAGTTGTGGTGTGGGACGCAAAGCCGGGAATAAATAGACTTCGATGCCGTTTGCGGTGAAAATGTCCGCTGCGATGCGCGTGAATTCGGGTGAATTATTGCGAGAATCGTGGGCGATGGCAACTTTGATTTTTTGGCCTGGTAAAGACGCATTCAGGTAGTTCGCAAAGCCTTGTGTGGCAGCGCCTACTGTGTATTTGTTCATTCGATTCGAGCCTACACCCATCTCGCCGCGCATTCCACCCGTTCCAAATTCCAGGGATTTATAGAACGAGTCTGTCAAAGTCGTCTGGTCGCCTTTCGCGATCAAGTCTTGAATAGTTGCCTTGGTTTCAGCGTCGTAAGGGCCTGAAAGCCATTGGTCAATCGTTTGTTGCGTGGTCGAATCTAAGGTCATATTATGCTGAAATTGTGCCAGTGAACACTTGTTTCGCTGGGCCGATCAAGAAAATATTGGTAAAACCGGTGATGGCATCGCCGTCGAAATTGACCGCTAATTCACCACCTAGGGTTTTGATTTTAATAGGAGTTTGTACGTTTTTAAACGTTTTGGCCACTAAAGCCGCCGCCGTCACACCCGTACCACACGAATACGTTTCATCTTCCACGCCGCGTTCATACGTACGTACGAAGAGGGTTTGGTCATCTAATTTTTCAACGAAGTTTGCATTCGTACCATTCATAGGCTGGTATGCCTCGGAGTAGCGAATTGCTGAGCCCGTGTTTTTGACATCATAAAACTGCACCTGATTCGTAAAACGCACGAAATGAGGCGAACCCGTATTCGTAAAGTAGTCATCGTTGTGCTGCTCGATACCCGGAACATCCATCATTTGTAAGGAGATGGTTTCAGGAGTAATGTAGGCCAAATGTGGCCCATCTACCGCGATAAAGTGGGCTTTCTCGGTCACAATGCCTAAATCCGCCGCAAAGCGAACTAAACAGCGACCGCCATTTCCACACATCGTCCCCTCGGTTCCATCAGAATTATAATAAACCATTCGGAAATCATAGCCCTCAGCCTCTTGCAAGAGCATAAAGCCATCAGCCCCTATCCCAAAACGGCGGTGGCAAAGCAACGCAATCGCCTCTTGATCTAGGCCAAAAGTCTTTGCGCGGTCATCGACCACCACAAAATCATTTCCAGTTCCTTGGTATTTGTAAAAATGCATAAGGCAATTTAAGAAATTTGGCTTAAATATCGCTCCTTAATTATCCTAAGGTGGTGTTTTTCATGACCAGCAATCATCCAAGCTAATGCACGTGCACTGATCGATTTGCCATTTGCCTGGCCCATTTGGTTCCATTGCTTGCTGGAAAATGAGTTCAATAAAACTAAGGTCGCGACACGGGTAGCCTTGTATTGTGCTAAAATATCCAGTGCTTCCTGCGTTTCGTATTCTGATGCCGCCTGGTATTCATTTTCGTCAAATCCTGGTAAGGCTGTTTTTTCGCCTCTGGATAGTGCCAAAACGCGGTATGAAAAGATTCTTTCCGTATCAACCATATGTCCTAATAAACCTTTCAGGCTCCACTTTCCTGCTGCATAGGCGAACTCTGCTTGACCTTTAGGTAAATTATCATACAAGTCGATGATTTCTTTGGACTGATTTTTCAATACTTCGAATAAATTTTCTTCTTTCTCAAAACTCAGATATTCAGCGAAATACGGAGCATTCGGGTATTCGTAGCTAGCAGGTAAATGCATATTTTCTTATTTTTTTACCCAAAGGTATTGTTTCAAAGCAGAAAATCCCTAATTTTGTGCCACCAATTACAAGACGGTCCGGTAGTTCAGTTGGTTAGAATACATGCCTGTCACGCATGGGGTCGCGGGTTCGAGTCCCGTCCGGACCGCCAACTACAAATTAAGTCTCTGATTTTCAGGGACTTTTTTTATGCCCGGTGCTAAATCGGGTGCTATAAATAAATTCTATTTTTATTTAAAGTAAATATTCCTTCACTTTAAGACTCCTGATTAAATATACTTTGTAACATTATTCATAGTATTTGTCTATTTTTCATAAGTATATTTAGGAAGGATTCCCCAATTTTATTGAATGAAGACTTTTATTAATTCGCTTCTTTTAGCTTTTATTATTCTGATTGCTAATTCATGTTCCTTCAAAAAAGAATACAAATACCGTATTGTTTTTTTACAATGCTGTCACGATGATTGGCGAAATGTGATGAATAGTGAAATGAGAAGGGAGTTGGCATTTCATCCAGATATTAAGTTTGAAATCATTGAATCGTATAGTGACACTAAAAAGCAATTAGAACAGATTAAGGAAATTGATAAGCAAAAAATTGACTTATTAATTATTTCTCCCAACGAATCCAAGTCCTTTTCCACTGCTATCGATGAAATATATAAGTCGGGGATTCCAGTAATTTATGTTGATCGAAAAACTAATTCCGAACAATATTCTGCTTTCATTGGAGCAGATAACTATGAAATAGGAAAAACGGCAGGCAAGTTTATCGCTAGTCAGTTTAAAGGTCGAGGGAATGTCATTGAATTAGAATTGGAAATGACCTCTTCACCTGCCATCGAAAGAAATCGTGGATTTAATGAGGCTATTAACCTTTATCCCGAACTGAATAAAGTGGCGACTCTCGAAGTCAAAAATATCGAATTAGATATAAATAAGAAATTAGCAGGTACATTAAAAAATCACCCTGAAACGAATATTATTTTCGCGCACACTGATTTTTTAGCATTATCTGCCTATCGGACGGCCCAAAAATTAGGGAAAGCAAAAGACTTATTCTTTGTTGGTATTGATGCAATTCCGGTGATAAATGGTATGCAATTGGTTAAAAATGGCACATTAAATGCCACTTTATTGTATCCTACGGGTGGCGCTGAGGTAATCCAAACCGCTGTTAAAATTCTTAATAGACAAGCCTATAATAAAGAAACGAAGCTTTTGACAAATGTGATAACATCGGATAATGTCAATATTATGTTATCCCAAATCCAGAAAATAAAAGAACAACAAGTTGAAATTGAGCGGGAAACATTAAAAATTAATGATTTGAATAAAACCTACTCAACCCAAGGAAACCTTTTATATTTTATAACTGCTTTGCTTACGTTTATGGTTGTTTTAGGGGTTTTTCTATATTTTCTTTTAGATGAAAAACAGCAGTCTAATCGAATTTTAGAAGAGCAAAATTTGGCAATTCTCGAACAAAAAAATGAAATAGAAAAAGTGTCTCTTTTAGCAAAAAAAGCAACAGAAGACAAAATGAGGTTTTACTCCTATATTTCACATGAATTCAAAACACCTTTGAGCCTGATCCTTACTCCGACTGAGGATTTGTTGCAAAGAAAAAGTACCGACTTAAAGGAAATACAATTAACTCTAAAATTGATCAATAAAAATGCTTATCGCCTATTACGTCTCGTTGATCAATTTTTAGAGATGAGAAAGTTGGATGCAGGGAAAATGGAATTAGAAATTGGACAAAATGATTTAGTTGCTTTTATCAAAGATATAGTACAAGATTTTAATTTAAAGGCAAAACAAAAACAGATTGACCTTCAATTTATTAGTCCTTTTAAAGAGATTCAATTCGGATTTGATCCTGAAAAATTAGACAAGGTCTTATTCAATCTCATTTCAAATGCTTTCAAATACACCCCAGATGGGGGCTTGATTCACGTGTCAATTTTAAGAAATATAGATAAAATTGAAATAAACATTGCCGATAATGGGATCGGTATGACCCCCGAAGAAAAAGCTAATGCTTTTGATTTGTTTTACAGAGGAAACAAAAATATTTCTTTAGGAACAGGATTAGGCTTGGCTCTTTCACAAGAGTTTGTTGCCTTGCACAAGGGAGAAATCACGATAAATTCAGAAAAAGGCAAAGGGACCACCTTCAGAATTGTACTTCCTATCATGGAGGTAAAGCACCTTTTGTTAGATAATCCTGTACTAGTTTCTTCTAAAAATAATACTGAATTTGAGGAGGATAGTGCTCTGATGATAGAAAATAATACGCAACTCACGTTTGAGAATACGATAATCTTGATTGAAGACAATCATGATTTGAACCAATTTCTAACCCGAAAATTAGGAAAAAACTATACAGTAGTTGCTACGGATAACGCAGAAGATGGTTGGCAAGAAATTTTAACCTGTATTCCTGACATAATTATTTGTGATGTGATGTTGCCTGGTATGGATGGCTTTGCTTTGACACAGAGGGTAAAATCTGATTTCAGAACCTCTCACATTCCGGTAATTTTATTGACTGCTAAAAGTCAAATTGAAAGTCAAATTGAAGGGACAAAAGCTGGGGCGGATGATTATATTTTAAAACCGTTCAACCAGCAATTATTAGAGGAAAAATTGAAAGGTTTGGTTGAAAATCGAGAACGTATGAGACGCAGATTCTCAACTGAAGTTATTCATCCCAATCAAGTTCAGAAAGGAGAAAGAAGATTTTTAATTGAATTTGAAGCATTAATCGAAAAGAATATTCAAGACAGTTCACTATCAGTCGAGAAATTAAGTCAAGAGTTAGGAATGTCCAGAGTTCAGTTATTTAGAAAAGTATCAGCCTTGACAAACCGAAATGTGGCGGATTACATTGCTGATTATAAATTGCGAAAAGCAAAGATTCTCTTAAATGATCATGAAAAAAACATTTCCGAGATTGCTTACGAGTTAGGCTTCAGTACCCCAAGTTATTTTACGACCTTCTTCAAACAAAAGACAGATAAGACGCCAAGTGATTGGCGGAATAGTTAAATGTATCAATTTTGGTATTTCGTGTTACAATCCTTGTATTATGAGATTGATCTCTCTTTAAATATTATATAAAGTGCTGATAATAAAGTACTTAAAAATTGTTACAGAACTGTAAGTATTTGAAAGAATTCTAATATCCTACCCTAAAGTATTGCTCTAATTTTGATTCATTAAAAACGTAACAAGTTTGTAATGAATCAAAATATTAAAATATTTTTCTGGTCGCTCTCAGCTTCTTTGGGCGGTTTTCTTTTTGGCTTCGATACGGCAGTAATTTCTGGTGTTGAACAAACACTTCAAAAACTTTGGGAACTCAATTCCTTAGAACACGGAGTGACCGTTTCCATTGCTTTAATAGGTACTGTTGTAGGCTCTCTAATTGGTGGTATTCTTGCCGATAAATTTGGCAGAAAAAAATCGCTTTTCATTATCGGCATTCTTTATTTGCTTTCTTCTTTAGGTACCGCTTATGCTTTCGATTGGTCGGTATTTTTAATATTCAGATTTATGGGCGGTCTAGGAGTTGGTGTTTCATCGGTCGTTGCTCCCTTGTATATATCCGAAATCGCTCCAGCTCACAAGCGCGGACGTTTGGTAGCGATGTTTCAGTTCAATATCGTTTTAGGGATTTTAATGGCCTACCTATCAAATTACTTTTTATCTGGTATAAGTGAAAATGAGTGGCGTTGGATGTTAGGAGTGCAAGCCTTCCCTTCGCTTATTTTTACCATTACGGTTATGTTAATTCCTGAAAGCCCACGCTGGTTGATACTTCAAAGAGGAGATGTTTCCACCGCACGAACTATTCTTCATTCTATTGACAAAGATGCTGCTGAGAAGATCATCGTCTCAATCCAGAAAAATACCACTAAAGCGAAAGTAGTTTTGTTCCAAAAAGCCTATAATCGGCCAATCTTGTTAGCAGTGTTATTTGCGGTATTTAACCAAGTTTCTGGTATCAATGCCATTATATATTTCGCTCCTCGCATTTTTGAAATGGGAGGTATTGGTAAAGATTCGGCTTTATTGTCTTCGGCGGGAATTGGGCTAATGAACCTCATTTCTACATTGTTAGGTATTTCGATGATTGATCATTTTGGACGCCGAACCTTAATGAAGGTAGGCTCCGTCGGACTTATTCTTACACTTATTTTGGTTTCTCAGGCATTATTTAGCCAACAAATGAGTTTAAATGTTCCTTTTTATCTTTTCGCGTATATCTCTTTCTTTGGTTTCTCTCAAGGAGCAGTTATTTGGGTGTTTATCTCGGAAATATTTCCTAATGAAGTCCGAGCTAATGGACAAGCCTTAGGCAGTTTTACACATTGGCTAATGGCGAGTTTCATCACTTTTACCTTCCCTTATTTTGCTGAAACCTTTGGGGGTGGGATCGTCTTTGCCTTTTTTGCTTCTATGATGGTTTTACAATTGCTTTTTGTATGGAAACTCATGCCTGAAACTAAAGGAAAATCACTTGAAAACATGGATAACATAATAATTACGCACTAGAAATATGCAGATTCATAAAAACAAGATCATTTGCTTTGGCGAAATGCTTTGGGATATGCTTCCTACAGGAAAAATGCCTGGTGGAGCCCCCATGAATGTTGCTATTCAATTGAAAAATATGGGTAATAATGCTGTAATCATTAGTAGAGTGGGCACAGATGATTTAGGGAATGAGTTGCTCAGATTTATAAAAGATAATGGGCTATCAACGCAATTTATCCAACACGGACAAACGCACCTAACTGGTGTTGTGAAAGTGAATATTGAAGATAAAAATAATGTTAGCTACAAAATTGTCAAACCCGTAGCTTGGGATTATATCGGAGTAGAAAATGATGCATTGGAAGCAGTTAAACATTCGGATTGTTTCGTCTTTGGAAGTCTTTCAGCCAGGTCAGAGGAAACCTTTAATACACTTAAAATACTCTTGGAGGTGGCAAAGTTTAAAGTGTTGGACATTAATTTACGCCCACCTTATTACAACAAAGAAACTATCACGTTTTTACTGAAAAAAGCAGATTTTCTGAAACTTAATCACCTTGAATTAGATGAAATATCAGGCTGGTTTTGTACCAAAGGGACAATTCAAGAAAACCTAAATCATTTGTCCGAATTATTTAACATCGATACGATTTGTGTAACACAGGGTGAAGATGGAGCAATGCTTTTACATCAAAAGGAGTTTTTCCACAGTTCGGGATTTGTGGTTGATGTAGTGGATACAATTGGCAGCGGTGATTCTTTTTTAGCCTCCTTTATCTCAAATTTCTTAAAAAACGTCGCCCTAGAAAATGCCCTGATTGAAGCATGTGCAGTGGGAGCATTTGTGGCCACCCACCATGGAGCTTCTCCTCTTATTTCCAAAGAACAAATTCAGCTTTTAATAAATAATCATTCAGTACGAGTTCCTTTTAGTAAAGTTTAATACATACAATTAAAACAATTCAAATTATGAAAAAAACCCTATTATCTTTTATTGTGATGTTTTTAACATTACAAGCGGCTTATGCCCAACGCCAGGTGACTGGCACGGTCCGAGGAGGCGACAATAATGTGCCTCTCATCGGTGCAAGTGTACTAGTGACTGGTACAAAAATTGGTGCAATCACCGATGTAAATGGCAAGTTTTCAGTTTCAGTTTCTGAAAGTGCTTCTACTATTCAAGTAAGTTTTAGTGGGTATGAAAAACAGGACGTATCCATTAAAGGAGTTAGCGATGTACAAATTACCTTAGCTTATGGAAAAGAATTGAGCGAAGTAGTAGTAGTTGGTTATACATCTCAAAGAAAACAAGACTTGACTGGATCAGTGGTGGTGGTTGATTTGAAACCCATCAAAAATATCAGCTCAGGTAACCCGATGCAATCTTTGCAGGGGCGTGTACCTGGTTTGTATATTGAAAAAGATGGTTCTCCTAATGGAAGTAACTCCCGAATTTTGATTCGTGGAGCCAATACTTTAGGAAATAACGACCCGCTTTATATCATAGATGGAATTCCAACTACTCGTCCTGAGGTGTTCCAAAACATGAATCCAGCCAATATCGAATCAGTTCAAGTATTGAAAGACGCTTCGGCGGAATCTATTTATGGAGCTAGAGCCTCGAATGGGGTTATAATCGTTACCACCAA
The DNA here is from genome assembly GCF_042715595.1 of Aquirufa esocilacus. NCBI lineage: Bacteria > Pseudomonadati > Bacteroidota > Cytophagia > Cytophagales > Flectobacillaceae > Aquirufa > Aquirufa esocilacus. Next base: position 231,328 of record NZ_JBBKXX010000003.1, on the reverse strand, counting down.
AAATGGGGGTAATACAGACGGAAAAATTGAATTTCAATTCAACAGCAGTATTTCTGCGCAATCAGAAAAATCGATGCGTTTTAATATGTTGAACTCTTTGGATAAAGGTAAAGCCTTGTGGCAAGCCTCTGTCAATGATGGACAAGATCCCGCTGCTGGTTATGGTGATATATATTCCTTTGACTGGAATAATAATTTCCAAAGTCCAAAATTAAATGGCGTTTCCCTTAAACCTTATGTAGGTGGAGACGCTAATACACCAGCAGGTGATACCAATTGGCAAGATGTCATGTACAAAACAGGTATCGTGACAAAAAATGATTTTACTGCTTCTTATGGCAACAAAAATTCTTCGTTAGAAATCAATATTGGGCAATTGAAAAATACGGGGATGTTGCGTTATACGAACTACGACCGTTTGAGCGGAAGCATCAACGCCATGACGCGTGCATTCAATGATAAATTAAAGTTTGGTGTTAATCTTCGTGTCGCGAATTCAAATGAAACACTTACTGCAAGAGATTTGGGAGGTGCTTCAACTACTTTTTTAGCTGCTACGCTAGTCCCTACCATTCCTGTTTTTCAGAAAGACGGCAAAACCTATGCGGGTGCATCAGGCGGTGGCTATTCGGATAGAAATAACCCTTTGCACATGCAAGAACTTGCGAAATGGAACAATGCAAATCGTTTGAGTTCATTTGGAAATATTTTCGTAGAAATTCAGCCGATCAAAAATCTCTTTTTTAAATCGAATTTGGGCGTTGATAACGCGACATACTTAAATAAGGTGATAACGCCTACATTTTCGGAAGGTGCTTTTAACCGTACGACAAATAGCTTAGCTTTTGACCAAAATCATTACATCAGTACTACTTGGTCAAATACATTGCGTTATAATTGGGATTTGAATGCGAAGAATCAGTTCAAATTTTTAGTTGGTACTGAATATATCAAAACAGATTTGGATTTTCAATTCACGAAGAAAGAAGGATTTGCTCTTCAATCAGAAGATTATTTTACGCTAAATGCTGGAACAGGAAACACCACTGTTTCAGGAGGTTCTACAGGAAGTCGTTTATTCTCTCAATTTGCTCGTGTTGATTATAATTTTTCAGATAAATATTTAGCTGCGGTTACAATTCGTCGTGATGGTTCATCTCGTTTTGGTTCAGATAATCAATATGGAATTTTCCCTGCAGCCTCTTTAGGTTGGAGAATTGACCAAGAGAATTTCATGAAGAGTAATAAAATTTTCTCTGAACTCAAGGCAAGAGTCGGCGTAGGTCGTGTAGGTAATCAACAAATTGGTGATTTAGCTCGTTTTGGTTTATTTGATACAAGATACGGAACAACTCAGGCTCAATTAGTGGGTGGTTTTTGGGAACAATATATGAACATCGGTACAGCTTATTCTTTGTCAGGAGCTAATACCGGGACATTGCCTTCAGGATTCGTTCAAACACAAGCGGCCAATTCGGGATTAAAGTGGGAAACTACAGATGAAATTAACGTAGGTCTAGATTATGCTATTTTGAACAATAAAATTTTCGGATCATTTGATTATTTCACGCGTAATACTTCCGGCATTTTGATTACGCCACCAGTAGCGGCAACGCTTGGTGAGGGACAATCAAAAGCAGTTAATGGTGCATCAAAATCAAATAAAGGCTGGGAATTTGTATTAGGATACCGTGGATCAGTAGGAAATGATTTGAAATTCAATCTTGTTTCAAACTTTGCACATTTCAGAGATGAAATTACCGAATTGCCAGAAAATGTACGTCCAGCTTATGCAGGGAACTTGGTAAATACCATTATTGGACATTCACAATTTGATATTTTCGGTTACAAGACCAATGGACTTTTCCAATCGCAAGCTGAAGTAGATGCGGCTCCTAAACAAATAGGTGCTGGCCCAGGAAGAATTCGATATGTGGATATTAACGGAGATAATAGAATTGATGATTTGGACAGAACTTGGATTGGTACCACTTTACCAGCACTTGAATATGGATTACGATTGGATTTGACCTATAAAAAATTCGATGCCTCTATTTTCGGTTCAGGTGTAGCGGGTAGAGAAGGTTTTGATGTGTATACCGTTTTCAATAATTTAATGAGAAGTAGAGAAAATGTTGGTCCCGGTGTATTTAACGCATGGACACCCCAAAACACAAATACCAATGTGCCTGCTCTAACATTGAAGGATAACAATGGGGAAGGTCGTACATCTGACTATTTCATCGTCAATACTTCGTATTTCAAAATGCGAAACATACAAGTAGGTTATACCCTCACTCCTAAATCTGTATTTTCAAGAATTCGTTTTTATGGAATGGCTGAAAACCTATTTTGGTTAAAAAGCAAGAATTACTTGAGCCCAGATCCAGAGCGTATTGACCTTGACCCTGTGCCGATTCCAAAAACCTTCACTTTCGGAATTAACGCATCTTTTTAAAACTAAATCGAATTAATGAATGACCTCCAAGGGGGTAATAAAACTTAAATTTTTAAAAAAATGAAAAACATAATAGTTTCAACTATAATCGTTTCGAGCCTATTTTTATTCGGCTCCTGCCAGGATGAACTAAATTATACACCCACAGGTGTATTGTCTTCATCTGATTTGACCTCTCCAGCGGCCATTGATGGTTTGGTGACATCTGCTTATGCGGCCATTGGAAATGGTGATATGATTGGACCCATCTATAGTGACTGGGTATACGGAAGTGTTCGTTCTGACGATGCCTACAAAGGTGGGGGTGGTACGGGTGACGTTGGAGAAATAGATGCCCTAGAACACTATAATCTGACTACTCCCACGCTTGGTGCCTTTGTAACTCGTTCTTGGCAAAACCTTTTCAAGTCAATTTCTAGATGTAATGTCGCCCTTCGTGCCGTAAATACTCTAGATGAAGCCAAATATCCATCTAAAAAAATACGTTTAGCTGAATTGCGTTTTTTAAGAGGGCATAGCTACTTTGTTATGAAAAGATTGTACAAAAACATTCCTATTTTCGATGAAACTATTTCTGATGAAGAGATTCTAAAAGTTTCTAATACGATAAGTAATGATGAATCTTGGAATAAAATTGCGGCTGATTTTCAATTTGCTATTGATAATTTACCAACTACACAACAAGAGGTAGCTCGTGCAAATAAGTTAGCAGCTCAAGCTTATTTAGCCAAGGTGCGGTTGTACCAGGCTTATGAGCAAGATGCAACTCATAAAGTTGTAAATATCAATAAAACAAGATTGCAAGAGGTTGTTTCCCTTACACAAGCAGTTATTTCTTCCGGGAAATATAGATTAAGCTCGGACATTGCAGATAATTTCTTGCAGGAAACGGAGAATGGTCCAGAATCCATCTTTGCTATCCAATTTACTGTAAATGATGGAACGACCGCAGGACGTATGAGCTACGAAGATGGATTGAATTATCCGCATGGTGCTCCACAATATGGATGTTGTGGATTTCATGCAGCTAGTCAAAACTTAGTGAATGCACATACAACGGATATTGACGGTTTGCCAAATTTTGAAACATTCAATGAAAGCAATGCAAATCTAAATACTCAAACCGTTGATCCACGCCTTGACCACACCGTTGGAATCGATGGACACCCATATAAATATGATAATTCAAAACCTTTCAACAATAGTTGGGTACGTGATGCAGGTGTATATGGCAATTTTCATACCATGCGTTTTCAACAATTGGCCTCTAGTGGTTCATATTTCAAACTTGGACCATTTATGGGAACTGCAAAAAATTATGATATTCTACGCTTCGATGATGTCTTGTTAATGCAAGCCGAAGCTTACATTCAATTAGGACAACAAGAGAAAGCCTTAGACATCATTAATCAAATCAGAAATAGAGCAGCGGCAAGTACGGGAAGACTAAAAAAAGCAGACGGAACATTTGCTTCCAAGTATAATGTAAAGCCTTATTCATCTACAACCTGGACACAGAATTTTGCTTGGAAAGCATTAATGTGGGAGCGTAGAATTGAATTTGCTACAGAAGGCTCACGTTTTTTTGACTTAGTTCGTTGGGGTATTGCTGAACAAACTCTTAATGAATACATTTCAAAAGAGAAAGTTAGAAGACCGTATTTAGCTACAGCGAAATTTACAGCTGGAAGGGATGAATATCTACCAATTCCACAAGCGGAAATCACTTTTACGAATGGTTTATACAAGCAAAATCCAGGTTTCTAAAACATCTAACAATTTTAGTAGAGGTTAAGAATGATTCGAATGGTAGTAGTTTTTTACTACTACCATTTTTTTCTAATTCATCAATTATAAACTCAAAATCAATGCAAAAATTAGTCACTTTTTTGGCTGTTGTATGCCTGTTAAATGCTTGCATCCCATCTGCAACTTACCGTCCCGCTTACCATTACACTCCGGAGAAAAATTGGGTGAACGACCCCAATGGATTAGTCTATTTGGATGGAGAGTACCATCTTTTTTATCAGTATAATCCAGCGGGAGATAAATGGGGGCACATGAGTTGGGGGCATGCTGTGAGCAAAAACCTTAAAACTTGGGAAGAACTACCGCTTGCCATTCCTGAAACGATGAACGCGGATGGTTCAACTAACATGGTATTTTCAGGAGCGGCCGTTGTGGATAGTCTAAATACGTCGGGTTTTTTTGAGAAAGGTTTTACCAAAGGTATGGTGGCCATATATACTTCTCACTTAAATAAAAATGGAGAAGGTATGGCACAGAGTCAAAGTTTGGCTTATAGTTCTGACAAAGGAAGAACATGGAAATTCTATGATAAGAATCCTGTCTTAGCTATCGGTTTGAAGGATTTCAGAGACCCCAATGTGTTCATGCAGGAAGGAAAGTGGAAAATGATTGTTGCAAAACCACTGGAATTTATGGTGCAGATCTATGAATCTACAAATCTGAAAGAGTGGACATTATTGAGTGAGTTTGGCAAAATGGGTGATGTAGCAAAGATTTGGGAATGTCCATCTCTATTTAAGGTTCCTGTCGAAAATTCAGATAATTCAAAATGGGTAATGCTGGTTTCGAGCGCAGCGGAGGCCACAGAATTTACTGGGATGCAATATTTCGTAGGGGAATTTGATGGAAAATCATTCGTGTCAGACAAACAAGAAGGGGTTTTAAGATTGGATCGAGGGAAAGATTTTTATGCTGCAATCCCCTTTCAAAACCTCCCTTCAAAAGACAAAAATCCAATCATTATGGGTTGGGGTAGCAACTGGAGCTATGCAGGAGATATTCCTTCAGAAGGTAGGAGAGGGATGTTTTCTATGCCACGAAAATTATCTTTGGTCAAAGAAAATGGGCAATTTCGTTTAGTTCAAAAGCCAATCTATTCCAATCGTATCCACTCCAAAGAGTTAAAACTGAAAGCGAGTGAATTGACAAAACCGAAAACTTGGGAAATGAAAAATAATTCCTACAAACTAGGCTTAGTTATTGACTTAGGAAATTCCAATGGTTTTGCAATGGAATTGCTAAAAAATGAGGAAGAGAAATGTGTGCTAACTTATAATGCAATGACTCAAAAATTGTTTTTTGACAGAACCAAGTCTGGAAAAATTGACTTTAACAAAAATTTCACAAGTATCGAAACTATGCAGGCGGTTCCCCAAAATGGCGTCCTGAAACTGGATATTTTTGTAGATAATTCAATTGTTGAAGTATTCGCCAATGAAGGTGAAGCCGTATTGACTGATTTGGTTTTCCCCCAAAAAAATGGAGGGAAAATAATCCTTTCTTTGTTAAAAGATTAACAAGGCACCAAGTTTAATTTATTCCATTTGGTTTAATTATTCATTAATTGTTCCCAAATATTCGAATTATTAATTTTCGATTAAAAAGTAATAAAAAAGAATATTCAGGAAAGAATTATTCCCTGTTCGTACCTTAAAAAAATCTGTAGGTTGTTTTGAAATGGTAAATACGGTTCCTTTTTATTTTTTATATAAATGGTTGATCCCGCCTTATGAGGCTACTGGAACTATCATTTATTTTAAAAGGGTTGTCAAATTTTTGAGATCATTTTTATTACTTTAAGGCATTTAATTATGGAAACATTTGCTGCAATTAAACTTGGTCCTAAGCTAAATAAAATTGGTGTACCCAGAATGAAAGACGTGGGATAAAACCAAAAAGCAAACCCAAGCACCCAACATTGAAACCTCGTATTCATAAATCTGGAGATTCTAAAAAGTAGGTTAGGGTGGTGCTAAAACCGAAGCAGAACCACCTGATTTGATACAATTTCGATACAATTAGATTAACCAATATAATACCTACACTATTATATTTTGACGTTTTTGTCCGATTTGAGTTCAGTCAGATTTGTTTCATTCCCACCGTCCGGACCGCCAACTAAGAGAAAAGCTTCAAAGAAATTTGAGGCTTTTTTGTTTTCAGCCCAGCGCTATATTACTAACAGCCCCATCTCTCGCAATTCTTCTGCGATTTCTCCCTCCCAGAAGTTTTCGAAATCGCCTAAGCCGGTCTTTGAAAATGACGCTTCGAATTCAGCAAAGATTCCCGTTTTTTCAGAGCTCAAGGATAATTTGGGCAATGCATCCATCAACCAAGCACCTAGTTTTCCTGACACCTCTAATTCAACTTCTTCTTTCCCTAAACTGAATAATAGGTATTTTTTAGACTTTGTGGGAACTGGTCCGAGCCAACAAATTTTTGCGGTGGGTTTAGGGAACGATTCTGCCGTAGGTGCTAGAATGCGCTTAATATAATTTTTCGGTATTTCTGTACGCGGAATTTTGAATTCAAACCATTCCTGCAAAGGCATATCTAATCCAATTCCATGCATATAATTGAACAAGGATTTCTTTAGGCCCTCACTAAACAAGGCATGATCAGTTCCTGTAGGATCTGCGTGTTCTAAATCGTTATTCGCGAAGTGTCCTGGCTCGGGATTCAGTATTTGAATCTGATAGGTATCTGGATTAAGACCTACGGGACTATGCGCGGTTAACGCAAATTGATGCCAAAATCCCGAATGCATTACTCCGTTCTCTACCAGCTGTCGTACTACTTCTAGTGAATCCACTGTCTCTTGTGCGGTTTGGGTAGGGAATCCATACATCAAATAGGCGTGTACTAAAATACCGGCTTGTGTAAAATGATCCGCTACTTGGGCCACTTGGGCCACCGTTACGCCTTTATCAATTAATTCAAGTAAACGATCTGAGGCCACTTCCAACCCACCCGAAACAGCGATGCAGCCCGAGCGAACGAGTAATTGGCATAAATCTTTGGTAAAACTCTTCTCAAAACGGATATTCGTCCACCAAACAACGGTCAAATCTCTTCGGATAATTTCGAGCGCCACGTCGCGCATCAAGGCTGGTGGCGCGGCTTCATCCACAAAATGAAAACCATTGTTTCCCGTTTGTTGAATCATCGCCTCGATTCGGTCGACTAACATAGGGGCCGTCGTAGCCTCGTAATCTTTAATATAAGATAAAGAAATGTCGCAAAACGTACATTTGCCCCAATAGCAACCGTGCGCAAGGGTCAATTTATTCCATCTTCCATCGCTCCACAAGCGGTGCATCGGATTCGCGATTTCAATGACCGATAAGTAGTTGTCCAAAGGCAAATCGGTGTAATCCGGAATACCCACATCTTTCTGCTTCACGTCAGGATCTTTCGATCCATTCAGGTAGGTAACGGTTCCATCGATGCAACAAAATGTGCGTTTCAAATCCTTTAATTCGCGTGTGCCTTTTAAATGTTCTAGCAGATTCATCAAAGGCGTTTCCCCATCATCTAGCGTGATAAAGTCGACAAATTTAAACACGCGCGGCTCTTGTAAGGAACGTAATTCCGTATTCGCATAACCTCCACCAAAGGCTACTTTAATGGCAGGATGGTGTTTTTTAATCCACTGTCCACAACGCAAAGCACTATATAAATTACCTGGAAATGGCGCGGTGATGGCCACTAGATTGGGTTTCTCTTGCTGGATTTTGGCCTCCAAAGTTTTCACCAATAACTCATCAATATAGGTCAGCGGGGCACTCAACGCCTGGTTCAACTCGTGAAAACTCGAGGCAGATCTGCCCAGACGCTCAGCATAGCGACTAAACCCAAAATGCGGATCCACCGCATCAATAATTAAATCAGATATATCTTCTAAATAGAGCGTCGCTAAATGCCGAGCTTTATCGCGTACGCCCATGCTCCCAAATGCCCATTCTAAATCTGATACCTGCTGAAAACGAGATGCTTCCGGCAAATAGTTTTGCTCCGCAATGACGTGGGCCAGGGTGGGGTTTTTATCGTGTAAAAAGGAAATAACCGGGTCAATCGTTCGAATGTAGGACTGTTTCAGTCGAAGCATACGTTGCCCATTTTCATTCAGTTTTTTACCTGCACTTTCAATGTGTGCAAATAAGTTCTGTAGTCCGTTGGAAGAAAAAAGCAGGAGAATAACCTCCAGGCCTAAGTCAGCCTGATAAGCGGCAATACCTTTGGTATTCAAAAATCCTTTCAAATAAGCCGTAGCAGGGTAGGGCGTATTTAACTGGGTAAATGGAGGAGTAATGAAAAATACCTTCGGGTCTTTTGTGCTCATGCGCATCAAAAGTACTTGAAAAGCGCTAAAAAGAAAAGGAGCGCTACTATTTCAGCATCAAAGTTGATTATAAATGCGCGCTAATTCCGTTTTGATCTCCCTGAAAGTTAAATCCGCTTTAAGCTCTTGATTCAGTGCCGTATTGATACAATAAATGAGTGATTCTTTTCTATAGTAAAGTTCATTTTTCTGTAATGACTTTTCAATACTATCTGTTTTGGCTAGCAAGCAAACAAGTTGGTAATCAGTGTCAATTGAATCGGTTTTATTATTGGGGTGTGCTTTTGTATAATGTTGAGTGGCTGTCAGTTTGATTAAGTTTTCCAAATAGTGTGCTAGTTGTGGGGACTTACTTTTAGGGAAAATATGATGAACTTGTGTGGCTTCGCCATTCGCCCATTGATCGTTTACTTCCGATTCTGAATACATTTTTTTGATTTGAGTCATGGCCTTTTGTCCTAAATAGGCGTTGTATGCAGTATCAGGTAATACATTTTGTTCACTAACAGCGTTGGCTTCTTGCCTCGAAATCGTTTTAGTTTTGGATAAATCACGCCAATTTTTGCGATTATACATCAAGTCAGTGTAGTAAAACTCATTTTTAGACATCTTACCAAGAATCGATCCAGGCAAGTTGTTTTCACAAGCATAGACATTCAATAATTTCGGAAAAATTCGTCTCACTTCTAAGTCTCGATTAATCGCCGTGTTACCGATGATGAATTTGATAAAACGCTGTTGCAAGTCTTCAAAGTCATTTTTAGTCAAATTCCCCTTTTCATACTTATTTTTGTACTCTTCAAAGTGCTTTAAAAGCCCACTGTCTGACATTACTTTGACAAAGTATTTGTACAAAAATTGATAAGCGTTTCTGTCCTTTAAGGAAACGAATTCTAAAACAGCTAGATTGGCAATTTTAAAATAATTGGTCGTTCCACGTTTTTCAAGATCCAATACTCCCGCATAGGCTAACAATCTCAATGGTTGATGAATGAATTTATCGAATTCTCTTTTCGTTGTCGGATTTTTAGCAGAAGGCTTGTTGAAAATGGACTTGACATTTTTGACGAAATAGGAGGAGTCCCAAATATCTTGAACAACAAACTCTTTTTCCGGATCACTTTCGCGCAAATTCAAAACACAATCTGCCAAAATACATACCACATCCGGAGTGCATTTTTGGTCCATGAATCTAGCGTCACCAGTGATTCTTACATCGTAATTTTTGCTTTGTACTAAGTTGTCAATCATCGTGTTAAATTTTCAATAGGTTGTAAGATCGAAGTGGGAACAGGGCTACCGGGAAAAGGGTAATTACCGCCATCCGGTCTTCTATAGGTGGGTGGATATTTTTCTATTATTACTTTCGTTTCAATAAAGCCTATGGGATGCCAATAATCTACTTGGTCTCTAATAAACATGCCAAAAATGACTAAGTCATATTTAGAAAGAAGAGAAAATTGCCCTTTGTTAATTAATCGTCTGCCATAAAGTTCATCATCTTTGATAGTCTTATTTAAAATCTTAGTGGCATAATTTGCCGGAACGGTCTCTGATTTCACATCAATTCTTTTGCCATTTACTACAAAATCGAAATCATCGATAGTCAGATAATTTTCTCGGATGTTGTTCTTCCAATCTATCCCTAATGCATCACAACAGGCGAATTCGCCCAGAAAACCCAGTTCGTCCCTTTCTTGGTGTGTCAAATGACTTACTTGAAAATGGTGTTTGATAAAAGCGTCTCGCCTAGTAGATTCTAAGGTAGCTTGCTTGCGCATTTCATCAGATAGCTGGATTTTCAATTTACATCTTTTAGAAGTCCGAAGAAAAAAACAGAGTTATTATCAATATTTAAAGACCTGGTGCCATAATTTCGGGCGACCCGGTAAAACTTTTCAAATTCTTTCGACCCATAATAGGCCAAATCTTTTTCAGTCGGAAGTCTACTTCCATTCTTTAACGTTAATAAGGCCACCGAACCATCCACAATGGTATTCTGAGGAAGAAAGCTCGCTCTAGGATAATAGGTGAGGTTCGGGATCATAACGATACCCTCTTGGTTCAGAAATTTAGCGACAGCTAAATTTTCTGTGTCGTCTATATAGCAATCGTAATTTTCCAATTCCAACACTTGATTGCTGCCAATATTTCGAGATTTTAAAACCCTGATTCTGCCGCTCTCTTGGGTAATTTGTTTTGTGATCTGCCTGTCACGGAAACTTTGGAAAATATCAAACTTCATTTTGTTGCAGATTTGGTCAAATTCATCATTTCGATAGATCAACCAATAGGGGAATTCATTCGATAATAAATAGGATTTCCTTTTTTCTTCAACAGTTTCAGTAATGTAACTTTCAATTAAGATACTTTCAGATTGCTTTTTAGGCGCAGTTTCAAGTAAAAAACTAATCGTTTCAATTTTCACGCCTTTGAATCCTTTTTCGCCATAGTCACTAATCTTTAACAGGTTCTGCTCTGTTAACATCGTTCTAGTGATGTTAAATTCGGGTGAATTTATTAGACTTTTAGGGACGATGAGGGAAACAAATTTTCCCAATGAAAGGGCCTTTTCAATGAAAAATGAAAACAAGTTATTCGTCTCCGTATTTCTGAGATTCGATTTATACAAAGACAATAAGGCAGGATTGTTCGTCACCTTTCTATATGGCGGATTGCCCACCACAAGATCATATTTGACCGAGAATGCGTGAGTAAGAAAATCTGCGTGAATAAAATTGAACTTGAACTTTTGCGGTATTTTCAGTTTTTCAAGAATGTTTTTAAGTACAGCAATGGAGTTGCTGTCTAGGTCAACCAGGTCAAAAATGACTTCATCTTTGTCCTTGTATTTTTCAACGAGTAACGGAATGAAATTACCAATACCGACGGATGGTTCTAGAATTCGAATTTTCTTTTTTCCTTTCAGTGCTGGCAAGTCTTTAACCACGGAAAAGGCAATATCTTTACGGGTGAAATAAGCTGAATTTTCTTGGCGACTTGCATTCGCATATTCGGCAATTTGGAAAATATTTTCAAGCCCGTAATTTTTGAATTCAGCATTGATAAACGAAAGTAAGTTTCCCGTTTGGCTTAGTTCTTCTTTTTTGATTACGGCACTTATTTCAACGGCATTGATAAATTTTTGACTCAGTACTTCTTTTACTCTTTTAGCAATGTTGTTAAATACGCCGGTGGGTACCGCTTCCCCGATACAATGCCGGATATTTAATTCTTCCTTTTTTAAGAACGCTTTCTTCTCCAAAACACTTAAGCTGTTCAGGTTTTCCACAGGCTGATTTGTCCATTGAAAATCTGCCGGAATACTCATCATTAACATCAATTCGCGAATACTGAATACCCTGTTTTCTGCTGGATGAACAGTGTTTTGGCTAGCTAAAATATCATTTCTGGTGTGAATGCACGGACCCTCTTTGTCCCAATACCAACGTGCGTATTTATCCCCATTCTTACTTTCATTAACAACCATTTTCCCCTCCTTAATTTGATGAGGAATTCTTTTTTCATCGGTATTCTCAAAAGCAGATTGACCCTCTTTTAAAGTCTCAATCCAAGGAAGCATATGACTATTATACTCTCTAAATGAATGGAAAATGTCCGTTTCAGAAATTTCCCCCATCTCATTTAATTCTTCCAATCCAGTAAATAGCTTGCGCAAGGTTTGTGGATTTTGTTTAGCAGGGAATAGATCGTATGGACTGCAATGTTGTAAATCTTTACGCACGCCTATCACCAATGTTCTTGTTCTGCTGGAGTTAGCGCCGTAATCCTTGAAATTAACTACTTTGAAAAGGATATTGTAGTGCCCTCCTAAATTTAGTTTGATGGCTTCTTCTATGGGTTTTTCGAGCCCATCCGTGTCCGTACAAGTGGTTGTTAAAAATGCTCTTACATTTTCAAAAATGAAAAATTTAGGGTTTACTTCTTTTGTAATTTTGATGGACTCTACGACTAAGGAATTTCTAGATAATTCTTCGTTCTTCTTGTGATTTGCGACAGACATTCCTTGGCAAGGAGGCGTAGCTATAATCACATCCGGGGTGGAAATTTTGTGGAGTTTTTGCCACCTATTTATTTCAGCAAACAGTTTTTCCTTAATTTCAGTGGTTGAAATATCTCCATCTAAGTAGCCAGTTTCGTATTTGCATTTATGATTATACGCTTGAATCTTTAAGCGCTTGGATAAAATTTCGTTGGTAGCAATACACTCGAAACCATTTTGTTTAAAGCCAAAACACCCAATTCCTGCGCTACTGAATAAACTTATATAGGTAATGGGTTTCTTCATTTTTTAGAATTTCATTTCTGCTTTTTCTGCTTTTCAAATAATGACAAATTACCAAAAATCGCTTCATTGAGACAAGCGATTGTCACAAATATTAATGATAATTTTAGCTCCTGAAAAGCTTTCGTTGCCTCAGTGAAATTTCAAACGGTCTTATTGCACTGCAAACGTGATTGGTTGTGTAAAACGCGAACGGACTTTTTTCCCTCCCTGTATGGCTGGGTTCCACTTAGGCATGGCTTTGATCACTCTTATGGCTTCTTCGTCGCATCCATATCCCATTCCTCGCAAAAGTTGTACATCTTCCACAGAACCATCCGTGTTGACAACAAAGGAAACGAAAACCCGACCGCCCATTTTGGCTCGTTGTGCAGCGGCGGGATATTTTAGGGTGGTGCTTAGGTAACGACCCCAGGCAGCAATACCTCCAGGAAATTCTGCTTGGTGTTCGACAGACGTATATATTTCCTCCTCTTCTTCTTCTACTTCTGACTCTGCAATAATTTCTTCCTCCGCTGCGATTGTCTCCACTTCTATGGTTGTCTCCTCAGTTTCAGGCTCTATATACTCTACCAATTCTTCGGCGGCTACTGTATCTACTTCAATAGATTCCTCTTCCATCTCTTCTTCCACTTCCTCGGGATTAAAAAGATGGCAGGCCTCATCCAGCCATTGTTCGCCTTTAGATTCGGGAATTACATCTTGAAATTCGACAGAATAGGCGGGTATGACGGTATTATTTAAGACCGTTCCAGCGCTATTATAGACAGTGGAACTAATTAGCGCAATTTGCTTTTCATCGCAGTGGATGTCCCATAAAACAATATGTTTTCCTTTTATGAAGACTTTTTTGCCGGCTGAGTTCTTATATTCAATTTTGGTCCCTTCTTCCTTTATCCAAACTTTAGTGTCATTTGGATTTTCTGAATGTTTTCTGATATAGAAATTCGAGTTATCTCCTACCGAAATTACTTTCCAATCTTGCGCAAAAAGGCAGAAAGGAAGAATTAAAAATGAAATGAATAAGGCTTTCATACTTGATTAATGGGGTTTATGCTTTGTACTGAGATTTTTTGGGTCATCCTAGGAGGCGGAAATTTATTCCTTTACCTTTTTTAAGGTAGTGGTATCTCCCTTACCCACTAACACTAACTCATCACTAGTTAAGGTTATGATCTGTAGTTTTTCAGCACTTTTTCTGCGAGATTCTCTTAATTCAATCGTGGAATCACTCGTTAATAGCCAGGTACCCACAATTCCTTTGCTGGCTATAACGGCTACACCCTCTTTGCCCAGATTTAATTTAACGTCTTCTTTAGTCACATCTTTACCGTCGACACTTGTAATCAACCAAATTCCTTCGAGTTGTTCTTGTTTTGTCGCACAAGAAAATAAAAGCGAACTAATAAAGACGGTTGATATGATTATTCTCTTTTTCATAGTTGTTGGATTTAATTGTTTCTTCTGGCCAAAGGAGTGAAAATAACTTTAGGGGCATCCGGAAATCTTTGTGCTGTTCCCATATACCAAATGTCTGTTCCAAAAGCGAAACTTTCCAAGATATACCATTTGCCATTGCTTTTTTTGAATAGCGATGTGGCATAACAGCAATCGTGTGGTAAATCATCATCGGGAAATTGAATTTCTTTACCGTCTTTTCTTTGTGCATTCCCCTCGAACCAGGCATAATTACCTGCTACTTTAAAATGAACTACGGCGAAAATAAGTTCTTGTTTAACCATTTTATACAAGTCTGCTCTCAGCAGGTCAAGCATCATGGTCCGATCTTTTTCGTTGGATGTATTTTTAACTTTGAAATCTTGCACCGTTTGTGCGTATGTTGATTGAATACTAAATCCCAAGAATAGAATAAATAGTAATTTTTTCATAGTGTAGATTATTATCAACTCAAGATAGATAGGCTCGGGTAGAATTTTAAATAAAATTTATTTAACGGTTCACCTATTCAAGAAAAAAGCAGACCATCTATTGATAGCCTGCTTTCTTTTTTTCTCTTTTTTCTTCTTTTTTCTCCTTAGGAGATTTAGCGGGTTCTTTCTTTGCCGCCTTTTGGGAATTCATGCCTTTGGCCATCTTGTTGGGGTTTAGAGTGGCAAGGTCGGGAAAAATATTTACTTTTTTACTCCAACCAGTTAATTATCGCATCGGCTGTTTTCGCATAATCTGTATCGAGCATCAAATCGTGCGATCCACCTTCAATAATTTCAAGTCCCGCATTATACTGTTTAGCCGTTTGTTGAAACTCTTTGACCGTAATTAATCCGTCACGGGAACCTCCTACAACAAGTATAGGAATCGAGATAGGGTGAAAGACCGGAATAAACAATCCCAAATAAGCGATGAACGATTCCGCGCACATAAAGGAGGCGAAACCAGCCGTTTCATTGAACATTAATTGGGGATACTTTTTGAATCCGCCAAGTAAATTCCTCTGAAGTAAATAGGGAATCAAACCTAGATAACGAAAGAGCGCTCGCAAACTCGCGCGAAAAACTCCAGTCGGTGGCACAGACGCGAGTAGAATCGCTTTTTTACAGCTCCCCGTTTTCAGAAAGCGCTGAAGAATCATGCCACCCATGGAATGACCGATGATGATGGGAGGCTGATCTAATTTTTCTACGACCTGGTGCAGTGCCTGTACATAATTACCTAGCGAATAGGTAATGCGATGCGTACTCCCTTTATGTTCATGACCGGGAAGATCAAAAGCGATGCATCGGAAGCCCTTTTTCTCAAAATAGGGAATGAAATATTCGTTCCAGCACCAAGCGCCGTGACACATACCGTGCACAAAAACAATCGTTTCTTTCATCAAATAACTGATTTACTTACGTAGTTTTTGGGAAGATGTTTCTTGAGCTGTTTAATAAATAAATGGAAATCAACCGTAATGGTGTGTCTAGGCGTTTTGATTTGATTTAAATGTGGGTGAGTGACCTCTCTTTGGCATAGTTCTGCGATGTTATTAGGTCTTTTCCAAAGTCCCTTAATCGCTCTCGCCGCGATTTTACTCTGCAATTCTGAACCCGGCCAAATACAACCTAATGGCTGGAACATGCCCACGAAAAAGAGATTTTCATATTTCTCATGCAGCATTTTCAAATACAAAGGCACATCGCCTTCACTGTAATTCAGGAAGTCTTTTCGGAAAAACGGATGTTCTAAAATATAGCCTGTGCAGGCAATGATGGTGTCGAATTCTTCCACCGAGCCATCTGTAAAGTGCACGTTTTTGCCCTCAAAATGATCGATATCGGGTTTTGGGAATACTTTGCCATGTCTTACTTTGTACAATAATTCCTCATTAATTGTGGGATGGGTAGCTGTGATACTATGTTCTGGCTCAGGTAGACCATAATTTTTATTGGACCCTGAGAATATCTTCACGGATAATTCTGACAAGAAAAATTTCAATCGGGTAGGGAGCCAAGCTAAACGAGAAGCAACTACATCACTTGGTTTCCCAAACAAAAACTTAGGTACAATCCGGTATCCTCTTCTCCAGCTGATACTCGTCTTTGTACTCACGCGGCTCGTCTCCACCGCTACGTCGCAAGCTGAATTTCCTCCGCCAATCACTAAAATGCGTTGATCGCGAAACGGCTCTGCTTTTTTGAAGTCGTGTGAGTGCATGAATTTGCCACTGAATTCTCCGGGATATTGAGGCATTCTTGGTAGCCAATGGTGCCCGTTACAAACAACGAGGTGGGTAAATGTTTCTGTTTTTTCGACGCCATTATGCTCCGTTTTTACTACCCAATTCTTCGCTTCGTCAAGTTCACAAGACTTTACTAAGGTATTAAATTCAATGTGTGGATAAAGATTGAAATGGGAGGCATAGCCTTGAAAATAACGTCTCAGTTGATCGTGAGATGGGTAGTCAGGCATTCCTTTTTCAAAGTCATCAAACGTGAAGTCTTCGTACTGAGACAAGGTTTTCGAACTAATGATGTGCGTCGTCTCGAAAACACTGGAGTGCCCCGTTTTCTCATTGTAGACCCAGTTGCCTCCTACTTGAGTATTGAAATCATAACAAACAGCTTCTAGGCCTTGATCTAAAAGGTTTTTCAACGCGGTGATTCCGGAAGGTCCGGCACCGATTACGCACACTTTTTTCATGGTTTAGAGAGTATTTTTTCAAATATAGTAAAAAGACAACATGTTCCCATTTCCGCAAAAGGGAACATGTTCGATGAACATGAAAAGAATTTCTATCAAAAAATGTGGTTCTTTGGCCTATGAAAAAAATACTACTACTGTTGTTTATTTGCTATATCGCG
The DNA here is from genome assembly GCF_042715595.1 of Aquirufa esocilacus. NCBI lineage: Bacteria > Pseudomonadati > Bacteroidota > Cytophagia > Cytophagales > Flectobacillaceae > Aquirufa > Aquirufa esocilacus. Next base: position 214,112 of record NZ_JBBKXX010000003.1, on the reverse strand, counting down.
AATGCACAAAAACGCAACCTCACGCTATCCCTTATGCCGGACTCCTACGCGGTTTGTCGCCTAGCACCAAACGCTAAAGTTCCCGATTGGGCCTACCAAGGTTCTTTCTATTCCATCTCGAAAACAAGTGATGAATTATCTATTGTGGTAGATCAGCGCTATGCGCCGGCTGGAATTAAGAAAGCAGAGAATTGGAAAGGATTTAAGATCGAGGGGCCTTTGGACTTTTCGATAACCGGTATATTAGCCGCTTTGTCGAAGACGTTGGCAGATAATAAAATTCCCTTATTCTGTGTGAGTACGTTCGATACAGATTACATTCTGGTCGAAAGTAAATACTATGAGCAGGCGAAAAAAGTGCTGGCGATAGAAAATACGATTAAATAAAAAAGGCTCACCGGATGATGGTGAGCCTTTATGTTATTTGTCTGCCTTATGGCCCTTTCCTAGTGTTCGATCGACTGGGAGACCATAGAAGAAATAGAGAATTTTGCCAGTTAGGGCGCCTATTTCTGATACATGACTTTCATCTTGGAACACCTGGTGTTTTACCGTTAGCCCTGGGTAGTTTCTGCTTTTCAATGCGGTAGCTAAATTCAAGGCTCTTTTCTCGAAGAGATTTTTGCCCTCTAGTGAGGAGGCAGAGATGAATACTTTTCCTTTTAACGTTTTTTTCGAAGCATAAAATTCTTTCTCTAAACGCATCGTTTCATCGTCATTGACGAATAGAGGAGCGCTGTTAATTCCTATTTTGGAGAAATAACCTGGATCTTTAAATAAGACGTGGCTTGCAAATAAGGAACTTAACGAGTGACCCGTTAAACCTCGGTCAGTGGACGTTTTGTAATTCGCCTCGATGAATGGGATGACCTCTTTTTTGATCGCATCGTAATACAAAGCGCCATCTCCAGAATGCAATTTCACCGGAGCGCCACGTAATGCCATGGCCACTTGGAAAGAATCCTCATAGGCCACATTGTCAAAACTCAAGATAGGGTAGCGTTGAATAATCCATTCGGGCAGACTTATGCGATCGTCACCAATCCCTACGATAATGGCTGGTTCGATTTCTCCAGCCATCATCTTGTGCATTTCGTGCATCAAGGGGAAAGAATAAAAGCCATCTAAAACATACAACACAGGGTATTTTGTGTCTGCTTTAGGATCGTAACCCATCGGAACAGAAACGGAAATCCGAATGTTGCTCTTGATGAATTTCGACGGAATATCATAGGCCACAGCGCCGTGAAGCGTTGCGGGTTGTGCCGTTTGGGCAGTTGCCTGTAGAGCAACGAGAGCGAATAAAAGAGTGACTAGTTTTTTCATGATTTTTTTATTTAGCAATACTTCCCCATACAAGGTGTCTGAATTTTTCATTAAAATCAGTAGGCTCCGGAGCGAGCTGGAAGAATAGTAAGGCAAACATATCTTCCTTTCTATCGATCCAATATTGGGTCCCAAAATAGCCTTTCCAGAAATACGAACCCGCTGAAATGGTTTCAAACTTCGCTTGTTCTTCTGGATAGACGTAAACCGTAACGCCTGCCTTGAATTGAGAACGTCCGGTTACACTCATCGCGACTCCATCTTTAGTTGCTACGTCGAACAAAGGCTTTTCAATCATTTCTACGGTCTTTTTGCTCAAAAGCTGTGTGCCGTCTAATTGACCGTAATTCAATAACATCTGGAAGAAACGGGCATAATCATCTACATTACTGATGATATCGGTCCCACCCATAGCTAAAGGAGTATTGGTGTTTCTGTAGTAGTCCATCGTCATTTCAGTCGAAAAACCTAAGAGCTTCTTGCCTACCTCGTCAGTGTATACACTCTTTTTGCCAGTTTTATCTTGTGTGTATACTTGGGCCATATTTTTCCATTCAGCTGGAGGTACACCCACATACGTGCGGTTCATTTTTAAAGGGACGAAAATCTCTTGACGTAAAAAGTCTGAAAAAGTACGGCCATCCAGCACCTCGATGACGCGACCGAGTACCTCAAGGTTCATGCCATAGTTCCAGCTTTCCCCTGGTTCGTGAACTAAGGGTAATTTGGCGGTAGTTTGAGCGATATCGGCTAAAGTTAATTTTGTATTCGCTTTAGGGAAGGCAATGGTCACATTCGCGTTTAAATATCCTTCCCGACCTAAATTGGAGAAAGGAGGATATGCAATTCCCGAAGTATGCGTGAACAAGTGCTTCATCAGGATTTTATTTTTAGCAGGACGCGTGATGAATTTGTGGTTTAAGGTGTCGTATCCCACTAAAATCTGCATATTGGCGAATTCAGGAAGGATAGTTTCCAAAGGAGTATCCATCGTAAACAGCCCGCGCTCGTACAATTTCAAGCCAGCCACTCCGGTGATGATTTTAGTCATACTGGCCATTCTGAACAAATGATCCGTACGCATGGCCTCGCCTGTTTCTAGGTTTGCTTTGCCAAAGGCTTTTTTATACACCACTTTCCCATGGCGAACCACCATGCCGATGGACCCGGGGATGATTTGTTTTTCGCTTTGGGAAGCTAAAAAAGTCTCCACCCTTTGTAAACCGTCTTTGGATAATCCGGCTTGGATCGGATCGCCGGATGGTAAGTTTTGTGCGATGGCATTCAGCGCGAGAAATAAAAGTAAGAGTAATTTTTTCATTGGAGTTATTTTCGGTTAAAACCAAAAATAACTGTTTAGAATCGCTATTGCTGTGGTGCCGTGATTTAGTTTGTTCCCTTTTACGCAAATGGGAACAAATGGTTCTGTTGCATTATGTCCAAATGAGTCCAAATGACGGAAGAGTTGACTTTGCTTCTAACGCACTAATATAGCTTAACTAATTTTAATCGTATATTGAGTGGTAATTGTTCTTAAACCATGCCCGCATCTATACCTATCAGTTTTCACGAAAAAAAGTGGCTCATTAAAATCATCCAAGAAGTGTATGGTATACAGGTAGTAGATGCCTATTCTTGCCAAAATCTTAGCGAAGAATTAAAGCGAAAATCCAAAATATCTATTTCATATAATACCTTAAGGCGACTTTTTGGCATCATTAAAGGTCCTACCAATGCCTCTCGATTTACATTAGATAGCCTTTGTAAAGGAATTGGTTACCTGAATTTTACTTCATTTCAACAGGCAGTAAACCAATTTGAGAAAGACTTTTTCAACGAAATGCTCATATTAAATCGATTGGGAAATCAAAAAGATGATCAAATAATCTTGGGGATAGTTCAGCAATTTCAGCTGAAAAATTGGGATGAAGTGTATCAGTTTAAATCGATTGTTGATCTTTGTTTGGAAGTAAAAAATTTCGAATTGTTAACTAAAATATTTGAACTCTCATTTGATACGAAAGATGAGGATGTAGTTTGGAGACTTTATGTTTCCTTTCAATCGATCTATGTGCAAAGTTGTCAAAACAACGAAGCTGTCATCGACTATGTAGCCCAATTGTTGAAAACTAATGAACTTGCTCAGCGCATACTTTTGCAACTGTTTGTGGAGGAGGATTGCTTGCAGGGTTATTATGGTAAATGGCTATTGGCGACCTCTGAGGATTTAATAGAAGACATGCCTGTCTTTAAGAATCTGATGCTATGTCAGCTTGCTTTCGAATTGAACAATTTGCCTGAAGCTAAGCGCCATTTAGCCCTGAGTAAAAAAGCTTTTAAAGAGGAAATGCATCCTAATTTGAAAGGTCGAATGGCTGCTTGGGATTATATCTTGGAATCTAAATCAGAAAGTGCCTATCAATTTTTTGACGGATTGCAGGAATTCTCTACGAAGCTTTCTTTTTTGGTTTTTTTCTACCGATTGTTAGAAGTCTATCAGCAGGATTTAAGTGTTTTTGATTTTATTGAAAGATTTGAAGTGGACGATTTACTGATTAATTTTTCGTTTCCTGAGAAGCATAATCTCAATAAAATGTATCTGTTAAAAGCCCGGTATTTTATTCAAAAAGGCAATAAAGAGGAGGCGCGCTTTGCTATGAGTCAGATTAATTTACTGTACATATACAGTTGTGATAAGGGCTGGGTGAATCAACAAGTAGCCTTTATCGATGCGGCATGCTAGGCTTACTGTACATTCTGCTTAGTTCGTCTTTTTATGGGTTTAGCAATGCCTATTGGAAAAAGGCCATACAGGGCTATTCGTTTTTGCAAGTCATTTTTACGAGAGGGCTATATACGACCACGTTTTTTGGCATGTGTTATTTTGCGGATTATCAGTGGGGTATGTTTACACCCTGGTTAGGTGTGAGACCGGCTTTTGACCTAGTTCAACTCGCCCAGAGTTTGGGCCTTTGCATTTTTAGTTTTTTTGGACTCTATTTTTTTGTTCGCTCCCTGAAATCAAAGACAGTTTCACTTGTAGCACCTATATCATCGATTAACTTATTTGGCTTACTTACTGCAGTTTTATTATTAGGGGAATCGTGGAAAATTTCGTTTTCAATAGCTGCTCTTTGCGTCTTGGGTGGTATAATTTTGATTTTTCAAAATGAGTGGCATTTTACGTCAATTCGTTCTTTTGTGAAAGCCTTGGGTGGAAGTATCTTAGCCTCATTCTTCTGGGGTGTTTCTTATGCTTTATTTAAGTATCCTGTCGCCTGGCTGGGTGTGCTTCCGTTTTCCTTTCTTTTGGAATTATGTGTGACACTATGTGTGGGTGGATTTTTACTTTTCCAAAAGCAAAAATGGCAGCCAATACCTCAAACACCCATCCGTATTTTGGCATTATGCCTTATTTTAGGTACGATTTTTTTAAATATTGCCTACAAAACGGCTACGGTTACGCAAATAATTTTTGTTAGCAAATTTCAACTCATTTTGACCCTTCTATTTGGCCAAATACTCTACCGTGAAAAAGTAAAGGCATTAAAATTACTAGGGATTGCTTTACTGGTTTTGTCGATTTACTTGGTCATCTAAAGCAACATCGCTAAATAACTCTTAAACCCGAAGGCTTCTTTTGGACGTAAATGCCGCAGCGAACAAAAACGATTTTCGGTGAGGGCAATAACCGTGTCTGTTAGCACGAGATTCTCAATATTTCGAACTTGAACAACATCAGTAACAGAGAAAGTGCTTACAAGCTTTCTCCAACGAAATAAACGGAGTGAATAGACTTCAAACATTTCCTCCCGAATGATGACCTCATGACCCTCTTTTCCCATCAATAGAACATACCAAGGGCTTTTACAGAGGCAACGTTTTGTTTCCATAGCTTTTAAATTTCTATGGAATAAAGCTACGCTAACTGCAGGTAATATCTCTTGGCCAAATGGGGCCAAATAAGCGTTACTGAGTAAAGCTTATTCGAAGCAATCCATTCCAATAGGCGCACCATCTGGAATCACCGGCGTCTGCATCGGTTTCCAATCGGCAGGGTTCTTTTTAAATTGTTCGATTGTTAGCATAATAAAGGCAGGAAATGGCCCCGTTTTTTTTGCATATTCCCATCGAAGTGATTGCACTGAAGCATTTATTTCTGCAGCCGCCAAAGGCGAAAGACTAGGTGCATTCAAAACATTTAATAAAGAAGTCAGCACTTTGAAATTAATGGTCTCTTGAGTGGCCTGTAAATAGAGGTCTGCATGTGTGGTATAAAGTGTCGCTTGCAATAAAGTGTTCACCATTTCCGTAACCCCTAATTGTTGCGCATTCACCGCTTTATTGCCCGCTAAACGAGATAAGCGATCAGGGTGCAATAAAAAGTCTAAGGTGAAATCGGCAGCGGATTCTACTGCGCCCATTGGATCAAAGGTAATCCCTGTCTTGCCTTTAAACGATTCGCGTGTCCGTTCATTGTTGAAAGCGCGTGGAGGGAAGAGTGCTAATTTATCCTTAGGAATCGCTAGGTTGCGCGCGTCCAAAGTCTGGGTCACCGCTTTTAAAGCTTGTGTTTGTGCCGCAACTGAAGCAGGTTCTAAAATCAATTCCTTTCCACCTCTCACCGCATAATTGTATTCGGATCCACCGATGATTTTCGTGGTCGCTTCTGTTTGGTAGCGGTGTAAGAAATACAAAGGAACGAAGACGTCTTCTAGGTGAGAATAGGTTTCGTTCGGGCGAATATTGTTAACGGAGAAGTTAGCTATCGCTTTTTTGCGTACAGCTAAAATGTGCTCAAGTTCGTCTACGATGGTTTTACCATTATCCCAAAGGTGGGCATAGATATGTGCGCCACCCGGGTTGCGCGCATCGGAGTCGGTGATGAAGCGAAGCCCTTTGGCATACGCCTTGTCAATGACTTGATTTAATTCCGCTCTGGTTTTATGTTCTCCGTAAGCGTAATCAACGGATACCTTATCCCAATCCCCGATTTTCGTATCGTAAGCGTGGCTGAAATCCATTTGATCCCCTTTGAAGTCAATCTGTGGATGTGGATAATCCATGACACTCGAATTCTCCCTTGCACTCGCCGCATAATTGTGGGCAAAACCTAGTGTGTGACCTATTTCGTGCGCCGCCAGTTGTCTAATACGGGCCAAAGACATCGCCATCATCGGTCCATTCGCCGAGCCATCAACCGCAAAAGGGGCGTTCATCAGCGCCTGAGCGATCAAGAAATCTTGGCGGATTCTAAGGCTGCCTAAACTCACGTGGCCTTTCATGATTTCGCCCGTTCTTGGGTCTGTAATGGAAGCGCCATAGCTCCAACCCCGTGTAGAACGGTGCACCCATTGGATGACGTGGTAGCGCACATCCATCGGATCTGCGTCTTCCGGCAATAATTTTACTTGGAATGCGTCTTTATATCCAATCGCTTCGAATGCTTGGTTCCACCAGCGACCACCTTCCATCAAGGCTGAGCGAACCGGTTCCGGGGTGCCATTGTCTAAATAATAGATGATCGGCTTAACGGCCTCGCTAACGGCCGCTTGGGGATCTTTTTTCTCCAAACGGTGGCGCGTAATCCACTGCTTCAATACCACCTCATTCACTGGGGAAGAATAATCTTGAAAGGAGATCGCGTTTGCTCCTGAACGTGGATCAAACAAGCGTGGCGCGTATTTATTATCAGGTAATTCGATGAAAGAATGGTGTTCTACCACCGTCACATAATCTGCATTAGGTACTACGGAGCGTACTTCTGCCCCTGTTCCATTGCCTGCAAAAGTTAGGCGCGCCTCGAATTCGCTATTTTTAGGGAAGGATTTAGTGTGCTCTAATGCCAAAGAACTTCTGCTTTTGTCTAGACTATAGCTTCCTTGCTTCGCTTGCGTTAAGCGTTTCAATACACCATGTGCGTCTTGCATTAGGAAATCAGTTATGTCGATTAAATAGGCTCCATCCGAAGCGCTTTCGATTTTAAAACCATATAACACGGACTTAGCGAAAGCTTGTTGCACGGATAATTTCTCCAAAGCATTGCTCGTATTTGCCCGGTATTGAGTATTCGGCTGAACTAAGAAAATTTTGTTTCCTTGTTTTTCAAAGAAGACCACTTGCTCGTTTCCTAGTTGTCCCCGGTCTAATCCGAGGTCATTGTTTCCCACGCCTTGGGCAAGCGAGTACGTGTAAAGGAACTCCTCATTCAACTTTTTGACCTCTAAAAAGATCTTGTCGTTCGACTCATCGTAAAAGAAGTTGAAATAACCCGTATGGGCTTTCATTGATTTAACTTTCTCAGCGATTTGCGCGGTGGTGCTAAAGCTGATTAAGGCGAAAAGGAGGAGCAGTTTTTTCATATCACAATGTAGGAATTTACACTGGTAAAAGAAAAAGCCCGAATAAATTCGAGCTTTCCATTTTACCAGCGATCTAATCCTAGAATCTTTTTACCTAATGCATTCAGGCTAGCTGTTTCGTATTTCGTTTGTTCCCATTTGCGCGGATCGCCTGGGAAAGCATAGCCTTCAGGTGCGATGCGATCTCGCCAGGAGTTTACCCGCCATTCGCGTAAAGAGTCATTATCTTCTTCCGCCGGCATCATCGAGATGTATTGTGCACAACGTACCTTATCACTATTATTCGCTCGGATTCCGTGAGGTTGCAAGCTATTGAAAATCAAGAGATCTCCCGCCTCTAATTTGACTTTAGTAGGGGTGAAGCCGGTCGTATCTGGAAGGAAGCGATTGCGGTCCTCTGGTTGTGTTAATTTCCACGTATCGTAGTTGCGGAATAATTCTGGAATACATTGGAAGCCTCCCATATTCTCGTCTAATTGATCTGCTAAGGCCAAAACTCCTTGGACGTTTACCGGCTTCGTCTCCGGATCGTAATCCCAGTGAATAAAAGCTTTGTATTCGTGTCCTGGACGAATCGGAAAATTCAAATTCGCGCGATCAATCGTCACCCATAATTTCTCTGTCCCCCAAATATCCGCAAAAGCATCATAAACCCGCTGGGTCGAGCGATTATCCCATTGCAATTGGCTATTGTAACATTCCACCATTCCCGTGTTCGCCAGCTCTTTCATCTTCATTTCAGCCCGAGGCGCCGTATACCAGGTCGAGGAATCATTCGGATCTTTCTCCTCAAATTCATACAAGAATGCCGCGGTCCTCAATGCCTGTTCGCGTGAAACCGCTTTTTTAATCACCACATAGCCATTGTGTTTCCAAAACGCCCAATCCTCTTCGCTTAATACACGAAGTGGCTCGCCGTTTGAACGGTCGTTTAATTTTACCGCACTACTTTTAGCGGTGGAGGGATTGCCGGGAATATCGTAGTGGCCGTTATTAGGGATATCAGTTTTCATAGGTGATAAATTTATAGGCCAAAGGTAGAGTTCATGAAGTACCTTTTTTTCTGCTCTATTGATAATTATTTGCACTGTATTGATATATTATTTCCGTATTTAACTATTTTAGGCAAATGAAATTGAATTTAGAGCAAATTCTGCCGGATAGTGATAGTTCGTTTAGGTTTCTTTTGACCCCTAAATTGAACGAAGTTTTCTATTGGCATTTCCACCCTGAAATCGAATTAGTGTATGTGGAAGCTGATAAAGGAATTCGCCACATCGGAGAACATATCTCGACCTATGAGGGATGTGATTTAGCCTTAATCGGATCCTATATTCCCCACTTGAATTTCGATTATGGCGTAAAGGCAACGGTGGAGACGGTAGTGATTCAATTTCCAGAGACCTATTTCGAGAGTGGATTAGTCCGAATTCCGGAATTAAAAAAGGTGGTAGATTTGATGGAACGTGCGAAAACGGGATTGGCTTTTACGGGAGAAACGAAGCGGATAGCTGGTGTACGGCTGAAAAAATTAGAACATTTGGATCGATTTCATCAGTTTATGGAGTTGATGAGCATCTTCCAGTTTTTGGCAGAATCAGACGAATATGTAGACCTCGATGTTCGCCCCATTTCCAGCCAAACCATCCTCAAACAACAAGAACGGATGCACCACATCCACCAGTTTGTGGAAGCAAATTTCCAAAAAACCATCGACACCCAGCAAATCGCGAACGAAGTCAACCTCTCACTTCCGGCCTTCTGCCGCTATTTTAAGAAAACCACTAAACTCACCTATACAGATTTCGTTAATCAATACCGCGTTCAATTCGCCAAAAAACTCTTGATTCAAGACAAGAATGTGACCGAAACCTGCTACGAATCTGGCTTCGAAAGTCTTTCCTATTTCAACCGGATCTTCAAGAAATGGACAGGTGAGTCTCCGTCGAGTTTTAGGAAACAGCGGTTACACTAGTACGCGGTAACGGGTGGCATTTTTCTCACCATACGTTGAAAATAATTCCAATGCGACTCCTTTTTTTAAATCTCTACTGGCCGTAGCGGTGGATAGGTTTTTGAAAATGCGCTGGTAGTCTTTTCTGGAGAAGTCTTTTGTGCCTATATAAATGAAGTATTCGATGCGTTCGGTTTCAGATAAAACCACGTTAGTCGTGTTTAGTAAATTCGCTAGGGATTTGTCTAAAACCCCCAGCATGTATTCGATGAAAGGCGTTAATTGTCCACAAGCGTCACTCGATGCAAGTGCTTGGTAATAGTCTGTTTGCGAGGACGCGATAATCGTTTCAAAAGGTAAGAATTCGAAAATGGGATGTGATTTTGATAAAATGAGTGATTGCCAAAATCGTCCCATCCGACCATTCCCATCTATAAACGGATGAATGAATTCAAGCTCATAATGAAATACACAACTTTTGATGAGAAGTGGATCAGGATTATCTGCCACATACTGAAAAAGATCGTTCATTAAATAGGGGACACGATCAGCAGGCGGAGCAATGTGCGTTAGCGTTTTTCCTTTTGTGATTCCCACGGATTTATTGCGGTATTCTCCTGGATTTTTGACTAGATCTTGCATCAAAAAACGATGAGCACTTAAAAAGGAAGTGTTTTTAGATGGCTTAAATTCGCTCCAGCGCTCATATAAGGCCATTGCATTTTGGACTTCTTTTTGATCTCTTTCAAAACCAATCAGCAATTCCCCCTCATTAATCGCCTGCACCTGCGATTCACTTAGCGAATTTCCCTCGATTCCCAGGGTTGCCTGAATTGTCTTAATTCGATTTTCTTTCCTCAGTTTAGGTGATGGCTTGTCCAAATAATGAGCAGAGGCTTTCCCTATCTTCTGAGAGATCGAAGCTACTAAATTCAGTATAGCGGCAGTAATCGTATAAGGTGGCTTCATGATAGTATCATATGATACTATCAAAGGTAAAATAAAAGGCCGAAGAACAATGTCCTCCGGCCTCTTTAAAATGGTCAGCTAAGGATTATTTTCTCCCTTGAGAATATTGATCAATACCAGAAATTTTTCCGTTTAAATCAAATTGGAAAATTTCAACTAATGATTTGTTCCAAACAGAACCATCCTTAGAAACACGCTTCTCTGTAGACGTTACAAATACCCCTGAAACTGGATCCGTATAGGCGATCTTAATAGGAATAATGCTTGTAAATTTCCAGTCTAGTGAAGTATAACCATCCATCATTTGGCTAAGGTCTTTTTTCGTCAACTCTAGTTTGTTGCCATCAAAGTCAGTGATTTTTACCTTTTCAGCGAAGAATGTTAAAACTGTAGTTACATCCATCGCATTATAGGCTTTGTTGAATTTCTCCATAGCTTCAATCTCACCGCGATTTGAGAATTGGAATGCTCTGCCATTTACTTCATTTTTAGGATCAGCTGTGATGAATTTTCCACCTGAAGTTTTGCCGAATTCGTTTGTCGAAGGAATTTTCGCGTATTGATTGAAGTTACTGATTTTGCCATCTTTGTTTACTTCGAATATCTCAAAAAGATTCATTTTTTCTTTTGAACCATCGATCATTTCGCGTGTTTCTATTGATTGTAATAATACAATTTCGTTTGTTGAACCAGCGACTTTAATAGGCAAAATAGCTTGTGGAACATTATTTAATGTTTTTGCATAAGCATGCCATTTATTGCTGAATTCGCCTGTTTCCTTTTGCATCTCTGGGGAATATAGCGCTAGATCTTTTGCGGCATCATTTGAATTATACGCTTTCACCATGTCTAAAACGACTTGGCTGCTTTTCTCCGAACCTAATTGAAATGCTTTTCCAGCATCTGGGCCAGAGAAATACTTACCTGCTGTCGTTTGTGCAGATACACTGAAAACGGATGCTACGATAGCACCTACTAGAACAAATTTTTTCATTGAGATTAATTTTTTGATTAGGTCGGCAAGTACGGCTGAAAAAAGGGTCTGTGGAAAGAAAAGGAGAATGCATTTGTTCCCAAATGCGCAAAAGGGAACAAATTCGCTTGTCCAAAATGAACAATAGCGAGGGAGATGTACTAGGTTTGGCAAACATTAAAAAAACTAATAACAATGAAAAAACTTATTTTATCACTTTGTGTGGCGACAGGATTATTCTCTTGCACGTCAGAGGCGGATCAAAAGGCAAAACTTGGTGCAGCAAACATGGCCTTTTACACGCGTGTTTTTGACGTGGCAGTGAATGAAGGTCGCACGGATATCTTTGATTCTGCCTATGTGGATGATGCAGTTTTGCACACCGTTCCTGAAGTAAAAGGTAAGGTGAATGCTAAAGCCTATTATTCTAATTATGTAACTGGCTTTTCGGAACGTCAATTTATCGTGAAAGAAATGTTTGCTGACGGGGATAAATTAGTGAAGTATTGGCAGTTTAAGGGAAAACATACAGGAACATTTTTTGGCATTCCAGCGACAGGAAAAACTGTTGATGTTATCGGCTGTACGATCGCGAAAATGAAAGATGGAAAGATTGCTGAAGAGCAAGATTTCATGGACAATATGGTCTTTATGCAGCAACTAGGCCTTCTGCCAGCAGCACAATAAAAACAATTGTTAAAGGTGGGGGTTTAGGCTCCTGCCTTTTCTTTGATATACACAGAAGGGGTTACTCCTTTGCGCGCCTTGAAGGCATCGATGAATTTCGAACGCGAGACGAAACCGGCATCAGATGAAATCGCTTCGATCGTAATTTTCTTCGCATTCCCCTCCTCAATTAATTGAGAAGCATATTCGATGCGCAAGTCATTCTTCCATTCGCCAAACGTTTTTTGCATTTCCTTATTGAAGTAATTCGATAGAAAACGTTCCGGCATTTTCAGGTCAAAGGACATTTGTGAGAGGGAAAAATCTTTCTTAACAAATGGGTGGGTGGCTAAATAGCCCTCTAATTCTCTTTCGAATGCGTAGAAGCTACTTGATTTCTTGGGTAAATTAGATTTGATTTCCTGAAAGATAGTACCATCAATTAACTCCACTTCATACGATACGTTACCGTAGAGGATTTTGGGAAATAAAAATAGAATGAAGTTTTGGACAAAAAATCCTCCACCACAAATCGCAAAGAAACGCGCCTCACTGAAAATAACTGTAGAGGGAATCCCTAAAATGGCATAATTATGGGCATATACCGTTAACATGTGTCCCAGGCTATTACCCGCAATCACCAGTTGTAAAAAGATTAATGAGAAAATCCACTTTTGAATTAACCGATGATTCGACGGCAATGAGCCATATTTCTGCAAAAGGTGACGCTTATTCACCAGAAAATAGATCACTGAGGCCACACAATAGAGAATTAAATGGATAGAACGGCCATACAAAATCTGCTCAAAAGTGACCCATTGGAAGTTTAAATTATAATCTTCCGTGATGTTCACAATCTCGTGAGCCATCGCCGTCTTGGTCGCTAACGACAAAGTCGTGAAAGGTAAGGTGGCTAATCCCGTAAAAATCGCCGGAATCAGATGTATTAAATCAGACAAGTGAAGTTGCTTGTCTTCTGAAACCGTGTGTTTCACATAAAAGAACAAGGCTGGACCCAGCAAGAATGAGAGCGGTAAAAAATGTACGAAGCAGATCCCCTCCCAAAATTCGATTTTACTGTAATGCAACCCAAAATACACCATCAATACGGAATTGCAGCACAAGAAAAACAAGGCTAAAAACGTATTTGATCTATTCAATGAACTAAGATAGTACAAGAGAATAAAGGATGTAAAGATGCCGAACAGCGGAGCTAGTATTGCCAAAACCTGATATTAATCAGCTACAAGATAATAATATCTGTTTAATTTAACTAGATGAACAAGGTTTACGCTACGGCATTTGATGCCATTTCTGATGTTTCTTCAGGCTCCTCGATGTTATTTGGTGGTTTTGGTTTAACAGGTGTTCCTGAAAACTCCATAAATGCGTTGCTGGACATCGGAACAAAAGAGATTCTCTGTATCTCAAACGAAGCGGGAATTGAGGGTTTCGGGCTAGGTAAATTAGTCGCTTCCCGCGCCATCAAAAAGCTCATCTGCTCCTATGTGGGCGAAAATCACCTGTTAGAAGACTTAATTCTAGAGGGTCACTTATCCGTCGAACTCGTTCCGCAAGGAACCTTAGCAGAACGCATTCGTTGTGGCGGTGCGGGAATCCCCGCCTTTTATACGCCAGCCGGGGTGGGAACGGATGTGGCTGAGGGGAAAGGGGTTCGGGTGTTTGAAGGGAAGAAATACTTATTAGAAAAGGCTTTAACTGCGGATTATGCTTTTGTCAAAGCCTGGAAAGGGGACACGGACGGTAACTTGATTTACAAGGGAACTTCCCGCAACTTCAATCCAGTGATGGCGCCAGCGGGAAAAATCACCATCGCAGAAGTAGAAGAATTGCTTCCGGCGGGCAGCTTAGATCCGAACGAAATCCACACGCCTGGAATTTACGTACAGCGCATTTTTCAGGGATCAAACTATGTCAAACCTATCGAACATTTTCCTGCCTTGGCACATTCAGAGGATGAACAGAAAGAAATCATCGCGCGTCGTTTAGCGAAAGAAATCAAGGATGGAGATTATGTCAACTTGGGTATCGGTATTCCTACGCGCGTATCGAATCATATTCCAGCGGGAATGAAAGTGATTTTACAATCGGAAAATGGACTACTTGGTATCGGGCCTTTGGCAGAACGTGGTCTGGAAGATCCAGATTTAATTAATGCGAGTAAGCGCCCAATAACGATTTTAAAGGGAGGCTCGATTTTTAGTTCCGCAGAAAGCTTTGCTATGATCCGGGGGGACCATATTGACGTTACCATTTTAGGGGGAATGCAAGTTTCTGAAAACGGAGATTTAGCGAACTGGAAAGTCCCTGGCAAAATGGTCAAAGGAATGGGAGGGGCGATGGACTTAGTCGCTTCTGCGGATAAAGTTATCGTAGCGATGCTGCATTTGACCTCTGATGGAAAATCGAAATTAGTGTCTTCTTGCGATTTGCCTTTGACCGGGGAGCGCTGTGTCACGCGTATCATCACTGATTTAGCCGTTATAGACATAAACCCCGAAGGCGGCTTTCTGTTGAAAGAGCGTGCCCACGGGGTTTCAGTTGAACAAATAAAAGCAGCTACGGCCGGACGATTAATCATCCCGGACCAGGTGCCAGAATTTTAGATTTTATAGTATTGCTCCCAACCTTTTCTTGGCGGCGCTCCTACTAAAAGGGAATTCGCTAGTGAGTTGTTCGTAATTTGTTTTGTCTTGCGATCAAATTGAAGTTTCGTATTCAGTTTTTGAGCCATGACACCTAGTGAGAACACTTGACTTAATGGACCTGCGATTTCGAACGGTGAACGAGTCTTTTCTTGACCCATACAGGCCTTTAAGAAGTTCGCGTAATGGTTAGATGGGCTAGCCTGCACTTCCGGTAATTTTAAATCTTTACCCGCATCGCCTAAAATTGAAAGCGTGCTTCCGTGTGATCCGCCTTTGAACGTTAAATCCTTGCTGTAGATAATCTTGCCCGGATTTAATTTAGCGGGCTGTATTTTCCCATTTCCTGCTGGAGGAATATTCGGATCTAATTCATTTGTTCCATAATTCGCTGGAACTGGTGGAATATTGTTCACTCCGTCATACCACGTTATATCCATCGCAGGCATATTCTTGCGCTCTGGGAATTTAAACTGAATCGTAGACGACATCGGGTAGAAAAAGTTATTGTGGCCATCTGCCCGGAGCATATTGATCTCCGTAGGTAAACCTAAGTCTAAAAATTCATGTGCGGTATCCATAATATGAGCACCCCAGTCGCCTAGTGCACCTAAACCATAGTCATACCAGCAACGCCATTGTCCGTTCACAAAATCTTTTTGGTAATCATGTGGCGAAACGACCCCTTGCCAAATATCCCAATCTAACGTAGATGGAATCGACTCTGCTGCGGGGAACTTCGTAATTTTCGGATCCCAACTGTGCCAGCGACGAGGCGAATTCATGTGCGCTGTCATCGACGTCACATCTTTAATGATGCCCGCCTCTTTCCAAGCTTTGAATTGAAAATAATTTCCCTCTGAGTGACCTTGATTACCCATTTGTGTGACTACTTTCGGGTGCTTGCGCGCTGCCGCCATCATTAACTCAATTTCGTTAAACGTACGTGCCATCGGCTTTTCTACGAAGACGTGCTTGCCTAAAGCTAAAGCCATCATGGTGATAGGGAAGTGTGAATGGTCCGGTACACCGATAGAAACGGCTTCAATCTGCGATCCCATTTTATCGAACATCTGACGGAAATCTTGAAAGCGGGGTACATCAGGAAATTTCTCTAAGACTTTCAATGTTTGAGGAGCTCCCATATCTACATCGCAAAGCGCTACGATATTAGCAAGCCCCGTATTATATAGGGACATCACGTCTAGGCCACCTTGGTTACCGATACCGATACATGCAAGATTAACTTTTTCGCCAGGTAATTTCGAAAGTATATTAGGGAAAGCTGCAGCAGCTCCTAGTAAGCCGGCATTTTTTAAAAAGTCACGGCGGGAATTATAATGTTGATTCATGATTTAATAGGTTTGCCTTTAAAAGCCAAAGACTTAGCTAAACTACTTGCCTCCCAAATCAAAAAAAAAGATGAAAGAAAAGTTCTTTCATCTTGATGCACACCAAACCACTAATTGATTTTGTAATAAGCGAAGATATGTCTAATTATTGGTTATCAAACATCGGTCTTATAGATTATCAGTTTATTGGTAAAACGAAACTGCGATCTCTAATTTTTTGCGTATTTTTTCTCGTAAATGAAATGGTTCAATTACCTGCAATTCAGTGGAATAACGTAGGAGGAAATTTTCTAGTTCTTGGTTAATTTCTACTGATAACTCAAAATGCAAGGAGTCAAGGGTGTTTTGCGATGGGTGGATGGGATACTTCGTCACATATTCCTTGATCCAGGAATCTTCTTGTATTTGGAGGAGGATTCGTTCCGCGTCGCTAACACCCCGGAATAAACCTAAGGTATTTTTAAAAAAATCCGATGGTTGGAAAGCAGGATGAATTCTCGTTTTAGCTGTTCTAGAACTCTCGCGTATTTCATCGATGCGGTCCAAAGCGAAAAGACGTAGCTGATCAAGCGAAATTTTCGTGACGGATTCTGCTTCAGGGATCTCTTGGAACAATAAATACCAGCCCGTATACCAGCCATTATTATATTCCTTGATGAGCAGAGGTAGGCCAGTTACTGATTTATTTTTGGACGACGCTGTTAAACCTTTGTGCGATATTTCGATGAGTTGCTTTCCAGCGATGGCGTCTACTAGAAATTTAACGTGTTCAGATCCTGAACGATCTCCTTCGTTAATTAATTCAATCGCAGGCCAAGAAGCTAGGTCATTATGTTTAATGAGGTTATTTTCCAACGAGATGGCCCGCAACTTATTCACAATTCCATTCCCATTTCCCCCTGTAAACAAATGTTTATTGAAATCGATCATGGAGGCAATTTGGTCTAATTCTTTTTCAGAAAAGGAGGGGAACGCACTGATGTCATCGCGGATATAATAAAAGCGATTTTCAGATTTAGAATAGCGAATTAAATCCCCATGGGATTCTTCTAGGCTCGGATACCGTTCTGCAAGTTTCTCCTTTAACGCTTTTAAGTCCCGGCTAAAGCTACGTTCACTATAGCTAATTTGATCAAACTGGTCTACGAAATAGGCGCTTACCGTGGAGGCCCTCATCGGAAATGATTTGCGCAGAAAAAGGTTATTGAGCTCTTTGAGGCGATCCGTTGTGTTCATAAGACGAATCTACTAAATTTTCAATAAGTCGCCAATTATTGGCGTACTACTGTTGCAATTTTGGGTATTCAAAAACGAAAACAATATGAAAAACATCAAAACATTACTTGTACTTCCTTTCTTTTTTTATGCAACAGAGGGCTATTTAAAAGCATTTCAAGTGAATAAAACGACTGGTGCAGTTAAGTTATTTGTGATCTGCAATTTCTTGATTTGCCTTGGATTGATTCTGGCAGATTTTCAATTTTTTGGAAATACGGATGCAGATGGATTTTATACGCAAGCGGTATTAGCGGAATTACTTTATTTGGCTGGGGGGGCAGGATTAAATTTGTTCTCGGAGTTAGAGACGCGTTAGTTTCCGCGCTCAAACTGGAACTTCAACACGAATTCATGGGTCTGATTCGTGATTTTAGAAATGGTATTAGTAGGCATTTCATATTGATAACCCAAGTAAACCGTAGGGCTAAATTGGACGCCTAAATTAAGGCCGATGGCATTTTCATTACGGTAGCCAAAGCCCACATCTAGTAACTCATAAAAGGAACCGGTTAGATTTATATCATAGCTTAAGGGTAAATCCGCAGCCGCCCTTACGATGGCATTGGTGTGCAGGGTGACGGCTTGACTTAGCACCTGCTTTTTCCCGATCATTCCATAATAGAATGAGGCGTCTTTGTATTTTCCGTTTTGTAGTCCAAAATCATTCCACAACATTCTCGGCTGAGAAATACTCACATAAAACTTATCTTCTTTCGCTAAACGAACACCCCATCCTGAATTAATCTGTAGTCCGGTTGAATAGTTTTGAGTAAACATTTCATCGGTTTGGTCTAACAGACTGAGGCCGGAGAAATCCAATGCCAGGTTCGTTACTCCTACTCGAATACCACCTGATAGCGCCCATTTGTCATTAATCAACGAGTGGTAGGCAAAATCGCTATTCACTGAAGTGGCCTTTACTGGTCCTAATTGATCTAAAAAAGAGGTAAAACCAACTCCCATTTTTTCGCCCCAGTTGAAATTACCCATTAATGCAGTGGTCACCGGTGTTCCTGGCATGGAAGTCCACTGATTTCGGTTCACTAAAATGAGTTCATTTTTATCACTGGCCCCCACAAAAGTAGGATTAATGACTTGTGGATATAAACGGAATAAAGAGAACACAGGATCTGTCTGGGCCTTTATTTGGCCAGCAAAAAATAATAAACACCCGCAAATGATACTGCGTAATCTCATTTATTTTTTCAATCGATTGATGTAAATATAAGTAGAAACCTTAGGTCTAACGCCATTGTAATCTAAAATATAGAAATATACCCCGTCAGGCAAAAGGCCATCCCCGGCTAAAAGAGGATTTCCCCGGTTTGTTTCCCCTCCCCAATTATTTGCATAATCCTTTGCCTCAAAAACCATATTTCCAATTCGATCATATACCGTCAGCGTATTCGGAGTGGTCCGCATGACTCCTGGAATAACTAGGTAGTCATTTTTTCCATCTCCGTTAGGGGATATCCCTTGGAAAGCCACTGGGTCACAGGCGTCTGGATCAATTCGGTTGTCCACGCCATCGTGATCGCAATCAGGCAACCCACCATAATTCAAATCATTTTCCCACTCATCTTTAATTTCATCCCCATCGGAGTCCAAATCATTATAGTCAGGAAGTCCATCTTTATCGGTATCAACTGGTTTATTTCTATCCCCGCCTATTTCAACAAGATCCGTGTAGCCATCTTTGTCGGTATCATAATTCACATCTTCAAGTACCGTGATGATGGTGCTATCGAGTCCTGGACCGGTAGAATTTCGGGCGGTAATGATGTAATTTCTAGGATTGGCTGGCCAAGTAGGAGTGCCAGAAATTACCCCTGTTTTAGGGTCTAAAGTTAAACCTGGAGGTAATAGGGAATCTGTCGTAAATATATCGACGATACCGATCACTACGGGTTTGAAACTAACCGGAACTCCTTGTTTGAAAACACCAGTCGCGGGGTAATCAATTTCTGGGAAAGCGATTAATACTTTGATGGATACCGTAAATATATCATACCCCGTCGTGTTGCTAGCGGTTATTTGGTAATCGATGAAATCCTGCGCTTTCGTAGGGGTACCCGTAATTGATCCTGTTAATGGATTAAGACTTAATCCAGCAGGCAATGGTTTGTCAATCGTATATAAGGTTGGATTGCCTTGTACCACTGGATTTAAAGGACTGATTTTAATCTTTTCCGTGTATATCTGTGGCGTTGCATAAGATAAACTGCTTGGTCTTGGAATGACGGTTGCTATACGAATGGTATCTGTCGTAGCAGCAGTACTGTTCGTAATGGTCACCACGTAGGTGGTAGGCGGTCTTAAAACCGTAGGTGTTCCAGAAATGATTCCAGTGGTGGGGTCAAAACTCAAGCCAGCCGGAAGAGGCTTATTGATAACGATGCTTCCTACGACTCCTTTTATAACTGGGACAAGTGGGGGATTTGTTTGGCCAAAAATAAACAAATCAACTCCCGCATATACTGGATTAATCTGAGCGCCCAATGGCGGTTCTGGATACGTAATACGTGGCCTTGCAATTAGCACCGTAATGATCACCCTAGCCCTAGCTGATCCCGTTGTATTTGTCGCCGTTACCCAATAGATGGTGGCTGGGATAGCTTTTGTGGGCGTTCCGGATATGATTCCCGTGATAGGATCTAAGCTTAACCCATCCGGCAATGGTTTGTCGATGGTATACGAGTCTACTCGTCCGATTACCCTTGGATTTAAGGGGGCAATCGCTACTTCCTCCTCATAAATCACCGGTGTGGCGTAGGCCAAATTTTTAGGAGGAGCAATCAATATTTCCAAATCCAACGGAGCAGAGGTAGATCCAGTCGAGTTAGACGCTGTTACTATATACCTCACGAGGCCCGTATAAACACTTGGTTTTCCTGTAATTTCCCCTGTAGCCGTGTTGAAAGTAAGTCCAAGAGGTAAAGGTTTGTCGATTGCAAAAGCCGTCGCTAATCCAGAATAGGTTGGCCTTACCGGTGCCAACGTGCTATCTTGAATTAATTTAGTCGGGCTAAAATAGGCCAAATTAGAGGGAGGGGCAATGACCACTGATATGTCAATGCTGGCCGTTGTAGAACCAGTACTGTTTCTGGCCGTAATCACATAGGTTTGCATCGAACTTAAAGCCGATGGATTACCACTAATGATACCCGTACTTGAACTAAAGGAAAGTCCTGCAGGTAGCGTTCGGTCGATGGAATACGTCGCAACGGTTCCCGTCACCGATGGCGCAATGTCAGGAATCACAAAGTTTTGGTATAACACCTTAGGAGTAGGATAGACCAAATTCCTAGGGCGGGCAATTAATACCGTAATAACCAGATTTGTGGAGGTAGATCCAGTGGAATTACTAGCTGTCACCACATAAGTAGTCGTTGGTTTTGCTAGTGTCGGTATTCCAAAAATTCGCCCAGTCGACGTATCTAATATCAAACCAGCAGGTAGGCTAGGGCTTACAGTATAAGCAGAGACAAATCCAGTTACGGCCGGGTTCAAAGGCGGAATATCGACTCCCTCTTCATAGACGTTCGGTGTATTGTAAGATAAACCGGTAGGCGCAGGAATGAGGACCGTAATGGGTAAACCATAGGAGCTAGACCCCGCTGCATTAATAGCGGTAATGGTAAAAATAGTGTTAGGTATCGCCTCTGTGGGAGTTCCCGTAATTACCCCCGTGTTCGTGTTGAAGAACAAGCCAGCGGGTAATGGTTTATCGATGGTATAAGACGCTACAAATCCAGTTACCGTAGGTGTCAAGGTACTTATGGTCGTTCCGGTATAATAGATAGGTGGATTTGTATAGGTTAAATTCGTAGGCGGTGGAATGGTTACCGTAATATCGACGAATGCCGTTCCGGTTCCAGTGGTGTTCGTGGCCGTAATGGTGTAAGTGGTTTGTGGAATCTGAACGTTCGATGCACCAGAAATAACGCCAGTACTCGTATCAAAATTTAGGCCACTAGGTAATCCTGGGCTAATTGTATAGGAGTTAACGACCGTTCCAAATTTGTTAGGACTTAAGGGGCTGATGGCCACTGTCTCATAATAGACATTCGGTGTTGTATAAGAGATTTGAGGTCTAGCAATCAGTACGGTGATGTTCGTAGTAGCCGTGGTAAATCCAGTTGAATTTCTAGCCGTAATGGTATAAGTAGCACTCGGAGTGGCCAAAGTAGGAGTACCATTTATCTGTCCATTGCTCGGGTTAAAATTAATCCCCGCCGGTAAAGTAGGATAAACCTCGAAAATATCTACTACGCCCGTAACGCCAGGATTAATGGGTGAAATAGGCACCCGTTCTTCGAAAATCAAGGGATTTGTATAGCTCAGAGTAGATGGCGCTGCGATTTTGACGCTAATCGTAATGGGAGCCGTGACAAAATCCGTCGAGTTAGAGGCTCTGATAATGTAGACGGTACTCGGGCTTGCTGCTGTAGGTGTTCCGGTAATTACCCCCGTATTGGGATTAATAGAAAGTCCTGGGGGAAGACTAGCCGCCGTAAACGTTATACCTGTTCCGGTGATACTTGGGGTTATTCCGGTAATGGGAATACCTTGGGTGAATTCATGCGGAGAGGAATAACTAAATCCACTTGGCGGAGGTATTACTACCCGAATACTTGTCGTATAAATAATCGACGCCGTACTATTGGCCGCTGTGATGGTATAGATAATTGGAGGGCTTAAAACAGACGGGAAACCTCCGATTTCTCCCGTGGTTGGGTCGAAAGTGAGCGCTCCCGGCAAGGTAGGGCTAATGGTATAACTAGAAACCGTTCCGGTAATGGTAGTGGGTGGAATGGGGGCAAAAGGTGTATTTAGATAGAGTGTTATCGGATTAGGATAAGTCAGGTTGGTAGGTGCCGGAATTAATACATCAAAAGAGAAGACTTCAGAATGATCGCCGTTTGCATTACTTCCTTTAATGACATAGGTGTTTAACCCTGTGGTTTCTGTAGGGGTTCCTGAAATAGTTCCTGTTAACGGGTCTAAGGTTAATCCACCCGGCAAAGGAGTGGTTGTGGTGTAAATGGTGACAGCACCTCCCATGGGTGCTCTGACCGGTGTAATAGGAGTAATGGCTGAGCCTGTAAAGAAGCGATTGGGTACCGTATAGGTAAAGTTAGGCGGGGCAATGATAACGGTGATGTCGATATTGGAGTCGGTGTAACTCGTTGAGTTTGTCGCTCGAATGGTATATCTGGTGGTTGGACTAGGCACCAGTGGGGTACCTGAAATTCGTCCGTTGCTAGGATCTATGGACAAGCCGCTAGGTAAGGTAGATCCTGGTGCCATGGCAAACGTGACACCTGCCCCTGTAACAGTGGGTTGAAATGGGGTTATGGGTGTGTATTGTTGAAATACATAGGCACTTGTTGGAAAAGTTAACCCTGCCGGAGGAGGGATAACAACGGTGAACACGACGGTGGCGGTGGTAGCTCCTTGGCTATTTCTACCCTCAATAACCACCGTTACTGGAGTTGAATTCAAGATAGTAGGTGTCCCAATAATATCTCCAGTATAAGGGTCAAGCGACATTCCAGGAGGCAACGTTCCACTAATTACGCTAAATGATTCTATATACCCAATGGCGCTGGCAATAGGCACAATATTTTGTCGATTGACTATGAGCTTGACAGGAGAATTATAGCTTAAAAATGCCGGTGGAGCTAAGTTAATTTGAACAGTAGCGGTATAATTATTGGATACACAGCCTGTGGTCGTATTTTTGACATTGACACTGAAACTATAATTTCCCACTTGACCAAAAGGAATGGTAACCGTTAACGATGTTCCACCCATTGGCTGATTCGTTAAAGGTGCAAATCCATTCATATTGATGGAAGTAGCCGAAAATTGAGAGGGGCTATTCGTCGGAGATGAATAGGGGATTTCAAAGGAGCGATCATTCGAAGTGATGGCAGCTACGGTACCCAAGGTGATCGTGGGTAGCGGATTTATCACAATAGTAATCGGGTTGCTTGCGCTGCTGACGATGCCACCAACGGTTGATTTAGCGGTGTAAACTCCGGCCTGATTCACCGTAATTGTCTGTCCTGATCCCGCGATAGGCACATTATCTTTGTACCAAGTAATCGTACCCCCTAGATTCGAAGTAAGGGTGGTGGAACTGCCTGCGCAGATGGCTTCTGTCCCTTTATTGTACCAGGTCTCAAAGGTGAGGTTACCATTATTGTCTCCTAAGGTGGCATCCGTAAAAGTGTATTTTGATCCACCAGCCCAGTTACCGATGTAATATTCATACACGTGATCAGCAGCGTATCCTACGGGAAAGTTAGGTAAGGGAGGGCAATTGCCCATTAATTTCCAAGTAACTTCCGCACAAGTGGAATTTAGCACGGGTGAATCCGTTCCTATGGGATTGGAAATATTCGAATTATAATAGGCCGCATCCATGTAGAGCGCAGTGGACGAAGCACTGGTCCCAAATGTACCTTTTACTTTGATCTTGTAAAAATAATTGGGATTGGTGGAAGAAGAAATTTGACTTGAAGTTCCAAATGGCAACCTCATACTCTTTAAATCCTCCCCTAATTTAAACCATTTCGCATCATCACTAGTCCCCTCAATCATAGGCGCAGGACTCACAGATTGAGCGCGTGCTATAATTTGGATGAATAGTAACAATAAGAGAAACAGTTTTCTCATGTAGTTTTAAGAACAGATATAAGCTAAAATTAGGTAAAATAAATGGTTTTCGATTTATTTTCCTTTCCAATAATTTGCCAGCGCGGAACCATTAATATTCATGACTGGGCCAAAAATCGCCGCAGGTAATCCTAGCGTCCCCACTTTACCCATCGCCATGGCTAATCCGGAGGCAAGACCCGCGTTTTGGAGCCCTACTTCAATGGCGATAGTTCTGCAATCTTTTTCTGGTAACCGACTCAAGCGCCCTCCCCAATAACCCAATATAAATCCAAATAGATTGTGCAACAAACAAACCAATACCAACAATGGTCCCACCGCCACCAGCGCATTTCTGCCATTAGCGGTGATGATGACCACAATCGTTCCCACACTCCACATCGAAATGGTGGGTAGTGCTTTTTCAAACCATATAAACCGGGATCCCAATAATTTATTGTACAACACCCCAAAGAAAATGGGTAAAATGATGAGTTTGCTAATTTCCCAAACCATTGCCCATAAATCGATCTCAATTAATTGACCTGCCAAATTTTTCATTAAAAGTGGCGTAAGAACTGGTGCCAGAATAGTGGCAATAGAGGTTAAGGTTAGCGATAAGGCAACATTGGCTTTGGCCAAATACGACATCACATTAGAGGCTAATCCACAGGGCATGCATCCGACGAGAATGATGCCAGCTGCGATTTCGGAGGGAAATTGAAATAATTTAGTGAGCCCCCAGCCCACGAAAGGCATAATGGTAAACTGAAAGAATACACCTAAAACCACTGCTTTTGGTGAGCGCAACACTTCCGCAAAGTCAGTCATTTTCATGGTTGTTCCCATCCCAAACATAATGATTTGCAACAGGGGAATGATGAAAATTTTGAATTTCAAATCGCCGAAACCAATAAAGGGTTCAGGAAAAATGAGTGTTACAATGACAGCTAGAATGATGCTAAAGGTGAACAATAAGCCTTTCATAAGAGGTTTTTGCTGTCAATTTACAAAAAAATTAATTGTTCAACGTGCCCTCTGAAATCCAGGATTTGATTTGGCTAATCTCGCAAGATCCTAATTTCGATGTACTGGATGGCATAGGCTTGTAACCTGCTGTATGATTTATAGAACCCATCAATTTGCCATTAGCGGCATACACCTTTACGGCTGCGTGCGAATTTAGATCAATGCCTGCAGATGGCGTTGTGCCACTGTGACAACCGGTGCAATAGGTTTTCAAGGTGGGGAAAACGGTCACACTGAATGAAACAGCAGTCGTGTCACAACTGATAGCGGAGGCATTACATGAATTGTTTTTTGCTCCTTGTTGTATCCATTTCAAAACGAGTCCTTTGTTCGCCAAACTAAATTCAGCCGCTGGCGCAGGAGGCATTCTATCGTCTCCCGTCTCAATTAGGCATTTGTAAAGATCACTTGAAGTGGGGGAGGCTACTTTTACCTCGCGCATGATGTTAGTATAATCCGTCAAAATGACGCCGTCTTTTTTTGAGATAGCATCGTGACATCCACTCATCGCACAGTTAGAAGTGATCAGCGGAAGAATGGTTTGGTGGAAGTAAACGGTGTCTGGGCTACATGAAGTAACGGCTGGACCTGCAGGAAGAACTGGATTTGTAGCCGTTGTCGTATCAACCACAATGGGTTGATAGGCTAGTGGAGTGTTCTTGTCATTTAGGCAGGACACAAATACGATAAAGCTTAAAATAAGTCCTAGGATTCTCATTTTTTGGTATAGTTCATTTTGCTAGAAATCTTGATAACCTCGGCGATTTTGGCAAAAACAATCTTCGGGATGTCGACTTTGTAGTCCACTAGTTTCACTTCGAATTGACACGTTAAGGCTAAAGTCGAACCCGTTGAAACGATTGTTCCTTTCAATTCAATGGGACGCGTTACTCCGTGAATGGTGGCAGACCCGGATGCGGTGATAGGGTAAGTTCCAGCCACTGTTAGATTGACGGATTCTTTAATTTTTCCTTTGAAAGTCGCAGAGGGAAATTTTTCACTTTCCAAATAATTCTCATTAAAGTGCTCCTGCATTAATTTATTTGGGAACACGAAATTCGTGACACGCATTTGAACCGCTACTTCATTCGTAGCCGTATTGATGATGCTGGATACAGATTTGTTGACGGCATCGATATCCTCCATTGGAGTTTTGGAGAAAAAGGAAACTTCCCCGTTCGTCGTCATAAATAACTGTGCCTTGGATTGAAATCCAACAAATAAAAGGGCTAAAAGGAAGAGTTGTTTCATTTTTTCTTAGGTTCTAAACTGAATGTACGGGCCATATTGAAGCCATAAAAGATGTCGCCAGCGCCCCAGGTACCTAGGGTTTGGCCTATAAAATGTTTCTCGGTCATTCCACGAGAGTTCGTCAAATGCAATTGAAAAACGTGTCCGCCTGTCTCGATATCAAAACCGACAGAAAAGGAATCTTGGTAGGGGTAAGGAGTACCGGCACCCTCTTCGTAATCCTCTTTATCGACGATGTTCTTGTAGTATTCTGCTGAAATGCTCAAGCGATTCGTCAGCTTGTACCGACCGCCAAATCCCATCGAGGCTAAATTATTTTCTAGGTAAATGGATTCTGATTTGTTGTTGTGTAAAACAGTAGGCATTAGCTGTAAGGAAAGCTTATCGCTGAATTTACGCGCGATGAGTAGTTGTCCAAAATAGGACTGGCGTTGCAAATTATTTTGATAACGCATCACATTTCCACTTGAAGTCGTGTAGCCTGTGGGCATCGTATTAGTCGTCATTCCTCCATATAAAGTAACAGTAACAGGCATCTTATTCGATTGTGCTAGTACTTTGTACTTCGAATAGATATCATACGTCTTCTCGATGGTAGAGCGACCCGCCCCTATGAGCCATTTGTCTGTGAGGGAATATTCAAGACCTAGACGGATTTTGGCCTCATCTAAACCCAGAAAATTATCCATGAATCCAGAGTTGACAGATCCAAAACGATGCGAGATCCAAAAATTTAGGTGCTGTTTCGCCAGTGTCTCCACCGTTTGACCATTAATCAAACGCGTTCCTTTAAAAGTGGCCTGGGTAAAGGTGGTTTTTTTCGCATCTTCTTTCTCGAGCATATCGAGAAGATCATCCTGTGCAAAAACAGTAGTGCTACAAAAAAGGAATAAGAATAATTTTTTCATTACGAGAAAATTCGAAGTGTCGTGCCAGATAAAGAAGTTTGGTAAGCTTTAATGCCTTTGCTACCATTCGCATTTGTGCCAGTGCCGTTTGTAGAAAAAGTCGCCCCATGTTGAGTACAATAAAATCCACCTCCGCTGTAAATGACATTCGCCTTGTTTTCGTGCGAGCAAACTTGGGTTACCGCAGCAAACGTAGTACTGGAAACGCGCGCTACAACAATGCCATTCGCGATGACATAATTGCCTACCGTATTTAATTTGCTATAGGTCGCATTCGTTAAATCGAGAGTGAAATCAGCGCTGCTTGCGGGTGTTACGGACTCATTTGTGCAAGAAGAAAGGGAGGAAACGCCGCAATAAACGGCTAAAAGTGAAGCTCCTTTCAAGCCAAGGGACTTTAAGAATTCGTGGCGTTTGATTTTATTTTCCATTCTATTTCAGGGTTTGTGATGCAATTTAGCCTTTTAAACGCGTTAAATAAATGATTATTGTCAGTAGTCGATGAACGCGCTTTTCAGAATGATGAATAAGTGAATAGGGCAGATAATAGGAAATGGTTATATTTGAAGATAAATAAGAACAAATGCTAGAAACCTTTTTGATTCGTTACGCCCTGAATTTACTTTTTACGTTCATCGTCGTGCGTTTTATCTATTATCCTAAGTACCGGAATAACGACTTCGTTTTCACTTTCTTCTTATTTAATACCATCCTCTTTGTGCTTTGTTATTTGTTAGCGGAGGCTGATTTGAAGTTTGGTTTTGCCTTTGGATTGTTTGCCTTATTTTCGATGTTCCGCTACCGGACGGTGACGGTACCCATCGGAGAAATGGGTTATTTTTTCTTAGTGGTGACGCTGGGAATTATCAACTCTTTGGCCTCTTTAGTGAACATTGAAATGCTTTTAGTGGCTAATGCTGTGTTAGTGGCGATGACTTTTTTATTAGGTCGTACGTTGCAATTAACACATGAGAATTTTCAGACGCTTAATTATGAAAATTTGGGCTTGATTAAGCCAGCTGAACGCGCTGAATTATTAAAAGATTTAACAGATCGCACAGGATATCCGATCCACAAAGTTCAGGTCGTTAAGGTTGATTATCAACGTGGAATCGCACAATTACGGGTGTATTATTTTTCCAAAGAAAATGAGTCCGGCCCTCTTGACTTAGATGCATAAGTTTCTATTTCTACTATTTCCATTTTACGCTTTTGCGCAGAAAGATACCTTGCTTACTAAATCCTTGCAGGAAGTGCGGGTTAATGGCATTCGCTCGGAGTACACCAGCGATCCTTCGAAAAAGGTGTTTCAGGTAGGGGCGAATTTGACGAATGTAGGAGGAAATCTCTATGATGTCTTAAGCAACATTCCGTCCATCTATGTGACCAGTGATGGGAATGTGAATTACCGGGGGAATCAGAATCTCACGATTTATTTTGATGGGAAGCCATCCGGAATTTTGAGTTCCTCCCGGGCGAATGCCTTGAGTTTATATCCCGCAGATCAGATTGATCGGATCGAAATTATCTCGAATCCGGGTGCTAAATATTCCGCGGAGGGCAGTTCTGGTATTTTAAATATCATATTAAAGAAAGGCTCGAAAACGGAGTCTTTACGAATCAATTCAAACCTAGGAACGAATGACAAATATGCGCTATCGGCTACCTATGCAAAAGGTTACAAACGTTGGACGCATTTGGTAGATTTGAATTTACGCCAAAACACGCGCAACAACTACCAATACCTATACCGCGAAAATCCAAGTCCCTTTGGCTTTTCTCAAATCGCTCAAACAACCAACGAGATCAACCGGGATTATAACCAGTCTATTCGGCTAAATTCGATTTATACTTTTAGCAAGGACCGGACTTTGGGGATTTCATTCATTGGCCGTTTATCGTCTGACCATAATTCAGAAGTGCGCTATAATAAAAGCGAATTCAGCTATGCGGCCGATCGATTTTATGCCCGGGATGCGGACAAGAAAGGAAGTGATTTTGGTTTTGATTTGAACTTGTCCTATAGTCCAAGCGCGAACGGTAAGATCGATTTTTTATGGATTCAAAACGAGGGTTCAGACGCCAATCAATTCTACCAGCATTATTTTTACGGGGATTTTGATACCCCTAATCCAAACATTCCTGTTCGCAATGAGCGTTCGTCTGCCTCTAGCGCAAACTCTACATTGTTATTACAAGGGGATTGGACTAAGTCGTTTTCGAAAAAGCTTTCGCTCGATTATGGATTCAAATTGAATTCGCGCTTTTTTGAAAATTCCTTCTTATATGAGAAACAGAAGGAGGGAATTTATGTCAAAGACGGCGTTCGTTCAAACGGATTTACGTACGAAGAACACATTCAAGCGGGCTACCTATCCTTTTCTGAAAAAGCGCGTTATCTTCAGTTAGATGGGGGTCTCCGCGTCGAGGCCACTGAAATTGCGGGTGATGTGCAACAAAACTATGTGAATCTATTTCCATCACTTTCCATTTTGCATCCCATTTCTTCTTCACAGTCGATTTCGTTTGCCCTTTCTTCCCGGATCACCCGACCGAGTTACAAGTCCCTGAATCCATTCATTTCCTTTGCGGATCCTTTGAATTTGAATGCGGGCAATCCATCGCTGAAGCCAGAAAAGGCCATGCTTTTAGAGCTTTCGCACGTGAAAGATTTTAAGTCAATCTCTGTTTCGAACTCCGTATTTTACCGCGAAATCACGGGTTTAGTCGGCCGCGTTAGAACCTTTTTAGATGGAGACACTACCTTGACGCGCTATGAGAATATCTCCAAATCCCGTGCCTGGGGCTTCGAAAATCTAAGTACTTGGTCCGTTTCAAAGGCTTTCAAAATAACCCTCAGTTCTTCCGTGTATCAAACCGATTTACAAGGTTTAATCAACGGGACTCAAGTTTCTGAAAACCGCTGGAGCTGGAACTCCCGTTTGAATCAACAAGTCAAATGGAAAAACAATTGGTCTGCCCAGCTATCAGGAATTTACCAGTCCGTTCAAATCAATCCTTTGGGAATTATTAGCCCCTATTATACCGTGGATCTAGGCATGAAAAAGGACCTAGGCCGACTCACGATTAATGCCCGCATTAATGATTTGTTCAATACCCAAAAAACCATCTACGACTCCCGTCCTTTCGGTTTTGTCAGTGATCTCGAACGCAAGAAAGAAACCCGCATTTATTACATCGGCTTTAGCTATAAGTTTGAAAGCAAGAAGATGAAAGAGGCGAGAGAGCGGAAGAGGGTGAACGAAGAAGAAATAGATATCGAAGAATAAAACGAATGCTAAAAATGCGCTGCGCGATATTTTTATGCATTTCGTTTTATTCTTCTCTCTCTCTCTTAGATTAAAGATATGAGATTAGAGAGTAAAGATAAATCGGACTTTACTTACTTTTCACTCTCGACTTCTCCGCCTCTAACCCCGTCGCTCTCTCCCTCGCTCCTTTAATAGCCATATTTCCGAATCGATACGTAAAGTTTAAACGAACTACGCGGGAATCTTGACGAGGGCGAACAACGATATCTAAATCGCCATATTTAATAAATACATCCGGGTTAGAGGTTAAAAGTACGTCCTGCGCATTGAGGCGGATAACACCGCGTTTGTTCATGACCGTTTTTTGGACTCCTAAGTTTAGTGCTCCACCTGCCCCAAAAATAAAGGCACTCTCTAAACCTCCAGTAAAGTAATTGCCGCCGATTTCTAAGCGGAATGCCTTGGGTAAAGTGAAGATGTGGTTTGAGCTGATGTAAAATTGATTATTGACAGGGCTAAGACTCGCATTTTCTACTTTTCCGACTAATTCCGCGCGGTTAAAGTAGATGTCATTATTAGTAGACCACCATTTCGCAATGGGGATAGGTAAAGAGAATCCAAGGCTATAATTAGTTCTCTCAGCCATATTTGCTGATGTCTGGTATGATTTTCTGGCCTGCGTGTCTTGCTTTAGTATCTCCGTGATCACATTTGTTGTGTGGCTATAGCCCAAAATCGTGCTGAATGCCCCCATATAAGTATGGCTTAATTCCACCGAGTTCGTTAACTGTGGGGTTAACATGGGGTTTCCTACTTTGAAAGTGTAGTTGTCCAAAAAGAATACAAATGGATTCAAATCCCCATAACTTGGACGGTCAATTCGACGCGAATAATTCAAGCCTAAGCTGTGGTTTTTAGATAGGTCATATTGAAAAAAAGCACTCGGAAATAACTGCGAGTAGTCACGGTGGAAAGTGGAATCTTTTGAGTTCGCCGTGTATGCCTGCGATAACCCATCCGCTACCGTCCACTCGCCACGTAAGCCAATCTGGTAACTAAATTTGCCGATGGCACGTTCCGTGTTCAAGTAGGCGGCGTGAATTTGTTCTTCATAGACGAAGTGATTACTTTGGCCCGTTAAAAAAGTATAGGATGAAGCCCCATCGTTCTTGCCCTGGAAGCGTAAATCGTTATCTGTTTTCACATAAGAGGATTTCAAACCTGTGCCCCATTTCGATTTCAAGAAGGAGGGTAGAACGTAATCTAATTTGAAGGAATATTGGTCTACCAGGGAGTTTGCATTATTTAACAAAAGGGAGTCTGCACGCAAAGTGCTAAAGTCCCCTCGCTGGAACTGTGAACGCAAATTAGAGCCACTATTATCCACAAATCGCGCATAGTCTAGGTCAATCGTTAATTCCCGACCCGTGCTATCATAGCTATGCTTGAAGTTGAAATTCGTAGCATAATTATGGCTCGGATTTCCTACATTATTGTAGGTGTTTAATCGGGTCAAAGCCGTTCCAGCACTCGTATATT
Source organism: Aquirufa esocilacus (assembly GCF_042715595.1). NCBI lineage: Bacteria > Pseudomonadati > Bacteroidota > Cytophagia > Cytophagales > Flectobacillaceae > Aquirufa > Aquirufa esocilacus. Next base: position 181,904 of record NZ_JBBKXX010000003.1, on the reverse strand, counting down.
GAATCGTCTGATTCAATCCATCGCGTAAAGTAAATTGGTTAATGTTGCCAGAAACCAAAATTCCCACAGTCGTCTTCTTCGAATAGTACCAATCCACCCCACCTTTCAATTGTGTCGTCTGATTCTCATTTTTGAAGGCAAATCCATTTTCCCAAACTTCATTTTGGGCTCTAAAATAACGCGTTAGGTTATTTCGCTCTAGCATTTTGCGGTTCACTACGGAACCATTCCCAAACCAGTTCCAGCCATTCTTTCGGTAGTTTAAATTCACCCCCGTGCTTTGGCGAGAATAGACTCCTTGTGCCAAAGTCGCGTTCGCAGAACCATTCAACCCAATATTTGAATTCTTTTTCAACTTAATATTGATGATTCCACCCGTTCCAGCCGCGTCATATCTTGACGACGGATTGGCCATAATCTCTAGCTGAGAAACCTGGTCTGCGGGTAAATTCTTCAGATAATTAGCTAAGTCAGCCCCACTTAAGTACGAAATTTTTCCATCAATCATAATGGCAGCACCCGATTTTCCTCTTAGGGAAATGTTGCCATCTTTGTCCACGATCACACCTGGAGAACGCTCCAATAATTCCATGGTCGTATTTCCGGCCGCCATGGCAGAATTCTCCACATTAACGATCGTTTTGTCTAGCTTTTTTTCGATGAACGGTTTTGTTGCCGTCACTTTTACTTCCGCTAATTCGGTGCTTAATGGCTGCAATGTGATGACCCCTAATTCGATTTTAGTATTCGCTGATATCTCATCTAAAGCGATTTTCGTTGGTTTGAAACCCGTCGATTGAAGGGTTAAGGTGAATTTACCTAGGGGTAATTTAGTGACCCGTAATTCCCCATTTTCATCCGTATTCATCCCTTTTACAAGGCTAGAATCAGTCGTTTTTTTCAAAAGTGCTGTCGCAAAAGGCAGTGCTTCTTTATTAGCATCTTGAAGGCGGAGGTGTAAGGAGTTTTGGCCAAAAGCCGAAATCGAACAAATGAGTAGTAAGGCAATTAATTTCATGACGCAATTTCCCACAAAAAAGTGTCAGCAAGAAGTGATTCTTGACAAATGGTTAATTTTCCATTTAAAGCACAAAGAATAAAGCACAAAGCATAAAGTTGGAATCAAAAAAAGGGCCGAAGCCCTTTTTTTGATAGTATAGTAATTTTGTAAAGCACAAAGCACAGAGCATAAATTGTAATCAAAAAAGGGTCGAAGCCTTTTTCGATAGTATAGTTATTTATAAATATCCACTAATCTTCTTTATTCTTTGTGCTTTATGCTCTATTATTTTAAAACCGTAGGTTTTAGTCTAAAAACCATCCCCGGACTCTCAACCCCCACATACAAATACCCATCGCGGCCTTGCTTCACATTGCGCATACGGCCCACGTTGATTAATACCTTTTCTTGCTTCACCACCTTGTTGTTCTTTACCTCCACACGGTTCAAATAATTGAAACGTAGTGATCCGATCATCAAGTTACCTTTCCAAGCCGGGTATTTATCACCCGTCACAAAAGTCAATCCAGATGGAGCAATGGATGGGATGAAATAGGAGATAGGTTGCTCCATTCCGTCTTTTTTGGAGATAGCTGAAATCGGTTTTCCATCGTAGTTAATGCCATATGTAATCACCGGCCAGCCGTAGTTTTTGCCTGCTTTGATGATGTTAATCTCATCGCCGCCTCGAGGACCGTGCTCCGTCTCCCAAATATCGTCCGTCCATGGATTCGTCGTCAAACCTTGTGGGTTACGTTGTCCGAAAGAATAGATACTTGGGTGATCTGTGTTCTTGTATGGATTATCCGCTGGCACCGTTCCATCGTCATTTAAACGGTGAATTTTACCGTTGTCATTATCTAAACTCTGAGGGAATACTTTTTCCATTCCACGTTCTCCTACAGAGAAGAATAGATGTCCTTTTTTGTCAAATGTAATGCGAGAACCGTAGTGGAAAGAAGTTTTCGTGTAAGGTTTCGCTTCGAATATCTCTTGAGCTTCTACCCAGTTATTGTCTTTGATTTTTCCACGAACGATGGCTGTTGTATTTACTTTGGCACCATCCTCCATTTTAAACTTCGAGTAGGATAAGTAGATCCAGCCATTTTGCTCGTATTGCGGGTGAAGTGTGACATCTAATAAACCACCTTGTCCCTGCGCATACACTTCTGGAGTCCCTTTGATCGCCGTTTTGTTGCGTTTTTGATCTACTAAATACAATACACCCGCGCGATCTGTAATTAAATAATCGTTCGAAGGTAACTGCGTGAAACCCCAAGGGCTATCGAAACCAGTGGCGATCGTGTCTAAAACGATGGTCATTCCATCCGACTTGAAGATGTTTGACGTTGGTTTATTGGCAAATTTATATTGCTCAACACCAGCTAAATTTTCAACGATTAAATCTGCCAGTTTTTCAATTTCTTTAGGTGTCAAAACCTCTTTCCACGTAGGCATTCCGGCGTCCGGGTAGCCGTGCGTAATGCTGTTAAAGATGTCTGATTTTTTGTCTCCGTGCTTCCACTTGCGGTCCACAAATGCTTCCACTTTTTCACCGTGGCAAGACGCACAATATTTGGTGTAATTAACCTCTGCTGGCTCTTCAGCAACAGCTGGAGCATTCGTTAAGGACATGGTACTTAAAGCGGCCATCGCAATCAGGCCAATAAAGGATATTTTTTTTAACATAGCTTGGTATTTTTCTGCCACGAAGCTAAATATTAATTTCTATATTTCTATCTTTAAAGCTTACCTGATTCAACTTATGAAAAAAATCTTACTCGTTCTATTATTCGCGTCGCTGACGATTCGCGCGCAGGTTCCTAGTCCTAAATCGCATTTTGGCTTTAACATAGGCGATAATTACCATTTAGCTACGTTTACGCAGACGGAAGGTTACCTGAAAAAGGTCGCCGCAGCGTCCAATCGCATAAAGTTGCAGTCGATTGGAAAGACCGAAGAGGGACGAAATCAATACATGGTCATTGTTTCTGATCCGGCAAATATTAAGAATCTGGCGAAGTATAAGGCCATTTCGCAGCGCTTGGCGCGGGCGGAAGGCTTGTCTGAGCAGGAGGCTAAGTCTTTGGCCAAAGAAGGAAAAGCCATCGTCTGGATCGACGGCGGTCTACACGCCACAGAAACGGTAGGAATTCACCAATGGATCGAATCCATCTACCAGTTCACGACCAGAAACGATGAGGAAACGAAACGCATTCTTCAAAACACGATCATCCTATTTGTCCATGCAAATCCAGATGGTCAGGAACTCGTTTCCAATTGGTACATGCGCAAAGCAGATACGCTGAAACGCTCGACCGATAACTTGCCTCGTCTGTATGAAAAATACATCGGACATGATAATAACCGCGATTTCTACATGATGAATATGAGCGAGTCTACGAATATGGCTCGCCAACAATACATCGAATGGATGCCTCAAATCCTATACAATCACCACCAAACGGGTCCAGACGGAACCGTCGTTGCAGGTCCTCCTTACCGCGATCCATTCAATTATGTGTACGATCCGCTTCTTATTACAGGAATCGATGCCTTAGGTGCGGCGATGAGCTCACGCTTAAACGCAGAAGGCAAGCCGGGTTATACGATGAAATCAGGTTCCGTTTATTCGACTTGGTGGAATGGTGGATTGCGTACCACAGCCTATTACCACAATATCATTGGTTTATTAACGGAGATTATCGGGGATCCAACTCCTGAAAACATTCCATTAGTACCTAATCGTTTGATTCCCAATTCGGCGACACCATTCCCCATCACGCCGCGCAAATGGTTCTTCAAGAATTCGATTGATTATTCGCTTTCGTTGAACTATGCCGTGTTGAATTACGCGACTCGTTACCGTGAAGAGGTGTTGATGAATATTTACAAGATGGGTAAGAAATCGATCGACTTAGGATCTCAAGATTACTGGACGATGTCTCCAAACAAAGTGGAGAAGTTAGCAGAAATTTCAGGTGGAAATTATAAGAAGAAAGCAGATAGTTTATTCGCCGCTGTCTACAAGAATCCGGCGACTCGTGATGCGCGGGCATACATCGTGACGGCAGATCAACCCACTTCAGGTATCGCCTTTATTAATATCTTGATTAAAAGTGGTATCCGGGTTGAGAAGGCTACAAAAGCTTTTGAGGTAAAAGGAAAAGCCTATCCAGCAGGTTCTTATGTCGTGAAGACAAATCAAGCTTTCCGTCCGCACGTGATTGATATGTTCGAACCACAAGATCACCCGAATGACTTCCAATACCCAGGAGGACCTCCAGTTCGTCCGTATGATGCTGCTGGCTGGACGCCTGCTTATACGATGGGGATTCAGTTTGATCGCATGTTGGAAGACGTAAACGGTCCATTCGAAACGGTTCCTTATGGCGAACTTCAAAAGTCTAAACCCGTATTTGCTACGGGTGCTTATTATTCATTCTCCACTTCGGATAACGCATCGTTAACCTTATTGAATGATTTGCTAAAAGCGGGTGTAGAAGTGTCGAAAAACGCTTCAGCGTTTTATGTGAAACACAGTGCGGCAGCAGCAGACATTTTGGCGAAGGCGACCGTGAAAACACAAGCACTAAATGCTTTGCCAGCTGATGTTTCCCGTAAAGTAGGCACGAAGCGTGTGGGTCTTTGGGATACCTATGGTGGTTCGATGCCGTCGGGTTGGTTGCGTTGGATTTTAGAACAGCACCATTTTGACTTCAAATTAGTGTTCGCTAAGGAGATCGATAAAGGTGGATTACGTTCGAAATTCGATGTCTTGATTTTTGTCAAAGGAGCCATTCCAGGTTTAAGAGCAGAGCCGGCAAACGAGTGGGATGAGAAAGAACCAGTAGAGGCTGATATTCCAGCGGAATACCAAGAGACGATGGGTAAGATAACTGCAACTAAATCTGTACCTGCGCTTCGCGCTTTCTTAGAAGAGGGCGGAGATATCATCACGATTGGATCGAGTGCGAACTTGGCCTATCATTTAAATCTGCCTGTAAAGAATGCTTTAGTGGAAATGGTGGGAGGAAAAGAGCGCAATTTGCCGGGTGAGAAATTCTATATTCCAGGCAGTGTGATGCAAGTGACGGTAGATCAAAATTCACCAGCAAACTGGGGAATGGCGCCTAAAGCGGATGTGATCTTTGCAGCAAGCCCCGTGTTTAAGTTAGCGCCGGAGTCTATCTCTCGTGGTGTATTAACTCCATTAGCGTGGTTCGCGACAGAGAAAACGTTGCGCAGTGGTTGGGCTTTTGGCCAGGCTTATTTGCAAGATGGGGTAGCAGCTTTCCAAGCGAAAGTGGGTAAAGGAAATTTATATGTGTATGGTCCAGAAGTAACGTTTAGAGGCCAAACACACAGCACATTCAAAATGGTATTCAATCAATTGTATGAAAACAATCGCTAAGATTTTAGGGGGCTTTATTGGCCTAATCATCATTTTACTTTTTATCGTCTGTGAACGAGACAGACCCGTAGAAGAGCTGATTCCTCTGTACGCGAACAAGGATTCTAAATTCATGCCTATCATGGGAATGAAAGTGCATTACCGGGACGAGGGTGTCGCAACTGATACCTTGCCGCTGATTTTATTGCACGGAATGTCTTCGTCTTTGAATACCTGGGATAGTGTGGTGATTGATTTGAAGCAACATAGACGGGTGATTAGCCTTGACTTACCAGGATTTGGACTAACGGGACCATCCCCTGAAATGGCCTATAATTTCCCTTATTATTCGAAGTTCATCGATTCTTTTGCTACGCGTCTAAAAATCAAGCGATTCATCTTAGCGGGTAACTCATTGGGCGGGGCAATTTCCTGGAATTATGCCTTACACAATCCATCACGCCTCGCTAAAATGATCTTGATCGATGCGGCCGGATATCCGAAGAAAGGGGAAAGTGGTTCCTTAGGATTTAAGCTGGCATCCACTCCTGTGATCAATAATTTATTGTTGTATGCCACTCCCAAAGCCTTAGTGCGTAAGAGTTTAGAAACGGTCTATTATGATCCAGCTCGCGTGACGGATGAGCAAGTAGAGCGTTTCCATGATGTGGCGATTAGAGAAGGAAACAGAGAAGCCGCATTGATGATTTTCAAAGGCTCATTTAAAGGTAATCCAGAAAGCATTAAAGAAGTCAAGACGCCTACTTTGATCTTATGGGGCGATAAGGACAACCTGATCGGGGTGAATAACGTCGATAACTTCTTGAAAGATATCAAAGGAAGCAAAGCGGAGATCTATAAAAACGTAGGACATGTGCCTATGGAAGAGGTGCCTGGAAAGGTGGCGGCTTCGATATTATCTTTTGTGCAGTAAATGAAGAAAATTGTCTTGCTATTACTTTGGTGTTATTCCTTATCTGCCCAAGATTTAGGCAGAGGGATAAACCTAGGTAATATGTTTGAGGCTCCCTCAGAAACTGCCTGGGGTAATCCATTCAAAGAAGAGTACATTACGAAGATTGCCGAGCAAGGTTTTAATCATATCCGAGTGCCGATTCGCTGGGATGTGGCGGAAAGGACACAGCTCACCGCACCCTATACCGTTAACCCCGTTTTTTTAGCGCGGATTAAATCGGTTGTGGATTTAGCGATTTCTAAGAACCTCTATGTGATCATCAATATGCATCACCATGAGGAGATTTTTACTAATCCGGCTGGGGCAAAACCTCGTTTCATAAGCCAGTGGTCTCAGATAGCGAATTATTTCAAAGGCTATGATCAACACCTGCTTTTTGAAGTACTGAATGAGCCGCATGATGCCTTGACGCCTGATTTGTGGAATGTGTATTTTGCGGAGGCTTTGGCAGAAATCAGAAAAACGAATCCGACTAGAAAAGTACTCTTAGGAACGGCTTTGTACGGAGGTTTGGAGGGGGTGAAAAATATTAATCCGCCATCGGACCCGAACTTAATTCTGAGTGTACATTATTACAGTCCTTTTAATTTTACACATCAGGGGGCAGATTGGGCTGGAAATAAAGATAAATACCTGGGGACGAAATGGGAGGATTTGCAATTAGAAAGGGATCAAGTGATTGCGGATTTTAGCTATGCCATCCAATGGGCTCGTTCAAAGAATATTCCGCTCCACGTGGGCGAATTTGGGGCCTATGAAAAAGCCGATATGGCATCTCGTGCCAGATGGACTACTTTTTTAGCTAGGTGGATTGAGTCGCAGGGCTTGAGTTGGGCGTATTGGGAGTTCTCCGCTGGTTTTGGCATATATAATCCTGTCTCTGGCACATACAATACAGAATTAGTCAATGCCTTATTAAAAAATCCGTTGCCTGCTGCTAAAGTACTTCCGACGAAACAATTGTTTGATTTAAATGGTACCGCAGGCTGGAATTTGAACCTGAATTCGGGCGCCTCTGCCACCATGAATGCGGAGGGGACAGGCCTTAAAGTAGCCATTTCATCGGTGACAGGTACGGGTTGGCATATACAACTAGCCAGATCGGGATTTCCTCTTTCGTATAAAAGAAGGTATTTAGTGAAGTTTAGGGCCAAAGCAGACAAAGCCATTTCCTTTACCGGCTATATGGGTCGCGCTTCAAGTCCCTATAATGCTTACAGTAATTACAACTCATTTACCGTAGGTACAACTGAATCTGAATACACGTTTTTATTCACGATGAATGAGCCTTTTGACGCTAATGCGCGGATATCTTTTGACCTAGGTAATTCTACAGGAGTATTGCAAATTACGACACTAAAAGTGGAGGAAATAGTGGACGAAATCCCATTAGAGGCACGCTTTGAGCAGAAAACTCCAAGAGTCTACCCTAATCCGTTTAATCAATTTGTGCATATTGAGGGTGAGGGTCCGCAGGAAGTTCGATTTGTGGATTTGACTGGTCGAATTCATCAAAGTTCAAAGATGGAAACAGGAGGAGTGTTGGAAACGAAAGGGTTAATGCCTGGACCTTATATTTTGCAAGTTAGTACCGGCAAATCAAATGAATTTGAAACGGTGAGCGTATACAAGCAATAGGACTTTCCAAAAGATTGTTTTATTATTGTATCAATTATTGACAATAAACCTATTTAACAAGTAAACTATGAAAAGAATCTGGCAACTTACTTGCCTGCTAGGCCTAATTGCGTCTAGCGCGTTTGCACAGACTGATTTTAAAATGCCTGTTCAGGCTAAAATCGAATCAGGAATCATCGAAGGTGATTACAATACACAAACAGGAGTTCAGACGTATTTCGGTGTACCTTTTGCCAAACCACCGGTAGGAGATTTACGTTGGAAAGCACCAGTTCCGGCTGAACCTTGGTCTGGAGTGAAAAAAACAAAAGCTTTTGGACCACGTCCTATTCAGGCGATTGTTTTCGGGGACATGGGATCTCGTTCTGCGGGTCTAAGTGAAGATTGTTTATATCTGAACGTTTGGTCTCCTGCAAAAAGAAATACGAAAAACTTACCTGTCTTAGTTTACTTCTACGGCGGTGGCTTATTCGCGGGGGATGCATCGGAGCCACGCTATGATGGCGAGGCGATGTCTAAACAAGGAATCGTGGTCGTGACGGTGAACTACCGTTTAGGCCTTTTTGGTTTCTTTACTCACCCGGAATTATCAGCGGAGGCTTCTTATAAGGCCTCTGGAAATTATGGCTATTTAGACCAAAACTTAGCCTTGCAATGGGTGAAGAAGAACATCGCTGCTTTTGGCGGAGATGCGTCTAAAGTGACGATCGCTGGGGAATCAGCAGGTTCTGCCTCTGTATCTGTCCAAATGGCTTCACCGCTATCAAAAGGCTTAATCGCCGGAGCCATCGGCGAAAGTGGTGCGGGAATTAATCCGACGATGTCCCCGGTACCTTTAGCGCAAGCAGAGAAAGCGGGTGTAGCTTTTGCGGAAAAAGCAGGAGCGAAGTCTTTGAAAGATTTACGCGCCATGTCATCTCGCGAATTATTTGAAATCGCTCAAGAGACTCGCACCATGAGTTTCTCTACGGTGGTGGACGGTTATTTCTTGCCAAAAACATTACCAGAATTATTCAATGCAAAACAGCAATCGATGGTTCCTTTATTGTTAGGTTGGAACTCAGCGGAAATTCCGGGTGGAGCCTTTATGCAAGGCAAGCCGTATACGCATGATAATTATGTGGCTAAAGTAAAAGAAGCATATCCAGTAGATCACGAAACCGTTCTAAAATTATATCCATCGGGTTCTGAGGATGTGATCGAGCGTTCAGCTACGGCTCTAGCGGCGGATCGTTTTATCTCTTACAGCACGTGGAAGTGGTTTGATTTACATCGTAAGAATTCAACGCAACCGGTATACCGTTATTTATATTCACGCCACCGCGCTCCACTAGTGGACAAGTCAGTCGCGTCAGGTTTAGCTGGGGGAACAGTGAAAGCGGATCCAAATGCACCGAAACCTCGTCCAGCGGTGGGAGCTCCTCACGCTTGTGAGATCGAATATTGCATGGGCAACTTGCACTTGATTAAGGATTACGCTTTCACGGCGGATGATTATACGGTTTCTAAAACGATGTTCACCTATTTCGCGAACTTCGTAAAGACGGGAAATCCGAACGGAGGAACTTTGGCAAACTGGCCAGCAGCAGCTCCACAAGATAAGGAGCCAGGTGTGATGGTGATTGATGTGGAATCCAAAGCAATCAAGGCGACGGATGACGCACGTTATGAGTTCTTAGACAAATTCTATAAAAACTAATCTTATGAAAAAATTATTAATGGCTAGTGCGCTAATTATGGCCTCCATGGGCTTGAAAGCGCAAATTACGACCGGTAAAGATGTGGCTATCGTGGCGACGGATGCCGGTAAAGTACGTGGTTATATTCACAGTGGAATCTATACCTACAAAGGGATTCCGTATGCGGAGGCGGCTCGTTTTGAAGCACCTCATAAACCTAAACCTTGGGCTGGCGTTCGTTCGTCTATGTCTTATGGTCCGGTTTCACCCTTAATTGACGAGACTACTCAGATTCAGGACGAATCAGAATTCGTATTCAACCACAACTGGGGTTTTACGAATGAAGATTGCATGCGCATTAACGTGTGGACGCCTGGTATCAATGATGGAAAGAAACGTCCGGTGATGTTCTGGATTCACGGTGGTGGATTCACAGCTGGTTCGGCGATTGAATTGCCGTCTTATGATGGAGAGAATTTGGCCAAAAAAGGGGACGTCGTAGTCGTTTCCATCTCCCATCGTTTGAACATTACGGGTTATTTAGATTTATCGGCTTACGGCGAGAAATACAAATACTCGGCAAACAATAGCGTATTGGATATGCGTGCGGCGTTAGAATGGGTAAAAGAAAATATCGGCTCTTTTGGGGGTGATGCGAAAAACGTAACTATCTTCGGACAATCTGGCGGAGGCGCGAAAGTAAATACCTTGATGGCGATGCCTTCAGCGAAAGGCTTGTTCAGCAAAGCAATCAACCAAAGTGGCTCCTTCCGCGCAAACATGTTAGACAAAGCAACGACTCAAAGCATCACTGCCGAAGTCTTGAAAGCGCTTAACATCCCAGCAGCGAAAGTAGATAGCTTGCAAACGATCCCATATCCGGTATTAGCTTCTGCCGGAAAGAAAGCCTTAGCAACCATCGCTGCCCAAATGAAAGCAGCAGGAAAACCCGTAGTTGGTTTTGGCCTTAGCTGGGGACCATCAGTAGACGGCGACTTATTGCCTTACCAATTGTTCTCGAAAGAGGCATTCGAATTATCTAAAGACGTGCCTTTGTTAATCGGAACAGTGAAGAACGAATTCATGCCATCCATCATGACAGGAATGTCCGATGCGACAGCAGAACAAGTGGATGCCTATATCAAAAGAACCTATGGTGACAAAGCGGAGGCGTTCAAGGCAGCCGTAAAGAAAGCCTATCCGAATGACACGAAGCCATCTGATTTAATGGATGTGGACGTGATGTTCCGTCCAGGAGCAGTGGTTCAGGCGAAAGAGAAATCAGCTCTGAAAGCGGCACCCGTTTACATGTATTTAATGACGTGGCAATCACCCGTGATGGATGGTAAATACAAAGCTTTCCACTGCATGGAATTACCGTTCTGCTTCAATAACATCGCGCGTTGCGAGGAAATGACAGGAGGCGGAAAAGAAGCCTATGTCTTAGCAGACCGAATGAGCTCGTCTTGGATTAACTTTGCTAAAACGGGTAACCCGGGTCACAAAGGTATCCCGGCTTGGCCTACGTTCGATACTGCAAATACAGCGACGATGCACTTCAATAATACTTGCGAGGTGAAACCTCAGCAAGATGCGGAATTGTATAGCTTGATTGCTAGATAAATCATTGCTTTGTAATAGAAAAGGCCCTTTGCGAGAAGGGCCTTTTTTGTATACTATAAGAAAGATTAACTCATTTTACCTATCGCACAACTGACATAGGACTTGGCTTGTTTGAACACGGAGTTTTCTCCTTTTTGTGGGTAACCCATACTATTTAACGAATCAATGACCTCGCTTAATTGATACTGATCTCCCGTTAAGCTGACCTTTTCCTCGTCTTTATCGATTTCTACTTTTTTGACACCAGTTATTTTTAATAAAGCGTGCTTTATGCTCGTCATACATCCTGCACACTTAATGTTTTCAACGAAAATCTCTTGCGTTTTCATGGTGTTATTATTTGTTTAGTCAAATGTAGCCTATCTTTAAGCCATAAAAAGTGATATAAGTCACTTCTACCTTTATGAGCAAACATTTTTCTCTTTCAGAACTCCAAACCTGGGACCGTTTCACCCGCGCTAATTTAATCAACTCCTTGAGTGGATTTAAAAGTCTTTCGCTGATCGGAACGGTGAACGGCAAAGGCGTTTCAAACCTAGCTGTTTTTAGCAATATTGTTCATTTAGGAGCTGATCCAGCGCTGATTGGTTTTATTAATCGTCCTTTAGCGGCTGCTCCTCATACCTTACAAAATATCCAAGAAACTGGTATTTATACGGTTAATTTAGTGACGGAATCGATGTACAAACAGGCGCATCAGACGAGTGCGAAGTACCCGGATGGCGTTTCAGAGTTTGAAATGACTGGCTTGACAGAGGAATTCAAAGAGGGATGTCTTGCGCCTTTCGTGGCGGAATCCCCGGTACAGTATGTGTTGAAATTCGAGCAAGTGATGCCCATTGAGTTGAATAATACTTTTTTAGTTATTGGATCTTTGCAGGAGGCCTATGTGCCAGCAGGAATTCAGGAGGAGGATGGCTTTTTGGATTTGGCCAAAGCCGGAGTCTTAACCTCCCTGGGAACCTCAGGTTATTACAAAACAGATAAAATTGATAACTTGCCGTATGCAAAAACTACTTAATCTCGTAGACGAATTAGCGTCTTATATTCCGCAGTTAGAAGCTCGTAATGAGACGGTTTCTTCGTCCTCTGTGGGCTGGCAAATTGAGCATAGTTTATTAGTTATTTCCTCTGTGATAGAGGGCGTAACGAAATCAGATCCTTCAAAATACAAATGGAGTTTTCGCCCTATTAAGTATTTGATTTTTTGGCGTGGGAAAATCCCAAGAGGTAAATCTAAGGCGCCTAAATTTGTGGTTCCTGATATATTTACGGCAGAGACGCTTCAAAATCATATCGATCTATGTCGCACTAAAATAAGGGCATTTGAATCGGTAGGAGCGGGACATTATTTTTCCCATCCTTATTTTGGCGATACGAAAAAGAAAGATGTCATTCCGTTTTTAGTGATGCATACAGATCACCACATGGTGATTATTAAGGATATTCTAAAGTAAACCTGCGCTCTTACCAGCAATAAATCCGGTCGTCCAAGCGGATTGAAAATTGAATCCACCGGTGATACCATCGATGTCCATTACTTCACCCGCAAAAAATAAGCCAGGGCACTTTTTACTTTCCATGGTTTGGACACTGATATCTTGTAAGTCAACGCCGCCAGCAGTCACAAACTCTTCCTTAAAGGTCGTTTTCCCTTGGACCACATAACGGTCGTTAATCAAGGTATTGATTAATTTATTGAGCGCTTTGCCACCTAATTCATTCCAGCGTAAGCTGGTCTTGATTTCATTCTTTTCTAGTAAGTAGACCCAAAGTCGATTCGGCATCGCAAAGGGATTCAAATTGGACATCATTTTGGCCCCATGCTCTTTGATGACTTGCGTGATTAGCACCCGCAATTCTTCTTCTTTTGTTTCGTCTAACCAGTTCACCAGGATGGCGCATCGGTATTCTTTCTCTGCCAAAATCCGAGCTCCCCAAGCTGACAGTTGCAGAATAGCCGGTCCACTCATTCCCCAATGGGTGACTAATAGAGGCCCTTGGCCTACAAGTTTTTGGCCCTCAATCCGAACACGGGCTTTCTCCACCACAATTCCCATTAAATCGCGTATAGGTTCCTGCGGCATGTTGAATGTAAAAAGGGATGGGACTGGCGGAATGATCTGATGTCCTACGTCTTCTAGCCAAAGCAATCCAGACATCTTCGGTTGTCCACCGGTCGTCACAATCACGCGATCCGCGTCATATTCTGTATCATGGCAATGGATGCGAAAGCCTTTCGCTGTAGGCTTTATTTCTTCCACTGATTGACAGCTATGCAGGTTAATGTGCAAGCGTCTTGCTTCCGACATAAAGCAATCGATGATGGTTTGGGAATCGTTCGAAAGGGGAAAAATACAATTGTCGTGGTAGGTCTTCAAAGCTACACCTCGAGTCTCTAGCCATTCGACCATAGAGGATGCATTAAAGACCTCAAAAGCCTTGCGGAGGAATTTCTCTCCTCGTGGGTAGTTCTCAGATAGCAAACGGGAATTAAATGTAGCATTGGTCACGTTGCAGCGACCACCACCAGATATTTTGACCTTTCCTAAAAACTTGGATGTTTTCTCCAGGATGGTTACTTCGGCCTCAAGGTTGTGTTCTTTGGCAGAAATAGCAGCGAAAAATCCAGCGGCTCCACCACCTATGACGATTATTTTCATTGGATAAAATCTGCGCGCATAGGATTAAACGAATCCACCAAAATGCCTTCTTCAAGAGCGACTACACCATGGTCAATAGAGGGAGGGATGAAAAACACGTCACCTTGTTTCAGGATCTTCTTTTCATCACCAATTTTCACCTCAAAAACCCCACTTTCTACATACGAACCTTGGGTATGGATATGTTGGTGAATTGCACCGACTCCTCCTTTTTTGAAATGCACTTTTACGATCATTAGACCGTCATTATAGGCCATGATTTTGCGTTTGCAATATTCGTCTAGGATTTCCCATTCGATATCAGCGTCTGCGATCCAATGTGTCCTGTTTAAAGGTGCTTTGCTTAAAGGTGATTTACTCATGTACAAAAATAAGATAAAATCAGGAAGCAAATCGCATAATATCAGTTTACTGTTATTATGACTCTTTTGAATCCACTAGTTTAGTGTCATTAAAACGGATAACCACTATGAATAACCTAAAGTCAAAGAAGCGATTAAGTCAATTTTTGGAATCATTTCATCTATTGTCGACCGAAGAATTAGCGATCATTTTGCGCGCTTTTAAATACCAGCAGACTAAACGTAATCAACCCATTACCTCTTGTGTCGACTTGAATCCGCGTTTATATTTTGTTGTAGATGGCCTTCTTCGACACTTTTCTACAATTCCTAACACAACACAGCAAGACGCCACTATCGATCGAGGTTTTGTCCTCCCTTCTACTTTCTGTTTATCAGCTGCTAGTTTCCAGCCTACTAAACTAACAATCATTCATTCGGAAACGATTAAGCGAACAACCCTACTTTACCTTGATCGTTGCGTACTCGATCAACTATTCGTTCAGATTCCTGTTCTCTCTCTTCTTTTTCGTCAACTAATGGAGCTCTATTTTTTTGAAATGGAACACCTAAACTTGATTTTACACATGGGTAATTGTCAAATGCGTTACGAGTATTATTGTCTTCACTTTGCTGCGCATATCAAACAAGTACCTGATAAATACATTGCTCAATTTCTGAATATCAGTCCTTCAGAATTAAGTAGAATTAGAAGTAGAATGGCAAAAGGGAAGCCATTTAAGGCAAATGCTTCTCCTTCGTTTGTTGATTAATTTCTTCTTCTATGGCAGACGGTAGCGGTTTGAAATTCGGATGAGAAGCAGCTTTTTCCCAATAAGGGTCGCTGTAAATAGATAAATCCCCTAGTGAAGTTCTCTTAGAGAATCCTTTTTCGTCCCCTTTTTCGATCTCAGCGGAATGAATAAAAAATTCCGTGATGGAATGATATTGATCAAAGTGGGATTTTCCTTTCGCTTTGAAATTTATTTTATTCACATTCTTATGATAGATGAGCTGGATGGGATCGAAGTTTTCTCTATTCTCGACTTGAGCGATACTTTCTTCGTCGTTCACTAAGATGTGCGATTCCATTCCCAAACTTTTAAGTATTTGAGGTTTCCCTAGTGGATATTGATGAATTGCCACTTGAAGAAGTTGGACATTTATTCGATTCATTTGACCCCAGCGAACCCCTGTCTCAGCTTGTATGAGCGCAACTGAATCTTGCCTCGCGTTTAGGGCTTGGGCCGAGGCTTGTAAGTCTCTAGTTCTAATCAATTCGAGGATAGGAGGGAGGGTGATGGTCATGCCGTAACTCGTCGATTTTCCCTGAGAAGCCATTTTAAACAATTGGCCTTTGAAATTTCGTTGTTGAATCCGTTTGTATTCGACGCTTTTGTTTGGATTTGCAGGGACTAGGACTTCTATCTCGCCATCACTGAAAAACTCTAGACTATCATTTCTAAATTGAAAGCTCCGGAAATAGCCTTTTAGTAAAACGCCCATTTTCCGTTTATTCGATTTTACTTGAACGTCAGCTAACTGAATGCTGCGTGGTTTTAAATAAACTTGCGGTGTCGTCGCTGTACTTGTTTTGCTTTCGTACAGAAAATGAGAAAATAGAAAAGTGGCTGGAGATTTCAGCTCAACTTCGCCTTTTGCATCACTGAGTCCCATTAGAACGCCTGTAAGGGAATAGACCTCTATACCTTCGATAGGTTGTTGGTTTTTCTCATTTAGTACGCGTATTTGTGCCAAAGAGGAATAGGAAAGGGCGAGTAATAATACGATTTTATGTAGCATAGTATTGGGAAGAATAATAGGGGTTAGGACCGAGGTCCTAACCCGTTTATTAAAATATTTTTTTACCAAAAAGATAAAAATCAACTTCTGTATTGTGTTTTATGCCGTCCATGACTCCAGAGATTTCTAATTTAAAGATGTTTAGAAAGCAAGCTTCTGAGGTTTTGATTGTCGGACTTGGATTGATTTGAATACTCGAAATGAGTAGTGCGGCTAGAGTAATGCTAGCTAGAAATCGATTCGATTTCTGAATTGTTGATTTTAGGTATAACATGGTTAGGTATGTAAATAATGGTCACCTACTCTTTTATTAGGTTTTTCGGCAGTCACCTGAGGTTCGCGATCCTTAGGTCAAATGTCCACTATTAAATACGAGTAATTCTTGCGCTAGAGCAAGAAAAAAAAGCCGGGACGATGCCCGGCTTTCTGTATTAATCTGCCAAAGTCTGGTAAACCATCTGGCGTAAACTGTTGTGGTATTCCCAGGTGAAATTGCTTTCTTGAGTCATAAATAAGGCGATTAGTTTTTCTTTCGGGTCGATAAAGAAGTGAGTGTTGTTCGCACCTCCCCAATAGAATAATCCTTTTGACGCCGGAGTTTTCGTCGCTGGCCCGTCGGTTACCACGGCAAAGCCTAGGCCCCATTCTGTTCCTGGAGTTGGGAATAAGTCTCCCGTGTGATTGGAGGTCATTAATTCCACGGTCTTGCGGCTCAAGTATTGTTTCCCTTTATAGGTTCCGCCTGCCAGCATCATTTGGCAAAAAGTCGCATAATCTGCAGCCGTCGAAAACAAGCCATTCACGCCACTCCAAACCGTCACGTTTTCAAAAGGAGGCTGGTTCGCCGCAACAGAAATCGTTCCATTTTTACCCTTAGTATGCAAGGCAACAATTTTAGCTTGTTCCTCTTTAGGCACATTATACCCCGTATGTTTCATCTCCAAAGGCTCAAATAAGCGAGACTTCAAAAACTCATTTACACTCATTCTGGAGAATTTTTCGATCAAAACACAAAGCACATCTGGTCCAGCGCTATAATTCCATTCCGTACCCGGTTGAGTCAATAAGGGGAACTTCGTCATATTGGCCACACGCTCTTGAATCGTTTTAATGCCGGGTTTGAAATAGCCATTTCTGAATCGAATCTGAACAGGGTTTTGGTCCAAACCATGCGTTAATCCACCACTATGACTTAATAATTGTGTCATTGTGATCTGCGACTTTAACGAATCAGTTGGAGCATCCGGGCCATCATTTACACTTCTTACTACGCGCAAGTTTTTAAACTCGGGTAAGTACTTCGATACAGGGTCGCTTAATTTGAAATACCCTTCTTCATACAACATCATAAATGCCGTGGAGATGATGGGTTTCGTCATGGATTGAATATAAAATAAATCATCCGTCGTCATGGGTGCTTTCGTGGCTACGTTTTTGTACCCCAAAGCCCCTTGGTGAACCACCTGGCCATTGTGAATGATCATCGTCACAGCTCCAGGAATGTTTCCCTTATCCATTTCGGACTGAACAAATTTTTCTAATCGTTTTACCCGGTCGACATTGATGCCGGCCACAATTTTGGGTGCCTGTGCACTGATTTCGCCTACGAATAGGAGACTAATCAGGAGGAGGAGGTGTTTAGTGAATTTCATTGTTTTGATTTTATGAGAGGTATTAACGTAAAGGTGCTAGAATTTGTCTAGATTACAAAACACAATTTTAACCACTACATACAATGGAAAACACCTTAAGTCTTTACCTGAAAAAGTACGGCATTGCCGCCGGTATTTTGGTTGATCAACTCATTTGCATTTTTATACTACATCGCGGGCAAGACTACGAAAGTTCTAAGATGTATGTTCATTTGGGAACTTTGGTATTAGTTGCCTTTATGTGGATCAAATACCGTGAATACCAGCGCATACATTGGAAAGCCATGTTGGTAATCGCCTTTCTCTTATTGATCTTTTACCTACTTGTTGCACGATAAAAAAAAGGACAGCCGTTAAGCTGTCCTTTTTAATTATTTCCCTTTTTTCTGTGCCGCCATCCATTCCATAATAGAGACCGGCTTGCCATTCACTCGAACGGGTGATCCGTCTAGATCCGTTCTGGGTAGGTTTTCGTGTAGGTAAACCCAGGACCAGTGGCCATTGTATTCGAAGCCTTTTCCGCCGTAGAAATTAGTGATATCAGTTACGTGATCATAGTAGGTGAAGTGGACGTTTTTCGCACCTGCCTTGCGTAAACGATCGAACACAGGAACCACTGTAATGTCAGGAATGGTGGTTCTGTCGTCTTTGGAGTGTACAAACCAAATAGGCACATTCTTAATCTTCTGAATATCACTTTCTGCAATGTATTCTGATTTATAGGCCAAAGCGCTAATGTATCCAGCTGCGAAATAATCCGGATTCAAAAAGATCAATTTCAAGGCCATGTATCCTCCGTTTGAACATCCGCCTACATAAATGCGGCTAGGGTCGATGCCTGGATTTGCTTTGACATAGTCTTTTATTAAGGCCATTAAGCCCTCGTTATAGATATCGTTGTCTTTACCTTGCGTACCCACTCCTTGCGCATTATGCATCCAGGCGCCTGGGCATTGCGGAGATAATACGTAGGCTCCTTCGAAGATGGATTGAATACCTTCAGCGGCATAGTTGGCTGCTTTGTTTCCCAAAAGAGGGACCGTAGGATCCGTTCCACCTTCGCCACCGCCGTGAAGCCAGATGATCAAAGGCGCTTTGTCCTTCTTTACTTTAGGGGTGAAAGTAGCGTAAGACATCGTTAATTTATCATTGAACACGTATTTGCCAGTTAGGTCAAATTGATCAATCAATGGCATGATTTTGCCTGTGGAAGTATCCCAAATTTGTCCCGTCTTAGGCTGTAAAATCGTTAAGGAATAATCTACCCAAACGTTTCCTTTGCTTCGCAAGTATTGAAAAGGGGAGCTAATGGGTAACTGAGGCCCCACGGATAAAACCAGTGTAATGTTTTTGCCTGTTCGAACACGCGCACCATTTTCATCCGAAACGTAAGCAGTAACGATTTCGCGTTTAGTATCTTGGTCTGCGATAGGGCCTGTGCTTAATTTTCGGCTAGCATAAACGGTATAGTCTGCCGCATTCACTTTAGAGGTGGTGTCATTCAAGGCTAGAATGACTTTGTTTACTCCGGCGCCCCAGTCGAAGCCTTCAACGACGATTTTGTAGGTGCCTGTGGGTTTTGCTACCGCGCTGAAAGCAAATAGCGAAAGAAGTAAGAAGATTTTTTTCATATTTATATAGGTTTAGTAAGTTAATTCACATTTCTCCCCATCGCACATCTTACGAATGTCGCCAGAATAGATATTTTTAAGGTCAGATTTCAATAATTCACGTTTTTCTAAGGATAGTTTACGAAGTAATTTGCCCTCTGCGAAGCGGCGAGTTTGAGTTTCATTTTCCAAAATCAAGCCAGGGACTTCTGTCAATTCGCCATCATCATTCTTTGCCGCCATGGTAAAGTAGCACGAGTTCGTATGGGTGACCACACCCGTTTTTGGCTTTAAGGATTCAATTCGCATTCCGATAATCATCGTAGTTCTACCTACGTAATTTACCGAGGCTTTGATGGAGACTAAATCGCCCACTTCCACTGGATTAAAGAATTCTACACCTTCCACGGCCACGGTTACGCAGTAATTACCGCTGTGTTTTGCCGCGCAAACATAGGCGACTTTATCCATCAAAGAAAGCAAGGTGCCCCCATGGATTTTGCCACTGAAGTTAGCAAACGCTGGAATCATTAATTCAGTAATCGTGGTTTCAGAATCGGTAACTCGCTTAGGAATTAGCATGTAGGTGGATTTAGTAGGCTCTAAGCTAGCTAAATTTTGGCCATAAAAAAAGGCCACCCCTTTCGAGATGGCCTTCAACTGAATTAGGAAGATTATTCCCCATCCACTTTCTTAATGAAAGAAATAACGCCGTTCATGTAGACTTTTTGGTCATCCCACATCGCTAAATGGCTGCCGTTAGGACAGTATAAATAGGATCCTTTTTGGACTAATTTACTTTGTTCTTCCATCGCTTTCGGATCCATCGTGTCGTATTTTGCACCGATCATCAGGGTAGGAACATATAGTTCTTTTAAGCGATTTTTAATATCCCATTTTTCCAAAAGTCCGCTAATCCCAAATTCGCTCGGCCCTTGCATACGGACATAGATGTCACTATTACCATGTTTTAACGTGCGATTCAAGGCATCTGGCCACTCTTGTAAGCGGCAAATATGTTCCTTGTAGAAGTTAGGAATCAATAATTCCATGTAGCGCGGATTGTTAAAATCCTTTTTTGCTTCGATCGCTCTTACTTCCGCTAGGACTTTAGAATCCATCTGTTTGGCTAAAACCTCCTCCGCATATTTTCCATATTCTGGAGCACTCGCTACCATGTTCGAGACCAAAAGGCCCTTCATGTTTTTCTGGTATTTCAGCGCATATTCCATGCCTAAAATGCCACCCCAGGAATTTCCGATGATGTAAAAGTTAGACGAATCAGCACCGATGGCCTTGCGCACTTGTTCTACTTCCTCAACAAATCGCTCCGTTTTCCAAAGCGTCGAATCCGTCGGTTGATCACTGTAATACGAACCCAGTTGATCGTATTCATAGAATTCGAAGCCCTCTCTTTGGAAAAAAGTCTCAAAACATTCCATGTATTCGTGCGTCATCGCCGGGCCGCCGTGTAGCAAGAGGATTTTGATTTTAGGATTAGTGCCAAAACGCTTCGTCCATACCTTATAGGTGCCGGATGGCGTCTGTATAGGAATCATTTTTACACCGCCAGCTTCGAGGCTGTCTGGGTAAGTGAAGTAATTAGAGGCGGTTTCACTACTTTTCGAACAGGAGGAAAGGGTAAAAATAGAAAAGGCTAATAGTAGGAGTTTGTTCATCGTTTTTTTACTTAAACATAGTAATATTTGACTACATTTGCCTCCGTTAAAGCCTATTTTGGTGCAACTTATTAGCAGATCATGTCTAAGAATGTTAAAATATCGGTGTTGATGGCCGTCTATAATACGGACTTTCAATTAACCAAAAGAGCCATTGATTCTGTTTTACAGCAAGATTTTCAGGATTTTGAGTTGATCATCATTGATGATGGAAGCACAGAAAATGACCGTAAGGCCTTATTAGAATACGTAGAAGCCTACGAGGAAAAAATCGTTTATATTAGGCACCGCAATCGCGGACAAGCTGAATCCATTAATCGTGGTGTGTTAAATAGTGTGGGGGAATTTATCACTATTTTAGATAGTGATGACGAATACAAGCCCTATCATTTGAGCACTTGTTTGAAAGAAATTGAAAACGTCGATTTGATCTGTTCTACGGCAGAAACGGTGGTGGACACCGTGGAAGATTATTACGTTCCGGATAAAAATGACCTGAGTAAACCGATACATTTAGATGATGCGGTACTTTTTGGAACCTTATTTGGGCATCAAAAAGTGTTTAAAAGCATTGACTTTAAAGGAGGTTTTGCAGCGGATTCAGCTTTCTTTGAGCGTGCTGAGATAGAATTCAAAACGAAGAAAGTATTCCAAAGATCCTACATTTACTACCGCAATAATCCGAATTCTACCTGCGCTTTATTGAAGCAAGAACTCCTGTTGAACGCGAATTAATCATGCAACATCTTGTTTTAGCTTGCCACATTACCGGAGTGTATGACGTGAATCGCAACATGACGTTAGCAGATGATTCCTATGATCTCGTTCAAGAATGGGCGGAATCAGTGGCTGCGGCTAAGCTGAAAGGCGTTATATTTCACAACAATTTTTCAGACGAGAATTGTGCGCGTTATTCAAATGAATACATTTCGTTCGAGCGCATCATGTATAATCCAGCTTTTAATCCGAATGTCTACCGCTATTTCGTGTACCGCGATTATCTAGCTAAGATTACGCAAGTTCAGGGTGTATTTGTGACGGATGTATCTGATGTGACTTTGGCTCAAAATCCGTTTATTCACCCACTCTTTACAGCTAATCCAGATTCTCTTTTCTGTGGGGATGAGCCCAAAACTTTACATAATGAGTGGATGCTGGCGCATGCGGAGCATCTGCGTGGGCAAATGGAAGATTATGCCGCCTATGAGGAACGTTTTGCTTCTGAGGCCCTTTTAAATTGTGGCGTTTTTGGTGGATCTTTTCCGCTCTTTTTTGACTTTTTGCAGCAATTATGCGCCTTGCATGAAACCTACAATCATAGCAATAAAACTGCCTATACAGGGGATATGGGGGCCTTTAATTACCTGGCTAGAACTCGATTTAACGCAAATTTACACCACGGAGCTCCCGTGAATACCATTTTCAAAGCCTACGAAAATGACCGAACAGATTGTTGGTTCAGGCACAAGTAACTATTTGTACGAATTTCAGGAAATGGTCCATTTTAGGTGAATAAAACTTACCGTTAAATAAATAGTGCAATTTAATAGAGGAATATTGTTATTTATTTCAATAAATTGGCAAAAATTTATTCTACCAGTGGCCGATCACTTTAAATACGGGGCGGATTCTGAAAAGCCTTATGAGTAGGTAAACCTAAAAACTATTACTATGAATTATTATTTAAGTATTTTGAAAAATTATGCAACGTTCACTGGCAGAGCTAGAAGAAGCGAATTTTGGTATGGTATTTTATTTAATTTTTTAGCACTTATCGTAGCCAATGTGTTGGATAATGTGCTTGGTACTAAAATCATGACTGATTTTGGTTTTGAACTGCCTTATGGCTATGTATACATTGGCTATGTTTTATTAACATTCATCCCTTTTTTAGCTGTTCAAGTAAGACGATTACATGATGTAGGCAAAAGTGGTTGGTTTTATTTGATAGTACTTATCCCTTTAATTGGATTTATTTGGTTGCTAGTTTTAGATTGCACAGAGGGAACTCCAGGACCAAATCAATATGGAGAAAACCCTAAAAATGTAGGCTAGTAATTTATTCTCCTTTTCATAAAAAAACACCTTAGTAATTATTAAGGTGTTTTTTTATGATTATTACCTGATCGATTCTTGTCCTAATCGAGGTTATTTGCCTTATAAACCCGCAGAAAATTCCCTCCTAACACTTTGCTGATATCCTTGTCTGAATAGCCACGCGTGATTAAAGCCTGGGTGAATAGGGGATAATCTAGTACTGTTTTCAGTTGTTTAGGTGCTGAATTAATTCCATCGAAATCAGAGCCCAAACCCACGTGATCTACCCCGATTAATTTCACAATGTGATCAAAATGTTTCATCAATTGTTCCAAATCTGGTTTGATGGCGTCACTTTCTTGTGGGTATTTATCTGAAATGACCGTGAAAGCATATTCTGTTTGCATTCCCGTCTTGAGTAATGAATCGATTTCTGCGGTATGGTTTTTACGGAAAGCGGCGTCTTTTTTGAAAAAATCTACATCCACGAATCCAGAGAAGAAATTCAGGTGGATTACGCCGCCATTTTTTCCTATCGCTAAAATTTGGTCATCTTTCAGGTTTCTTGACACGGGACACACACTGTATGAATTGCTATGTGAGGCAATAATTGGTTTTGTCGTCGTATTTATCACATCCCAAAACGTCGCCTCGCCCACATGCGATATATCCACGATCATACCTAGTTGGTTCATTTTTTTTACCACCGTTTTGCCAAAATCCGTTAGACCTTTATACCCCTGATACGCTGGATTTTTTTCATCTGCATGTGAACTTGCCCAGCCCGGCGAATTATTCCAAGTCAGGGTCATATACCTAGCTCCTCGGTCATAAAAAGTGACTAATTTCTTCAAATCGCTTTCAATCATGTGGCCACCCTCCACCCCAAATTGAGCGGCTAATTTATTCTCATTAAAAGCGCGATTAAGGTCTTTCCAGGATTTGGCAATCACCATTTTATCCGGATTCCTCGCAGCCACAGCATATAAACTATCCATTTCCCGCATGGCCCAAGCATATGGATTTGCTTTCTCCCCATCACACCAAATCGAAAACAATTGGTAATCCACCCCGCCCTTTTTAAATCGGGCTAAATCTGAGTGATTAATGCCGGTCAAATCCTGATCAAGCGACACCTTTTTCTCGATACAAGCCGTCAAACAGTCGTTATGCGTGTCCACTAAAATGGAGTTGAAATGGATATCCTGCGCGAAAGTGGCGGTGGATAGGAGTAGTAAGAGCCATGTTTTTTTCATCGTGGAATGTTTATTAATTCGCTGCGAAAACCAAGGTTGTAATAGAGTTTGCAGACAATTGTACTTGACTAGAATCTATGTTTTGGTATTTTAAATTTTGTGTGCTGGAAGTCGTATAGCTTGATAATGTATGGTTCGA
Organism: Aquirufa esocilacus; assembly: GCF_042715595.1. Classification (NCBI taxonomy): domain Bacteria; kingdom Pseudomonadati; phylum Bacteroidota; class Cytophagia; order Cytophagales; family Flectobacillaceae; genus Aquirufa; species Aquirufa esocilacus. The sequence goes on along the minus strand of NZ_JBBKXX010000003.1, from coordinate 157,415 downwards.
TGTAAAGCTTGAAACGTTTAAATTAAATTCATCGCCTGAGTTGATTACTACTAAAACAGTAGAATTTTGATCTTTAAAGCCTGAAATTAAACATTTTGGTTGATCTATTGCTGCGTCAAATCGTTTCATTCCAGGTCGGACGAATTGAGAATAATTGCCTAGAGCCCAAAGTGTTTTTGAATCATACAGGTCCGCGTCGAATTTATTTTGATCATTCTCCCCTTTATTCTCTCCGTTAAAGATATAAATGAGTCCATCTTTGTAATCATTCGCGCTTACTGCGAGCCACCAGCTCCAGGAGGAGGCATTTGCATGTACTAAATCAGCATGAATTACTTTGGCAACGTACAACGCCGTTTTCATCCCTAGATCAACCCCGTTGCCCTTAATTTCGCCAGCATTATCCCCGAGTATACAATATTCGGATTGCCAAAAATCAAGATCAGCTTTAGCTTTCTGTATATTGAGTTGTTTACGCATATCAATCAGCGCGTTTGCCGGTGAGGTGGTAAAGTAACTATGTCCACTAATTATTTTTTCTACACTAAATTCGTTTCCCAGGTAAGTCGACTCTTCGGGAGAAAAGAAGCTAACTAGTTGATTGTCTTGATTAGGCCTATTGGTGTTTTTTTGAAATAAATAAGTAAGTTGTCCTGCCTCTGGAATGATAATTTTGGCTGAAGCCGAAGTAGTTTTAAAGTTATGGCTAAGTCTTTTAATGGCCCAGGCTATATCTGTATTATTGATGGAGGTTCCCTCTTGGGAGGCTAACCCTGATTTATTCGGTCCCCAATCCCATTGCGGTTCATTAAATGGGCTAATATAATTGAATTGGAAATGGTTGGCTACTGTAGTAATAAAGGTAGTCCACTCCGCTATTTTTTCTGTATTAAAATTCCAATCCCCTAAATTTCCACTCCCGAAAGCCAGGCCATTTTTAGTCATTTGGACAGGTGAAGAATTCAGAAATCCGAGTGTATAGGGTACCTTATATTTAATGGCAGCCTCTAAAAACCATTGTTGCCCTGCTTGTTTTGTCCAATCGAACTTTCCAGCCGTATAAAAACTCTCTGATCGTCTCCACTCAGAAGTTATTTTACTTTCTATTCCTTGTTCTGTGCTTCCGGCGCCTATATTGAATCGCCACATAGACAAACCGATTCCTTTCGGATTTCCAAAGCTATCTTTTTCCCTGCTAAAGAGCCATTCTGCTATCTGTTTTTTCTTGCTTTCAGGATAGTATTTTCCTACCATGGCTATAGACCAGCAATCAGATGCTCCAAAACTATGTATCGTCTGATAGGTTTTGTCTAGATCCAGTTGAATTTTTTGGGAGAACCCCTGAAATGATAGGCAAACACTTATAAGGAATAGTGTGAGCAGGTTAAATCGTCTTCTCTTGTTGTCCATAGCTTCAACGGTTAAATAAATATAGTATTATTGCTAAAGAATTCAGAATTAAACAGACTAAGATATGATGATTCAATGGATAGAGGAAAATCAAGCTCTAGAAAAGACCTTTACATTCCCCACCTTTGAGGATGCCATGCTATTTATGCAATTAGCTACCCCTTTAATAAGTAAACTAGATCATCATCCTACTTGGTCAAATACCTATAATCGGGTACACGTCACCTTAACCACCCATGATGTGGGTAATGTCGTGACAGAAAAAGATCGCGAATTAGCTAAAATTTTCGATGAGATTTACTCGGATTTATGGTAGGCTAAAACTTCTTTATGAATGTTTTAGGTCCAAAACAGGATTCTCCAGCCGCATTCGTAAAGCGAATTTCGCTCAGTTGTCGTCCAAATGCTGATTCATCAGAGCGCATTTTTACAGAAATGGAAATGTTTTGATCTTTAAATGACCAAATACCAGTTTTGGGGTTGGGAGTTAATTCGTAGAATGTTAATTTATCACATTTTGATGCGGCGGTAGGAACATAATAGAAGTGTATTTTTGAACTTCCTACGATGGAATAATCTGACTCTGACGAATCCCAATTTAAACCCAGTTTCCAGCATCCCGCTGTCTTATTAGTGTTTGCACAAGCATCAAATAATTCGTAGAATTTAGGCTCATTACCTAGGTTTTTGTATTTTTCAATGGAGTTTGCATCCTGCGAAAAACCAGTGATGGCGAGGGAACAAAAGAATAGGAGGGTTAAAAGTTTTTTCATGTTATTATTTTTTAAAAAAAATGTGATTTATTTATCTATGATGCAATCCCACTCATTATAAAGTATAAAGACAGGTTTGTTGTAATTATTCACTTTGGTATTTAATTGGCTACCTCTTGGTGAGTAAATATCCCCTTTAAGAAAAATTATTCCATCTTTAGTGGTTATTTTTTGGGTGCCAAAAAACGACCAACTTGTTCCTCTGTTGGAGAAATCTTCAAATTTCACATTGCCTATTTCTTTGAAAACAGAATTTGTTGTAGTCTTGGGCGAGCAGCTATATTTTTTGTTTTCTACTTTTTGTGCTGAAGAAAATAATGGAAGCAGAAAGAATAAAAAGAGAATCGATGCTTTTTTCATAGTTAAAATTAACTTCACTCAGTCATTAGATCTTTTACTATCAAATGTAAATTATTTTATAATATCTTTAAAAAATTATTTATTTAACGCACATGAAATTTAAAATAGTTGCCTTATTTGTATTTATACCGCTATTTGTTTTCGGTCAAAACCAAAAACAAACCAAAGACGAGGACCAGATCAAATCCGTCATTTTGAAGACCTTTTCTGCGATGAAATCGGTTGATTCTGTTGCTTTGAAGTCTTGTTTTACAAGCAATGCTATGTTGCATATTAGTCAGGTGAAGCCGGAGGGAAATGCGCTGAGAGAAGTGCCCGCTGCTAAATTCATCCAAAATGTGATGACCAGAAAACCGGGTGACATGGATGAGCGTGTACTTTCTTGGGGACCTATTTTAATCGACCAAGAAATTGCGACTGCGTGGGTTCCTTATGAGTTTTACTTCAATGGAAAGTTTACACACAAAGGCGTGGACGTATTTTTATTGGTTAAATCGGGCAATGAATTTAAAATTCAGACACTCTTGTACAATATGCATCAATAGGTTCTATGAAAAAATATCTACTCGGTTTATTTACGCTGTTTTTGCTGAATGCTTGCACTAATCCTGCACCTCCTAGGGAGGGTTTTATAGAGGTAGAGGGAGGTAAAATATGGTACCGCATTGATGGAGAGGGAGATAAAACTCCTTTGCTCTTATTGCACGGGGGACCAGGGTCATCGAGTTTATATTTAGAGCCATTGAAAGAATTGAGTAAGGATAGGCCGGTCATTTTTATTGATCAATTAGGTTGTGGCCGTTCTACCCGAATTACGGATACTACCTTGATGACTATTGAGAAAAATGTGGAGCAATTAGAGCAGGTCAGAAAAGCACTCAAGCTGGAACGTTTTTATTTGTATGGGCATTCTTGGGGCACCATGTTAGGGATGGATTATTATTTGAAATACCCTAAAGGAATAAAGGCGCTTATTTTTGCGAGTCCTTTATTTAGTACCAAAATTTGGACACAAGATGCTGATACCTTAATCGCCGCCTTGCCAACAGCGACTCAATTAGCGATTAGAGAAAGTGAAAAGCAAAAAAACTATGCGTCTGAATCTTACCAACAGGCGATGAAAGTATATTATAAAGCGCATTTAAGACGCGGAAACGATACAAAATCGCGGAAGGATACACTTGATCGGTATTTTGGAGAAAAGGTCTACACCTTTATGTGGGGGCCTAGTGAATTTAAGGCTACGGGAAATTTGCTTCACTATGATCGATTAAAAGAGTTGGCTACCATAAAGGTTCCTACGCTTTTAACAGCTGGGGAATTTGATGAAGCTAGGCCAGTAAGCGTCCGCTATTATACAAGTTTAATCCCAGGAGCTCAATTTCAAGTCATTTCCGATGCTGCTCATGTAACGATGGGAGATAACCCAAAGGAAAATAACCGCGTTCTGCGTGAGTATCTACAGAAGATCGAAAAATAACTGTTTCCCATTTACTATTTTTTAGACATTTTTTTCTTTGTTAAAATTTATTTGGTATTATTGGTATACAAAAGATACCAAATCTAATCTATACCTTATCATACAATGAAAAAAGTAGTACTCCTGTTCTCCGCAGCTGTCCTTGTTCTAGGCAGCATCGCATTTATCACAAAATCAATTCCAGGATCTCCATCGCACATTGCTAAAGTAGTGGGTGCCGTTCAGGATCAACAAATTGCCAGTGTTGATGATAACACGGGCGATTGGTTGACCTATGGTCGTAATTATGGAGAGGAACGTTTTAGCCCATTGGGTCAAATTACTAAAGACAATGTAAGTCAATTAGGTTTAGCATGGAGTTTGAATTTAGGAACAAAACGAGGGATTGAAGGCACGCCTTTAGTCGTGGACGGGATCATGTTTTTAAGTGGTCCATGGAGTGTCGTGTACGCTATTGATACGCGAAAAGGTAAAATATTATGGACCTATGATCCACAGGTACCTAAAGGTTTTGGTGAAAAGGCATGTTGCGATGTAGTAAGTCGTGGTTTAGCGATGTACAAAGGGAACATTTTTGTGGGAACCTTGGATGGACGTTTGGTGTCCATTAATGCGGCTACAGGTAAGAAGAAATGGGAAGTATTGTCTGTTTCGCATGATCGTTCCTACACGATTACAGGCGCTCCACGTGTGATGGATGGTAAAGTCATTATCGGTAATAGTGGAGCAGAGTATGGTGTGAGAGGGTATGTGACGGCATATGATGCGATGACTGGGAAGAAAATTTGGCGATTCTTCACGGTTCCAGGGAATCCTGCGAATGGATTTGAGCATCCTGAAATGGAAACAGCCGCGAAAACTTGGAATGGAGAATGGTGGAAATACGGTGGTGGCGGCACGGCTTGGGATGCCTTTGCTTATGATCCTAAGTTGAAACTTATTTATGTGGGTACCGGAAATGGTTCTCCATGGAATAGAGAAATCAGAAGCCCAGGCGGTGGAGATAACCTATACCTTTCTTCCATCTTAGCTATTCATGCGGAAACAGGGAAATTGAAATGGCATTACCAAACTACTCCAGGTGATTCATGGGATTTTACAGCGGTACAACAAATCATTTTGACCCAATTAGAAATCAAAGGCAAAAAGCGCGAGGTCTTAATGCAGGCACCTAAAAACGGGTTCTTCTATGTATTGGATCGTAACACAGGGGAGTTATTGTCAGCTGAACCTTATGTGTATGTGAACTGGGCCTCTAAAGTGGATATGAAAACCGGACGTCCTGTTGAAAATCCTAAGGCACGTTATATAAATAGCAATGAACAAATTTACCCAAGTGTAATTGGTGGGCATAATTGGCAAGCGATGGCCTATAATCCGAAAACGAATTTAGTCTATATCCCGGCAAGAGAACAATCTTGGAATTTCGGTAACCAAAAAGATTTTGTGTACGATAAGGATTATTGGAGTGTAGGTACACATAATAATCCGGCGAACCCTACGAACAAGGATTCCTATGTGGCAAAGTCACTGGGTAAATTAATTGCATGGGATCCAGTTCAAAACAAAGAAATTTGGCATAAAGCGGAGAAAACCGGTTGGAATTCGGGTGTACTTACCACGTCGGATTTAGTATTCCAAGGAACTGCAGAGGGCGATTTTAACGCTTTAGATGCGAGAACAGGTAAAGTACTTTGGACTAAAAACCTAGGTACAGGTATTGTTGCACCTCCTATTACGTATTTAGTAGATGGCGTGCAATATGTAACGATCGCTGTGGGTTGGGGTGGAGTGATGGGATTGTCTAGTAGAAGTACGGAACAGATAAATCCGGGGACGGTATATACTTTCGCTATAGGTAAAAATGTGGCGATGCCTGTGTATGATAAGGAGCCAAAGAAGGAATATTTAACCTTGCCTGTCGAAATTTCAGACGAGCAGGTCGCAAAAGGTTCGGGTTTATTTGGCAAATATTGCAGTCCTTGTCATAACCTAAATGCAGGAAATCCTGGTGGAACCATTCCTAATTTGACCTATTCACACCCAGATATTATGGGTGCTTTCCATCAAATCGTTAGGGACGGTATTTTCTTGCCAAAGGGTATGCCGAAGTTTGGCGGAAGACTAAGTGACACAGATATTTCGAACATCAAAGGGTATATCCTGGCGACTGCGAAGAAAAATAGAGAGAATAAATAAACGTAAATTATCATATGAAAAAGATCTTATTAGTTGCCCTTTTAGTAAGTAGTTCGGTGCTTGTTTTTGGACAAAACAGCCCGAAAAAAGTGGATGAAGCCACTACTTTAGCGGTGTTTCAGCACCACAGTAAAGCCTTAGGAGAAAATAATCTCGATGAAATTATGGCTGACTATACTGAGGAATCTGTTGTCATTACGCCAGATGGTACTTTCAGTGGATTAGCTGAAATTAGAAAAGCCTTTGTGGAATTAGTAAAAGCTTTCCCCACGAAGGGATCTACTTTTAATGTGATTAAAACTGCTGTAAAAAATGATTTATTCTATATAGTTTGGTCAGCAAAAACTCCTGTGGTAGAATTCAACTATGCAACGGATACGTTTATCATTCAAGGGGGTAAAATCTTGCGCCAAACCTTTGCAGGAAATAAAAAGTAAACAAAAAAGCCCCTTCGATTTTGAGGGGGCTTTTTTTTATTGTTTAGACAAATCCAGAATCTCAATATTCCTAAAGTCAATTTCCTGCCCCTCGCTTTGGAGTGCAATGAAACCACTTTTTAATAATTGCCCATCTAACTTAAGTGCGGGGTTGTAGCGATTAGCCACCCCACCACCTATTTGAGGTTGGCTATATTCTAATACTGTTTTTCCATTGATTTTGTGGGTGACCAATGAGTCACCGCGAACGATTAATTCAGCCGTAATCCAGCGTTCGTTTTCATAGGTTTCTGAGCTTGAATTTATGCAATGGCGTGAATCGATTCTGCCTTGGTAAACGACGTCTGTTCCAGGCGAACACATGTTTCCGGTGGGTCTGGGTTTTCCATCCGCTAATACGCCTAAGAATTGCATTTCCACGGAGATGGGCCAATCTTGTTCTTTCGGCATAGTACGAGGATCTTGTGAATGAAACATCACACCGGAGTTTCTCTCGGTATAAATGGGAGCATCATTTCGCCAAAGCCCCGTAAAGCGGTATTGCAATCGAAGGATGTAATTTGAGAATGGTTTATTGAAATACAAATGCCCGTAGCGTTCATTGAAATGGTCATATTGATCATAGCGCACTTTGATCATTCCGTCTTCGGCTCTAAAGGTGTTTCCGTAATTATCGCCCACTTCATGGTGGTGGATTTTGACTGTCCAGTTCTTTAGGTTTTTGCCATTAAACAGTTGAATCCATTTTTCTTTTTTTGGCTTTGCATTTGAAAGGAATGCTAAACAACAAAGTGCGGCAATTACGAGCGTTTTCATAGGAGAGGTAGAGCTTAATATCAGCATTAAAGTAAGTGAAATACGAGCAAAAATGAAATTAAGTTGCTGGTTTTCTGAACTATATACTGCTTGAGTTAGTTAAGAGGAAATATATGCTAAACTAAATTGATATGAAAGCTTTTTATCTCGTTGCCGGCATTGCGTTTGTTTTCTTGATGATACAATCCTATAAAGTTGTGAGTAGCAGTCTGAAAACGGAGAACCAAAAATATAGGTTAGTGCGTACAGAAGCTCAGTTCGAAATTCGCTTTTATCCGTCTGCTACCTTTGCTAAAATTTACAGCCAAGGAACGAATTATAAGTCTGTCGCGAGTAGTGGATTCAGGAAATTAGCGGGCTATATTTTTGGAGGTAATGAACAGAAACAGAGTATTGCCATGACGGCGCCGGTTCGAATGGAAATGACGGATAAAGGTTCTACCATGAGTTTTGTGATGCCCGATAAATACAAAGAATCGGATTTGCCTAAACCCAATGATTCCAGTGTGCAAATCGTGAAATCGAGTCCGCAATATGTGGCGGCTATCACTTTTGGCGGCTATGCGGATGATGAAAAAATCAAAGAGAAGCGGGATCAATTACTAAAACTAATCCAAGAAAAAGGCATTAAAGTAGCCGGAGAATATTCTTTTTTGGGCTACAACGCACCTTTTCAATTTTGGGGTAGAAAAAATGAAGTCGTTATTCCGATAGAGTGGAAAGAGTAAATTAATGCGCTAGTTCTTCCTCTAAAAGTGAGATTAATTCTTTCGCTTTTTGCTTTTGATTATTCGACATGAGGATATAATAGGAGATATACCCTTTCATGGTACCTGTTGTGTTTGCATATTCATGAAATGCATTTTTATTTGAAGTTAGAAATGCGCTTCCCGTTTGTTTTTTTATTCTATCCAACAGAACTCTATCAAATCCGAATTTTCCAATGGACTCTTTTGTAGAGAAAACGGTTGTTTGAAGTACAGCATTTTGAATTCGATGCACATTTGCTCCACGCTCTAATAATTGATCTAATTGAACGTTCATGGTCACTTTCCCTTTTTCGTATTCTGAAATTTTACGAACAATTTTTTCATTTTGAATAAGGCGAAACCCTCCGGCATTACGTAACTGATCGATAGTGCCAGATGAAAAATCGATGTTATAAACTCTGGTTACCATGATAATACTATTTAAGTAAATGGAATCAATATCTGCTTCATTCCAAGTAGGTTTGAAGATTACTTCATTGAGTTTATTGGCAGCATTAATTATTTCTCCCATTCTGAATTCTTTCGAATCCATTTCAACTAAATCCGCTTTCAAATCCTCCTTCATACTCACTAAATAATCATGCTCCTTATGTCTCTCCGCTCTGTATTCGAGGTAATATTCAGCCATAAAGCCTAAGAAGACGGCGAAGAAAAGCATTAAAAATTCTTGAACGTATTCTTTCCAGGATTTAGGGTGGTGTGTATGGTGGTGAACTTCCATGAGTAATAAGATTCTGTTTAGTTTAAAGGCAAGAAAATTAGTGAAATTAAGTTATAAGGGACTTATTATTAATGCGCCAGTTCCTCCTCAATGAGCTTGATTAACTCTTTCGCCTGTTGCTGTTCCATTTTAACCATGATCTCATAATAGGCGACATAACCTCTTTGGACCCAAATATAATTCGCGTATTCATATAATGTTTTTTTGTCAGAAGTTAGAAATTTGCTACCTGTCGATTCTTTAATCCTTTCTAGCTCAGCTTTATCTAATCTAATGTCATTCAGTTTTTCAGGTAAACCTAAAGTGGTTACATGTAAGAGTTTATTTTGTAACAGGTGAATGTTTCTCCAATTGTGTGAATTGGATTCTTCTTGTAGTAAAATAGTTTGCTTCCATTTTTCGTAAGCAGAAATTTTATGGACTATTTCTTGATTTTTAATGAGTCGAAATCCTCCCGCATTTTTTAATTGATCTATTGTGCCAGTAGCAAAATTAGGTTTAATTAAGGTAGCGCTAAGATTAAGACTTAAAATGTAAATGGAATCAATGTCATTATCACTCCATGCTGGTTTATATAATAGTTTCTCAAGTCGTTGACCCACAGATTTGATTTTTTCCATCCCCATTATTCCCCTATCTATTTCCACTAAATCCGCTTTCAAATCCTCCTTCATACTCACTAAATAATCATGCTCCTTATGTCTCTCCGCTCTATACTCGAGGTAATACTCAGCCATGAAGCCTAAGAAGACGGCGAAGAATAACATTAAGAATTCTTGAACGTATTCTTTCCAAGATTTAGGGTGGTGGCTATGGTGGTGTACTTCCATTGGGTAATGTGGTAGGGTTAAGGTTTCTTGAAATTATCAGTTTTAATTGGTTATGCCAAAGATGGTTTAATTGGAAAACTGTTTTTTGTTATATTTGACCTTATGAAACATATAATCTTCGCAATCGCAATCTTAGTAAGTATACTTTCTTGTAATTCGAAAGGGGGGCAACCCGCCTATTCTATCCTTTCCGCCGTAAAGGTATATACCGGAAAGGGGATAGCAGGTGAGGTGCTTATTCCATCGCTTTCTAGAAGTTTACAGAAAGAGGAAAGAGAGCAGGTGCTAAGAGAAATTATGAAAGCCAAAGGTTGGCACATCATCTCAGCCTATACTTCAGTAGATGCATACAAAGAAAAAAACTGTGCACCCTACGAAAAGCGTTCAAAAGCTTATAAAGAAGGGTATATTGGAAAGGTAGATGAATTGGGTCAATTTAGTGAGTAGTATATCTTGTAAAAAACACCATTCTGACCTCTTACTATTCAATAAGCATTTATGTCATCTAGTTCCACTTTAAAACGAATCGATTCCATCGACGTATTACGAGGCATTGTCATGGTCATCATGGCGCTCGATCATGTGAGGGATTTCGTGCATGATCAGGCCTATACGGGTGACCCATTGAATGTGTTGACGTCAACACCATTTCTATATTTTACTCGTTGGATAACGCACCTTTGTGCACCTACGTTCGTTTTTCTATCGGGGCTTTCTATTTATCTGCAAAGTATTCGCAAGTCGAAAGCTGAATTGAGTTCGTTTCTATTTAAACGGGGGATTTGGTTATTATGCGTGGAATTTGTTTTGATATCTTTAGCCATTACATTCAATCCGTTTTATAATTTAGTCTTGCTGCAGGTTATTTGGGCGATTGGGATTAGCATGATTATTTTGGCTTTTCTGAGTCGTCTGCCGTATAAGGTGGTATTAGCCATCGGATTGATTATTGTTTTGGGGCACAATAGCTTGGATTTTTGGGAGGCTGAGCCTGGCTTTAAGGCTGGGTTTTGGTGGGATTTATTGCACCATGGGTCCTTTGCGATTTATCCCATAGTGGGAGATCATTTCCTGGCTATCATGTATCCTTTTGTTCCTTGGACAGGTCTAATGATTTTAGGTTATTGCTTTGGGATCTTTTTTACGTCCAAATTCACTTCGACTGAAAGACAAAAAATCTTATTTAAAACCGGGTCATTCTTATTGGGCTTTTTTGTACTTCTAAGGGCGATCAATGTCTATGGAGATCCGCATCCATGGGCTACTCAGACGAGCGGGTTAGCTACCTTTTTGTCCTTTATGAATGTGAATAAATACCCGCCCTCTTTGGCCTACATGTCAGTGATGATTGGGATAGCTATTTTGGCTTTGGCGGTTTTGGAAAATATTCAAAATAAACTATCGAACGTATTTCGTGTTTTCGGTAGGACTGCTTTTTTCTACTATATCCTACACTTCTATCTCGCACACTTAATCACTACGGTTTTGTTTTTTTATAGGGGACATTCACTTGATGATGCGTTAATTGCGCTTCAAAAAATCCCTTTCCTTTTTCAAATCGCAGGAGAGGGGTATAGTCTTGAAATCGTTTATCTTATTTGGGCACTATTAATAGTCAGCCTGTATCCCTTGTGTAACTGGTATGATTCCTACAAGACGGCTCATAAGGAAAAGTGGTGGTTGAGTTATTTATAGTTTGTGAAAGAGGAGCTAAACATAATCTGTCATTGTACATTTTATCCGGTTAGATTTGATACCTTTAACGAAATTATCAACAACCCATGAAACACATTCTTCTAGTATTCTGCACGTTAGCATTTTTATTCTCGTGCAGTAAAGAAGAACAGGTGCCAGTTCAAACGACACCTTCTCTTGATTTTTCAAACGCAGAATTCTACCAAAGTCTTCCTAAACAGAAATCCTTTTTTCAGAAAATTGATAAGCCTGGAGCGAGTGGTTCAGGCGATCTTTTAGTTGTAAATCCTGATTTAACGTTTCAAACTATCGATGGTTTTGGATTAGCCTTAACGGGAGGGAGTGCGCAAGTGATGTATCGCTTGGAACCGGTGAAGAGGGCTGCGTTGTTGCAGGAGTTATTTGGTAAAAATGGGATGACGGTGTTGCGCATTAGCGTGGGGGCGTCTGATTTAGATTCAGCGGTATTTTCTTATGAAGATGAGCCGGGTAAGTTTAGTTTGGCCAAATCGAAACCCGACTTAATTCCTCTTTTGAAGGAAATAATTGCGATTAATCCAGCCATCAAAATTATGGCATCTCCCTGGTCTGCACCTATTTGGATGAAGGACAATTATTCTAGTAGGGGCGGCTCGTTGATGGAAAAATACTATGTCACCTACGCGGAATATTTGGCGAAGTATATACAGGAGATGGCCAAAGAAGGTATTCCGATTTGGTCCTTAACTCCGCAGAATGAACCCCTAAATCCGGGCAATAATCCGAGTATGTACATGAGTGCACTGATGCAGGGTACTTTTGTTGCCAAAGCTTTGGGACCTGTATTTGAAAAACAAGGTATTCAGACGAAAATCGTCATTTATGATCACAATTGCGATCATCCAGAATATGCGATTGAATTATTAAATGTGCCGGAGGTTCGAAAGTACGTGAACGGTTCTGCCTTTCATTTGTATGGTGGGGATATATCAGCCATGAGTCAAGTACAAAGGGCGCATCCTGATAAGGATTTGTATTTTACAGAGCAGTGGACCGGGGCAAAGGGAGATTTTGCGAGTGAATTTATGTGGCACATGAAAAATGTCATTATAGGGTCAGTCAATAATCATGCCAAAGCGGTCATCGAATGGAATCTAGCCACCGATCCCACCTATGGACCTCACACGCCTGGCGGCTGTTCGGAATGCCTAGGTGCCCTAACCATAGGTGGCCAAGAAATCACGCGTAATCAGTCGTATTACATCGTCATGCAAGCAGCTAAATTTATCCCTCCAGGATCGATACGGATAGGCATTTCTGCTCCATTGGGTATTCAGGCGGCGGCTTTCAAGCGACCTGATGGAAAAATAGTTGTATTGGTTCAAAATGAGGGAGCTAAAAAGAGCGTAGCCCTTGGTAAACAGAATATAGAATTAGCGGCGGATTCGGTGCTAACAATTGTTTTATGAGAATAGGTAGCCTAATTTTAGGCCAAAGAAATTGAACTTTTCTACTATTATTTGGTAGCTGTGGGATTGTTGTGATGGAATGTTTTTTTACCTCTTTAGGGTATGCATATTTTATGTTCCGATTATGACAAGTACTTTGTTTAAATTTTTATCTAAATAGACTCTATGCCTATCAACATTTCAGATATTCTTGTAGTAGGGGTTTCCAGCCGCGCGCTTTTTAATCTAGAGGAGGAGAATGAAATTTTTAATACCCAAGGCATCTCCGGTTTTAGAAAATACCAATTGGAACATGAAGATGAACCTTTGGAGCCAGGGACGGCATTTCATCTGATTCAGAGTTTACTTCATCTTAATGAAACAGCTAAGAAGCGAATTGTGGAAGTGGTGGTCATGTCTCGCAATAGTCCGGAAACTGGTGTGAGAATCATGAACTCTGTGGAGAAGTATAAATTAGACATTACGCGGATGGCGTTCAGTGGTGGCGAATCGTTGGCCCCTTACATTGACGGATTTGACATCGATTTATTCCTGAGTAAAGACCTGATGGATGTCCAAAGTGTCATCGATGCTAAGAAATGTGCGGCGGCCTATATTTATGCACCTCCTACTGATTTCAAACCGTCTGATAACCGGGTTAAAATTGCTTTTGATGCGGATGCTGTGCTGTTTTCGGATGAATCAGAACATCGATACAAAACAGAGGGGATTGAAGCATTTCAAAAATATGAGCTTGAAAATCAAGATGTGCCTTTAGGAGAGGGGCCTTTTGCTAAATTGTTGATTAAACTTTCCAAAATCCAAGAGGAGCTCCCCACCACCATCGAATTATCCTCGCTGCGCATAGCCATCGTCACGGCTAGGAGTGCGCCCTCTCACATGCGGGTCATTAAAACCCTGCGTAAATGGGGTGTCTATGTAGATGAGGCGTATTTTTTAGGTGGACTTTCGAAAGACACGGTGTTGAAAGAATTTGGAGCACACATCTTTTTTGATGATCAAGATGTTCATTTGACCGAATCCTCTAAAGTAGTTCCCTCTGGTAAAGTACCGTATGCCTCTGATTCGCCTTTGCTGAATTTAAAGCCCAAAAAATAGTAAAATAAAGAAATATGAAAAACGTATTGATTTTAGCCACCCTATTACTTACCATTAACCTTGCAAAAGCTCAGTGTAAAGTCTATGCTGGGAATTATGCCTCTTATTCAAAGTTGGTTGGGATTGTAGAAGGCGGCAAAGTTTATGCTGGGAATTATGCTTCCTACTCGAAGTTAGTAGGCATTGTGGAGGGTGGAAAAGTGTATTCTGGGAATTACTCCTCCTACTCAAAGCTTGTCGGAATTATTGAGAGTGGAAAAATCTATTATGGTAATTATGCCTCTTATTCTAAGCTAGCAGGAATTGTTGAAAGTAGTAAAGTCTATTCCGGTAATTATGCTTCTTATTCTAAGCTGGTAGGTGTAGGCGAGGGTTGTGGACAGACGTCGCTAGGTGCCGCTGCTTTGCTTCTGTTGTTCTAGTCATTTTTATTAAATAAGTCTATAATTTCCTGAAGAAACGAACGTTAAAAGCTCGCTATCATCTGTCGAGCCTGCATGTCCAAAACTATCCTCTTTTTTCTTCTATTTCTATTCCCTTCTTTTCTTTTAAATGCCCAGTACGAAGACTACCAAGTCGATAGTATTGTCATTCACAAGCAGTACAAACAGAAAACGGTGGTGGGCTTGTCTAATGAAATTGCCAAAGATTTCGAGGATCGCCGGTGCATATTAAGGGCATTTTATATCTACATCACCTATAACATGAAATATGATGTTAAGGCTGGTAATGAGTCGCAACGTAGGATGGAAATGTATTATTCCGAGGGGAATATACGTAAAGGGGATGAGCAAGAGATGGAGACTTTGTTGAAGATAAATAAGGGGGTTTGTTGGCATTTTGGGACGCTCTTTGCGAAACTATGTGCGGTGCAGGGAATTGATGTTGAGTTGATTACAGGTACTAGGAGGGGGCTTGAGCTGCCGGAAACCTTAACGGCTAACCATCTTTGGAATGCGGTGGAAATAGATGGCGAGATGAAGATGATAGAATGTACGATAAATAGTACTTTGCCTTACAATAAGGAGGATTATGATGAGCTGTTTTTAGTGGATCCGGAGGTCTTTATTTATTCGAGTATTCCCCTGGATCCTGCCAAACAATACCTCGAAAAACCTATCAACTATGCCGCTTTCAAGCGACTAGTATGGCCATCAACTATGTTTAATCTTTTGCAGGTGAAAGAATTAGCTCCTAGTTTTAAATACATCAAACCACGCCGCGATGGTTCCGCTCAGATTAATTTTAAACTGGGCGATTTTCGCCAAATAGATTATATCGAGGTTTTCCAGAACAATCGGCTAATCAAGTCCATTCCAGTTAAAAAAGCTGCCATCTCCTTTACACTGCCCATCACAACAAAGGGCGAGCTTTCTATCCAGACGGTGAAGATAAAAAATGGCTATAGGTACCAGCACTATTTGTTGGATTACGAGGTGATGTGATGGGGTAAATTCTGTGACAACTATGAATGTAATACTAGCTTGACTGTATTATTTTTAATAGAATTGGGGTATATTTAATAAATACTTCTAATTCAAATTAGCTCAATTCTTCACTAACTGTATGAAAAAAATAGTCACCATTCTTGTAGCTTGCTTATTTATTCTAACCTCATGTTCTAAGTCAGATACCCCATCTGTTTCTGTTAAAGAAGCCACGGAGATTTTCAAAAATTTAAAACAAGTTCAACCCATCAATGTGGCAATTGCTTCCATAGATGATGTAGAAAAAATCGTTTGTCTTGCTAAGAAAAGTGGACCTGAAAGTGATCCTTATTCTGATAAGTATATAATTTATCTACTTACAAAATTTGCTGATACTTGGAGGGTTGAGTCAGAAAAAGAAATAATTAGTTTAGAGTTTGAAATGATTTCTTTTGAAAAGAATTTTGAAATTATAGAGTTAGACAATAAAGCATATCTATATTTTATCTATTCTACAGGACCAGTAGGCAATGCCATTTCATATGTTGATTATAATTTCTCCTTAGTCTCATTAAAAGACTTAACAATTTCTGAATTAGTGTATCAAGAATTGGGTGATGAAAGTGATTTTATAAATATTGAAGATTTTAAGGATAAGCCTACTGTCCTGAAATACTTAGAAGAAAGAGCAGCAAAATCTGAATTTATTAAAAAGCCTAGTGGAGTGGAACTTGATGTGAATAATCCTGTAAATTTTGAGAAAAAATGGAAAATAGATAATGCTAATATTTCGACTGTTTGGGAGGGAAACACTGCCATTAACAATAACATTAAAGTAACCTATTACCCTGAAAATATTTTTCCGGATGAGAAAAATTCATCATTTTCTAAAATTGAGAATGAGACATACCTTATCATTTCTATGTTTAGAAATGATGTTTTAGGTTATGACAAAGTAAAGAAAAAATATTTCCCTATATGGGTGGAGAGCTGCTCTCATGGGTGCAATAAGGAAATCGAATTTATTGATAATAATAAACTTAAAATCACCTATTCAGAATCTCAAAATGAAACGATAATTGTGGATTTGAAAACCATGGATTTTGAAATTAACAAGTAATGAAATAAGTATTTTCAGATTTAATAATGAGTACATACCAAATATCAGCTACGGAATACCAATGTCTTCAATACTGTATCGAAGATTTAAGTCTTACATCGGCTGATTTTATCAGGGATGGTCATGGAGGTTTTGACATTGAATATAATCCAGTTTTGCCCGAAACAACTGATAAGTATTTGTTGGATGAGATTATATCGCAATTAATAGATGATCTGAATATTTATTGGAATGTCCACTTAGAATTTACATCTGCTTGTGGTGGTCAGTTGGAAATTACTTATGTAGAGACTCGGAATGTAAGTGAGTATGAAGATGAATTCATTGAACAGCTCAATTTTATGAGTCCTGAATTAAACAAGCATATTGAAGAAACCTATGCTGTCGATTTTGAGTCTTGTGAGAAAATTCTCTTTTCTAGTATGGAGGGGAGTTCAGCCGGAGACTTTAACGTAGCTTCATTTTCAATGGTTGTCTTTGTTGAAGAAGACGAAATAGAAATTAGTGATGAGACAACAATTGCGTTGGCCGGAGTGTTACTTCATCAGAATGCGCTACTTTTTGGCCCTCAAGATGAACCATTTGACTATGGGTTTTCTAGTGAGGAACAATTTGCGGAGTTAAATATCATGCTAAGTCAAAAATCAATCCAATTAATAAAAGCAGATTAACCTAGTTAAAGGGAATAAACACGAATGATACAGAAATTCAAAGACAAAATAAGTTTTCTCTTGTATGTAACGTCTCCAGAAAATTACGGAAAACTTAAAATACGTTTTTCAGAGGTAGATTACGGCGCAATTGATCTCTCAATCTATCCGGTAGATTCATCAAAAAAGCTACCTAGTAATATTTATGACACGCTGCATGATATCATCTGGTATCACTTTTATGACACAACTGAGTTGTTAGGTCATTCATACTTAGAAATATCAGAATCCGAGTTCATCCTCCAAAACCAGGCTGGTGAATTGGAAATTGTTGCCTCTTCCTTTAGTAGTTCACATGATTTTGAAAAAGAGATTATGATAGAGCAGCTAAGTGAATTGCTGCAAGAGGTTCTTCAAAGGGAATTTATGCTAACAATTCATATCGCCGGTTCTTATAAATCAATCAAAGAAATAAAAATTGTTAGCTATTATTTAACGGATTATGACCAAAATGGCATTGAACGTGAAATAGCAGATAAGGATGGTTTAATCAAATCTTCCCTCATTCAATCTATCTCCAGTTGGGCGAAAAGCTTTAGTGATGAAAGTTCAAACGGGGAATATGATTTCGATGAATTTGATTTAGATTGTTCTATCTCCTCTTACCCTAAAATGGACACTTGGTGTAACTTTTATGAAGAAAGTAAAGGCGAGCTATTAGATATTTCTGTTTTAGAAATAAAACAGGAGGAAGTAGAGGTTGAAATTTAAAAATGTGATCGGTGAGATGATGTGATTAAAGAGCGAATATCCATTGAAATACTGTCAGAAACTTATAAATTTAAGGAAGCTCACGTATTGCTGACACCCGATGTTTTTGGCTTTAATGATTCAGGAGAGAAGTTTCCTATCAAGCTAAAATTAAGCATGCGCGCTATGCTCTTCCTAAAAGATGATTATCCGGCAACGGCTGATTATTTGACGGACCAAAAAGATGGCTCCTGGCTCCTCGAAGTAGAGGTGAATAGTATGGAGCCGGTGGAGCGGATTTTGAGGGGGATGCCGGGGGAGGTGGAAGTGGTTGGTTAAGAGTTTTACTATGGTTATTTAATGATGAAACGAAACAATCCTTAGTTAATTTATGCCTCAACGCAGGTCTTTACAAAAGATTTTTCGTGTATAATTAAGTACCAAACAATTTTTATGACTACTAATTAGCCATAATAGTAACAGTTAACAATCAATCTTTGGTACCCTCCTGGATTTTTTCTACGGCCATGATTTGAAACAGCCAAGATGCCCAGCTTCGCAATTAAGCAGTTGACTCTAAAAAAATCAAAAAAACGTTACCACTAAAAATAGATTTTCTATCACCTTGTAAATAACATCGTATACCATACTCTTCTTTTTTGTAGCGAAGCTACTTAAAATAATTTTATTTAAAATTTTGCGATAAGAAAACTTGGCGTATTTTTGTAGTGCCATTACAAAGGAATAAATTTGAGAGCACCTATAAAAAATATTGCGAACATTCAAACTGGACTTTTCGCTAAGCCTTCTGGTATTGGCGAATTGGTGTATCTGCAGTCTAAGCATTTTGACGAATATGGGCAATTACATTCAGTCCTTCATTCCGATTTAGTGGCTGATGGGATTCCTGAAAAGCATTTGCTGAAAAGCGGTGATGTGCTTTTTGCAGCAAAAGGGTCTAAAAATTTTGCAACCGTTTTTGAAAACCATAATGAGCCTTCGGTTGCTTCTACTTCCTTTTTTGTTATTAGGCTAACCGAAAAAAAATTGTTACCTCAATATTTGGCTTGGGTGCTTAATAGCCACACAACACAAATCTTATTGAAAGGACAGGCCATCGGAACTTCAATCCTTTCCATTTCAAAACAGGTTTTAGAAAATCTGGAAATAGTAGTACCCAGCCTTGAAACGCAAAAGGCGATTTTGCAAATCACTAAACTCCAGAATAAGGAAAAATCTTTGAAGAAGAAAATTGAAACATTAAAAGAGAAACAAATTCAACAACAAATAATCAACGCAATAAAATAAATAATAATGGATAAAATAACTCAGAAAGACATCAACGATGCAGTTTGGAAAGCTTGCGATACCTTTAGAGGTAGTATTGATCCAGGCGTTTACAAAGACTATGTACTCACCATGTTGTTTCTAAAATATCTCAGTGATGTGCATGATGATAAAATGGAAGGCTACTTAGTAAAATATAACGGTGATGTGGAACGTGCTAAACGAGCAATGCAGCACGAACGCTTTATTGTGCCGGAGAATAGTCATTTTAAATTCCTATATGATTCTCGAAACGAATCTAATGTTGGCGAACTTATCAATATTGCGTTAGCAGATTTAGAAGAAGCCAACCGCGAGAAATTATACAGTGAAGACGGGGCGGGTATTTTCCAGAACATTGATTTTAACAACAGCAAATTAGGTGAACCTAAGGATAAAAATACCCGTCTTAAAAACTTGTTGCTCGACTTTAATAAAGATGCCTTAGATCTTCGCCCCTCACATTTAGAGGGAAATGATATTATTGGGGGAGCTTACGAATACTTAATATCCAATTTTGCCAGTGATGCTGGTAAAAAAGCAGGCGAATTTTATACTCCAAGTGAAGTTTCTACTTTGTTGGCCAAACTCACTCATTCTAAGCCAGGTTCTCGTATTTGCGATCCTACTTGTGGTTCCGGTTCATTGTTAATTAAAGCTGGTAATGAAGTAGGCTCAGATAATTTCTCTCTCTACGGTCAAGAAGCAAATGGCAGCACATGGGCATTAGCGGTAATGAATATGTTTTTGCATGGTTTTGATAATGCTACTATCCGTTGGGGTGACACCATCCGAAATCCAAAATTGAAAGAAGGTGATGCATTGATGAAGTTTGATACGGTAGTGGCAAATCCTCCATTCTCACTGGATAAATGGGGCAAGGTGGAAGACAAAGATGGCGACAAAACTACCATTAGCTATGACCCTGAAAGTGATCAATACAATCGTTTTTGGAGAGGTGTACCTCCAAAAAGCAAAGGCGACTGGGCATTTATCAGCCACATGATAGAAACACTTAACGAACACGGAAAAGCTGGTGTTGTTGTACCTCATGGTGTTTTATTTAGAGGAGCAAGCGAAGGCCGTATACGCCAACGCACCATTGAGGAAAATCTTTTAGAAGCAGTTATTGGCTTGCCTGCGAATTTGTTCTTTGGAACAGGCATTCCTGCGGCAATTATGGTATTCAACAAAGCAAAAGTCAGTGAGCATGTATTATTTATAGATGCTAGTAAGCATTACGAGAGTGCTAAAAACCAAAACAAGCTCCGTGACAGTGATATTGAACATATTATATCTACTTACCGTGAATTCGCAAAAGGTAAAATGGGACCAGGAGTTGTTGAAGAGAAATATAGCTATGTGGCAACATTTAAAGAAATTGAGGAGAATGATTTCAATTTGAATATCCCTCGCTATGTGGACACCTTTGAAGAAGAAGAAGAGGTGGATATTGCTGCTGTGCAAACGGAAATTGACAAAATAGAAGATGAATTGGTAAAAGTGCAATTAGAAATTAACCAATATCTAACTCAATTAGTGAAATGATAAAAGCCGAACAAAATAGTAAAAAGTTTTATAATAGAAAAATTCCGCGTGATTGGTCTACTCCAGATTTTGGTGATGTTTTTAATTTCTTGAAAACATTTTCCTTTTCACGCGACCAACTTACTAGAGAAACCACTAATGATAAAATCAGAAACATTCATTATGGTGACATACACTCTACTTACGAAAATGAAATTCTCGATTTAGATATTGAACAGACAGTACCATACTTATTGGATGGAATAATTGATCCGAAGTGTTTTGATGATGAAAGTTTTCCTGCACTAAAAGAAGGTGATTTAATTATTGCCGATGCATCAGAAGACTATATGGGGGTTTGCGATTGTGTTGAATTAAAAAATATCAATGGTGCCAAAATAGTTTCTGGACTACACACATTCGCTGCCAGAGCGACAGATGGGAAAATCGCAATAGGCTATCGCACATATTCTTTGCAACATGAGCAAGTAATTAGAGAATTAAGAAGAATTGCGACGGGAACATCAGTATATGGCGTTTCTAAAACAAATCTTTCGAAGGTAAAAATTGCCCTCCCTCCTCTTCCCGAGCAAAAAGCCATAGCCAAAGTGCTAAGCACGGCAGATGCCGCCATACACACAACAGAAAAACTCGTTGCCCAAAAAGAACTCTGCAAAAAATGGCTCATGCAACAATTGCTTACAGGAAAGAAAAGATTGAAGGGGTTTGGTGGAGAGTGGAAGGAGGTGCCTTTAAGTGAAATGTTCTCAGAGAGAAATGAAACTAAGTATTTTGATTTGCCTTTATTATCGATAGGTCAAAATGGTGTATATCCACAAGATGAATCTATAAAGAAGGATACTTCAAATGATGATAAATCGAAATACAAAAGAATTCGCAAAGGCGATATTGGCTACAATACAATGAGAATGTGGCAAGGAAGAAGTGCACTGTCTGAGTTAGAAGGTATTGTTAGTCCGGCATATACTGTGGTAACACCAAAGAAAAATGCTGATTCACTTTTCTTTTCTTACTTGTTCAAAATGCCTAAAATGACCAATCTATTTTGGCGTAATTCACAAGGTTTAGTGGATGATACTTTGAATTGCAAGTACAAAGATTTTAGCATTGTTCGTGTTGTTCTGCCGCAAACCAAAGAAGAACAAACAGCAATTGCACAAATATTGAAAGCGGCTGATTTAGAAATTGGATTGCTCAAAGCTAAAGCAGAAAAGTTGAGGGTACAGAAGAAGGGGTTGATGCAACAGTTGTTGACAGGAAAGAAACGATTAATATAAATACATGAGAATTCAGATATTAAATCCGATTGTTAATACTGGTGAAATGGAACCCCAAGTTGCACGTTTCTTTATGTATAATGAAGAAGGTGAATTAACAACTTATCATGTTTCAGAAAATTACATCATCATATTCAACCATAGGTTCATACATAAAAATATTTCTCATCCACTACGTTCAGGAGATAAACGATATTACAAGCGAATTCATTGTTTAGAATTTCAAAATAAAAGAGTCTATTTCCTGAGTCTGTTTGGCTCAGAAAACTCAAAAGGATATCACGTTGGGTTGTCTTGGTTTGAAAATCAACGATTTTTATGGAAAATGTCTGACCATTGGTTACAACAAGAAAAAAATATTAGGTATATAATTAATCTTATTTTTTTAATACTTGGAGCATATCTAGGGTTTAAAAATTTGAAATAAATGGCAATTAAAATCCAATATGCCATCAGTTGAAGAACAAACTGCTATTGATCAAGTATTTCAAGCGGCAGATAATGACATCCGTTTGCTTAAAGCTAAAGGAGAGAAGTTGAGAGAGCAAAACAAGGGATTGATACAGAAGTTGTTATCGGGAAAAGTGAGGTTGAAAATAAATGAATAGTATGAAGACAATAACATTTACTAAAGCATTAGAGTTGGCATCAGGCTATAACAAAAAGAACCTTTTGTTGGGTAATGGCTTTAGTATTGCTTGTGTGCCCACGATTTTCACTTATTCCTCTTTATACAAACAGGCAGATTTCTCCAAAATGCCTGAAGTGAGAGAAGTTTTTAAAACCCTTAAAACACAAGATTTTGAAGAAGTAATTCATGCACTTGAATATGTTGCCCTTGTTTTGCCATCATACAAAGACAATTTGCCAAGGACAATATCAAAACTTCAAAGACATGCAAAAAAAATCAAAGAAATACTCATTCAAACCATTGCTAAAAACCACCCCGAATGGCCTAGTTCCATAGATGAAGCTAAGTATAGGTCTTGTATTCAATTTCTTAACAACTTTCTTGGCAATGATGGAACAATCTATTCTATGAATTATGACTTACTACTCTATTGGACATTAATGTTTGGCTTAAATGAAAAACTAATCAATACTATGCCCAATGATGGATTTGGAAAGGATGTAGAATTAAATGAAGATGGTACTCCAATTTCGGTTTCAGACTATGTGATTTGGCAGGGAGAAAGCAATGCTCATGGTCAGAATATTCATTATTTACATGGGGCATTGCATGTATTTGAAAGAGATGCTGAAATTGAAAAATTTACATGGATTAATACTGGCAAACCTTTAATGGAGCAAACCAGAGAAGCATTGGAGGCTAATCGGTTTCCCCTCTTTGTTGCAGAAGGTGACAGCACAAAGAAGCTCACAAGAATTACACACAGTGGCTATCTGTATCATTCTTACAAAAGCTTTAGCCAGAGAATGAAAACTGGTGACAAAAAATCAACCGCCTGTTTATTTACTTATGGTGTTTCATTTTCTGCAAATGACGAACACATCATTAATAAGATAACAGCTGGAAAAATTAATCACTTATTTGTAAGTATATATGGGAATCCGGATTCGGAAGCGAACAAGAAAATTATTCAAGCAGCTGATTCAATTAAAAGAAAAAGAAGAAACCAAGACTTTGAGGTCAGCTATTATGATGCTGAATCGGCAGAGGTTTGGGGATAATAAATTAATAAAATCAAAAGAATATGCCACGAAAAGAAAGACATGTAGTTCCCAATTCTAATAAAGGAGGATGGGATTCAAAAAGAGAAAATGCTGAAAAGTCTTCCAAGTATTTTGAAACTAAAAAAGAAGCCATGGATTGGAGTCGTGAAAAAGCGAAACAAGAAAAATCTGAATTGATTCCACATGGAAAAGATGGAAAAATTCAAAATCCTAACAGTCATGGAAATGATCCAAATCCTCCGAAGGATAAATAAAATTAATAAAGTGTAATCTTTAAAATAGTTTAGTAATTAATTGTGCAAAGCAGATAATATTAGAATCATGACAATGCCAGAACTAAAATATATTCTCGACTTACCTCGGAATCTCACTGCTAGACTAAATTTCAATTCTCTGTATCAAGCTACGGATTCTTTGTATTGGAACTTGTATCGGTAAATTTAAATTCTCTGTATCGGGCATCCGGTTCTCTAAAAAAGTAAATAATGGAAACACCAAGTTTTAAAGAAGACCATATCAGCCAGATTCCTGCATTGCAAATGCTGGTGAATTTGGGCTATACCTATTTAAGCCCGGCAGAAGCCGACAGGCAAAGAGGTAGTAAAACTAGCAATGTATTTCTGGAAGATGTATTGCGGAAGCAGTTAAAGGAAATCAACAGTATTCGGGTTAGTGCCACCAAAACCAGTATTTTCACAGACGATAATTTTGAACGGGGCATACTGACATTGAAAAACCTGCCCATGAACGAAGGCTATATTGCAGCCAGTGAAAAGGCTTACAACCTGCTTACTTTAGGTCAGGTATTGGAGCAAAGTGTAGATGGTGACAAAAAGAGTTTTACTCTGCAATACATAGACTGGAAAAACATTAGCAATAATGTATTTCATGTAAGCGAAGAATTCAGCGTGATGCGGAGCACAAGCAAAGAGCATTACCGCCCCGATTTAGTGTTGTTTATAAATGGTATTCCGCTTTGCATTATTGAATGCAAACGACCAGATATGAAAGAGCCATTGAAACAGGCTATCAGTCAGCATTTACGCAATCAACAAGAAGACGGCATCCGCAGTTTGTATGTCTATTCACAATTGACGTTGAGCATCGCCACACAAGAGGCTGCTTATGCAACCAATGCCACACCTGAAAAATTTTGGGCAAAGTGGGAAGAGAAATTTACCAGTGATGAGGAAGAGAGTGATTACAAAATCAACTTACAAGAACTCAAAAACAAACCGCTTTCTGTATCAGTAAAAGAGCAACTTTTTACTGACCGTTTCAAATATATTCGCCGGTATTTTGATGCTTTAGAACAGCAGGAAATTCTTCCAACCGAACAAGATAATTATTTATTTGGTTTATGCCGGCCTGAACGATTAATGGACATTGTTTTCAATTTTGTGTTATTCGATAATGGTAATAAAAAAATAGCCCGTTACCAGCAGTTTTTTGCCATCAAAAAATCCATGCAACGCATCAGGAATGTGGAGCACGGTAAAAGAAAAGGTGGCGTTATATGGCACACGCAAGGAAGTGGAAAATCATTAACAATGGTAATGTTGGCACAAGCTATTGCTATGGAACCAAGCATTCGCAATCCTAAAATTGTATTGGTTACAGATAGAACCGATTTAGACAATCAAATTACAGGCACTTTCAGAAAATGCGGAATGTTTGTTGAAAATGCAACCACTGGTCAGCGTTTAGTAGAATTGCTCGAAAGCAAAAGTGATTCGGTAGTTACAACCATCATCAATAAATTTGTTGCAGCCGTTAAGAAAATAAACAGACCATTAGAAAGCCATGACATATTTGTGTTGGTAGATGAAGGGCACAGAACTCAGCATGGCACGTTCAATATCGACATGCAAAAGACAATGCGCAATGCCTGTTTTATTGCCATGACGGGAACACCGCTTTTCAAAAAAGATAAAAGTACCGCAGAGAAATTTGGTGGTTTAATAGATGCGTATACAGTTGACCAAGCCGTAAAGGACAAGGCAGTAGTTCCATTGCTTTATGAAGGAAGATTGGCATTGCAGAATGTGAATGCAAGTCCGATAGATACGTTTTTTGGGATGGTTTCAGAACCTTTAACCGAATACCAAAAAGCAGATATTAAGAAAAAGTTTGCCCGAAATGACCACTTGAATTCAGCCGAACAAAAAATGCGAATGATTGCATGGGACATCAGTTATCATTTTCGTGATAACTGGCAAGGTAGAACACCATTTAAAGGGCAATTGGTTTGCGATAAAAAAGTGAATGCCATTAAGTACAAAGAATACTTGGATGAAATAGGTATTGTGAGTTGCGAAGTTTTGATTTCATCCGTTGACGAAAGGGAAGGCGAAGAAAGTGCCTATGAGAAGTCAACCGAAAAAGAAAATCAGTTCTGGAAAAAGATGATGGATGAACATGGCAATTCAAAAAGCTATGAGAAAAACATCATCAGTCGTTTCAAAAATCAGAAAGACCCGGAAATTATTATTGTAGTTGACAAATTGCTTACGGGATTTGATGAACCGAAAAACACCGTTTTATATCTCACAAGAAATTTGCAAGGACACAAACTCTTACAAGCAATTGCAAGGGTAAACCGCATTTATGCCGACAAAGAATTTGGTTACATCATCGACTATTATGGTGTAATTGAAAATTTAGATGATGCCTTGAAATTATATTCTACTTTTGAAGATTTTGATGATGAAGATTTGGCGGGAACACTCACCAATATTTCGGATGAAATTAAAAAACTTCCGCAAAAGCATTCAGACCTTTGGGATATTTTCAAAACCATTGCTAACAAACGAGATGCAGAAGCCTATCAGCAATTATTGAAAGATGAAGTAATCAGGGTTTTGTTTTACGATAAACTAGCTGCCTTTGCCAAAAGTTTGAAACTGGCATTATCTGCCATTCAGTTTCACAAAGATGTTGAAGAAAAAACGATCAATAGGTACAAAGAAGATTTGACCATGTTCCTGAAACTACGCTTGGCAGTTGTGGAAAGATACAGTGATGAAATTGACTACAAACAATACGAAGGGCAAATTCAAAAACTGATAGATACACACATTACCACTGAGAAAATTGAAACGATCACAGAACTGGTAAATATTTTCGATAAAGAAAAATTTCAGCAAGAGGTAGAAAATACAACAGGCAAAGCAGCTAAAGCAGATAAGATTGCCAGCAGAACAGCGAAGCACATCACAGAAAAAATGGATGAAGATCCTGCTTTCTATAAAAAGTTTTCACAAATGCTGAGAGAAACCATTGCTGACTATGAAGCAAAACGAATCATTGAAGCACAATATCTAATCAGAGTTCAAGACATCATGAACAATGTTTTGGCTCATACCGACAACGATATTCCAGAACAATTGAAGGACAGAGATGTTGCCAAAGCTTTTTATGGTTTGACAGTTGAGGCGTTGTCTGAAAAAATTCAAGAAAATATTGTTCGTAAAGAAGTCGCAACACAAACGGCTTTGCAAATTGACGACTTGGTTCAATATTCTGTTTTAGACAACGGCAAAGCCATTATTGACTGGCAATACAAAACGAACATCACCGGAAAATTGCTGATTGAGATTGGCGATTACTTAATTGATGAAGTAAGAGATAAATACAATTTGGATTTGCCATTTAAAGATATGGACAAGATTGCAGAAGACTTTATTGAAGTTGCTAAAATCCGATACAAGTAATGAACGAATCGATACAATTTGGAAGCAGAACAATAGATTTTCGTTTGGAGTATTCAGACAGAAAATCGCTTGGCATTACGGTAACACCCGAATTGGAAGTGTTGGTGAGAGCTCCTTTTGGGGCAACGATAGAAAAAATAAAAGAGAAAATTATAAAAAAAGCACCTTGGATACTTAAACAACAAAGCTTCTTTTTTTCTTTTCATCCAAAAGTATTACAACGAAAATACATAAGTGGTGAGACACATTTGTATTTCGGCAAACAATACCGCTTACAAATCTCTATTGACAAGGAGGAATCTGTAAAACTTAGAGGCAAATTCATAGAAGTAATAACATTTGACAAGACAAGAGCAAAAGACTTATTAAACGATTGGTATTTACAACATGCGCAGACAAAGTTTTACTTAATTGCAGCACCTTTAATTGACAAATTTAAAAAGTACAAAGTAATGCCAAGTTCCATTGTTTTGCAAGATATGCCAACACGGTGGGGAAGTTGTACCCCAAAAGGAAAAATCATTTTGAATCCAGAATTGATTAAAGCACCCAAAGGCTGTATTGAATACGTTATTATACACGAGCTTTGTCATTTAATACACCTCGACCACACACAGAAATTTTTTGATTTGCAAACTAAAGAAATGAAAGACTGGGAAAAGTGGAAAATGAAATTAGAAAAACTATTAGCATGAGAAGCCCACTTACAAAGTATAAAAAATATAAATATATTCAATCTGTAAAAGCCCATATTTAAATTATTAAGTTCTCCTTTCTAAAGAAAGCGATTTTATTATACCTATAAACTCCTTGCGTCGATTAATTTCCTTAATCGACGCATTTTTGCGTAGAATAATCGATATATTTACCGCATTGAATTAATTGAACATGGCGAAATACATCTATCAATCACCCACTTGGCCTAATTTCACCTGGAAAGAAGCAGAACTAAATCTACTTTTAGGGGAGGTTCGCTTATTACAGGGTAAAATTTCTGGCCAAATGTCTGCGATCGGGTTTCTGTCCAGACAAGATGCTCAGCTGAACTCGTTGACTTTGGACGTGGTCAAATCGTCTGAAATTGAAGGGGAACACCTAAACTATGATCAAGTTCGATCTTCGGTGGCGATTCGATTGGGAATCGAAGCGGGTGGATTAGCCACTGACGACAGGAGAGTGGATGGAGTAGTCGATATGGTTTTAGATGCAACGGTAAATTTTCTAAGCCCTATCACGAATGAACGTCTATGCGGTTGGCATGCCGCACTTTTTCCTACCGGTTATAGTGGTCCCTATAAAATAGAGGTGGGCCGCTACCGGTCGGGAGAAATGCAAATCGTATCGGGTGCCTTGGGTAAAGAGAAGGTGCATTATGTGGCGGTAGAAGCTGCCAGGGTCTCACAAGAAATGGACATTTTCATCGATTGGCTAAACAGCGATGTGCCTATGGATCCCGTGCTAAAAGCGGCCGTCGCACACTTTTGGTTTATTATCATACACCCTTTTGACGATGGAAACGGACGTATTGCCCGGGCGATTAGTGACCTGTTTTTAGCCAGATCAGAAAAATCAGCTGAACGCTTTTACAGCATGTCCAGTCAAATGCTGATCCAGAAAAAAAACTATTATGCCACTTTGCAAAAAGTCCAACACAGCGACGGGGACATCACAGATTGGATGCATTGGTTTCTAGACTGTGTACACTTAGCGCTATTAGAAACAGATTCACAGCTCCGCACCTTGCTGGTGAAGACGGAATTTTGGCATAAAATGGACAAAACCTCTATTAATGAACGCCAAAGAATCCTTTTAAACAAATTGTTTGACCACTTCGATGGCAACCTAAGCACCTCTAAATGGGCTAAAATCGCCAAATGCTCCCATGACACCGCCTTACGCGATATCAAAGACCTAATCGAAAAAGGAATACTAAAGGAGGATCTAGCAGGCGGGCGAAGTACGAATTATGTGTTAGTTCTGTAAGTTTCTCTAATTAATCGAAAGTTTACATTCGGCATTAACCATTTGTCAAAGGCTTATATTCAAACTTCATCAGCTCCTTCAGTGAGATGTACTCCAAAGTCTTAACATGTGTCGCCTTTAATATAAGGGGAGGTGCCAC
The DNA here is from genome assembly GCF_042715595.1 of Aquirufa esocilacus. Taxonomy (NCBI): domain Bacteria; kingdom Pseudomonadati; phylum Bacteroidota; class Cytophagia; order Cytophagales; family Flectobacillaceae; genus Aquirufa; species Aquirufa esocilacus. The sequence goes on along the minus strand of NZ_JBBKXX010000003.1, from coordinate 127,750 downwards.
ATTAGCTTGGTAGGCCTCTATCCACCTGGATACACAAAGGCACCATTTATATCCCTCCACTAAACCGGTAAAACCAGATGCTGGATAATCCACGGTCAAGTCGTTCCCCCTACTTTTGGAAAACTGCAAAAATTCATTGGTCACCACCGCACAAACCGTATGCGTACCTCTATCGTTCACACCCGTGTTACAGCAACCATCTCGATAGGCCCCCGTCATCGGACTAGTTCCACAAATCAGCAAAGGCTCGTTGAAAACATTGAGTGAATTATTCATTAGGGTCATTTAGCGATTAATTGTATTCCTATAAAACTATGTTTTTTTAATTAAAATAAGCTAAAGGCAGATTTAAATGTAGGACAATAAAAAAACCACCTCGTTTGAGGTGGTTTTTGTGGTCCCACTAGGATTCGAACCTAGGACCCCCTGCTTGTAAGGCAGGTGCTCTGAACCAGCTGAGCTATAGGACCATTTCGTTGAATTGGTTTGCAAATATCTTATTTTATTTTAAAATATGCAAGTCTGGGTTTGAAAAAAGTTGATAAATTTTGTCTCAGAGGCCCTTTTCTTTGATTATCTGCCTGAAACACACCATCTTTGCGGCAGAAAAATATTTTTATGGAATCATTGCTTTCGGTAGATAGTATTGTCAGTTTATTGACATTGACGTTTTTGGAGATCGTATTAGGGATCGATAATATCATCTTTATTTCGATTACGGCCTCCCGCTTACCTAAAGAGGAGCAGGGCAAGGCGCGCAATATCGGTCTTATGCTGGCGATGGTTTTCCGCATTATCCTGTTGTTCGGGATCTCGGTCTTGATTTCACTGCAGCAACCCTTTACGCACATCGACTATCCATGGCTGAAGGCCGCACCGTCTGGCCAGGCGATCATCCTCTTTGTGGGTGGCTTGTTCCTACTTTATAAAGCGACGAATGAAATCTTCCAAAAGCTAGAAGGCGAGGAGCACGAAGTCTCCGGTGCAAAGAAAGCAGTGAATTCAGTAGCAAAGGTTGTAACGCAAATCGCGCTCATTAACCTAGTCTTCTCCATAGACTCTATCTTAACTGCCATAGGCTTAACTAATAATATGCCGGTGATGATTATCGCCGTAGTCGTATCTGCGTTAATTATGATGGGATTCTCGGGCCCTGTAGGCCGTTTTGTGAACAATCACCCGTCCTTGCAGGTTTTGGGACTATCATTCTTAATCATGATCGGTTTCATGCTGATCGCAGAAGCGAGCCACGACTCTGAACTAACCATCCTAGGCAACTCCATAGGCAGCATCCCTAAGGGCTACCTCTACTTCTCCATCGCATTCTCCCTATTCGTAGAATTCATTAACATCCAGATGCGCAAGCGCAGCACGAAGAAAGTGGAAATAAACGATATGAAGAACCAGGCGGAGAGAGAAGGAATTATCTAGAACTCACTTTTCTCCAAACAAGTTCTTGCCCTTTTGTCTCCTTAGGCTTTAATGTTAGAACTTGTCCATTTTCGCTAAATGAATAGTCCCTAATAAAAATTGGTACTGGGGTTCCTTTTGGAAAAGGAATAAGGGGATAGAAATCTCTAAAGTGCGTGACAACAGACTCCTTAGTATTAATTTTATATTTGCCACTATAGCCTATGATCAGGCTGTCATTTCTACTCAGCAAAGCAACCATATGACCGTCAGGGCTGTACATGATCATCCCTTTGTCTAAGGTATTAATAGTTGAACTACTCAGGTGCCAAGTTCCAATGAATGCTTTCCTAATACTTTTGTAGCTAGTTTTACATCCAAAAAGGCTTAAGGTTAATGCGAGAAATAGAGTATTTTTCATCTGATTGCTATTTGTTAAACAAATGTAATAGCATCTGTTCAGATGATGTTACGAAAGAGTAGGGCAATCTGTTCCTGTTTCGGATTTCGGAACAAATTATTATTTGGCGGCAAAAAAAAAAGCCTCATGAATTTTCTTCATGAAGCCTTTGGAATTTATTTCTTGTAGTATCTTATTTAATACTTTTCGCTATCGCTAGCAGCTCTTTCGCGCCACCCTGAGGCAGGCCTAAGACTTTCTTTTTTACCTTGCCTGAGGCATCTAAAAAGAAGACAGTAGGATAACCCTCTAATGGATACATATTCGCTAAGGCTGGGCCTTCTCCCGCTTCCATGTCCACACCGATAGACACGAAGTGTTCGTTGATGTAAGCACCTAATTCTGGGTTAGGGAATACTTTAGACTTTAATACCTTACAAGGACCACACCAAGTCGTATACGCATCGAATAGGATGCCTTTGTTCTCTTTCTTGGCTTTGGCCATCGCTTGTCTGAAAGTTCCTTCGAAGAAACGTACACCAGCTGGTTCGTCTTGCGCGATGCTAGCAAAAGAAACGAACAATAGGGCAATTAGTAGGTATCTCATACATCTAATGGTAAATGGTGGATGGTGAATGGTGAATGGGAAAAGGCTTAAATCGAAATCATTTACCACTTACCATTTATCATTTACCATTTTTCGGTTTTACTCTCTACTCTATAATCTTTGCTCTTTAACTGTCGACTATCGACTACCGACTGTCGACTATGTTGAATTCATATAATTAATCCTACGGATTAATTATATGAATTCAACATCACCGGCATCACCAACAAAAGAATATCCTCATTCTCATCTTGATCCGATGGGATGATTAATCCCGCTTTGTTAGGCTCGCTTAATTTGATGTCTACGAATTTCGCAGATAGGTTTGATAGCAATTCAGAAACTAATTTCGCGTTGAAACCGATTTCCATTTCTTTTCCTGCGTAGTCGCAAGCAAGTACTTCGTTTGCTTCGTTCGAGTAGTCTAAATCCTCTGCTGAAAGCGTAAGCTTGTTAGCGGATAGCTTTAAGCGGATTTGGTGCGTTGTTTTATTCGAGTAGATCGAGATACGTTTTACCGAGCTCAAGAACTCTAAACGGTTGATCGTTAAGATCTCGTTGTTTTCTTTCGGGATCGCGTTCTCGTATTCAGGGAAACGTTCGTCGATGATGCGGCAGATAAGGGAGAAGCTTTGGAAGCTGAAGAATGCGTTTGAGGCGCTGAATTCAACGGTTACATTCGTGTCATCTGCTGGAAGTGTAGATTTTAATAGGGCCAAAGCTTTCTTTGGCAAAATCAAGCTACTCTGTGCCTCCGGGCGAATGTCATTGCGACGGTAACGTACGAGACGGTGACCATCAGTCGCTACGAAGTTCGTGTGATCGCCAGCCATTTGGATTAAAACACCAGTCATCGCTGGACGCATATCGTCATTAGAAACCGCTAATAAGGTATTGGCAATCGCTTCTCCTAAAACCATAGAAGTAAGAGAAATCGTTTGATTCTTCGCTACTTCTGGGATACGCGGGAAGTCGATTGGGTTTTCGCCGGATAATTTGAAACGACCGTTTTGAGTCGAGATCTCTGCGCCAAAAGTTGCTTGGTCTGCTGAAATCGTTACCGGTTGTTCTGGTAAGCTACGTAAGGTTTCTAACAATAAACGCGCTGGTAAAGCGATGGATCCGTTTTCGAATCCTTCCACTTCTAAACGCGTCGTCATCACCGTTTGTAAGTCTGATGCCGTTAAGATCAAGGTATTACCCTCTAATTCCACTAAGATGTTCTCTAAGATAGGAATGATAGGATTGCTAGCAACCACCCCATTGATGGCTGATAATTGCTTTAATAAGACATTAGAGGCTACAAGAAACTTCATTATAATTTAGCTTTAAGATACGTGTAAAAGGGTTTTCGACAGGCTGTCGTTCAAACCTTGAAGTTAAAATAATTTAGGCTTTCTACCAAAGGTTTTGGCATATGTATTTAGCGATTGTATTTACGCTTTCTGTAAATGACCACGGCTAAACTTAACAGTGTGGCAAAAAGAAGCGGCACCGCAATGTTGATGACCTGATAGAAAGTGCCGTCTGCTTGGATTTTGGCCTTATCCAATGGACGAAGCTGTATCGATTTAGACCGCGCTAACAGCGGCGAGTTATCATCTATCAGGTAGCTAAACGCATTTAGTAAGAAGTCCTTATTCGCAAAGGTATTCTTCATGAATGGGTCGAACCCTAATGGCAAAGCCTGCCGTGTTTGATAATCCACACCATTCACTGCCACATCGCCATCGCCTACCACCACAATGGCAGATTCACTGTTACTGGACGCGACGAGATTCGAATCCTCGCGAATGTGTGTGAAAGCAGACGTAAATTTTCCCTCCACTAAATAGGCTGTCGTTTGCATGCCCGCATTATATGCGGCTGGGTCAAAATCCTTACCCGCAGAGCTGAAAGAAAGTAAGGCAGGAGCTTTGGACAGCTGCGTATATTGACTGGTACGTAACAAGGCCGTTTTGCGCAGAGGAACCCCAGAAATGGTATCCAATGTCGAAACAAAACGCCCATAAACCGCATCCAAGTTTTTCGTAATCAAGAAAGAGGGATTGCCATTTAATAAGGGAAAAGCCGGCCAAGGCATCAGCTGGATGTTTGGCTTATTGCCCATATTGCCCACTTTCAATGGAATCATACCTGAAAGCTGTGCGTCCTTTACTAGGTTCGCGTTGATTCGCAAGCCATAATGGAACAGGATATTTTCTAAACCCGTTTTGTGCGGGCTAATCGCCAGACCTTGATTCTCCAATGTATCGATTTTCACCCCATCCATCAGGAATAGTGCCTTACCGCCTTTGACAATAAACTGATCAATTTTATACGCATCAGACTCGCTGAATTCGCGGGTCGGTTGCAGCACACAGATGGCATCTAAGCCGTCCAAAGTAGGAGAGGCTGCTAAGTCGACCGGGAATAGGTCATATTTGCGTTTTAAGCTGTTAATTAGATCAATCTGTGCAATCGCCGGGGTAGATGAATATTCAACGAAGAAGCCGATCTTCTTGCGCTCTTGGGGTAACAAAGTTTGGATTGCCTGAACGATCTCAAATTCTAATCCCTCAATCGACTGATTGATGATCTCTTCAGGCCCCGCTAATTTATTTCCTTTTAATAAAAGTACCCCCGTTTTTAACGCCCCTTTCGAGATAACAAGACCTGGAAACACGAGTTGTTGCACCTGCTTGCCATTGTCCTTATGGACTAAATTAGTAGGAGGGATGCCTAAAGAATCCAACGTACGTGTCAAGGCAGCCCGCGCCTCATCTGTGGGATATTCATCGTAGACATCGACAACTTGTACTTCGATATTCGCTGCGCTCACAGATTTTAGATCAGCCAGCAAATCCAAGGTTTCTTTTTGGAGACGTTCAAAACCTCCCGGCAAATCATCTCCACCTAAATACACTTGAATGAGCAGTGGGGAATCGATACTGTTTAAGATGACTTCACTCGATTCGCTCAAAGTATACTTACCATCTTCGCTTAGGTCAAAGCGACCACGCACAAGGGGGCTAAGCGCCATCAGCAGGAGGCCGATTCCGATCAGGTAATAAGAACCAAAACGATTCAAGTTCGTCTTCATATCGTGTTAAACAAGAAAAGCATCCCTTGCAGAATGCTTTTCTAATCGAAAATTCTAAATCTTAATAGAACTTGTAGCGCTTGTCTACGATGTTCGCATTTTCTTTAATTGCTTCGTTAATGTAGAATGAAGAACGTTGTGTGTTCATCATTTGGATTTGGTTCTTGTAAGAAGAGTAATCCGCTAAAGCTGGTGCCGGTGCTCCGCTGATTTTCTCCGCGATAAACACGCCGTTATCTCCTACGAATACTTTCGAACGCTTACCGTTTTTCAAACCTGCGATACGACCTAATGCAATTGCATCAGGACCCGCTGTATTTAACATACCACTCGCTAACGTAATATCTTGAACCGTTTCTACTAAAGCACCCGCGCCATAAGCCTGTGCGATTTGCTCTAATGAACCTTTCTTGTTCTCTAATTTCTTAGCGATCATTTCGCCTTTCAATTGATTGCGAACTAAAGCCGTTAATTCGATGCGGAAGTCTTCTACTTTCACATTCTCTTTCTCAGACTTACCCGTCACATACGCCACGATGTATTGAGAATCTTGCTCAAATACTTTCTTAGAACCATCGCCTACTGCCGTGTTGTCATCAAATGCCCAACGTACGATTTCACGTGCGTTCGATAAGTTATTTACCGCAGATGCATTCTCTGTCAAACGTTCAGCGCGCATCATGATTAAGTTTTTGTCTTTTTTCAAAGCCACTTCGAACGAAGCTAAGTTGCCATTTGCATTCGCAAACGCATCAGCCGTCGTGAACACTTTATCCATAGTCGCTTGAGATGGCGCAATCGTTTTGTTGATCGCGGCTAACTTATAGCTGGTGTTTGTTTTCGCGTCTGTTACTTTCACGATGTGGAAACCAAATTCAGTTTCTACTACACCTGGCATTAAACCAGCGCCATTGAAACCGAACAACGCTTTTTCGAATGACTGAGCCATCGAACCGTTATTTTTGAAATAACCTAAATCACCACCTTGTTGTGCAGATCCGTCCATTCCGTTCATTTGGGCCAAAGTCTCGAAGCTTGCGCCTCCTTTGATTTGTGCCAAAATTCCTTCTGCACGTGTTCTCGCTTGTGCTTTTGCTGAATCTGTCTTGTTCGCTGGTGCGATCAAGATATGGCTAGCACGCATCGTGAATAAGGTATCTTTCTTTACACCACCATATTTATAGATGGAATAAGATAAGCCATTTCTGAATGGTCCGTAAATTCCACCTACTTGGAAAGTTCCTAATAGAGGTTTAACCGCTTCAGGAATTTCTGAATAAGAAACTAAATATGGAGTACGAACATCCGAGTTTAACATCGCAAAAGCTGAATCGTTTTGCGCTACCGCTAAATCTTTCGCTAACTTCTTGATAGAGTTATAGAACTCTACTGTATCTTGTTTTGTAGGAATCACTGGGAACGTAGCGTATTGGATAGAACGGGTGTTCGTTCCTTTGAACTCGTCTTTGTGTTTCGCTAAATACTCCTCTAATTGAGAATCTTGTACCTTAATGCTAGAATCAGCGATAGAGAAGAACGGAACGAATAAGAACTTCGAATTGAACTTCGCTGTTTGCGATTGGTATTCTTTCGCCGCATCTGCTTGAGTTACGTAGTTAGACATACGCATCAAGTTCTCGTATTTTGCACGGATACGATCTTGAGAGATAGACTTCTCAAAACGATCCCACGCTTGTTGTTGCTCTACTGGCAATGTTTTCAAGTTCTTTAAGAACTGAACCACGAACATCTTATCGAATTGACCCGTTTGAGGGTTAGTGAATTGCTGACGAACAGATGGGTGGATGTTGTTTCCTTGCACCATGTCGATTAATTCTTCGTCAGAAACCTTGATACCTAAGGCATCGAATTCTTTCTTGTATGCGATGTCTAGGATTAGTTGGTTCCAAACTTGGTCACGAATCATGCTCGCTTCTTGCTCAGATGGACCTTTACCCGTTTGGGCAGTATAATTCTGAGTAGCTTCTTCTACTTTCTTTTGGAAATCTTGGATCATGATGCTTTCTCCAGCGATTTCACCTACTTCTTGCGAGTTAGACCCGAACAAAGAGGATTTACCTTGGAAAATATCACTTCCTACTAGGAACAATACTAAACTGATAGCAATCGCCGCCGCCGCTACTCCAGACTTCTCTCTAATTTTTGTAATTAATGCCATTATAAGGATAAATAGTTGTTTTTACTCTTTATTTTGCTCTTGTGTTTTGAACAAAGAAACGCAAAATAATCACATTTCTAGTTCAAAAGCAAGGGTTAATTTGCTAAAACCGTTTTTAAACTTTGTAAAAATTGATCCGCAATTTTCTGATCGATCGCTAAGCTAGGCAAAAGACGCAAGGTATGTTTCCCTGAATAACCGCAGAAGAGGTGTTCTTTAAACAATAAAGCATCTCTCACGGTCCCCACAGGCTGTTCTACCTCAATCCCGATCATCAAACCGCGACCTCTCACTTCCGTAATTCCATGGATGCCTTTCAGCTCTTTCTGAATATAGTCACCTATCTTCGCCGCATTCTCGATCAACTTTTCTTCTTGAATCACATCCAGCACCACATTTGCTGCCGTACAAGCCAGGTGATTCCCCCCAAAAGTCGTACCCAACAAGCCATAACTCGCCTGAATATGTGGCGCGATTAACACACCACCGATAGGGAAGCCATTGCCCATACCTTTGGCAGTCGTCATCATATCCGGATGAATTCCGGCAAACTGATGTGAAAAGAATTGTCCAGAACGGCCATAGCCACACTGCACTGAGTCCAAAATCAATTGCGCCCCCGTCTCATCACAACGCTTTCTCAACGCCTGTAAAAACGCATCGCTCGCCACCTGAATACCTCCCACACCTTGAATTCCTTCCACAATTACCGCCGCCGTTTCTTCCGTAATCCCCGCTTCCAATCCCTCCAAACCATTAAATGGCAAGAAACTCACATGAGACGAGTCATTAATAGGCGCCACAATGCTCGGATTATCCGTCACCGCCACAGCCCCAGCCGTTCTCCCGTGGAAAGCCTTCGAAAACGCTACCACTTTCTTACGACCCGTATGAAACGAGGCTAATTTTAAGGCATTCTCATTCGATTCCGCTCCTGAATTCGTTAAGAATAGGGTATAATTTTCGTATCCAGACACGCGACCCAGCTTCTCCGCCAACTCTTGTTGACCTGAAATGATAATCGAATTCGAGTAGAAGCCAATATTGTTTAGCTGTTCCGTCATTCGCTTCACATAGGTAGGGTGCGAGTGTCCGATGGAAATCACCGCGTGACCACCATATAAATCCAGGTATTCCTGGCCGTTTTTGTCCCACACCGTACTTCCTTTCGCTTTTACAAGCTCAATGTCGTAGAGGGGGTATACGTTGAATAAGTTCATAATTCAGTTGTCAGTTGTCAGTGGGCAGTGGGCAGTCCGGAGGAAATGAGTCCGGAGGGAACATTTATCATTCACCACTTACCATTCACAATTTTTTAAAAGCCAATGGCTTTTAATTTCAATCCAGCATCTTCCTCCCACCCCAGCATCAAATTCATATTCTGAACCGCTTGGCCGGACGCACCTTTGATCAAGTTGTCGATCACGGAGCTGATGAGGATTTGGCCCTCATGGACCTGTAAATGAAGAAAACACTTGTTCGTATTCACCACTTGTTTCACATCCACCGCCTCTGGGCTAAGGAAAACGAAGGGCGAATTCGCGTAGAAATCTTCGTATAGTTTTTCGGCCTGTTCCTGCGTCCCGCTGTAAGGCGTGTACACATTTGCCATGATCCCACGCGAGAAATTGCCGCGGTAGGGGATAAAATGGATGGCCTGCTGAGTACCTAAAGTCTGTTTAATTTCTGCCAAATGCTGGTGCGTAAACGTCTTGTACACACTCACATTGTTATTTCTCCAGGAGAAATGGCTAGTAGGCGAAAGCGATTGACCCGCGCCAGTCGAACCGGTGATCGCTGAAACGTGCACGTCTTCGGTGATTAATCCAGCTGCCGCTAGAGGCAAAAGGGCTAATTCGATCGAAGTGGCGAAGCAACCAGGGTTCGCGATTTTGGTCGCGGATTGGATCTTTTCTTTTTGGAACTCAGCTAAACCATAGACGAAGCCTTCGGATTCATCGCGGAAGTCCGTGCTTAAATCGATGATTTTCGTGTGCCAAGGAATGTCGTTCGCGGCTAAGAATTTCTTCGATTCGCCGTGTCCAGAACATAAGAAGAGGACGTCTACGGGTGTTAGGTCTTTGGAAAAACGTAAATGCGTTGAGCCCAATAAATCCGTGTGCACATCCGAGATCAATTTTCCCGCCTGTGAATTCGATAATATACAGGTCAAATGCACATCCGGGTGATTCACTAAGATTCTTAGTAATTCGCCTCCAGTGTAGCCTGCGGCCCCTACGATTCCGATCTTTGCCATCTTATTGTTCGTTAACTTTCCGGTGGATCATCGTTTGGTTCGACGCGATTTTAGAGAATCCTCTCACATCGTCACCTGTCCACGCTTTGTTCATCTCTCCGTACGCCCCAAAAACAGACGACATCAAATCATATTTCGATTCCATTCCCGTCACCATAAATTGGTAAGGAGATAAGGTCACATAAACCGTACCCGTCACATTGCCTTGCGTATCCGCTAAGAACGTTTCGAAATTACGCATCACTGGCTCTAGGAATTGGCCTTCGTGTAATAGCGTTCCGTACATATCACCGATGTTTTGTTTCCAATACAATTGGTGCTTCGTCAATACGTGTTTCTCTAATAAATGGTGTGCTTTAATAATGATCAAAGGCGCTGGAGCCTCAAAGCCCACACGTCCTTTAATCCCGATGATCGTGTCACCCACGTGGATGTCACGGCCAATCGCGAAAGCACCCGCTCTTTCCGTCAACTCACGGATCGCAGCCACAGTCGATGGGAATTTCTTTCCATCTAAACCGACTAATTGACCCGCTTCGAATTGCAAGCTGATTTTCTCAGGAGCAGTCTTTGTTAATTGAGTAGGCCAAGCCTCTTCAGGTAAATAACCGTCAGAAGTCAAGGTTTCTTTTCCACCCACTGATGTACCCCAAAGGCCTTTATTGATCGAATAAGTCGACTTGTGCCACTCTTGCACCACGCCTTTCGATTTTAAGAATTCGATTTCTGCTTCTCTCGATAATTGCAAGTCGCGGATAGGCGTGATCACCTCGCACTCAGGTGCTAGGATTCTGAACACCACATCGAAACGAACTTGGTCGTTACCCGCGCCTGTACTTCCGTGCGCGATGGCTTTGGCTCCTAATTTGGCAGCATACTTAGCGACTGCTGTAGCTTGAAAAACGCGCTCAGCAGAGACAGAAAGGGGATACGTATTATTTTTTAAGACGTTTCCGTAGACTAAATACTTCAAACAATCCTGGTAATATTCCTCCACCACATCTAACGTCACGTGCGAAGTCACACCCAGCGAATAGGCTTTCTCCTCGATCGTTTTCAACTCCGCCGGAGAGAAACCACCCGTGTCCACTAAGGCTGAGTGCACTTCCATGCCGCGCTCTTCCGTTAAATATTTCACACAAAAGGAGGTGTCTAAACCACCACTAAACGCTAGAATTACTTTAGGCTTGCTCATATTATTTCTATTTTGCCTTCTTTGTGAAAGGCTGTAATAATTTTTCTTTAAACTTCTTCAAACGCGTGAAATCGGCGATATTCTTCAAGAATAGCCATTTCTCGTCTTTTTCCTCCGGTGTTTTCTTATCCGGATTCTCTGGATCGTAAATCATTCCAGTGCACAAACAGGTCTTGCGTTCTGTTCTCGTCAGGATGTCAAAATTCACACAGGACTCACATCCTTTCCAGAAATTATCATCCACCGGCAACTCTGCAAAAGTCGTGGGTTCGTAACCTAGGTCAGAGTTAATCTTCATCACCGCTAGGGACGTCGTGATACCAATGATTTTAGCGTCCGGATACCGAGTGCGCGATAACTCAAAGGCGCGTTCCTTTACTGCTTTCGCCACACCAAACTGTCTGTAACTCGGTTTTACGATCAAACCAGAGTTCGCCACAAACTTCCCGTGTTGCCAGGTTTCTACATAACAGAAACCCACAAAAGAGCCGTCTACGTCATCAGTTGCGATGATCGCTTTGCCTTCTGACATTTTTTCTTGAAGGTATTCTGGGGTACGCTTGGCAATTCCGGTTCCGCGGGCTTTGGCTGATTCAGCCATCTCGTGGCAGATGGATTCGGCTAGGGCGAAATGTTGTTCGCTAGCCACTTGAACGGTATATTTATTCATTTAAGAACGTAAAAAAGAATGAAACAAATTATACAAACACCTTCAGGGTATCAGACCCGGAAGATGAATCGTCTCCTTCGTCGAAGAGGAGAGGTGGAGTAATAATTTGAATTAGTAAACGTCATTCTTTAGTTTTGCCAAAGCTTTGTCAAGTGACAATCGCATTTAAGGGTCGAATTTCGTGAAATCTTCGTTTAAATCCCAATAATCAAGTAATTATTTCATGGAAGCCTCCACTCCACTCACCGCCGAAACCCTAGTCTATGCCTACGCATCGGGTATGTTTCCCATGGCGGAAGAGACTGGAGAGATTTTTTGGTATAGTCCAGATCCCCGTGCAATCATTCCCATTCAGAGTTATAAGCCTGCCAAATCGCTGAAGCCCATCATCAACCAAAAACGCTTCGAGATCCGCGTAGACACCTGTTTCGAGCAAGTCATGCGCAATTGTGCCTTGCCCCGTCCTACGGAAGATGAAACCTGGATTTCCGAAGAATTGATCGCAGCCTACACGGAATTACACTCTATGGGTTTAGCCCATTCAGTGGAGGCCTGGCAAGAAGATAAACTGGTGGGAGGTTTATATGGCGTTTCTTTAGGGGCCGTATTTTTTGGCGAATCGATGTTCTCCTTTGTCTCTAATTCCTCTAAAGTCGCCTTTCATTATTTGATCCAAATCCTGCGCGAACAAAACTACCAGTTGTTAGATTCGCAATTCATGAACGATAACGTATTGCGTTACGGCGCTATCGATATTCCCCGGTCTGCCTACCTCAGAAGACTAACCAAAGCCCTAAAAAGCACCTGCCATTTTCAGAAACCCACAATTTAACGTAAATTGCGGTATGTCTAGGCCCATTCTTGTCATCAAATTCGGTTCCTCCTCCATCACCCACAAAAATGGGGAGGTGAATGAGCAGACGTTGGAAAAGATCGCAGCCCAGGTTTCTAGCCTCGCAAAAGACTACCACATCGTCCTCGTCTCCTCCGGAGCCGTGGCCGCTGGAAAAGCTTTTTTAACGAATTACAAAGGCACCCTTTCTGAACGAAAAGCCGCTGCAGCGATCGGAAACCCGATCCTCATTGCAAAATACAACCAGTATTTCTCAAAATACGGCATCGCCATCGCCCAATCGCTTTGCGAACGCCACCACTTTTCCAACCGCGAATCTTTCCTACAACTAAAGGAAACCTACACGGAACTGTGGAAAAGCAACGTCATTCCCATCGCAAACGAAAATGACGTAGTCTCTAACACCGAACTAAAATTCTCTGACAACGACGAACTAGCGACCTTGATCGCTACCGGCTTTGGCGCAGAAAAACTCTTAATATCTACTTCCGTAGGCGGCCTCTTAGACGCAAACGGCGAAATCATCCGCCACGTGCCTAAAATCGACGCCTCCACTTTATCCGTCGTTTCCTCTGATACCTCATCTACCGGTTTAGGCGGCATGATCTCGAAACTAACATTCACCCGCCTTGCCATGCGCTTAGGTATCAAAGTCGTGATTTTTGGATTAGATAACGCAGGCGGAATCGTAGACGCCCTACACGAAAAAATAGGCACGGTCTTCGAAGCAGGCAAAGCCAGCTTAACAGCCCGCCAAAAATGGCTCGCCGCCGGCAGCCTCATCACCGGCAAAGTCGTCCTAGACAAAGGCGCCGTCAAAGCGATCACTTCTCGCAAAAGCCTTCTTTCCGTAGGCATCACTGAAATCTTAGGTGATTTCATGAAAGGCGAGGTCATCGAATTATTGGATTCCACTAAAACTCCATTTGCCATTGCAAGAGCTAGATGCTCGAAGGCAGAGCTGGAGGAGGCCGGAAAAGGGGTGGAGGTCGCTAACGCCGACGACATCGTTCTTATTTAGTTAGTCCGTAGGGAGAGAGTCCGAAGTCCGAAGTAAATAGATGTATTTTCAAGATATAATATAAAAAAAAGAGCCAAAGGGGGGCACCTAGGGCTCTTTTATATATTTCTATCCTTCCTCCGGACTCAATTCGTATTTTCCTCCGGACTTCGGACTATCTTCCTCCGGACTAGCATAGTCGCGCCGTTTTGCGCGCAGCGCAAAAGCGCACTATGCTATCACCACCGCTCTCCCACTTTCCACATCTTGCTCCACCGTCTTGTACTTCACATCTTCTTTGATGCTTCCGTCAGCGTATTGAACAGTCACGCGTTGGTTACGATCTGCAATTTTGATGGCTTGGCGAGGTGCCGCTCGCTCTACCGATGGGGTAGATGGTTCGTGGTATTCCTCTTGAGAACCGGCTAGGCCACCTAATAAAGAAGAAATGGCATCGTCTTTGCTCATTTGCAATTTAGGTGCTTTCTCTTTCGGTGCTTTGGCTGCGGATTGATTCGTTTGTTGAACCGCTGGAATTTCGGCTTTGATCACAAAGCTGATGGTATCCATGTTCACACGGGAAACGAAACGTTGGAACAAGTTAACGGATTCGAATTTGTAGATCAATAAAGGATCTTTTTGTTCGAATACCGCGTTTTGAACGGATTGTTTCAAATCATCCATCTCACGCAAATGCTCTTTCCACTCTTGGTCGATCAGCGATAAGGTGATGAATTTCTCCATCTCTTTGACCACTTCTTTACCTTGTGTTGAAATCGTTTTGTCTGCATCTACGACGATACCTGTCGTCATTTGGCCATTACTAATCGGCACTTGAATGCCAGAATAGCCGTGTTGTTTCGCTTCTTGAGCCACCTGAATGACCTGAGAGGCGATGACCTCGTTTTTCGACTTGTAATGTTGCTCTGCCGCTAGGAATAATTGTTCCGTTCTTTGGTCATTGCTCAGTTTATTGAACGCTGACGCCTCGAATGGCGGTTCCATTCCTAATAATTCAATCGTTTTCAATTCGAAATCATCGTAGTTTGTGAACTGCGTCGCGATGTCGCGGCATACGTCGAACAAGATGTTGATGATATCTAAAGAAAGGCGCTCGCCTAATAGGGCGTTTTGACGACGCTTATAGATAGCGTTACGTTGGTAATTCATGACGTCATCGTATTCTAATAGACGTTTACGAATGCCAAAGTTATTCTCTTCCACCTTCTTCTGTGCTCTTTCAATCGACGACGTAATCATCGAGTGTTGAATCACTTCGCCTTCTTCCATTCCCAGGCGGTCCATCACTTTCGCGATACGGTCTGATCCGAAAAGACGCATCAAGTTATCCTCTAAGGAAACAAAGAACTGTGACGAACCCACATCTCCTTGACGACCCGCACGACCACGCAACTGGCGATCGACGCGACGTGATTCGTGGCGCTCCGTACCGATGATCGCAAGACCACCAGCGGCTTTAGATTCTATACTTAATTTAATATCGGTACCACGACCTGCCATATTCGTAGCGATCGTTACCTTGCCTGATTGACCCGCTTCTGCGACGATTTCCGCCTCGCGTGCGTGTTGTTTGGCATTAAGAACATTGTGTTGAATCTTACGAATCGTTAACAAACGGCTCAATAATTCTGAGTTCTCTACCGAAGTCGTACCGACTAGGACTGGACGTCCGCTGGCTACTAATTCTTGAATCTCTTCTGCTACCGCGTTATACTTTTCGCGCACCGTGCGGTACACTTTATCTTCGTGGTCCTTACGTTGAATGACGCGATTCGTAGGAATCGAAACGACATCTAGTTTATAGATCGTCCAAAACTCGCCCGCTTCCGTCTCCGCCGTTCCTGTCATACCACCTAATTTGTGGTACATACGGAAATAATTTTGGAGGGTAACGGTGGCATAGGTTTGGGACGCATCTTCTACATTCACGCCTTCCTTCGCCTCAATCGCCTGGTGTAAACCATCCGAATAACGACGGCCTTCCATTACACGACCCGTTTGCTCATCTACGATTTTCACCTTGCCATCTACTAAGATGTATTCCGTATCCTTCTCGAATAGGGTATAGGCCTTCAATAATTGGCTCACCGTGTGGATACGCGATGCTTTCTCGTTATATTCTTGGATCAATTGCTCCTTCGCGCCCAAACGGTCAGCGTCAGATAATTCCTTGTTTTGTTCTATCTTGTTTAAATCGATAGACAAATCCGGTAGTACGAAGAAGTTCGGATTCTCGGTGTTGCCACTCATGAATTCCAAGCCTTTTTCGGTCATCTCTACCTGGTTGTTCTTCTCCTCGATCGTGAACAATAACGGCGCTACTGCCTCAGGCATTAATTTTTGATTGTCTGCCAAGAATGTGCTCTCGGTCTCGTTCATCAATTGCTTCATTCCGTTTTCGGAAAGGAACTTGATCAACGGCTTCGACTTAGGTAAACCTTTGTACGCACGGTATAGGGCTAAACCACCCTCTTTCTTATCACCTGCGGCGATCAATTTCTTTGCTTCCACTAAGAAGTTTTGAACGATCTGCTTCTGTGCTTCTACTAATTTGTGAATACGTGGTTGGAACGTTTCGAACTCTTGTTCGTCACCTCTTGGAATCGGTCCAGAGATAATCAATGGCGTTCTTGCATCATCGATTAACACGGAATCGACCTCATCGACCATTGCGAAATGGTGGGGTCTTTGGACTTGATCCTCTAAACTACGCGCCATGTTATCACGCAAGTAATCAAAGCCAAATTCATTATTCGTACCATACGTAATATCCGCCATATAAGCGACACGACGCTCTTCTGTATTCGGTTCGTGCTTATCGATGCAATCCACCTTTAAACCGTGGAATTCAAATAAAGGCGCGTTCCATTCCGAGTCACGTTTCGCTAAGTAATCATTCACTGTTACTAAGTGAACCCCGCGACCCGCTAAGGCATTTAAGTAGGTAGGCAGAGTCGAAACGAGTGTTTTTCCCTCACCCGTACCCATCTCAGAAATTTTTCCCTGGTGTAATACGATACCCCCGATTAGCTGCACATCATAGTGCACCATATCCCAGGTAATTTCATTTCCAGCGGCTAACCATTGATTTTTCCAAATTGCTTTCTCTCCCTCAATCACCACATTCTTCTTCTTAGAAGCGATGAATTTATCTTCTACGGTTGCTGATACAACTAATTGTTTATTTTCTGTGAAACGACGCGCCGTTTCTTTCACCACCGCGAAAGCTTCAGGCAAGATTTCCATTAATACTACTTCTAAGCTTGAATTACGCTCTACTTGAAGTGCATCGATTTCTTGGAAAAAACGGTCTTTTGCATCTACATCCTCTGTTTCCTCAGCTGAGGTGTGTAATGCGATGATTTGGGAATCTATATTTTGTAAAAAAGCGGCGATGCGCGATTTGAACTCCGCCGTTTTAGCGCGTAATTCGTCATCGGTCAAGCTAGCTAATTTAGCGTACTCGTTTTTTATATTCTCAACGATGGGCATCAACGCTTTAATGTCGCGCTCTGATTTCGTGCCAAAAATTTTCGTTACCGATTTACTGATGAATGAAATCATTATAATAATCTATGCTTGTTAGGCGTTTGGAAAAAATGAAAAGGCAATTTACCAATTTGAAATTTTATCCTAACTATAATCGATAAATTAATCCGAAAAAATGTTAGAATCCAATCAAAATTACTTGATTTGTAAATTAAACTACTCAACAAAATGTCAGACATTCCAGTTCCACCGCGTAGAGCTCCCCGCAAAAAATTAAAAATGCCCCTTTTCGGTGGTATGGGTGGAGGTGCATCGGCGAACAAGGATGATTTTTTTGGCAAAAATTTCGGCTCTATTCTCATCGCTATGACGGGAATGGCTTTCGCAGCACAAATCTTTTTGCCCAATATTTGGTCCGAAAAAGTGTACAACGACGCTGACGAAATCACAGAGATGGCCTGGAATGGGTCAATCCGAAAGAAATACACGGACGCAAAACACAAAAGCGAAATTCATTATTATCTCTTAATTAAGGGGGAGAAAGGTAAAAAACAGTTAGTGGATCTAGTCGAAGCTGATCCTGTTTTCTTCGATCAAGTGGCGGTCCCTCAGCGAGTAATGAAAGCCGCTAATTCACTTGATGTGCGCGTTCAACGTTTCTCCAAGCCAGATACGACTTTGAGAATTAAATTCATTAATTAATATGGCAGTTTGGAATGCAACCCATGTGAGTCATTTATTAGGAAGAACCCTTTTCGGTTATTCTAAGAATAACTTAACGCTTGCCCAAGGCTACGGGACTTTTGTGGATTTGTTGGACGCCACTTTATTGAAAGATAATCCTGCCCCAGCCCCTCCTAATACTTGGGTTAACACCGTACCCGCTGCGTCTCAGACAACATCAGGCGAAACGGGGACTTGGTACCGGGAGTTCAATTATTGGTGGTTTAATTTGATGCATAAAGAGGGCCTGAATATGCGGGAGAAAATGGTCCTCTTCTTTCATAATCATTTTGCAAATGAGCGGGATAAAGTGACTTATCCCCAAAACATGTACGCTCAAAATGCCCTATTTAGGAAATATGCGTTTGGGAATTTCAAACAATTAGTGAAAGAGATCTCCATCGATCCATCCATGCTGATCTACTTAGACGGCAACAATTCCCGCGGATCTGCTCCGAATGAAAATTATGCGCGCGAGCTGTTGGAATTATTCACCATGGGTATAGGCAACTATACAGAAACTGACGTAAAGCAGGCGGCTAAAGTATTATCCGGCTGGCAGGTAAGCGGTTTGAAAGCTAATTTTGTTGCAACCCGTTGGTATACAGAAGCCTCCGTTACCGTTTTAGGTAAGACGGCTAAGTTTGATGTCAATACCTTGATTGATCACATCTTTGAGCAGAAAGCCACCGCAGAATTTATCTGTCGAAAACTCTACAAAGAATTCGTTTATTATAAGCCAAACGAAGCTTTCGTTTTACAAATGGCAGCCGTTTTACGCTCGGCTAATTATGAAATAAAGCCTTTGCTTAAATTCTTATTTACTTCGGATGAGTTTTTTACACCAGCCTACCTTGGTAGTAAAATCAAGAATCCGACAGAATTAATGGTAGGAGCATCCAAACTCCTAGAACTAACAGCACCTGATTACATCAACCTGTATGATATGTCGAAAGTACTTCAGATGCAACTCTTTCAACCGCCTGATGTGGCGGGGTGGCCGGGTCAGCGGGAGTGGATTTCGTCTACTACCTATTCCTACCGGGGTGGATTTACGGATTCATTGATTACTGGAAAGCGCTATAATGGAGTGGCTGTTACAGGTAAATTAGTGCCTGTTCCTTTTGCTCAAACATTTAGTAATTCAGAGAAAGCGGTGGAATTTGTCGATGATGTGTGTGCGTTGTTTTTAGCTTTTCCCGTATCTGCGAAGAAGAAAGCCTTTTTATTAGAAACATTGCTGGCCGGTACGATTGTGAAAAACTATTCCACTTACACTGCTGGAGTAAGCGCGAATCTGCAGCAATTTTTCAAAGCAGTGATGCGTTTACCTGAATTTCAACTTTGCTAAGGATGAAAAAAGATCTATCTCGCTCAGAATTTTTAAGGCAAATGGCGCTTCTTTCAGGAGGCGTAGGATTAGGCATTGCGGGAATTCCGGGTCAAGCCTATGCGACATTGCCTGCTGGTTTAGCGGCTTCAGTCCCTGCCGGAAACGTGTTAGTAATCATACAATTAGCAGGTGGGAATGATGGTTTAAATACCGTGATTCCGGCGGAAAATGACACTTATTTTGCCAAAAGACCAGACATCGCCATCAAAAAAACGGATGCCTTAGTTCTTAAAAACGGAATGTATTTGCATCCCTCGATGACCGGGATAAAATCCTTGTACGACCAGGGGAATGTAGCTATCGTCCAAAGCGTAGGCTACGCAAACCCGAATAGATCACACTTCCGTGCCACTGATATTTGGAATACGGGCTCCGATGCGAATGTGGTCTGGGAGGAGGGTTGGGCTGCCCGTTATTTAGCAGAAAAATACCCAGCCTATCCCATAACGATGCCCTCTCAACCGATGGCGATCCAATTAGGATCGGTCGAATCCCTTTTGTTTCAATCCGATATCGGTCGTTTTGGAACGGTTTTTGAGGATCCTGCTTTATTCTATCAATTGGTTTCTGGTACTTTAGCGGATGATGAGATTCCACCCGCAACGTTAGCTGGGGAGGAATTAGCCTTTTTGAAACAAATTTCTAGTACGTCGATTCAATATTCGAAAGTGATTCGGGATGGTGCCCTGAAAGGAGCAAACTCAGTGACTTATCCTGCCACGAGTTTAGCGAAGCAACTGGGTATCGTAGCTAAATTAATTTCAGGAGGATTAGAAACACCGGTCTATTTATGCACGATTGGAGGATTTGATACCCATGCAAATCAATTGAATCAGCACGCTAACCTTTGGAAACAAATTTCTGATGCAGTGACGGCCTTTCAGAAAGATTTAAAAACCCAAAACAAAGGGGATAAAGTGACTTTGATGACTTTCTCGGAATTTGGTCGTAGAGTAAATCAAAACGGTACCACAGGAACCGATCATGGAACGGCAGCTCCGCTATTTGTCATTGGAAATACGGTACGTGGAGGCTTGATAGGGGAGAATCCTAATTTGGTTAACCTGGATTCCAATGGCGATTTGAAAGCTAATTTTGATTACCGCCAAGTCTATTCGACCATTTTGTCTGATCATTTAGGTTTATCCCAAACGAGCACAAATAGTATTTTTAAGAAATCATTTGATCGATTACCTATCTTCTTGAATTCTCCGCTCATCGCTGAGGCCGGGGTGAAAGTTACGTTACTTGATCCTGCGCCTAACCCAGCGTCTACTCAAGTTCGCATTCAATTTGCGGCATTTGAGCCTATGCGAGTAGAATTAGCCTTATTTGATATGCAAGGTCAAAAAGTGGGATCAATTTTTGGAGGTGAAGTGCTCAGTGGTACGTATACCTATTCGGTCGATTTGAGGAATTTCCCCCCTGGAAATTATTTGGTTAGTTTAGCTACCTCTACCGGAGCTAGAATAACCAAGCGATTAATTATAGTAAATTAGAATCAGATGCTTATCTTTGTAGATTGATGAAAAAGAACCTCTATTTAGTGATTTTATTTACGTTGTTTACCTTGTCCGCAAGTGCGCAACGTTGGTCTTACGGCGCAGGCTTAGGTGGTTCCTTGTACCACGGTACTTGGGCAAATTGGCACACGTTGCCCAACAATAAGGAGTTTGCAATGACTCGTCCTGCCTTAAATCTTCAAGTGCGTTATCAAAATAATCCCACATTTGCTTACCGCTTACAAACGGTCATGACTGATTTGCGTGGAGGTACTGGAAATCGAGTTTCGCCTACAACAGTCTCTCTTCCGGCTACTAATTTTGCTACGTCAATTTTCGGAATAGATGCCTTAGTGGAATATAATTTCTTGAATTACCAAAATTCGGTTAGACGCGTGAATAATTGGACTCCTTATTTCTATGTGGGTGCTTCTACCGTTTTTGCGCGTGTTACTGGTCAAGAAAATGGAACAGGATTCCGGACAAAAACAAAGATGAATTATGCTTTGCCTTTTGGAATAGGATTCAAATATCAATTATCTCCTAGTTGGGGTATCCAATGGGACTTGGGAGCTAGAAAAACCTTTACGGATGCATTGGATCGCCCATTGGCAGATGGAGGCGAATCATCTTTTAATCTATCGAAAGGAGATCAATTTTTAAATTCCTCCTTAACGGTGACTTATACCATTCAATCCGTTTTTTGTCCTACCTATTAACAAGTTTTAATTGGATAGGGTGGCCAATATGAGTACATTTGCCCCTTACTGAATGCAAATCCTTTAGAAATTGAAAGAGTTAATTGACCTACGTAATGTACCTGTTCACATCGCCGTTATTATGGATGGTAATGGACGTTGGGCAAAGCAACAAGGGATCATGGATCGTGTTTTTGGACATAGATCTGCCTTGAAAGCGGTACGTGAGACGATAGAGGGTTGTGGTGAATTAGGCGTAAAGTTTTTGACCTTATATGCCTTTTCTACAGAGAATTGGAATCGCCCGAAAGCAGAAGTGACCGCTTTAATGAGTTTGCTAGTCAGTGCCATAAAGGACGAATTGCCTGGAATGATTCAGAAAGATATTCGCCTAAAAGCCATTGGGGATTTAAGTAAATTACCAGCCTCATCTCGCGTTGAACTCGAAAAAGCGATGGAGAAGACGGCAAACAACAAGGGTTTAACCTTGAATTTAGCCTTGTCTTATTCCGGTAAATGGGATCTAGTGCAAGCGACTCAGCAGATAGCAGAGAAAGTAAAAAGTGGCGAATTAAACGCAGCATCCATTAATGCTGATACGATAAATGAGTACTTAGCTACGGCTGGAATGCCTGATCCAGATTTGATGATTAGGACGGGAGGCGACCACCGAATTAGTAATTTTATGCTATGGCAATTAGCCTATGCAGAGTTGTATATTTTTGAAGATTTGTTTTGGCCTGATTTTAGAAAAGAACATCTAAATGAAGCGATTATAGACTTTCAAATGCGTGAAAGACGTTTTGGAAAGATTAGTGAACAATTAAATTAAGGGCTGAGGCCCCCGTATGAAAAAATCAATTGCCATCCGATTAATGAATGCCCGTAGTCTAGCTATAGGTCTACTTATTTTTATCCTAGGTGCATATTCAGCATCCGCTCAAATTTTGGGTGGAGCACGTTCCCTGGGCTCCGCTCTTCCTGATATGAGTTTCTCCTATGCTGATCCGAAAGAGTATACCATTACAGATATTCAAGTAACAGGTTCTCAATTTTACGATGGGACTTCGATGATCAACATCTCTGGCTTACAAGTAGGGGATAAAATCAAAGTGCCTGGGGAAGCCATAGGTGCTGCGATTCGGAAGATTATGAACCAAGGAATCTTGGATGAAGTACAGATATTTGCTTCGAAAGTGGAGGGGGATAAGATTTGGTTAACGATCGAGTTGAAAGAGCGTCCGCGTTTATTTTCTATTCAATACACCGGAATCAGAAAAGGGGAACAAGAAGCCTTAAACGAAAAGATGAAGACCTATAAAGGGAAGATCATCACGGAAACGCTTCGTAAAAATTTAGAATTAACCATCCGTAAATATTACCAAGAAAAAGGGCGTTTAAATGCTAAGACAAAGTCTACGATTAAGACGGATTCTTTGCGGGGGAATAATGCGATTTTACAAATCGTGGTTGATAAAGGGGAGAAAGTAAAAGTGAATAAAATCATTATCAATGGTATCGATGAAAGTCAACGCTCGTTGATTTTACGCAAGATTAAAAACACAAAGCAGATTCGTTTTGGTCGGATATTTAAGCCGTCTAAATTCGTTCCTAAAAAATGGGATGAAGACAAAGAAAAGTTGCTAGCGGCGATGAATAAATTAGGTTTCCGTGATTTTCAATTGAAGTCTGATTCCATCGGTAATTTCAATAAAGAGTCTATAAATCTAGTATTAAATATAGAGCAAGGACGCAAATATTATTACCGTAGCATTCGTTTCGAGGGTAATTATATTTACCCGGATTCAGTTTTACATGACGTATTAGGAGTAAAGAAAGGTGACGTTTACAATACGGAAGAATTAGACAAAAAGATGAATTCAAATCCCGGTGAGGATTTAAGTTCAGTGTATATGGATAATGGTTACTTGTATTACCGAGCAGAGCCGGTTGAAACAGCGATTGAAGGTGATTCGATTGATTTGACCATTCGTATTTCAGAAGGTAAGCAAGCCACCATCAATAAGGTAACTTTGAATGGTAATACTAAAACTTCGGATCACGTGGTGATGCGGGAGATTCGTACCTTGCCAGGCCAGAAATTTAATAAATCTGCCATCATTCGTACTGTACGTGAGCTTTCTACCATTGGATATTTCAATCCAGAGAAGATTAGTCCGAATCCAGTTCCTCGTCCAGATGGGACAGTAGATATCGAGTACAATGTAGAAGAGAAGCCATCAGATCAGATCGAGCTTTCAGGTGGTTGGGGTGGTTATATTGGCTTCGTAGGTACTTTAGGGGTCGTATTTAATAACTTCTCAGCTAAGAATGTCTTTAATACAAAATCATACCACCCATTGCCGGCAGGTGATGGACAAAAATTAGCCATTCGTTTTCAAGCCAATGGTGCTTCTTTTCAAAACTACAGTTTAACCTTTACAGAGCCTTGGTTAGGAGGTAAGAAACCTAATTCCCTTTCGATCTCATTAAATAGTAGTATTTCTTATCCTTATAAATTTCGTCAAACAGGGTATAACAATTTTAATCAAGGTGGCCTAGGTGGCTACGGCGGTGGTTATGGAAGTGGTTACGGTGGCTACGGCGGTTACGGTGGTGGCCTAGGTGGTTATGGTGGTGGATACGGAAATTACTCCGTACCTGATTCTTTAGTAGATGCTCACTTTAATGTCACAAGTTTGTCGATAAGCTTAGGAAAAAGATTAAAATGGCCGGATGATTATTTCTCCTTAAGTCACTCCTTAGCGTTCTCTCGTTTTGATGTAGATCGTTATTATACGTGGGCCTATCCTCAAGGTATTTCAACGTCTGTAACGTTTATGACGAACTTTTCGCGAAATAGTATAGATAATCCTACGTTCCCTCGATCTGGGTCTAGTTTCTCTCTATCAGGAACGCTTACGCCACCGTTCAGTATGTTAGGCTTAAATAAAGACAATCTCTTAATTGAGTACCATAAGTGGATGATGGATGCGAGTTGGTTTAGTCCATTGGTGGGTAAATTTATCTTACATACGCGGGCGCACTTAGGGTTCTTAGGTTCATACGGAGGAAAAGAGACAACCCGTTTTGAGCGCTTTGATCTAGGTGGATCAGGTATGGTGCAAGGATTCTCTTTTAACCGCGATATTGTTGGCTTAAGAGGTTACAAAGACCGCGTCATTGGGCCATCAGGTTCCTATGGTAATGGAGGTGTTGCTTATAATAAATTCGTAATGGAAGTTCGCTATCCTGTTTCATTGAATCCGTCGGCTACTATCTTTTTGTTAGGTTTTGCTGAGGGAGGGAATAACTTTGCCTCTTTAGGGGAATACAATCCGTTCAATTTGTACAAATCAGCTGGAGTAGGTGCTCGTATCTTTATGCCGGCATTCGGTATGATTGGAATTGACTATGGGATGGGCTTTGATAAACCACGTCCGGGAGATTCGGATTTTGGTCGTCAAGCGTTCACTTTCTCGATTGGACAACAACTTAGATAATTGTGATGCGGTTTTTACTAGCATTTTTGGGTATTCTATTATTTGCAAGTTCAAGTTTTGCGCAGAAGTTTGGGTATGTAGATACGGAGTTTATCACGTCTAAGATGCCGGAGTATGCCAAAGTTCAGCAGCAAATTGATCAAAATACCAAGACTTGGTTAGCCGAGGTAGATAAGAAGAAAAAAGACGTAGAGAAGCTAGAGAAAGAGTACAAACTGGAAGAGCTTTTGTTAACGGAAGATTTGAAGCAACAGCGTTTAGCAGCTATTCAAACGAAGAGCAAGGAAGCGAAATCTTTTGAGAATCAAGTTTTCGGAGCAGAGGGCGAGCTATTTAAAATGAAGCAAGCGGCTTACAAATCGATTTTGGACCAAATATCTAAAGCGATTGAAAAAGTTGTGAGAGCGAAACGCTTAGACTTCATCTTTGATAAGGCAAACGATGGATTAGTTTTATTGTACACAAATCCTATTCACGACTATTCTGACTATGTTTTAGAGGAGTTGGGCTTAGAGATAGATCCTAATTTGGTAGAAAAAACAAAGAAAGAGGAGGCGCAAGAGCAGAAAAGTCCTAAAAAGAATTAATTTTACCCTAAATAATACAGAGAACACAAACAAATTATCAATACACATGAAAAACAAGTTTATTTTGGCCGCAGGCCTACTTTTCGGATTAGCTGCGTTGCCTGCAACGGCTCAAGTAAAAATCGGATTCATCTACCAAGAGAAAATCTATAGCCAAATGCCTGAGGCAAAGCAAGTAGAGGAAGATTTGAAAAACACAGAGAAGCAATACCAAACATTGATTCAAGCGAAAATCAAAGATTTCCAAGATAAGGCTGCTGTGTACGAGAAAATGCCAGCGAACACGTCTGATATCATCAAGCAAGACAAAGAGAAAGAATTACAAAACTTACAAACTTCGATCCAAGAGTTCCAACAAAACGCACAAACTTCTATCCAAAAGAAGCAAGCGCAATTGTTACAACCGATCGTTAAGAAGATTGAAGAAAACATGCACGCAGTAGCGAACGAGAATGCCTATACATTCGTATTCAATAATTACGAGCCAGGTACAGGTGCTAACCCAGTGTTATTGCACTTCCCAGCTGAGGCAGATATCTCTGACTTAGTATTGAAGAAAATGGGTATTACTCCACGTGCAGCAGGTGCTCCAGCTCCAGCGGCAGCGGCTCCAGTAGCAGCGCCAGCAGCGAAACCAGCAGCTCCTAAGAAGTAATTCTTACAGCCTTTATTCAGGAAGCCCGATCGGAAACGATTGGGCTTTTTTTATGCTCTGAAATACTGAATGGTTTGTAGGATGGAAATAGTTCCGATTACTCCCAGCACGATGTAATGAAAGTATTTTTCTGGAATGTAAGTAAGTATCCTTTTGCCTAGGTAAGATCCTAAGATGGCGATAACAATCAGAAAAGGAATCAGTATAAGGTGTTCTTGTGTAAAGTAACCTTGTAGGATATACACCACCGCACGGCTAGAATCTACCCCTAAATCGATCAATGCAGATGTGGCAATGAAGATGTCTTTTTCTAGGCCAAAAGCCGCCAAAGTAATTCCCCTAATCGCACCACCTGTTCCGATTAAGCCAGCTAAAAAGCCTGAAATCACACCACCCGTGTATAAATTGAAATTACTCTGTTTGATCTTTTTTCCTGCGCCTGAGATCAAGAATAGGGTTAAACCTAGGATGATGAGGTTCATGCTTAATTCGATCTCTTTTAAGGGAATAATGGAAGTTAAATAAGCCCCTAGAATGACAAAGAGTACGGCAGGGATGCCTAGTTTCAGGGCGATGGTTTTATCTATCCCTTTTTGGAATAAAAAAATCTTCGAGAGATTGCTGAACACATGGAAAACGGCTGTGATGCCTAAGACTAATTTGAAATCAATGAAAATGGATGCCAAAGGAACGAATAGGATAGAGGAACCGAAGCCGCTGATCGTTCCAATGATCTCCGCTAACAAGGCTAATAAAAAGAAGAGATAAAAGCCTTGGTTCATGTCTATTCGTCTTTTAGGAGAAACTTGTTTTGGAAAAACAAGATAGCCATTACTCCGCAAAAGATGGCGGCATCAGCGAAATTAAAGATAGGCGTGGAATAATACGACCCACCCCAAAGAGGAATCCAAGACGGCAAAGTGCCCTCATAAAAATCCGCAAAAAACATATCAATCACTTGGCCATGGAACCAGCTCATGGGTGCGCCTGCTGGTGCATTATTAAACCAAACCCCATAGAAAACAGAATCAATCAAGTTGCCTATGGCGCCCCCTAAAATCAAGGCGACAGAAATCAATAAGCCTGTAGGACTATTTTTAACTGTCAAGGAATGCAGGTAATAACCAATCCCAAACATGGCCACAATTCGGAAGCTAGTTAACATGAGTTTGCCCCAAATAGAACCAATCTGAATCCCAAAGGCCATTCCCGGATTCAAGGTATAGTGTAATTTAAAAAAGTCTCCAATCAGTGGAATTTGGCCAAAATAACCCGGTTCCATCCACGTATGAACCGCTATTTTAATCCCCTGATCTAGGGCAATAATCAAGATGCTTAATAAGAAATAGCGGTAATTTTTCATGCGTTGTTTCGGCGGTTTACTTCTTTTTGTAATAGGGCAAATTCGCGGGAAGTTTGTCCAGCGATCGAGCTATTCTCCTCTGCTCTGCGGAATAGATACGGCATTACAGCATCTACTGGGCCGTAAGGTACGTATTTAGCTACATTATAGCCTGAGGCAGCTAAATTATAAGAGATGTTATCTGACATGCCTAATAATTGCGCAAAATAGATATTCGGGTGATTGCTTGGGATTTGTAAGGCATTCATGGCATCACAAAGTCGCAAACAGCTCGCCTCGTTGTGGGTTCCCATGCAGAAATGTACGCGTTCTACCTGTTTTAAACACAATTCAACGCCTAAATCATAATCGCGGTCTGTATCCTCCTTGCAAACATGTAAAGGCTCAGAATACTCATCCTCATGTGCTTTTTGGCGTTCTTTTTCCAAATAAGCCCCGCGCACTAATTTCACTCCTAAGAAATAATTCTTTTCCTCCGCCGCTGCGATAGCCTCTTTTAGGTTCGCTAGCATATCGTGGCGGTACATTTGGAACGTGTTGTAAATGATGGCTGTCTCTTGATTGTATTTTGCCATCATTTCATAGGTCAATTGGTCGATCGTTGTCTGGATCCAGCTTTCTTCTGCATCGATGAAAAGGCGAACCTTTAATGCGTGTGCTAGATCGCAAATCTCCATCAATAGGTCCTTGCTATGATCGAATAATTCCTGCTCTTCTTCTGTTAATTCTGTTTCGGTTTGGGCTTTTTCCAAAAGCTCTGCCTTAAAGATCCCCGTCACCTTGAAAACGGCAAAGGGAATGGCCGGATTTTCGGCCGATTTACGGATGGTTTTTAGGATTTCCTCCTTGGTATTTTGGAACGATTTTTCGCTTTCTTCCCCCTCTACTGAGTAATCCAAAATAGTCCCGATTTTTGCTTTTTCGAGTTCTTGAATCGTTGATTCACAGCCATCTATGGTTTCTCCACCACAAAATTGAGCAAAAATGGTACTTTTTATGACTTTTTTAACCGGAAAATGCAGGAAAAGGAATAATTTGATGAAAAAAGTACCTAAATTTACTAGCCAATTTTGGTTCATTGTGGCGAAAATCCAATAGGACTTCTTCAACTGAAAATTGTCTTTCGATGCAAAGGCTATTTTAGTATCCTCAAAAGATAAACTTGCAGAGGATGATGTTGATGATTTTTTTGTCATTTGTGCGAAAAATTGTTGCAAATATAAGTGAATTATTATCGATTGCTTAAGAAATAAATAAACAAATCAATAGGGGGCGAAAGTCCTCGTTAACCGTCAGATTATTATGAATGCCAATTTAGACATTGTACCGATGCAGGACTGGATTCAGACGAACGGCAAACCCTTGATTATCGCGGGTCCCTGTTCAGCTGAGACAGAAGAGCAAGTATTAGAAACCGCTCGCCGTATCAAAGCGGAGGGTTATGCTCACATTATGAGAGCGGGTGTTTGGAAACCTCGTACACGTCCAGGCAGTTTTGAAGGGATGGGAGAACCAGCTTTGAAATGGTTAGTAGAAGCAAAGAAAGAAACAGGATTACCTTTAGCGATTGAAGTAGCTACTCCAGAGCACATCGAATTAGCCTTGAAATACGGCGTTGATGTTTTATGGATTGGTGCTCGTACAACGGTTAACCCGTTTAACGTACAAGATTTAGCGGATGCTTTGAAAGGAGTAGACGTTCCTGTATTAGTAAAGAATCCAGTGAATCCAGATTTAGCTCTTTGGGTAGGTGCTTTTGAGCGTCTTCAAGGATCAGGTATCAAGAAATTAGGTGCTATCCACCGTGGTTTCTCGAATGCACAAGAAACAAAGTACCGTAACTCTCCTATGTGGGCGATGGCGGTTGAATTGAAGCGTTTGTTCCCTCAAATGCCTTTGATCGGTGACCCATCTCACATGGCTGGTAAGCGTGCGTTATTGATGGAATTGTCTCAACGTATTTTGGATTTGAACTACGATGGTATGATCATCGAAACTCACCGCGATCCAGATGCAGCTTGGTCAGATGCTTCACAACAAGTGACTCCTGAGAAATTAGGCGAAATGTTACGTGACCTAGAAGTTCGCAACGCGAGCTACGGCGCTGACTTCTCTGATGAATTAGCAGGTCTTCGTGAGAAAATCGACAACATCGACCGCGAATTGTTAGAAGTTCTTGCTGCTCGTATGTCAGTTGTAGAGAAATTAGGTGAATACAAGCGTGATAACAACGTAGCGGTATTGCAATTAGATCGTTGGAAGCAATTACACAACGACCGTGCAAACCAAGCGAAAGGTTTAGCTTTATATCCAGAATTCGTAGAAGAACTATTCAAATTAGTTCACTTAGAGTCTATCCGTAAGCAAACGGAAGTGATGAATAATGCGACAGCATAATTAGTCCGAAGTCCGGAGGAAATGAGTCCGGAGGATTTTATTAAAAATGGGGCCCTTAAAAGGTCCCATTTTTTGTTTAAAGCTTAATTTATTTAAAGTATAAAGCACAAAGAATAAAGTATGAAGATTGAATCCGCGAAGCGGATGCATTCATGAAATGTCCCTCCGGACTCAATCCCTCCGGACTCAATCCCTCCGGACTCAATCCCTCCGGACTCAATCCCTCCGGACTCATTCCCTCCGGACTCATTCCCTCCGGACTCAATCCCTCCGGACTCATTCCCTCCGGACTCAATCCCTCCGGACTAAAGACTAGCGACTAATCTTCCACCCCGCCCACACAATCAGCCCCATTCCCAGAAATGTCAGCAAATCTGGTAATCCGTGGCCTAGCACCACCTCGATCGCAATTGAAAAGATAACCGCGCTATTTCCCACTACGCCTACTACACTGGCTTTTTCGTTTAATAGCGCCTGCGTGGTAAAGTATTGAACGCCTAAAGCTAAAAGACCCATCACTAAGGCCCAGATCCATTCGGCGATGGATGGCTGCACCCAAACACCCGTCACGAAGCTGTTTTCAAAACCACCTAGTGTTCCCGTTAAAAGGGAAATGGTCGAAGCGATTAATCCAGCCCCCATAAAGGAAACGACGACCCAGCGGGAGTCATAATACTTTTGGGCCTCTTTGATCGCTAAATAGCCTAAAGCCGTACCCATTGCGTAGATGATTCCGGTACTGTGATGCCAAAGAGATCCACCGCTGCCGGGTTGGAAAATGAGCAAGATGCCAAAGAAGCCGATCAGCAGAAATAATACTTGTTTGCTGGAAAGTCCCTCATTTGGCAATAAAAAGAAGCTAAAAACCGCGATGAAAAGCGGGAATGCCTGGCCATAGGTGTTCGTTAAGGACAAACCGAGGTGTTCCAGCGTGTAGAAGAGACAATACAAGGTAAAGGCACCTAAAAGTCCTCGTAGGATGATGAAATAGAGTTTGCCGCCTGCTTGAACGGCCGGTTTTCGGTATAGGCTCGTTAATAAGAAAGGTAATCCTACGGCACTTCGAAAAAAGACGAGTTGGATGGAGCTGAATGTGTGGCTCATTTCTTTGGCGATCGCGGACATAATTGCGAAACAAAGGGAGGAGAGCAACATGAAAAAGACCCCTTTATTGGAGTAAATTCGTTTCAACATCTATATTTAAATTTCGAGGATTAGCTCAAATTTTGGTAACTTGCATTTCATTTCAAAGGTATGACAAAAAAAATAATTTTATCTCCTGAAGCACCTGCTCCCATCGGACCTTATTCCCAGGCAGTTGAGGTGAACAACACGCTTTATGTATCTGGTCAGATTGCATTGTCCGTTTTCGAGGCAGGTGGATCGATCGAAGAAGAGACGAATCAAGTGATGTTGAATTTGCAACATATTTTGACGGCGGCGGGCTATACGTTCGATCACGTGGTGAAATGTTCCATTTTCGTGAAGGATATGGGTCATTTTGGCCAAATCAATGAAGTATACGGTCGTTATTTCGTTCAAAATCCTCCCGCTAGAGAGACGGTAGAGGTGGCACGCTTGCCTAAGGATGTGCGTGTGGAGATTTCGTGTATTGCCTATAAATAATAACTATGTCTGATTCAGTACGTGTTCGCTTTGCGCCCAGTCCTACAGGACCACTCCATATCGGAGGGGTGAGAACCGCTTTATATAATTACCTGTTTGCCCGCAAAATGGGTGGTAAATTCTTGTTACGTATCGAAGATACCGACCAAGCGCGTTTTGTGCCGGGTGCGGAAAACTATATTTTAGAAAGCTTAGCTTGGTTAGGCATCAGTCCTGACGAGGGTGTAGGCGTGGGTGGACCACATGAACCCTACCGCCAAAGCGAACGCAAAGACCTCTACAAGGCCTATGCTGATCAATTATTAGCAGATGGCAAAGCGTATTACGCCTTTGACACCTCAGAAGAATTAGACGCGATGCGCGCTAGTTTTGAGAGCCAAGGTTCTGCCTTTCAGTACAATTCATTAACACGTGTGAAGTTGAAAAATTCGATTGCATTGGCTCCGGCTGAGGTGGAGGATTTGATCGCTTCCGGAACACCTTACGTCATTCGTTTGAAAGTTCCAGCGAAAGGGGAGGTGCGTTTCCAAGACAGCATTCGCGATTGGGTTCACGTGCACACGTCCAGCATTGATGACAAAGTCTTGATGAAGTCGGACGGTATGCCTACCTACCATTTGGCGAACGTGGTGGATGATCACATAATGGAAATTACCCACGTGATCCGTGGTGAAGAATGGTTGCCATCAGCGCCATTGCATATTTTATTGTACCAAGCTTTCGGTTGGAAAGCACCTCAGTTTGCTCATTTACCTCTATTATTAAAACCAGGGGGGAATGGTAAGTTGTCCAAAAGAGACGCGGATTTAGGTGGTTTCCCCGTATTCCCTATGGAATGGACGGATCCAGCAACGGGTGCGGTTTCTAAAGGATTTAAGCAGGAAGGCTACCTGAAGGAAGCCACCTTGAATTTCTTGGCTTTCTTAGGCTGGAATCCAGGCACAGAGCAAGAGATGTTTAGTTTGACAGAACTAGCAGATGCTTTTTCTTTAGAGCGTATTAACAAAGCAGGCGCGAAGTTCGATGTAAAAAAAGCCCAATGGTTTAATGAGCAATACATTAAGCAACAAGATCCAGCAGCTTTAGCGGCAGATTATTTGCCTAACTTGCCTGCAGATCAAGGTTTGTCTTTTGTTCAATTATTCTTGGATCGTATTACGTTCCCACAAGAATTAGCGGTAAAAGTGGCAGAGTTTCAAGCGCGTCCAGCGATTTATGATGAAGCTGTTATGGCTTCGAAGTGGAATGCTGATGCGGCGTCTGGTTTACAATTTATTTCACAAGCTTTGCCTAGCGTAGATTCGTGGGAGCCGGAAGGCATCAAACACGCGATTCACGAGGTATTAGAGGCGAATGGAATTAAGATGGGCAAAGTGATGCAGATTTTGCGCGTTGCCTTGAGTGGAAATGGAGCAGGTCCAGATTTGATGATTTCGATGCAATTATGGGGTAAAGCGGAGGTGATCGAGCGATTGGCTACGGCTTTGGCAAAATTCCCTGCACTATAAAAGAACATGGCTAAAAAGGACAAAAAGAAGGAATTACCCACCGTTCATCCAGAATTAGCGGGATTTGAAATGAATATCGATTCATTAGGGACCATCACGTCCACTTTGGATCGTGATCGTTTAAATGCCTTTTTGGACAAGCATATGCCCGAGGATAAAAAATTAAAATCGAAAGAAAATGAAGGTTAGTCAAGAGGATGTGAAGAAAATCGCGCATTTGGCTCGATTAGAGATGCCCGATTCTAAACTAGAGGAGATGCAAGATTCGATTAACAAGGTGTTAGTCTGGATGGAAGCCCTCAATTCGGTGGATACGTCGTCCGTGGAGCCTTTGGTCCATATGACGTCTGCCTTAAATCATTTCCGTGAAGACGAAGGAAAGGTTACGTTAGATCGTGCCCAAGCCCTGGCCTTAGGCCCAGATACAAACGATACCTATTTCAAGGTGCCGCAAGTAATCGAATAATAATCAATCAACTAGCCGATATAGTATTCAATAGCTTTCTTCATTTCCGATTTGCTCACCGGAATATCATAGCCGCAATCTCCAATACCTGTTAATAGCGAGAAGCGTACTTCTCCACCTTTGTTCTTCTTATCTTGTAGCGTTAAGGCGATAATGGCTGGAATCTCAGAAGTTTTTAGTGCTACTTTTCCATACGTCTCAAACAAGTAAACTTCGATGTCACCCAGTTCTTCCGAGCTAATCAATCCGCGTTGATAGGCTAAAAATGCCTCCATGATCATCCCCACAGCTATGGCTTCGCCATGTAAAATCTTTCGCTTTCCTTGGTCTAGTAAGAAGGTTTCCACCGCATGACCTAAGGTATGTCCCCAATTCAAGATCTTGCGTAATCCTTTTTCAGTCGGATCTTCAGCCACCACTGCCTTTTTGATTTTAACGGAATGTTCAATAAGACTGGCGAAATCAACTTCCGAGAAATCGGTGTGGCTAATTTGCTCCCATTTCTCCGTATCGCGAATCAGGCAATGTTTGATGATTTCAGCATAACCTGAAAGCTTTTGAGCCGCAGGTAATGTTTGTATGAAAGTAGGGTCAATCAATACCGTTTTGGGTAAATTAAATACCCCAATGTGGTTCTTTAATCCCTGAAAATCAACTCCTAATTTTCCGCCCACACTTGCATCTACTTGAGCTAATAAGGTCGTAGGTATCTGAATAAAGTCGATTCCTCGCTTATAAGTAGAAGCACAGAATCCTCCCAAATCTCCAATTACCCCACCACCTAAATTAATCAATAGGCCGTGGCGGTCCATATTGGCTTTTGTCATCGCTTCCCAAACCCTTTCACAAGTGCCCAGGTGTTTATTATTCTCCCCTGATTTGATTTGAATCTTGATAAAATTCTTAGGTAAATAGGCTTGAATCAATGGAAGGCAATGTTTTGAAGTTTGCTCGTCTACCAGAACCGCTATTTGCAAGTAGGAATTTTGGCTCAAAAAAGCCGGCAAAGAATTTGAAATAGCTGCGATTTCTACTGACATAGGATTTTTTCTTCAATGGATTCCTCAAAATTACCATGATTTTGTGAAAATGGACTATTTTTTGCCTAATTTTGTACCCGCTTGTTAATCCCACAAGATTTACATTTTTTTATGAGAGAAATTCAGTTTAGAGAAGCCTTACGTGAGGCGATGTCAGAGGAAATGCGTCGTGATGCATCTGTTTTTTTAATGGGTGAGGAAGTGGCGGAATACAATGGAGCCTACAAAGTTTCCCAAGGAATGTTAGACGAATTCGGTCCGGAGCGCGTCATTGATACGCCGATTGCTGAATTAGGTTTTGGTGGTATTGCCGTAGGTGCTTCTGCGAATGGCCTTCGCCCAATCGTTGAATTTATGACCTTTAACTTCTCTTTAGTAGCGATTGACCAAATCATCAACTCTGCTGCTAAATTGATGTCTATGTCCGGTGGACAATATTCTTGCCCTATCGTTTTCCGTGGACCTACGGGAAATGCTGGCCAATTATCTTCTCAACACTCGTCTAACTTCGAGAACTGGTTTGCAAACACTCCAGGCTTAAAAGTAGTCGTTCCTTCGAATCCAGCAGATGCGAAAGGTTTAATGAAATCAGCGATTCGTGATAACGATCCGGTGATCTTCATGGAATCAGAAGTAATGTACGGTGACAAAGGTTTAGTACCAGATGGCGAATACTTAATCCCAATCGGTAAAGCGAACATCGTAAAGCCAGGTTCAGCGGTAACAATCGTAACTTTTGGTAAAATGCTTTCTCGCGTGGTGATGCCAGCGGTAGAGGAATTAGAGAAGCAAGGAATCTCTTGCGAAGTAATCGACTTACGTTCTGTTCGTCCAATTGATTATATCACTGTGGTAGAATCAGTTAAGAAAACGAATCGTTGCGTTGTAGTAGAAGAGGCGAATCCATTATCTGCAATTTCATCTGAGATCGCATATCACTTACAACGTTGGGCATTTGATTACTTAGATGCGCCAGTTGTTCGCGTAAACTCACGTGACTTACCACTTCCATACGCACCTACCTTGATCGAAGAAATTCTTCCAAGCATCGAGCGTACGATCCAAGCGGTTAAAACAGTAACTTATAAGAAGTAATCTTCTTCAGTGCATAAAAAAAGCCAGCGTTTCGGAAGAAGCGCTGGCTTTTTTTAGTCCGGAGGGAACGAGTCCGAATGGAACGAGTCCGGAGGGAAAGAGTCCGAATGGAACGAGTCCGAATGGAACGAGTCCGGAGGGAAAGAGTCTAAACTATGGACTACCTCCCTCTGGACTTCGGACTAATTCCCTCCGGACTTCGGATTACAGCACATAAATAAACCTCGACCCATCCACATCCACACCCTCCAGCTTAATGCGTCCTTTTCTGGATTCCAAAGCCTCAACGGCCTCCTTAGGGCTGTTTATTGCGCGGTCGTTGATCTTAGTGATGACAGAACCTTTTGCAAGTCCATACATTTCAAGACGGCCATCCGGTAATACTTCGGCGATCTTCACACCAGAACTAACTCCGAATTTCTTCATCTCAGCAGGAGTCAAGCTCGCAAACTTAGCGCCTAAGAATTCTGATTTCGCTGATTCAGGAGAATTATCGCCTTTCACGATTTCGGTGTTGCCGTCTTTGTTCTTTAAGGTAACCTTGAATTCTTTTGTAGCGCCATCGCGGTTAACGGTTACTTGAATAGCCTCACCTGGACGCTTGCGGCTAACGATTTCCATCAATTTAGCTGATGATTTAGTCTCAGATCCATCGATCTTCACGATCACGTCGTTGATTTTGATACCTGCATCTTTCGCAGCTGAGTTTTCAGAGAAACCACCCACGTACACACCAGCACTTGTTTTAAGGTCTTTTTCGTCCGCTAATTTGGCATTCACCTCAGAGATTTGAACTCCTAAGAAACCGCGCTGAACGTTACCGTATTTGATTAAGTCACCTGATACTTTCTTCACGATGCTCACTGGAACGGCGAAAGAGTAGCCGGCGAATTGACCTGTACGAGAATAGATGGCGGTATTGATACCGATTAATTCTCCTTTTAAGTTCACCAAAGCCCCTCCAGAGTTGCCCGGATTTACGGCAGCATCCGTTTGGATGAAGGACTCTAATGGATTAACGTCTGGGCTATCGCGGTCGATGATGTTTTGGCGACCTTTGGCAGAAACGATACCTGCTGTAACCGTTGACTCTAAATTGAATGGATTACCCACGGCTAATACCCACTCACCCACGCGAAGGGCGTCTGAATCGCCAAAAGTTAAGAAAGGCAAATTCGTTTCCTTGATTTGAATGACTGCTAAATCCGAGGATGGATCCGTTGAAATGACTTTGGCCTTGTATTCGCGCTTGTCATTTAAGATAACAGTTACTTCAGAGGCTTCAGCCACTACGTGGTTATTAGTAACAATATAACCGTCTGCTGAGATGATTACCCCAGAGCCAGACGCTTCCTGTGGTTGTTGCTGTTGTCTTCGACCACCGCCACCACCGAATGGATCACCAAAACCAAAGAAGTCATCGAAAGGACTCGAGAATTGTTGTTGTCTTTGGCGGACTTCCATCTTCATCTTAATATGCACCACAGCAGGTGTTGTTTTTTCTGCTGCATACGTGAACTCGCCTGGATTTCCAGGGACGTTTTGATTAGATACGGAAGTAGTGAAAGCGGAGGGTGCATCCGAGAATCCGGATGAGTTTCCTAAATTAAAAAGAGAATAGGCACCTAAAGTGACTCCACTGGACATTAATGCGATGATTGCATACGACTTAAGCTGATTATTCATTTTTATTTTTTTGATTTAAATTAAAAATAACTGCTACGAATTTAATTGAAAATTCGCCTCGCACAACCTCATTAACAAGTTTTAAGAGTTTTAAATCCCAAAGGAAATGGCTAATTTTGTGGTTCATTCGTAAAAACACGTTCAAATGATTTTAAGTGAGCAAGAATTATTGAGGAGACAAAAGCGCCAAGAATTATTGGCGATGGGAATTGATCCTTATCCTGCACAGGAATACCCGGTGAATGTTTATTCTGATCAGATTTTGGCAGAATTCAAACCGGAGTCTGGAAAATTCCAAGACGTGGTATTAGCTGGTCGCTTAATGGGCTTCCGTATTATGGGAAATGCCTCTTTTGCGGAACTTCAGGACGCGAATGGCCGCATTCAATTGTACTTCCGCCGCGACGACTTATGTCCGGGCGAGGATAAAACCTTGTACAATACGGTATTTAAAAAGTTACTAGACATCGGTGACATCATCGGCGTAAAAGGATATGTTTTCACGACGCAGATGGGAGAAATCTCCGTTCACGTACGTGAGTTTACGATTCTCTCCAAAGCCCTAAAGCCACTTCCTGTCGTTAAAGAAGCAGATGGCCAAACTTACGACGCCTTTTCTGATCCAGAAATGCGTTACAGACAGCGTTACGTTGATTTAATTGTTAACCCATCTGTAAAAGACATCTTCATCAAGCGTGCGAAGATCATCTCGACGATGCGTGCGATGTTTGACGAACGTGGTTGGTTAGAGGTGGAAACACCGGTATTGCAAGCGGTACACGGCGGTGCTTCGGCTCGTCCGTTCAAGACCCACCACAATACCTTAGATATGCCTCTTTATTTGCGTATCGCAAATGAATTATATCTGAAGCGCCTAATCGTAGGTGGATTTGATGGCGTTTATGAGTTCGGTAAAATGTTCCGTAATGAAGGAATGGACCGCACACACAACCCAGAATTTACCTCGTTGGAATTCTATGTAGCCTACAAGGATTACAACTGGATGATGAACTTGACGGAGTTAATCTTCGAAACGGTTGCCTCTCGTTTACATGGGAAAACCAAAATCGCGGTAGGGGAGAACGAAATTGAATTTGCAGGACCTTATCCTCGTTTAACTATCTCAGGTGCTATTTTGCAGTACTCTGGAGTAGATGTGGATGCATTGTCTGAAGATGAGTTACGCGCGAAGTGTGTGGAGTTCGGAATGGAAGTAGATAAGGGAATGGGCAAAGGGAAATTAATCGACGAGTTATTTGGCGAGAAAGTAGAAGCGAATTTGATTCAGCCTACCTTTATCACCGATTATCCGGTAGAAATGTCCCCTCTAACGAAGAAGCACCGCTCGAAAGAGGGTTTAGTAGAGCGTTTCGAGTTATTCGTAAACGGGAAAGAAATCGCGAATGCTTACTCTGAATTAAATGATCCAATCGATCAAAAAGAACGTTTCGAAGATCAATTAGCCTTAGCGGAGCGCGGAGACGATGAAGCGATGGCGATGGATCACGATTTCATTCGTTCACTTGAATATGCGATGCCTCCTACCTCTGGTATTGGTATTGGTATTGACCGCTTAACGATGTTGATGACGAATCAATCCTCTATCCAGGAGGTATTATTCTTCCCTCAAATGCGTGCAGAAGTAGTGAAAGAAGTTGATTCTGAATCAGCTTTTGCTGAAAGAGGTATTTCTGAAGTATGGATCCCTGCCTTACAAAAGATGGGTATCTTAACATTAGAAGCCTTGGACGCTGCAAACCCGAACAAAGTATTTAATGACTTAGGTGGAATGCGCAAGAAATTGAAGATTGATGCGGCGATGCCGACGAAAGATGAAGTGACTGCTTGGATTCAAGGATAATCGCTTCACTTATATGCATAAAAAAAAGCCTTCCGTTAAGAAGGCTTTTTTATTTCTCTTTAACTAGAGATCAATGTTGCAATTTTTGTAGGTCAAGCCTAAATATATATTGTAAATAAAGATTTTCTCTAATCAAAAAAACGAAAGAAAAATTAGATTTTCTTTACGTTGATAGCGTTTGCTCCACGCTTTCCATCAGTAACTTCATAAGATACTGAATCATTTTCGCGGATAGTAACACCTGAAAGGCCAGTTACGTGTACGAAAATGTCTTCACCTGTTTGATCGTCAACGATGAATCCGAAACCTTTCGTCTCGTTGAAAAATTTTACTTTACCAGTTTGCATAAAAAAAATGTTAAAAATATTAATGCCATCCAGACGAAAGTCTTTCAAGCTCTCAAATGTAGAAAAAAAACAATTGTATGCAAGACTTTTAAAATAATAATTCGATTATTTTAAAATATATTTATATTATTACAATAAAACATGTAACTATTTTAAGTTGCCATCATTTGCGTTTAAAAATGACTAAATTTGTTTGTTCAATCAGTAACCTATGGAAAAGCTTAAATTTTTTGTTGAGAATCAGGCATTTGGCGTGTGCACTCGCTTAGGAGAGAAGTTAAATATTTCCACGAGTAGCATTCGATTGTACTTTATCTACACCTCATTTATCACGATGGGATCCCCGGTCATTATTTATTTGATCTTAGCTTTCTGGATGAATATCCGTCGCTATTTACGTCAAAGAAATAACCCTAGTGTCTGGGATATCTAAAATTTGATTTGATTGAATTTCTTTTTGCCTTGTAAGAAATAGGCATTCAAAATGCTGCCATCAAAACTTTTTACCCAGTTTTTTTGCAACGCTG
This sequence comes from Aquirufa esocilacus, assembly GCF_042715595.1. NCBI lineage: Bacteria > Pseudomonadati > Bacteroidota > Cytophagia > Cytophagales > Flectobacillaceae > Aquirufa > Aquirufa esocilacus. The sequence continues at coordinate 87,610 of NZ_JBBKXX010000003.1, read as the reverse complement.
GAGATAGATTCTGCTTGTTATTTACGAAGAACATATAGTGATAGAAGCCATAATGGGCCTTTAGGATCGCTAAAAAGGAACTGAATTTTCCCTCTGTTAAAAATTTAATTCCCGCGATTCCGTCTAAGATCATTCGGATGAAAATAGTCTTAAAACGTAAAGATGGTTCTAGGTTTTTATAGAGCAAAATCAAGTTATTGCGGAAATTCAAGTAGGTTTTGAATGGATTTTCTTTGTTTAACGTCCCACCACCTACGTGTAATACTTCACTTTCTGCCACGGCTGCGATGGAATATCCTGCTCTTTGCATGCGCCAGCATAGGTCGATTTCTTCCATGTGAGCAAAAAGGTAAGCGTCTAATCCTCCTACTAAGTGAAAAACTTCAGCTCGGACCATTAAGCAGGCACCTGTAGCCCAGTTGACGATGGAGGTAGTATATTGACCTTCACTTTTTTCTAGTGTATCGAATAAGCGACCACGGCAGAAAGGGTAACCATAGGAATCCCAAAATCCTCCCGCTGCTCCTGCGTATTCAAAATACGCTGGTTTTTGAAAGTCTAGTAGAAATGGCTGCGCCGCGGCAACTAAAGGATTGGCTTTGAAATAGGCCACTAAAGGTTGTAACCAATTCTTGCGTGGCGCAATATCAGAATTCATTAGCACGAAATAGTCCGCTTTTATTTGGCCCAATGCAAAATTATAGCCGCCCGCGTAGCCAAGATTTTCAGCCCATGAAAGGACGGAAACACTGGGGAAATCAGCCGCTAATAAGGCCAAAGAATCGTCGGAAGATCCATTGTCTGCTACATAAATCGCTGCATCCTGGGTATTCTTAAGGACAATAGGCAAGAAGTCGGCTAAGAATTTCCGACCATTATAATTCAAGATGACGACAGCAACAGGCATGGCACAAAGGTAGTCGAAATCAATCAAATTAGAATTTCTTTCAGAAAGATGTATTTTTGTCACTTCATTAACAATCCAATACCGTATGTGGTCAAGTTTTTTTCGCAAGAAATCCATCGATAAAATTATTTCGGATCAGTTAGAAATCGAAAGTATAGAGGGCAACTCTATGGACCGTAACCTAGGGGTCCGCGATTTGACCTTTATGGGTGTGGCGGCAATCATCGGCGCAAGTATCTTCTCTGCGATCGGTCAGGCTTCTGCTAATGGCGGTCCAGCGGTATCGATGTTATTCGTGTTTACGGCCATGGCCTGCATGTTTACAGCTTTTTGTTATGCGCGTTTTGCAGCTACAGTGCCTATTTCTGGTAGTGCTTATACCTATGCTTATACGAGTTTGGGAGAGATTGTAGCCTGGATTTTAGGCTGGAATTTATTGTTAGAATATGCCATTTCGAACGTAGCTGTGGCTATTTCGTGGTCAAAATACTTTGTGGATTTGCTTGAAGGATTAGGAGTTCATGTGCCAGAGTTTATGACGATGGATTATTTATCTGCCAAAAGAGCCTTCACCGAAACCTCCTCCGCACTAGCTAGTGGCGAGAAATTTGAAGCTTTATCTGTTAACCTACGTGAGGGTTTTACGGCCTATCAATCAGCTCCTACTATTTTTGGTTGGCATTTTGTGGCTAATATTCCGGCGCTCTTGATCACGGTAGCGATTACCTATTTGGTATATATTGGAATTAAAGAGTCAAAAAATACGAACAATATCCTCGTGATATTGAAGCTATTGGTTATTATGATCGTAGTGGGAGTGGGTGCTTTTTATGTGCAGGTAGATAACTGGACGCCTTTTGCGCCTAATGGAATTTCAGGGGTATTGAAGAGTGTGGCGGCTGTTTGTTTTGCCTATATCGGGTTTGATTCGATTTCCACCACCGCAGAAGAGTGCAAGAATCCGCAGCGGGATATTCCCAAAGCAATGATGTATGCCTTAATCATCTGTACAGTACTTTATGTATTAGTCACCTTAGTTTTAACGGGTATTGTGCCATCTGAAAATTTAGCTGGAATTGAGGATCCATTGGCCTTTATGTTTGTACGAGTAGGCTTACACGGCGTGGCTGGAATTGTAGCAGCTAGTGCAGTGATTGCCTTAACCTCTGCGCTTTTGGTCTATCAATTAGGTCAGCCCCGTATTTGGATGACGATGTCGCGTGATGGTTTATTGCCAAAAGCGTTCTCACGCATTCACCCCAAATACCGTACTCCTTCGTTCTCGACCATTATGACGGGCGTTTTAGTAGGTGTTCCCGCCTTGTTCGCAAACTTGGAAGAGGTGATTAATTTAAGCTCTATTGGAACGTTATTTGCCTTTGTATTAGTCTGTGGTGGAGTATTAGTGTTAGATCTAGATCCAGAAAATCAAAAGAAATCTAAATTCAAAATTCCCTACATCAATGCTAGTTATTGGGTAGGTCTATCGCTGATTTTGGCACTTGGTCTGATTTCTTATTCGGGCGTAAATCTAAGTGAATGGTTACAAGGATTGTATTCTGGAGAAGCTAAGGCAGATCATTTTATTATGTTCGGGTTCTTCATCATTTGGGCTATGATGGCCTTTTTTAGTGTAACCAAGAAATTGTCATTAATTCCTGTCTTGGGATTATTGGTCAACCTGTATTTGATGACTCAAATGGGTGCAACTAATTGGGAGCGCTTTATGTACTGGTGCTTGGCGGGGGTTGTTATCTATTTTGGGTATAGTTATAGGAAGTCGAAGTTGAACGTATAGTTCAAAGCATAAAGCACAAAGAATAAAGTATAAAGTTGGAATAAAAATAGGGCTGAATTTTCAGCCCTATTTTTATGTTTCAGAAAAATACATTTCATAGATCGTTGCGAAGCAACAACCTTCTTTATTCTTTGTGCTTTATTCTTTATGCTTTAAAGTAGTGCTTTATTCTTTGTGATTTAAGAAATGACGCTAGTCATTTCTTCTCCCACCCAACAAATTCAAATAATACAGCAACTGCGCTAACATACCTAGCGCAGCAACGACATAGGTCATAGCTGCCCACCAAAGTGCATCTTTTGACATCGCATACTCTGTAGGATTAACTATTCCTTTTTCTTTGATCCAATTCAACGCTCTATTCGAGGCATCGAATTCAACGGGTAACGTAATAAAACTGAATAAAGTTGCCAAAGCGAAAAGGGCAACACCAATGGATAATAAGGTGGTGTTTCCTGTTGAATAAAGCGCAAACATTCCGGCCATCAATAAAATAGGCATGAAGCCATTCGCAACGTTTAGCATAGGAACCATAGCACTACGGAATTGTAAGAACGAATAAGCTCTGGCGTGTTGAACCGCGTGGCCGCATTCGTGGGCGGCTACTGCTGCTGCTGCCGCATGGCGACCGTGGAACACATCATTACTTAAATTAACGGTCTTATCGGCCGGATTGTAGTGGTCAGTTAATTGTCCTTCTACAGAGATAACGCGAACATCCGTGATTCCGTGGTCAGCCAGCATTTGCTCCGCAATTTCCTGTCCAGACAAATTACTCTGTAAAGGGGTTTGGGAATAGGTTTTGAACTTCGATTTAAGTCGCCAAGAGATAAGCATACTCGCAATACCGAAAATAATGAGAAGGATATACATGGTTTTTATTGTTTAAGTTTTTGAATGATTTTAGTAGTGGAATAATTAGGAACTAGCCCAATGGTTTTTACTTCGCCGCCGGCTGCTATCACTTCTTTGGCCCCCACAATTGTTTCAATCGTATAATCGTCACCTTTAACAAGCACGTCCGGACGGAGTGATTGAATCAATTCCAACGGGGTTGGCTCCCCGAAAATAATAACCATCGATACAAATCCCAAAGCGGCAATCAATCGAGCTCTAGCATATTCAGCATTAACAGGTCTCTCGACTCCTTTCTCTAAGGTGCGTACAGAGGCGTCTGAGTTAATAGCAACGATCATTTGGGTGCCAAATTCGCTGGATTTTTCTAAATAATCCACGTGGCCCAAATGTAAAATATCGAAGCATCCATTTGTGAAAACGACTTTATCTCCGTTCGCTTTCCATTGTTTTCGAATTTCAATTCCTTCCGATAAAGTGACAATTTTATGTTCAGTTCTGATCGACACGTGAGTTGATTTTGGGTAAAAATAAGGTTAAAATAAAACTAATTCCACCCAATAACAACAGGGTAATCATTTGAGTTCCGTGGAAAAAGGTAGCCAGCATGAAGCCGTCTTTGTAAGCGAGTGAATAGAATACAAAAGCGGATGCCACTAAACTGTGGTAAGCACCGATTCCGCCCTGGGTAGGTGTTGCCATCCCAAAAGTCCCCATCACTAAAACAGTCAATGCGGCACTCATCCCCAGGTTTTCACTCATTGGGAATGCGAGAAATAAGGTGTAAGTGCTTAAATAATAGCACAACCAAATACCTGCACTATAGCCGATGAATTTTCCAGGTTGATCCAAGTGGCGAATACTCCCAATGCCAGCGACCCAGCCCAGAATCATTTTCCCCACTTTCGATTCCTTACCTACTTTTTGTAGAAAATCCTTAAACTTCCATAAAATCCCTAATCCCAATAAACCCAGCACAGAGGCAGTGATAATTAGGGTGCCCGATGGTAAATGCAAGGTGGGAAATAAGCTCTCTTGCAAAGGTTTCCACTCGAATATAAAGGTGATCCCGACTAATACAACCAGACTCAATAAGTCCACAATCCTTTCTGTTATAACGGTGCCAAATGACTCTTCAAATGGGATATCAGCCGTCTTTTTCAAAGACCCACAGCGCGAAACTTCGCCTAGACGAGGTACGAGAAAATTAGCAAAATAACCTATTAAAACTGCCGAAAAAGTCCTCACCGTTCCCGGTTGATACTTCATAGCCCCCAATAATTGCTCCCACCGTAAGGCTCGAAGTAGATGGGAAATAATAGCGATTACTATCGAGACGGTCACCCAATTATAGTCAGCTTTAAAAAAAGTTAAAAGTAGGTCTCTCCAATGAAGATGACTGGTAGAAAAAGCCCATGACAGCAAGACTAGTGCCAATAAACTGGATATAAGGTATTTTAGAATCGATTTTAGCATTTGGTTGTTTAATCAGATGGCAAATTAAAGACCTTTCATTGTATAATGATGGTGATAATCCGATTATTTTTTTGTATTTTTGTAATGTTTTTTGGGGTAATTTTCCCCTAGTAATCAATTTAGAATGGCCAAATTACGTATTCTTTACGTTTCAAGTGAGGTAGATCCTTTTCAAAACACGTCAAAAATTGCTGATTTCGTTCGCGCTCTTCCTACAGCTATGCAGGAGAGAGGGATGGAAATTAGAATTTTAGTGCCCCGATTCGGTTCGATCAATGAGCGTAAAAACCGATTGCACGAAGTGGTTCGTCTTTCAGGTATTACCATTCCAATGGGTGAGGAAGAAAAGCCTTTGACCATTAAAGTAGCGAGTATTCCGGCTGCGAAATTACAAGTATATTTCATCGATAACGAAGATTATTACCAACGTAAATATGTGTTAACTGATAAAGAAGGTGCATTTTACCCAGATAATCACGAACGTGCTATTTTCTTCTGCAAAGGAGCGTTAGAGACGGTTGTGAAGTTAGGTTGGGCTCCTGATGTCATTCACTGTAATGACTGGATGTCTAGTTTAGTGCCTTTGTATATTTCGACACATTACCAAAATCACCCGATCTACAAGGATTCGAAAACTATTTTCTCTCCACACAATTCAGCATTTGATTTCACGTTTGAATCAGACGATTTGATCGAAAAAGTGAAGATCGGAGATTTAGACGAAGCTCATTTAGGTAGCTTAGCTGGAGGAAATTACGAAGCATTTATCAAGATAGGTGCGGAGTATGCAGACAAAATAGTTTCTTTAGAAAATGCGGATAATAGCCGTATCCAATCGATTATTGATGAATATCAACATAAAACCTCTCAAAACATTGCCGACAATGACCTCGATTTCTTCGAAAAAACGTACTTGGAAATGTCCGGCAATTAAATGGGTAGGAATTCTTTCCTTATTCCTTGCATCCTGTGATACACCTAAAGAAATCGGCGACGATTTGTTTAGTGTGGAGGTGGGATTGAATTATACGGATACGCTGACAGTTAAGTCATCGACAGTTCTTATCGATTCCATATATACGGGATCCCCAAGCACTTTTTTAGTGGGTACATACAATCATCCTGTATTGGGTTTGGCTGAATCTGCTGTGTATACCCAAGTATCTAGTATCGATACACTTTTCGCTAAATCTACCTCTGTATTTGATTCGCTGACGATGCGTTTAGCCTATGCTGGGTATCAAGGCGATACGACTAAAACGCAAACCTTGAGTGTTTATCGTTTATTAGATAGTTTAAGTAGGGGTACAGATTATTTTGCAAGTTCGTCTATTCGTACGGATGGCGCTATTTTAGGTAGACACACTTTTGCTCCAAGACCAATTCGAATGAAGGCCATGAATGGAGATTCTATACGCTACGATACTTTACGGTTTCGGATGTCAGATTCCTTTGGTCGCGAATTGTTGAGTAAATATGCGGAAACAACGGTTGCTGCTGGTGGTAAGGGCTTTAGAGATTTTTTCCCTGGATTGTTATTCAAGGCAAATACGTCTTCAGCTGGTGCTTTAATAGGCTTTAATCCGGGTTACTCTCGCATGACTTTGTATTACCATAATCCGGGGGATACAACTAAGTACAATATGGATTATTATTTCAGTCTTTCTAATGCGCTGTATCCTGAATTATTAGCTCGATTTAATCAAATTAAGTCAACTAAATCAGGGGCTTTAGCAGCTCTCCAAAATCCAGGCAATATCGTTTCCTCCACAGCAACTGGTGGATTGACCTATATTCAAGCTGGAACCGGCGTAGCTACTAAGGTGGAATTTCCATACTTGCAGAGCTTGAAAGGTAATCGAAATGTAGCGGTTAATAAAGCGGAATTGGTGCTAACAGCAGCTGATAATGTTGATTTGCAGCAAACGATTGGTCAATTATCAATCGTTGAAACAAATGCTACTAATCGCACGCTTCGAAATAGTTATGGTCTAAAATATTTGCTTTCTGAGGGTGGTTCGAGTGTGTTGACCTCTGCGATCGATCCAGGTGCAAAGACCTATACATTCAATGTGACGACAGCGATTCAATCGATCTTAGTAGGAAAACAAGCGAATAGTGGTTGGTTAATTACTCCGGCATTGACTTCGAACTCGGCTGGGAATACGAGAATCATTAATGAAAGTGCGCGATTTGTTCCATTGCAAGCTATGAAAGCTCGTTTGAAAATCTATTATTCCTATATTGCCAAATAAACTCCGGCAATCATGACGAATTTACGACTAAGCATAGTTCAAACCGATTTAGTTTGGGAAGATCCGTCAGCTAATTGTGCTCAATTAGAGGAAAAAATCGCGGCATTAGCTGGCCTAACTGACGTAGTCGTATTGCCTGAAATGTTTGCAACTGGTTTTTCTATGTCGCCTGCAGGCGCAGAAATAGGCAGAGGTCCTGCACTTCAATGGATGCAGATTCAAGCGAATCGCTTAGGAGCTTTAGTCATTGGTTCCCTCAAAGTAAAACAACAGAATTGTTTCTATAATCGACTTTATGCTGTCTATCCTGATGGTACCTATTCTGCCTACGATAAACGTCATCTGTTTCGTATGGGGGGCGAACACGAGTTCTATCAGTCAGGTGATGAGCAGGTAATTGTCTCTTACATGGGTTGGAATTTAGCTTTATATATATGCTATGATCTTCGCTTTCCGGTATGGTCTCGTAATGCGGGGATGGTATATGATGTAGCTCTTTATGTAGCGAATTGGCCGGTTCCTCGTGCGAATGCTTGGCGAACCTTATTGCAGGCAAGAGCGATTGAAAATCTATCTTATGTGGTGGGGGTGAATCGAGTTGGAATGGATGCCAATGATTTATCCTACGCTGGAGATTCCTTATTAGTGGATTTCAAAGGCGGATTACAGCTTGATTTACAAGCGCAGGAGCAAATCTTGACTAGTGAATTATCTCGTGAGGCATTGGATGAATTTAGGGCCAAATTCCCTGCACATCTTGATGCAGATTCCTTTAGTTTGTCTTCTCTTTAAAGAATTTTTCCAAATCTTTAATTTCTTTCATAGGGCTATCGCTGACCAGTTTCCCTTGGTTGATAAGCAAAACGCGATCGCAAATAGCTTCTACTTCTGAAAGTATATGGCTAGAAAATAAAATGATTCGATCTTTTTGAAGACTTTTAATTAAGTTTCTGATTTCATCCCGTTGATTCGGATCCAAGCCACTTGTAGGTTCGTCTAGAATTAAAATTTGGGGATCGTGCAAAATGGCCATGGCGATACCCACCCGCTGCTGGAAACCTTTCGAAAGCTCTTGGATTTTCTTATGTGCTTCTTTTTGTAGGCCCACCCATTCGATGACATCTTGAATTCGGCGATCAAGATTTTTCAGCTGGTGGATATTTCCGATAAAGGCTAAAAACTCACGTACATACATCTCCGGATAGAGTGGGTTGTTCTCTGCTAAATAGCCAATTTGTTTTTTGAGTTGAATATTTTGTTCTTGAGGGTCTTTGCCATCGATTAGAACAGTCCCAGCAGAAGGAGAAATTAGTCCCAAAAGCATTTTTAATGTGGTCGATTTCCCTGCGCCATTGGGTCCAAGAAAGCCAACGATTTCGCCCTCACCTAAATGAAAGTTCAGGTCTTGGACGGCTGATTGTTTTCCGTAGTTTTTAGAAAGATTTTTGGCCTCGATGAACATAATGACAAAGGTAGTTAAAAAGGGAATTATTTCGTGTAACTTTGTGTTTCTGATTCAAATGCCTACAAAATGCTAGATAAAATTCGCTTAGATCGTATCGAAGACGCCTTGGAAGATATTCGCCAAGGAAAAATAATTATAGTCGCTGACGATGAAGATCGAGAGAACGAGGGCGATATGATCTGTGCCTCAGAAGCGATTACGCCTGAAATCGTCAATTTTATGATTAAGGAGGCGCGCGGTTTGATGTGTGTATCTTTGACAGATGAGCGTTGCCAAGCCTTGGGTTTAGAGATGATGGTAAACCAGAATACTACCTCCCACGAAACGCCTTTTACGGTATCAGTGGATTTGTTAGGCAATGGTTGCACCACGGGTATTTCAGCACAAGATCGGGCCAAAACCATACAAGCGCTAGTGGATCCCGCTACTCAGCCGACTGACTTAGGAAGGCCGGGCCATATTTTTCCTTTAAAATCGCGTTCAGAAGGCGTTTTACGTCGAACTGGTCATACCGAGGCTTCGATGGATTTCGCACGATTAGCGGGCTTTAAACCCTCGGGTGTATTGATTGAAATTCTGAATGAGGATGGTAGTATGGCGCGTTTACCGGACTTACGTGTCATTGCTGACAAATTTGATCTGAAATTAGTAACAATTAAGGATTTGATTGAATACCGTTTGGCAAAGGAATCCCTCATAAAAAGAGAAATAGGCGTGAATATGCCCACAGAATGGGGTTCTTTTGAATTAGTGGCCTTTAAGCAGATCAATACGGGTGATACTCATTTAGCCTTGATCAAGGGAAGTTGGGAGAAAAACGAACCGGTGATGGTACGTGTTCACAGCTCTTGTGTGACAGGAGATATTTTTGGTTCCTGTCGCTGTGATTGTGGAGAACAATTACACGCCGCGATGGAAATGGTAGAGAAAGAGGGGAAAGGTGTGATTTTATATATGTTCCAAGAAGGCCGCGGAATCGGTCTAATCAATAAGTTGAAAGCGTATAAATTGCAAGAGCAAGGCCGGGATACGGTAGAAGCGAATTTAGAATTAGGCTTTGCTATGGATGAGCGTGATTATGGTGTAGGAGCCCAAATATTACGCGATTTAGGCATTCACAAAATTCGGTTGATCTCCAATAATCCGAAGAAAAGAGCTGGCCTAATGGGCTATGGATTAGAAATAGTAGATTCTATCGGGATTGAGATTCCCGCTAACCCACACAACAAGAAATACTTAGAAACGAAAAGAGATAAAATGGGGCACGCGATTCGTTAGAATCGCGCGCCGTTAATTTTATTGATTCCCTAAAATAATGGGGGTGCTTTTGCCTCCACCCATAATAATCACTTTAGCGTTAGGGGATTTTGCTAATTCTTTTTGGGCAATAATCGATTCATATTGTAATTGCTTATCGCTTAGGCCCGTAGATAAAATTTTCTGGTAATCTGCGATACCTTGCGCCTCAACCCGTTTTCTCTCTGCTTCTTGCTTCTCTTTCTGTAACACGAACTGCATTTTTTGCGCATCTTGTTCGGCATTGATTTTTGATTCAATGGTGGTCTTTACAGAAGTAGGAAGGTTGATGTTGCGAATCAACAATTGCTCTAATACTAAGCCTCTTTTCTTGAAGTTCTTCTCAATATCTGTGTAGATACGTTGTTGGAATTCATTGCGCTTCAAAGAGTAAAGGGCTACTGCATCGTAATAAACCGCATTATCGCGGATCATCGTACGCGTAATAGGACGAACTACTTTGTCTTTATAATCCTCTCCAATCTCCCGTAAAACGCGTGGTGCTTCTGATGGAATAATGCGAAAAAGGACGGTCAGGTCAACAACCACTTCAAGACCATCTGCCGTTAATACGCGAATGGCATCATCTCCTTCTTTGTCGCCCTCATCATGGACGCTGGACATGGTGTAGTTTTGTGTTTTAGCATCGAAAACGACCACTTTAGCTAAGGGGTTAACGAAGTTTAAGCCACTATTTAAGGTGGAAGTTTGTACTTTTCCGAAGACACTTTGGACTCCTACTTCACCCGCGTCTACTTGTACAACGGCTGAACTGGTTAGTCCAAGGATGGCGAATGCGGCACCTACGACTTTTAAAGTTGTCGCATATTTGTAGAATACTAAATTCGGACTAATCGTGTTTGCGCCGATAAACAACAAGATACCTAGGAAGATGAAAAACATAGTTTTTTGATTTAAATGTCATCAAATTTATCATAAAGTATTCAATAATCCCTAATTTTGAATATGATTGAAATCAAGGGTTTATCTAAATCTTTTAACGGTCGTGTGGTGCTCGATGACATTAGTGCGAATTTCCAACCTGGAAAGACGAATATGGTGATCGGGGGTAGTGGTACAGGTAAATCTGTGCTGCTAAAATGCATGATCGGGATTTTAGTGCCTGAAAAGGGAAAAGTATTGTATGACGGTCGTGATTTTTTAACGGCACATCAGGATGTGGTAAAGGAAATTCGCCGCGAAATGGGCGTTCTTTTTCAAGGAGGAGCCCTTTTTGATTCCAAATCTGTTCTAGAAAACGTTCGTTTCCCACTTGATACCCTTACTTCCCAAACGCTCGAAGAGAAAAACGCGCAGGCGATGCTTTGCTTGCAACGCGTGGGTTTGGAAAATGCGGCGCTTTTAATGCCTTCAGAAATTTCTGGTGGGATGAAAAAACGGGTAGGTATTGCGCGTGCCATTGTCATGAATCCGAAATATTTGTTCTGTGATGAGCCTAATTCAGGATTAGATCCATTAACGGCAGTGAAAATTGATTATTTAATCCAGGAAATTACGCAGGAATACAACATGACCACGGTTGTCATATCGCACGATATGAATTCGGTGATGCGGATGGGAGAATCGATCATTTTCTTGAAAGAGGGAAAGAAGATTTGGGAGGGGAATTCGGAGACATTTCACCATTCAGGCGTGCCTGCTTTAGAGGAGTTTTTATCTACTAAATTATTTTAATATGTACTCTCTACGTGCTTATAATACGTTTGGGATTGAGGCGGAAGCTAGTCAATTCGTAGAGATTAGTTCGATTGATCAATACATTTCTCTTCGTAAATCTGGTGAATATGCGCATTTGCCCCATCTTTTTCTAGGAGGAGGAAGTAATGTGTTATTGACCAAAGCGCAAGAGGCTCTTGTGGTTAAAATTTCCATTCCAGGCATTACGTTATTAAACGAGGATGCTGATTTTGTGTGGTTGAAAGGTGGTGCCGGGGTGGTTTGGGATGAATTTGTACAGTATTCTGTGAACCAAGGCTGGTCTGGATTAGAGAACTTATCCCTGATTCCAGGTACCGTGGGTGCGGCTCCGATGCAAAATATTGGAGCTTATGGCGCGGAAATTAAAGATACGTTTGCCTCGTTGGAGGCGTTGAATTTAGAAACGTTAGAAGTGGAGGTTTTTGATGCCAAAGCCTGCGATTTCGGCTACCGTGAAAGCTTTTTTAAGCGTGCGGGGAAAGGCCAATATTTAATTAGTTCTGTAACGTTTAAGTTATCGAAGCAAGCTTCGGTTAAAACCTCCTATGGCGCAATTCAGGAAGTTCTAGCTACCAAAGGTATAACGCAGCCCTCTATACGGGAGGTGGCCGATGCAGTGATTGAAATTCGCAGAAGTAAATTGCCAGATCCGAAAGAAATTGGTAATTCTGGGAGCTTCTTCAAAAACCCTACTGTTTCTGCCTCTGAAGCTGCTAGACTTATTTCTGCCTATCCAGGCATTCCGAATTATCCGGTAGACGGAAGTACAGACGTTAAGTTTCCGGCGGGTTGGTTTATTGAAAAAGCGGGTTGGAAAGGCTACCGTAAAGGGGATGCGGGAGTACACGCCAAACAAGCTTTGGTATTAGTGAATTATGGTGAGGCGACTGGCGGGGAGATTTTGGCCCTGTCAGAAGAAATAAAGAAATCAATTAAAGACACTTTCGGTGTATCATTAGAGACCGAAGTAAATATTTTATAATATGACATTACCGACTTTAGATAATTTAGGCAAAGGCCCCTTCTTTTTGATGGCAGGATCTTGTGCGATAGAAAGCAATGATTTAGCTTTTGAGATTGCGGAAAAAATCGATGGAATTACAAAGTCGATGGGTATTCCCTATATTTTTAAAGGTTCGTACCGTAAAGCTAATCGTACCAAAATCGATTCTTTTACCGGTATTGGTGATATAAAGGCATTGGAGATTCTACAAGCGGTAGGTAAACATTATTCCCTACCTACGGTGACAGATATTCACGAAAGTGCAGAAGCAGCTATGGCAGCGGCTTATGTCGATGTTTTGCAAATTCCCGCTTTCCTTTGCCGTCAAACTGATTTATTAGCAGCTGCTGCCCAAACAGGCAAAGCCGTGAATATCAAAAAAGGTCAGTTCATGTCAGGTGCCTCGATGCGATTTGCGGTAGAAAAGGTTTTGCATGAAAATCCCGAAGCAGTAGTGTACTTAACGGATCGAGGTAATTCGTTTGGATATGGTGATTTAGTGGTGGATTACCGTAATCTTCCTGAGATGTCTGCCATGAATGTTCCTGTTATCATGGATTGTACGCACTCTTTACAACGTCCTAATCAAACCACGGGTGTAACAGGTGGACAGCCAGCACTTATCGAAACCATCGCTAAAGCTGCTATTGCGGTAGGAGCAGATGGTATTTTCATCGAAACACATCCGAATCCGGCTGTGGCTAAATCAGATGGTGCGAATATGCTACCATTAGATCAACTCGAGGGACTTCTAGAAAAGCTATTGCGTGTTCGCGAGGCCATTGTTTAATGCATTTTATAGCTAATTTGTAGGGTAATATCCGTTTTAGTTTGGCCATCAATGGCATCTAATCCCGATCCAATTTCTGTTCGATCTTGGTATTGAATACGGGCCCATTTAGCCGCAATAGACATTTCTCTATTCCATTGGTAAGATATCACTAGCATGGTTTTGAAGGCTTTACCCGCGTAGGCTGGGAGTAGGAAAGAATACGGCACCCCAGGTTCATAAGCGTAATTTCGGGTATCGTAGCTGGGGGTATTCATATAAGCGACTCTACTCTGCCAACTCCATTTTCCCTGATCCCATTTGATATCTTGCAAAAGTAGGTACCCAAACTCTGAGCCTAACTTAGAGGCCATGGCACGGATATGGAAATCCCATGATTTTTGGATTACATAGTGTCCATCAAGACTGATTTGTAGAAGATCTTTTGCTTCTTTTCGAGTCCATTTTCCTTGGATGAATCCTCTAGCGATGTGCCTTTTCTCCCACTGTAAACGGCTTAATACTTCCCATCCTGAAGTATTGGGCTCTATGACCTGGTATTTGGGCCCCGGGAAACGAAAATAGTCTACGTACGAGCTTAGTTTCATTCGTTTGTTTATCTGATAGCCCGCGCCTAGGAATAAACCCATTTCGTTGAGGTTCTCGGAGTTCTCTGATAGGCCGTTAGACTTAGGGCTAAAATAGCCAGCTGAATAGTTTCTAAAAAGGTAGGAAAGATCTAGTTTCTTGGAAAGTGAAGTTGCACCTGATTGAATGATAGCATAACCACCATGACTGGCATAGGCAAACTCACCTACCAAACGGATATTTCGTAGCGGATATTGAAAGCTAAGGGAGTAATTTAATAGCTCGTTTCCGGACCATTCAGGTTGCTTGTAGCCCGTTCCAATAGGTTTAGTCAATGACCAGGAGGTGAGTACCGTATTGAATTGAATGACGAGCGGGATCTTGAAAGGCGAATATACCAGGTTTGTGCCGCCGGTCTTTTCTTGCATTGCGTTTCTGTGGCTAATTTCTGAGCTTGTCCTATGAAAACCATCTTCTACCCTGGAACGTAAGTATTGGGTTCCTAGTGAGTCTATTCCGGTGGTAGCGTCCAAATTCCGGTAGGAAAAGAAAGCTTGTATTCGTACATATTCGGTCATTTTTAGCGTAGTATTTATTCCTCTGTAATATCCGTATTCCACGCTAGAGCTATAGGCCAATCCTCCTAAGTTGAATTTTTGGGTAGCCTTTATGCTTTCGAAACTTTTACCTAAGGAGAATCCCCCTGATTGGACAAGGCCTTGTCCCCACTGATTGACAAAATCCCCCAAGATGATTTTTTCGACTATTCCTGTTGACTTAATTTCTAAAAATCCGCTACTGAAGTCACTTAGGTCTTTTTCCCCGGCATCTTTCTGTAATAGAAAGCCCAGTCGGAGATTGGCATTCAACTGACCTCGGTAGCGCAGGGTTTGGTTTGTTCGATCGCCCATATAGCGCGTTTTACTACGTAAATCAGGATCTGTAAAGCCTTTCTTTGTCTCAGCAGTCCAATCTGTTTTAAACAGTATTTGATGCGTAGACGAGTTTGGCTTCCACCAATTAGGTTGTATTGGGTTACAAACTAAATAGTCTTGTATTCTGCGCAGCAAATCGAGGTCCCAGCCTGGAATGGTTTGCAGTTCAAGTATGGACTGAAAAGCACCGATTTGCGCGCGAAATGCAAGGAATGAGTTAATTTGTTCTGGGCTGAATAGGAGGGAGGATTGTAATTCGGTTTCTGATACTAAGTTGATATTCAGCGGATTTGCTAGAAAATAGTCAAAGCTAGATAGTTTTTCCTCTTCTTCTTGTAGGGAGATTTGGGCGAAACAAGTAAATGTACTAAGCAATAAGATTATCGTTTTCAAGGGGAGTGTTTTTCCTTGAAATTACGTTGACTTGACTTAGAAAGACTGGGTAAAGCTGATAATGAAAATCAGTTAATTGAACTTTCGTTCGATGAGTTGATGTAGTTCTTCCCAAATGGCCTCGTTTTCCGCCACGCGATAATTTTGGTAGCGATGTAACAATTCGTTAGCCCATGTTTCAGCTTCAGCTTCGTCATCGATGTACTGAATAAGTGATTCCAATTGCTCCACATCCCCCCGGAAAATTTCTTGAATGAATTTGATCCGTTGATGTAGACTGATGGTGTCTGCGATGCGTTGAGTCATTTGTGACTCGACTTGGGACTTTAATGACCCTAAATTACCACTCAGTAGGTCTTTTAAGCGAGTATATTCTTCCTCAGTGGAATCTTCTAGACTTTCAGTTGCCTCGAAATAGACTTCGGTATTCAATAGGTCAAAGGGCTCTGCTGGCGTTTCCGCTGCCGGGTACTCCATTTTCGCTGGCGTTTCCGCTGCAGGGTACTCCATTTCCGCTGGCGTTTCCGCTGCAGGGTACTCCATTTCCGCTGGCGTTTCTGCCGCCGGGTAATCGAAAGTATCCACAAGTGCTTCGAAAGCTGGCGCATCAGCCGTCTCAACTTCTGCCACCGCCATTTCTAGCTCATCCATTACGGGTGCATCCGGTGCTTCATACGCATTCAATAAATCGGCGAAACTAGGTTGTGGCACATCCTCTATAGGAACCACCAGACTTTCAATCCAGGAGCCCCAAATGAATTCAGGCAATGCAACTTGGTACAATAAGGTTTGAGCAATACCTTCCCATTTCTCTAAAAAGCGTGGACTAGACCAGGGGAAATTTGGGAAGTTTTCTTGGGCTCGCGCAGAGTTTAGCTGAGCTAACAAATCCGCTTGAATGGATTCTATGATAGGAGTAGGAACCTCCCAGGCTAATACCTCTTGAAATGTGATTGATTCAGGGGAATCATTCCAGTATTGCAAGAATATATTAGGTGCCATAGGTGATTTATTTTATGTCTAGTAGTTCACAAGCCATTCTAGCGGCTGTTTGTTCTGCTTTCTTCTTCGAGTAACCTTTCCCTTCAGAGATCTTTTCGCCGTCTAAGATGACCAAAGCCGTAAATTCACGGTTGTGGTGCTCTCCTTCTTGATCTAACTCAAAAGAGACCTTTTTGCCTTCTTTTTGAGCCCATTCAATTAGCATTGACTTGAAGTTCGGGTTGTTTTGTACAACGGCTTCTAGGTCAAAGTATTGCGTCAGAATCTTTTTAATGATGAAGTTTTGGGTGAATGCGAAGCCTTTGTCTAAATATATTGCTCCCACAAAAGCTTCCAAAGCATCTCCGTACATCGACGTGCGGGACATCGCGTTTTTGCGCTGTGTTTCGTATTCGATTACTTCCTCTAAGCCTAATTTGCGGCCAATTACGTTCAAAGACTCCCGGCTGACCATACGAGAACGTATTTCAGTCAAAAAGCCTTCGTCTTTGAAAGGGAATTTTTGGAACAAATACGTCGCCGTAATCATCCCTAGGACAGAATCACCTAAGAATTCCAGGCGTTCATTTGACTCTTTGTAGTTTTCTGCTACACTCTCTTTCGAAGCAGAGGAGTGTAAAAAGGCTAGTCGATATAACGTTAAATTACTCGGACTAGCCCCAATAAGATGAGTAACCGATTTCTTTAAGAATTTCTCTCGTTCGTCTAGTCGAATCGGATCTAACCAGTTTAGGAGAGATTTTACGGCCATATTTGTCTTAGATTTTTCTGAAAATAACCGTTGCATTGTGACCACCGAAACCAAATCCGTTACTCAATGCTACGTCAATTTTACGCGCTTTACCCACGTTCTCCGTCAAGTCGATGCGTTGATCGATTTCTGGATCACGGTTAAATACGTTGATGGTAGGAGGGACAAATTGGTGTTGAATGGCTAATACAGACGCTACCGCCTCTACTGCACCTGCACCGCCTAATAAGTGACCCGTCATTGATTTCGTAGAAGAGATCGCAATTTTATAAGCGTGCTCACCAAAACAATCCACGATCGCTTTAATCTCTTGTGGATCACCGATCGGAGTGGATGTTCCGTGGGTATTCACATAATCAACTTCTTCAGGCTTGATGTTAGCATCTTCTAAGGCGTCGATCATCGACAATAAAGCGCCATAACCCTCTGGGTGCGGTGCTGTAATGTGGTGTGCATCAGAAGAGAAACCTCCACCGATTAATTCAGCGTATATTTTCGCACCACGCGCTTTAGCGTGCTCGTATTCTTCTAAAATCAAGGCACCCGCTCCTTCACCTACCACGAAACCATCGCGATCCACGTCATAAGGACGTGAAGCCGTAGCTGGATCGTCATTACGAGTTGACATGGCGTGCATTGCGGTGAAACCACCTACCGATGCAATCGTCACTGGAGCCTCAGAGCCACCCGTTACACACACGTTGATACGGCCTGTGCGGATATAGTTGAAAGCATCAATAATCGCGTTGTTTGCTGAAGAACAAGCCGAAACAGTCACGTAGTTAGGACCACGGAATCCGTTGCGGATCGAAATTTGGCCTGATGATGAATCTGCAATCATCTTAGGGATAAAGAATGGATTGATTTTCGGGGTTCCGTCTCCTTGTCCGAAATAGATCATCTCGTCTTCAAAAGTCTTCAAACCACCGATACCTGATCCCCAGATAACGCCTACTTTGTTTTTATTCAAGGTTTCCATGTCAAAATTCGCATCAGCGATGGCTTCGTCAGCCGCCACTACTGCGTATTGTGTGAATGGGTCCATTTTACGCGCTTCTTTGGCATTGATAAAATCTTCTACCTTGAAGTTCTTTAATTCGCAAGCAAAACGAGTTCTGAATTTTTCCGCATCGAATTTCGTGATGGGTCCACAACCGCTTACGCCGTTCTTTAATCCATCCCAATATTCACTAACTGTGTTCCCGATGGGGGTTAGGGCGCCTAAGCCCGTGACAACTACTCGTTTTAACTCCATATTCTTGTTATTTATGAATCTGCTTAAAATAAAAAATGTCAATCAGTCCGAGAAATCCCATGGAAAAATCCACCTGATTACTGTTAACTAATTGACATAATTTTTATGGTTGCTTCGATTACTTTGCGTTCTCTTCCAAATAAGTAATAGCTTGGCCTACTGTTTGGATGTTCTCCGCTTGATCATCTGGAATAGAAACAGAGAATTCTTTTTCGAATTCCATGATTAACTCAACTGTGTCTAGAGAGTCAGCTCCCAAATCGTTTGTGAAAGATGCCTCAGGAGTAACTTCTGATGCTTCTACACCTAATTTTTCAACGATGATGCTCTTTACTTTTTCTGCAATATCTGACATTTTAATATTATTTTGGGGTTCAAAAACGATGCAAAGATTAGAATTAAAGTTGAATTTATCAAACAAATTCAATTCTTATTAACCTGTTCTACGCTGTTTATCTTAAAAACAAAGTGATGCAGCCCCTAAAAGGCCTGCGTCATTGCCTAATAAGGCTTTTTTAATCGTCAATTTTTCTAAATAAGCCGGAGTTAACCAGTAATTCAACTGCTTCTCCATACTAGGTAAAATAAAGTCGTAAGAGGCTGATAATCCGCCACCTATGAAGATATTTTTGATATCTAGGATACGAATCAATGAAACGAGCATATCACCTAACATCGTACCTACTTCGTTCCAAATCGCTAAGGCTAATTCATCTCCTTCTTCTGCGCCTACCACTAAAGCGGTAGTTGAAATAGTGCCATCAGCAGGAAGCGAGGTTTTACCTGTATAAGCTGCACGCATGGCGGTAGCCATTTGCAATAATTCCTTCTTACCTACATTGCGCTCTAACACTTTCCCATCACGAGAGGGCACGTGACCCGGTTCCATGGCATTCCCATCGCCACCTAAGAAGATTTTGCGGTCAATAACAGCAGCGCCACCTACACCTGTTCCCAGGGTAATGAAAACGAAGTCTTCGGGCATATTCGTTTTCTCAGGAGAGAAGTAGAATTCGCCTAAAGCCGCTGCATTCGCATCGTTTTCCATAAAGAAAGCGTGCTCAGGGAAACGTTTCTCTAGCATCTCAATCATAGGAGAACCATCGATTTCAGGAATAGCGGTGATTTCAATTAAGGTACGGCGGTCTTTTGTTAGGATACCTGGAAGACCGATTCCCACTTTCTTTACATTCTTGTGTTGGTACAATTGCAAAGCAATCGCATCGGCCAAACGCTCTAAAAAGTGGTGTGATTCTCTCCAGGTAGCAGTATCGTAGCTTTGAAAATTGTTGATTTGACCCGTGTCTGCGTGGACGATTCCCATTTTAACGCCGGTTCCACCTACATCGATTCCTAAGTATTCTGCTGCTGCCATAATTTTGATTTATTGAGTTACGAAATTGTCGAATTTTGACGTGAATTTCAAATCAAAAGTAGCTCAAGGGTAAATTTGCTCGATTTTTTCAAGGATTTGTGTCACTGCTGGACAGATTAACGCGTTTTTTGAGGTTAATCCCAAAATCCCCATGATGTTCTTTCGGTCAGTATGGGGGTATTCGCGGCAGGCTTTTGGGCGGTGATCATAGATGCCACATTTATTGTCCTCTAGATCTAAAAAGGGGCAAGGGGCTTTCGGATACACCCAATCGCCATCAGAATCTTGTACTAAATAAGCATCCAAGAAAGCTGACGTCTTCATTTTAAATAAATGTGATACGCGCTGTATATCCGTGTCATTCCACATCGGACTTGTCGTGCGGCAGCAATTGCCACAGGTCAAGCAATCTGTTTTCTTGAAAACTTCGGTGTGTGCTTGGAAAAATTGCTGGTCCAAGTTCTTAGGCTTACGAGCCACTAAACGTTGAATCAGTTTACGGAAAGAGGGATCTTTAGTTTTGGCCATGGAAGCAAGAACGGCAGCGCGCCTCGTAAGACTCGGTTTCGCCTAATAAGACGGTTTGTTGTTGCTCCACCTTGCGGTAAGAATAATGGGCTGCTGCGCCACAGTTTACGCAAACTGCGTGCACCTTTGTGACGAACTCGGCGATAGCCATAAGTCCAGGCATAGGCCCAAAAGGTTGCCCTTTAAAGTCCATATCTAATCCCGCCACGATGATTCGCTTACCTTGATTCGCCAAGGAATTACATACTTCTACGATGTTATCATCAAAGAATTGTACTTCATCTAAACCGATCACATCGCAATCTCCAGCTAACAAAAGGATTTCTCCCGAGTTGTTGACTGGTGTGGAACGGATGGAATTTTGATTATGGGAAACAATATCTTCGTCATGGTAGCGGGTATCTGCCATCGGTTTGAAGATTTCGACCCGCATTTGGGCGATTTTTGCGCGTTTTAGGCGGCGAATCAGTTCCTCTGTTTTACCAGAGAACATGGAACCGCATATTACTTCAATCCAACCAGCGGGTGGATTGCGTTCAGCAGATTTGGAATGGGTAGGTTCTAAAAACAAGGGCGTAAAAAGCCCCTGAAATTGCATCCAGGGGCTATAAATTAAAGATTATTTAGACGAGAATGTCGCTGAGAAATATTCGCGGTTCATACGCGCGATGTTCTCAATCGAGATACCTTTAGGGCATTCAGCCTCGCAAGCACCGGTGTTTGAACAAGCACCGAATCCTTCTTCGTCCATCTGAGCGACCATTGCCTGAGCACGTGTCGCTGCTTCGATTTGTCCTTGAGGAAGTAGGGCTAACTGAGAAACTTTGGCAGAGGTAAACAACATCGCTGAAGCATTCTTACAAGCCGCTACGCAAGCACCACAACCGATACAAGCCGCTGCTGCGAAAGCTTCGTCCGCATCGTCCTTGTTAATCGGGATGTTGTTCGCATCCTTCGCATTTCCTGTGTTGACTGAAACGAAACCTCCTGCCGCGATAATACGGTCAAAAGAAGAGCGGTTCACTACTAAGTCCTTAATCACTGGGAACGCACTCGCTCTCCAAGGCTCTACCGTGATGGTTTCGCCATCTTGGAATGAACGCATGTGTAATTGGCAAGTCGTAACGCCACGGTTTGGTCCGTGAGGACGACCGTTAATGTACATCGAGCACATACCGCAAATACCTTCGCGGCAATCGTGGTCAAACGCTACCGGATCATCTCCTTCTTCGATCAAACGGTTGTTTAACACGTCAATCATTTCCAAAAATGACATATCTGTGGAGATGCCGCTCACCTGGTATGTTTCGAACTTACCAGCTACGCTTGCATTTTTTTGTCTCCAAATTTTGAGTGTCAGGTTTAAATGTCCTTCCATTGTATCGAATTATTTATAAGATCTTTGAGCAATTTTGATGTTTTCGTATTTCAATTCTTCTTTGTGAAGTTTGAAAGTCGATTGTTTTTCGTATTCCCAAGCCGCTACATAAGCATACTTTTCGTCATCACGAAGGGCTTCCCCGTCTTCTGTTTGGAATTCTGTACGGAAGTGACCACCACAACTTTCGTCGCGATCCAAGGCATCAATACACATTAACTCACCTAATTCAAGGAAGTCAGCCACACGGCCCGCTTTCTCTAATTCAGGGTTAAGGTTATCGATCTCACCTGGAATCTTCACATCTGACCAGAATTCTTTCTGTAAGGCTTGGATCTCCTTGATAGAAGCTTTCAAACCTTCTGCGCTACGTGCCATACCGCACTCGTCCCACATGATCTTACCTAAACGCTTGTGGAAGTAATCGACTGGCTTAGATCCTTTAATGTTCATCAAGGTCTCTAAACGATCACGTACCGCTTTCTCTGCCGCTACGAAATCTTCTGAATCCGTTGACATCGCTGGCGTACGAATCTCTGATGCTAAATAAGCACCGATCGTGTAAGGAATCACGAAATAACCATCTGCTAAACCTTGCATCAAGGCTGAAGCTCCTAAACGGTTAGCGCCGTGATCAGAGAAGTTAGCTTCTCCTAAAGCGTATAAACCTGGAACAGTCGTCATTAAGTTATAATCTACCCAAAGTCCGCCCATCGTATAGTGAACCGCTGGATAAATACGCATAGGCACCTCGTAAGGATCTTCACCCGTAATTTGCTTGTACATATCAAACAAGTTACCGTATTTCTCTTTCACGACTGCTTTACCCATCGCTTGAATCTCTTCGTCGGATGGATTGTGCATATTGTTTTTGTTTGCTTCTCCTTTTCCGTAACGGATGATTGCCGCTGCATAGTCTAAGTAAACCGCCATTTTAGACGTCCCTACACCATAACCTGCATCACAACGCTCCTTAGCTGCACGTGACGCAATATCACGAGGTACTAAGTTACCGAACGCAGGATAACGACGCTCTAAGTAGTAATCTCTTTCGTCTTCAGGAATCTCGTTCGCCTTACGGTTATCGTTTTGTTTCTTAGGAACCCAAATACGACCATCATTACGAAGGGACTCGGACATCAAGGTTAATTTCGACTGGTGATCGCCAGAAACTGGGATACACGTCGGGTGAATCTGCGTGTAACAAGGATTAGCGAAGTAGGCACCTTTTTTGTGTGCTTTCCAAGCGGCTGTTACGTTCGATCCCATCGCGTTAGTAGACAAGTAGAATACGTTTCCGTAACCACCTGTACACAATAATACCGCGTGCCCGAAGTGACGCTCTAAAGCTCCTGTCACTGAATCACGAGCGATAATACCACGTGCCTTTCCTTCGATCGTTACGACATCTAGCATTTCGTGACGTGTATACATTTTTACGTTACCCATTCCCACTTGGCGTTGCAAAGCAGAATAAGCACCTAATAATAATTGCTGTCCAGTTTGACCTGCCGCGTAGAACGTACGTTGTACTTGCGTTCCACCGAATGAACGGTTAGAAAGCAATCCACCGTATTCACGAGCGAAAGGAACCCCTTGCGCTACGCATTGGTCGATAATGCTTCCAGATACTTCAGCTAGACGGTGAACGTTCGCTTCACGCGCACGGTAATCACCACCTTTGATGGTATCGTAGAATAAACGGTAAACCGAGTCACCGTCGTTTTGGTAGTTCTTCGCTGCGTTGATACCTCCTTGTGCGGCAATCGAGTGCGCACGACGTGGGGAATCTTGGAAACAGAATACTTTTACTTTATATCCTAATTCAGCTAACGATGCAGCGGCAGATGCACCTGCTAGGCCTGAACCTACCACGATGATTTCTAAGCTACGTTTGTTCGCAGGGTTTACTAGGGAAACGCTGGAACGATATTTGGTCCATTTGTCGGCTAACGCGCCTTCTGGAATTTTGGCATCTAATTTTGTCATATCAATCGAATCGCTGAAATATTATTGAATCAAATGGAAATAAAAAGCAATCGGCATCGCAGCAAAAGCCGCTGGGATGACGATAGAGAAGATAGTACCGATCGTTTTGATCGTAGGCGTATACTTCGGGTGATTCCAACCAATGGACTGGAATGCGCTAGAGAAACCGTGTAAAAGGTGGTATCCTAATGAAATACATCCTAACACATACACCACAACTACTACTGGGTTATTAAATACGGATTGCATCTCATTGTATAAGGTATGCGAGGGTGTTAGGTCGTTTGTTAAACGAGAGAAGTACCAAAAGTGCTTCAAGTGAAGAATTAAGAACAATAATAATAAAGTTCCTAATAGACCCATCGAGCGAGAATACCACTTGCTGTTAGCTGCACCATCTACCTTTGCATAGGCAACGGGACGTTTTGATTTGTTTTCAAACCAAAGACGCAAACCATCATAAATGTGTAACAACAATCCTGCGAACAACACAATCTCCATCGTCCGGATGATCGGGTTTGTTCCCATGAATTCTGCACCCTCATTAAAAGCTTTACCTCCATCATTTAAGAAGATTAAAGCGTTCAAGCTGCAGTGAACTAACAGGAAGCTAATTAAAAAGAGGCCCGTAATGGCCATCAGGAGCTTTTTCCCGAGAGATGAATTAAGTGATTTTGCTAACCAAGCCATAAATACATGTATTTGTTAAGAGGAAATAAAATGAAACGAACAGGTTCGATTTTTTTTACCTACCAAAACTACAATCGAATCCCCGCTCTATCAAATTTAAAACGTAAAAAATCCATTTTTTTTGAAAAAAACGAATTGCATTCTTAACTTACAGCTAATCAAAAATGTTTTATGTTCATCAATAGATTTAGCCTTTATTTTCTTTTTCTGTGCATGCTAGGTTTTGCAGCTCAGGCGACCCATTTAAAGGGGGGAGAGATTACGGTAAAACGTATTTCAGATAAAACATTAACGTTTGAATTTACACTGACGACCTTTACAGAGAATAACCGGGCGAATGTGGAGCAGAACTCGGTGAATTTCTGTTTTGGGGATGGGTCTTCCATTCTCTCTGCCAGGCGTTCTGCCGGATATCCTATCAATTTAGGGAATGGGACCATGAAAAACGTCTATAAAATTCAATACACGTATCCAGCAGCTTCTTTATTTTACAAAGTCTCGGTAGCCGTGCCTAATCGAAATGATGGCGTTTTGAACATCACACGTTCCGTGGATGTGGCCTTTTACGTGGAAACGATATTTTCTATCAATGCGGGTTTGGGCTTAAATTCCACCCCCGTCTTGTTGAATCCAGCCGTCGACTTAACAGCCGTAGTCGGTCAACCCTTTATTCATAATTCGAATGCGGTAGATGCGGAGGGAGATTCTTTGGCCTACCGATTATCTGTTTCCAGAACAGGAGCGGAATTAACGTGTGATCCTGCTAGCCGTGGCTTATTAGCCCCTAATTTCAAGCAGCCGAATGAAGTGTCAGCGACACCATCCTCTTTTACGATTAATGCCAAAACAGGGGATTTAATCTGGAGATCACCCCAAGAAGTGGGAATTTACAACTGCGCTTTTATCATCGAGGAATGGCGAAATGGAGTGAAAATATCAGAAACAGTTCGGGATATGCAGATCGAGGTGAAAGATTTAGATAACAAAGGTCCCTTGTTATCGATACCCGCGGATGTCTGCATACAGGCCGGAACGCGTTTAAATCAAACGATTACGGCCGTTGATCAAGTTTCTAAAACAGGACGGGTGGATCCGATATCCATTACTAGTAGCGGAAATGTGTATGCAATAGATACGTCGTATGCTGTAAAGCCTCCTAATGCCACTTTCGCAGCCGCAGCTCGCCAAACAAGTTTAACAGCAGTGGGTACATTCAACTGGCAAACAGATTGTGTTCACATTCGAAAAGAGGGATATGATGTCTTTTTTAAGGCAGAGGACTTTCCGCCTGTGACAAACGCTGGGGTGAGTAATTTAGTGGATAGTAAGATTTGGAATATACGCGTGCTCGCGCCAGCAGTGAAAAATGTGACGGCTACAGCGGGTGTAGGAACCTCCATCGCGCTTAAATGGTCTAGCTACGCTTGTTCTTTACCTAATGCGACTTTGATTTTGTACCGAAAACAAGGTGCCTGCGATGCCATCTTAAATGCGAATTGTGCTACTGGAATGTCTGCCACAGGGTATACAGAGTTAGCTCGTTTACCTAGTAGCACAACCAGCTATACAGATAATGCAATCGTAAAAAATACGAACTACTCCTATGTGTTAGTGGTGTCCTTTACGAATTCGAAAGGGCAAGATGATTTTAGTCCGATGTCTAATGCAGCCTGCTATCTTATTGCCAGTGCGTCGCCTATTATGACAAATGTGTCGGTTATTAAGACGAGTACGACGGCAGGAGAGAACCTTGTGCGTTGGACGCGTCCAGTGAAATTAGATACCTTGCAATTTTCAGGTCCTTATGCTTATCAAGTGATGCGTGCGGCTGGAACAGGTGCTTTTGGCGCGATTGGTTCGCCTATTTCAGCATCGATTCGCACGGCAGTAAATGATACGACCTACACAGATACGGGAATTAATACTTCTGCCGTGACGTACCGTTATCGGACGGATTTATATTATACTTTGAACGGAGTGCGCACCTTATTAGAGTCGCCTACTCCAGCTGCCAATGTGCGTTTAAATACGCAGGTGGCCATTGCATCGGTTAAATTAGCCTGGTCAGCGACGGTGCCTTGGACAAATGAAAATAGAATTCACCGTGTTTACCGCGAAACGCCTCGTGGTTCTGGAATCTTTAACCGTATAGCGGATGTGCCAGTAACTACGGCAGCCACCTTTAAATATGTGGATTCAGGTGCAGATACGTATGCCGCAGATGGGACTTTTTCTGTGGCGATGAAAACAGATTCATCGTATTGTTATTACGTGGAGACCTTGGGTTCGTATGGGCCAGGATTGCCAGCCATGGAGTTGATCAATAAGTCCCAAATCATTTGCGGCGTTCCACAGACAGACATTTTTCCTTGTCCTCCAGCTTTGCAATTATATACAGTGGATTGCGCGTCCTTAGATGCGAAAGCGGATTGTTCATTTAGTAGCTTTACGAATCAACTTACTTGGACGCCTACGGTGTCTGGTGTTTGCGATCCAGATATTGTGAGTTATAAGATTTATTATGCCAAAGACCCGTCTTCTCCCTACACCTTGTTAGCCACATCTTCTACGTTAAACTTCTCGCACATACTTCAAAACTCCTACCGCGGATGTTATTATGTGACGGCAGTCAGTGCGCTAGGGAAGGAGAGTGGGCCTAGCACAAAGATTTGTGTAGAAAACTGTGCCTCGTTTGACTTACCTAATTTATTTAGTCCAAACGGCGATGGTTTGAATGATTCTTTCAAGCCAATGCGTTGCCCTCGTTTTGTTAGTTTAGTGACCTGTAAAATCGTGGATCGCAATGGCCAATTGATCTACCAATATACGGGACCTTTGTCTGGTTTTGGCTGGAATGGAACGGATGCGAATGGCAATCAAATGGCCGCCTCGTCTTATTTCTATACTTGCGATGTGGTTTTCGATCTGTTTGATAAATCCGCTCAGAATAAAAGCCTCAAAGGCTGGGTAGAACTAGTTCGTTAAGATGGACGGAATTGTATTAATCGATGGCAGTTGCCGCTTTTGCCGTTTCGCATCGAAGCTGCTGAAACGGATGGTGGCTGGAAAACTTCAGATTATCCCCGAGACATCATTCATATCGTTTGCACTTCCAGCTATCGATAGCATCAAATGGGTGGTAGGCGAGGAGGTCTACATGAAATCAGATGCCATATCGCGCATTTTGGTCAATGCTCATTGGTATTTTCAACCCATCCGCATCGTGTTTTTGTTGCCCGAAAGTCTGCTGGACAAAGTCTATGATTGGGTGGCGAAGAATCGATTATTTTGGGGTAAATCGGTGGATGATTGTGCCATTTAGGGCTTTTGGCCTATCTTTGTGAAATAATTAATCAAAAATCATTCAAATGAAAGCATATATTTTCCCAGGTCAAGGTTCTCAGTTTCCAGGTATGGCAAAGGATCTGTACACGAATTTTCCTTTGGCAAAGCAGATTATCGATGAGGCGGATGCCATCTTAGGTTTCTCGTTATCGGCTGTGATGTTCGAGGGAACAGAGGAGGAATTGAAGCAAACGAAAGTGACGCAGCCTGCGATCTATTTGCATTCTATTTTGATCGCCAAATTAGGCAAAGACTTCGCTCCCTCGATGGTAGCAGGTCACTCCTTAGGTGAGTTCTCTGCCCTTGTTGCTGCCGGTGGTTTAAGCTGGCAAGATGGATTACGATTAGTATACCAACGAGCTCTTGCGATGCAAAAGGCCTGCGAAATCGAGCCAAGCACCATGGCTGCCGTTTTGGGCTTGCCTGATGCAACGATTGAAGAAATATGTAAGGCCTACGGACCATCCGTAGTAGCAGCGAACTTTAACTGCCCAGGCCAAGTCGTGATATCCGGATCAGTAGAAGGAATCGAAGCAGTGGGTGTTCAATTGAAAGAAGCAGGAGCGAAGCGCGTATTGCCTTTACCAGTGGGTGGAGCATTCCATTCGCCTTATATGGAACCAGCTCGAGTAGAGTTAGCCGCAGCGATCGAGGCAACCGAAATCGTAAAGCCGATTTGCCCTATCTTCCAAAACGTGAACGCTAAGCCATCTCAAGACCCAGCTGAAATCAAAGCGAATTTAATCTCACAGTTAACAGGTGCAGTTCGTTGGACACAGTCAGTAGAAGCGATGGTGGCTGCTGGTGCAACTGAATTCATTGAATGTGGGCCAGGTAAAGTATTGCAAGGCCTTGTTCGTAAGATTCATGCGGAGGCGGTTGTTTCTTCTATAGAGTTAGCATAAGAATAATCGAATTTGATGCGCTGATTGTGAGCGCTTAAGCAAAAAATGACCGAAATAATTCAATTATTTTTTCGGTAACATTTGATAATTTGGGTGCAAGCCCTTACTTTTGCATCACATTATGGAATTGACCTATGGTGTAATGGTAACACACCAGTTTTTGGTTCTGGTTTTCTAGGTTCGAATCCTGGTAGGTCAACATAAATTAAAAGAGCTCATCGCAAGACGAGCTCTTTTTGTTTCTAGGAATTAGTATTCCCATTCTGAATGAAACAGATAGGGAGTGCAGTCAAAAGTATGTACAATATTATCTGGCATCGGGATAATAAATAACCAGGTTACTACTTTATCCTTTTTCGCAAATTCCATCCATTGCGTTACAATAATTTTATGCTTTTGTTTCTCAATCGTAAATGGGTTGAGCGCAAAAGATAACCGCCAATCTTCCCATTGGTGAAATCCGACTTTATGTTTTTCTCCAATTTTCATGTGAGCTAAATGCTTTTTAATCACAGGAGAGTTTTTGATATAATCAGGACTTACCTCAAGTTGAGATCCATCGCCAAAACAATAATGACGAAGTGTTTTCGAGGCTTCTGGAAAGAATATCGCTCCCACCACAATCATCCCAATGACAAGTATCTTTTTACTAAAATACAGTAATAGCAAGAGTATGGAAATGGTTTTGTAGGGGATTTTCAAAAAAAAAGATATATTTTTTGGAGTTAATTTTTTTATTAATTATTTCTCAAATGTAAATTTTAATATTCATGTCCATATTGCCAAACGCCTAATTCATCAATAATAAATTTCATTTTATTTAGCTGCACAGTTGCACGATATTCATAATGTTCTTCTATTTTAGTGAATATAGTTGGTATAATTATTTCCCCATTTGTATTTATAAATCCCCATTTGCCATTTTTTTTAATTCCACATAATTTGTGTGCAAAAAACGTTACATCCTCCAATTCGTTTGGATAAATCATTACCCCATTATTGTTTATAATTCCCCACTTATTGTTCATCATGACTTGGCAATGTTTTCCAAGATCTCTATCGCTAAATCCTCCTACTTTTTGAAATTGAAATGGAATTTCAATTTCTCCCTTAGTGTTACAAAAACCCCATGAACCATTTTTTTTAATAGGTATAAGTTTTGTTGAGTAACTTGGAAATATACCAACATCTTCATAAATCGGTTTAATTATTTCTTTAACTTCGTTATTTTCGATAATTCCAACTCCCCAAAAATTATTTTTTTTGAATCTTATATACCCACTACCTTGAAAGCTGAATTCATCTAGGTTGTTAATTTCAGAGTAATTGGTTGGAATTATTATAGATTTAGGTTTATTATATGCTGAATTGATATCTCTTATAATTATGTAGAGTTGTTTGTTTTTATATCCTACTATTCCATAAGCCCATGCATTAAATTCTGACGTAATAACTTTTAAGGAATCATAAACATCATTAGTTAGTTTTGTTGAATCTATCGAATAAATCAATTCATATTTATTGCCATTTTTCAACCATTTTATTTCTGAATCATCAAATTTTCTATTAACTAGAGATATTGAACCATTATTAAAGGAATTCATCATTGAATTCATTGGACCTACTAAAGCACGCGTAAATCCATTAGAATATAAACTTTTATTGATTTTTGAAAGTTTAGAGTTTTCATCTAATAATTTCCCTTTTTCATCGAAAAGTAACTGTTTGTTTGATTTTATAGCAATTATTCCCTCATATGATTTAGCAATCGAATCATAACTGATTGGAATGATTTCTTTACCATTTCTTGAAATAACGCCCCAATACCCATTGTTACTCACAATTGCTATATTTGAATCTCTTTCATAATCGGAATGGAAATCTTCAGCTATATCATACATTTTATGACCAATTAAAGATCCATATTTATTGATCCATCCAAATTGGCCGAATTTTTTTATAAATGCCATGCCACTTGAAAATGAATGTGAATAATCATAGGTGGCAGGTATTTTAAAACTTCCATTTTTATCAATAAACCCAAATTTCATTTCATCTGAAATTAATACTCCTACCCTTGCAAGATCCTCAGAGAAATCTGATGCCTCGTCAAACAGAAATGGAATAACGATTTGTCCTGATGAATTTAAGTATCCTGATTTTCCAATATCTTCATAATGTTCTCCAATTGATTTAGTTACTCTTATAAAATCCTTGGTGATATTACCTATGTTGTAGTAAATAGCTGGAATTACAAATTGTCCGTCCTTATTTATAACTCCATATGAAGTATAATTTCCACTAAAACTTCCGTCTTCAGATTTGTAATTATTAGAAATTCCTACTTTAGCTAGTCCTAATTTATTAAAATCATCAATGTTATTGTATATGGGAGGTAATCTCCAATTCCCATTTTTGTCAATCCAGCTCCAATTGTGTGTTGCAAGGTCTTTAGCTATTGCTAGCCCATCCTTAAATCCATAGAGTTGTCCATATTTGAAATCGATTATTGTTTTTCCATTAGAATTTATCATTCCATATTTTTCATCTTTGTGAAAAACATATCCATCTTCATTAGTTTCAATTTTAGCTAAACTCACAGAGGCTAATCCTTCACTAAAGTCTTCTGCGTGTACATAACGAGGTCCTATAACTTCTTCGCCACTTTTATTTATAAAGCCCCAATAGCCATTCCTGCTGACTCTCGCTAACCCTTCTCTAAATGGAAAAGCTTGATCATAGGTATATTGGCTTATTATTTTCTTTGAAGTGGAGTCTACATAATCATATCCGTTATTTGCAAAATTTATGGTTGGAATTATATTTTGTGAATAAACTTTACATACTAAAAGAATTAAACTAATGAATATGATTCGATTGAACTTAAACATTAAGACCATATGAATTTATATAGTTAATGAAAATTGTCATTTTGAATATAAAAGTGAATTACATGTTTTAATAATATTCAATGCCAGTTGAAGAATAATGGTCTATAGAAATAATCATTTTTCTAATATGTCCAGAGAGCTCTCTGTTATGATTATTAATGAGTAACCCATCAAAAATGTTTAGAGTTGAAATATTTCCATGAATATCAATTAATCCCCATTTTTTATCTTTTTCCATCCCTTTTAAGCCTTTTTCATTGTAAAGTGTCAAGTCGTCGTATTCAAATTTTGTTAACGGAAACCCATATCTATTGATAATTCCCCATTTGTTATTCAGCATTACTTCACAAGAATTACCGTAAAATGTTCCTACTTTATCATATTTAAATGGAATAACTACAATTCCTTTTTCATTGCAAAATCCCCATTTTTCATTTTTTTTGATAGGAAATAAAATTACTTCTGCGAATTTGGGGAATCTACCAACATCTTCATAAATCGGTTTTATAATTTCACTTAAAATTCCACCTTTTATTGATGCTATTCCCCATTTTTCATTTTGACTTACTCTAATAAAGTCATCACTTGAATAATTTAAGTTTTCTATTTTCGAATATATAGTCGGTATTACTTCCAACATACCCTCATTATTTATTCTAATAATTTCAGTATGGTTATTTTTATAACCGATCAGACCAAAATCCAGATTACATCTTTCTGAGATAGATTTGATCGAATCATACACATAATTGCAAAATTGGGTGGAATCTTTGTTTAGAATTCCGTAATATTTTTCATTCTTAGAAAGCCTTTTGTCAGAATTTAAAGAACCACCCCCATAAATATAGGATTCAGAAGTAATATTCCTATTTGGTGAATTTTGAATCGAGTTTAATGATGCAATGTCGCCATATAAACTTTCAGAATTCCCTGCGATTCTGACTCCACCTATTTTTTTATTGTTAGCATATGGTTCAGATTTAATGTGTTTTCCCAGTAAGTCAAAATATTTTTTCGAAATAGTATCAATAGCAATAAACCCATTTGCCGTTTTTACGATAGAGTCATATTTAATCGGTATAATCTCTTCTCCGTATCTCGAAATGGCTCCCCAAGCACCATTATTACTAACGATTGCAAATTTTGATTTCCCAACTTGTGTATGGTCATATCCTGCTTTGGGTATTGTGTCATTTATAAAGTTTTCAGCGACATCATAGTTTTGCTGAAAAACAGGCTCCCCTAAATTGTTAATCCATCCGAATTTGCCATTTGATTTTATAAAAGCCATTCCTTTGATAAATGAATTTGCATAATCATATTTGAGGGCAATTTTTATTTGTCCTTTTTTATCAACAAATCCATATTTAATCTTTTGGTTTTGTTTGTAGCTAACAAGTGCCAAGTTTTGGCTAAAATTTTCTACCGAATGATAAATAAATTGAATAATGGTTCTTCCTTTTTCATCTAATAATCCAGAATATCCAGCTGTATAATCATTATTAAACTTTATTGCTTCAATTATACCATTGTTAAACTTGCCTAAGTGAAAATAATTTTGAGGGATAACAAAATTTTCTTCTCTATTAATAATTCCATAAGCTATATAATCTTTGCCCTCGTTTCCCTCATCAGAAGCAATTTTTTGATTCCCAACCTTTGCAAGGCCTAGTTCATTGAAATCTTCAGCATAGTCATATTTTCTTAATGAATTCCAATTACCTAGTTCATCTATCCATCCCCATTTTTCTGACTCAAGATCTTGAGCTAAAGCCATCTGCTTATTAAAGCTTTTAATATCTTTGAATCGAAAGGCAATGGTTTTCGTTCCTTCTTTATCTATTACACCGTATTTTACATCTTTTTTAATAATGTAGCCACTTTCAGTTATTTCAATTGTACCTATGCTTACTGAGGCTAATCCTTCACTAAAATCATTTGCATCAATATATTTACATGGTATAATTTCGATGCCATCTTCATTAATAAATCCCCAGAATCCGTTGCGACTAACTCTGGCGAATCCTTCTTTGTAAGGAAATGCTTGATCATAAGTAGCCCTACTTACAATTTTGTTAGAAGCAACTTCAATATAATCGTATCCATTATTAAATGCATTTCTAACTGGAATGACATTTTGTCCATCAACAACAAAAGTGTTTAAAATAATGGTAATCAATAGGAGGGTAAATTGAAATTTCGTCTGAATTTTAGTTTTCATTTATAATAGTAGCAATTTTTATTCGTGTTAAAAGAAGCCTTAAAATAAGAATTAAAATTATTATTAGCGTTTATGATTTATTTTATGGTATTTAATTTCAATCCTAAATCATCCCTTTCATCTTCTCCAGTCCCGTTTTAGCCACTTTCAGAGGATCCTGAGTCCAAAGCTCCTTATTGAATAATTCCAATGATAGAATAACCGGCTTTTCAGATGGTTTTAAGCTCTTGATGATTTCCTTAATGGGTGCTTCGCCGTCCCCCGCATAAATGCGGTCACCATCGGTAATTGAAGTAGGTTTAATGGAAGTGACGTAGTCGTTTACGTGGAAGACGTCGATCGAGTTTTCGCCTACTAG
Organism: Aquirufa esocilacus; assembly: GCF_042715595.1. Classification (NCBI taxonomy): domain Bacteria; kingdom Pseudomonadati; phylum Bacteroidota; class Cytophagia; order Cytophagales; family Flectobacillaceae; genus Aquirufa; species Aquirufa esocilacus. The sequence goes on along the minus strand of NZ_JBBKXX010000003.1, from coordinate 53,463 downwards.
GTGGAGGCAGTCGATGGAGGATTCGCCTTTGTAGATATGGAATACGTCTAATAGAAGTTTAGCGTTGGGTTGGCCCGCTTCGGCGGCTACGAAAAGGACGTCAGCGACGCGGTTTAAGTTTTTAGAGTGTCCCCACATTTCTAGTTGTGGAGTGACGCCGGTGCTGACTCCTAAGTCAAGGATAGCGCGGTAGCGTTCGGCGGCGCGGCGTAGGTCTAGTCCTGGTTCTTTGGTGGCGCCCATCGGTGGAGCAGCGGTGCGGAAACAGCCTAATTGCGCGAGCATATCCATCTCGCGTTTCATTTGCTCTAAACCTTGTTTACGCATCGCCTCATCATCTACAATCCATTGGGCGAAGCCAATGGCGTTTTGGATCTTAATTCCTAGGTCATCGATGCGCTTCTTCGCTTCTAAAAGGGTTCCGCCTGATTTTAAATAGGCCTCAAGTGTAGGTACCCAAATTTCACAATGCTGAAAGCCAGCCGCGGAGGCGACTTCGAGTTCTTTGATGAGTCCTAATTTTTGGCCCATAATCGTACTCATATTCAATGAAAATTCGAATTTAGGAACCTTTGCAACCGGTGCGGCGGAGGCAGATGATGGCAGTAATACAGCTCCCGCGGCAGTTCCAGACGCAATTAATAAATCGCGGCGACTAATGTTTGTCATAGTTATAAGTTTATTTCGCCTAGCTTCTCATAAGCGAGAATCATCGAGCGAACATTATGGTAATTTATTTTCCAGTTGTGGGCCATATGTCGCCAAATCGGTTCCCCCTCACGGGTCATCAACGGCCACCATTCACCCGTATTTCGGTTAATCATTTTGTCAAAAACAAAGCGATGCACTTGTTCGTAGGCTTTTAGGAATTGCGGATCTCTGGTTACTAGATAAGCATCCAGCATTCCGATGAGCATTTCAGCTTGCTGCCAAAATTCCTTCTCTACATCCGTAGGTCCTCCACTGTGCGAACCCTCTACGTAGACGCCGCCATATTCCCAATCTATGCCATTTTCCATCGAATGATAGAATGCCTTTTTGATGTTGTCCAAATAAGGTGCGATATCGATCTTGCCTACCTTCAACGCATGCAATAATAGCCAGCCAAATTCCGAGTTGTGGCCGTAGGAGGTATTGTCGACGGCTGAGGCTTTTTGGCCTCCATCCTGAAAACGATCCCAGCCCCACACGATATCGAATTTAATCTGTGGCGCCACGCTCCAGTCTGCCCAAAACTGCGGAATACCCGTTCCAGTAGCCGGATCCATAATTTTCTCAATCAATATATCGATGGATTCTTTCAGCTTTCTTCGGTGAATCTCTTTCCCACTCGCCTCATACAGGGTCGTGAATGCCTCCATCAAGTGCATGTGTACATCTAAGGTTTTTCGATCCCCACCAGGAGCACCCAGTCCCATGAGCGACCAATCTTCCGCAAAGAATTCCCAGTAACCGCCGTGATGGGTATCCACCGCATATTTTTGGAGTAAATCAAACACCCTCTCCGCATATTCTAATCCCACCGGATCCCCCGTCGCCAGGGTATATTCGCTGAGAGAATAAATCGCAAAGCTATGTCCATACCCAATCTTCTGTTTATTGGTTGCTTTACCCGCTCGGTTGACCATCCAATAGAATCCACCGTTAGTAGAATCCCACATTTTGTCCAGCAAGAATCGAACACCATGTGCCGCCATCTCTTTCATTACCTCTCCTCCAAAACCATGGCGATATGCCTGTGAATACGTAAACACCGAGCGCGTCATCGCAATCAGCGACTTATCATCATCCCCCGCATCGTCCCCAAACTCATTGAAGTGGGTTATGTACCCACCCAGTTTCATATCGACCGTGCGTTGAATCCAAAAGGGCAACAACGCGCCCTCGGTATAGTCCTTGATTTCTGCTCTAAGCGATTGTATGTCCATCGTGTAATTGTCTAATGGCGTCCGGACTCGCGGAGCCCGTTTCGCCTAGTTGATGAATACTGATATGTACGGCCAAAGAGGCGAATTCACAAGCTTCCTCCACCGAGGCCCCCGCCGCTCTCGCCGCAGAAAACCCTGCTACTACCATATCTCCCGCACCTACCGTATCGATGGGGCCTTTCACTGGGAAAGCAGGTTGGTGATGAAATTCCTCCGTACCTGCATATACCATTCCTTTCTCGCCTAAGGTGACTAATACCGGATTGTTTCTCGTGTTAGCCCAGATTCGGATGTTTTCTGGGGTGGCAGGCTTTTGGTGTATTTTGACAAACTCAGCCTCATTTACTTTTAGAGGGAGGTGTTTTGCGTAACTGCCTAATGAACGCAGATCTGCCAAGGCGTTTGCGTGATTAATTCCCTCGATGTGCTTCGCTTGCAGTAGGGGAATTCCAAATTGTTCATTGAATATAATCCAGTCGAAAGTCTCAGCGGCTAAAGATTGTAGGAGTTCTCCCGTCTGTGCTTGAAAATTCGAAGACCTAGTTCCAAAATCGATTCGATTCAATTCCTCTTGGGTTTGCAGCGGTTTCGAATAGGTAGGAGTATCGATATGCGTTTCTTTAATGTTCGTAGCATTGATGCCTAAAGCCGCCATTTGATGTAGCATCTCTCTTCCAAAGAGATCATTCCCTCGCACCCCGAATGCCGAGACTTGGGCTCCTAACACTGCTAGATTTTTGGCTACATTGCCGGCTCCGCCTAGATAGGTACGTGGTGCAGAAGCGCAATGCACTTCTTTTGCGGTTTCAAGAGAAAATTCATTGGTGGAGGTTTGAAGGTCAAAATAGAAGTCCAAAGCAAAATCCCCCATCACCGCTATACGCAGCTGTTGGATTCGAGCCAATAAGGTCTCCAATCTTTCCGAGTTCATGTCTGATAGGTTTAGCTAAATTTTCATCGAAAAATAGGGATATTTTCTTTAATTTTGATCATCTATTCATTCTAATTCATATTTGTTTTGGCACTAATCAAATCAATCTCAGGCATACGTGGTACTATCGGTGGAAAACCGGGCGATGGCTTAAGTCCACTGGACGTGGTCACTTTCGCAGCAGCTTATGGTACGTGGTTAAAGAAAAAAGGACATCCATCTAACTCGATCGTGTTAGGTCGCGATGCGCGTATCTCCGGAGAAATGGTCAGTTCCTTAGTAGCGAATACCTTAATCGGTTTAGGCTGGGATGTTTTAGATATTGGTCTTTCTACGACCCCCACTGTTGAATTAGCGGTGCCCTGGACGAAAGCGGCAGGAGGAATCATTATCACGGCTAGCCACAATCCGGCGCAATGGAATGCCTTGAAATTATTGAATGATCGCGGAGAGTTTATCTCAGATCAGGATGGAAAAGACTTATTAACCCTCGCCGAAAATCAAGATTTTGATTTTGCGGACGTGATGAAATTAGGTCAATTAACCCAGGACGATAGCTTTTTACAGCAGCACGTGGATCATGTGTTAGGTTTGAGCTGGGTAAATCAACCCGTGATTGCGAAAGCGAACTTCCGTGTATTAGTCGATGCTGTGAATTCGACGGGAGGAATCGTGGTGCCTATGTTGTTGAAAGCTTTGGGTGTTCAACACGTGGACGTGATTTTTGGGGAGGCGACGGGTCATTTTGGCCATAACCCTGAACCACTTCCGGAGAATTTAACGGAGATGATCTCGAAAATGAAAGGCGGTAACTACGATTTAGGAATTGTAGTGGATCCAGATGTGGATCGCCTTTGCTTTATTTCGGAGGATGGGACGCCTTTTGGCGAGGAATATACCTTGGTTGCAGTAGCTGAATATGTGCTTTCTGTGAAGCCAGGCAATACCGTATCCAATCTTTCTTCTACGCGTGCTTTAGCAGACGTAACGCGCAAAGCGGGTGGCGAATATTTCGCGGCAGCGGTAGGAGAGGTGAATGTGGTGACTAAGATGAAAGCGGTGAACGCGATCATCGGTGGCGAGGGTAATGGAGGCGTGATCTTCCCAGAGTCGCATTACGGTCGTGATTCCCTGGTGGGAATTGGTTTGTTCTTGACGCATTTGGCAAACAAAGGCATCAAAGCATCCGAACTACGCGCGAGCTATCCGGCGTATGTGATTTCCAAAAATAAAATCGAATTATCCGCTGACCTGAACGTTGATTTAATCCTCGTGACGGTGGCAGAAAAATACAAGAATGAGAAAGTAAACACCATCGATGGTGTGAAAATTGACTTCCCAGATCGCTGGGTTCATTTACGCAAATCGAATACAGAACCGATCATTCGCATTTACGCGGAGGCATCTTCGGAGGCTGAGGCAGATACACTCGCTCAACAAATTATACACGTGATTGAAGAAATCGCGAAAGTTTAAATGTCAGAAAAAACACCTATTTACCTAGATAACGCGGCGACCACTCCGGTGGATCCAGCGGTTTGGGCTGAAATGCAGCCTTATTTCGAGAATTTTACCGCGAATCCCTCGTCGATTCACTCCCACGGTCGCCAAGCAAAAGTGGCGGTAGAAAAGGCGCGTAAAACGATTGCGACTTTATTAGGCGCCTCGCCATCGGAGATATTCTTTACCTCGGGTGGAACGGAAGCGGATAATACGGTCTTGCAATCAGCTGTTTTGCACGGTGGATGCAAGGTGATCATCACGTCTCCATTAGAGCACCACGCGGTATTGCATACGGCGGAGGCTTGGGCGAAACTCGGTTTAGCGGAATTGAAATTAGTTCGCGTGAATCCGGATGGAGCGATTGATTTGGTGCATTTAGAAGAGTTGTTAGCTTCATCTGACAAAGCGATTGTGAGTTTGATGCACGGGAACAATGAGATTGGTAATTTATTGGATTTAAACGCGGTGGGCGACCTGTGCGAGCAATATGGAGCCTTGTTTCATTCAGATACCGTCCAAACCATGGGACACTACAAGCACGACGCCTCAGCCTTGAAAGTGCATTTCATGGTGGGTGCCGCGCATAAATTCCACGGTCCAAAGGGTATTGGTTTCTTGTATGCCAAAGCCGGAACGAAATTTAGTCCGCTGATGCACGGTGGAGCGCAAGAGCGTAACCAGCGCGGAGGCACGGAAAACGTGTATGGGATGATTGGTATTGCCAAAGCCCTAGAAATGGCCTACACCGCGATGGACGAGCACGCAACCTACATCAAAGGTTTGAAAGCGTATTTCATCGAAGGATTACAAAAACAATTCCCGGGCATTTCCTTCAACGGAGCTTCTGGGGATGTAGAAAATAGCTTATATACAGTATTGAACGTGCGATTCCCATCGGTGGCGGACGGCGACATGCTGTTGTTTCAATTAGATATAGAGAAGATCTCGGCTTCCGGCGGTAGCGCTTGTTCGAGCGGAACTTCGGTGGGTTCACACGTTTTGTCGGCCTTAAATCCGACAGCGACGGGTGCCGCTGTTCGTTTCTCCTTTAGCAAAAATAATACCCGAACGGAGATCGATCGGGTATTAGAAGTATTGAAAAATATCGTGTCTTAGTAGGCGCGAGCAAAGATGACTCTGCGGCTGGAAGGTGCTCCTGTTAGGATGCATTTTCCAGCTTCTTCTTTTGCATCTAGTGGTATACAACGAATCGTCGCCTTCGTTAATTCTTTGATTTTCTCTTCCGTCTCAGATGAACCATCCCAGTGCGCAGAAAGGAATCCACCGTCTTCGATTTTCGCGGTAAACTCGTCCCAGCTATTTACCTCGAAGGTGTTCGTTGTTCTGAAATCAAGTGCTTTTTGATAGATACTTTTTTGGATGTCTTCCAAAGTGTCCACGATCACGTCTTCGATTCCCTCGAACGGCATGCTTGTCTTCTCTCGTGTATCACGACGAGCTAATTCGATCGTTCCGTTTTCCATATCGCGGTTACCAATCGCAAGACGCACAGGAACCCCTTTTAATTCGTATTCAGCGAATTTAAAGCCTGGACTTTGATTTTCAGCGAAGTCAAACTTCACGGATACGCCGCGGGATTTTAGCGCTTTAACTAATGGATTGATACGCGCTTTAATATTTTCTAATTGCTCTTCACCCTTATAGATCGGTACGATCACGACTTGAATAGGAGCTAATTTAGGAGGCAAGACTAAACCTTGGTCATCCGAGTGTGCCATAATCAAGGCACCCATTAAACGCGTGGAAACACCCCAAGAGGTTCCCCACACATAATCCAATTGATTTTCCTTATTAACGAATTTTACATCGAAGGCTTTGGCAAAGTTTTGGCCCAAAAAGTGCGATGTGCCCGCCTGTAACGCCTTTCCATCTTGCATCATCGCTTCGATACAATAGGTTTCATCTGCTCCAGCAAAACGCTCATTTGCCGTTTTAATTCCTTTCAATACGGGCATCGCCATAAAAGTCTCTGCGAATTCCGCATACACCTCTAGCATCTGTTCGGTTTCTTCGATTGCCTCTTGCTTAGTCGCATGAGCCGTGTGGCCTTCTTGCCACAAGAACTCAGCTGTACGTAAGAATAAACGCGTACGCATTTCCCAACGCACTACGTTCGCCCATTGATTAATTAATAAAGGCAAATCGCGGTAAGATTGAATCCAGTTTTTATAAGAGGACCAAATCACCGTTTCCGAGGTAGGTCTCACAATTAATTCTTCTTCTAATTTCGCGTCTGGATCGACGATCACTCCACCGCCATTTGGATCATTCTTTAGACGGTAGTGCGTTACGACGGCACATTCTTTGGCAAAACCCTCTACGTGTGAAGCCTCTTTAGAAAGGAAAGATTTAGGGATGAAAAGGGGGAAATAGGCATTTGTGTGGCCCGTTTCTTTGAACATATCATCCAATGCGCGCTGCATTTTCTCCCAAATGGAATAGCCATAAGGTTTAATGATCATACAGCCTCTCACCGCTGAATTTTCAGCTAGATCTGCTCTCTTCACTAATTCGTTGTACCACTCAGAATAATTGTCCGCGCGGCTTGGTAGGGATTTACTCATAAATTATGTTAAAATCGTCATGTATTGTTCGTTTTTTCGTTTACTTTACGTTTGAAAAATGGAACGTTACAAAGATACGTTTTGTTAGGCTTTTAATTGACATCATCCGCTAAAAACCATGAAAAATCAATCCATTGCTTATTTAATGCTTGTGGGATTTGGAATCCTTTCCAGCTGCGTGAATGTAACTAACAATTCCTATGCTTCAGATGATTTATACGATGAAGCAAATCGTTCTGTCCAGATAGAAAAAGCAAAGGCTACGAAAGCAGCAAAAGATAAAAAATACCTTGATTTTCAAGACTTAGAGGAAGATGATGTAGAGGTGATTGAGGAGGAAGAAGGTCTAGCTCAGCGTAATGCGGTTAATCCTAATTTGTATCAATCTGCTTATCAGCAAGGACTTTCAGATGGTTTATACAATAGTCCGTACCTTGGTTATGGCTACCGTTACACTCCATTCTCGTATTGGAGCCCTTCGTATTCGTATTTTGTGAATCCGTATACCACGTTTAGTTTAGGGATGGGATATTCATATTTTAGTCCTTATTCAGTGTATAGTCCATACAATAGTCTTTTTTACGATCCATATTTTTATAGTCCTTACTACAGTCCATTTGGATTTAATTCCTTTTATCGGAATTATAATTATTATGGCCCTGGTGGCAATTACACAGGTTACAGCGGGCAATACATGACAAATGATACACGTGAACGCAAGAGTTTTGGGCCGCGGGATGATCGTTCGAATAACCGTAATTCGGGTGGAAATTATACAAATTCTCCTCGTGGGGGTAATAATTCCTACAACACGCAAGGAAATAACTTGCCACGGGTGAATACACAACAGACTTACGGATCTGGATCTAGTTCTCAGCCTTATGTGGCACCACGTCGTAATTCGAATTATGAATACAGAGCGGCTCCTTCAGACGGAGGAAGTACGCAACGCAGTAATTCGACCTCAACACCCTCTTACAGCAACCCTAGTTCTGGTGGAGGTTCAAGCTCTGGCGGAAGCGGAGGTGGTTCAAGTCGCGGTCCTCGTTAATTTACGATCATGAAAAAAGCACTTTTCTTATTATTTAGCGTCTGTACGCTAAGCGAGGCTGTAGCCCAAATTTATACCTATCCTAGCTTAGCGAAACAGTTTTCAACTAGCTACTCTGCTGGAACTGCGCGTATGCAAGCACTAGGTGGCGCATCGAGTGCCCTAGGAGCAGATTTGAGTTCGCTCACGGGTAATCCGGCCGGCCTTGGTTTTTATACTCGATCTGAGGTGAACATGAGTCTTGCCTATACAGCTGTACAAACTAAATCGTCCTATTTAAATACATCAAGCGAGGCTACAGAGAGTCAAATTCAGATGCCTACATTAGGCATGGTGCTCTCCGGTAATTACCTTGGGGGTGGAGATTGGCACGGGTCTTTTGGGTTTGGCTATTCACGTCAAGCTATATTTATTCAGCCGATTCAGATTTCTGGTACGAATAATCGCAGCTCCTTGCTGGATAATTTTATTGAAAAGGCAAATGATAAAGGGGCAACAGGCGCTAGTCTAGATGAAGAGTATGATGCTTATTCAGGGACGGCATCATCTCCTGAAGCTTTGGCCTACCAAACTTATTTAATCAATCCGAATTCCGTTTCAGGGGGTGCTCCTTTTGAACGTTTTCAGCCACTATTGCCTACAAATCAATATGGGGCAGCTACTAATTCAGGTTCTTTATCTTCTTGGGATTTTGCCTATGGTGCGTCTTATCGGGACAAATTTTACCTGGGTGCTGCGATTCATTTTTCTAAAATTAGTGCGAGTTCATCTACCACCTGGGAAGATGAATTCGTGGGGGCTAAAAATGTAGCAGGTTTTCAATATGCAGAGACCTTATTAACATCAGGTTCTGGTATCGCTGTAAGTCTCGGAGGTATATATAAAGTGAATCCATCGCTGCGTTTATCCTTAGCATTCAGAAGTCCTACTTACTATGATCAGATGAATGAGACGTATGATGCACGTTTATTTCCTAATGTTATAGGTATTCCAGCCATCGGAACTACGGGCAATCCGATTACTATTACGAAGGTAAATCCGATGCGTTTGACGACGAATGAATTTACTTACCAGTTATTAAGTCCGATGAAAGTTTCGGGCGGTTTCGCCTTTTTCTTTTCAAAGAGAGGGTTCTTGACGGCAGACCTGGAATATGTAGGTTATGGAGGCATGAAAGTCTATTCTGCTGAATTAGGCGGATCCGCTAATCAGGCATTTCAAGCGAAATACAATGGTCAAATATCTCGTAATTTTGAAGGGTCTCTGAATGTCAAAGTGGGGTCTGAAATTCGCTTAACATCTAGTTTGAGTGTACGTGGTGGGGTGGCGATGTTTGGAAGTGGCTATGCCGCGAGTTACGATACAATCGATCGCAATGCCTTCCAATTCTCTGGAGGAATCGGATACCGTAAATCGAATTTCTATCTAGATTTAACAGCTATTCAACGAACTCAGAAAGACGCCTATACCCCTTACACATTAAAGAATGCATCCGATTTTAGCTCAGCCACATTAGATCTAACGTCCATGCAATTGATGCTGGGTGGCGGAATCTACTTCTAGACAGGTAAGTATTGGTCTAATAACCAAAGTAATTGGCTAACGGTGATTTCCCCGTCCACCTGAATATCAGCTTGCTGATAAAAGGGTAGGCGCTCTTCGAATGTTTTTTTGATGGAGGCGATGACCACTTCTTCGCTTTGGGTCTTATCTAATAAGGGACGATTGTTGCCTTGTGCTTTGTACAAACGCTTCGCTAAATCATTTACATCCACGTTTAGGAAAACGCTAACGCCATTTTGCTTAATGAAGTCCATATTGTCATTAAAGCAAGGAATTCCACCACCCGTCGCAATCACCATTGATTGATCCGGTTGAAAACCTCGGAGTGTCTTTTTCTCTATTTCACGGAAATGTGCCTCGCCAAAATTGGAGAAAATCTCAGATACCGTCTTCTGTTCACGGGTTTCAATCAACTTATCCATGTCCATAAACGAGTAACCGATATTCTTTGCTAATTCTTTTCCTAAGGTGCTTTTACCCGAGGAGGGCATTCCTACTAAATAGATATTCTTCATTCTGGTTTTATTCTAGGCTTTGTTGAATCTCATCCGCGGAGGGTAGGGCATAGGAAGACCATTTTCCTTTGACCGTTCCATCTTTCAATAGCCACAATCCTGGGCTAGAGCGAACAATGGTTTTTAAGATTTTCGTGTCCGCAGAAAGTGCAGGAAACGCTAATTGGTATTTGTGTCGTAGGGCATTTACCTCCGTATCTGGCGAGGAAGAAACTAACCAAACGGTGATATTTTTTAATCCTTTTGTCAGCTGCTCAATATGCGGAATCGCTCCCTCATTCATGTGGTGGATGTTTGGGATGATGATCAGTAATTTCGAGCCTTTAAAGCTTTCTTGAGTGTAATTTGTGGTGTCGCCCTCAGCCCACAATTGGTAGTCTGTAATCAATGGCCGTGCCTCTTTTTCATTCGTCGCCTGCATGGAGATGAATTGCGCCGTCGTATCGGTGGGCATCTCGCTTAGCTCCGTTTCAACCCCTTTGATTTTGTACACGTAGGAGAACTTTAATGGCTCGCGCTCCTTCATATTGCTCGGAATATGGTCACCTACCGCATAAGGTAGACCATCACTAATAGGTAGGTGGAAATAGCAGAATGTTCCCATTGCGATGCTGGCGATGGCTGTTGCTGCTACCCATTTTCCTGTTTTTCGATCTTCCGGTTTCTTTGCAAGCAGTAAAATAGCCGTCAGAATAAGTAAGAAAATGTCTTTTCCAAAAGAGGTCCAGGGCGTTAATTTGATCGTTTCTCCAAAACAGCCACAGTCCGTTACCTTGTTAAAATAGGCTGAATAGAAAGTAAGAAATCCAAAGAAAGCAAGGATCCCTACAAAGGCATATAAAGTCTGTTTGATGCGGTAATTAAGGGCTAAGGCAATCGCTAAAACGATTTCTAAGGCACTTAATAGGATAGATAAAATCAGTGCATAGGGAATCCAAAACTTCCAAAATCCCGCCATAAAGGCGAAGTCTACAGAGAATACCTCAAAGTATTCTTCTAATTTTAGTTGGGTCCCTATCGGGTCATTCAATTTAATGAGACCAGAGAAGATGAAAATCCCTACCAATAAAAATTTCGCGATTTTGGTCATTATTGCTGTTGTTGCTGCTTTTGTTGCTCGCCTTTCAATGTGATCAAGCAGAAGACCGCGTAATTAAGCATGTCTTGGTAATTAGCTTCTACACCCTCTGAAACCAATGTTTTTCCGTCATTGTTTTCAATTTGCTTGGTACGGAAGATCTTCATCAGAATCAAATCCGTCATGCTGCTGATGCGCATATCTCGCCAAGCTTCGCCGTAATCGTGATTTTTGTTGCGCAATAATTCCAATGTGATTTCCACCTGCTCATCGTAAATACGGCCTAATTCTTCCGGCGCGAATTCCATTTGATCGGAACCTTCCAGTGATTTTTGAATTAACGCGATGATGCAATAGTTGATTATCCCAATGAATTCTCCCTCGATGCCATCCTCGATTTTTTGTGCTCCTTTTTCTTGGATACTGCGAATGCGTTGGGCTTTGATGAAGATTTGGTCGGTTAAGCTAGGTAGTCGTAAAATTCTCCATGAAGTACCGTAATCTTTGTTTTTTTTATCAAACAAGGCTTTGCAGTATGAAATTACTTGGCGATATTCGATTTCGGTTTGGGAAGGCGTTGAGTCCCTATTCATAGATACAGTTTTTAGACGATGCTCACGTTTTTATAGCCTACAAAATTATTTAAATTATCCTAAAATTCACTCGATTTGGACGCTCTTTTTTCCACAAGTCAAACAATCCGTTTAAATGGGCAATTGCTTGATTTTTCGAAGCCCCAAATCATGGGAATTTTGAACATTACCCCTGATTCTTTTTACGAAGGTAGTCGCGTAACTTCGGTCGATATAGCCTTGAAACAGGCTTCTGAGATGATCGCAGCCGGTGCTTTGATTTTAGATATTGGTGGGCATTCGACTAGACCCGAAGCAACTCCGGTGAGTCCGCAAGAAGAGATGGATCGGGTTTGTCCGATTATTGCGGCTATCTCTGCTGCCATTCCTGCTGTTATTATTTCTATCGACACCTACCGAGTGGCGGTAGCAAAAGCGGCTTTAGCGGCTGGTGCGCATCTGTTCAATGACATAGGTGCTGGCCAAATGGATGAAGGCGTGTTCGATTACATCGTTGAAAATCAAGTTCCTTATATTTTGAGTCACAGTGTGGGTCGTTTCGAGCAAGTACACGAAGTGCCAGAATACCAGAATGTGGTGGCAGAAGTAATACACGATTTATTGCCAAAAGTCCAGGAGCTTCGCTCGCGAGGCTTTAAGGATTTGATCGTAGATCCGGGTTTTGGCTTTTCTAAATCGTTAGATCACAATTATACTTTACTGGCACATCTACGCTCATTTAAATTACTAGGTGCACCTATTCTCGCTGGATTATCACGAAAAACGATGATTTGGAAAGAACTAGGCATTTCTGCGGATGAGGCATTGAATGGATCATCCGTTTTACACACCGTTGCTTTATTGCAAGGCGCTTCCCTCTTGCGCGTTCACGATGTAAAAGAGGCCAAAGAAACCATTCATTTAGTTCAAAAATTACAAGCAAATGGCATATCCCATTTATTATAAAGGTACTTGGCAAGATCCTGAAAAGGTGACTGTGTCCGTTAAGGATGTCGGTTTTTTGCGCGGCTTTGGCATCTTCGATTTCTTCCGCATTATGGATGGGAAACCCATCTTTATGTCAGATCATTTGGATCGTTTTTTGAGTTCGGCTTCGAAAATGGGTTTGTCTCATAGCTATTCTAAAGAGTCGCTAGCTACTTTGATTAATGAGATCGCCTTGCTTTCCTTCGATCCTTGCCTAGGAGTGAAGTTGGTTTTAACGGCCGGTTTCAGTTTAAATGGATTCGATCCGGTAGGGGAGTCAGAATTGTATATTTTCCCAGGGGTATTCTCTTTTGCAGAGCCTACCGCGGGAATGCGTTTGATTAGTCGCGAATATAAGCGTGAAATGGCGGATATCAAATCCTTGAATTACGCTTTTGCTTTACGAGAAATGCCAGCCGTTCGAGCATCAGGTGGTGATGATTTGATTTACCATACTCCTGAATTTGGCGTTTCCGAGTCTTCGCGCTCTAATTTGTTTTACGTCAAAGACGAGATAATTTATACGCCTGCTGACCATATTTTGGAAGGTATTACGCGTAAAAAAGTAATTGAATTAGCGACCTCCGTTTACGAAGTTCGCGTGGGCACTTGTTTACTTGAAGATTTTTTGAACGCAGATGAAGTATTCACAACTGGCAGCACGAAACGTGTTCTACCTATATTTTCCATTGATGGAAAGCAGATAGGTGATGGGAAGAGAGGGAAAGTGACCGAGAGGCTTTATGGGATGTTGTTAGGCTTAGAAGCCTAATAAAGCATAAAGATTAGAGCAAAAAGCATAAAGTTGGAATCCTCTACGAGGATGAATTTGAGAAATATGTCTAAGCCTGAATTTATTCTTTGTGCTTTATACTCTATTCTTTGTAGAGCGAAGCTCTACTTTGGCCTAAAAGCCTTCATATTCTCCTCTCGACAAACCAAGAATGGTCCACCAATTAGATCAATGCAATAAGGGATGGCTGGGAAAACAGCCTCTAGGCATTGTCGGATGGCTTTCGGTTTTCCTGGTAGATTTAAGATTAATGTTTGGTTGCGAATGCCCGCTGTTTGACGGCTTAGAATAGCGGTGGGAACATATTGCAAACTCACAGAGCGCATTAGTTCGCCGAAACCTGGCATCATCTTTTGACAAACGGCCTCTGTCGCTTCTGGGGTGACATCGCGCAAGGCGGGTCCAGTTCCGCCGGTTGTCACAAGAAGACAAACTTCCTCTGACATTTCGATCATCTTCGCTTCGAGTTGATCTTGTTCGTCGGGAACGACGGCGTAGACTACCTCGAAATCAGATTCCAAGTATTCTTTTAATAATTCCACTACGGCCTTGCCTGGAATATCTTCGTAGATACCCGCACTTGCCCGGTCGGACACATTAATTACGCCTATTTTGATCATTCTTTTTGGGTAATTTAAGTTTCTTCTCCATCGGAATCGGCTCGTCTAATAGATCGCGAATAACAATAGAAGCGACTACGCCTCCAAAGGCAGCCGGTAAATAAGAAATCGTTCCGTAGGCTGACTTTTTGAAGTTGCTTCCGTCCGTTAGGATAAGTGATTCGTCTTTGACTTTTTCTAAAGAGAAAACGGTTTTAATCCCTTTGCCTACTCCCATCTTGCGAATGCGCTTACGAACTAAAGAGGCTAAATAACACTCACGAGTATCAAATAAATCAGCTGTTCTGATTTTGGTCGGATCCATTTTACCTCCGGCGCCCATTGAGCTAGCAATTTTAAACCCTAGATCGTAAGCCGTTTTTAGTAAAGTGACTTTAGGCGTTACAGAGTCGATGCAGTCCATGACGTAATCGAATTTATTTGTCTCAAGCAAGTTTTTCGCTTCTTCTGGGCTTAAAAATTGCTCGATGGCCGTTAGTTCGAGTGCGGGGTTGATGGCTTGTAAGCGTTCGGCCATAATTTGGGCTTTGGAAACCCCATGGTTCGTCGCTAAAGCGGGTAATTGTCTGTTGCGATTCGTTGGATCCACGACGTCTCCATCGACAATCGTCATTCGGCCTACGCCTGAACGTGCGATGAATTCAGCGGCAAAGGAGCCTACGCCTCCTAATCCGACTACTAAAACGTGTGATTTTTGTAATTTATCGATCCCTTCCGGTCCGATCAAGAGTTCAGAGCGGCTTAGCCAGCTTAGATCATTGTTTGGCATAATTAGGATATTTCTTCCTTGATTTGATAATTCGTCGTCTTATCTGAGTTGGTGATTAATAACTCCCCGATAAATCCGGCTAAAAAGAGCTGTACGCCCAATATGATAGCAACAAGCGCTAAAAAGAATAGCGGATTGTCCGTTACATTACGGTACTTTAAATTGTAGGCGATGTTATAAATTTTAACTGCCATTAAATAGATGGTCAATCCAGAGCCTGTTAAAAAAGACAGGATGCCTAGGCTTCCAAATAAGTGCATCGGGCGTTTCCCAAAAATCTGTACAAAGGAAATTGATAAAAGATCTAAGAAACCATACAGGAAGCGCTCTAAACCAAATTTAGTCACTCCATACTTGCGCGCCTGGTGTTGAACTACTTTCTCGCCAATCTTCGTAAATCCATTCCATTTCGCTTGAACGGGTATGTAGCGGTGCATTTCACCATACAGACGCAGCGTTTTCACCACTTCAATTTTATAGGCCTTTAAGCCACAATTGAAGTCGTGCAAATGTACACCAGACAATTTGCGAGTGGCAGCATTATATAATTTGGTTGGAATGGTCTTCGAAATAGGATCAAATCGTTTCTGTTTCCAGCCTGAAATGAGGTCGTAGTTTTCTTCAGTAATTAAGCGATACAATTCAGGGATTTCATCCGGTGAATCCTGTAAATCCGCATCCATCGTGATCACTACTTGGCCTGAAGCCTTGCTGAATCCTTCGTGAAGAGCTGCCGATTTACCATAATTACGTGCAAAGGAGATAGCTACAATCGTGCTATATTGGGTCGATAATTGCTTTAAAATCTCCCAAGAATTGTCATTGCTGCCATCGTTTACGAAGATCATCTCGTAAGAAAAAGCGTTTTCTTTCATCACTCGATCGATCCAAGAACAAAGTTCTGGAAGCGATTCGGCTTCGTTATAAAGAGGTACTACGATGGATAGCTGTAACATACGAGCAAAAATACAAAATAATTATGAAGGAAAGATGATATAATAGGGTCTTAATAATTCGATGAATTCCGAGCTATAGTCGCCTTGGTCGGTTTTGATATTTATTCGCTCCTGTTTAACAGGACTTTTTTCCCTTGAACCGCAGGCCATTATGCGTAATAAGGGACTAGACGGGTTGGAGTGGATAGCTACTTTTTCATGGATGAAGAACCCATTTGCCTGTAACGATTGTTCGAAGAGGGCCAAAACATCAGCTGGATACAGCACCGTAAATGTCCCATCATTCGTCAGAAGTCGATCAATTGAGGAAGCTAGATCCTTCGGACTTAGGTGATCTGCGTGAATCGCCATGTGTTTTGCTTCATCGGAAGCTGCAAGGTGATTCGTGAAAAAGGGTGGATTAGAGCAGATAAAGTCGAATTTTTCGTTCGAGTTAAACGTTAAAACGTTTGCTTCGATGGTTTGCAGGCGCGCTTTGAATGGACCACTATTGAAATTTTCGGAGGCAACCTTTGCCACCTCTCGATGAATTTCGAGCGCTATTACAGTAGAGGAGGGTTGAGCTTGAGCTATCATTGAAGCTAGTAGGCCACAACCGGTTCCAATATCCAAGCATTTGCCTCGTGCTTTCAGAGAAGACCAAGCACCAAAAAGACAAGCCTCCGTACTAATCTTCAATCCCGGATTACCGTGATGTAAAGAGAATTGTTTGAACTCAAAAGTGGATCTATTTTCGGCCATAATCCGCCGGATTTTCGCCCCAGTCCTCGGTTTCCCACTTCAAGACTTTGGTCGAATAATGATTACTTTTTAGCCAAGCGATGGCATTATCAACCATTTTGAATAACTCTTCTGTCCGCGCATTGCGCTCTAGGTTCGTTTTGATGGCTCGATTTCGTACCCAGGCAATAGCAGTTCTGGAATCTGAATACAATGGATAAGGGCAATCTAATTTTTTCAAATAGGCTAATCCGTGTACAATGGCTAGGAATTCACCCAAGTTTACGGTACCCTCAGGGAAAGGACCTCGGGCGAATAAAACCTCTTTTGTTTCCGTATTCACACCTTGATATTCTAAAACACCAGGATTTCCTGCGCAAGCGGCATCCACCGAAATGCTAGGAATAACTATTTTAGTTGCGTTTAATCGAGGCACTTTTGTCTTGGAAGCAGGAGAAACGCTCGCCCAATAATTCTTTTTAGCTGCGCTTTCAGCCTCAGCTTTTGACTCAAAAGATTTGTATTGTGCACCAGCAAAACCTTTGATATTTTTTTCAGTCTCCGCCCAAGAATCAAAGATTCCGGTCTGATGACCTACCCAAATCACATAATACTTTTGTTTTTTTGCCATCTACATCAAACGTGATTTGAAAATCTTAATGGCAATTGCAATCAAAATCACCCCAAAAATTTTACGTAAAATCTGCGTTCCAGCATTACCTAATTTCTTTTCAATCCATACACTTGAACGCAATACGATATAAATGAAAACGAGGTTAATGAAGATACTAACGATGATATTTTCTTCTTCAAATTGCGACTTCAGGGAAATCAGGGTGGTCATGGTACCCGCACCTGCGATAATGGGAAAGGCTAGAGGGACGATTGAATGGGTATTAGTTTCGATTTCTTCGCTCTTGAAAATATTGCGGCCTAAGGTCATTTCCATACCGATCAGGAAAATAATCAAAGCTCCGGCCATGGCAAAGGAATTCGTATCTACCCCTAGTAAATGCAAAATGAATTTTCCGGCAAAAAAGAATCCAACCATGATGATACCGGAAGCTAAGGTGGCTTGTCCCGCATGGATGTCGCCATTCTTTTTGCGTAATTCGATGATAATGGGGATCGACCCTAAAATATCGATGACCGAAAATAAGATGAGAGAAGCCGATAGGATCTCTTTTGAGTTAAAGTTCATTTGTTATGGTTTGGATGAGTGTTTCAATATCTTCAAATGTATGGCTAGGGAAGTTCGCAATGCGGAAGCTGGTTTTCTTCCAATCGCCATAACCTTTTCCTAGTTCAATGCCTTTATTAAGGCATATTTTATGTAATTTTTTAATCTTTTCAGGGTCTCCTGTTAAGGCCAAAACCGTAGGTAAACGCAATTCAGGGTTTTCAATTAAGTAACTAAAATCAGAATGATTGTCCCAAAAATCCGTCCACCGTTTCATTTTTTCAAGCGTCATTCGATGCGTCTCAGATAGGATCGGAAGCTGCTGTGTTAAACGGTAAACTAAGTAAATGCTTAGCACATTAGGAGTCATTTGTGTTTGAAAAACACGTCTATTTTCTTCCAAAAATAAAACATCATTATAATGAGTCTCCCGACCTAACTCTTTTGCCCTAGCTAATGCCTTAGGAGAACAAAGAAGGATTCCCATTCCAGCGGGAATTCCGATACATTTTTGTACGGATGCCAGCCATACATCGGCCTCATTCCAGGGTAATTCCATTCCACCCATAGAAGAGGTGGCATCTACTGCAATAAGGGTATCATCTGTTAACTGAAAATCTGAGCGTCGAATTTGCTGTCCCGTTCCATTCGAAGTTTCACTTTGAACTAAACACAGCGTGTCTCCCGTAATAGGTCCTATTTTTTGGCTGATATCAGATAGGCTTTGGTTAATTGAAAATTCAAATGGTTCCGCAACTTCTGCAGCATAATGCGCCCATTTTTTTCCAAAGGCGCCATTAAATAAATGGGTTGACTTTTTTCTAACTAAAGATTGAACGACTATTTCCCAGGCCTCCGTGGCCGAAGAAACGAAGTAAATCGTATAGTCATTAGGGATATTCCATTTCTGATGTAATTCTTGAAATGTCGCCTCTAACAGCTTTTCGAAGCGTGGGCTCCGGTGATTTATGCTGACAATACCCTGATCAAAAGCCTCTTGAATGTATCCAAGGGCCTCTGGGTGAACCTTAGAGGGACCAGGGTAGAAAGATAACATCAGTTATAGGAATGAATAAAGGCCTAATTCGTAACCTCGAAGCCCAAAACCTACGATGATTCCTTTCGCCTTAGGGCTCAAATAGCTGTGGTGACGAAAATCTTCCCGTGCATGTACATTCGAAATGTGAATCTCAATGACAGGTGTTTTAATAGCGGCCACGGCATCGCCTAATGCCACCGAAGTATGCGTATATCCTCCGGCATTAAATAAAATACCGTCATAGCTAAAGCCCACTTCATGTAATTTATTGATGAGTACACCTTCCTCATTGGATTGGAAATAGGAGGTGTCCAGTTGACTCCCAAATTTATCTTGTAAGATTTCCAAAAACTGCTCGAACGTCTGTGCACCATAAATTTCTGGTTCACGCGTGCCTAATAAATTCAAATTAGGACCATTCAGGATTAATATTTTCTTTCTTACCATATTTAAAAAGGGACATGCGGTGTAAAAATACGTAATTACTTTAAATTTACGGGATTCATTACATAAAATGTATATGTGGGAGACAGAAATCCAATCTTTTGGGGATTACTTAAAAATAGAGCGTGGCCTATCCAAGCACTCCCATGAAGCCTATTTGCGGGATATACAAAAACTGGCCACCTATTTGGCTGTTTCGCCGGTGGCAATAGACCAAGTAGATGAATCCCATATTTTGGCCTTTTTAAAAGACTTACACAGCCTAGGCATTGAAGCAAGTACTCAATCCCGAACACTTTCCGGTATTCGCGCCTTTTTTCAATTTCTCGTTTTTGACGGCACCTTAAAAGCGGACCCCACTGTTCATGTGAAGAATCCTCAAATGGGGCGTAAATTACCCGACACTCTATCCTTTGATGAAATCACTGCGATTCTGGATGAAGCAGACCTATCTAGTCCTGAGGGAGTACGCAACCGGGCCATGTTGGAATTTTTATATGGCGCTGGGTTGCGGGTTTCTGAATTAATTGGCTTGAAACGGGAAGATATTTATGAGGATCAAGGATTTATCAAAGTGCGAGGAAAGGGCGACAAAGAACGATTAGTTCCCGCAGGTCGGGATGCTTTCAAATACTTGAATCTGTATTTGGACTCAATAAGACCCTCCGTGCCCGTCAAAAAAGACGCCACCCATTTGGTATTTCTAAATCGCCGAGGTTCAGGTTTAAGTCGGGTGATGGTTTTCCTGATTTGCAAAGATCTTGCAGCGAAAGCTGGTATAACCAAAGTTATTGGCCCTCATACCTTTCGTCATTCTTTTGCTACCCATTTGATAGAGGGAGGAGCGGATTTACGCGCCGTACAGGAGATGTTAGGCCATGAATCGATCTTGACGACTGAAATTTATACGCACTTAGATCGGGCGTATTTGACGCAGATGGTACAGGATTTTCATCCTTTTTCAAAAATAGATAAGAGATTGTAGAGTATAGAGTAGAGATAAAAATCTATACTCTCTTATCCCTACTCTACTATCTCTTCTCTCCCTTCCTCGGGAAAAGGAATAAACACAAAATTCGTAAACTGTCCATCGACCACAAAAAGACAAGCGAATTCTTCAATGTCTTTGAAGTTTTGGACGAAGAGTTCCATATTCTCTTCAGCGATTAGTTTGCGCTGCACAAATTCTTCCATCATAGAAGCGTGGTAGTTCCACTTGTTTTCGTGCAATTCTCCTACGCCGATTAGCTTTTGGCCGATTTCAATGGGACGTTGGGAGGTCACAAAGATGGGAAAGTCGGAGAAGCCACGTTTTTTGATTTGGTAGGACGCTTCTTTTAGGGCATCTGCTACTTTGATGAAATCAGAGGATATGAGGCCTAAGTATTTCCCATTTAGGTCTGGAGAATTAGGTGCATTCGAAAGGGCTGTGTAATCTTCGATCATGATTTAACTCTTACTTAGTAATAATAATTGAATGTCTTTGACTGGTTTGTGGAACAATTTTCCGGTACTTGGTTGCGTCACGAAGCCTCGGTAGCAGAATACCCCTTTCATAAAGGATTTACCTTGCCAAAGCATTTCTTCCACACCCCCAGTCTTTCCAGCTTTCAAAATGAAGGAGGTCATCAGGTTGCTCATCGCTAAACTAGCGGTGTGAGCCACAAGAGATGGAATATTGGGGACACAGAAATGAGTTACGCCGTATTTCTCGAATGTTGGCTTTTGAATCGTACAAGGCTCTGAAGTCTCGAAACAGCCGCCTTGGTCAATACAAACATCTAGGATTAATGTTCCCGGATTCAGTTTACTGACCATTTCTTCTGTCACGATGCAAGGGGTAATTCCACTGTCTGAACGCAAGGCACCCACGATGATTTGGGCTTCTTGTAAAGCTTTGGCCAGATTTTCAGAGTCAATAACCTGAGTGACAATGGGGAAACCAAGCGCCGATTTTAGGCGTTGTAACTTATAAATATCTTTATCGAATACTTGGAACTGAATGCCAGCGCTCGCTGCCGCTCGCGCCACTTGCTCCACCACCTGACCCGCTCCTAAAAGCACTAGATTACAAGGAGGAACTCCAGTGACGTGTCCTAAAAGCAATCCTTTTTTCTTTTGAATCAAATCGGTAGCAATCGGCAAAATCAATTGTCCGGCTATTTCAGCCATGATTTTAATGAAAGGAAAGCCGCCGCCATTGTCCTCGACGAATTCGAGGCCGATCGCCATCAGTTTTTTGGCATTCATCGCATCGATTAACTCGGATGACAAATGCTGGTACGAGGCACTTGAAATAAACGCTTGGCCTTCTTTCATGCGCGCGATTTCCGCGATGCTAGGAGGTGTGATCTTTAAAGTCAACGCACTTTGCCAAATCATCGCCACATCCTCACTCACACTCGCTCCAGCTAGTAAATAGTCGGAATCACTGAAACCAGCACGTTCACCCGCGCCTTTTTCGATCACAATTTCATGGCCATTATTGGTTAATAAAGCAACGGCTTGTGGGCTTAAAGAAATGCGGTTCTCGTTCGGGTCGGATTCCTTAGGCAGACTGATGCGGATGCTTTGTGCATTCTGCTTTGTCCACGCCATCGCCTCTAAAGGCGCGATGCCTTGTTTCGAAAGTAAATCCTGAAAGGGGTTGTGCTCTAGTATCTTCGCCATACAACTTCTAATTTACGGTGCGCGTCATCGACGTGGGAGATGTTTAGTTCCAAATGTTCAAAGGTCCAAAATTCCTCCGCCTGTTCCGGCCACTCCACCAGACACAAGTGTCCAGAGTCTAAATATTCTTCTAATCCGATATCAAAAGCCTCTTGCGCGTTCTTCAATCGGTATAGATCAAAATGATACACGGGATTACCTTTGCCATCCACATATTCATTTACCAAAGAAAAGGTGGGGCTTTGGACGGATTGTGCCACCCCTAATTGCTGGCAAATCTCCTTAATTAAGGTCGTTTTTCCGGCACCCATTTCCCCACGAAACAGCCACACATTGGGGTAGTCTTTCGTCTCGCGAAGGAGGCTAGCCGCTATTTCGGGCAATTCAGTGATGCTGTATTTATCCCAGGGTCTCATAGTTCGATATCCCCTAATTGTGGTCTGATGAGTATTTCTTCTAAAACAGTAGATGGATTCATCGTATAAGCCGAATAAATCGTCGATGCCACATCGTCTGCCGGTATAAAGCGTGACTCGGGCAATTCCACTCCATCCCAAGCGGGCGTTAAAGTAGCCCCAGGTAAGATGGCTGTTACTTTAATACCTTGCAACTTCGTTTCCTCTCGTAACACTTTAGTAAAACCTAATAAGGCAAACTTGCTGATGCAATAAGATCCACCGGCAGTATAGGCCGTAATAGACGCGGTAGAGCAGATGGTGAAAATGTGGCCTGATTTTTGGGCCTGTAAAGTAGGTAAAAAGGCACGTGTCAAATGATACGCACTGTATAAATTAGCCTCGATTTGACGCTCTAAAACTCCATCTTCCTCGTTCTGGATTTGACCCGGCATAAAAAATCCGGCGTTGTTGATCAGTACATCGATGGTTTTGGTTTGGCCCAAAACCCATCCAGCAAAGTCCTGGCATTGCTTTTTGTCGCTTAAGTCTGCGACAAAAGTGTGTAATAACGGCGAGTTGAACTCGGTCGTTAAGTCCTTCAATTTATCGCCTGTTCGCGAACAAGTATACACGGTAAATCCTTCCGAAAGGAATTTTTTCACCAACGCTTTGCCAATTCCCTGGCTACCCCCACTAATTATTGCCGTTTTGTTCATTATCTTTGATAAATATCGATGTGTAATATACCAATCAGATGTCAAAATTAGGCAAATATTTAATCTTCCTGGGTAAGCTTTTTACAAATCCAGAAAAATTTCGGGTTTATCTCGCTTTGACATTTCAAGAATGCGTGGATATTGGTATTAATTCGATCTTGATTGTGGCGATTGTATCTTCTTTTTTAGGAGCTGTGACCTGTGTACAAACCGCAGCAAACATGGATAATCCTTTCGTTCCGCAATATATTATCAGTTTAATTGTTCGTGATTCGACGATTTTAGAAATGGGGCCTACTATTACCTGTGTGGTGTTAGCTGGTAAAATTGGTTCCAATATTGCTGGTCAATTAGGGACGATGCGTATTACGGAGCAAATCGATGCTCTAGAAGTAATGGGGATCAATTCTCGTTCCTATTTAGTCTTACCCAAAATCATTGCAGCAATGATTACTTTTCCTATGCTGGTGACTCTAGCTTGCTTTTTGGCTATCTATGGAGGTTATTTAGCCGGATGGTTGACAGGATCAATCTCACCACAAGAATACATCAAAGGGTTACAATTCCAATTCAAAGGGAACTATATGATTTTTGCATTGACGAAATCAGTGGTATTTGCCTTTTTAATAGTAACTATCTCCGCCTTTAAAGGATTCTACACGAAAGGTGGTGCTTATGAAGTAGGAACGGCGAGTACCGCTGCCGTAACCAATTCGTGTATTGCGATTTTGATTGCGGATTATCTGTTGGCCCAATTATTAGTAGGCTAAATTCTCTCGATAAATACGTTGGTAGTTAAAAGCGAGCTTGCAGAACCTCTGTAAGATCCGTAAACGGGTGTGATTTCTTCTGGAAGACAAGATGCGGCTAATGGAATATGGTTTCCAGAAACGACCTCGTGTTGCGTCGGATCATAGCCTCTCCAGCCACCACCAGGCAAATAAACCTCCACCCAAGCATGTAAATGATGTGTTTGATTAGGTACATCTACTGGAGCAACCCCAATGTAGTATCCAGAGACAAATCGCGTAGCTAAACCCATGGCACGGCACAACGCTGAAAACAAGACGGCGTAATCACGGCATGAACCCTTTCGGTTAATCAATGTAAATTCAGGCGTATTGGGATTGCCCTCCTCGCGAATTTCGTAGGCGAATTTGGTGAAAATAAACTCATTTAACGCAGACAAGTAGGCTGAAGTGCTGTAACGAACCCCCGATGCAATTTGTCGGGCCATTTGTTCTACGTTCGGCGTTACCCCCTCCAATCCTACATAGGGGCTTAAGGTCTTTTGGTACGAATTTGAATACGTAATGGGTAACGTTTTACTTTCAAAAGGAAAGTACACGAAATCAAATGGATTAAACTCGGTAGTCTCTACCATGGCCTTCATTTCTATTTCTAGAAAATTTGTGGGCTCTTTGAAGAACAGAATATTTTGAATATTACCTTCTGGATCTAGATTTTTAGATACTTGAACCGGACTAGGTTGAATGTCTAATTGAAAATCTTGAACCGTCAAAAGCGCACTTTTACGTGGATGTAAATAGAGCACGTGCGGGTCTAATGTGACCGATTCACTGTAATCATATCGAAGTTTATGCTGGATACGTGCGATCATTTCGAAGACGAAATTAACTCTTTCATCCAACCTTCATCGATTCCCGCTAAAGATTTACGCAATGCTTCATTCCAATCATCAGAAATAGCTTGCATGTCCTCCTTGTAAAGCCTAACCTCTTTAGCCTTAAAACTTCCCTTTTCATAAACGACCACATCAATGGGATAATCAACATCGTTTGCGCTGACTTGTGTGGCATCGAATGACAAGAAACCCATTTTTAAGGCCTCTTTTAGCGAGGTTTCATGGGTCAAATTGCGGTTCAATAAAGGTTTTCCGTAATTAGAATTACCAATAATCTGGTATTTTAACCCGTCATTTATCTCAATCCAATTGCCTTCTGGGAAGATTAAGAATAACTTATGCTCGTTGTCTTTGGGCATTTGTCCACCTACAATCGCGTGTAAATTGAAAGCATAGCCTTCTTTTTCTAGGGTTTCACGATCTTCTGAAGCTACTTGTTTTAGTTTTTGTCCAAAAGACGTAGCCGCCTGAAACATGTAATCGTAGCTTTCCTCTTCATCCTCAATCGCTTGATTAAAATAAGTCACCGCTTTATCACGTACAGAGCGCAATCCAGCTGTCATGATGAAAAGGGAATGATCTTTAATCTCATGGATAGAGATTTTCTTATTTGAATATACTTCGTTACCCGCCGTAATGCGCGTGTCTGCAATCGCGATCAATCCTTCTTTAACGGTAATTCCTAAACAATAAGTCATATAATGATGGGTGGCAAATGGGAGCGCAATATTACATTAATTTTAACAAATAGCTGGCTTAATTGACCGGCTTTAAGTCAAAATAAGTGTTGTGAATGGTCTGTCCGATATCGTTGTTTGAGCTTTGGAAAGCATCTAAAAATTGGTGTAATCCCGTGGTCAGAATATCCTCAATCTCCGTGAATTGTACTTCAGAAAGGATCTTAGATAGTTTTTTCTCAGCTAAATTCGAATAGCCGTGATCAAATGAGGTACCTGAAATGGCGTATAGCGATTGTTCCGCTTCAGTCAAACAATGCACCACCGATCGCGGAAATCCTTTGTCTAAAATTAAAAACTCCACAATGTTCGTGGGATTCACCACTTTGTATTGCTGGCGGAACATATTGTAGGCTGAAACGGATTTTAAAACAGACGACCATAATAACAGATCTAAAGGAGATCCCACCGCATCCACGTTAGGTAGTAAGGTGAAGTACTTAACATCCAAAAATCGAGTCGTTTTATCTGCCCGCTCTAATAATTTACCTAATTGACCAAAATGCCAGCCCTCTCCGCGAGTAATTGTCGAATCGACAATGCCATAAAAAAGTTGACTTCCTGATTTGATTTCCTCTAAAAAGCCTTGATATCTAGCTAATTCCCAGCTTTTGCTCCCCTCTACACGGTCTTTTACTTTCCAGTAGATTTGGTTCACATACTCCCACATCTCTTTTGAAATACTCTCCCGAATCGTACGGGCATTTTCGCGCGCGGAATACAAGCAAGAAAGAATGGAGTTCGGATTATTGACATCGAATGTCATAAAGTACAAAACGTTCTCCCGGTTTGCCTCTGGATAATGTTCGAAGAAATTGTAATGGTCTGCAGTAGCCACGATTAAGGGTTCCCATTGTTCCGGGACATTCGGAGGTAAATCTAGGGCAAGATTGAAATTCACCGAGATGAAGCGGGCATAATTGTCAGCTCTCTCGATGTACCTGTTCATCCAATAGATGGAATTGGCTACACGACTTAACATAGGCTATAAATGTTTCTAAAATGCTTGATATCTTAAAATTAGGATTTTTTTTCAGAGTGCGGCATCAGCCCGTCCTTTTTTGTATTTTTGTCTATTAATTCGTCCAAAAAATCCACATGTTTTATCAAATTTTCATAAAACCCCTTTTCTTTTTATTCAATCCTGAGCGTGCGCATTACCTGGCCGCAGATATAATTCGGTTGACTTTGCGAATTCCGGGGATGTCGTCTCTCTTTAAAGCTTTATTTCAGGTGGAGGATAAACGATTAGAACGGACGGTTTTTGGACTGCATTTTCCCAATCCAGTGGGATTAGCTGCCGGATTTGATAAAAACGCGATGCTAATTGATGAATTCGCAGAATTAGGTTTCGGATTTATAGAAGTAGGTACAGTTACGCCTAAGCCTCAAGAAGGAAATCCCAAGCCTCGTTTATTTCGTTTAATTGAAGATGAAGCGATTATTAATCGAATGGGATTTAATAATGAGGGTTTGGCAGCGATGAAAGCTCGTTTAGAAAAACGTCGTTCAAAAGTTATTGTCGGTGGAAATTTAGGCAAGAATAAGGTAACACCGAATGAATTAGCGGACGACGATTACCATCAAGGTTTTGAAGCCCTTTATGATGTTGTAGATTATTTTGTGGTTAATGTAAGTTCGCCTAATACGCCTAATTTACGTGCCTTGCAGGAAAAGGAGCCCTTAAAACAATTGTTGCAGACCTTGCAGGATTTGAATGCCTTGAAGCCGGTGCAAAAACCAATCTTGTTAAAAATTGCCCCAGATTTAAGTAATGATCAATTAGACGATGTCATTGATATTGTACTAGAAACTAAACTAGCAGGTGTCATTGCAACGAATACAACCTTATCACGAGAGGGATTGCAATCAGCTCACAAAGAAGAAGCAGGTGGTTTAAGTGGAAAACCATTAACCAAGAGATCTACGGAAGTAGTGGCTTATTTACACCAAAAGTCGAACGGTCAATTCCCTATCATCGGGGTAGGCGGAATTTATTCTGGGGCTGATGCGATAGAGAAATTAAAAGCAGGAGCCTCCTTAGTTCAAATCTATTCCGGCTTTATTTATGAGGGGCCGGGTTTGATCAAAAAAATTAACCAAGAAATACTCGCATCTGGACTGTAATTTGATTTTGTAAATCGGATCAAAAAAGCGAAATTTATAAGATTATAACCTTGGTTCCCACAATGGCAAAAAAGATTAGTAACCCTACCAGCACCTTACAACTTAATTTTGAGCAAGATAAGCCCAAAAGAAAAATGGACGGTGCCGTTCTATACCGCTTTCAGTTAATTATAGCCGCCTTTTTATTTCTGATTGGTACCCTATTGCTGGTCTCTTTTGGGTCAAGTTTTTTCGTAGGCGTTTCAGACCAAAGTGAGGTTGAACGTGGAATGGTGGAAACAATCAAAGGTTCTGATATTCCGATTAAAAACCTGGCAGGGTTGTTAGGTGCAAAAATTGCCCATTTCTTTTTATTCAAGACTTTTGGTTGGTCGACTTTATTGTTGATCCCTTTATTTTATTTGTCAGCCATTAAAGTAGGTTTTAAGAAAGAATTTTATTCTTTAGAACGTCTTTCTTGGCAGGTATTATTTTATATACTTTGGTTCAGTTTACTAGCTGGATTTTTCGTATTCTCGCTTGATTTGCCCCATTCTATTGGAGGTGGTGTAGGCTATTTTGTAAATGAAAAATTATATCAATTATTGGGTTACTTGTCCATTTTTGTGATTGGATTTGGTGGATTTATCTTCCTCGTGTTGTTTTATCAGTTGAGTCCGAAGAAAGCTAAAGTAGCTGTACCAATGAATACGGAGGAAGATGACGAGGAAGAAGAGAGCTTATTTCTTGATGAGGATGGCCCTGCTGTTCACATTGACAATGATGATTTAGAGGAGTTTCGGCCGATTGTCCCTCCCGTAGTGGAAGAAGTCGTCCCTGTGGTGGAAGAGACAGTGGAAGTAGCGCCTGAGCCTGTTGTTTCAGAGGAAAAGAAAGAAGATGACCTAGACTTTACGTACAAAGTAGCGGATGTAGCAGATGAGGTTATCGAGGAAGAGCCTACACCGGTTTCGAGAGAGATCAAGGCGAATGATCTAGTAGAGCAGTTTGGTCTATATGACCCTACGGCTGATTTACCTAAATATCAGTTCCCTACGATTGATTTATTAAAAGAATACGATCAAAAGAACCAGACATCGCAAGTGACGATGGATGAGTTAAAAGCGAACAAGGAGAAGATTGTTGAGACTTTATTGAATTATGGAATTGGGATTCAGAAGATTGAAGCGACCATAGGACCCACGGTTACTTTGTATGAAATTGTGCCCAAAGCCGGTGTTCGTGTGAGTAAAATCACTTCGTTAGAAGATGATTTGTCGCTTTCATTAGCTGCAATGGGTGTTCGTATTATTGGCCAAATGCCAGGTAAGGACACGATTGGTATTGAGGTCGCTAATAAGAACCGCGAGATGGTTCCTGTACGTGCCGTGATTGGTTCAGAGAAGTTCCAAAAATCTACTTTTGATCTACCTATCACCCTAGGAAAGACCATTTCAAACGAGATCTTCGTAGCCGATTTGGCGAAAATGCCTCACCTTTTAATGGCCGGTGCAACGGGTCAAGGTAAGTCCGTTGGTTTAAATATGCTCTTGACTTCATTAATTTACAAGAAGCATCCAGCGACCTTGAAATTTGTTTTAGTCGATCCGAAGAAAGTGGAATTATCCCTTTTCAATAAGTTGGAGCGTCATTTTTTAGCTTGTCTGCCTGATTCAGCTGAAGCGATCATTACTGATACGAAAAAAGTAGTGAGTACGTTGAACTCACTTTGCAAGGAAATGGATTTGCGTTATGATAAATTAAAGGATGCGGGTTGCAGAAACATCAAAGAATACAACCAGAAATTTATTAACCGTCGTTTGAATCCAAATGAGCACGACTTTATGCCTTACATCGTTTTGGTGATCGATGAGTTAGCGGATTTGATGTTAACGGCTGGTAAAGAGGTTGAACATCCGATTGCACGTTTAGCGCAATTAGCGCGGGCAATTGGTATTCACTTAGTCGTGGCTACACAGCGTCCGTCCGTGAACGTTATTACGGGTACCATTAAGGCGAACTTCCCAGCGCGTCTTTCGTTTAAGGTAATGTCCAAAATTGACTCCCGCACCATCCTAGATGCCGGTGGCGCTGACCAATTAGTGGGTATGGGAGATATGTTATTGTCGATGGGGTCAGAAGTAATTCGTTTGCAATGTGCATTCGTAGATACCCCAGAAGTTGAAGATATTTGTGATTTCATCGGGAATCAACAAGGATATTCATCAGCTTATTTATTGCCTGAACCAGATTCAGAGGAAATGGGTGGACAAGATCGCGGGGATTTTGATCCGAGTGATCGCGACTCATTCTTTGATGAAGCAGCTCGTTTAGTCGTAATGCACCAGCAAGGAAGTACTTCCCTTATTCAGCGTAAGTTGAAACTTGGGTATAACCGGGCAGGTCGCTTAATTGATCAGTTAGAGGCAGCTGGAATTGTGGGTTCTTTTGGTGGTTCCAAAGCCAGAGAGGTACTCGTAAAATCAGAAACGGAATTAGAAGAGATTTTGAAAAATTTATAAGATGAAAAAAGGACTATTATTACTATTCTTGAGTTTTAGCGTATTTGCGCAATCGAATAAGGCATTGAGCCTGATTGATGGGATGCAGAAGAAGTACAAAGCAATGGGATCATTCTCCGCTAATTTCACCTACCAAAATGAGGGTTCGGCCACGATGTCTGGATCCATAACGGTAAAGGGAACCAAGTTTCGCTTAAAGACGGCAGGTCAGGAGATCTTCAATAATGGAAAAGAGGTAGCGACCTATATCAAGGAAATCAATGAAGTCAATATCTCCAGCTTTGATCCGTCAGAGGGAGATTTGAACCCTGCTAAAATTTATTCTTTTGATAAGAAAGCCTATAAGGTTACTTTAAAGGGCGAATCGGGTGGATTTGCCACAGTAGAATTAGCTCCTGTCGCTAAAGGTACTCAAGTAAAGAGTATCACGCTTAAAATCAATTCCAAAGACCTTTCTGTGAATGAATGGACAATCATTAATAAAGCAGGAAAGAAACAGCATTTTAAAGTAGCGAAATTAAACCCGAAAGCGAATGCTGACGATAAATTCTTCAACTTTGATAAGAAAGCTTTTCCTGGTGTAGAGATGAATGATTTACGCTAATCTATTAACGGTATTGCATGAAAAAAGGCCTCTCGAAAGAAAGGCCTTTTTTATGTGTTATGAATAAGATTAAACAGTCTGCAATATCAATTGCTTCATAATCTCTAATCCATCCGTATTATTCAAATCTGGATCTGCCGCTCTTTCTGGATGTGGCATCATGCCAAATACATTTCTACCTTCATTACAGATACCCGCGATATTTAAAAGGCTACCATTAGGGTTGGATTCCTCGGTTACATCGCCGTTTTCATCACAATAGTAGAATAAGATTTGATCATTTGCTTTCAAGGTAGCTAACGTCTTTTCATCCGTAAAATAACGTCCCTCTGCGTGCGCGATAGGTATTTTGTAGGCTTTGTTCGTATCTAATTCTTGTGTTAATAAGGAATTATTCGTAGCCGCTTTTAAGAAGATATTCTTTGAAATGAATTTCTGAGAATTGTTTCTTAATAAAACACCCGGCAATAAATGCGCTTCAACCAATACTTGGAACCCATTGCAAATTCCCATTAAATATCCGCCATTTTTTGCATGCTCGATAACGTGCTCCATAATAGGGGAGAAACGTGCAATAGCACCAGAACGCAAGTAATCTCCATAAGAGAAACCACCTGGAACGATGATGAAATCGCAGTTTTGTAAGTCAGTCTCTTTGTGCCAAAGTTTTACGGCTTCAAAGCCTAAACTTTGGATGACTCCGACTGTATCGTCGTCACAATTGGATCCAGGGAATACTACTACGCCAAATTTCATATCTTCTTTGCTATTATATTGTGCAAAAATACGGTATTTGAATGAAAAATGCAGACCATCTGGGGCATTTATTTTAACCAAAATCCGAGTCTAAATCCTGCTTTTGTCTCAAATCCATTTTGCCCAATCCCCGCATTTATCGATAAGTCAAGATGGAAATGGCTAGTATAGTTACGTTGAATTCCCCAAACACCTCCGGCATATAGGTTCGTGGATTCTTCTCCTTTGGCAAAAATAAAAGATGGCTCTGCAAATAATCCTACGTAATTGCCAGAATAAGTTGTGGAGAGACGACCTTCGTCCCTCCGTTTTTCTAGATTATAATAGTGACGGTATTCGCCTCTCAAAAGAAATAGTTTATTCTGAAAGCCATTTTTGCTACCATAGCCGATGGAGTTACCGATGGAAAATTTTAGGGATTGGTTTGCCCTTAGGCTTTTTTCAACTCCTAGTGTAGGAGATAAAATGGATAAAGAATATACGGGTTTGATTTCTTGTGCGCTTGCTTGAAGTGCAACCAGTAGGAGAATCAGGCTGATTGTGAATTTCATAGGATTAGAATTAAATAGTTAAAGAATAGTAAAGGCCATTTCTTCCACGGCAAATAGCCGTTCCTACATTTGTTGCCCAATTTAGAGGAACATAATTATAGGTTTCATCAATGACCGTTTCGATTTTGTAATCATCATTTGTAGAAGCAGAATAGTGTTTTGTGAATGGGGTATAATACTCCAAGAAATTGATATCTCCCTCCATAGACATAGCGGCACTACTATTCCCCCAATAATAACTAAACCAAAAGCGCTGACGCCATTCGTGTTTTACCCTCACAGCAAGTTTGCGGTAGAAGCCTAAGTCTAGCAAATATACTTCCGCGGTAAACCGACAGGTACCTTGTCCGGGGTTTTCGTAGGTTACGGAATTGCTCTCAACTCTGTTCTGCATTTTTACGGCATTAGTGGGTTTAATCGCGTTTACAGCTTGGCTTTTGTAGGCCGTTGCTTGTGTCACTTTTTCAGGAAAGGCAAGAAAAGTAGCTTTGTTTAGTTCAAAGTCAACAATACGTATTTGAAAGACTTTGGTTGAACTAACTTGGTAAACGAGTTCACCTATTTGAATAAGCCCATCTTTCGATATCAATCTACTTAGGATTGTATCATCTACTAGCGGTTGGAGAGATTTCTCCTCCCCATCACCTACTAGTTTTAGTAGATGTTCAAAACCGGTTAAATCCCCAGTTTCGGCCATTTGTGATAAGGTTAGTGTATCTAATTTTCGTAACTCAGTGCTTTGAGATTCTAAGAATTGAATGTCACGCATAATCCCGGGATCGGAGGGATTCTTTTGGAATTTTTCGACATATGCTTGAAAAGCCACTTGGTCTTCGAAAGCTAGAAAGCCATTCGAGTTAAGTAAGGTATACGTCGTGCTCGCGGGAACAATGGACGCAGCTGGGTCTTTAGAACAAGAGCTGATGAAAAAAGTAAAGGCAAATAGGATTGCCACGACATAGGTCGTGTAGTGATTTTTCATTGTATTAGTGGTTAAATGTGAGTACTGGGATAAAGGTAGACTAATCTTTGAGAGTTCGGTCCCCGCGCATATAGATTACCAAGAAACTGATATTGGCTAAAAGAAAAAGGCCGCGACTCGTAGAGTCGCGGCCTTTCAAAACCGAATAGGAAATAAATCCTAGTATCTGTAGTGCTCTGGCTTGTATGGCCCTGCTTGAGGAACTCCAATATAGTCCGCCTGCTCTTTTTCTAACTTCTCTAACTTCGCACCAATATGCGCTAAGTGTAAGAACGCTACTTTCTCATCTAAGTGCTTAGGAAGAATATACACTTTGTTCTCATAGCTCGCTGAGTTAGCCCAAAGCTCTAATTGAGCTAACGTTTGGTTACAGAACGAGTTCGACATCACGAATGATGGGTGACCCATCGCGCAACCTAAGTTCACTAAGCGACCTTCTGCTAAAACGATTACGTTTTTGCCATCAATCGTGTACATATCTACTTGTGGTTTGATTTGATCTTTCGTAGAACCGTAGTTTTTGTTCAACCACTCCATATCGATTTCGTTATCGAAGTGACCGATGTTACAAACGATTGCTTTGTCTTTCATCGCTTTGAAGTGACGATCACGGATGATCTTCACGTTACCAGTCGCTGTTACAAAGATGTTTGCGCGTGTAGCTGCCTCGTCCATTGGAACTACTTCGTAGCCATCCATCGCTGCTTGTAAAGCACAAATTGGGTCGATCTCCGTTACTAACACACGGCAACCAGCACCACGTAATGAATCAGCAGAACCTTTTCCTACGTCACCGTAACCAGCTACTACCGCTACTTTACCAGCTAACATTAAGTCAGTTGCACGACGAATCGCATCTACTAATGACTCTTTGCAACCGTATTTGTTATCAAATTTAGACTTTGTTACCGAGTCATTCACGTTGATCGCTGGCAAGAATAACGTGCCATTCTTCATACGCTCATATAGACGGTGAACACCCGTCGTTGTTTCTTCAGATAAGCCTTTGATGCCTTCGATTAACTCTGGATATTCATCAAAAACCATATTAGTTAAATCACCACCATCATCTAAGATCATGTTTAATGGTTGACGATCTTCTCCAAAGAATAAAGTCTGCTCAATACACCAGTTGAATTCTTCTTCGTTCATACCTTTCCAAGCATAAACGGGGATTCCCGCTGCTGCGATAGCTGCTGCTGCGTGATCTTGTGTAGAGAAAATGTTACAAGATGACCAGGTAACGTCAGCTCCTAAAGCGGTTAAAGTTTCGATTAAAACCGCTGTTTGGATCGTCATGTGAAGACAACCAGCGATACGCGCACCTTTCAACGGTTGTGCTGCACCAAATTCGGTACGCAATGCCATCAAACCTGGCATTTCTGCTTCTGCTAATTGAATTTCTTTACGACCCCAGTCTGCTAAGGCAATGTCTTTTACTTTAAATGGTACATATGTACCCGATTGTGATGCCATTGTATAAATTTTTGAAAGATGATTTTCTTACTAAAGTGCAAATTTAATGCAATTATTTGGAGTTTTCTAGAAAAGCCAAAACACTTTCTAGTTGGATGCCTCTAGAACCTTTTATTAGCAGAAAACTATCCTGAATCGGATGATCTTGTAACCAAGTATGTAAGCCAAATTTATCAGGGAAATAATATGCTGTGGGTAAATGAATCAAGGCGTGTTGCATATGCTGCCCTACTAAAAGTACTTTTTCAAAGGATAACCCTGCAATAAGCTTACCCAAAGCAGCATGTTCCTCAAGGGAAGATTCTCCTAATTCAAACATATCTCCTAAAATCACAAGTTTGGGAGCTCCCTCCGTTTCAGCGAAATGAGAAATGGCGGCAGACATTGATGATGGATTCGCATTATAGGCATCCATCAAAACTTGGTTTGATCCTATTTTGATAAATTGGGATCGGTGATTATTGGGAACGTATGTGCTAATTCCTGTATTGCATTGATCGTCGCTCAGGTCAAAGAATTTACCTACAGCAATGGCAAGTTGAATATTCTCAAAATTATAAATGCCTGGCAAGTGGGAATCGATAATTTCACCTGAGGCTAGGGCATAAAGTACCATTGGTTTTGCCTCTACCAACGTAGTAGGCATCACCTCGTTCGTATAAATGGCATTTTCCATTCCTCTTTCGCTGAACATTTCTTGTACGGGTCCTGCTTGCTGAGGTAAAAAGGTGACGCCGCCGGAAGCCTTTAAAAAGTCAAAAAGTTCCCCTTTCCCTCTACGAACCCCTTCGATTCCCCCAAAGCCTTCTAAATGGGCTTTACCGATATTGGTGATCAAACCGTGGGTAGGTTGCGCAATGTCGACCAGTTCTTTGATGTCCCCTTGCTTGTTAGCACCCATTTCGATCACTGCAATTTCGTGCTCCTTTTTAATGGATAATATAGAAAGTGGAACTCCGATATGGTTGTTTAGGTTGCCGGTGGTAGCGAAGCAATGGTACTTTTGGGATAAAACAGAGAAGATTAATTCTTTCGTGGTGGTCTTTCCGTTCGAACCGGTTAAGCCCACAATGGGTATTGTTAAGGTTTGACGATAGGCGGTTGCCAAAGCTTGCAAGGCTAATAAGCCATCTTCTACCAATAAAGTCCGTTCCCCCGCTAAATAGTCCGCATCATCAATGATGGCATATTGAGCACCTTTTTCTAGTGCTTCCGTTGCCATAGCATTGGCATTGAAATTAGGCCCTTTTAAGGCGAAGAATAAATTTCCTGCTTGGATTTTTCGGGTATCGGTAGATACGCCAGTGGAGGATAAAAACTTTTCTAGAAGTGTTTGTGTATTGACAATCATTAGCCTGTTGTGACAATTGACTGCAAATATCTACAAAAATTTTGGAACCCCTAAGATAATCTGACGTAGACTGACGATGATAATGACGATTCCTACGAGAATCATCATGGATTTTACTGGCAATTTATTCGCTAAACGTGCTGCGATAGGAGCTGCGATGACACCGCCTAGAATTAACCCGATGATGACATGTAGATATCCAAGTCCGATGACAGCAAAAAAGGTTAGCGATGAAGCAAGTGAAACGAAGAACTCTGTCAAGTTCACACTTCCGATCGTATACTTCGGATGACGACCCGAGGCAATCAGGGTAGAGGATACAATCGGTCCCCAGCCGCCACCGCCTATGGAATCTAAATAACCACCAAAAAGCGCTAACCAGCCTACTCTTTTTAATTGACGTTTCTCTTGGCGTTTGATGAGTGCCTTACGAATGATAATAGCACCTAAGAATAAAGTATAGACGGAAACGATAGGTTTAATATATTCAGCATAATCTTCTAGACTTGACAAAACATAGGCGCCCAGAATAGCTCCGATAACACCAGGAATGACCAAGGTTTTAAATAATTTGGAATTCACATTTCCAAACTTCAAGTGCATATAGCCTGAAACACCAGAAGTGAACACCTCAGAGGCATGAACGCTAGCTGAGGCTGCGGCAGGGGTGATACCCACGGATAACAAGAATGTTGTTGCTGTCACGCCATAGGCCATTCCCAAAGCCCCATCGATCATTTGGGCAATAAATCCTCCTAAAACGTAATATAAGATGGATGAATCGACCGTATTAAACACAGCAATTACCTTTTCTGCCGTTAGGTAGGTGAACAAAAGATGTCCCACAATCATCAATGCCAGCGCATTACTGATGTGAATAATCACTTCAGTGATGCTACGATCACGCATCCAGATGGTTTGGATGGCATTAAAAATACTCGGAAAATTTCTCTTAGGAGGCATAGATTTTTTAATTCCCTACAAAGCTAATAGACTTTACTTAATCTACCAACAAAGTAGAGTAAATATTTTTTCATAAAAAAGCCGTAATTTGCATCTCCTTTTACAATAAAAACTTTTTATGCGTACAGAGTATCAGTTTAGAGAGATCGAGAAAGCTTGGCAATCGTTTTGGGAAGCCAATCAAACATTCCAGGCTCAGGTAAATCCAGCAAAGCCAAAATATTATGTCTTAGACATGTTCCCGTATCCATCGGGTGCAGGATTACACGTGGGTCATCCGCTGGGGTATATTGCCTCTGATATCATGGCGCGCTACAAGCGTTTACAGGGTTATGAGGTGTTGCACCCGATGGGTTTCGACTCTTTTGGCTTACCTGCTGAGCAATATGCAATCCAAACAGGGCAGCATCCTGCCATTACGACGGAACAGAATATCGCTCGTTACATCGAGCAATTGAAGAATATGGGATTCTCTTTCGATTGGTCGAGAGAGGTCAGAACATCTGATGCGTCTTATTACAAGTGGACTCAGTGGATTTTTATGCAATTATTTAATTCTTGGTATAACCAGGATTCGAATAAAGCAGAGTCAATTGAAACCTTGAAGACTATTTTAGGGGCCAAAGGTTCGATCGGATTAAAAGCCGTATGTGATGAAGAAGTCACACGAATTACTGCGGAGCAATGGAATGCGATGTCTGCGGACGAGCAATATGCGTATTTATTGAGCTTCCGTTTAGCTTATTTGGATGATTCAGTCGTAAACTGGTGTCCGCAATTAGGGACGGTTTTAGCAAATGATGAGGTCAAAGACGGCGTTTCAGAGCGTGGTGGTTACCCAGTGGAGCAGAAGAAAATGCGCCAATGGTCGATGCGCATCACAGCGTATGCAGATCGCTTATTGCGTGGTTTGGACGAGGTAGATTGGGCTGATTCTTTGAAAGAGCAGCAGCGCAATTGGATTGGAAAATCGATCGGAACGGATGTGGAATTTGCCATTGAAAACGTTTCAGATAAGAAGATAAAAGTATTCACTACGCGTGTGGACACCATTTATGGGGTTTCCTTTATGGTGTTAGCGCCGGAACATGAGTGGGTTTCAGAATTAACGACACCAGCTCAGAAAGAAGCGGTGGAGGAATATGTGAATTGGGCCAAAACCCGTTCGGAACTGGACCGCGTCTCCGAAGTAAAAACCGTTTCAGGAGTTTTTACAGGAACCTATGTGATCAACCCAGTGAACCAAGAACGCGTTCCTTTATTCCTAGCTGACTATGTGTTAGCTGGATATGGTACAGGAGCTGTGATGGGCGTTCCATCAGGTGATCAACGGGACTGGAACTTTGCGAAACATTTTGACTTGCCTATTCCATCCATTTTAGATGGCCAAAAAGACATCGAAAAACAAGCCGA
Organism: Aquirufa esocilacus; assembly: GCF_042715595.1. Classification (NCBI taxonomy): domain Bacteria; kingdom Pseudomonadati; phylum Bacteroidota; class Cytophagia; order Cytophagales; family Flectobacillaceae; genus Aquirufa; species Aquirufa esocilacus. Next base: position 15,339 of record NZ_JBBKXX010000003.1, on the reverse strand, counting down.
TCCTACGAAAGAGGGGAAATACATTAATTCCGGAATGATTAATGGAATGGGCTACAAGGAAGCGACAAATACCTTAATCGCTTGGTTAGAGGAAAATGGAATCGGAAAAGGAAAAGTTCAATATAGAATGCGTAATGCGGTATTTAGCCGTCAACGCTATTGGGGCGAACCTGTTCCGGTGTATTTCAAACCAACGGCCTCAGGCGATTTATTGCCTTATTTGATCGAGGAGTCTGAATTGCCCTTGGAACTACCTAAAATAGATAAATACCTGCCTACTGAGACGGGAGAACCTCCTTTAGGACGGGCGGCAGCTGATTGGAAATACAAAGGACAATACGATTACGAATGGTCTACGATGCCAGGATGGGCAGGCTCTTCATGGTATTGGTATCGCTATATGGATGCCACGAATTCAGGTGAATTCGCTTCGAAAGAAGCGATTAACTACTGGAAAGCGGTGGATTTGTACATCGGTGGATCGGAGCACGCGACGGGTCACTTGTTGTATTCTCGTTTTTGGAACAAATTCTTAAAAGATTTAGGCTATGTACCGGAAGAGGAATTTGCGAAGAAATTAATCAACCAAGGGATGATTCAAGGGCGTTCGAACTTTGTTTATCGCTTAAAGGATTCTGCCAAAGTCACTTTTGTCTCTCACGGCTTGAAAGATCAATATGATGTCGCGGCACTTCACGTGGACGTAAATATCGTAGAAAATGATGTGTTAGACCTAGAGGCCTTCAAAAAATCCAGAAATGACGTGCCTGCGGATGCGGAATTTATTTTAGAAGACGGCAAATATGTGTGCGGTTGGGAAGTGGAGAAGATGTCGAAATCGAAGTTTAACGTCGTTAATCCGGATGATTTAATTGCCAAATACGGCGCAGACACCCTTCGTGTCTACGAGATGTTCCTTGGACCTTTAGAGCAATTTAAGCCTTGGAATACGAACAGTATCTCGGGATCTCATAATTTCTTGCGTAAGGTTTGGCGCTTATTCTTTGATGACAATACGAACACCTCAAAAATAGTAGACGCGCCTGCTGCTCCGGAAGAATTGAAAGTATTGCACACCGCGATTCGCAAAGTGCAAGATGATTTAGATCGCTTCTCGTTCAATACGGTGGTATCGACCTTGATGATTTGCGTGAATGATTTGGGCGCTTTAAAATGCCATAAGAAATCAGTATTACGTGAATTAGTAATCTTGTTGTCTCCATACGCACCGCACATCGCAGAAGAATTGTGGGCCGCTTTAGGCGAGCAGGAGGGAAGTATATCGTATGCTTCATTCCCTGCATTTAACGCTGTTTTCTTAGAGGAAAATGATTTCAATTACCCGATTTCATTCAATGGTAAAGTGAAGTTAACGCTTGCTTTCCCAGTGACGGCAACGCCAGCGGAAATTGAGGCTGCTGTTTTAGCGAATGAGCAAGTAACAAAGCATTTAGAAGGCAAGACCCCATCGAAAGTGATTGTCGTACCGAAACGGATTGTGAATATCGTCTTAGGTAAATAAAAAAAAGGCTCCTCAATCTGAGGAGCCTTTTTTTAGGTTGATTATTCTCTTGGAGGTCCACCTTGACGCGTTTGGCTTTGCATCGTTTTGTATTTCTCTAACTGTTCTGGAGTTAAGATGGCTTTGAATTGCTCTGCTTGCGCATCGTTTGCTTTCTTCATTTCAGCCATCATCTCTTCTCTTTCCATACCTTGCTCACGTAATTCCATCATCTTTTTCATACGAGCTGCAACTAAGGGTTCCACTTTGGCAACTTGATCTTTCGATAAACTTAACTCAGTCGTCATGCGATCTACTTGACGTTGAACCATCGCTTGAGGATCCATCCCTTGTGCGTGGATTTGGGTACTAAATGCCATCATTGCTACAACAAAGGCAAAAATTGTGCTGATCTTTTTCATGTTATTTTGGAAAAATAGTTTCCCAAATATATTGATATACTTGGGTTGATGGTATCTGTTTGTCGATATTTTGCGACGAAATGAAAACAGGATAATAGGCCTCATCGCAGAAAGGACTTCCGTGAGAGCCTTTTACTAGGCTAGCATCGAGCGGAATTACGTCCATTCTGTAACGGAAACCTAAGAGCTTACGCGCTAATTTATACGCCGCTCTGAGCTTTATAAAAGGGTTTTTAGGATCCATGAACATTTCCACTGGGTCGTAACCTGGTTTTTTGAAGATGTCCACACAGCGCGCGAAGTCTGGCGCTTTCGCATCATCTAACCAATAATAATAGGTAAACCACTTGTCAGAATCTGCGACCAAAACCAGATCTCCACATCGCTCGTGTGCGATCTGGTAGTCTTCGAGTTCTTTTCCACTGAGGATTTTGGAGATGCCTGGTACCTTTTCGAAAAGGGCTCTTATTTCGGATGGATTCTTACAATAAATATGGGCAATCTGGTGATCTGAAACGGCGAATGCTTCACTAGCCCCTGGATCCAATAATTCCAAACCTTGCTCTTCTCGAATGGCGATTTTACCCGCCTCGCGCAAAACACGATTTAAATGAATCGGCGTATGGACATCATTGATACCATATTCGGATAATAAGATGATCTCGGTATTTTTGGCCTCGAAATGAGTAATTAACTGCTCTAAAACTCCATCTATTTCTTTTAATTCTTTTGCAATGGCCGGTAAATCTACCCCGAACTTCTGAAGACAATAGTCTAAATGCGGAAGGTAGATCAGGTTCAGCGTAGGGTCGTATTTTTCATCTACATAGATGGATGCGTCTGCAATCCATTGGGTGGACTTGATATTTGCATTCGGCCCCCAAAAATTGAACAAAGGGAATGTGCCCAGTTTGGCCTGTAATTCATCTCTTAGTGTGGCAGGATACGAATAGCAATCCGGCGCCTTCACCCCATCAGAATGATATTGTGGACGGGGAGTAACCGAATAATCCGCAGAGGAATACATATTATACCACCAGAACATTTTCGCGCAGGTGAAATTCGGATCTTTCTTCTTCGCTGCCTCCCAGATTTTTTCAGCCCCGACTAAAGGATTCGACTGTTTCCAAAACTTCACTTCTGAGTCCGTCTTGTCATACCAACCATTCCCCACGATACCGTGCTCTGATGGGTTTTTGCCCGTCAAATACACCGATTGTGAGGTAGTTGTTACCGCCGGAAAAGGAGGCTGGATTTTTTGAATCTGCTTCTTTTGGATATAGGCATATAAAAAGGGGGTGTACTCAGCGGAAATGACACTTTCGCTGAGCCCCACTACATCGATAACGGCAGTCTTTTTCATCATCCTAATAGGTCTGTGATGGTTTTTATTTCGCGGCTAATGGATTCAGCCATCGGTACTTGGAATGCAGGAGGTAATACGCCCCAGGTATAAGTTTCGATTTCCAAATGATTCGTAAACGGACTAGCCTTTTGGATGGCGAGCGTTTCTCGGATTTCTTTTTGTGTGGACCCTAATAAACCATAGGTTTCTAAAAAGAGAGGCACATGGAAATGCACCCGCCATTCGTCGTATGTATTGGGTGTATAGGCCGCAAAGGCCTCGTCTAAATCTTTGAATTCTTGGTAGGAACCGTCTTTATGCAAGGCTTTCACCTGGTGTAAATAAACGGGTTCTTGGTATTTCTGTAATTCTACGATCTTTTCCGCTTCTTGCGTTCTTAAATCGATTCGGAGAGCTGAACTGATTTGAATCTTTCCGACAGGGATATTTTTGGCTTTCAACTCCTGAATACTCGCCTCTGGCGCATCAAAACTCACTCCATAATGGCAGATATCAAAGCACAATTGGATGTGTTTTCTAATTAAATCTGGATTTCCTGCTGGCAATAATACCTGCTCATACCAAGCCACAAAATCACCGTGATTACTTAATAAGCCATCCGGCTCCGGTTCGATATCGATATGGATGATTTTACCGGTGTTTTTCTGAATCTCAGCTAATGCATCCACTACTTCCAATAGATGTTGCGTCGATGCGCGCATCGCTTGCTGGCGCTCTTCTGCTGTATTCCACCAGAATTTGTAAGACAGGGGAGAGGTAGAAATCCCTCCCTCATTTTCTATTAAAAGTGCAGCTAAAATATGCGCTAATCGAATCGTATAATCTCGTCTATCCGTCGTAGTCCAATCGGGTGCGTGCACCTGATCTTTAACGATGGTGTTATGGAAACCTCCATAAGGGAATCCATTGAGTGTAAAGACATACAGTTTTTGCTCAGAAAGCCACGTTTGTAAGGCCATTAATTCTGCAGGATTTTGTAAATCAATACTCGCTTGATTCGCAAAACGTATACCTAAACCCATCGGGTGGTCGGGTGAAACTTGTGCCTTGACTGCAGGAACGTGCTGCTTTAATTGTGCAAAATGTTCCGACCAGATCTCTCCGGTATGAATATTACTGCAATAACTCAGGTGTCCGTAAGGCGTTTTCATATTAGGCGATTTGTTCCAGGTAATCGACTGATTTTTTGATGAGATCGAAATCCATCTCGTGCACTTCCACGCCTTTGCCTACTTGTTCCAGCAAGGTGATAGTTAATTGCCCGCCTAAATGTTCTCTGAACTCATTTAAGCCGTTCGTTAAATTGATTTTGTCGTTTTCTGCCAAAGCAGGATGAAAAATAGTAAAACCCAGTTTTTTTAACAAGTGGATGATGCGATCTACGTCCTCTTTTGTCAAATGTCCAATCAAGTGCGAATAGACGCTATCTAGGGCAATTCCAATGGCCACCGCTTCTCCGTGACGGATCTTGAAATCGCTTAAGTATTCTAATTTATGTGCCGCCCAATGGCCAAAATCCAAGGGTCTAGCGGAGCCAAGCTCAAAAGGATCTCCGCTGGCGATGTGTTGCATGTGTAGCGAAGCGCAGCGGTAAATCTGCTCAATCATCACGGACTTGTCGCGCTGGTTCATCGCATCCGCAGTTGATTCTAACCAGGTAAAAAAGCTAATATCTTTAATGAGGGAAACTTTAACTGCTTCAGCAATACCCGAACGCCAATCGCGTTCCCCTAAACTCTCTAGGAACGAATAATCGTTAAATACGGCTACAGGTGGCGCGAACGTACCCAGAAAATTCTTCTTGCCTAGGTAATTGACGCTGTTTTTAACACCTACACCCGAATCGTTTTGGGATAATACAGTCGTCGGTATCCGGATGAATTTCACGCCTCTATGGGAAATGGCAGCGGCATAGCCGGCCATATCTAAGAAAGCGCCACCACCGATACAAGCTACAAACGAGTGGCGATCGATTCCATGCTCATCTAACGCGCGAATCACTTCCTCGTAAAAGCGTGGGTCGTTTTTACACACTTCTCCACCTGGAAGAACCAGAATTTCTGGGGCTAAGTCAGCTGGAGAATGCGCTTGAAAATAACTGACAATCTCAGCGGTTAATTGAGTTTGAATATCCGTTATCCCTTTATCGAGTACAAAAAGAATCTTTTTGCGAAAGCTAGGGTTGCCAAAGTTTTGGACAAAATCAGCAAAAACGCGATTTTCTGGCGCAAATAAACGCTCCGTGAAGAATACCTCGTAAGAATAGGGTACCTGAAAATGTTGTTTTAAAGATTGCATAGGTTTACGTAACGGCGAATTTTTTAGCTAAACCCAAAGATACGGGTAATAAGGCTAAAACAAAGAGGGCGACCATCCATTGTCCACTCGAGGCTACCCACGCTGCATTCATCAATATAAGCGTCAATACCCCTGTTTTTACTGTTAATCCGATGTTTTTGCCCATCGGATTCTTAATAGCAACGCTTAGTTTTCTGAAAATCAGGATAAAGTGGGCCAAGACAAATACCAAGGCAAATTCCACTTTCTCCGCGAAAAATAGCTGCGAAGCGTGTACTATCAGAAACAAAAAGCCAGCAAAATAGAGTGTAATCGACTTGCCCCCGTGAACTTCTCCTCTACTAACTAACGTAATGGCTGCAATGTATATCAATGGGATAGCAATCACTGGGAAGTGTTTTAAAGCATCTAATTCATACACGCTCATCCCTAAAAGTAAATTGAATGCTCTGCACAAACCCATATTGATAGGGCCAAAAATGCGCATATGCTTTCCTTTCCAATCATAAAAAAGTGCTAAGGCGGTAATGAAAATGGCTACAAATCCACTCAGTCTACTTTGCCAAAAGGCCAAAAATATGCCCAGCGCTAATAACAAAATGCCACCGACAATTGCTTCTGAACGTTTAATCCGGCCACTCGGCAAGGCTCTTTCAGGCCTTTCTGTGCGATCTAATTCATGGTCAAATACATCATTAAACACCACGCCACCTGCGTATAAACACATACTAGATAAACCTAAGAATAGGGCAGGGTAGAACTGGTAGTCTAAACGACCAAAAAAAAAGCCCACTATGGCTAAACCTGCCATAATATCAGACAGTGCCGTGACTACATTCGCAGGCCGAGTAAGCTCAGCAAAAGCTCTAATTTTAGACATTAGCGAATGAAGATTGAGTTTTTATCTACGCGAGGAGCTTGTCCGCCACGCAACACCGTATTGCCATTAAACTTCAAAGATTGATCGATTTCTAATCCGTCAATGAAGTCTTTCTCATTGATTTGACCGCTTTGCGCGAAAGAATCGAGGGCATTTTGGTAAGTCACTTTTTGGATATCCGCATCAGAAATTCCTTTGATTTTCATCAAGGCCGCCGTTTTAGGAATCGCCAAAGGATCAGAAATCCCCCAATCCGCTGCAGAATTCACCATAATACGTTCCGATCCATATTGTTTCACGATCTCCACCATTCGCTCATTCCCCATTTTGGTGAATGGATAAATAGTGAAAGCCGCATAAAATCCTTGGTCTAAAACGGACTTCACTGTCTCTTCATTATTGTGGTCAATCACGACCATATGAGGTGCTAAACCGTGCTCTAAGGCGATTGCCATACTGCGTTCGGTTCCCTTTTTCTTATCTCGGTGAGGTGTGTGCACTTGTACAGGCAAGCCCATCTCTTTCGCAAGCTCTAATTGAGCTCTGTAGTATTTTTCCTCTGCGGCCGTTTGGTCGTCAAAACCAATTTCACCCACCCCCACAACGCCTTCTTTCTGCAAAAATAAAGGCAAAATCTCCATCACCTCTTCCGCAAGAGCCTCATTGTTTGCCTCTCTTGAGTTTAATCCAATCGTGCAATAATGCTTTATGCCAAACTGAGACGATCTAAAACGCTCCCAACCCACTAAACTCGCGAAATAATCCTTGAACGAAGCTAATCCCGTGCGCGGTTGTCCTAGCCAAAATGCCGGCTCAATAATGGCCACCACACCTGCATCAGCCAGTGCCTGGTAATCATCTGTGGTACGGGAAGTCATATGTACGTGTGGGTCGAAAAACTTCATCCCTTGTGTGTAGGCTGCAAAACCACCTTCTACTTCTTGGGCAGTTTGTTTTTCCTCGGTGGATCCTTCGAAATGGGAGGGATTTAATTTAAGTTCGTTGGGGTTTTGGCACATATTAATAGGCTGTTTCTTCTTTTTCTAAGGCCTTCCAGGCTTCTAGAGGGCTATTTTGTAGGACTAATTCGGCGGCTTTTTGATCGTTCGGATCTGAGCTTTCTGCTAATCTTATTAAATCTTGTTCTTTTGTATCTGTCTGGAAGTTTCGGATTAATCGCCAAACTTGCGACGGCACTCGTCTTCCAGCCGACCATCGTTCGTGTGCAAAATCAGCTAAGGTATTCGCTAACGCTTGATTCGCACGTTCATCCAGTCCTTCGATTAAATGGATAGGCTTATCGTTGAAAATGCATTTTAAGACTAATTGGTTCCAGGCTAATTCGCTGAAATATTGCATAGGGTATGGATTGCCAAAAGCAATCGCATCAAATACCGGCCCCATATTAGATCTAACCGCATCGGTAGCCCGGTGTAACCAAATTTCTGGCGTAGGTAAAACGGGCAATGCTCGATAAAGTGCGACTAATTCGTTCATCTCCGCTGTATCAAATAAGGTCTCAATTCTGGATTTACCATCTTCTTTTTCAGCTAGCTGAATTAATAAGTAAACCCGAACGAGCTGATCAAGCGTGCTATTTTGCCAATTCCAACCGGGGATATTGCCTACTCGTGTTTTAGCTACTTGGCGTGGTACCATCACAAAGGCTAAAGACAAACCTTTCGAATCAGTTTTTATTTTATCTGCTATCCACGCTAGTTCAGTTGGACTGGCCAATGACTGAATAGATTGATATAGAAGTTCGGCGGTATTCAATTTCAAAATAGGTTTAATTCATCACTATGAACGAATTTACTAAAAAAAAGTCAATTCGCTCCTGATTTTTGACAGGATATTCAATAGGTTAAGCCCCTAATTTCCGTTAATTTTGTTGTATGGAAGAAAGACCGATAACTGACTGGCTGCCCCTCACGAAAAAAGAGGTAGAAAAACGTGGCTGGGATGAACTGGACGTGATTTTAATCTCTGGTGATGCCTATGTGGATCACCCGGCATTTGGTACGGCTGTCATCGGTCGAATCATGGAAAGTGAAGGTTTAAAAGTGGGTATCGTCGCGCAGCCAAACTGGAAAGATGATTTACGTGATTTCAAGAAATTAGGCAAACCCAAATATTTCTTTGGCGTAACCGCAGGATGTATGGATTCCATGGTGAATCACTACACGGCTAACAAGCGCTTACGTTCGAACGATTCCTATACACCTGGTGGTGAAGCTGGTTTTAGGCCTGATTATGCAACCACGGTTTACACTAAGATTTTAAAGGAAATTTACCCTGATGTACCCGTATTAATCGGAGGTATCGAAGCTTCTTTGCGTCGAGTAACGCATTATGATTACTGGGCGGATAAATTATTTCCCTCTATTTTAGTCGATTCTGGAGCCGATATGTTGGTTTATGGAATGGGAGAGCAGCCTTTGCGCGAGATTATGCGTGGGGTGAAAGAAGGTAAGAAATTGGGCGATTTGACCCACATCAATCAAGTAGCATTCTTGCAAAAAGCAGCTCCTGCTTGTGATTGGGAAACAGTTGAGTTAGCCAGTCACGAAGTTTGTTTAGAGGATAAAATTAAATACGCTGCTAACTTTAAGATTGTTGAAGTTGAATCAAATAAGTGGCAAGCTAACCGAATCATTCAGAAAGTAGGAGAGGACGTTTTAGTCATTAATCCTCCTTTTAAAACGATGGAGGAGGTCGAAATGGATAAATCATTTGATTTGCCTTACACGCGTTTACCGCATCCAAAATACCGAAAGCGTGGACCTATTCCTGCTTTCGAGATGATTAAATTCTCTGTCAACATGCACCGCGGATGTTTTGGAGGATGTAGTTTTTGTACGATTTCTGCTCACCAAGGCAAGTTTATTGCGTCTCGAAGTGAGAAATCGATTATGAAAGAAGTCGAGCAAATCACGAAAGCACCTGATTTTAAAGGCTATATTTCCGACTTAGGAGGTCCGTCTGCGAACATGTACAGAATGAAAGGGAAAGATGAGGAGATTTGTGCACGTTGTGTCAGCCCTTCTTGTATCCACCCGGTCATTTGCAATAACTTAGATACTTCGCATAAACCTTTGACGGATATTTACCGCAAGGTGGATAAGCATCCTGCCATTAAAAAGGCCTTTGTTGGATCTGGGGTTCGCTATGATCTTTTGGTGGATGATTTCAATAAGAATAATTCAGATGGTAATCACGACGAATACATGGAGCAATTGATTACGCGCCACGTATCTGGTCGTTTGAAAGTAGCCCCGGAGCATACCTCAGATGCGACTTTACGAATTATGCGTAAGCCGTCGTTCAAGTATTTTCACGCTTTCAAGAAGAAGTATGATGAGATTTCTGCCAAATTTGGCCTAAAACAACCTCTCATTCCCTATTTCATCTCTTCTCACCCAGGTTGTGAAGAAGAAGACATGGCAAATCTTGCTGCAGAGACGAAGGATTTAGGTTTCCACTTAGAACAAGTTCAGGATTTCACGCCTACTCCAATGACAGTGGCGGAAGTGATTTATTATTCAGGTGTTCATCCGTATACTTTGCAGCCCGTTAAAACGGCCAAAACCAGGGAGGAAAAGCAGAATCAAAACAAGTACTTTTTCTGGTACAAGCCAGAATACAAAGATTGGATTCGGAATCGTTTGACACAATTAAAACGACCTGATCTGGCACAGCGCCTTTTAGGATTTAGAAACAATAAAAATGGTTGGAATAAATAATCCAGCTTTTCATTAATTAACCAAAAAACAAGAATACAATGGATGAGAATGAAGAATTAATCGTTCGCGATAGCAATGGTGCTGTTTTGAAAGATGGCGATTCGGTTACTGTAATTAAAGATTTAAAAGTACGTGGATCTTCAAGCGTAATTAAACGCGGCACGATGGTAAAAAACATTCGTTTAACTGACGATGCAGATGAAGTAGAAGGCAAAGTAGAGAAATCGATGATGGTTTTGAGAACAGAGTTTTTGAAGAAAGCATAATACAGTCGGCAGTGGTCAGTGGACAGTTGTCAGTGGACACTGGTGCAAGCTTGTGTTTCTGAAATTAAAATATAATTAATGATGATGAAATATCGCAGTGCTTTGATTTTACCAATTGCGCTAGCAAGCGGATTATTGTTCACTAATTGTGAATCAAAAAATGAACCGATTGTTAGATCATCTCCAAAGCCTTTAACTGCTGCAGAGAGTAAAGCTGCCTTGAAAAAATGGGAGGCAACCCCGGATGGTGTTCATTTTAAAAATTGGGAGGCATCTCCAGCAGGCAAAAAAGTGCAAGCCGGAGCTGTGAAAATTAATAGGTTTATTCGTAGCAATGCAACTATGGAGGGTGTCATAACCTCCCTTTCTCTTCCTGTCGGTTCTAGATTGGGTTTTGGAGTAATGGTTAATATTAATGGTGAAGAATATATCCTTTCAATGGGCTCCGTTTCAAAATCCGAAATTGAACAATTGAAAAGTCTGAGGGTGAACGATAAAATTGTTATCAAAAGCCGCGGTGTTTCGAAAGCCCCTAAATATGCCTTTGCCATCGTTTCAGGCGACTATCTTGAAAGAGATAATAAAGTGATTTATAAGCGCATACCTAACAAAGGAGGATGCTAGGTAGATTTTAGATAGGAGAGTAGAGATAATAGATGTTTTATCTCTACTCTTTTTTACTCTTCCTCGATTTCCGGTTCCTCATCCTGAACCAATCCCTGATTCAGCTTTTTTGTTGATTTAAGGCCCAATTTATGTAGGTTTTGGGCTCTATTAATTAGGTTTCCTTTTCCAGTACTAAGTTTGTTCAAGGCTTTGGTATGTACATCTTCTGCTTTTTTGATGTACTTCCCTACTTCTTCTATATCCTCCGTAAATCCAACAAATTTATCGTATAAATCACCTGCCTGACGGGCGATTTCATTCGCATTTCTTGTTTGATATTCCGTTTTCCAAACAGATCCTATGGTACGTAATGTGGCTAATAGGGTAGAGGGAGATACCAACACGATTTTTCGATCCCAGGCATAATTGAATAAGTTCGTATCTTGACTGATTGTGGCTACGAAACCTGATTCAATTGGAATAAAAAGTAAAGTGAAATCTGGACTAGTCAAATCTAACGCCGTGTGGTAATCCTTTGCAGATAGCTCTTTTATATGCGTTTTGAGTGATTCTATATGTGCTTTTAAGGCCAAATCCTTTTCCACTGTTCCATCCTCTGCACTTGTGTAGCGCTCATAAGCAACTAATGATACTTTACTATCTATGATAAGGTTTTTATTATCAGGTAGGAAAATAACCGCATCGGGTTTGATGGTTTCATTGATCTTATTTTTAGTGACAAATTGAGTCTCATATTCCATTCCTTTTTTTAGGCCTGAGCTTTCTAATACGCGTTCCAAAATCATTTCTCCCCAGTTACCTTGGGACTTATTAGATCCTTTAAGGGCATTCGTCAAATCTTCTGTTTTCTGTGTTACGGTTTGATTTAAACTCGTGAGATTCTTTATCTGCTCCATGAGCACGGTACTTTGTTCTAAGCTATTTTTTTGGCCTTGATTAACCTTTTCCTCAAACTCACGTAATTTCTCTTTGAGAGGGTTCAAAACGTCGTTTAATTTAACTTGTTGTTGATCGCTTAGCATCTTTCCTTGTCTCAGAACGGATTCGTTACTGATATCCACTAGTATTTTGCGTAGTTTATCCTCATCTGACTTCTGATTCTCCACCGTCATCTTTAAGGTTTCATTCTGACCCTCCATTTGAGATAATTTTCCAAATAGCGTCCGATTTTCTGCTTCCATTAAAGCTACTTTCGTTTGTTCTTGACTTGCCTGAGCTAATTGACTTTGTAATAAGGCTAATTTACCTTGAAATAGGAGATAGGTAGCTCCTGCGCCGGCTAAAATGGCTAGAATGATGTAAAGAATTGTCATGCCCTAAATTAAAGTATATTCAATGAAGTGCAAAGAGCATTGATGATAAAAGAGTGACAGTTTTAATCAGTGGGCAGTGGGCAGTCGCTAGTCTGGACCTTATCTCTACTCTTTGCTCTCTACTCTATTCCTTATTTCCTTCGGACTCATTCCCTTCGGACTCATTTTAGGGCATAAAAAAAGACCCACACTTACGTGCAGGTCTATTATAATAACTTGGAGCTTACTTACTTTCCCGGGTTTGATCCCAGTATCATCAGCGGTGCGGGGCTTAACTTCTCTGTTCGAGATGGGAAGAGGTGAACACCCGTCCTATCGGCTCCATACTTTTTGCAAGGTTTTAGCCTTTAGCCATATTGTGAGATAAAATAAACAGCAGTGTGTAAATTAATAAAAGGTAAGCTTTCGGGTAATTAGTACTACTCGACTTTGACATTACTGTCTTTACATCTGTAGCCTATCGACCGTGTCGTCTACACGGACCCTTCATGGAATACTCATCTTCAGGTCAGTTTCGCACTTAGATGCTTTCAGCGCTTATCTGGTCCCGACGTGGCTACTCAGCTATGCCCTTGGCAGAACAACTGATATACCAGCGGTCAGTCCAACTCGGTCCTCTCGTACTAAAGTCAGAACCTGTCAATATTCCTACGCCCACAACAGATAGGGACCGAACTGTCTCACGACGTTCTGAACCCAGCTCGCGTGCCACTTTAATCGGCGAACAGCCGAACCCTTGGGACCTTCTCCAGCCCCAGGATGTGACGAGCCGACATCGAGGTGCCAAACCTCCCCGTCGATGTGAGCTCTTGGGGGAGATCAGCCTGTTATCCCCAGAGTACCTTTTATCCTTTGAGCGATGGCTGTTCCATACTAAACCACCGGATCACTATATCCTACTTTCGTACCTGATCGACTTGTCGGTCTCACAGTCAAGCTCCCTTTTGCTATTGCACTCTACGCACGGTTACCAAGCGTGCTGAGGGAACCTTTGAAAGCCTCCGTTACTCTTTTGGAGGCGACCACCCCAGTCAAACTACCCACCAAGCAATGTCTCCCCTTTGGGGATTAGAATTCCAGTACAAGAAGGGTGGTATTTCAACGTTGGCTCCCCGATGCCTAGCGACACCGGCTCACAGCCTCCCACCTATCCTACACATCCAGTACCAAAACTCAATGCTAAGCTATAGTAAAGGTTCATGGGGTCTTTCCGTCCCGTTGCGGGTAAACGGCATCTTCACCGTTACTACAATTTCACCGAGCTCACGGCTGAGACAGTGCCCAGATCGTTACACCATTCGTGCAGGTCGGAACTTACCCGACAAGGAATTTCGCTACCTTAGGACCGTTATAGTTACGGCCGCCGTTTACTGGGGCTTCAGTTCAATGCTTCGTGTTGCCACTAACATCCCCCCTTAACCTTCCAGCACCGGGCAGGTGTCAGGCCTTATACGTCATCTTTCGATTTAGCAAAGCCATGTGTTTTTGTTAAACAGTCGCCTGGGCCATTTCTCTGCGGCCACGATTGCTCGTGGCTCCCTTTATCCCGAAGTTACAGGGTTAATTTGCCGAGTTCCTTAGCCGTGATTCACTCGAGCGCCTTAGAATATTCTTCTCGACCACCTGTGTCGGTTTACGGTACGGGTTACTTATAAGTTATACACGCCTAGACTTTTCTTGGAAGTTTACTCACTACACTCGTTTTGGCATTGCTGCCGCCTCTCAAAGACACTATTCCGTCAGTATCTGGTAACCTGTAATCTCCGTCATCTATTTGCCCTATAAGTAAGTACAGGAATATTAACCTGTTGTGCATTAGGTTGTCGCCTTCGCTAGACCCTTAGCCCCCGACTAACCCTCAGTTGATTAGCATAGCTGAGGAAACCTTAGTCTTTCGGCGTGAGGGTTTCTCGCCCTCATTATCGTTACTCATGCCTACATTTGCTTTTCTGAACGCTCCAGCAAAGCTCGTCGCTTCACCTTCACCGCAGATCAGAATGCTCCCCTACCAGTATATAAATATAATCCAAAGCTTCGGTACTTTACTTGATGCCCGTTTATTATCGATGCCCGCCTCGCTCGACCAGTGAGCTGTTACGCACTCTTTAAATGAATAGCTGCTTCCAAGCTAACATCCTGGCTGTCACTGCAATCAGACTTCCTTAGTTCAACTTAGTAAAGATTTTGGGACCTTAGCTGTTGGTCTGGGTTCTTTCCCTCTCGGATTGGGACCTTAGCACCCCAACCCTCACTCCCGGGTATATTTTAAGCCATTCAGAGTTCGTCAGGATTTGGTAGGATTTGACTCCCCCTAGTCCTATCGGTAGCTTTACCTGCTTAAAACTTAACCCCGAGGCTGTTCCTAAAAACATTTCGGGGAGTACGAGCTATTTCTCAGTTTGATTGGCCTTTCACCCCTACCCACAAGTCATCCAAATACTTTTCAACGTAAACTGGTTCGGTCCTCCACTCCGTGTTATCGGAGCTTCAACCTGCTCATGGGTAGATCACAAAGTTTCGCGTCTACTCCCACTGACTAAGCGCCCTATTCAGACTCGCTTTCGCTCCGGCTGCTCACGTCAACGTGATTAACCTCGCCAGTGAAAGTAACTCGTAGGCTCATTATGCAAAAGGCACGCCGTCACCCCACGAAAGGGCTCCGACCGCTTGTAAGCGTATGGTTTCAGGGTCTTTTCACCCCCTTACTCAGGGTACTTTTCACCTTTCCTTCACAGTACTCGTTCACTATCGGTCTCTTGGTAGTATTTAGCCTTACCGGATGGTGCCGGCAGATTCAAAGGGGATTTCTCCAGTCCCCCCCTACTCAGGATACCACTACAATTACATAAACTTACCAATACAGGGCTCTCACCTTCTATGGCCTGCTTTCCCAAACAGTTCTCGTTGATTTATATAATCGATG
>NZ_JBBKXX010000002.1:0-704147 GCF_042715595.1 Aquirufa esocilacus | reverse complement strand
CCCGTGCGCCACTATGTCCGAAGACACCGTTCGACTTGCATGTATTAGGCCTGCCGCTAGCGTTCATCCTGAGCCAGGATCAAACTCTCCATTGTAAATAATCTTTGGATGTTTGACTGCTCTTATTAATATAAGAAAATTGTCATTATCCTTGTCTTGAATGCTACTATTTCGACACTGTGATTTAAACACAGTATCTCTTCTTTATTTCTATCAACACGTCAAAGAACTCTTGTACCTCCAATAAATCAAACAAAGCAACCCGCCTTGTCGTGAACTTAATCACCTGATCTACTCTCAGTCTTGCTCTAGAAACCTTTTGTTCCTAGCGATTGGGAGTGCAAAGATGTAGGATTATTTTTTTAAACGCAAGTCTGCACTCGAAACTTTTTAATGAAAATGTGCTAAAACACTGAAAATCAAAGAGAAAAATTTTAAATAAAAAATAAAAAAACCTCGCAAAAATTAATTCTGCGAGGTTTTGGCCTTTTTTGGCAATAAAAGGATTATTACTTTTCTAAGAAAGGATAACGGAAATCCGTAGGCGAAACGAAGACTTCTTTCACCGTGCGCGGAGAAACCCAGCGCAATAAATTTAAATAAGAACCCGCCTTGTCATTCGTTCCAGAGGCGCGCGCACCGCCAAAAGGCTGCTGGCCCACCACGGCTCCCGTACACTTATCATTTAAGTATAAGTTACCTGCCGCGTTTTCTAAGTCTTTCATCGCTTCAAGCATCGCATATTTGTCTTGCGCGAAAATCGCACCCGTTAAGGCATACGCTGAAGTCGAGTCTACTAAGGCTAGGGTTTCTTTCCAATCTGCATCATTGTATACATAGATGGTTAATACCGGGCCAAAGATTTCCTCCACCATCGTGCGATAGGTCGGATTCGTCGTTAATAAAACCGTAGGCTCTACAAAATAGCCTTTCGAATCGTCGAAATTTCCACCTGAAATAACGCTTACTTCGGGGGACTTTTTGGCTTCACTTATATAAGAGGTGATTTTCGCGAAAGCTTTGGCGTCGATGACTGCGTTCACGAAGTTTTCAAAATCTTCTGTGCCGCCCATTTTGATGGCGGCTAAATCAGCCTTCAATTGTGTTTCTACCGCTGGCCATAAGGAAGCGGGAACGTAGGCGCGAGAGGCTGCGGAGCATTTTTGGCCTTGGTATTCGAAGGCGCCACGGATTAAACCAGTTGTTAATGCTTTAGCGTCAGCGGAGGAATGAGCTATAACGAAGTCCTTGCCGCCTGTTTCTCCCACGATGCGTGGATAGGACTTGTAGTTGGCGATGTTTTGACCTATATTCTTCCAAATCGTCTGGAACACGCCTGTCGATCCCGTAAAGTGAATCCCCGCAAAGTCGCGGTGAGAGAATACTACCTCCCCTGCTTCCGGGCCATCCGCTAGCACTAAGTTGATCACACCAGCCGGCAAACCTGCCTCCTCTAGAATCTCCATCAATAATCCCGCCGAATACACCTGGGTAGGCGATGGCTTCCAAACGACCGTATTTCCCATCAAGGCAGGTGCCGCCGGTAAATTACCCGCGATTGCCGTGAAGTTAAAAGGAGTCAAGGCGTAAACGAAGCCCTCTAAAGGGCGGTACTCCAAGCGATTCCAAACGCCAGGCGACGAAATCGGTTGTTCGCTATAAATCTGTTGTGCGTAATGCACGTTAAAACGCAAGAAATCAATCCACTCACACGCCGCATCGATTTCCGCCTGGTAGGCATTCTTCGATTGACCTAACATCGTGCGCGCATTTAATTGCATTCTATATTTAGTCGCTGAAAGATCTGCCGCTTTCAAAAAGATCGCCGCGCGATCCTCCCAAGGCATCGATGCCCAAGCCGATCTAGCCGCTAGAGCCGCGTCAATCGCCTGCGCTACTTCTGCTTTTCCTCCTTCATAATAGTGACCTAACACGTGTTGGTGATCGTGGGGGCAAGTCATGGCGACTTTTTTGGCACCCTTTACAGAACGACCAGCGATGCGCATCTGAACGTCAATTTGCTGATTCCGCAAATCCGAAAGGGCTTGCTTTAATTTGGATCTCTCCGCTGAATTTGCGCCATATTGCAAAATAGGCTCATTCACAGGTGTAGGCACTTGAAAAACTCCTGAGGACATATTGTTTCGTTGATGTGTAATAAAGTTGATGTGTAATAAATAGGATGCTAAATTACGCGTTTTCTACTTATTATCAAGAACCACAAAGCTCAGGTAAGGTTTCAAACGCCTCCACGCCACCTGATCTAGTAATTGAATTTGCAGCAAGGTTTCAAAATCTTTCATCGGACCATGCTGTTTTCTGTAGGCCAAAACCACCTTCGACTGCCCATAAGGCAAATACGGATGCCTGAAATCTTTCCATTCTACCTGGTTAATCTTCAGAAACCGATAAACCCCCGCTCCTACCTTTAATAAAGCCTTATTTTCTTTAACCCAAATCGAGTCCAAACCATACACTTCTTTCAATTGATCTACTTGGTAAAACCCACCCAACTTCTCTCTATAGGTAATAATCCTTTTCGCAAACCCCGGCCCAATTCCATTCAGCGCCACCCATGCTGCCGAATCTGCGGTATTGATGTCGATAGCCTGCTGCCTCCTGTAGCCGCCGGACTTAAAACCTCCGGACTCTTTTCCGCTGGACTTATAGCTCCCATAGTCGACCCAACCTTTCCCCCGGCCTCCGGACTTAAAACCTCCGGACTCTCTCCCTCCAGACTTCGGACTTATCTTCTTATAATTCGCCTCCCAAACCACCGGATTAAATTCAAGTCTTTCCTGCTCTTTACTATAGTATTCATTTCCTATATAATAAAGGACATAGATACCCATCATTAGGAAGAGTACAACAATCCCTTTAATCTCCTCATGGGTGTAGGCGAGGACGAAGCGTAGGTAGTAGTGGATCTTATTTTTCATTAGTGGATGATTTTAAAGCATAAAGAATAAAGCACAAAGAATAAAGTTGGTTAAAAATGAGGCTGAAGCCCCATTTTGGATGTTTTAGAAAAGTAGACCACAACACTTCATAAAGGCATCGCCTACGGCGGCTCCAACTTTATTCTTTGTGCTTTATGCTCTATTCTTTACTTCCAAGGCAATCTCAAACAAAAATCTCACAACCCCCTTGTATCTCAGAAAATTATCAGTACCTTTGCAGGCTATTTTAGGGTACAAGCCTCCGGGCCTATCCAAAAAGAAATGATTTCTGAAACACAATTCCTTTATCGTAGGGGAAGCGCAAAGGGGGATCATTTTTTCATCTACGAGGCATTTCAGCTTTAAATTGTGCCCAGAGGGCCATTTTTCATTTAATTTAAAACGTATAAAGCCTTGAGTAACATCACTGCCACCGGAAGACACAGCTTTGCAAAAACGCAGTCTGTGATCGATTATCCAGATTTTCTGGATATCCAAATCAAATCCTTTCAGGATTTTTTCCAGCTAGAAACAGCTGCTGAGAATCGTACTGACGAAGGTTTATTTAAAGTGTTTGCTGAGAATTTTCCTATCGCGGATTCGCGGGAAAACTTCGTTTTATCGTTCGTTGACTACTCTGTAGATCCGCCGAAATATTCGGTAGATGAGTGTATCGACCGCGGTTTGACGTATTCAGTACCTTTAAAAGCGAAATTACGCTTGATCTGTAATGATACAGACAACGAGGATTTCCAAACCATCGAACAGGAAGTATTCTTAGGAAACATTCCGTACATGACAGAACGTGGATCATTCGTGATCAACGGAGCTGAGCGTGTCATCGTTTCTCAGTTGCACCGTTCGCCAGGTGTATTCTTCGCGCAATCGAAGCATACAAATGGAACTAAATTGTATTCGGCTCGTATCATTCCATTCAAGGGTTCTTGGATTGAATTTGCAACGGACGTTAACAATGTGATGTATGCGTACATCGACCGTAAAAAGAAATTCCCAGTGACTGTATTGCTTCGTGCAATTGGTTACGGAAATGACAAGGATATCTTAGATTTATTTGGCCTAGCTGAAGAATTAAAGGTAGACAAGAAGACTTTGAAGTCAACGGTAGGACGTCGTTTAGCTGCGAGAGTTTTGAAAACGTGGCAGGAAGACTTCGTAGATGAAGATACAGGTGAGGTAGTTTCTATCGACCGTAACGAAATCTTGATCGAGCGTGATACTGTTATTACAGAGAATGAGATCGAGACGATTTTGGAATCAGGTTCTAGCACGATCATCTTGCACAAAGACGATGCGAATGTTACTGATTACAACATCATCTACAATACATTACAAAAAGATACTTCGAACTCGGAGAAAGAGGCGGTAGAAGTTATCTACAAGCAATTACGTAACACGGATGCTCCAGATGAGCAAACGGCACGTGATATCATCCAAAACTTGTTCTTCTCAGACAAGCGTTATGATTTAGGCGAAGTAGGTCGTTACCGTATCAATAAAAAATTAGGCCATGATATCCCAATGGATATTAAGGTATTGACAAAAGAAGATATCATCTCTATCGTGAAGTATTTGATCGGCTTGATCAACTCTCGCGCGGTTGTCGATGATATTGACCACTTGTCTAACCGTCGTGTACGTACCGTGGGTGAGCAATTATATGCTCAGTTCGGTGTAGGTCTTGCGCGTATGGCTCGTACGATCAAAGAACGTATGAACGTTCGTGATAACGAGGACTTTAAGCCAGTTGACTTGATTAATGCACGTACGTTATCGTCTGTGATTAACTCGTTCTTTGGAACAAATCAGCTATCTCAATTTATGGATCAAACGAATCCATTAGCTGAGATCACGCACAAGCGTCGTATGTCTGCCCTTGGGCCAGGCGGTCTTTCTCGTGAAAGAGCTGGTTTCGAGGTTCGTGACGTTCACTATACGCACTACGGTCGTCTTTGTACGATTGAAACGCCAGAGGGACCTAACATCGGTTTGATTTCTTCTCTTTGCGTTCACGCGAAAGTAAACGGAATGGGCTTCATCGAAACTCCTTACCGTCTAATCGAATCAGGAAAAGTAGATACGTCTACAACTGTTTCGTATTTAACGGCTGAAGAAGAAGATGGCAAGAACATCGTTCAAGCAAATGCACAGATTGACAAAACGGGTAAATTCTTATCTGACCGTGTGAAAGCACGTTTCGAAGGTGACTTCCCATTAGTTAATCCAGCGGATGCACAATATATGGACGTAGCGCCTAACCAAATTGTTTCGGTTGCGGCTTCTATGATTCCTTTCTTAGAGCATGATGATGCGAACCGTGCCTTGATGGGATCGAACATGCAGCGCCAAGCGGTGCCATTGTTACGCCCAGAAGCACCTATCGTAGGTACAGGTTTAGAACACCGCGTTGCGATTGACTCACGTACTTTAGTCGTTGCTGAAGGAAGTGGTGTGATCGAATACGTTGATGCTTTACGCATTGTAGTGAACTACGATCAAACAGAGGAGCAAAAATTAGTAAGCTTCCACGGTTCTACAAAAGAATACAAATTAATCAAGTTCCGTAGAACGAACCAGGATACAACAATCAACTTAAAGCCGATTGTCTTCAAAGGACAAAAAGTGGTGAAAGGTCAAGCACTTTGCGAGGGTTATGCAACTCAAGCAGGTGAGCTAGCTTTAGGTCGTAACATGAAAGTGGCGTTCATGCCATGGCAAGGTTACAACTTTGAGGATGCGATCGTGATGTCTGAAAAAGTTGTTCGTGACGATATCTTTACTTCGATCCACATTGAGGAATTCGAATTAGAGGTACGTGATACGAAACGTGGTGAGGAGGAATTAACTTCTGAAATCCCGAACGTTTCTGAGGAAACAGTTCGTAACCTAGACGAGAACGGTGTTGTTCGCGTAGGTTCTGAGGTGAAAGAAGGAGATATCTTAATTGGTAAGATTACACCAAAAGGAGAATCTGATCCAACTCCAGAAGAGAAATTATTACGTGCCATCTTTGGTGACAAGGCAGGTGATGTGAAAGATGCTTCGAAGAAAGCGCCACCATCGTTAAAAGGTGTGGTTATCGACACGAAATTGTTCGCTCGTCCTAAAAAGGATAAGGATCAACGTGATAAGTCGAAGGCTGAATTGAAGTTGGTTATGAAGCAATACGGCAAAGACCTTTTAGAGGTTCGTAAGATCATGATCGAAAAGACCGTTGCTTTATTAGCTGGAAAAACGTGTGGTGGTATCCGTCATAAGTTTGGTACAGTGATCGTAGAGAAAGGGGTTAAATTCACAGCGAAAAACATCGAAGAATTATTATTCCCAGATAAAAACTTATACCGCGATGAGTCAACGTATGCAGTTCCTGAAGAAGCGAATTTACTTTCAGATTTGATCGTAGAAGATGCTACTGCAGATGCAGCGACTAACGCGACTTTCTTAGCGTTAATTAAGAGCTTCCACGTTCGTCGTAACGAAATCGCTGGAAACTTTAAGCGTGAGCGTTTCGTGTTAGAGGTAGGTGATGAATTGCCTGCAGGTATCGTGAAATTAGCGAAGGTATATGTAGCTAAGAAGCGTAAGTTAAAAGTGGGTGATAAGATGGCGGGTCGTCACGGTAATAAGGGTATTGTTGCTCGTATCGTTCGTGAAGAAGATATGCCATTCTTAGAAGATGGAACACCAGTAGATATCGTATTGAATCCACTAGGGGTACCATCTCGTATGAACTTAGGACAAATTTACGAGACCGTATTAGGTTGGGCTGGACAAAAATTAGGTAAGCGTTATGCGACGCCTATTTTCGACGGCGGAACTGAAGCAGAGGTAGCGGCTGAATTAACGTTAGCTGGTTTACCAGACTGGGGTCGTACGTATTTATACAATGGTTTAACGGGTGATAAATTTGATCAACCGGTGACTGTAGGTATCATCTATATGTTGAAACTGGGTCACTTAGTGGATGATAAGATGCACGCACGTTCGATCGGACCTTACTCATTAATTACACAACAACCATTGGGTGGTAAAGCTCAGTTTGGTGGTCAGCGTTTTGGTGAGATGGAGGTTTGGGCATTAGAGGCCTTCGGTGCAGCGAATATCTTGCAAGAGATCTTAACTGTGAAGTCTGATGATGTCATCGGTCGCGCAAAAGCTTACGAAGCTATTGTAAAAGGTGAAAACATGCCTAAGCCTAACATTCCAGAATCATTCAACGTATTGATTCACGAATTGAGAGGTTTAGCCCTTGAAATCACCCTTGAGTAAACCATTGGGCTTTGGCCCTATTAAAAGAGTTCATTTTCCAATAAAATACATAGAAAATGTCATTTAAAAAGACTAGAAAGCTGAATAGCGATTTCCAAAAAGTAACCATCTCACTAGCCTCTCCTGAGTCCATCTTAGAGGGGTCTAATGGCGAGGTAACACAACCGGAAACCATCAACTACCGTACCTACAAACCCGAAATGGGCGGTTTGTTTTGCGAGCGTATCTTCGGTCCTACGAAGGACTGGGAGTGCCATTGCGGCAAATACAAGCGTATACGTTACAAAGGCATCATTTGCGATCGCTGTGGTGTAGAAGTAACGGAGAAAAAAGTACGTCGTGAGCGTATGGGCCACATCGAATTAGTGGTTCCAGTTGCACACATCTGGTACTTCCGTAGCTTACCGAACAAAATCGGTTACATGCTAGGTTTATCTACTAAGAAATTAGACCAAGTAATCTATTACGAACGTTTCGTCGTAGTTCAACCAGGTATGTACGCGGAAGAAGGAAAGATCGGTAGCCAATACCTTGATTTCTTAACAGAAGACGAGTACTTAGATATCTTAGACAAATTACCGCGCGAGAACCAACATTTACCTGATGAAGATCCACAGAAATTCATCGCGAAAATGGGTGCTGACGCGTTAAATATGTTATTATCTCGCATTGACTTAGACAGCTTATCGGCTGACTTGCGTCACTCTGCGGACACGGAGTCCTCTCAACAACGTAAGGCTGAAGCCTTGAAGCGTTTGAAAGTGGTAGAAGCATTCCGTGAGTCGATCGGTCGTATCGATAACCGTCCAGAGTGGATGATCATCAAAATGGTTCCAGTAATTCCACCAGAATTACGTCCGTTGGTGCCATTAGATGGAGGTCGTTTTGCGACATCTGATCTAAATGATCTATACCGTCGTGTGATTATCCGTAACAACCGTTTGAAGCGTTTGATTGAGATCAAAGCGCCAGAGGTAATCTTACGTAACGAAAAACGTATGTTGCAAGAAGCTGTTGATAGCTTATTCGACAACTCACGTAAAGTAAATGCGGTTCGTTCTGAAGGTAACCGTGCCTTGAAGTCTCTTTCTGATATGTTGAAAGGTAAGCAAGGTCGTTTCCGTCAAAACTTATTAGGTAAGCGTGTCGATTATTCAGGTCGTTCGGTTATCGTGGTAGGTCCAGAATTGAAAATGCACGAATGTGGTCTTCCGAAAGATATGGCGGCAGAATTATTCAAGCCGTTTGTTATCCGTAAGTTGATCGAACGTGGTATCGTGAAGACGGTTAAGTCTGCGAAGAAAATTGTTGATCGTAAGGATCCAGTGGTTTGGGATATTTTGGAAAATGTAATGAAAGGACACCCAGTTCTTTTAAACCGTGCTCCTACCCTTCACCGTTTAGGTATTCAAGCTTTCCAACCGAAATTAATCGAAGGAAAAGCGATCCAATTGCACCCATTAACGTGTACGGCCTTTAACGCCGATTTCGATGGTGACCAGATGGCGGTTCACGTTCCACTAGGACATGAAGCGATTTTGGAAGCCTCGTTATTAATGCTTGCATCTCATAACATCTTGAACCCAGCGAATGGTGCGCCTATTACGGTACCATCTCAGGACATGGTGTTAGGTTTATATTATGTAACCAAAGGACGTAAGTCAACTCCTGATCACAAAGTGGCTGGTGAGGGATCTCGTTTCTACGGATTTGAGGAGGTTGTTATCGCCTTGAACGAGAAGAAATTGTCTAAGCACGCGAACATTGTAGTGAAAGCTACGGTACGTAAGGAAGATGGCACATTGGTTCAAGAAATGGTGGAAACTGTTGCGGGCCGTGTGTTATTCAACTTATGCGTTCCAGAGGCAGTAGGTTACATCAATGAGTTATTGACGAAGAAGAAGTTGCAACAAATCATCTCACACGTTCACAAGATCTGTGGTATGGCTCGTACAGCGCAATTCTTGGATGATATCAAAGAATTAGGTTTCCAACAAGCCTTCCACGGTGGTTTATCGATGGGTATTGGTGATGTTCAAATTCCTGCAGAGAAAGCTTCTTTAGTGAAGAAAGCTCAGGAGGATGTTCAAGCGGTTTGGGACAACTACTTAATGGGTTTAATCACAGATAACGAGCGTTACAACGCCGTTATTGACATCTGGACAAAAGTTAACTCGAAAATTACCGAGACTTTGATGAAGCAGATGGAAGAGGATAACCAAGGATTTAACGCGATCTACATGATGATGCACTCTGGAGCCCGTGGTTCTCGTGAGCAAATTCGTCAACTAGGTGGTATGCGTGGTTTGATGGCTAAGCCTCAGAAGAACTTACAAGGTTCAGTAGGTGAAATCATCGAAAACCCAATCCTTTCTAACTTTAAAGAGGGTCTTGACGTATTAGAGTACTTTATCTCGACTCACGGTGCGCGTAAAGGTTTGGCAGATACTGCCTTGAAAACAGCCGATGCGGGTTACTTGACTCGTCGTCTACACGACGTTGCGCAAGACGTGATCGTGAACGAAGATGATTGCGGTACGTTACGAGGTATCGAGGTGTTCCCATTGAAAGACAATGAGGAGATCATCGAGCCATTATCTGAGCGTATCTTAGGTCGTGTGTCTATTCACGATGTATATGATCCAATCACCAATGAGTTAATCGTAGCTTCAGGTGATGAAATCAACGAAGCTATCGCAACGAAAATTGATGAGACAGCGATCGAGTCAGTAGAGATTCGTTCGGTATTAACTTGTGAGACGCAAAGCGGTGTGTGTGCGAAATGTTACGGACGTAACTTAGCAACAGCTGCAATGGTGAACTTAGGAGAAGCGGTAGGTGTAATTGCCTCTCAATCGATTGGTGAGCCAGGTACTCAGTTAACTTTACGTACGTTCCACGTGGGTGGTACAGCACAAAACGTTTCCTTAGATGCGAGCGTTAAAGCGAAATTCGACGGGGTGATTAACTTCGAAGAGGTTCGTTCTGTCAGCTCTACAGATGCAGATGGTAATCCAGTAGAAATCGTGATGGGTCGTTCTGGTGAGGTTCAAATTGTGAACCCAGCGAACAAACAAATCTTGATCTCTTCTAACATTCCTTATGGTTCTTTCTTACGCGTTAAGGAAGGCCAAGCAGTGAAAAAAGGAGATGAAATCTGTGCTTGGGATCCATACAATGCGGTTATCCTTTCTGAAGCTGAAGGTAAAATTGAATTCGAGGCAATCGAAGAAAACAATACCTACAAAGAGGAAGCGGATGAGCAAACAGGTATGCGTGAGAAAGTAATTGTTGAATCGAAAGATAAGACAAAGAACCCATCCGTATTAGTTAAAGCAAAAGGCAAAGAAGATTTAGTATACAACGTTCCAGTAGGTGCGCGTTTAGCGATCGACGAAGGAGATAAAATCAAAGCGGGTCAAATTATCGCTAAGATTCCTCGTGCGGCAGGTAAAACGCGTGACATTACGGGAGGTCTTCCACGTGTAACGGAATTATTCGAAGCACGTAACCCATCTAACCCAGCCGTAGTAACGGAGATTGATGGGGTAATTTCTTACGGTGTGATTAAGCGTGGTAATCGTGAGATTATCGTGACACCGAAAGAGGGAGCTGAGCGTCGTTACTTAGTACCTTTGACACGATTTATCCTAGTACAAAATAATGACTTCGTACGTGCAGGTGCACCTCTTTCTGATGGTGCGATTACTCCGTCTGATATCTTAAAGATTAAAGGACCTACTGCAGTACAAGAATACTTAGTGAACGAGATCCAAGACGTTTACCGTCTACAAGGTGTGAAGATCAATGATAAGCACATCGAGTGTATCGTTCGCCAAATGATGCAAAAAGTTCAGATTTTAGAGCCAGGAGATACACAATTCTTACAAGGTCAAAACGTAGATCGTTTCGTATTCCGTCACGAGAACGACTTGATTTTAGATAAGAAAGTGATCACTGACGCTGGAGATTCTGAGAAATACAAAGCAGGCGCACTACTTTCAGCTCGTGCCTTGCGTGATGAGAACTCTTCGTTAAAACGTAGAGATATGAAGTTAATGAAAGTACGTGATGCGCAAGCAGCCGTTTCTTCTTCTAACTTACAAGGTATCACGCAAGCTTCATTAGGAACTGAATCATTCATTTCAGCTGCGTCGTTCCAGGAAACTACGAAAGTACTTTCTGAAGCGTCTATCCGCGCGAAACAAGATACCTTAGACGGCTTGAAAGAGAACGTTATCGTAGGTCACTTGATTCCAGCTGGTACTGGTCTTCGTCGCTACAAAGATATTTTGGTTACATCGAAAGATGAGCTAAAAGCAATCGAAGCGAAGAAAGAAGCTGCAGAAATCGCTGAAGCGAAAGAAAAAGTAGAAGCTGCAAACTAATTTGTAGAATCATTTGAATAGACCCCCGGCTTTTCTTAAGTTCGGGGGTTTATTTTTTACCAGAACAGAAATATGGAAAACCCCGCAGAAGAAAATCAATTAAATATCGAGCTTCCAGAAGAAATGGCGGAAGGCCATTACGTAAATTTGGCACTCATTGCTCACAGCCCATCCGAGTTTGTGATGGACTTTATTCGCATTTTACCAGGTCTTCCTAAGGCGAAAGTAAAGTCGAGAGTCGTCATGACACCTGACCACGCCTACCGCTTAATGCAAGCACTTCAAGAGAATATTCAGAAGTACGAAGAGGCCTTTGGCCCCATTATGAAAGAGGGAGATGCCGCAGGTTTCCAATTCCCGATGAATTATAACGGCCCCATAGGCGAAGCGTAAACGTTTTAGGTGATTTAATCCCATTTTTTTAGCTGAAAATCAGGTAAAAAGGTGGGATTTTTGCCTTTTAAAGGAAATTAGAATTATATGCGCTTATCTAAAAAATTCCTGGAGTCAGGCAAACTTCAATCTTCCATAGCTTTACAAATTCCATCACCGGAGATATTCACGTATCCGGAGAAAGTCCTACAGTTTGGGACGGGAGTCTTGCAACGCGGACTTTGCGATTTTTATATCGACAAAGCAAACCGCCAAGGAATTTTCAAAGGTCGCGTAGTAGTCGTAAAATCGACGACAAAAGGAGGCGCAGATGCTTTCGATGAACAAGATGGTTTGTATACGCATTGCATCAAGGGAATCGATGAGGGTATAGCCAAAGAAGAGAATATTATCAACTCCTCCATCTCTCGTACCATTACTGCCTCGAAAGACTGGGACAAAATCATCGAATGCGCGAAAAGCGAAGAGATGCAAATCATTCTTTCGAACACCACAGAAGTAGGAATTACCTATGTGGCGAACGATCCAATTGCGAACGGTTGTCCCTCTTCTTTCCCCGCTAAATTATTGGCGTTCTTGCATGCTCGTTTCACGCATTTCGCTGGATCTGCTGCCTCAGGAATGGTCATTGTTCCTACGGAATTAATTATCAACAACGGAGATGTATTAAAAGGCATCGTCTTGAAATTAGCAGCGGACCACGGTCTATCTACAGAGTTTGTGACTTGGCTAGAAACGGCGAATCACTTCTGTAATTCCTTAGTGGATCGCATTGTTCCGGGTAGCCCGGATGCGGCGACAAATGCGGAGATTTGTGCGCAATTAGGCTATGAGGATTCTTTGATGATCATTTCAGAGGTCTATAGCCTTTGGGCGATTCAAGGAGGGGCCAAAGTGAAAGACGTGCTATCCTTTGCCCCAGCGGATAAAGGCGTAATTATCGCAGAGGATATCGAAATCTACCGCGAATTGAAATTGCGCTTATTGAATGGAACGCACACATTACTATGCGGGATGTCCTTTTTGTTAGGTTTCCGTCTCGTGAAAGACGTGATGGCGAACGGCTATTTAAGCAAATTGATTATGAATTTAATGCTGAGCGAATTAGCGCTGAGCATCCCTTATAAAATGGATTTCAAGGTGGCGGATCGCTTCGGACGTTCGGTGTTAGATCGTTTCCGCAATCCATACATTAACCACAAATTGATCGACATTACGGTGCAGTACACGACGAAAATGCGGATGCGTAACGTGCCATTGGTGATTAATTATGCCAAAAACTTTGGCAAAGCACCTGAGCTATTCTGCATGGGCTTCGCGGCTTACTTGCAATTTATGCATGCGGTGAAAGAAGAAGAGGGAAAATACTATGGCGATAGCAACGGAGAGGCCTACCCTATCCAATGCGATTATGCGCCGTATTTCTACGAGGCTTGGAAAGATTTTGACTTGAAGAAAGTGTTATCCAATACGGATTTATGGGGCACGGATTTGACAAAGGTTCCAGGATTTGTGGAGGGGGTGACGAAATATATTTAGAGATTATAGAGTAGAGAGTATAGATTTAAAGCATAAAGAATAGAGCACATAGCATAAAGGAGAAAATGGTAAATGGTGAATGGTAAATGATAGCTCCGGACTAAACACCTTCGGACTCATTCCCTCCGGACTGTCCAAGGACTACTGCCCAAGGACTACTGCCCACTGAATAGATTAAACGACATACTATGAAAGCGTTTTTAGATAAAGATTTCTTGTTGCAGTCCGAGACGGCGCAAACTTTGTACCATCAATATGCGGCGCAGATGCCCATTATTGATTATCACAATCACTTGATTCCTCAGCAGATCGCGGAGGACAAGCAATTCGATAATATCTCCCAAATCTGGTTAGCCGGCGACCACTACAAATGGCGGGCGATGCGTGCGCACGGGGTGGATGAAAAATACATCACAGGAAATGCGTCTGACGAGGAGAAGTTCTTGAAATGGGCAGAGACTGTGCCCTATACGATGCGCAACCCATTATATCACTGGACGCACTTGGAGTTGCAGCGCTATTTCGGGATTACGGAATTATTGAATGCGGAAAGCGGAAAGCGGATTTACGACCAGTGCAATGCTCTTTTGCGCACTCCAGCGTTTTCTGTGCGCAACTTATTGTTAAAGATGAACGTGAAAGCACTTTGTACGACGGATGACCCGATCGACAATTTGGCCTACCACCAACAGATCAAGGCGAGTGGATTTGCGATCAAAGTCTTACCTACCTTCCGTCCGGATAAGGCGATGGGCGTGGATGACGAAATTGTGTTCGTAGAATATGTGAATTCAGTAGCAGCAGCGGCTGGGATCGAAATCCATACCTTAGTGGATTATAAGAAAGCGATTGCCGCGAGACATGATTTCTTCCATTCCGTAGGCTGTCGTTTAAGTGATCACGGATTGGAGCAGATTTATGCGGACGAATACACCGAACAGGAAATCGCGCACATTTTTGAGCGATTAATGACGGGTAAAACGATTAATCAGAAAGAGAAAGTGCAGTTTAAATCAGCAATGCTGGTGTATTTTGCGCATTTAGATCATGCCAAAGGTTGGACGCAACAATTCCACCTAGGGGCAATTCGCAATAACAATGACCGTCTGTTAGGGACATTAGGTCCTGATACGGGTTTTGATTCGATTGGGGATTTTGAGCAGGCGCGGCCTTTGTCGAAATTCTTAAATCACTTAGATTCGACGAATCAATTAGCGAAGACGATCTTGTATAATTTGAATCCACGCGATAATGAATTGTTAGCGACGATGACGGGTAATTTCCAAGATGGAACGATTGTAGGAAAGATGCAATTCGGTTCGGGCTGGTGGTTTTTGGACCAAAAAGACGGCATGGAAAAGCAGATCAACGCCTTATCCAATATGGGGATGTTAAGCCACTTCGTGGGGATGTTAACGGACTCCAGAAGTTTCCTTTCGTTCCCAAGACATGAGTATTTTAGAAGAATCTTGTGTAATTTACTTGGCGCGGATGTGGAAAATGGAGAATTACCGGCGGATATTGCTTGGTTAGGCAAGCTGGTACAAGACATCTCGTATAACAACGCGGCAGGATTTTTTAATTTCGAAGAGTAATGAAGAAAGTTATCACTTTTGGGGAAATCATGGGTCGTTTAAGCCCTGCGGGCTATGGCCGCATTACCCAAGCACAGTCATTGAACATCACCTTTGGTGGCGGCGAGGCAAACGTGGCGGGCGGTTTAGCTCACATCGGAATCCCGGCGGAACACGTGACTTGTTTCCCAAACAACGAATTAGGCAAAGCTGCCACCGGCTATTACCGCCAAGTGGGCGTGGATATGTCGCATACGGCGTATAAAGAAGGTCGCTTGGGCTTGTATTTCGTGGAGTTTGGGGCAGCCATGCGCCCGAGCAAAGTGACGTATGACCGTGCGGATTCTGCTTTCTCTAACTTGAATCCAACTGACTTTAATTGGAAAGAAATTTTCAACGGCGCAGGTTGGTTCCACTGGACAGGCATAACGCCGGCCATTTCAGAAGCCGCAACTATTGCATTAACAGCAGCCTTGAAAGAGGCAAAAGCACAAGGTTTGACGATTTCGGCGGATGTGAACTACCGCAAGAACCTTTGGCAATATGGAAAATCAGTAAAAGAGGTAATGCCCGCTTTAATCGCGCAATGCGACATTATCGTGTGTGGCAAAGGCGATGCAGAGGATATCTTAGACATCGTACCGGATGGCCGCGCAAAAAGTGGCTGGCAAGACATCTGTATTCAGATTAAGGAGCGTTTTCCTAACTTAAAGAAGATTATTAATACCAAAAGAGGGCAGATTTCTGCTTCTCAAAATACCTTATCTGCCACCTCCTTTGATGGCTCTAAAGTCATTAAATCCGACACAGTAGAAATCTCCCAAATCGTCGATCGTATCGGTGGTGGGGACGCTTTCATGGCCGGTTATATTTACGGAAACTTGGTTTATGGTGATGAGGCGAAGTCTTTGGCCTTTGCTGTAGCGGCTTCCGCTTTAAAACACACGATCGAAGGGGATATAAATTTATCCAACCTAGACGAAATTGAAACCGTCATGGGTGGTGATATAACCGGACGATTAAAAAGATAATCATGGCTAGAAATTCAGCAGACATAGTATATTCTCGATTAGCGGAAACGCCTATCGTTCCTTTATTTTTCAATGCAGATCAAACGATCGCCCAAAACGTTTTGAAAGCCTGCTACGACGGCGGAATTCGCGTTTTCGAATTCACGAATCGCGGCGAAGCGGCTCCAGCCATCTTTGCGAAACTAATCGACTTCTGTGAGAAAGAATGCCCGGATTTAGTACTCGGAATCGGAACGATTTACGATGCAAAACAGGCGACTGAATTCATCGAAATGGGCGCTGACTTTATGTTGCAACCCTTTACCACGGCTTCCGTAGGCGAGGTTTGCGCGAAACACAATATCCCTTGGATGCCAGGCACGATGACCTTGACGGAGATTCGTAATGCGGAGATTTTAGGGGCAAAATACGTGAAAATATTCCCAGGAAATGTGGTAGGACCTGCTTTCGTGAAAGCGATTCAAGGTCCTATGCCGAAGACTAAAATTATGGTAACAGGCGGAGTGGAACCTAACCGCGAAAGTTTAAAAACGTGGTTTGATGCAGGTGCGGCAGCGGTAGGCATGGGCTCTCAATTGTTCCCGGCTTCCCTTATTGCAAAACAGGATTACCAATCGATAACACATACCATTAATGATTTAATCCAAATTTATAAGGCCCTTTAATCAGGCAAAACAACCTTAACTATGAAAAAAATAGGAAATTATCGTTGGAGAATTAGTTCATTACTCTTTTTTGCGACAACCATTAACTATTTAGACCGTCAAGTAATCAGTCTATTAAAGCCCTTAGTAGCAAATGAATTTGGATGGAATGGAGAAAATGGGGAATCAAATTATATGTACGTGCATATGGCATTTCAAGCCTCTTATGCGATTGGACTATTAGGATTTGGCGGAATTATCGATCGCATTGGCACTAAATTAGGCTATACGATTTCCATCATCGCTTGGAGTGTCGCGGCAATGATGCATGCGT
Organism: Aquirufa esocilacus; assembly: GCF_042715595.1. Classification (NCBI taxonomy): domain Bacteria; kingdom Pseudomonadati; phylum Bacteroidota; class Cytophagia; order Cytophagales; family Flectobacillaceae; genus Aquirufa; species Aquirufa esocilacus. The sequence goes on along the minus strand of NZ_JBBKXX010000002.1, from coordinate 687,018 downwards.
TAGCTACGGGTACTATGAGTTTTGCCTTCATGCGTGCTTTATTGGGTTTAGGGGAATCAGGGAACTTCCCTGCGGCCATTAAAACGACGGCAGAATGGTTTCCAAAAAACGAGAGAGCCTTAGCCACCGGCATTTTTAACTCAGGAGCGAATATTGGAGCAGTGGTCGCTCCAGTCGTAGTACCTTGGATTTTTAGTCAATTTGGATGGCAAATGGTCTTTATTGCGACCGGTGCAATTGGGTTTATTTGGCTTATTTTTTGGTGGTTATACTACGAAGTACCCTCTAAACAAAAAAAACTATCGAAAGAAGAGTTTGACTATATCCATGCGGATATGGATGAGAAAGAGGATAATCAAGAGCCGGTTAAATGGGCTAAATTATTTAAATTTAAACAAACCTATGCGTTCTTATTCGGTAAGTTATTAACGGATCCTATTTGGTGGATTTTACTAACCCAATTACCCTCTTACTTTAGTAGTCGATTCCATAAGGACTTAAGCAAGCCTAGCTGGGATTTAGTTGTTATATACACGGCTACCACACTAGGTAGTATAGGTGGTGGATGGCTATCTGGGATGCTGATCAATAAAGGTTGGGCTTTCTATAATGCCCGAAAAATATCCATGTTGGGGTTTGCATTAGCCGTTGTACCTATCATGTTAGCGAGCTATTGTGATAACATCTGGCAAGCGGTAGGATTGATTTCCTTAGCTGCAGCTGCACACCAAGCTTGGAGTGCAAACATTTATTCCATTGCTACGGATATGTTCCCAAAGAAAGCAATTAGTTCTGTTATTGGCATCGGGGGAATGGCGGGTTCTGTAGGTGGAATTATCTTTATGTATTATGTTGGTTTACTTTTAGATTCTTACAAAAAATCAGGGGATATAAATATTGGATATAACTATGTCCTGCTATGCTGTGGACCTGCTTATTTAATCGCTTGGGCGATTATCTATATGCTAGTTCCTAAACTGGAAACAGCGAAAATTGACGATTAGTCTTTCTTGCGAAAAATTAGATTCTTAGTTAGTTCATTTAATTGGGTGATTTTTTCTTGAAAGTCACCCTTTAATGATTTACGACCTTCCTCTAATTGATCAAGGGAGGTTTGGATATCGTCAGGAATGACGTCTTCTAGAAAGGCTCTGATTCTTTTGGCTAACGTAGGGGATTTCCCATTCGTCGAGATCGCAATCTTCAGATCCCCTTTTTGAACGATGGATCCTAAATAAAAATCACACAAAGGTGGCGTATCCGCCACGTTGCAAAGTAAATGTTGGGCAGCGGCCAAGGCCTTGATTTCCGCGTGCAATTCAGGTGAATCGGTGGCGCAGATGATTAAGTCTAGCCCTTCTAAATCCGATGGTTGAAATCCGCGCGTTAAGATGCGCACCTGCGGAAAATCCTGTAAGTATTCGATTGTTTCCGGGCGAAAAAAGGGCGCCACTAAGGTCAAGTTTGCCTCCGGTGAATTGCGTAATATCGCGGATGCTTTTTCTAAGGCTACATTCCCTCCTCCCACGACCAAGGTCTGGATTTGATCCATTTTCAAGAAGATGGGAAACATCGTGTTAGGCATCGACTACGGGGGCTTTTTTGCCGGCAAGCTGGCCGCAAGCCGCATCAATATCGCGTCCGCGGGAGCGGCGGATATTCACAATCATTCGTTTGCTCTCTAAGTACGCTGAGAACTTAGCAATCGCATCTGCCTCCGCATTCACGAAAGAAGATTGAGCGATCGGATTGTATTCGATGAGGTTGATTTTGCATGGGATGCCTTTGGCAAACTCATATAATTCACGAGCGTCCTCTAGGGTGTCGTTGAACTTGTTAAAGACAATGTATTCGAGCGTGATTTCGTTGCCTGTCTTGTCGAAGAAATACAATAGCGCGGCCTTTAGGACGTCCAAGGTATTGCTTTCGTTGATGGGCATAATCTGATTCCGCTTTGTATCATTCGCAGCGTGCAAGGAAAGGGCCAGATTGAATTTGACCTGATCGTCGCCTAGTTTTTGGATCATCTTTGCGATACCTGCCGTAGACACCGTAATGCGGCGTGGCGACATCCCTAAACCCTCTGGCGAGGTGATCTGTTCGATAGATTTTAAGACATTCGCATAGTTCAACAGCGGTTCGCCCATCCCCATGTAAACGATGTTCGTCAGCGCTTGACCGTATTTTTCCTGTGCCTGATCGCGAATTAACACGACCTGATCGTAGATCTCGAATGACTCTAAATTACGCTTGCGGTCCATGTAGCCTGTTGCACAGAAGCTGCAGGTAAGCGAACATCCCACTTGGGAGGAAACGCAGGCCGTCACGCGTTCGCGGGTAGGAATTAACACTCCCTCTACGAGGTTGTTGTCGTGTAATTGAAAGCTGGATTTGATGGTGCGGTCTGAGCTGTATTGCGCCTCCGCGGTCGTCACGATTTGCAAAGAGAATTTCTCCGAAAGCCATTCGCGCGTCGTCTTAGGGACATTTCCCATCGCATCGAAACTGCGTGCAGCCTTTTTCCAAATCCACTCGTACACTTGCTTAGCACGGAATGCGGGTTCTCCGGCTGCGAGCATCTCTGCCTTTAGCTGTTCAAAACTTAGATTCCGTATCGCGACCTTCTTTTCCAATCTTATTTCTTTAATAATTCACTCACTTTCGCTGAGATGGCTTTACCGTCTGCTAATCCAGCTAATTGCTTCGAAGCAGCACCCATCACTTTACCCATATCCGCTGGACTCGTAGCGCCTACGGCCGCGATGATTTCAGTGATTTTAGCGGTTAATTCTTCGTCAGACAATTGCTTAGGCAAGAATTCTTCGATGATAGCTAGTTCCGCTTGCTCTTTTTCCGCTAAGTCTGGGCGGTTTTGAGAAACATAGACTTCTAATGAATCACGGCGTTGTTTCGCTGCTTTCATTAAGATTTTCATCTCTGCGTCAGCGCTTAAACCGTCAGCGCTAGAGCCCGAAGTTTCTTCCAAAAGAATCATGGATTTGATCGCGCGGAGCGCCCGTAAACGGTCTGCGTCTTTCGCACGCATGGCATCTTTGATACCATTCTCGATAGTTAATTTTAACGACATAGCTTGTTTTGATTAAAAATGAGCCTTGACTCCTTCTAAAAATTCCCGGTGGTTACTTAACCTCGGAACTTTATGCTGGCCGCCTAATTTCCCTCGTTCCCGCATCCAGTTGTGGAATGTTCCGGCTGGGGCGATATGGACCAAAGGAGGGCCAAGCACTAAATCATAAGACCTTTTCGCATCGTAGTCCGAGTTTTGCTCGCGAAGCGTTTGGTCCAAAATCTGTGCAAAGGTACGAAAATCTTTTGGGGCTTTTGAAAATTCGATCACCCATTCGTGGTGACCGTTTTTGCCCTCGTTCATAAAGGCTGGAGCCGCCGTATAATCCTTGATCTCTGCCTGGGTCGCGGCGCAAGCGCGCGCGACGGCCGTCTCCGCATTCTCGATAATCAACTCTTCCCCAAAGGCATTGATGAAATGCTTTGTCCTTCCCGAAATCTTAATCCGGTACGGACTCACGGAAGTAAACTTCACGGTATCCCCGATCTTGTAGCGCCATAAACCCGCGTTCGTCGAAATGACCATCGCATAATTCACGCCTACTTCCACCTGGCTTAAAGAAACAATGGTATTCGCCTCTTCCCCCTCATCGTTCATGGGAATAAACTCATAGAAGATGCCGTAATCGAGCATCAGAAGCATCTCATCCGGTTTGGAAAGATCATCCTGAATTCCAAAGAACCCCTCAGACGCGTTGTATATCTCTAAAAATCCGACCTGTGACGACGGGAAGATTTGGTTCTTAAACAACTCCCGGTAGGGCCCAAAAGCCACCGCCCCGTGAATCATAAATTCGAAATTCTCCCACACCTCCAGAATCGACTTCTTCCCGGTAATCTCCAAAATCTTCTCAATCAACACGAGCGTCCACGTGGGAACGCCCAAAATACTCGTCACATTCTCCTTCGACGTCTCGATCGCCATCTTCTCGATCTTCTGATCCCAATCCCCCATCAGCGCCACATCGAGCGAGGGCGTCCGTATGATTTGTGCCCAAATAGGCAGATTCTTCATCACCACCGCCGACACATCGCCCATCAGCATACTCGAATTCACCGGATTCTCCGTCAAACTTCCTCCAATGGACAGCCCTTTCCCCTCAAAAACTTTCGTTTCCGGTTTGTTCGCTGCCAGCAAGGTGATCATATCTTTCCCGCCCATCATGTGGCATTCCTCGAGCGACTCTTTCGAGACTGGAATGAATTTGCTACGGGCATTCGTGGTACCAGAAGACTTCGAATACCAGCTAATGGGTGTATCCCACAAGATGTTTTGCTCCCCTTGCATCATCCGATCGATGTACGGAAAAATTTCCTCATAGGTGGAAATGGGAACTTGCTGTTTGAATTTCTCGTAGTTACTTATGTCGGCATAGCCGTGTTTAGTACCCCATTCGGTCGAGCGGCCATGAGACAATAAGCCCTGCAACATTTGTTCTTGTAGTTCCAAAGGCCGTTCGTACATCGCCTCAATCCGCGGCATTCTCCGCTTCATAAACCACAACAAAGTCTCATTAAACAACGACATGTTTAGGGTTTTAGGAATTGGGGTGCACGATTTGGATAGTCGGTAATGATGCCGTCCACCTGCCAATCGCTGAATTTCTGCATCTCTGCCGTCGTATTGATGGTCCAAGGAATAACTTGCATGCCGCGTGCATGACAAAAATCAATCTGCTCTTTCGTTAAAAACCGGTACGAAGAACTAAAAATCTCCGGCACAAAACCGAGCGATGCGAGCATCTGTTCTGGGCTCTCCTGCTCTACTAAAGCGGAAATCCGCCCTTGACGGATAGCCGTTTTCCAGTATTGCAGTACGGCAAAATCGAAACTTTGTAAAATCAACGAAGCAGGTGAAATATGATTAGAAATCACGGCCCACACGCGATCCGCAAACTCTTTTACCGTAGCCGGTTGTGATTTTCCGTATTCAATGGGCTCAGATTTGATCTCAATATTATAGTAAACGGGGCGACCTGATTTACGTGCATAGGCCTCACCTAAGGCTAAGACCTCTGAAAGTAAGGGTTTATAGGTGGCGACGCGCGCTTGCTCCGGAAACAGTTTGTTCCCGCGAGAGCCTACGTCGAAAGACTTAATTTCGCTGTAGGGTTTTTGGTATAAATTAATGGACGTTTCTGAAACGGGCGAGCCATCCGAAAAAGACGCATACAAAGGATTCATATAAGGCTCATGGGAAACATAAACCTGGCCGTCTGCGGAAAGGCAAACGTCCATCTCGAGTACCGTTACCCCCATCTCTAAGGCGTGTTGAAAAGCGGGTAAGGAATTTTCTGGATATAAACCCCTGCAACCTCGATGTCCTTGAATCACAGGCTTTTGACCCATAGCAATTAGATTAATACACAATAATAAGCAAAGGAGCTTTCTCATGGTTTTTCCGCGGCGGGTTTTTTAGCCACTGCATTTTTCTGTCGCTCCTCAATAATTTCGTTTACTCGGGTGTACAATTTGACGAAAGCGGCCGGATCTTTTACGTATGATCCATAGCTTTTGGCGACTTGGGTGGAATCAAAGCCCCGATTTTTTAACGTCTGTTTAGATAACTCGTGATAGAGAACTAAGGCTGTATCAGAATTACCTAGGTGCATATTTTGAATGATTGCTTCATCGATGTGGATATCTGCCAAAACCTGCGCCATCTCTTCCTGGTCTAATCGATTTTGTGTCGATTCATCTGTGCATGCGTTCACGACACATACTGTCAGGGCCAAGAAAAGCAAAAATAATCCCTTTTTCATCTTGTAAATATACCCGTAAATTAGAAAGCTTTTAGCTCATTTCATTCAGATTGGGTAAAAAATAGGTAATTTAGTCTCGTGGATATGGACATCAAAGCCTTCCTGACCCATGTAGTAAAGCTGGAAATTCGCATTCGAAAAGCGATTAACACGCAAATGCATGGAAATTTCTCCTCCGTCTTCAAAGGGTCGGGCTTAGAGTTTAGTGACCTACGCCAATACCATTATGGAGACGACGTGCGGCACATTGACTGGAACACCTCTTCTAAGGGACACGGCACCTTTGTGAAGCTCTTCAAAGAGGAAAAAGAACAAACCGTTTTCTTCTTGATTGATGTCAGTGCCTCAGGCAATGTAGGACGGCAAGGAAATAGTAAAATCAAGACCTTGAAAGAGGTAGCTGGGGTTTTGGCCTTTGCGGCTATTCAAGAGGCAAGTCACCTAGGTTTCGTCTGTTTCAGTGATAAAAACGAAAAATACATGCCCCCAGCCATGGGCAAAAAGCATGGATACAAAGTAATTTCTGAGCTTTTCAGAGTAGAACCTGAGAATACGGCGACGGATTTGAAAGCCGGATTAACCTTTGCCTTGCAGACTTTAAAACGCAAAAGCTTGTTGTTTGTGTTGTCTGATTTTATAGACGAGGGCTACGAAGATTTATTACGTGCAGCAGCTTTAAAGCACGACTTAGTTGTCTTGCATGCCCTGGATAAACAAGAAATTCAATTGCCCTCCATGGGCATCATTCCCATCTACGATCCTGAAAGAAAACGGACAACCTGGGTGAATACTTCCTTGAAATCATTCAAAAATTTACTGCAGCAACAGGTCAAAAACCGGGGGGTAGATTTGAAAGAACGGTGCAAGAAATGGCATGCAGATTACGTGGAATTACGTTCAGGCGAGGATTTCGTGCCGGCATTAGTCAAACTCTTTAATGCTAGACGCTAATGCAACAGACGCCATTCGTTATTAAGGGAAAATTTCAGGAAGATTCTACCGTGATCGGGCAGCCTGTCCACTATTCCTTGTATGTTCGGCACCCAAAAGACCAAGAAGTGTTTTTTCCTAAGGCAAATCAGAATTTTGGGGCATTTGAGACCGTTAAACGCGAGTTTTTTGCGACGAAAACGACAGCAGCGGGGTCAATGGATTCTGCGGTTTACACGCTGCGCCTATTTAATTTAGCGCCGGTCCAAAAACTACAAATACCCATCTACCTACAACAAGAGCCTGATTGTACGCTGATTTATCCCGTGGTGGATAGCATTTATTTGAAGCGATTATTGCCTCATCCAGAACAAATTGATTTAGATTCCTTATACCAAAGCATACCTATCCCGCCTTTAAGCCCTAAAACGGACTTGAAAAATGTGGTAGCCTTAGGCGTCAGTTTGTTGATATTGGCAGGATTGATTTACTGGATTTTTGGCAAAGCGATCACTAAGCTATTTAAGCGCTACTTATTGTGGCGCCGTCACCGAGAATTTAGACGCACATTCCAACGGTACGCGAGACAAGTGGCGGGAACACCGGTCGGTTTATCGAATTTAGAAAAGGCCTTTTCCGCTTGGAAGAAATACCTGGAGGAATTAACCTTATTGCCGTTTACCACGTTTACCTCAAAAGAGATGCTCGATAACTTAGCGGATGAGGCGATGGAGAAAGTCTTAAATGAGATGGATTCCGCGATCTATGGGGGTAATTTCTCGAAAAATACGGTAGAGTCCGTTCAGTATTTAGATGCGTTGGCATCCAATTTATATGACGTAGAACAAGGTAAGATCCAGAACAATGAAGTTTAATCCGCTCTATTCTTGGCAGCAAATACAAGATTTTTTCACATTCGAGTGGGAAAATGGCTTGTTTCTGTATGGATTGATCTGGCCTTTCATCGTCTATTTTATCAAGTATTTACGCCAACGTGGCAATCAGCCCCGCCTAGAAATTTCGCTTTCTATTCCGTTGAAACAGAATCGAATTTCGTTGCTGCTGAGTTATTTGCCCATGGCCATTCAGATTCTTTTCATCACTTCACTAATCTTAGTAGCAGCGGGACCCTACCGGGTCATCAAGCACCAAAAGAAGCAAGTCGAGGGAATCGACATTGCCTTAGCTTTGGACATATCTTCCTCCATGCAGACGCGCGACATTAGCCCCAGTCGCTTAGAGACCGCGAAAACGATGGGAAAAGCCTTTATCCGTCAGCGAAGTCATGATCCCATCGCTTTAGTCGCCTTTGCGGGTGCGCCTTATTTAGCCAGCCCCATTACGACAGATTCGGCTTTTTTATTACATCAGTTACAGCAATTCCAGACCAACCAAATTGTGGAAGAGGGGACAGCTTTAGGGGATGCTTTGGGGATGTGTATTAACCAAATCCGCGACTCCGAAAACCCGAAAAAAATCAGTATCCTGATTTCCGATGGGAATAATACAGCCGGAAATCTCGACCCCGTTACTTCCGCAGAATTAGCTAAGAACTTTAATATCAAAGTCTATACGATTGCCGTAGGTAGTCTTCAACCGAGCGTGGACCCCGTGGATGAAAGCACCTTGCGCGAAATTGCTACACTCACAAAAGGGAAATTTTTCCGGGCGACAAATGGTCAGGCTTTGCAACAGATTTTCCAAGAAATTGATAAAATGGAGGCCTCTGTGGTCAAAACGGTTACCTGGGAAGAACACATCTCCCTTTCTTACCTATTTGCAGAAATTGCGCTCATCCTTTTCTTTATTGGACTTTGGGTACGTTTTAGCTGGATAGGCAACTCATTAGAAGATTAATATGGTTTTATTTCCGCACGCGAAGATTAATATAGGCTTGTACATCACAAAGAAGCGCAAGGATGGGTTCCATGATTTGGAAACCTGTTTCTTTCCAGTACCTTGGACGGATGTATTAGAGATTACGCCATCGGACGAATTCAGTTTCAGCTCTTCCGGCCTAGAAATTTCTGGCGCCATTGAAGATAACTTGTGTTACAGAGCCTACGAATTGCTCCGCAAAGACCATCAAATGCCGCCGGTACACATTCACCTGCATAAAATCATTCCCATGGGAGCTGGTTTAGGGGGCGGATCATCAGATGCGGCGTTTACCTTATTGGGCTTGAGAGACTTATTTCAATTGCCCTTAACGAACGAGGATTTACAGCCTTACGCAGCGAAATTAGGCAGTGATTGTGCGTTTTTCTTGTCGAATAAAGCAGCTTTTGGAAAAGGTAAAGGGGATCAACTTAGCCCGATCGAAGCGAGTTTAAAAGGCAAGTTCCTGGTGTTATTATATCCAGCGGTAGGCATCTCCACCGCCCAAGCCTATGCGGGTGTGACACCTGCGAAAGCGCCAGTAGATTTGCGCAAAGCAATTCTGAAAACAGATTGGAAAGAAATGATTTCGAATGACTTCGAAAAGAGCATCTTCCCGCACTATCCTGTCTTGGGTTCTTTGAAAGAGGAGATGTATACCTTGGGCGCTAGCTATGCAGCGATGAGCGGATCAGGGTCTACCATTTTTGGGATTTTTGACAAAAAAATCGACCCACCTGCAGGATGGGCCGATTATACTGTTTGGAGCGGCTGGGTAGAAAAAGATTAGTCTTTCGCGAAGATCGCCTCTAAAGCTGAAGCCCCTTTTGTAACGACTTTACCCGCCGGTAATTCTTTCAATAATTTAATACCTGCGTAATCCGGCGTCGAACTGATAATCTCCACGGGCACTTGTGCTAGTGCGCCATTTGTCATTTCTACGTAGATGAATCCGCCTTTTCCTACGCGCGCTAAACCCGCTTGTGGTATACTAGGGATTTTTTGCGTGCCTACTTCGATGCGCGCACTCACGAATTGCCCTACCGTGAAATTCTTCTCGTCTACTTTGTTCTCAAAGTGTCCATGTACGGAAGTTGTCCGGGTGGTTAAATCCACTTGTGGGGCGATGAGGAAGATTTTGGCAACGGCTTTTTGGCCCTCTGATTCGAATTCGATGGTTTGACCGATTTTTAATTTGGCCAAATCCTTTTCAAACACTTTCAATTCCACATGTTTATCAGCCATTCCTACCACCTTAATTAAGACGTCAGACGGTGTTACGTATTTTCCGATGGCCAAAAATTGATCTTGGATATACCCATCAATCGGTGAGCGCAAAGTAAGAACAGAAGAAATGTTCCCTTTCGCCAGCGATCTCAAGTCACAGCCTAAGACCTCTAATTTCAACCCTAAAGCCTTAACCTGAGCATTTACATTTCCCAAATCCGCCTCCGACTGCTGCAATTTTTTCTTCGACCCCACTTCCTCGTTCGTCAAGACTTGCTGACGCGATTTCTCCGAACTCATAAAAGTCTGAGATGATAAGGCCTGCAAATACTCTTGTTGCATTTGGATGAAATCAAGCGAAGTCAAGGTGGCTAAAGCCTGGCCTTTTGACACTTTTTTGCCCGGAAGCAATTCATACGTCGTTTTCACGTAACCCGCAATCGGGATCGAGATGGATGCCAAAGACACCGGCGGCACATCGACTACCCCGGTGCATTTAATTTCCGTGGACATTTCGCGCTCTTCCAAAGCGCCCAATTCGATACCCGCATTCGTTTTCTGCTCTGCGGTTAATTTAATTTCGGTCACCGGCGCTTCCGTGGTGGCCTCCTCTTTTTTCGAGCAAGCAGCCAAGCTGAATACAAGGCATAACGCTGCTAATTTAACTATCTTATTCATTTCCAATGAGTGTTTGACGTGTGATAATCGCCTGGTTGTAGGCGTTGACTTCCAAAATATAACTTTCGCGAATCTGCCAAGCCTGCTGCGTGTTTTGCAACATTTCGACGTATTCAATTTCCCCTTGCTGGTACGATTTCAGCGCGGTTTTCTCTAATAAAGCAGCCTGTGGCAAGGCAGTGGCGGTATAATAAGCCAAACTCGCTCGGTATTTCGCGACCGCTGCCTCCGCATTCTTGTAGTCTGTTTGCAAGGCGGATTCGGCTTGAATTTTTTGGCTGACAAAAGCCTCCTCTTGTAATTTCGCAGAGGCAATCTTCGCTTTTTGACCTTTACCAAAAATCGGAATCGCCAGGCCGGCCTGCACAAAGTTTTGGCCTCCTACATTTTCAATACTCTGCGTCGTCACCCCGATTCTCAGATCCGGCTTCAAACGTTCTCTTTCTACCGCTGTGAGTAATTTACTGTGCTCCACCTGCTCTGCAAGCAATTCGATATTCGGGTTTTTGGACAAATCCAATCCGGCCACACCGGATTCCATGGTCAGCGATTCCGTTCCCTCTATCTCAAATTCACCCGGTTCATTAATCCAGTAAGCCAAATTTTGATAGGCCGTCTTTTGATCTGCTTCTAAGGACAAACGCTTCTGCTGAAACTCCCGCAAACGCGTTTCCGCCGCCATCAATTCTAGGCGATTCGTCTCGCCTTGTTGAAATTTAATCGTTGCCGCACGCTTCATTTGCGTGTACAAACTATCCTGAGAAGCTAGAAATTGTACATTTTTCTGCTGTGCCAAAATCTGGTAATAATAGAATTTCACACTCGAGGCGACTAAATTCTGCGTGATCTTCAAGCGCTTTTCGCTCATCACTTTCGCCGAAGTCAAGGACTTCACCTGCGCCTTTAAGAGCGTAGGCCACGGGATACTTTGGGAAGCCATCACCGTATAATCCTGACTGTAATACGTCTGCGTCTTTCCATATTGCGCATCCACCGTTCCTTTAGGCAATTCCTTTCCGGATTGGATGAAAGCCTCCGCGGTTTTTACGTCGGCCAAACCTGTGGCAAGGAGGGCGTTGCGTTGGGAGGCAAGGGAGAGGCAAGTCCGAAGGGAAAGAGTCCGAAGTCCGGAGGGAACTAGTCCGAGGTCCGAAGTCCGAAGTCCGGAGGAAGCTAGTCCGGAGTCCGAAGTCCGAAGTCCGGAGGAAACTAGTCCGGAGGCTATGCCTGAGAATGACATCAAGATAAATAAAACTATCATGCCTAGGCCTTTGGCCTTCAACTTCTGTTCTCTGCGACCCATCACGATTGAGTACACGACTGGGATAACGACCAGCGTTAAGAACGTCGCCGTAATCAAACCACCTATCACCACCGTCGCTAATGGACGCTGTACCTCCGCGCCCGGCGAGTGACTCAACGCCATGGGTAAGAAACCTAAAGAGGCCACAGCCGCGGTCATGATCACCGGTCTGAACCGCAATTCTAATCCTTTCTTCAATCGTTCTTCCACGCTTAAACCCTCGTCCGCTAATTGCTTAAAGAAAGAAAGCAACACGATTCCGTTCAATACAGCCACCCCGAAAAGTGCGATAAATCCGATACCCGCTGAAACCGAGAACGGCATCCCACGCAACCAAAGGGCAACCACACCTCCAATGGCTGATAAAGGAATCGCGAGGTAGATGATAGCTGCCTCGAGGAAACTTTGGAACGTAAAAAACAAGAGTACAAAAATCAACGCTAAGGCAATCGGTACTACTAGCGCCAAACGGGATTTCGCAGCCTGTAAATTCTCAAATGTTCCGCCATAGGTCACATAGTAACCCGCCGGCAACACAATTTTATCTTTCATGACTTTCTGAATATCTGCCACGACGCTTTCCACGTCACGACCACGCACGTTAATTCCGATGGTGATCCGGCGGTGCGTATTATCGCGAGAGATTTCCAAAGGCGCGTTTTCGTAACTCACATCTGCCACCTCTTGCAAGGGAATTTGCGAACCGGACGGCAAGTCGATGTAGAGTTCGCGCAGGTTTTGAATGTCTTGGCGATGTACCGAATCCATTCTAACCACGAGGTCAAAACGTTTCTCTCCCTCCATGACGATTCCGGCCGTTTCTCCCGCGAATGTCATCTTGATGGCAGCATTCACTTCGTTCACATTTAAACCGTATTGTGCCATCTTCACGCGGTTGTATTTCACCACTAATTGTGGAATACCATCGATTTGTTGGACTTTGATGTCGCCTACACCGTCGATTTGACGGATGTAACGAGACGCTTCGGTCGCGTGATCAAACAATTCTTGAAGATCTTCCCCAAAAATCTTCACCGCAATATCTGACTTCACACCCGCAATCAGTTCGTTAAAACGCATCTGAATCGGTTGGGTAAACTCGAAATTAACCTCTGGATAGACGTCTAATGCTGCATCCATTTTGGCTTCTAATTCCTCCATCGTCTCCGCATTTTTCCATTCTGATGGATCCTTAAGTTGGATGATTAAATCGCAGGAGTTGATCCCCATCGGGTCGGTTGGAATTTCGGAAGCGCCTATACGCGAAACGACTTGCTTGATCTCCGTAGGGAATTTCTTCAGTAACATCGCTTGAGCGGCGGTGTTGACTTTGATGCTTTGGGACAAAGAAGCATTCGTAGGCAATAGCGTTTCTACGGCAAAATCTCCCTCGTTTAACTCTGGAATAAACTCGCCGCCTAAAGTCATAAAGAGGGCAATACTAGCGCTAAATAAACCAAAAGCCCCGATCACCACCCACTTGCGTTGCTGTAAAGCCCAATTTATTATGGGCTGATATTTACCATACAAGAATCCCATAATGCGATCTGCAATCGTGATTTCGTGACTGATTTTCTTACTTAAAAACAAGGCAGACATCATGGGCACATACGTCAGCGAAAGAATCAAAGCACCTAAAATAGCAAAACTAACCGTTTGGGCCATCGGTCTAAACATCTTGCCTTCGATTCCACCTAAAGCCATAATAGGTAGGTAAACGATCAGGATGATGATGACGCCAAAGGCCGCGGAGCCAAAAATCGCTTTGGCAGAAATACCCACTTCTTCGTCCATCGCGTGCTGGCTCAATTCCTCGCCCTTTCGATGACTGTGGAGTCGATGTATAATGGACTCCACAATGATGACGGCGCCATCCACAATGAGGCCAAAGTCGATCGCTCCTAAACTCATCAGGTTCGCAGACACCCCGAAAATGTGCATCAACGCAAAGGCAAACAATAAACAGAGGGGAATCACCGAGGCTACGATCAAGCCGGCGCGCAGATTTCCCAGCAATAAAACCAAGATAAACACGACGATCAAACCTCCCTCGATCAAGTTCTTCTCCACCGTATTGATGGCACGACCGATCAACACACTGCGATCTAAATAAGGTACAATCTTAATTCCTTGCGGCAGAGTTTTACCGATGATTTCCATCTGCACTTTCACGTCCTGCACGACTTGGTTTGCGTTCGCTCCCTTTAAGAGCAACATCACGCCACCCACAGCCTCGCCCTCGCCGTTTCGAGTCATCGCCCCGTAACGGACCGCTTTCCCGAAACCTACTTTGGCCACATCTTTTACCAAAATCGGTAATCCGGCCTCCCCTCTTTGGGCGACAACCGTATTTTCAATGTCCTCTAACGAAGTCAACATCCCCTCTGAACGAATGAAATACGCATCCGTCCCTTTCTCTAAATAACTACCGCCAGAGTTCGAATTATTGATTTGAATCGCCTTAAACACCTCGTTCACGCTCACATTCATCGCGCGCAAACGCTCCGGATTGATCGCGACCTCGTATTGTTTTAGGTTTCCTCCAAAAGAGCTAACCTCCACCACACCTTTGATCCCTAAAAGCTGGCGTTTAATCAGCCAATCCTGGTAAGTCCGGAGATCCGCGAGTGAATATTGATCCTTAAAAGCGGGATCCACCTCTAAGGTGTATTGGAAAAATTCCCCTAAACCCGTCGTGATAGGCGCCATTTCTGGAACACCTGCTCCTTGTAAAAGGTAGGGTTCTGCTGCTTTTAGTTTCTCTGCGACTTGTTGCCGCGTCACTTCGGTGGCGACTTCATCTTCGAAAACGACCGTAATGATAGATAGTCCCATCCGTGAAACGGACCGAATATCTTTCACATTGGGGATGGTTCGCAAAGAAATCTCGAGCGGATAAGTGATAAATTTTTCGACCTCAGAGGTCGCCAGTGCCGGGGATTGCGTAATCACTTGCACCTGGTTCGACGTAATGTCTGGCAGGGCATCGATGGGCAATTTGCTCAGCGAATAGCCTCCCCAAAAAATTAGGCCTAGGACAAAAAGCCCTACAACTAATTTATTACGTATACTGAAACTGATAATGGAATTAATCATGATATTAAAATTAAGCTTTGACTAGAACGGCGCGCGCCGTATGCTGCAGGCGTAATTTTAAAACCGGGGAGGTGCGATTAGGACGCGCTCCATCGAGAAATGGTAGTTATTTTCGTAGAATTCTGAGCGGCGGCGCACTATGATGAGCGCAACAGCAGTCATGAAAAAGAGGGTGACTGCGGGTAAAACGAAGCCTAAAGCACCAGAAAAATCAAAACTAGGTAAACTCGGGTGTTGGGTCGTTTTTGCGTGCTTCGAATCAGCCGCATAATGCATCCAAAGAAAGTCCGCAAAACTGAAACCTGCCGGAGCCTGCTTCTGGTGATCTTGAAAATGCTTCACTAATTCATTCGCCTTGATAGCCTGTTCCATACCCACCTTAGGCAATAAGCCGCCGGCAAATAGGATGACAAAAAGAACGAAAGCAATGACATTTTTCATTCCCCAAATGTAACAAAAATTCGAATTTTTCACCCATATTTATGTTTTCATTTTAATTTAAGATGAAATGACGGCCTAAATCATGGATGAAATAAATCTTTTGTGGCATCAGCTCACTGATTCTGAAACCATTATCCGCTCTGGATTACTGGTAATTACCCTGATTGTTTTCGCTGAAAATGGCCTGTTTTTTGCCTTTTTCTTGCCAGGAGATTATTTATTGTTTTTGACGGGTGTTTTTGGGGGTACGGGCGTATTAAAAGAGCCTTTAAGCTCCCTTTTGTTGAGTATTTTTTTAGCCGCCATTATCGGATCGCTGGTGGGTTATTTAATCGGACGTTTTTTCGGAAAATCTCTGATGAATAGGCCAGACGGCTGGTTTTATAAGAAAAAACACTTGGAATCAACGCGGGAGTTTTTTGACAAATACGGCTTTATGGCACTGATTATTAGTCGCTTTTTACCTATTGTCCGGACCTTTACGCCTATTTTGGCGGGAATTACCCACCTGTCTTGGTACAAGTTTACCGTTTTAAACCTGGTAGGAGGCGCCCTTTGGGTGGGAATTTTAGTGACGGGTGGTTTTTATTTAGGCCAAAGTTTCCCTGGCATCATCGACTACGTACAATACATCATCTTATTCTTCTTTACTATTACCACATTTACGGTAGTTAAGGGATATCTGAAATTGAGAAAATGATCGAGCAATTTGGCTATGTGGCGGCATTTTTAGGCGCAGGAATTCTATTCCTAGGCTTGATCTTAACCCTCGCCCGCTTCATCCGTCCAAATCGCCCGAATGTAGAGAAAAACTCCACCTACGAATCCGGCGAAGCACCGGTAGGAAACGCAAATATCCGCTTCAATCCCCGCTTCTACGTGATTGCCCTACTCTTCGTTCTCTTCGAAATCGAATTGGTTTTTTTATTCCCCACGGCCACTTTATTGAAGAATAAAGAACTCTCCACGGCGGCACCAGAATTCCCGATGTATGCGGTCATCGAGATTTTATTATTCGTAGGAATCCTAGCCTTGGGCTTGGCGTTTGCTTGGGTAAAAGGGTATTTGAACTGGGAAAAACCAGAAACAGCCGCCGAGAAATTGAACATTCCTATCCCAGATAGCGTTTACGATAACATCAGGACAAAACATTCTTCCTCTAAATAATGGATCATAAAACGCATTCCTTTGCTTCGCTGAACGCTTTCTCTACACTGCTAACGGATTATTTAGCGGAGAAGCCGGCGTTGAAAGCGTTTTACAACAATGGTCCACGTCTGGAAAATTTCAAAGACCAAATTGCTTCTAAAAGCACATTCCCCGCGACTTCTCGCGCTGTGTTACAGACCGTTTTAAGCGAGCAATATGCCGCAATAGGCGCTGAAATGCCGGCGATAGATCTTCGCGATGAGAATACCTTTACGGTAACCACGGGACATCAGTTAAATATTTATACGGGTCCCCTTTATGTGATTTATAAGTTAGTTTCGACCATTAATCTGGCGCATGCGCTTCAAAAAGCTTATCCCGCTCAACGTTTTGTGCCGGTGTATTGGATGGCGACGGAGGACCACGATTTTGAGGAGATTAATCACTTCTTTGCTTTCGGGTCGAAATACGAGTGGAATACTTCCCAAAAAGGCGCTGTCGGTCGTTTTAACCTGAGCGATTTCCCCAAGATTCCATTTAGAAACGAGATTTTCGACAAAGCTTATTCGGAGGGTAAAACCCTTTCTGAAGCAGTTCGGATTTATATGCACGTGCTTTTCGGAGCTGAGGGACTCGTTTGTCTCGATGCAGATGATGCGCGATTGAAGTCGATTTTTGCTCCTATCATGGAGGCGGATTTGAAACAACAGGTGCACGAACCTATCGTGCGGGCGACGACTGAGAAATTAGAGGCCTTAGGCTACAAGACACAGGTTTCGGCGCGTCCGGTGAACCTATTTGAATTAACAGAAAATGATCGCGTACGTTTGGAAACGGGGGATTCGGTGGATATCACCCAAGCCAGCCCGAATGTGATCTTACGACCCTTGTACCAAGAAGTGATTTTGCCTAACCTAGCCTACATCGGTGGCCCGGCGGAGGTGGCGTATTGGTTGCAATTGAAAGGTATTTTCGATTTACACCAGGTTCCATACCCTATTTTATTACCGCGTAATTTTGCGATCGTGAAGACGCAGAAGCAGGCGGAGAAAGCGGAGAAACTCGGTTTGAGCTTAGCGGATTTGTTTAAAAATAAGCTGGCCTTGAGAAGGGATTTTGTGGCGGGACGCACGACGCATCAACTGGATACAGCCGGTGAAACGCAAGCCTTACAGCCTATTTTAGCAGAGTTAGCTGCACGCGCGAAAGCCATCGATCCAACCTTAGAAGCAAGCGTTCTCGCAGAGCAGGCACGCTGGTTGAAAGGCTTAGAGCGATTAGCGAAGAAATTAAAACGCGCAGAAGAACGTAATCAGGGGGATGAGGTGAGACAGGTTTTGGCACTAAAAGAAGCATTATTCCCTACGGGAGAATGGCAGGAGCGCCACACGAACTTCCTCGAATTCGCAAGCGACCACCCTGATTTTATACACGATTTACTACAGACATTCGATCCATTACACTTCGAATTCTACGAAATAACCCTATAATGCCCGAAAAACTGAGTCCGTCAGACTTCCTCGAAGCCGCAAAAACATACCCGGTGCTCGATGTACGATCGCCTGGCGAATATACGCGGGCACGGATTCCTGGAGCCATTTCCTTTCCTATTTTTGACGATGCCCAACGCGCGGCGGTGGGGACTTGCTATAAGCAAAAAGGCAAAGATCAAGCGATCGAATTAGGCTTAGAATTTGTGGGTCCACAACTGGCGAAATGGGTGAAAAAGGCCAAAAAACTAGCCGTCGACAACACCGTTCTCGTCCATTGCTGGCGCGGGGGAATGCGAAGTGGCAGTATGGCTTGGCTTTTTGAGACGGCCGGAATCAAGGTAAAGATCCTCGTGGGAGGCTATAAGGCCTATCGCAATGAGGTATTGGCCATTTTTGATCAACCCATTCCGTTCCGTGTTTTGGGTGGGAAGACGGGATCAGGGAAAACTGAAATCTTGCACGAATTAGTGAAAAGAGGACATCAGGTATTGGATTTAGAAGGGATTGCGCACCATCGTGGGTCGGCTTTTGGGCATTTAGGCCTAGCGGTGCAGCCCACGAGTGAGCATTTTGAGAATGAAGTTCACCGCGTTTTGTGCGGTTTTGATTATAGCCGTAAGATCTGGGTGGAGGATGAAAGTCGCCACATTGGTCAGGTATTTATGGGCGCACCGCTGTATAATCAACTTCGTGCGGCCCCTGTGGTGTTTTTAGACATCGAACCGGTGTACCGTTTGCCGCACTTAGTGAACGTATATGCGTCTTATCCGAAGGAGGATTTAGAAAAGGCTTTGGGCAAAATAAAGAAACGCTTAGGCCTGGACCGCTACGCCATCGCAATGGAAGCGTTAGAAGCCGGGGATTTCAGTTTAGTCGCGGAAATCACCCTGCATTACTACGACAAGGCCTATATGTATGGCCTTGAATTACGCGACGAATCCCAAATCACCCGCATCGAAGTCCGCACGCTGGACCCGATCGAACAAACCGAATTACTTTTAAGCCATGCTTCCTAAGGACTTTTTAGATAAAATAGTAGCACAACACCAGCAGACGCCCCCTTTCCCGGCGACGTCTGACATCAAGAAGTTGTTCACAAAAATCGTTTTGACACTTTTTCCGGAGCAAACGCGTAGGCATTTTAATACAAGAGATGAATTGAAGGCCGTGTGGGAAAGCATCGAAAATGGACTAGAAAGTCTGTTGTATTCGATGAAAGAACAGCTTTCGGAAGATCCTGCGGTCATTGCGCAGCGCTTTTTAGACCAAATTCCAGCCATCTACGACCTCTTGCAAACGGATGTGGAAGCGATGGTGGCAGGCGATCCGGCGGCGACCACTTCCTACGAAGTGATCCGTACCTATCCAGGCTTTTACGCTTTGGCCTTTTACCGCTTAGCGCATGGATTGCACCAGGAGAAAGTGCCGTTGATTCCGCGCATTCTAACAGAATATGCGCATTCCAAAACCGGTATCGACATCCACCCCGGCGCCAGCATCGGTCGCTATTTCTTTATGGACCACGGCACTGGAATCGTGATTGGGGAAACCACCGTCATAGGAGAGCGCGTCAAAATCTACCAAGGCGTCACCTTAGGAGCCCTTTCTGTCGATAAATCGATGGCCTCCACAAAGCGCCACCCGACTATCGAAGACGGCGTGGTTATCTACTCTGGAGCCACCATTTTAGGTGGGGAAACAATTGTAGGAAAAGACTCAATTATAGGCGGAAACGTATGGTTAACGCGCAGCATTGCCCCTAACACGAAGATTTACCACCAAGAAAACGTCAAAGTTATCCAAGATTAATATGAGCCAGCTATTAGATTTAATCGGAAATACGCCCTTAGTCGAATTATCGCGCTTGAACCCGAACCCGAACGTCAAGATTTTTGGGAAATTAGAGGGGAACAATCCAGGCGGATCTGTCAAAGACCGTGCCGCGAAAAATATGATCGAAGGCGCCATCCAGCGCGGGGAATTGAAAGCAGGGATGAAGCTCATCGAAGCGACCTCTGGTAACACGGGAATCTCGCTAGCGATGATTGCCCGTTTATATGACATCGAAATTGAATTAGCGATGCCGGCGAATTCTACGCGCGAACGCGTGTTGACGATGGAGGCTTTTGGCGCTACAGTGACCTTGACAGAAACCATCGAATCCGCCCGAGATTACGCCGTGGAAAAGGCTGCGAGAGGCGAATTCTTCCTGCTGAATCAATTCGAGAATCCAGATAATTATTTAGCTCATTACAAAACGACAGGACCCGAAATCTACCGCGACACGAAAGGCACCGTTACTCACTTCGTTAGTTCCATGGGCACCACGGGCACCATTATGGGCACATCGATGTACTTAAAGGAACAAAATCCAGCCATCCAAATCGTAGGCTGCCAGCCCACAGACGGCTCGAAAATCCCTGGCATCCGCCGCTGGCCTATCGAATACCGCCCTAAAATCTATGATCCCTCCCGCGTAGACCGCGTGATGGACATTTCGGAAGCAGATGCGACTGCGATGACACGTGCGCTCGCTAAAGTCGAAGGCGTCTTCGGTGGAATGAGCAGTGGTGGCGGCGTTTTGGCCAGCCTCCGCTTAGCGACTGAGTTAGAGGAAGGTGTGATCGTCTGCATCATTTGCGACCGTGGAGATCGCTATTTATCCAGCGGACTTTTCGGCGAATAAATCCCCGCTTCGCGAGATTTCTTTGTTTTTTTTAAGCCAAGATTGGGATTAAATAAAATTATACTTATTTTTGCACTCCCGATTAACGCGGGGAATTGAGGTGGATTAGCTCAGTTGGTAGAGCATCGGATTGAAAATCCGTGTGTCCCCGGTTCGAGTCCGGGATCTACCACTTCAATGAATAAAGACCCTAACAGCGATGTTAGGGTCTTTTGTTTTAAACAGCGTTTTAGTGTCTTTAAAGCGCGTTTGCCTGTTGAACAATAGCTTAAGAAAAAGTTAATTAAACGCCTCTATAATCCAAGATATGGGGCTGATATTAGGGATACCAACCCACTTAATGACTCAATCTGAGTGGGAAATTCTTTATACGATAAAATGAAGGGGTGTGATCATTTGCCCCATTTTTTATCTTTTGGGGAATAATCTAAAAAGTCACTCAATTACTTTAATATAGCATTTCATTAGGAATCTTTGCCAAAGGCAATACTTAGGCATATTAAAATTACAATCAAAAAACCTATCCAAAAAACAACAATATCACCATCTCCTCTGTCTTCTTTTTCACTTTTTTCAAGTGTTTGTAAATAAAGCATAACATTTCCATTTTCAATATGCCTTGGGTCCAATAATAATAAAGGCTTATTCTCAATACCTGAAAATTTCAAAACTAGGATGCCTTTAATGCAAAAATCATACTCCAATATTTTATAAGAAAAATCCGCATCAATTATTAGTCTACCAGAGCCTGCAATTTTCCAAGCCCCTTTCGAGTAATTTCCGTTTTTGGTTACTGAAACTCCCCCAAAGCGGTCAAACTCGTATTCTATTAAATCATTATCGCCATAAATTACCCAAACTTTATCTACTAAAGCCTCCTTTAATTCAGTCTTTTGTGCAAATTTCTTTAATCGAGGTATTAGGTTTTCTACTATTAAAGACATACAATGTCGTTTGATTATTTAACTTAGTATTTTGTGATCTTTCAATCTATTTGAGAGTTTGAGAATTTTTAATATTCTCACACATCTGCTCGCAATTTTCATAATTCACAAACTTAAATTCTTTAATACTTGCTAATTGATTTCCGGTACCTATGAATTTTCTCGGAGTTGGATTTTCATTTGAAGTATAATATAATTCGTAAATACCTTGATCGTTAGGTAAGATTGGAGTGTCCATTAAAAAATCATAGAGAGTAAATTGCGGGTCGAAGTAGATATTTGCGTACCCTTTATCCCTCGGGTCCCTTGTTAAATTTCTAGAACTTAAATTATTTTCTATCTCCGCTTCATTTGAATTAGACAATGTTTGTGCGTCATTTTGTTGCTGATTAGAATCTATAACTATATTTTCAACTACAGGTTGATTATTATCTACAATAATACTTTCGTTTCGAATTTTATTATTGGTGGAATTATTGCTTGAATTTGTGTCTTCTACACTAGGATTGTAGGTAAATATAAAGAGTAAAAATAATGCTATAATTATTAAGATAATGTAGCACCCCAAATTAGGGTTCTTATTAGGCGTTCCGCTATACGGATATTCGTGAGTACATTTTTTAGAACAAAAAACTTCCTGAGATTGATACAATTGTCCATCTTCCTCTACATTAATATGCCAAATCTGAGATTTGTCGCCTATATACCTTCCACACCAAGAACATTGACCCATAGCTAAATTGATACTAATTAACTTAATGGTAAATATAACAACTACTCTAATTGACTTCCATTTATTTAGTGCTAAATTTATTTAAAGTTGAATTTTTCAATCAAACCCACCCATTATTCAGCAAATATTCCAAGCACTGTTTATAGTGCTTTTTTGCATACGATCGACTATCTACTTCAAAGGGGTTTTGGTAGTAGACTAGTTTAGCGCTATAACGGTCATAACTGTCAATTGC
This sequence comes from Aquirufa esocilacus, assembly GCF_042715595.1. NCBI lineage: Bacteria > Pseudomonadati > Bacteroidota > Cytophagia > Cytophagales > Flectobacillaceae > Aquirufa > Aquirufa esocilacus. The sequence goes on along the minus strand of NZ_JBBKXX010000002.1, from coordinate 664,376 downwards.
CGGATCCGGTTTATGTTACATATAGTTGCGGACTTCGTGTAGGGTGGTTTTGACCAGTTGCTCTAACTTGATTTTGGGATGCACATACACTTCAATCGTATTTCTGTCACTTCGGTACCGACCCCGCACACTTTGATGTCGTCTATAAATTAGCTTGACTTTGGGATAATGCTTGATGGAGGTTTCTAACAGATGTGGTGCCGTCCATTTGACGACTTCATTAATTAGCCACGTGTACGGAACCTTGGGTTTAGCGGAATGTTAAGTACACCTCTAGACTTGCGCTGGCTGTTTTTGTAATCCTTGTGGAATTCATAGCATAGACCGCGCGCACAAAATAGGGTAAAGGAAACCGATAAGATGAGGAGTAGATCGTAGGGCATTAATTTGGATGACTATTGCTCAGATTTAACAAAAAACATATTATACGACTTCTGTGGATTTGCTTCTTTAAACGATAATTTTCTAAACCCATAATCATTAGTAATTAAAAGAGCCTCTTTGTATTCCCCGTCTGCGTTTTTAACGATATATGGATTCCTCTCGGTCCAATCTAAATACCTCGTATTAGAAAAATTACCTTTCATCCCATTTAGGTCAACCAAACTTTTAATTTCTGTTTCAAATACAAAACGCCAATTAGGGCCAATATTTACCAAAATTTCTTCGGCTTGTTTAATGGTTGCTATAAACTCCCTACTTAATTCGATTTTAGCAATTGTTCGACTGTTTGAAATAAGATCTTTTAAAAAAATTTCGGCCTTTTCTTTTTCTAACTTGGCGCGCATTAACTCCTCTTTTCTCAGATTTTCTTTGGCTAATTGTTCATTTCTTTCCCTATTTTTTCTTTCCTGTTCTTTTTCTTCTTCTCGCCTTTTTATTTTTTCTGCCTCCTCCCTTTTTTCTTTCGCAATTTTATCTTCTTCTTCTCGTTTTCTATCGAAAGCAATCTGCTCTAACCTACTTTTACTTCTGTACATTTCTCCATCTTCATAATCAAATCCTTTTACGAAGTAATTATCTTTCGCCACTTCCAAAATTAAATCATAATTCATTTTTTTAAGCTTAGCCTTAGGCAGAATATTTTGATATTTTTTCTTCCAAGTAAACGTCACTGAACTGTCAATTGGATTAATCTTATAGGTCCCACTAGCATAGGACCCGTCCACTGTATTCCAAGAATAATTACTGCTGAGGTTTACCCCATTGCGAATTAAATTAGGGTTATATTCTTGTTCAAATACTTGCTGCTGCATCCAACAATAATTGGCCTTTGTTTTAGCATCAACTGAAATTTCTAATATAAAACGGCCACTTTGGTACCCCCCAAGATACTTATCACTAAGTCCTATTCCACCATCTAACTCATATTGTCCCCTAATTAAATTAGTGACAATTTTTTTTGTTTCAATCGCTTTTTGTCCGTGTAAACTACTACTTAAAAGAGGTAAGATTAGGTTAATAATGAGAAGAGCCTTTTTCATTTATTGGGGATTGAATGATTAAAAATATAGCTTAAAGTTAGAAATAAAAATACTGAAATATGATGTTTAAAGCACGATTAAAATCGATAACCGTTAAATAAATGAATGCGTTTATTTAATGCTAAAAAAAATTAGATGTTGTAACTGCATCTTAGCAAAACACAAAAATTTTACTATTTTTAGGAGAAATTACCTCCTATGCGCAAATTCCTCCTAAACCTCATTGAAAAATTCGGCTACAAAGTCACCAAATTCGATCGCAAGGCCGCTGGGCCCTACGCGGATATTCAGGACAAAACCTTTTGGAGCTTTTATGAGAAATGCCAGCCCTACACGATGACTTCGGTAGAGCGGATGTTTGCGTTGTATCAGGCCACGAATTATGTGATTGATCAACATATTCCGGGGGATTTTGTGGAATGTGGTGTTTGGCGTGGTGGGTCGTCTTTGATGGTGGCACAGGTGTTAGCGCACCGCGGGGTGAGCGATCGCCACCTCTATTTATACGATACCTTTGAGGGAATGTCGGAACCTACGGCGGAAGATGTGGATTTTAGGGGCCAAAAAGCGGACCAAATGCTCGAGCAAACCCAGGATCAGAAGGAGACTTCGGTTTGGTGTTTGGCAAACTTAGACGACGTTAAATTAACGATGTCGAACAGCTCATTTCCTGCAGAAAATATCCATTACGTGGAGGGTAAAGTCGAAGACACGATTCCTGTCACAGTTCCCGCAGGCGCCATCGCCCTGTTACGTTTAGACACGGACTGGTACACTTCTACGAAGCACGAATTGATTCATTTATATCCATCTTTAAGCGAAAGCGGCGTTATGATCATCGACGATTATGGCCACTGGGAGGGCTGCCGCAAAGCGGTGGACGAGTATTTCGCAGAGCAAAAGACTTCGATTTTATTACAGAGAATTGACTACACGGGCCGTTTGGCGATAAAAAAATAAACCTATGCGCATCCTATTTTTAACCCTTTTGGCATTCAGCACATTCGCTCAACAGAAACCCATGCGATTGTGGTACGATAAGCCGGCGACGTATTTTGAAGAGGCGCTTGTGCTGGGAAATGGGAAGCAAGGGGCGACGGTTTTTGGCGGGACTAAGAGCGACAAAATCTTTTTGAATGACCTGACTTTGTGGTCTGGGGAGCCAATGGATCCCTATATGAACAAGGAGGCCTATAAAAATTTGCCGGCGGTTCGCGAGGCTTTGCGTCTTGAGAATTATAAGGCGGCGGATTCTTTGGTCCGTAAAATCCAAGGTAAATTCTCGGAGTCTTATGCGCCGCTGGGAACCTTATATGTCGATTTTAATCACGAGAATCCAACGGAATACCGCCGCGAATTGAATTTAGATAAGGCGGTTTCGACCGTGCATTACCACGCAGGAACGAACGAGATTCAGAAAGAATATTTCTTTTCGCATCCGGACAATGTGTTCGTCATTCACTTAACGAGTAAGGAGAAAAAGGGGTTGAATTTTACGGTTCAATTCAAGTCGCTGTTGAAATACGCAACGAAATCGACCATCAATCACTTGCACGCGAAAGGAACGGCGCCGGTGCGAGCTGATCCGAATTATGTGCGCAAGCAAGGGAATCCGATTATGTTCGATGATTCAAAAGGGACTCGTTTTGCAACCGATATTTTGATCCAGTCTGCGGATGGAAAAGTGCTGAGAACGGATTCGACCTTGCAGATGGTGGGCGGAACGGACGCGACGATTTTAGTGACGATGGCGACGAGCTTTAATGGCTTTGACAAGAGCCCGTCGAAAGAGGGTTTGAATGAGGATGAGCTTTCTGAGAAGCGTTTGCAGGCGGCCAGCTTTAAGGGTGCGGAGCAATTATTGGCGCGCCACTTAGCGGATTACCAGCCGTATTTCAAGCGCGTGAACTTGAGTTTGCCGGCGGATAATGCACCGGAATTGCCTACGGATGAGCGTTTAAGACGTTATGCCAAAGGCGAAAAGGACAACTACCTCGAAACCTTGTACTTCCAGTTTGGGCGGTATTTATTGATCTCGAGCTCGCGGACGCCGGGCGTTCCAGCGAACTTGCAAGGACTGTGGAATCCCCACATTCGACCACCATGGTCGAGTAATTATACGATGAACATTAATGCAGAAGAGAATTATTGGCTGGCAGAAAATACGAATTTGAGTGAGATGCACGCGCCGTTTTTGGGCTTCTTAGAGAACCTAGAAAAGACGGGACGGATTACGGCGAAGACGTTTTACGATGCGCCGGGTTGGGTGGTTCACCACAATTCGGATATTTGGGCGATGTCGAATCCAGTGGGAGATTTCGGTAACGGAGATCCAAGCTGGGCGAACTGGCCTATGGGCGCGACCTGGGCTTCGACCCACTTGTGGGAGCATTATCTGTTCACACAGGACAAGAAATTCTTAGAGGCGAAGGCCTATCCTTTGATGCGCGGTGCGGCGGAATTCTGCCTATATTGGTTAATTGAGGATAAAAATGGTCGCTTGATCACGTCTCCATCAACTTCACCAGAGAACAAATTCATCACGCCTACGGGCTACCAAGGAGCGACGGCCTACGGGGCGACAGCGGATTTGGCGATGATTCGCGAGTTGTTTTTGGACTTAATCGCAGCAGAAAAAGTCCTAAAAAAAGATGCGGCTTTCCAGGCGTCTTTAGAAAAGGCTTTGGCCCGTATACTTCCGTATCAAGTAGGTGCGAAAGGCAATCTGCAAGAATGGTATTTCGACTGGGAGGACACGGATCCGAAACACCGCCACCAATCTCATTTATACGGTTTATACCCGGGAACGCACGTGACGGTGGCAGAGACGCCAACCATCGCAGCGGCAGCTAAAAAGACCTTAGAGATCAAAGGAGACGAGACAACGGGCTGGTCTAAAGGCTGGAGAATTAACCTCTGGGCACGTCTGCGTGACGGAGATCATGCGTACAAAATGTACCGCGAACTCTTGAAATACGTAGAACCGGACGGCGTAAAAGTGGACTACGCTCGTGGCGGTGGCACTTATCCGAACTTGTTCGACGCACACCCTCCATTCCAGATCGATGGGAACTTTGGTGGCTCAGCGGCAGTGGCAGAGATGCTCGTTCAATCAACTCCAGAATTAATCGAAACTCTTCCGGCTTTACCGGCGGCTTGGGCTTCTGATGGAGCAGTATCTGGCTTAAAAACGCGTGGCGGATTCGAGGTTTCGATGAGCTGGAAAGACGGCAAAGTGACGTCTCTACACCTGAAAGGACTGAAAGGAAGCACGGCGAAAGTAAAGGTGAATGGCGAGATTAAAAGTTTGTTGATAAAAACGGGAGAAGTTCACGTTTTGTGAAGTTTTAGTGGTAAGTTTGTGAAGGATTAGTGCTAGGTTTGTTTTTAGCGAAAACACCTAACCACCATGAAAGTCCATACACCATAAGCAGCTACTAATCCCATGAATTCTTCCCTGAAATACCGCGTCATTGACTCAGATACTCAATACAAAAGCTATTGCGATATGCTCGAAAAACTCGTCTTTAGCACTCACATTACCCCGGCCATTCAAGATGAGATTAATCTCTTGACCTTGCTGATCGAGACCTACGATAAACAAAACAGTACATTTCGTAACCTAGATCCTGTTCAATTATTGAAATCCTTACTGGCTGAACACCGCATGAAAGCGGCGGATCTAGCTCGTAAACTGCAAGTCAGCGAGGGTTTGATTTCTGATATCTTGAAATACAAAAAAGGGATGTCTAAAAAGACCATTCGTGGGATTGCGGAACTATTTAAGATGCAGCAAGAGGCTTTTAACAGACCTTATGCCACTTTCGCGACCAGCGAACTCACCCAATCCTGATACAATTCTGTTTCGATCTGAACGGCCACGGCAGCGTGCTGTTCCCAGTCTGGCCAAGTAGCTTTTAATTGCGAAATCATCTCTTCCAAGTGCCCCTCTTCTTCCACGATGATGGATTTCACTTGGACTTTTGATTTTGTCTCGGTCAGGATTTGCTGGTAAATCGGATATAATTCATCTGCGCGCAATTCAATGGCGTAGGTCACTAATAAATAGGCCGCCCATTTTACGTCGTAGCCGGTAAGGCCTAGTTTTTTCTTCGCATATTGGCTAACGCGCAGGTCTAACATGTCTAGATAAAATCGGGAAGAGCGTGGATTAATCAAGAACGAATCGTCATAGGTTTCGAAGCCGGACGGAACTAATTTGCTGATTTGCTTCTTGAGATAGTAGGCGTGGCGGTGTTCTTCTGCGGCGTGTTTTAGGATGATTAGGCTGACCTCTTTTTTGTGCTCAAACTTGGAAATTTTTCGCGCACCGGAATTTTCCATAAAGGAAAGCGTGTTCAAAAAACGGGCATGGGATTCAGGATTCGCCACTAGAGCGGCGATAGTATTAGCGGTGTTCATGATTGACTTAGGCAAAATGTGTAGACAAAGATAGGCCAAAGACAAAAATTTTCTATCTTTAATCTCCAACAAAAATCAACGAATGAAAAAATTTCAACCTTTTTGGCTGGGAGCCCTGTTCCTCTTCGTGAGCACGTCTCTCTTTTCTCAAGTCACTTTCCCGATTAATGACGTCGCAAGTCCGTCGAATGGCTATTATGCCTTTACGAACGCGACCATCGTGAAAGATGCAAAAACGACTTTAACCAAGGCGACTTTGGTGATTAAAAACGGTAAGATCGAATCGGTCGGAGCTGTGGCAGTCCCTAAAGATGCGGTGGTAATCGATTGTGGCGGTAAGTACATTTACCCGTCTTTCATTGATCTTTACAGTGATTATGGGATGAATCCCGTAGCACCTGGTGGCGGCGGATTCCGTTCTCCATCCCAAATGATTTCGAACACAAAAGGCCCTTATTCTTGGAATCAGGCCATCAAATCGGAGGTTTCGCACGCGAAATTGTTTGAGGTGAATGATTCGAAGGCAAAGGAATTACGCAAGCTGGGCTTTGGCACGGTTTTAACGCACCAAATGGACGGTATCTCTCGTGGAACCGGCGTTTTCGTGAGCTTAGCGAAGCAAAGAGAAAACTTGGTGGTTTTGAAAGAGAAGGCATCTGCACACTATTCCTTTAATAAGGGGTCGTCGACGCAGGATTATCCGGGCTCTTTGATGGGTTCGATTGCGCTTTTACGCCAAAACTTCTTAGACGCCGCTTGGTACAAATCGAAGCCGTCGAAAGAGGGAACGAATTTATCTTTGGCCTCTTTTAATGAGATTCAAGCGCTTCCTCAAATCTTCGAGGTAACAGATAAGTGGTCTGCTTTACGTGCGGACAAAATCGGTGATGAATTTGGCGTTCAATACATTATCAAAGCGAGCGGGAACGAATACCAACGTATGGATGAGATGAAAGCATCGAATGCGAAATTCATTTTGCCTTTGGATTTCCCACAAGCGATGGATTTAGAGGATCCGACGGACGCGCGTTTTGTGAACGTGGCGGATATGAAGCATTGGGAATTAGCGCCTACGAACCCGGCGACTTTTGAGAAAGCGGGTCTATCGTTCGCGATCACGGCGAATGGATTAAAAGACGTGAACAGTTTTATGCCAAATCTCCGCAAGGCGATTCAATATGGTTTAAGCGAGCAAAAGGCGCTTGAGGCGTTGACTTCAACCCCAGCAACGATCTTAGGCGTTTCTGACATGGTCGGAAGTCTGGATGCAGGTAAATTAGCGAACTTCGTGATCACCAATGGTCCGGTTTTCGCTGAGAAAACAACCATCATTGAGAACTGGGTGCAAGGCGATGCGTATCCGATTGCGAAGGAACAATGGAGTTCTTTGGCAGGAAAATATGATTTACAATTAGGAGCAAACAAGGCGACTTTAAGCATCTCAGGCGAGCCCGGAGGGTATAAGGTTCAGATTTTGGCCAAAGACACCACTTCAGTTGACTTCACCCAAAAAGAATCCCTTATCAACTTAAGCTTCTCATCGAAAGCCGACAAAGGCAAGCGTACGCGCTTAACGGGAACGTTCGCAGAAGCGAGCTTCACGGGAACAGGCCAATTAGCGAACGGCGACTGGATTTCGTGGAAAGCAACGGCTTCCGCGTCGGCAGATACCGTAGGGAAAAAAGCAGGTAAGAAAGAAGATAAATTGGAATTAGGATCCGTAATCTACCCATTTGCGGGATACGGAACACCTAAGCCAGCGACGGCCGAAACGATCTTGATCAAGAACGCGACGGTTTGGACGAATGAAAAATCAGGCGTTTTAAAGGACAGCGATGTCTTATTAAAGAACGGTAAAATCGCGGCGATCGGCAAGGGATTGAAAGATCCAACAGCGCGCGTGATCGACGGAACGGGCAAACACGTGACGGCGGGAATCATCGACGAGCACTCGCACGTAGCGGGAACCGGCGGCATTAACGAATGTTCGCAATCGGTGACGGCGGAAGTACGTATCCAAGACGTGATTGATCCAGATGATGTGGACATCTACCGTCAATTGAGCGGTGGTGTGACATCTAGCCACATCTTACACGGATCATGTAACACGATCGGTGGCCAAACGCAATTATTGAAGTTCCGTTGGGGTGCTAACGCCGAGGGAATGAAGTTTGCGAACTGGGATCCATTTATCAAGTTCGCGTTAGGCGAAAACGTGAAACGCTCTTATAATACGTCAAATCCTCGTTTCCCAGACTCACGTATGGGTGTGGAGCAGGTGTTGATGGATGCGTTCACTCGCGCGAGAGACTATGAAAAACAAGGTCCTGGCAAGCGTATTGACTTGGAATTAGAGACTTTGGTGGAGATTTTGAACCACAAGCGTTTCATCACATGTCACTCGTACGTACAGAGCGAAATTAACGCGATGATGAAAGTAGCAGATCATTTTGGATTCACGGTGAACACGTTTACCCATATTTTGGAAGGCTATAAAGTAGCAGATATTATGGCCAAACACGGCGCGAATGCTTCGACATTCTCAGACTGGTGGAGCTACAAAATCGAGGTGACGGATGCGATCCCACAAAATGCGTACTTGATGCAAAAAACGGGTGTGAACGTGGCGATTAATTCGGATGATGCGGAAATGGCACGTCGTTTGAATCAAGAAGCAGCGAAATCCGTGAAATACGCAGGTATGTCTGAGGAAGAGGCCTTGAAAATGGTGACCTTGAATCCTGCCAAAATGTTACACGTCGCTGACCGCGTCGGTTCCATCAAGGAAGGGAAGGATGCCGATATCGTGGTTTGGTCAGACAATCCATTATCGATTTATGCGAAATCTGAGCACACCATCGTAGATGGCGCAGTAGTTTTCGATCGTGCGGCTGATTTGATTCGCCAAGCGGAATTGAAAGTAGAAAAACAACGCTTAGTGCAAAAGATGATTGGCGCGAAAAAAGGCGGCGCATCGACTCGCCCAGCGACTCCATCGTACAAGGCGGAGAACGAATGCGAGGAGGATCACCACCATGGAAACAGCATTTGGGACCGTATTTCGAACCGTTGGGCTAACACTGAAAACTAAGATTCAAGATGAAAAAACAGATCATATATACTCTTTTCTTTGCGCTTAGCGGCCTTACGGCTTTCGCACAAGAAACCATGCACCCGTCCCCTGCCCAAAGCAAGACTATCGTCATCACCGGCGGCACGATCCACGTGGGTAACGGGACCATCATCGAAAACGGCACGCTCGTTCTCGAAAAAGGCAAAATCAAAACCGTTTCAGCGACTCCTGTGACTATCTCAGGGGATGTAGAACGCATCGATGCGACTGGCAAGCAAGTCTATCCAGGCTTAATCGCCCCTAACTCGAGCTTAGGTTTAGTGGAATTCGCTTCAACCAAGTCGACCATCGACATCGAAGAATTAGGCGAAATGAACCCGAACATCCGTTCGATCGTAGCCTACAATACCGATTCGAAAATCATCAACACGGTGCGTTCGAATGGCGTTTTATTAGCGCAAATCACCCCGCAAGGCGGGATGATCCCTGGTTCTTCTAGCGTCGTACAATTAGATGCCTGGAACTGGCAAGATGCCGCTTACGCGATGGACAATGGCATTCACTTTAAGATGCCAGCCTTGATCAATCGTCCAACTGCTTTTCAAAGAAGAGGAGCGAACGCGGATCCGGTGGCGGCGGGTTTGGCGCGCCTCGAAGAGGCGCGGTCCTTTTTTAAGGAAGCAAAAGCATATCTGAATGAGAAGACGCATACAAGCACGAACTTGAAGTTCGAAGCTACGAGAGGCTTATTCGACGGAAGCAAGCCCTTTTTCGTGCATTGCGATTTAGTGAAGGAAATGCTAGCGGCCATTAATTTTGCCAAAGAATTCAACTTCAAACTTGTTCTCGTAGGCGCCACAGACAGCTGGATGATTGCGGATATTTTGAAAGAGAATAAGGTTTCTGTGATTTTGGGAGAAATCCACAGCTTACCCGCTGCAGAAGATGACGCCGTAGATCAACCCTATAAGACACCAAGCATGTTGCAAAAAGCAGGCGTTTTATTCTCCATGGGCTTCGAAGGCGGAGACGGAAACTGGCGTCAACGCGATCTACCTTTCCACGCTGGAACGATGTCCGCTTATGGGATGACAAAGGAAGAAGCGCTTTCTGCTATCACATTGAATGCTGCCAAAATCCTAGGCATCGCTGACCGCACCGGCAGTATCGAAGCGGGTAAAGACGCAAACATCATCATCTCCACAGGTGATGTGTTGGATATGCGTTCAAGCGTATTGACGAATGCCTTTATTCAGGGTCGCGCCTTGAATTTAGACAACAAACATTCTCAATTATTTGAACGTTATAAGTACAAGTATAATGTGAAGTAAGTTGAATTAAAGTTTAGTCTAGAAAGTCCTCAAAAGCCGATTTTGTCTTTTGGGGACTTTTTTTATACTATCATTGCGCCTCATTATCAGTGTTTTCATAAAGTTCAGTTATATTGTGACTTAAGTTTTGTTTTTGCATTTATTCTCTGAATATTATCAAAAATATAACTGTAACCACTAAATAATTATGAAAACCAAACTAGTCTTTTCGACCGTGTTGATCAAGTCACGCTTGACCTTACGGATGACACAATCACAAGTCGCCACCGCCGTAGGAGTTTCCCAAAGCGCCTACAATTATTGGGAATCTGGCAAACATTATCCGAACGCAACCAAAATTTACCTACTTATCAAAGTGCTGAAGATTCCTATCGAGGATGTATTCTCGGCCTAAAAATTTCTTACCTTTGGGGGGATGATTCGCCTCAGCATTTTACTCTTTTTGACTTTCATTGCGTGCACCCCCTCCCCGGAGCCGTCCACCCATTTCTATGATTGGAAAAAAGAGCTGAACCGCCTTTCATCTTCCCCCCTTTCGGTAAAAAAGACCGTCATCCTCGATGGCACAGCAGAAGTGATTGATTCGGTTCAGGTGGATTTGGCTAAAGAATGGGCCCTCTTCCTCGAAGCCGACCTCAATAAGCCTGCCTACGCCCTCAGTTACGATGATCGCTCTGCTCCTGGCATTGTACATTATGTGTTAAAAAAGGGGGAGGATCTTCCTGTTAAATCATTCCAAATCTCCGTAGATTCTGCCGGCAGACCTACCACCGTTGAATTTGATATTTCTTCGGAGAATTTAATTTACCTGACCTCTAAAAAACTCTCCATGCACCTAGTCTCAGGTCGCGTGGTATCCTATACCATTTCTGGCTCTCAAGCTTTGCGCTGGTTTTCATCGCCTACTCGCTATTCGGTTAGCGGGGTGGTGTTGTAACGCTGAGATGCCTGAAAGGGCATAATGTTGAAATGGTTTCAAGGTACTGAGAGACGTTTTCGGGTTTTGACACTTTTTGTCAATACCTGAAAATCGACTTTAACGCCGGACGATTTATTTCACAATATGGCGTTTCTGAACAATCAAAGCCATTTCGAACAACAAGGCTATTCAGAACAATCAAAGCCTAGTATGCGTTTGTATCTATGCACCCATTCAATGAGGAGCGCGAAAACATCGAAATAATTCGTATTTTTAAGGCATGATTTTACGGACAGAGAATTTAGTCAAGAAATACGGCCAGCGATTAGTGAATGATCACATATCGTACCAGGTGGCGCAAGGGGAGATTGTGGGATTGTTAGGGCCAAATGGGGCTGGTAAAACTACGTCATTTTATATCGCGACCGGGTTAGTGAAACCGAATGAGGGGAAAGTGTATTTAGATGATTTGGACGTAACAGATTTGCCTATGTATAAGCGGGCAAGACTTGGAATTGGGTATTTAGCACAGGAGGCGTCGGTTTTTAGGACCTTGAGTGTGGAAGAAAATATTCAGGCGGTGTTAGAGATGACGGATTTGTCGAAAGCGGCGCAGAAAGAGAAGGTGGAGAGTCTTTTGGAGGAATTCTCTTTAACGCATGTGCGAAAGAGTTTAGGACAGGTGCTTTCTGGGGGCGAGAGAAGAAGAACGGAGATCGCGAGGGCGCTGGCGGTGGATCCGAAGTTTATTCTTTTGGATGAGCCTTTTGCTGGGGTCGATCCGATCGCGGTGGAGGAAATTCAGACGATTGTGTCGAAGTTGAAATACCGGAATATTGGGATTTTGATTACGGATCATAACGTGGATGAGACGCTGTCGATTACGGATAGAGCTTATTTGCTTTTTGAGGGAAAGATTTTGAAGGCGGGGACGCCGAGAGAATTAGCGGATGACGAACAAGTTCGTCGTTTGTATTTGGGTAAAAACTTTAAGTTAAGAGAGAACCAGAAATGAAAAAGGAGACGATTGCGGTACATGGGAGTCATTTAAAGGATGAAACGGCGGGGGCGATTGCGGCGCCGGTGTTTTTGACGACGACTTTTGAACGGGATTTGGATGGAACGTATCCAAAAGGCCACATGTATTCACGCAACTCGAATCCAAACCGTACGGCACTTGAAAAAGGCCTAGCAGCTTTAGAGGGGGCGTCGCGAGGCTTCGCCTTCGGCTCAGGCCTCGCCGCAGTCAACGCCGTCTTCCAATGCCTTCAATCAGGCGATCATATCTTGATGCCGGAAGTAGGTTATTATGCATCGTACAAGCTGGCGGAAGAAATTTTGGGGCCCTGGGGACTTGAAGTTACACAAGTCGATATGACGGACCTGGCAGCAGTCGAAAGAGCGGTTCAAAAGAACACCAAATTGATCTGGGCTGAGACGCCGGCGAATCCGATGCTCAGCATTACAGACATTAAGGGTCTCTCGGCTATCGCTAAAAAACACGGACTTAAATTAGGGGTTGATAATACCTTGGGCACTCCGGTGCTTCAAAACCCGATTGCGCTTGGTGCTGACATGGTGATGCACGCGACGACAAAGTACATTGGAGGACACTCCGATATTATGGGTGGTGCGGTGCTGTTGAAAGAGGATGACGAGTGGGCGAAGCGAATTGAAAGGGTGCAGATTTTGATGGGGGCGACGCCTAATCCGTTGGACTGTTACTTATTAGCGAGGGGATTAAAGACCTTGCCGCTGAGGATGAGAGAGCACAGTGCGAGTGCTTTGGAACTAGCGAAGCGTTTGGAAAAACATCCTAAAGTAGAAAAAGTACATTATCCGGGCTTGGAATCACATCCACAGCACGCTTTGGCAAAGGCCCAAATGCCACAAGGTTTCAGTGGTATGATCGCTTTACAAGTGAAAACGGGGGAATCTGAAACGAGGGGAATGGCAGGTAAACTGCAAATATTTCAACAAGCTACTAGCTTAGGTGGCGTCGAATCATTAGTAGAGCACCGGAAATCTATTGAGGGCCCTCAAAGTACGACACCGGGAAACTTATTGCGTTTCTCGATCGGATTGGAACATGTAAATGATTTGTGGGCTGACCTAGAACAGGCACTGGCTACTATTTAGAGCTCTTTCTCTAATTTTACCTCGATTTCTTTATCGACTCCTTTTAATTCGACACGCTGGCGCTTGTAGCCGGACTTCGAAATAGAAAGGAAATTGTATTGTTTCTCGTCAATCTTAATTTCGATGGGCGTCTTCCCCACATAGTAGCCATTTAGGATGACCTCGGCTCCGATGGGATCCGTTTTGACGGTGATTGTTTTCGTAGCTGGAGCCACGAAAGAACTCAATGCACTGATTAGCAAGACGATAACAATATTTTTCATGTAGGCTTTGAATTAAGAATTCAAAAATACCGAAAAATCAATGAATCTATATCCTGTTAGTTAAAAATATCGAGTGGCTGCTAATTGAATTTGGGTATTCAATTTGACATTGTCTAACACCCATTGGTAATTTCGAATCAAGGCGAAATTCAATTTAGCAGAGAGTGCGACTTGCTTGATGCGGCGTTGGTAATATCCACCAAAATTTACGTCCACCCATTTAGAATCGTAGGTCTTAAATGCGTCATAGAAATAGTCCATGTTGTGTGCGTAGCGCTCGATGGTAAATCCAGCGACGGTTGCGGGACGGACAAAGGCTACGTCGAACGTTTGGAGATTAGAGCCTGGACCAATTCCTGCGCCCAATACCTGACCCTCATTCGTATACCCATGGCGAACGAAATCGTGGCGATACCAGGGACCATTATTACGAACGATACGATCTGCCGTCATTTCCATGGAGGTATTCTCTATGGCTAAGCGGACATATTTGCCAGGGGTTTGCTTAAATACTTTTCGCATCCCGAATAAATAGGCTCTGGAGTGCTCTAACGATAAATACCAGTCAATCAAACTATTGGGATAATCATTCCAACCTATTTCTCCATAGATTTCCACCTGGGAGGCTGGAAATACCCAGCGGGAGGAGATGGAGGCAAGTTGATCGCGTCTCTTTCCATCCTCAAACGGCACTCGCTTCTTCTCAAACGGCAATATAAATGGAAATACATCTGTCAAACCAGAACCCATATCAGACGTATAGAGATGGAACGAACGAGAGAAGCCCAGGAATAAACCAGGAATCCAGCGCGGCTGGTAATTGATAGTTAGGGCGGAAATGTAACGCGCATCGGTTGATTTAGGCTCTAAATAATTGATTCCATTGACTATGTAATCAGCCGCTATAGGCTGGACACCAGAACCCTCTAATCGCCCTCCTATCAATTGAAATTCGAAAGAACCTAGAAACGTTTTTAAAGGTTTCACGCTATTGAATGTACCGTGCAAGAAGCCAGGAGCGTTATTTGACATTAATAAGGAATTTCGAAATCCGGGACCCCACCAGAGGTTTTCGGTGGAAATACCGACAGAAACGGAACGGGAAGAGAGGCGGATAGCACTTTGGCCTAAGCGAAAACGGGTATAAGAAGAGGTGCCAAAACGCTCCGGAATATCCGTGCTATTCCACAAAACGAGCATGGGAGCCCGGTAAGCGCCCTGCAAGGAAAAGGTCTCAAATGCTGAATTTTCTGCCAGCACTACCTCCGGCTTCAGCTGTAGACTCAAAGCCTTGTATTGTAGAAAAACACCAGCTGTCAAAAAAGTTTGCAGGCCTTTTGCCGGAATCAGGGCGCCATCATTCCAGCCCATGGGCGCTAGCGCGTTATAGGAAGTCAGGATAGTAGCCGGCAGAATGCGCGTATGAGTAGAATCAGAAACTGGCCTAATAGTAAACGAATGAGTAGCTCCGGAAATCAATTGCTGATTACGTAAGCGCTCTTCAGAATAATCCGGTATGCCCACAGGAACCGTCTGTGCATAGATTTGCGCGCTCAGCAAGAAAAAAAAGATCCGTTTTAGCATGAACAAATTTAGGGAGGATTGGGCGCAATGTTGTAAATTTGAACCACAAAGATTTTTATGAACAAAAAGTCCAATCGATTTTCGCTGATTCGCTACGTGAACGATGCCCTCGTGGTTGTCGCTGGTTATACGGTGGCACTTACGAATCTTGGGCACCTGAATCAATGGAATCCAGCTTTCGCAGGTCTGTCGATTGGGGTTTGGTATTTTGTCTCGTCATTCTCGAAATTATATGCGGATAGACGCTCGAATAAGTTCGCTGAGGAGATCATTTTTATTATTTACCACCTCGTTTTATTTACGATTTTACTCAGCTCCAGTCTCTTCTTTTTGAAGCCGACCGGAGATTACCACTTTACCTTTTTTGCCTTTTTCGTCAGCGCTAATTTTGTTTTTGCTGCCATTACGAAGTATATTTTACGGAAGAATCGCCATGCGGCCTTTTACCAAGGGCGGATGAATGACGTCGTATTATTAGTGGGTGCGACGGCCGCCGCGAAGAATTTTTATGAGACGGTAGAAAAGTATTATTACTACGGCTATAAGGTGGAGGGCATCATCGATGATGAATTAAATAACATTCAAGGCTGTAATTACTTAGGTAAAATTAGCCAATTAGACCTCATTTTGAAGTCCAGTTATATCGACGAAGTGGTGATCGCCTTGCCTACGGAGGACTATTCAACCATTCAGCGCTGCATCAGTATTTGTGATTATTATAAGACCAAAGTGCGTATTCTGCCTGATTTCAAGCAGTATTCGACCTCCTCTGTCAGCATTCAGACCATCGGTCAGGTGCCCGTGGTAAATGTGGGGCGTTTGCCGTTAGACCGTATTGAAAATCGCCTGTTGAAGCGAGCGTTTGATGTAGTATTCTCGCTGGTGTTCTTTTTGACCTTTGGCCTACTACTTTTCCCCCTCATTGCGATCCTCATTAAGTTGACGTCCAAAGGGCCTATTTTCTTCCGGCAAGAACGCTGGGGTTTGAATAATGAGACGTTGATCTGTTATAAATTCCGCACGATGGTGCAGGAAAGTGAAGATGTGGATGCGGACGGGAATTACTTGCAGGCGCAAAAAGATGATCCCCGAATTACGAGAGTGGGGGCATTCTTGCGCAAGACGAACTTAGATGAGATACCGCAGTTTTGGAATGTATTGATGGGCGATATGTCCGTGGTGGGACCTCGTCCTCACCCGACTCCCTTGAATATCGAATCGATGAATACCGTGGATAATTACATGTTACGCCACATCGTATTGCCAGGAATTAGTGGCTGGGCGCAAGTAAATGGCTGCAGAGGGGAAACGCGGACGACGGAGGATATGCAGGAACGCGTAGACTTTGATTTGAGTTATATTCACCGCTGGTCATTTTGGTTAGATTGCCAAATCATCCTCCAGACCGTCATTAACTTCTTTAGAGGCGACCAGAACGCGTACTAAGCTTTTGTTGGATAATGAGCGGAATGAACACCGGCGCCTCCATGAAATAGCGTCTAAACATGCGCTTAGGCTCTTGTAAGAATCGATAGAACCATTCCAATCCACTCTTTTGCATCCATTTCGGAGCTCTATTGATCATCCCCGCTGCTACCTCAAAGGCTCCGCCGATTCCGATGGCCAGATGCGTTTCTAGGTTCGCCAGATTTTCCGCAATCCAAATATCTTGCTTAGGTGCCGTCAAACTTACCAACAAAATATCCGGCTTGACTTTGTTAATCGCATCCAACATTTCCTGATTCTCTTCTTTGGAAAACACTGCTCTGAACGGCGGCACAAAGGTTCCCACAATCTTCACCCCTGGGTGCTTCGCCTCCATCACCGTTTTTAGCGTTTCCGCCACGCCGGGAGAGGCGCCTAACAAGAACATGGTGAAGTTTCTCGAAGCGGCAAATGGAAATATCCGCGGCAACACATCTAAACCCGTAATGCGTTCTTTAATGGGATTCCCTAGGAAAATGGAGGCCCATTTAACAGGAACGCCGTCGCAAAGAACATAATCCGCGTGCTTGTAAATTTCTTGAACGCGCGCTGTCGCGCGCGCCGCTAGAATCGAATTAACCGGAGTAATACACACCTGCGCCTTTTCAACCTTTTGAATCACAGTCTCCCAATCGATGAACAATTCGTCCATCGTCAGCGAAGAGACCGGCGTTCCTAAAATATTGACCCTTTTATGCTTCATTCGGTGCGGCATCTGGTTCCGGGAAGAAATCCCCTAAAAAATACAAGCCCACCCAGGTCCAGAAAGGGAATGCTCCCATGGGACCCTCTAAAAATACGTCGAAGCTACCGTTCAACCAAAACGTGAACAATACGCAGGAAATCATCAATTGCTGGTCATTCAGGCGTCGTTTAAACATGGGCTTGAATAAACAGACCAACCAATAACACCAGAGTAAAAACAGCGGCCAACCGAAGCGCGCCAAAATCGTTAAATTAAAATTATGCGGCGAACGCAAATCGTCGATTTCAGTGACCACCTCATCACTTTCCGCCAAACTCATCCCCAATCCTTTTCCCTGCACCGCATATTCCGGCGTTACACTGTAATCGATAATGTTCGCCCACCAAACCAAGCGCCAGAACTTATTTTCATCTAACGTCGCATCTTTACTCACCCCAAAAATCGATCCCACATTCTCCACTAACTGGTCCATCCCCACCTTACGCCCTTGGAAGTTTTCCTTTACTTTAATGGACGCATACAGCGGCAAAACGATTAACAAAACGATAGGCAAATAGCGTAGGTATTGCTTGATCAAATCCCGCATCTCTTGGCGCTTCGTGTACACCACAAAAAGCCCCAAACCGATCAAATAAGCCAACATTCCGGATCTAGAATAAGCCGTAATGATCAATAAATTTAACAAAATTGCCACCGCCAGCGTGATCTGAAAACGAACCGATCGGTGACTCAAATAGAGCATCAACACCAAAGAGGAAATCAACAAATGAACCCCCATATCGCCGTATTTGTAGAGCGCAAAAGGTACGGATCCGAAGAGAATGAAGTTCTCGAAGAATTCAGAGAAGTTTTGGAAATAAAAGTTCAACAAGGCGAAAAACGGAAACCAAGTGTATATCCAAATGATGTAGCCCCACAATTGCGCGCGTAAATCCTTGAACAGAAAAACGAAGAACGCAAACCAAGCATACTGTATCACGAAAGAATCGCGAATCACATCAAATAGCGCATAAGAGCGCAATCCCCAGCCCACATAGCCCACTGTAATTGCCAGCAAAAAGGCCAAAATCTTCGTCCGCTTGTCCCAGCCAAACGCATAGTCCTTGCGCGTTAAAAACAACACAATAAATCCCCCTGCCCACAAAGCCTCCGCCAAAAAACTATACGCAATCCCCTTGTTAAAGAACACATAAAGTGCCATTACAAAGAAATAGGCCTGTAAATAAAGTTTTTTAACGACGTCCATTGATCTCGTATTTAAGCGAAACCTGCCACTGCTGGTTCGTATAATCTGACTTCGTCGACGAATCAGACCAATCCGCGATGCCATCTTCGATGCGCACCCACATGAAGTTATTTACGGAGGTCTGAAGATAGGAGGCTCCTACTAAAAGGTTCTTTGTGAGGCCGATTTGCGCCTCCACACCCGTCATCAAATTCACCCAATAGCGATTCTCATAACCGCTACCATAGTATTGATACACATAGAAATCATTGTTTTTCGCCACCCGTTCCGCATGAAGACGAATCAAGCTGCGACCTCGGTGGAAGCTCAAATGAATCGTTTGGCTATTCGACCCAGGACCGATAGAAGCACCCAATACCTTCGCATTGTGGGTGTATCCCTGGCGCACCTGCGTACTCGTGTACCAGCTATTCCGTAGCGGCTCACCACCCGGCTGTGTGTTATCAATCACTAAACCGGGATCCATCAATTGCAATTGCGTAAACTCGATACCTAATTGTAAATAGGATTTCTTCTTTTTGCCCAAAGGAAATAATTTCCGACCTCCTAGCACAAATCCTATTTTCGTGGAATCACCAAAGAAACTCGCCGGCCCCACGACCTTATCTGGCTGACCTAATTCCGCATAAAACTCGGCATGGTCTTTAGGCAAGGCGAAGCGTAACAAGAATGCGCCTAATTGCATTTTGGGATTTTCCACAAAAGGCTTCCCCGGTTGTGGATCCTCGTTTGTAAAGTAATTCTGTTGTGCAAACGAATACCCTAAATAGAAATTAGGCACCCATTTCGGTTGCCAATTCAAGACAAAGGCCTTTAACATCCGCACCGAGTTGTTCTTGCGTTCAATGCCTCCCGCCCAGATCGGTCTAAAATTCTTGTCTTCTGGCGAAAGCAGTTCCGTATTCTCTAACATCCCGATGATCCCTTTCCCCTCAAAAGAACCGATGGGAGTAAGGATTGGCTTTCTGTTTTGGACAAAATAATGCAAAAAGCCGGATGCCTCATTCGTCATCATCAGGCTATTTCTAAAGCCCGGCCCCCACCAATTATTTTCTGTAGAAACTCCAGTGGCCACATTACCAAAACGTAATGCTACGCGCGATTGACCCGGGAAAAAATACTTTAATGGCTCCGTACCGAAGTGGCTATAAGCGTCAATGTTATTATTAATCAAAAAGAACACACGCGTCCAATAGTTCCCATCCTGTGGACTACCCGCAAACGGAATCGTAGGTGAATTCTCCGCCTGAACCCATTCCGGTTGCAAATTAACATCTAAAAACTTCCACGTAAAATGCACGCCCACACTCCAACGGCGCTGAAAGCCCACCGATGGATACATGTTGCCCTCATTAAATCCGAAAGGCATTAAATTATTGTTTTGAGACGTGTGTCGAAGCGAAATGCCTTGTAGTTTAAACTTGTCTCCCCCTGATGATTCCAGTTCTTGCCATCGAGACGTCGAGCGAATCATAAAAGATTGATTCTCGTATTTCGACGAATCCTTACCATTCAATAATTGCGCATTGCGTTGCAAATCCTGCAAGCTGATATCATCCAGTAAAGTCGTCTGGGCGAAGACCGAGCAAGAGAGCAATAAGAGGCCTAAAACGTACTTTACCATAAGAAAATCGTATTAATAAAAGCGTACAGATTCGATTTCGAATGGCCCGCTTCCCATAAATAATTGCTGGAATTTACCCACTTCATATCCGCGGTAAATAAGAGCTTTTTGTAGCGATAACCGCCTTGTAAACCATAGGCATAATCATCCCATTTTACACTTCGGGTATAAACAGCCGTACCGCCAGCCGTCGTCGTCGGTCGATTCGCTACATGTTGAAAAGTGAAACCCAACTTCGTCCAGCCTTGATTCCAACTGACCGCAATGGACTGTGCATCGTTTCCATGCCCCACCCCATTCGCAATGATTTGGTTGTTATTCGTAAAACCCTCATACACTTGGCCATGTTCATACCAGTTTCCCGCCCCACGCATTAAATAGGATGGCGTTTCTGACATCTTGGTAGCTTCTGCCTGTAAGGAAATAAAAGTCCGAGCATTGAGGAGATGTAGCTTTTTAAAACCGACTACCCAAGCCGCAGAATGGGACATATCTAGCATCAAATCCCGCAGATTTTGCTTCGCATCATTATAGCCAAATTCCGCGTAGACCTCCGCGTGATTTTTCGGCATTAGCCAGCGCGTAGAAAGACTCAAAATCTGATCTTTGCTGAGCGTGTCGTCGTTATAATCACTCTTAAACAAGTTGTTTAAAACTGGCAAGTAGGTATTCATGAATCTAGCGCCGGGACGATCCACTTCGTAGTTTTGAAAAGACCGAGATGCGGAGAAAAAGACGTTTTTCATGAACTTAGGCTGATACGTCAAGATGATTCCATTGTACTGGCGGTTCTTCGGATTAAAAGACAAATCACGTCTTTTCAACGCATTATTCTCATAGCCTTGTAAGGAATCCCGGGTCATCCGGCCTAAGATCAATTGAAATTCAAAGGATCCTATCGGAGTCTTTAAAGGACGCGTTGTATTCAAACTGTAGTGCAGAAAACCAGCGGCATTATTTGTCATCAGTAGCGATGAATAATGACCAGGACCCCACCAAAGGTTTTGGTTAGACACCCCTAGCGATATTCCACCCGCCTCTAAACGTATGGAAGATTGTCCTAGACTTATTCTGTCAAGAGAGGGATTGACTTGACCCCACGCATCACTTGTTTCGTAATCTGCAGATCCCGTATGAACAAACTCCGGCTTAAACTGTACATGTAAAATGCTAAATCTGCCATAGATTCCGGCGCTAGCCTGCAGTTGGTAGCCATTCGAAATGGACATCGCTTGGTCGTTCCAGCCGTAAGGACGGGAGGTATTCAGTTTTTGAGAAAGAGATGCGGGCAATAAAATGGCCTGAAATAGGCCTTTTTTATAACTCTTAATGGAGTCGTTTGCAGCGGGATCGATCAATCGATATAGCTCTTGCATGCTTTGCTTTCCCGTAGAATAAAAGGGTCTAGCGAGCATGGATTGATTCGCGTCTACTTTGCCTAAAAGTTGCAAGTTGCGCACTTGCTCATCGATGCCGGAGAATCCGACGGGGATGGCGTTTTGGGCCCAGACAGGAGCCCCAATTAAAAACAAAAGACAACAAAGCGACTGCAAAAACTTCATAAACAAAGTTAGGAATAATCCGGCGCTGAACAAAAGGAGGAAAATGGCTAAAAAACTAAGTGTGCATAAGTAATATAAACTCTTGTAGATTAAAATGCACGCCTTTTCGTAATATTATTTCTTATATTTGTTAATTATCACAATTATGAGAAACAGAATAAGCTTTCTAGCCTTTTGGGAACAAATGGAAGTCTTCGGTGTTTTCAGCACGCAAGACATCTATAAAGCATTTCCACACTTCGACTCCAGGCGTCTGGTGGAATGGCAAGCGAAAAATTACTTGCAAAAATTATCAAATAAGTGGTATTGTTTTGCCAAAATGGAACGCTCGGGATACTCACAATTTAGGGTAGCGAATTTGCTTTGCAAACCCTCTTACATCTCATTAGAGTCTGCTTTTGACTATTATGGACTGATTCCAGAGGCTACTTTTAGTACCACGTCAGTTACTACAAAAAAAACATCCCATTATGAAAATGATCGAGGTAATTTCACCTATCGATCCATCAAGAATGGCCTCTTTTGGGGATATAAAACGACACATCCAAGCCCTCAGGCTATTTTAATGGCGGAGTTAGAAAAAGCTATTTTAGATTATCTGTATCTGCATCCAGAAATCCAAACCGAGGCAGATATGGAGGCACTGCGCTTCAATGTGGATATTATAAAAGGAATCAATTGGGGAAAATTTGTGTCATATTTGAGCCTATTTAAATCCCGTGCTTTAGAAAAAAGAGTGCAGGTTTTTAAGCAAACCTACCACTATGCTCAGCTATAATTCCATACAATCGGCTTATCCGATTTCATTACATTCAAAAGGCAGATTTATCATCCGGGAGTACTTGCAATATAAACTTCTCGAGATTATCTATACCAGTGTATTTGCGACTAAACTCATCTTTTTAGGCGGTACGAATTTGAGAATTGTGCATGGGAATCAGCGCTTTTCAGAGGATTTAGATTTTGATAACAAGGGAATGAGTACGGGTGAATTCAATGAACTCGCCGAGCTAATCATACAAAAACTAAGCGCTGAGGGATATCAAGTGGAAATCAAAACGGTGTTTAAAGGCGCCTTTCATTGCTACATTCGCTTCCCCTCCGTGTTATTCAATTTAGGCATGTCAGGTCACTCGGAAGAAAAGATTCTACTTCAGTTAGATACGGAATCACAAAACTACGCATACGAGCCTAATTTAATCTTCTTGAACAAGTTTGACGTGTTTACCCAGATTTTTACGACACCGCTAGAAACCCTATTAGCTCAGAAATATTATGCCGTTTTGAATCGTCCTAGAAATAAAGGGAGGGATTTTTACGATATTGTTTTTATTTTGTCCAAAATAAAGGAGCCTGACTACTCCTATTTAGAACAGAAACTGGGCATAAAGACCCCTGCACAATTAAAGGGGGCAATTTTGAGTCATTGCTCTACACTAAATATGAACGAAATGGCGAACGATGTAGCTCCTTTTTTATTTCAGCCCTCTGAAGTCATTCAGGTACAAAATTTTCCATCCTACCTTAGAAGCATTCTATGAAACTCTCCGTCTCCATGATCACCTTCCAGGGTGCGGCTTATCTAAAGGCGCAAATGGATTCGATTTTAAGTCAAAGTATTCCGGTTCACGAAATTATCGTGTGTGACGATGGATCTACGGATGGCACGCGGGAGATTTTAGCCGCTTATGCTGCCGATTATCCACAAATTCAGCTCCGTTTTAACGAAAAAAATTTGGGCACCGTAGCGAATATGCAGCAATGCCTGCGCATGACGAGCGGAGATGTCCTATTCCTTGCAGATCAGGACGATGTCTGGTTACCTACCAAAGTAGAAAAGACACTCACCTTTTTCCAGGAAAATCCCAGTGCGGGCGCTGTATTTAGTAATGCAGACATCATTGATGAAGTAGGGGAAACGCAATACGGCATGAGCTTATGGGATATTATCGGTTTCCCATACGGTCAAGTCGAACTAGCCGATTTCGAGCGGCGCGTGGACAATGTAGTCACGGGTGCCGGATTGGCTTTTAAGCGAAATGAAGAACTCCTTGAAAAAGACATCCCACAAATGCCTGGCTTATTGCACGACGGCTGGATTGGACTATATTTTGCAGATAAAAATCAGTTAGAGGCTAACCCGGAGAAACTATTTCAGTACCGCAGCCATGCAAACCAGCAGGTAGGTGGAAAGATTAAAGAAAGACAGCAATTATTGGACTTTAATTTAGCCTTGTACGATGGCGTTCCGGTGATGAAAGATTTTGCTATCTGGAAAGCGGCGATGAAACGCCTGTACACGAATTTGGATTTGCCTTATATGGACAAGGCGAAGATTCAAGAACAAATTGAGTTGTATGCAGAATACGGGAAGACCTATTTCCAGCTGCGCGCCTGTTTATTCCTCTTTGTTAAAGCGATCCGCTAGGCGATTCCATTGTGTACGGAATACGGTATCCGGCAAGATGATCAGTTGCAATACCACAAACCAAGCCAACGAAAACACCCCTATCACCAGCAAACGCAACAATAACGTAGGTACAAACAACTTAAACAAGAATACGATTCCTAGGTAGGGAATCAACCCTAGCAGTTGTTGAAAGAAGACCGTGGTGTAGTTTGATAGCGATATTTCTTTGCGCGTGAAATAGACAAAGGCAATACAAACGGCTAATTCGGTCAATAGAATCGTAATGGCCGCCCCTTTTTCTTTCAGCGTAGGAACTAAAAGAAACGCTAAAATAATACTGATAAACATCCCGATCAGCGCGGAAATAAGGATGGATTTATCCTTGCCTACTGCGCTGAGGATTTGGAAGCCAAAAATCCCGGACATACTGATGATCAAGATGAGCGGCGCCGTGATTTGCAGCGGTAAAATCGCTCTATCAAAGGCTGTTCCCAGCAAGATATGGATGATCTCTGGCGCGCAGGTCACAATACCTAAGACCAAAGGCATCGAAAGGCTTACGAGCACATAAAAACACTGCTTTACCATCACCACAAAAGCCTCTTTCTCGCCCTTGTGGTATAAACTCACCAGCCCGGGGAACATAGCTACCGAAATCGCACTCAAGACACCGATAAACAGGCGATTTAATTTCAAAGCCGAGGAATAATACCCTACGCTTTCATTATCTGCTAAAAAGCCTAATAAGATCGTATCCAGCGAGAAATAAACGGAGATCGTGAAGATGGTTAAAAACAACAAAGCCATCGGCTTGATGTGTTTCTTCAACTCTAGCTTTGCGAACGAGAAGCCAGAAAAATCGAGCAAATCCCACAGTCTTTTTCCGTTGAATGCAGCTAATATAACGGCTAATCCCACCTGCATCCGGAAATAGTTCACATAGTCATTCGTGTTCCGGATAAACAGAAACACCGCCGCAATGAAGCAGAGGCGAATGACGAGGGAACGAATGGCGATGAATTTGAATTGGTTCATTCCGCTGAAGAACCATTCTAATTGAAAGACTTGTAGGATAAAGTAACCCAGCGCCCAGGAGAAGAGGGATTTCTCTGCTGCCAGCTGCGGTAAGGCGATAATGAACCCGAGGAAAACTAGACTTAGAAGTAATGTACCTAGCGCATTGATGATAAAAATTTCTGTGAAAGTCTTCGTCAGCAAGCTGCGATCGCTTGTCGCTTTAGCCACTTCGCGCACCCCGTAAATAGGAATTCCTAAGGCGGCTAATAAAACGAAATACTTGGCAAAACTCTCCGCAAAATTCAATACCCCTACATGCTCTGGACCCAGCGTACGCGCTAAATACGGAAACGTGATTAGCGGGAATAATACCTGCGTAATCGCTAATAACACATTATAAAAGACATTTTTCCGGGTCTCCATTAGCGGTAACTCGCGTCCACGATCAGTTTATATAAGTTTCGAATCATCCGGGGAATGCGTTGGATTTTATAGGCCAAAGGCACTCCGTGCACATAGCGACGGTCTAACACGTGATAATGAAAATCCGAGTCGAAGTGCGCTGGATTTTCGGCGGCCATCTGACGACAAACGCCTTGCACATAGCGAATCTCTTCTAGATTCGTCTTCCCATTCGAGAATACCCGGTTATCCGTACGAATCGGACGGGCATGCTTTAGTTGTACCCCATGCACTACCGCCGTTTTCGTCTTACCTATCAGGCGCTGAATGGTAGGAATCAAATACACATCGAGTCCCGTACCGGAAATCGAATGCTTGAAATGAGGTCCAGCGGCCTGAAAAACGGCCTCACTGTAAAATGGCGACATAATTTCCACCCACCAGGTATCTTGAATCAAGTAACCAGGTTTATGTAGGAATTGCCGTAAATGATAATAAGAATCGTGGTTCAAACTAGGCTGAAACACGTCTAATTTTTCTAAAGATGCAATGAAAAAAAGCTTATTCAGATCAGAAACAGAGATGATTTGATCATCATCTAAAAATCCGATGTAGGACAAAGGCGTTGATGCCAATGATGCATAAATGTTCTGCATCACATCGCCCTTGCACTCTGATTTGATAGAGAGATAGTATGCCACCGGCGTGGGTGCCTCCGCAACTGCACCGCTGTAATCGTACAATAACCAATCGAAAGCGGGCTCCACATCAAAATGAATGTGGTCCATGGGGCTGGTTTTGCCGTCCCAAGTAATCGCTACGATGGAATTAGGTGTACGCATATTTAACAAAAGTACGATTGTATCGTGTTTCGGCAATAGAAAATCATCCGAATTAATTCAGCGGTCAACAGATGCCAGCGACTCTCCTGTCGAATCAACGAATCAGAGGTACGCCAGGTCGAAATTACTTCTGGAACGATAGCCCCAAGAGAAATCTCCGTAGGATCCACAAAGCGCTTGTACATATCTACCGGATAAGCAATCCGAGCTGTTTTCTGCAACAAATACCGCGCTGCTTTCGCATTCAAAGAATAACCATAAGCCCCGTAAACGGACTTAATCATCGGTTCCCCCACTCCCTGTTGAACTGTTGACTTTTTTAGGCTCGCATAGCCGTTCCAAGCACCCCAAAAGAACAGATCATATTTCTCTGCCTTTTCTGCTTTCAAAAGTTCCGACTTAAGTATTCTACTATCGGATTCTAAGATCAAAAAATGTTCTTGGGAATCTTCTTGAGCAATCATACGCCACACCTTTCGATGACTCAAAATCACTCCAATCTCCGTAGGCAACAAAGCTTTCCCCGTTCGTACACGTGATTTTTCAATCAAAGCGTCTAAAAAGGGGACATGTCTCCGCGCCGGAAACACTGGCTCCACCACCTCTAAAGTGGGCAATACAGATCGCAGCGCCTCCACATGAGTCTTACGCTCCGTCTCCTGTTCCGCAAAAAGGACGAACGCGCGTTTAAACATGGCTGAATTGGCTAAACGTGCTGAAAGATCCGGAAGCTAAAGCATCTGAAGTAAAGAAATCCTGTTTACCGCCATCCGGATATAGAATGAAATGAGGCTTGCAACATAAATATGCTAAGTGTAAGGGCAAAGAATCAGACGACACCACATAATCAGACGCCTGAATCAAATCGATCAATTGCTCAAACCTAGTATAATCAGACCCGAACCGCGCTACCCGCCCATCGATTCTCGCTAAAATCGAGGAGGGGATGATTCGCTTAGGCAATCGCGCATCCGGCAAGATCAATACCTTATCTCCTTTTCTTTCCAGTCCTAGTGCAGGTAAACCATAGGCGGCATACACCGACTGACCCGTTTTAAAAATTGATTTAAATGAGTGGCCCGTGAAGAAATTCAGAAGACCCATTCGAGCGCTTTGTTCGACGAAATCAGACGAACCAGGATTCGCGCGTACATACTGCTTGATTTTCAATAATTGACGAAAAGTGTCAAAACCTAATAACGTCTTATTCGTAAACAAATTCAATTGCGATCCTGTAATCCCGAAATCCACAAAGTCAATCGATCGTGATGAAATGCAGCCTCGTGAAACTAAAGCTTCATATAAGGGTTTCAAGTGCAGAGATGCTACGATCGAATCTGTTGCGGGCAGGGCTTGAACCGCTATCGCAAAATCTCCGTAAGCGCGCAATAGAAACACCCGACGCATTATTTGTCCGTATAAAGGTAGAGGCAAAGGAAGAATCCGACTAATAATCCAGCCAATAGACCAGCGAAACCTAGAAATCCATAGGATTTGCGATCGTCCATCAAGGGATATTTAGGCACATCTAGTAATTGAATCACCGGTGTCTGAGAAACCAAGGCGATGCGACTCATTTCTAAGTTTTTCGTCACCTCCGCGTAGATGCTAAAGACAATTGATTTATCCCGTGAACTCACTTCCGCAGGTACGGACATGGACTTAAAGGCCACGTTCGGATCTAAGATTTGAAAGGAAGCTGCCGTATACGACTTCGCATTCAACACGCGCAATAAAGAATCTCCACGTGCTTGTAAACGCTTCACATTCGCAGCTGCTGTGCTCGTTTTCACGTTTACGTAATAGGTGGTCGTCTCTTTCAGTAAACGCTCTGCAAAATTCTTCGAGAACACCTGGTTTTGTGAAACGGTTACAATTTTAAAGATGGATCCTTTCTTATTCAAGCGATCCACAGACACGTTCTTCTTCGCGATTTGCTCGTACATCACATACAAGACTGAGTCTTGGTATACCGAGTGAGCCGGCGCTTCAGCTCCAGCAGCAGCCGGAATAGCAAACGAAACCTTAGCCGGCAAACGCTCCCCTAAACCCGAGAATTCTAAATACAAATCTGCTAAGGTATTCCCTGAATTACCAGAAATAGGCGTCAACAATACTTTTTCAATGATTACACGAGACTTGATGATATCCAGGATATTATCGCCCGTAAACAAACTAGAGCCACTACCCAAGCTTCCTAAATCCAAGCCAACTTGTGAAGCGAGTCCAGCTAATCCACCACCGCTAGCTGACTTCTCTTCGAGGATAAATGTGGTAGATGCCGCGTAAGCAGGCTTCTGCATAGCTCGGTAAATGAGAGGCAGTACGAGCCCGATCACAGCAAATAAGGCGATTAATTTCCATTGAGAACGCAGGTAGCTGAAGAATCGTTTGATTGATTCGATGACATCCCCTAGCACGATTGTTTTCTTTTCTGACATTATTTCACCGTGTTAATTAAAGCGATAATTAAGCCTCCTAAGGATGCTAGACCTGTTCCCATCGCAATGTACTCTGGCGTAGAAATAGGTTTCTTGTCTTTCTTAGCAGGCACATATACCTCCGCACCTGGCTCTAGGCTAGGGTAGAAGCGGAAGAATAGGAATCGTTTGGTTGTTTTGATCTCGCCATTCGGACGAACCATGTAGGCGTAACGGCGAGCTGCATTAGGAGCGAACCAACCAGATTCAGAGATGAGACGACGGAAACCTAAGCCACTGTGGTAGGCGATTTGGCGTGGAACATTCACAGCCCCAAAAGTCTGCACCGTCTGAGTTAATTTAGGTACCTTAATAACGTCCCCCTCCTCTAAAATAATATCATATAATGAGCCTGGGCGTTCCATTGCCTCTGCTAGGCGAATACCCACGGGCTTTTGATCCACTAACAAACCATTCACATTCGATGCGATTTTCGCTGTATCTGTGGCCGCAAATGAATTGCCCGAGCTACGTTTCGATTGATTTGAAATCGTATTAATCTTCGACGAAAACAACGCCTCATCAGCTGAGGTCTGATTTACACGTGTCTTACGTAACAAGATAGCACCTGTCGCATAACCGGTTTGTTTTAAACCACCTGAACGTGCGATAATATCAGAAAGTCGCTCCTTGTTGCCTGATAAGGTATAGTTACCCGGATACAGCACTTCTCCCTCCACAGAAACGGTGATTTGAGATCGATAAGTAGGTGATTTACGTACAGAAACAATATCAAAAGGCTGTAACACGAAATTCAAATCATTCGCCGATGAAGACCCTAAGTCAATCGAATGAATGATCGAATAAGCTGTCGTATCTGAAGTAGCAGTAGATAACAAACGACGAGAAACCTCGATGCGAGAACGGGAAGCTCCCTCTTTAAAGCCATCTGCTAGCAGGATCAAATCTTGCACCTTCATATTGTCAGCAAATGTGAAAGTCGCCGGACGATTTACCTCGCCATTGATGGTCACTGAATAGGCCTCACGTAAACTAGCAATAGGATAAATGTGGATTTTGTCTTCGCGTTGTAAGCGAATATCGGTCTTACCTGAAAGCACGTCTTTTACATTAAAAGGCAGCACCGCAGGCGTTAAGTCTGGATTCAAGCGGCTCAAAAGCGCACGATCCGTAAATGCATTTTCTTTCACACGGACGGCAAGCAATAAGTCTTTCAGGTTCGCGAATTCATTCAAGCCATATTCCCCTGGATAATACACCGCCCCATCGATAAAGGCACGATTCGTGAATGTATTTGCCAAAGCATCTACCACCAACGTATCCCCAGATCGTAAGCTGAAAGAAGCTAACGCCTCCGCCTTAACGGATTGTACTTCGAAACCCGACACACCCATTCTTTTCACTCGAATACGCTCTTTGAAAGCATCATCTGCAAAGCCACCGGCATAGCGCAAGATATCCGCCGCATTTTCCCCATTCTTAACATCAAACAAGGCTTTCTTCTTCACCGCTCCACTGATCGCCACACGAGATTCGTAAGTTCCTACGCGAATCACATCGTCGTCTTGTAAGATTCTATTTTTCGATAGATCTCCCTTTAATAAGAAATCATATAAATCTAAAGTCGTAATTACTTTTCCATTGCGAACTAATTCGATCTTGCGGAAAGAGCCTAGATCAGATGGCCCGCCAGAAGCATACAACGCATTCATCAAAGTAGAAAGAGAGGATACAGAATAGTTACCTGGTTTCTTCACCTCGCCCACTAAGGTTACTCGAATAGAACGTAATTGACCTAATGAGACCATCACTTTCGTACTGCCTCCAGCAATCGTCGTATAGATTTTTGCCGCTGATTCCCGAATGCGGACTTGTGATTCTTCTATCGTTAAGCCTGCCACTTTTATAGGACCTAGGTTAGGGAAACGAATGAATCCCTCTGTATTTACTTTTAATTTTTTCGTGCTTTCGCTCAAACCATAAATGTCCACAATTAACTCATCTCCTACACCTATCACATAATTGCGGGGAGTAGAAATAGTCAAGTTAGGCTCAAAGCTCAAGTTCTGATTTTCAAAAATATCGGAACCGAAAACGCGTAAACCAGCGGGAGCGGCTGATGGCGCCACAATGTCAATTTTCTTGCGCGGAACCGTAATTTCGTCTTTCGTTTTCGTCTTGTAGGCATTAATGGATGTCGCTGTTAAGGGATCCATCTCCGCAATACGGCGGTTCAAAATGATGATTTGATCCGCTGGAAGACCTTTCGCCTTCATAATCTGCTCGATCTCCTCCGGCGCTCTACCTTGCAATTGATAGCGTACCATAATCTGTGCCAATTGCTGATCGCTAATGTTGTTAATGTCTACGGGGATCTCCTGGGCAAATACGGGAATAGCCAGAATCAATAATATAAGTATGTGGAATGCTTTCATCTCTCTTTACATTTAGGTCTTGTCAGAAGACAGAAAACCAGTCTACAAAATTACTATTTTATTTTATAAGATAATTGATAATTTATTGAACGGGGTATTAAACCAATATCGACACGTTCCAGCCATTAACATACATCCAGTCTTTCGGAGATTTGCTGAAAATATTCTCGAGACCATATATCTAAATCTTGAGGGTTTGGTATAAATCGAATTACATCTTGTTTGACCATATTGATATTAACCGTTGAAATTTTCAAAGACAGTAATTCCATCAATTGACTTTTTGTCATCGATTCTTGAGCCCAGTCTCCACTTTCTAGCGCTCTTTGACAAAAATGGGATAGGTTAAGTTTGATTCCCTTTTTAATGTACCATTCCATGTCATACCAGTCGCGTCCTTTAACTCTGGTCTTCCATTTGCGAAAAAGTAGCGCATGCATTTTACCCGCAAACAGATCTGGAAGTGTCAAGCAATTCACGTAGAAAGAAAATGGTTTTGTCAGAAGTTTATTTTCTGTTCCAAATCGAAGAGGTGGATTCGTATCAATTTCCAGCTTAATTTTAATGCTTGGTTTATTGGAAAGCTTGATCTGCGGAATCGTACCATCAAATATCAATTCACTCCACAGTGTTTCTGATTTTAGAAAGGCTGAATCGATATTCGAAATCGTAGATTTCAATTTCTGATTCAAACTTACTTTCAATCCAAGAGCATCAAACTCATCTAAAATAGATTTAAAATAACCATCGAATTCAAAATCTGTGTTTTTTTGTAACAAGGAAAAGTCTAGATCTTCTGAAAATCGATTTAACCCGTGAAATATTCTAAGAGCAGTACCCCCGTAAAAGGCCGCATGTTTAAAAAAATTAGCTCTATATAATCCTGCCAAAGCAATTTCCTGCATTATCTCTCTTAGTGCTTGCTCGGTATCTTGAATGTTATTCGGTTCATAAGATTCTATCCACTCTTTGATCATAATTCTGCGATTGATTCGATTAGATTCTTAAAACTAGGTCGTTTAGGGCAAATAGGCAGCCAATTCACCATTTCTCTTAAATTCAACTTTCTCAATTGGTCTTTTTCAATTCGTAAGTCCTCTACTAGAAAAGTTATTGCTTGTTTTTTACTCCTAAGATTTACCCCTGCAGTTGTAATAACTTTATCACAAATACATTTTTCTGGACTAGCTATTAAAACAGTTTGCTTAGCCGTCAATTGCAAAGACTTGATTCCAAGGGGATAGTAGGCAAAAGGCAAATGGGTGAAGCTATATTTAGTCGATTTTTCAAGTATAAAGCTTTTAGACGGTTTATTGGTGACACTTGTAATTTCAAAAACACGCTCAGGAATAAATCCCCAATAAAACAACGCTGAATCGAGAGAAATGTAGCTAGGTCCAAGCAAATGATTCGCGATTAAAAATGGTTCGGGTCTATGCGTACTTATTAAAGAAGTGGTGATATAAAGCCCCTTTCTCAATTGAACAAGATCTCCCTTATTCACTAATTCCATGATTTTATCATAGGGCCTATTATAATCCCTTAATAAATTAAGTAAAACTTGTGTGCTAATGGGCTGATCCACATATTCCATTAGAAGTATTCTGACATCCATATGTCAAAATTACCTATTTAATTCGGAAATAATCCGAATTAAATTAAATTATTTTACATTTTATGCTAAATTATTGACTACAATTCGGAATTCAAAGATAATGCCAAGTGATTTAACTTGACATTTGACTATTTCTTTTTAGAAATAGAAGAAGTCGAATTCGCTTGAGGAAGATTTTGAATAATTCCCGCCTTGGTCAAGAAATGCAAAGCAGATTCAGGGGATTTAGTCGCCTGTGCGGTTGCCTTATGAATAGCATCGATTTGAATCTTGATCGTATTTTGAGTCATTGCTATTGAATTTTACCGTAGTAGATTTATTGTCCAATAAAGGTAACAAAATATCACGAGGCCTCACTATCAACAAACTGATAATCCCCCCTAAACAAAAAAGCCCGCCATCCAGCGAGCTTCTTTTAACAAAATCTAATTCAAAATCAATGCGCCACCCCCTTACTAAAAATTACTGAAGTAAAAGTCCTCACCACTATCACCAAATCAAACCAAACCGACTTTCTTTCCAAATACTCTTTCTCCAGCGCCACCTTAGCCTCAATAGAGATTTCATCACGCCCGTTAACCTGTGCCCAACCGGTGATTCCTGGCTTCAGTTTGTCTACCCCTGCTGCGACCCGTAAGGCCATTAAATCGTCTTGGTTATACAAGGCCGGTCTCGGCCCCACAAATACCATTTCTCCTTTGATAATGTTGATGAGATTTGGTAATTCGTCCAAACTCAATTTCCGCAATACCCCTCCTATTCTCAACAAATAGGACGCAGGGTTTTCTAATAAATGTGTCGCGATATTCGGGGTATTCTTCTTCATGCTTCTGAACTTGTAGATGTTGAAGAAAATATAATTAATGCCTACTCGTTTTTGTTTGAAGAATATTGGTGATCCGTCTTCTATGAATATGGCCAATGCAACCATTAGAAAGATAGGGAACAAAACTAAAAACACTATTGCCGCAATAATTCTATTCATTGATTTTAAAACCTTTTAGAACTGGGGTTGGATTCCAATTGAATGCTTTTCGAGCCTTTGAATCATCAAAAGTCAGTGTAGATGTAATTTTAGATAATTTATAGGAATTAATTGGGAAAATATCTTTAAGTAAATCACCAATTATTGCCAATATATTAGCTATAAATAGAGGCATATTGGGGACAAATGATTTACCAAAATTTTGTGATATACTTTTACTTAACTCATTAAATGTTGGATGTATTCCATCAGTTAAATTGTATATACCACCAACCTCTGCCGCATCTAAAATATATTTAGCAATATCAGATGCTAATACCATACTCTTTTTTGCATTACCCCCAGCTATATTAAAATAATACCCATTTTTAATCCCGTATATCAGTGAACCTAAATTCCCTGGGGGATTCGCCCCTACAACAAGTGGTAATCTGAGAATGGTACAAGTAACATTATAATGCTCACACCACTTTTTTACAATATCTTCAGTGTCAATCTTACTTCGACCATAAGGATCTCTAGCAATTAATGGACTAGTCTCATTAATATTTTCACCTTGAGTTAATCCATAAACACTTACAGAACTAATAAACACAAAGCGCTTAGGTGGAAATTTAGATAACCCATTTAATAAACTTTTTGTGCCTATTACATTTACATTATAGAAGGAAGCTATTTCTTCTTTAGATTTTGGAATAATATGCGCTTTGCCTGCATTATGTATCACTGTTTCAAATTCACCTTTAAAGCAAGGTGTGTTTACAGATAAATCAACCTCGTAATCACTATTACTTCTATTGAGCGTTTTAACACTCATTGGCGGCAAATTTTGAATTAAATATTTACCGAGAAAACCATTACTTCCTGTTAACAAAATCAATTTAAATTGAATTTAAATCGTTTAAAGAAGTGATCCCTTTAAAATCTAAATTCGACTTTATGAAATCCTCGGGAATTCCGATATCAATAAAATAACCATTGGCAACAAAAGCTAATAATTTCAATTTAGAAAGATTAAGAAATAAAAAATCCTTTTCAAACGAAAATGGAATATTAAGTGGCATGTCCATTAAAACATTCTTTTTAATAATTATATACCCACAATTTATGAATCCTCTTTTTTGAAATTTCTTTTCCTCGAAGCTATTTATAACATTGTTTTCATCAAACTTCACTACTCCATATCTGTCGAAATTTTCCATATATTTCAATGCTATTGATATATCTGAATTTTGATCAATATGCTTTGACAAAAATTGATCTAAATCAAATCCAAAATAAGTATCAGCATTAATAATTAAAACATTATGCTCTCGACACTTTTCTAATCCAAGTCTTATTGCGCCTCCTGTAAATAGGGGATCCTCTTCTATTGAATAAGTAGCATTTAATTTAGGATAATTTGTTTTTATAAATTCAATTATAACTTCTGATTTATACCCCAGGGAAAAAACAAAATGATTATAATTATAACTAATTAGACTATCTATGACGTATGATAAAAAGGGGTTTCCAGAAACTTCAGCTAAGCACTTAGGCAAATCACTTACTACGGATTTCAATCTTGTCCCAAAGCCCCCTGCTAAAATAATAACTTCTTTCATTTACCGTAAAAATTTATAAGTAAATCGAATTACACCAACGGGCATATTTCTTAATATAATTCTAGTAATTCGATGAAATAGGTAAATGGGATATGAAAAAAAACCAATTCTATAAATATACTCCAAGCATTCCAATTCCCCTTTTAAATATTTTTTACCTCTTCTTCTTGAATATAAAGCATTTCCTGTTCTAGCCTTAACTAATTGAGTTTCCAAATTGATTGTATAATAATCGTTTTTGAAAAAAGTAGTAAATAAAGCATAGTCTTCATTTGACCCAACATTTGGGTAAGAACCTAATTCTAATGCAACTTTACGTCTATATGCAGCAGTTGGATGATTAATTGGATTTCTCATTTTAGCATATTTTAATATATCTAAATAAGACAAGGGCACTCTCCTTATTTTTGGCTCACCTTTCAGATTTTCATCATACTCTGCTAATTGACCAGACAATAAAGCTAAATTAGGATCTTTTTCAAATTCTGCCATTTGAACTTCAATTCTATTCGGCTCACTAAAATCATCAGTATCTATCCTAATAATTATTTCATTTTTAGCAATCTTTAAGCCCAAATTTAAACAGGCTACAAAACCTTTTTCATTTTTTGCATTGACAAGAATTAATACATTTTTGCCAAAGTATTGCTCCCATTTATTTAAAATATCATTTAATTCTGCAGATAATTCTCCCTCTACTACTATTATAATTTCATCAGCTTTTCTAGTTTGATTAGCTAAAGATGATAATGTAGTTTCAAGGTATACAGAAGATTCCTTATAAAACAAGGACATTAAAACACTTGACTTACAAGTCATTTTCAAAACATTTCATCATAATGTGAACCCAAATCATATGAATATCTTCAGAAATTTGCATATCATTGAAATTTGCATTTATTGAGTAATCAGTGATTTCTTTAAGTTTACCCCCCATAAAACCAGTAATTCCTATGGTTATTGCTAATTTTTCCTTTGCAAGTTCCATAGCAGATAATACATTTTTCGAATTTCCACTACCGCTGATTCCTATAACTATATCTCCTTGTTCTACAAAATTTTCTAATTGTTCCTTGAAAACAACATCATAACCTACATCATTACTATATGCTAACAATGTTGGAATATTATCATTTAAGCAAATAACTCTAAATCTTTCTTTTTTACCGTATGATACACCCTTATTAATATCACAAGCAAAATGTGTTGCTGTAGATCCACTACCTCCGTTACCAAAAATAAAGATGCGCTTCCCTTTTGAACGAGCTTCTCTCAATACGCTAGCAACATTAGTAAATTCTTCAATTTTTAAAGATTGAATAGTTGAAACTAAATTTGTTAAGTAGTTTTTAACTGTATTTTCCATTTTTAATATATAATTTTTGTTCCTGAATTATCGAATTTAAATTCTGTATAAGTTAAATCTCTTAATGCATTTTTTACTTTCGTATGTTTATCCGGTTTAACGTAAAATAATAAAAAACCTCCTCCGCCTGCTCCGAGCAATTTACCCCCCATCGCACCAGCATTAATTGCTAAATCATAATAATGATCAATGACCTCACTTGAAATGCCTGATGCAAGTTCTTTCTTTAAGATCCACCCCTTATGTAGACTTTCACCTAAAGCATCAATTTCTCCTTTTAAAATTTCAGATTTAAGCTCATAAGCTAATTTTACCATTTTACTTAAATTCTCAATCTTTTTCCCATCTTCAATATTTTGTTTCTGCTCCCCCAAAACGCTTGAAGCGCTTCTTGTATTTCCTAAATAAAAAAGCAACAAATTATTGGACATTGTGTCACTTTTTTCAACATCCAAATGGATTTTTTCTACATTCACAGTATTGTCCTTATTAAATTCAATGAAATTTAATCCTCCTACTGCACATGCATATTGATCCTGTTTTCCTATTGGCTCTTTTAAAATATCTATTTCAATTTTACAGGCCAAATCAGCAATTGACTCTCTTGACATGTACATACCTTTAAACGTACAACATAAATTTATAAGACCAGAAGTAAATGAAGAAGAAGAACCCATACCTGTACCAGAAGGTAAATCTGCACTACTATTGAAATCTACTCCCGTGATGTCAAAGTGTCTAAAAACTTCTCTAATTATTGGATGCTTGATATCAGTTATTGTATCAACTAACTCATTCTTTGAATATTTTAAAAAATATTTATTACCGATAAAATAACTATGCATTGATAAATAAATATATTTATCAATGCTCGTGCTTAAAACAGCCCCTCCGTGGTTTAAATAATACGAAGGAAGGTCACTGCCAC
This sequence comes from Aquirufa esocilacus, assembly GCF_042715595.1. Lineage (NCBI taxonomy): Bacteria > Pseudomonadati > Bacteroidota > Cytophagia > Cytophagales > Flectobacillaceae > Aquirufa > Aquirufa esocilacus. The sequence continues at coordinate 626,493 of NZ_JBBKXX010000002.1, read as the reverse complement.
CACCTACAAAACTAATCCTAAATGGGGTTTTACTTATTACCATATTTCTTTAATTAATGACTTAACTGTCAACTCAACGGCTTCTTTTGAATTAAATTTTGGAATCCATTTAGTACTTAATATTTTATTTATATCATAAGAGAATTTGGGAACATCACCTTTCCATCCACGATCACCACCTGTGTAAGAGATTTTTGACCCCAATCCGATATTTTCAACAACAATACGAGCAATTTCAGAAACATTTATAGTGTCAATTCCTCCGATATTGAAAATATCAACTTTATCCACTTTGGCATCCCAAGCACATTGAATTGCTCTAATTAAATCTTTTACATATAAATAAGACTTCTCTTGCCTACCATCACCAAGGACAACTAATTCAGTATGATTTACTTTTAACTTATTAATAAAATCATAAATTACTCCATGTGTTGAATATTCTCCAATAACATTCGGAAACCTCACTATCAAAGACTCAATATCATAATTATAAGCAAATGATGAAATAAAAGCTTCAGATGCAAGCTTTCCAGCACCATAATGTGAAATTGGTAAAATAGGACCAAAAGATTCATCAATTATATTTTCCCCAACCTCTCCAAAAATTGCAGATGTAGAAGCAAAAATAAATTGTTTAATGTGATTAATTCTTAGTTGTTCTAAAACATTCCATGTTGTATTGAACGTATTATTATAATCTATACTTGGATTCGTAAAACTTCTACTAATATCCGAATTAGCTGCCAGGTGGTATACTAAAGAAAAGTCGTATTGTTTAAAAATTAGAGCTAAATCGTGTTGATTAGTTAACTCTACTTTATGAAAAGCAAAATTTGCCTTGTTATAAAATTTTGATATATTTTTATCATCACACATTGAAAGATTATCAACTGCAACTATAAAATTTCCAGAATTTTCAATTAGTACTTCTATCAAATGTGTGGCAATAAATCCCGCTCCACCAGTAATTAATATATATTTCATCTTAAAAATAACAATTTAAATCCGTCAATAATTCCAACATTAATCCTAGCAAAATAATGTTTTGAAACAAAAATTGGGTAGTAAAAATATTTCACAAAGTATTTAATAAAATTATTCACTTTCCAATAAAATGGCACATGATTTTGAAAACATAAATAAATAAAGTTCCTATATTGAAAATAAATTCTAAATGGACTAGAAATAGAAATCCTAATTCCGAAAAAAGACTTATCTCCCTCTCCTAATGAATGAAATAAACTAGCATTCTTTGTTAAAGATAAAATATAATTATAAGACTTAGCTCTCCAACACCACTCATGATCAACACCATCTATAAATAAAATATCATTCATTGTACCAACTGTCTTGAAAACAGAGATATCAATTAAAGTCCCTGAACTTATTAATTCATTACAGAATAAAACATTTGAGTCTAAATCAAAATGTGAAAACTTTCTAAATCGAGGAGCGTAAGGAATCCCCGATTCAGCATTAATCGCCTGTGGGCCAATTGCTGCTATGTTAAACCCAGAATTTCTTACTTTGAAAAAATCACGAATTAAAATTGAAACCATTTCAGGAGACGAAAAACTATCCTGATCCAACAAAAGAATAAAATCTGCACCATCACTAAGTGCATATTCTATCCCTAAATTTTGAGCTTGTGCTATACCTCCAACATTATTATTAAAATAATAAAAATCAATTATACCATCAAAATTGTCCTTATCAATCTCACACTGAGAATTATCAATGACAATCACCTTAGATACTTGATTTCTTATTGAATACAAATTACTTAAACAAGAATCAAAGTCTGGATTATATAAAACAATTAATGCGTAAACTTCCATTTATTACATTTAGATAAATAATTGTACTGTATAATATTTAAAACCATAATAACAACAATATGATTAGTGTCCAAAATGTATGGATTAGAAAATGAATATAATATATAACTAACATAGATTACTAATAAAGAGTAATTTTTATAATTTCTATAAACAAAACCAATATTTAATAAAATAAAAAAAGAAAATAAAATAACCCCCATTTGATCTAAAAAGTACAATGGTTGAATTTCAAAATAAATAGAATCTCTATAATCTCTAGTATAACTTTGAACATTAAGCGTAGTTCCTAAGCCATTCCCAAACAAAATAGAAAATGGATTATTTGTCAAATGATCTAATAAATACTTTTTTTGCTCAAATCTCTCAAATATAGAGTCATCTAATTTTGAATTAATTTTTTCAATAACAAAACCAATAATTGTAGAAGAAAGAACAATTAACAATAAAAAAACAACAAAAATCTTTAAGTAAGATTTATAGTTTTTTTTTAAGTTCAATAAAAATAAAAGTGTGTGAAAAAAAAAAATTGAAATCAGAAAAGCAAAATTTCCAGCAAATATTGTAGAAATCAAAAAAATTATTCTTAATAACCTTTTATTGACCCATACAATAGTAACCACCATATAAGTAAATGGCAATAGAGCATTACCTTTTATCTGAATATGATAAAAAGTTCCATTTGAGTATATTGAACCCCATTCATAAAATTTTACAATACTTTGCAAAATGGCGACATTTTCACCATTGTCAAAGAAAAGACAAATTATTTCAACAAAAATCACAAAAAGAGCTTGTAATAAAACAATAGCAACAAAATAGTATAAACTTCTTATTGGTATTTTATTCAAATAATACGCCAACAATATAGACAATATAATAATAAAAAATCTAACAGAATATTCTAATTTATTAGATTGTAATAAAACTGAATATCCCAAATGGAGAATTAATATGAAAATAAAAAAAACTAAAAATTCATCTAATAAAGATAAAGCAGCAACTCTAATTTTATATAAACAAAAATATGATAAGAAAACACCCACCAAACTAATATTCATTAGTAATGAAAAGGACGAAAAAGGAATTTGCCTCGTTAGAATAAAAACAAGACCAAAGAAGAACAAATTCATAAGTCTATATAACCAATTATTCATATTAAATAAATCGAGATTGCTCAATTTTCTTGTGCTTTAAAAAAATATAGCGAGCAACCGGAAGCCACCATAAATAGGATGATAAAAACCCGATAAAAAGATATTTATAATCAAAATAATTGCCCACAAAAAGAAAAATACTAATAATATACAATGACAATATAAATGATGGTAAAACAAATGGCTCAATTTTAAAGCCTCGTATATATGTTGCCCAAGAATTTACTAACAATTGAAAAAAATATGCTAAAAAAAGAAATATTATAGATTGAAGATCTAGAAACCTTTTTAATAGATTTGACAACATTAAAACATCGCTTTTGATACGAAAAAATGATAAGAACACAACAAATAAAATCAGATAAGAAAGGATCGCGTATACCATTCTTTTATCAAATAATTCATCTAATTTAATAAATCTCCTTTTTGCAATCAAAGAATTAATCTTGGGATTAATAGTATAAATCCATATATTGCTTATTTGAAAAATGGAATTTATTAAAGCTAAAGTAATTCCGATTTTACCAGCAATAATTGAACCATAATAAAAATGCGAAAGGGGGATAAACATTTGAAGTATAAAAAATCCACTTGCGAAACTTATAGCATACCTCCTAAATAGCGGAATAAATGCTCCATACCAATCATAAACACCACCTTTAGAAAAGGCAATTAACTTAATTAGTGTTTTATAATTCTTATAAAGTATAATCAATAATAAATAACAAGAACTTATTATCATACCTATAGCCAAAGCATAAAGAGTTTGGTTTAACAACAATAACAACACTGTTAAAACCAAACTAATAATAGAAGATATTAACCTTTGCTTTTGGACAAAAGAAATTTTATTCATCCCCTCAATAAAAGAAATAAACACATTAGCAATAAATGCCAATACAGTTCCTAATGAATATATTATCCACGGAATTATATATTCCAAAACTTTATCATCTCTATGTAAATAATAGACCCCAACTAAAAAGATTAAAGGATAAAGGAATATTAAAGCTCTCAATGTCCAATTAATTACAAACTTCAATAATAAACCATAAGTAATTAGATCAGATTCTGAACCTTCAATTATATTGTTGATTTCTCGAAATTTAACATACTCATGAGCTGAAAATTGTAAAATAATATTTGTAAAGCCCAAATCAGCAAGCACACTGAATGCTGTAATACCCCCAAATAAATACCAATAGCCTTGCTCTTCTGGATTTAGATAAATCGATATAAGTAACATAGTTAGCGGTCCAGTTACCAGTCGAAAAAAAAGATTAACAAATGAATAAAAAATATCTAAATGAATAATTTTCATATTGCAACATTAAATATTTTTAAAATCAGGACATAGCATTTTCTAAATATTACTGACTTCTGTTCCAACCTAATAAATCTTCTAAGCACTAACCTGTCTGAATATTTAATAACATTATCATAAGATTGATAAAATTCTTTTGCTTGGTTTATTTGTTTGACTAAGTATGAACTGTCTTGATAAAAAAATGAAATCAGTACGTCAAATAAGTTTCTTTTAATTGTTTTTGTAACATTATGATTGTGCTGCCTATATTTAATACAATTATGATCAAGCAAAATAATTTCACCTGAAATTAACGCGATTAAACTAATCCAATGATCGTGCATTAAAGCATTATCTCCCAAATCTCCTAATATTAACTTTAAACGCTTATTAAAAAACATTGAACACCCAATATTTCTATTCCATACTAACAATTGTTTAAAGGAGTTTTTTACAGATAATAAACCAGTATAATTTAAAAATGAACTATCTATCACGTTTAAATTAGAATCAACAAGAGTTACATCGTGAACAATTAAATAAGGTTTACTTGAAAATAACTCATATTTTTTCATCAAAGAAAATTGAGTCTCTAGTTTACTAGGCTCCCAAAAATCATCTTGATCACACAATGCAATATAATCACCACTACATAACCTAATAGCTTTATTGAAATTTTTTATAACTCCTAAATTTTCATAATTTTTAAATAATTTAATTTCAGGAAAATCTAACATTAATTCTTCAATAATACTTATTGTGTTATCGCTAGAGTTATCATCAGATATAATTATCTCTGAGGCAGCTAAAGTCTGATTTACAATAGATAAAATTTGCTCCTTAATATATTTATCGCCGTTGAAAGTAGCTATTGCAACTGAAATCATAAATTAATTTTACCCATATTATTAAACAACCCATCAATTACCCCTCTTAAAATGTAGTTAAATTTCAACAATAAATTATCCTCAACAATAATCATATTTAAAAGTTTAACAAATGAATCCTTAAAATATAACCAGAATACTTCCCGGCGATTTTTAATTAAATAAACTCGATTTCTGGCAATATAATACTTTCTGATAAATGAATGATTGTCACTTGTAAAATGCCTTCCAAATATTGTTTTAGATTTTTTCGTTCCCAATAGATGATTTAAAACTATTGAATTACTTTTTTTTAACTTGTACCCAAATTGTAATACTCTGAATGTGAAATCGCCATCTACTTCATCAATAAATAAATTTTCATCAAACCCTGAAACTTGATTCCATATATTCAAATTAATAATAGAACCAGAGGTATAAAACTGATAATTATCTGAATCTTCACCAAAGTATAATGGAGCAATAATAGCAGTTAAATCATCTATTACACTAAGTTCTGTTAAATAATCTTTAAAATCTCCTATAGAAAAGGAACTATCTTGGTCCATAGTAAGAAGATACTTATATCCATCCAGTATAGCAATTTTACAAAAATAGTTTAAGGCAAATGCAATCCCCATATTATCTAGGAAACTTACATAAACAACTTTTTCTGAGATAGAATTATAAATAAGTTCATTGTCAGAACCATTATCGGAATTATCGAATATGTACAACCTGTCTAACTCAGGAAGATATGTATAAATATTCTTGAAAACATCCTGATAATCTGAATTATAAATAACGACAAGACCCGCAATTTTTATCATTTTAACAATTTATTAACAAAGACTCTTGAGATTAACCTAAAATCAAAATGAATTATAATAATTATAAATATTCGAATAAATATATTACTAAAACTACATCTGAGAATAAATTGGCTAACGAATGTTATATAATTCTTGATAATTGTATAAAAACCAACTTTTTTTGACAAAATGCCATAATGATTGCATACAGATTCATCTTCAACCATTTTTTTATAAAATACTGTAACTAACCCTAATGTTCTTCTAATTAAAATTTTCAGTAAATTAATTTTATCAAAATAAGATATTGGAAGAGAGCACAAATGATTTACATATTTTAAAAACATACTAAACCTTTCTTCAGGAAAAAAATAGATATTATTTTGAGCTGTAGAGAAAGAAAAAGATTTTACTAAATTAGTATCGCTAGAGGTTTCCCCGAAAAAAAAAGGAAAATTAACTTTTGCAGATTTTCCTAATAAGCACAAATTAGTTACGATAAATTCAAAAGGGAATACTCCATATTTTAAATTATTAGTATAATCATTCTCTTTTAATAATTGGCGTAATAAAGTATTGTTAAAAAAATATCCAGTTGGATGTCTTGATAGGTAAGCTAAATTAGCTAATCCAGTTCTCCCTTTATTAAAAATTAAATTAGGTTCTATTGAAAGCGCATCTATTGCAATAATACCAGTAGATAAATTGCTATTAATTTTTAGAAATTCAATAATCTTTGGCAATTCTAATACATTAATTGAATCTTTATCTGTACAGAATATTACAAATTCCCCTCGTGCAAGAGAAATTGATTTAATATAATTCGGAATAGCACCAATATTTTCCTTATTACTGAAAATTCTTAATCTTGAATCACGAATGTATGAAAGTTTTTCAAAAGTACTATCTAACGAGTTATTATCTGAAACAACAACTTCAATACTATCACCAACAAATTTCAACAAATCATAAATTAATCTTAATAATTTAGTTTCACGATTATAAGTTGAGATACAAAAACTAATAACAATTTTTTCCAAAACTAATTATTTTACAATCTTTCTAATAAGAACTTTTAACGCATAAAATGTGAAATAGTAATAAAAATAAAGATGTCCAAAATACCGGCGATATATGATTGAGAAAGCTCCTTTTAAATCATAATTGCTCTCATTTTTTTTTATTAATAAATTGAATGCATTATAAAGAATATATTTTTTAAATATATCTTTCTTAATCCACAAATATAATTTTAATGAAATTTTATTGTCAAAAACATAATTTTCCCAAATGCAAAGGTAATTTTCAACAAATACTTGAAAAAAATTATATCCTCCATTTGATCTTACATCTTTACCATCAGAAAATACACGCTCATTCACCAATAGATTTTTTTGACTATTTATTGTTGCTGTTAAATATAACGGAACAATTGTTAAAAATGTGCCGTGGTAGAGGTCAAAACAATAATTTTCAATATACTTTTTATTAACAATATTTGAAGTTATATATGTTATCCAGTAGCTTACCTCTTTTAGAAATAACTCTGAATCGCAGAAAACTATATCAGAAATTTCGTCACCGCCCCTAGTATTTAAATGAATTAGTCCATAATCCTGATCAACTAATTTAAATAGTAATTTTTCAAGCATTCCATCGATTAGATAATCATCATCACCAAGTACAAGAATATATTTACCAATAGCGCTTTTGTAACATTGTGCAAAATTACCATCCATTCCTATATTTGTAGAATTCCTAATATAGCGAATTTGCATTCCTCTTATTATAAATTCATCAACTATTTCTCTAGTATTGTCTAATGAGTTATTGTCGGATATAATTATTTCAACTGGTAAACCCTTATCATAAACTTGCTTAAATAATTCATTTAAATTTCCTCTTAAAGCTTTTGATCTATTATAAGTGGGTATACATATAGAAAGAAGTATTTGTTTTTGCATTTAATTCTCAACTTGAATGAAATTTTATACGAAATCGATATTCTAATTTTGCAACCATTCTATCATATTATTTATTCCACTCTTTTTATCAATTTTAGGTAACCAATTTATTAATGACTTAACTTTGCTATTGTCAGCAATAAATACCTTTTGGTCACTTTCACGCCATTGTAATTGTTTATATACCATTTTAATATTTAGGATATTTTCCAATAATTCAAATAATTCTACCAAGGATAAGCTATTTTCTACGCCCCCGCCTATATTAAAAACCTGACCATATGCATTAACATTATCTTTTGCAGAAAAATATAGATTAACAACATCAGAAGAATGTAATACATCCCTTACTTGTTTCCCATTTCCTGAAATAGTAAACGGTTCACTGTTTCTGCTATTTTTAAAATCTAATGCCTGTTGACAAAACCAACCAACCCATCCTTGATCATAGGTTGAATGCTGATTGCTTCCATACATTGAAGAGTGTCTAAAAACAACTGTTTTAATTCCAAAAATCCGGTAATAATCAATTAAATATTGATCAGCAGCTCCTTTAGAACAACCATAAGGCGAGGAGAAATTTAGAGAAATTGACTCAGGAAATCCATTAGGATATTCATTGCAAACGTATCGTGTATTTTCTTCTTTGAAATTAAATTGTTCAAAATCCCCATAAACTTTATTGGAAGAAGAATACAGTACAATAGATTCAGAAGAATATTTACGTATAGAATCAAGTAAATTAAATGTTCCTAAAGCATTAACCTCAAAATCTAATCGAGGATTTGCAATTGATGTAGTCATTGCAACTTGACCTGATAGATGAAATACATAATCTGGCTTCACCTCCTTTATTACGGTTTCAACATCGTTCAAATTTCTAATGTCAAATGGGAAAAATTTAAACTGCCCTTTAGACTTTAACCATTCTAAATTAGCAGAACTCCCAAAACGGGATAAATTATCAATAATAAATAATTCGTCATTTTGCTTCAAAACTTCGGCAGCAAGATTTGAACCAATGAATCCACAGCCTCCTGTTATCAAATATTTCATCTAATTATGTTATTATTAATTATTTAAATAATTTCTAATTACTCCAACGATATAATCGTAATGACTTTCATTTAATCCTGGCCAAACGCCTAACCAGAACGATCGATTCATGATTATGTCTGTATTTGTTAAGTCGCCAACAACACGATGAGAAATATTAGAATAAGCAGGTTGTCTTAATAAATTTCCAGCAAACAATAAACGAGTACCTATTTTATTTTCTTCTAAATGCTGTACTAACATATGACGATCATTTGCGTCACCCTCACGTAACGTAATTAAAAACCCAAACCAGGATGGGTTTGAATTTGGAGTGATTTCAGGTAATATAAATACATCTTCAAATTCTTTCATCTTATTATATAATATCCCGAAATTTTCTCTACGCTTTTCAACAAATCTATCTAATTTTTTAAATTGTGAAAGCCCCAATGCCGCTTGCATATCAGTAACTTTTAAGTTAAATCCAATATGTGAATAAGTATATTTGTGATCATATCCATAAGGTAAACTTCCTAATTGTTGCCCGAATCGGCAACCACAAGTGTTATCTTTCCCAGGTTCACAATAACAATCTCGACCCCAATCCCGAAAACTCTCAGCTATTTTAGCTAGAACTGGATTATTAATCAACACAGCTCCACCCTCACCCATTGTAATATGATGTGCCGGATAGAACGAAAAAGTTGAAATATCTCCAAACGTTCCTGTTTTTTGGCCATTATATGTCGCACCTAACGAATCGCAATCATCTTCAATTACCCAAAGATTATACTTCTTAGCAACACGCATAACTTCATCTAAATCAAATGGATTACCTAATGAATGTGCAATCATTATTGCTTTAGTCTTTGTACTTATAGCTTGTTCTAATAATTCAACCTTAACATTATGCGTTGCTATATCTACATCAATAAAAACTGGAACAGCGCCAAATTGGATAATAGGATTAACGGTAGTTGGAAAACCAGCGGCAACAGTTATAACCTCATCACCTGGCTTTATAGCTCTTTCCCCTAATTTTGGAGAAGTTAGAGTATAAAAAGCAACTAAATTTGCTGATGAACCTGAGTTTACCAGTAATGCTTTTGGCGCCTTGAAATATCTTGCAAAATCAATTTCAAACTGATTAGAAAATCTTCCAGCAGTTAACCAACCATCAGCAACTGATTCAATACATAAAAGCAAATCATCCTCTTCAATAATTTTACCTGTAACAGGAATATAATCTACTCCCGCAATTGGTTCTTTAAATGTTTTTAAATTTATCTCAATATTTCCCATGATTTATTATTTGTTTATTTTGAGTTTTACGATGTTTTGTATCCCCTCGTCCAATGTTACTTTAGGGTGCCAGCCAAATGATTTCAATATAGATATATCTGCCTTTGAATACATTATTTCACCTGGTCGTGTAGGTAAATACCCGAAATTAAGTTTGGTGAAATTATTCTTTAGCTTATCTTTAATCAATAAAACCATATTTTTTAAGGATATCGTTTCAGAAGAACCAATAGGGATATCAGTTAATGTTTTGACTTTGTCCAAATTTTCTACAATACAATAAAATGCGTTGGAAATATCATCAATATAAATAAAATCCCTCAACTGATCGCCCTTTGAGAATTCAATTGACTCCGCATTGTTATACATCTTAATAAAAACACTTGTCACAAACTTATTTTCGTCATCATTGGGTCCATAAAAATATTCTGGTATTGCATTAATAATCTTTATATAATCAGAATAATATTTAAACCAATCCTTTAATTGTGATTTTGAAAGAGAGTAAAAATTTAATTCTCTAGGTAGTGATGTATCAGTATTAATAAAAAATTGGACCTTATGTTTAATTGCGATTTCCAATAACTTTATAGGAAACATCAAATTTGATTCAAGCATTAAATTAAGGGTCTCATTTTTCCGACCATAACAAGTAGCTGTATGTATAACGCCACATATGGATTCGTTTTCAAATAAATTCTCTAATTTATTTGATTCATCTATATTGACTAAATTAACGCTATTACGAAATTCTTCTATTCTAGTTAGTGACGATTTATTTCTAATTAAAATAGATATCTTAATCCCTTTTAATAAAAATAATTTAATTAAACTACTTCCCAAATAACCTGTACCACCAGAAACAACTACATGCATATTAACAATTTATAAAATTCATTATTTGCTCTTCGGTAAATTCATTTATGGAGCTAGAATTTGCAATAAAAGCCTTATACCAGTCTAAAGTATAATTAATAGTTTTTATTGCATTAAACTTCGGAATCCAATTCAACTCAGATTTAACTTTACTTATATCAAGCTTGAGTAAGCCCGCTTCATGTGGTTGATTAATTTGTTTTTCAACCATAAATTCTCCAGAACCCCAAGAATTAATTGCTAATTCTAACATATTTTCCACAGACAATGCGTCTTCTGCTTGAGGACCAAAATTATATGCACTTGAATATTCAATAGGTTGTTTTTCTAAATAAACACCCAAGGTAAGATATCCTAATAAGGGCTCCAAAACATGCTGCCATGGTCTTACAGAATTAGGATTCCGTATTGAAATTGGTTTTTGGTTAATCAAAGAACGAACAATATCTGGTATTAATCTATCTTTAGCCCAATCTCCACCACCGATTACATTCCCCGCACGTGCAACTGCAATTCCTTTCAAATGATCCTCGTATTTCAATATGTTAAAAAATGAATTGCGATATGATTCAATGATCAATTCAGAGCAAGCCTTACTAGCACTGTACGGATCATAACCTCCTAAACGATCACTTTCACGATATGGATATATCCACTCATAGTTGTGATAAACTTTATCTGTAGTAATTAATATTATGCTACATTTTTTATTCAAAAGCCTAGCAGAATCCAGAACATTAGCTGTTCCAATTGCATTAACTTCAAAAGTTTCAACAGGGATTTCATATGATAATCTTACTAAAGGTTGTGCCGCCAAATGAAAAATAAAATCTGGTTGAAAATCAAGAATTTCTTTTTCAAGCTTTTTTTTGTTTCTTAAATCTCCAATAATTGAATCACATAAATCATTACCACCAATTAAGTTAAATAAGTCATTTGATGTCTGTGGCTCTAGGGCGTAACCTTTTATTTCTGCTCCTAATAATGATAAAATCTTCAGCAACCACGATCCTTTAAACCCAGTATGACCTGTTAAAAATATTTTTTTACCGCAGTATAGATTAACTAACTCTTGAAAATTTACCATGTTTTCCATTTTGCTTTACCATTATTCCACATTTCTTCTAACTCAATACGATCTCTTAATGCATCCATACATTTCCAAAATCCAAAATGTTTGTAAGCTGCCAATTGATTGTTAGAAGCTATTTCCCCTAAAGGACCTTTCTCCCATTGCACATCATCCATATCCTCAGTTAAATATTCAAATATTCCGGGTTCTAAAACAAAAAAACCGCCATTAATCCACATCCCATCTCCTGCAGGCTTTTCAACAAAAGTCGCAACTTCTCCAAAATCATTTATTTCAAGATTCCCAAACCTCCCAGGCACTTGAACACTGGTAAGTGTAGCTAATCGGCCATGAGAATTATGGAATGCTAGTAATTTATTAAAATCCACATCAGCAACACCATCACCATATGTTAACATGAATCGTTCATTATTGACATATTTTTGGATACGTTTTAATCTCCCTGCAGTATTTGTGTGTAAACCAGTATCAATAAGAGTAACTTTAAATGACTCTGTTTCAGAAAAATGTACACTTATATTGTTATTTGCTAATTCTATTGTTACATCAGAATTATGCAAGTAATAGTTATAAAAATATTCTTTTATATATGTCGCCTTATAACCCAAACATATGATAAATTCATTATAATCAAAATGCTCGTACATTTTTAATATGTGCCATAATATAGGTTTCCCCCCTATTTCTACCATTGGCTTGGGTCTTGCCTCTGTTTCTTCCATCAATCTGGTACCGAAACCACCAGCGAAAATTACTACTTTCATATTCTATAAATTAATTTACTTTAATGACAAGTTCATTAGTTATTGGATAACTACAACAAAGCAAAAATTCATCTGTATTTAAATCTTTTCTTTCTTGAGATAACCCAATCATTTTCAAATTTCCTTTTACAACAGTTGCCTTACAACTATTACAAATACCTGTTTGACAAGAATAGGGTATTTCCAAATTGTGATCCAGTGCACTATTTAGTACAGATTTTCCTTTGGGGCCAAATATCTTAACTTGATCTCCATTAAAATAAAAATTGATCATGCTGTCTTTAACACCATCTAATTCTTTAGGGTCAATTAAAATTTGAAATTCTTCACTATAGATAGCTGATTCAGAAATTGATAGTTCAAGTAAAGAATTTTTAACGGCTTCTTTTAACCCTTTGGGACCACAAATATAATGTTGACTCTCTTCACCTTCAGAATTATTAGAAACTAAATCAGATACAAAACTTGAAGAAATACGTCCATAAAAACCATCCTTTTCGTCTAACGACAATTCTTGACTAAAAAAAAGAGTAACATTAAACTCTGATTTGTATTTTTTCTGCAGCTCAAGTATTTTCTCCAAAAATATCGTTGACACTTTATACTTATTCCCATAAACCAAATGAATTTTAGCACTAGGTTGTGAGCTTAGTATTTCTTTAGCTAAAGAAAAGAGTGGAGTAATTCCACTCCCTACACCCCATAAATAAATCCTAGGATTTACATTAACAGGGAGATATATGAAATCTCCCGTTGGCCCCACTACCTCAACTACATCTCCTACTTTTATTTCATTTAAAATATAATTCGAGACTATTCCTTTGGGCACTCGTTTCACAGTTACGTCTAAAGTAGAATCAACAGAAGGCGCAGAGGAAAAGGAATAAGGTCGAGAGTATCTTCGTCCATTAATTTTAAAAATTAATGTCATGTATTGCCCCGCTTGGTATTTCATTTTTCTCAAACCAGGCTGTTTGAAACAAATTGTAATTGTATCATCTGTTTCATTTCTAATATCTTGTATGGCTAAAGTATATTGTTCCACTTTTTACTTTTTAAAAGTATTTATTATATTTTAGTAATATTTTTTAAATATGACCCATACCCACTTTTAGAATATTTGTCAGCTAAAACAAGTAGTTGTGTTTTATCAATAAAACCCATTCTGTATGCTACTTCCTCAATACATCCTATCTTTTGGCTTTGTCTTTTTTCAATCACTCTAACAAACTCACAAGCGTCTGCCAAAGATTCAAAAGTTCCTGTGTCTAACCAAGCAGTACCCCTATTCATGATTCCTACTTGTAATTGCTTTCGCTCTAAATATACTTTGTTCACATCAGTTATTTCATATTCTCCTCTTGGGGAGGCGGGAATGTTTTTAGCAATCTCTACTACTTGGTTATCGTAAAAATACAAACCCGGCACTGCAAAATTTGACTTTGGTGATATCGGTTTTTCTTCAAGTGACAAAGCTTTATTGTTTTTATCAAACTCGACAACTCCATAGCGATCTGGGTCATTCACTTTATAAGCAAACACTGCAGCACCTTCAACATTATTAAAAGATTGAACGAGCTTGCTAAAACCAGCCCCATAAAATATATTGTCTCCTAGGACTAATGCTACTTTATCGTTACCAATAAAATCAGCCCCAATTACAAATGCTTGTGCTAAGCCATTAGGGATTTCCTGTACAGCATAACTAAAACTGCACCCGATCTCCGATCCATTGCCCAAAAGTCTTTTAAACTGACCGCTGTCTTCAGGGGTTGTAATAATTAATACTTCCTTTATTCCAGCAAGCATCAAAACAGACAATGGATAATAAATCATTGGCTTGTCATAGATAGGCATTAGTTGTTTACTTATACCTTTTGTTATTGGATATAATCTAGTGCCGGAACCGCCTGCTAATATAATTCCTTTCATATACTAATTTGATTAACTGATTACATACTATTTAACAAATCTTTAAATGTCCCTAATGATTTATCTTTTTCTGATAATTTTAAATTGTGTACGGGTATTTTCCAATCAATATTTAAGTCAATATCATTATATACTATCCCAGATTCATTCCCTGGATGATAATATTTATCTACTTTATAAAAAAACGTAGCAAAATCACTAAGAACAACGAATCCATGTGCAAAACCAGCAGGAATAAATAATTGTTTATGATTATCAGACGTTAATTCTATTTCAATGTGCCGTCCAAAACTAGGCGAATCTTTCCTTAGATCTACCGCAACATCCAAAACTGCCCCCTCTAATACACGAACCAATTTTGCCTGAGCTGACTCCCCTATTTGAAAGTGTAGGCCTCTCAAAACACCTTTGGAAGATCTAGATTGATTATCCTGAACAAATTCTAAGTCTAAATTTGTTAATGCATTAAATTGTTTCTGATTAAATGTTTCCATGAAATATCCACGAGAATCTTCGAAAACATCTTCCTTAATGATAAAACAATCTTGTAAGTGGGTCAATTCTAGTTTCATAATCTATTATTATACATTTCTTCATAATAATTTTGGTAGATTCCATTAGTAACATTAGTCAGCCATTCATTATTATTTAGATACCATTCAATCGTTTCCTCTAACCCCTGTTCAAAAGTTACCGTTGGGTACCAACCTAATTCTCTATTAATTTTAGATGCATCAATCGCATATCTGCGGTCATGGCCAGCTCGGTCATTAATGTAGGTTATGAGTCTTTCACTCTCCCCATTCTTCCGACCTAATTTTTCATCCATTTGCTTACATAGTAATTTAACTAATTCTATATTTGTCCATTCATTGAAACCTCCAATATTATAAGTGTTCCCACGCACCCCTCTATTAAAAACTAAATCAATTGCAATAGCATGATCTTTTACATAAAGCCAATCTCTTGTATATAATCCATCACCATAAACCGGCAGAGGCTTTTTATTAATAATATTATTAATGAATAAAGGTATTAATTTTTCCGGAAAATGGTTTGGGCCATAATTGTTTGAACAATTTGATACAACTATAGGCAATTGATACGTCTCCCCATAAGCACGGACAAAATGATCACTTGATGCCTTACTTGCAGAATAAGGAGAGTTGGGGTCATAAGAAGTTTTCTCCGTGAATAACCCAATTTTTCCTAAACTTCCATAAACTTCATCGGTAGATACATGATAAAACAAATGATTGCGAGTTGTTTCCCATTCAAAATCGGAAGAATTAGTTCTTAAAATATCATCTTTCCAGTATTCTTTCGCTTCATTTAATAAATTTACCGTTCCTAAAACATTCGTAAAAACAAAATCTAAAGGTGATACAATTGATCGATCTACATGTGATTCTGCCGCTAAATGTATAACATCAGTTACATCAAAATCTCTAAATATACGTTCTAATGCACTTTTATCTAATATATCTGCCTTTACGAATTGGTAATTCGAAGCATTTTCAATGTCCTTTATGTTTTCTAAATTACCTGCATACGTTAAAGCATCTAGGTTAATAATATTAAACTCTGGATACTTATTAACAAACAATCGAACTACATGAGATCCAATAAATCCCGCACCACCGGTAATTAAAATATTTTTTTTCATTCTATTTATGAAATATAAATTTTAAAATCAATTCTATTTTTCTAGTGAAATGCAAAAAGAATAAAGAGATTCAAAATGAGTAGCCGCAAACAAATTGTCTCTTAAATTAAATTTTGAAATATAAATACATTTCATCCCTAACCTGTTGCCAAATTGCATATCCGAAATAGAATCACCAACCATAACTGATTTGTTAAAATCAATTAATGGGTAATCATTTTGGGACTTAATCGCCATCCCGACATTTGGTTTCCTACAATCTGAATCATCGGACAAACAAGTACAACTATAAATTTTATCAATATAGGCGTGTTGATTAATTAACTCTTTTTGCATTCTCCAATGTATTAAATCCAATTGGCTTTTACTCATAAGTCCTTTGCCAACACCTCTCTGATTGGTGACAACTACTATTTTTCCAAAAATTTTAGAAAATTTAGCTATGGCCTCAACCGAACCGTCAATAAATTCAAATTCTTCCCAATTTTTTACATAGTCATTTTCTCTTTTTTCGTTTATAACGCCATCTCTATCTAAAAAAAGAGTCCAAGATTTGTCAATTTTAAAATTTAATTCCAAAATGCTAACATCAAAGTATATTCAACGGCTTCGCCATCCTGAGTCACACAAAATTATGCCTCAGAAAAACGATTATAAGAAACAAAGATACCCCCATTTTGGTTTAGTGCCAAGTCTAATTTATTTAATGGAAATATTTAAAATTATATCCATCGAATTGTTCGAATAGTCCTATTTTAGTCGCTAAGTGGTCTACCTTTGGTTTCAGGTAAATAAATCATGCCCACGATGACCGTTAAGGCAGCTAGGGCGATGGGATAGAACAATCCGGCAAAATTCGAATGTGTGACAGCTCCCAGCCAAGTGGCCACAAAGGGGGCACATCCGCCGAACACCCCATTAGCAAAGTGATACGGGATGGAGAGGGAGGTGTAGCGGATTTTGGTAGGGAAAAGTTCGACTAGGAACGCGGCGATCGGGCCGTAGGCCATCGCCGCGAAAGTCACTAATAAGCTGCAAATGAATGCCAGTTCGAGCTTCCCGGTCCAAGTCAGGAAGATTGCGCCATTGACCATCGTGCCCTCCTGGGCTACGATCGCGGACATCCACGAGAAAAGGGGGTAGTACCCGAGCGCAGCGAGGGCCATACCTCCCAGCATAATTTTCTTGCGACCCACCCGGTCAGACAGGCTCCCGAAATACACGAAGAGGGGCGTGCCCACCACCAGACTCGCGGCGATAATGAGGTTCGTCGTAATGAAATCGACCTGAAGGATTTTGTTGATGAAGATTTGGGCATAAAATTGTCCCGTATGCCAAACAACCCCCTGCCCCACAATCGCCCCAAACATCGCAATTAACATTAAACGGCGATTCGCCTTACTGGCGAAAGCTTCCTTTAAAGGATTTTCGGAGAGTCTGCCTTCCACCTTGAGTTTAGAGAAGAGTGGAGACTCGTCCATATTCCTTCTTATGAAATAAGACACAACAACTAGAATACCAGAAAGCGCAAAAGGCACCCGCCAGCCCCAGTCCTTAAAGGCCGCATCGCCTAAAAGCTGCTGCGTCGCTAAGATGACTAGGATGGAGACGAAGAAACCGAGCGTGGCGGTCGTTTGGATGTAGGACGTGTACTTCCCGCGTTCGGCGTCTGGTGCATATTCCGCGACGTAAGTCGCGGCGCCCCCATATTCGCCCCCTAAGGCTAATCCTTGGATGATTCTTAATGCCAAAAGCACAGCCGGAGCCACCAACCCAATCCTCTCATAACTCGGTATAAACGCAATCGCAAACGTCGACCCACCCATCAACAGCAGCGTCAACAAAAACGTATACTTCCTCCCTATCAAATCCCCTAGCCTCCCAAAAAGCACCCCACCAAAAGGCCTCGCCACAAACCCCGCCCCAAAAGCCGCCAAAGTCGAAATAAACGCCGCCGTCGGATCCTCTTTTGGAAAGAAGCTCAACGAAATAATCGCACTCAAACTCCCAAAAATATAGAAGTCATACCACTCAATGACCGTCCCCACACTCGACGCCACTATCACCTGCCACAACTTCTTTACCGGCACCTTATTATTATCGAACACTTGCATTGCTATCTCATTATTTCTTTATAAAAATACTAAAAATATCACTATGTCATCTCTATGGTGCGACAATTGTTGTAATTCGTTGTTTAAAACTGGCAATATTAGCTCTGAAGAGCCTATAGGTAGTTTTTACGCATATAGCTCGCAATTAGCAAAACGGCTTTTTCAGGTTTTGACACAATCTGTCAATACCTAGAAATAGCTCTCAGTGCCCCGCGCGTATTTTATCAATAACCTGTTAGCTAACTCAAATTGAGCTCTCTAGATTTATATCATCCAAAAAGGTTGTCCGATCGGGCAACTATGTATACCTTTATAACAATTGATCCATGAAGCATCGTCAATTAGTATTCCACGGGGAATACTTTAAAAACTATTTTGACAAACAAAGACCTAAGATTCGAGACAAGATTATTTGGACAATGAAAATTATCAAAGAGCAAGAACAAATTCCCATTGATTTCTTCAAGCATATTACAGGAGAAAAGGGACTATATGAAATTAGAACAGAGTATTCAGGTACCATTTGTAGAATATTCTGTTTTTTTGATAAAGACAATTCTATTGTTCTGATTAATGGATTTACTAAAAAAACGCAAAAAACACCAAGAGCAGAAATTGAAAGAGCTCTTAAAATCAAAAATGCATATGAAAACGACAAATAAAACACTTGAAGAGTTTATTGACGAAAACTACGGAAAGGTAGGCACATCCTCAAGGGAGGAATTTGACAAAGGATATGAAGCATTTAAAATTGGATACCTAATCCAAAAAGCACGCTTAGAGCGAGGCTTAACACAAGAAGAATTAGCGGAAAAATGTGGGACAAATAAAGGGTATATCTCAAAAGTAGAAAACAATTTGAAAGAAATTCGAATTTCAACATTACAAAAAATAGTGGAACTGGGCCTAGGAGGTAGATTAGAACTAAATATCAAGCTCTGATTTCACATTATCAATAAGCTGTTAGGTTAAAGGGATTGGCGGGAATACATTTGGAACACCAAACCACTAATCAATATGTTTAACCACTTCTCTAGATACCTGAAGCTCATCCGTGCCGTTCCGCTGCACGTGATGGCGCAGGATCTCGGGATCGACGCCGGGCTTTTAAGCAAATACGAAAACGGTAATCGCATCCCAGATCTTGAACTCGTCATCATTTTTGCCCATTACCACGAGGTGAATGCACGCAACCTGTGCGTCATGTGGATGCGAGAACGCATTAAACGATCCTTTGTAGGCTACGAGCATTTAGCAGAAGAAGCTTTGGCAGACGCTGAAAAAGACCTCCTTTACTTTCTGAGGCTCCACAGAGTAAAACAAGAAAGAAAATTCAGCTTCAAGCTCATCCTTAAAAACCCCATCACTTACGACCACAACCTGGCCGCAAACCTACGACATTTTCAATTCCGCCGTCATGGCGTTACTAACCACTAAACCGCTAAAAACATGTTCAACTTTTTCACCCCTAAAGAGCCTCTGCTCTTCTATAACGGCCATATGGGGCCATACAAGTTCACGAAAGTAACCATCACCATCTACGAAAAAGACCAAGAAGTTTACACAGAATCGGTCATCGTAGCTCCGGCTTCCAGGCATCAGCTGATTTTTGACTCGAAGAAGTTCCTCTGTGAATTGAGGAATAGATAGTTGCATTCACTTTTAAATCGATAACTTACCACTATGGAAAAGAGCAAAGCCAAAAGAAAAAGGATTCAAGATCCCCTAACTGGGAATTCCTTGCGCTCAATCGCCTACTAAGGCTTTCGAAAAGCAGAAAAAAGAACGCTAGAAGTATTGGGCTATAATGTAGTCGTAAAAGACGGCTGGGTCATAAAAAAATACGTCGATTCACGAATCGAAAAAATTGAAAAAATGCCAGAAAACAGAGGAAGACTAGTTTTAGACTAGTCTTTTAATGAAAACGCGGCGCATAAGAATATTTGCAGGACCTAATGGTTCTGGGAAAAGCACAGTATTTCAAACTGCGGTAGAATACCAAAAAACGCACCTAAAGTTTAGTTTTGGAAAGTTTATAGATACTATTCTGACAAGGTAAAATCATTATCCATTTGACAAAATCTGTCAATACCTGAAAAGCCCTCTCATTGCCAGACGATTATTTATTACAAAAACAGCCCATACGAGCCCGAAACCTATTTTTTCAAAAATAGCCCCACAAAAGAAGTCGAAAGAGACACACTAAAGCTAAATAAAAGGGGTGCTATAAATCCGGAAACGGTGAAGCCTGGAACGTAGTCTGCGACTAAATAAACCAAGAAAACCGAAATGACTAGGGAGAACAAACCCAGGGTAAAAAAGGTGATAGGGAAACTAAGGAACTTCAATACAGGTTTGACGAAAGAATTCACAAATCCCATCGCTAAAGCCACTAAAAGAGCCGTGGTAAAACTGTCTACCGTGATTCCCTTTAAATAGCGCGGAATGACTAAAATGACACAAGCAATAAAAATATAGCGAATGATAAACGACTTCATAGGGTTTATTTAGCAGCGTGACGAGATTGAAGAACGGCGATGATCTCACTTAAATCGATTCCGCGATCCTCTAATAAGACTAATAGGTGGAAAATTAAATCCGCCGCTTCGCCTTTGAAGAGGTCATCGTTTTGCATTAAGGCTTCGATAACAAGCTCGACGGCTTCTTCGCCTACTTTTTGGGCAATCTTATGAGTGCCTAATTGAAATAAAGAGGCCGTATAAGACGAAGCCAAAGGGGCCGTCTTACGGTTGCGGATAACGTGCTTTAATTGATCTAACCAAGCTGCGTTGCCTGCATTTGACTCATCGAAACAGGTGTCTGCGCCGGTGTGGCAGGTGGGACCAAAAGGTTTGGCCTGAATTAAAATGGTGTCTGCGTCGCAATCGATCGAAAGGCTGACTACGTCCAAGAAGTTGCCGGATTCTTCGCCTTTGGTCCAAAGACGGTTCTTCGAGCGGCTGAAAAAGGTCACGCGCTGGTCGGAAACGGTCTTCGCATAGGCTTCCTCATTCATATAGCCTAACATCAAAACGGTACGGGTGCTAGCATCTTGGATGATGGCGGGCACGAGGCCTTTGGAAAAATCGGGTTGCTTGGACATATTTCTATTAAATGCGCATTGGGATGCCTTGGGTTGCAAGGTAATTCTTCAATGCCAAAATTTCAATTTCTTTAAAGTGAAATATACTCGCGGCGAGGCCTGCATCTGCTTTGCCGGTCGTGAATACTTCGGTAAAATGTTCCATCGTTCCCGCTCCGCCAGAGGCAATAATGGGAATGGAGGCTGCTGAGGATACTCGGGCGGTCAAATCACAGGCGAAGCCTGCTTTCGTTCCGTCCGCGTCCATCGAGGTTAATAATAGTTCGCCAGCACCGCGGTTTTCGACTTCGCGGGCCCATTCGAGGGTTTTTAATTCGGTGATTCGTCTGCCGCCGTGGGTGTGGACGAAGTCCAGGCCCGCGGCGGGTTCAAAGCGTGTGTCAATCGCAACAATGATGCATTGGGAGCCAAAAGCCAAAGCCAATTCATCCACCAGCTCTGGCCGGCGCACCGCAGACGAGTTGATGGACACTTTATCCGCGCCGGCGTTCAACAACGCCGATACGTCAGCAATGGACGAAATTCCGCCGCCCACGGTAAAGGGAATATTCACGTGCCGCGCGACTTCGCGGACTAAATTCACCAACGTCTTCCGGTCATCAACCGTCGCCGTAATATCTAAAAAAACCAGCTCATCCGCCCCCTGCTGCGCATAAAGCGCCCCCAGTTCCACCGGATCGCCGGCATCGCGCAGGTCCACAAAGTTCGTCCCTTTCACGGTCCGCCCATCTTTAATATCCAGACAAGGTATGATGCGCTTTGTTAACATGCTGCTGCTGAAAATTTGGCCAAATCCGCTAAACTAATTCGACCCTCATAAAACGCTTTCCCCACAATCACCCCAAACAAATTCATCTCCCGCAAGCGCACTAAATCCTCCATACAAGCCACCCCACCGCTCGCAATAACGCTCAGCGACGGGCTCGAAGCCTGAATCTTTTCATATAAATCGAAGCTGGGGCCTTGCAACAAACCGTCTTTGGCAACATCCGTCGAAATAACATACTTCGCGCCTTTCGAGGTATAATCCTGTAGAAAATCAAAAATCGAAATGTTTGAATTCTCCTGCCAGCCCGAAACCGCAATCATCTCATCCTGCGCATCCGCCCCCAAAATAATCTTCTCCGACCCATACTTCTGCAACCATTCGCAAACCAGCGCAGGATTACGCACGGCAATACTGCCGGCGGTAATCTGCGCGGCACCCGCAGAAAAAGCCGTATCAATCATCTCATCGGACTGAACTCCGCCGCCAAAATCAATATGCAGCGACGTATTCGACGCTATGCGTTCCAAAACCGCCGCGTTCACAATCTTCTTCGCCTTCGCCCCATCCAAATCCACTAAATGCAAACGCTGAATTCCGGCCCCTTCAAAGGCTTTGGCAATCTCCAAAGGGTCTTCTGAGTAGACCGTTTTTTGGCCATAATCCCCCTGAGTCAATCGCACGCATTGCCCATTTATCAGATCGATCGCCGGAATTAGTTGAAACATATTAAAGTGCTAAGAAATTTTTCAAAATTTGTTCGCCAGCCTTTCCGCTGATCTCCGCGTGAAACTGCGCGGCATAAAAATTATCCTTGTGTAACATCGCCGAAAACGGCTGCTCATACGCACAAACTGCTGTCGTATATTGATTTACGGGCGCATAAAAGGAGTGTACGAAATAGACGAACTCTTCTTCTTTCAGTTCTTTCATTAAAGGATTCTCGCCCCTTTTCACGATCGAATTCCAGCCTACATGCGGAATTTTCAAGTCTTTACTAATGAATTTCTTCACCTCCACATCAAACACCCCAATGCAATCTGTATTCCCCTCTTCCGAGTGCTTGCACAACAATTGCATTCCAATGCAAGTCGCCAAAACCGGCTGCTTCAACCCCTTTATCACCTCGTCTAGGCCCTTTTTTTTCAAATAAGCCATCGCTGTACTCGCCTCGCCCACCCCAGGAAAAATCACTTTGTCGGCCTTTTTAATTTGCTCAGGATCATCTGTTAGTTGGTAATTTTGACCAATACGATCCAACGCGTACATCACCGACGCCACATTCCCCGCATTGTATTTTATGATCGCAATTTCCATAAGCGTACAAAGGTATTAACTTTGGGGGATAATTGCCCCCTTTGCGGGGCCCTTTTATGAACAAAAAACTCGTTTACGAAACGCTCTACCTCGTTTGGATGGGCCTATTGCCTTTGCTGGCGTCTGGCTTTTTGGGCTACTACGCGCTAGCGAATCCTGCGTTTTTTACGTCCTTTTCTGGGTTTGAGACGGTGGTTTTTTGGATTTGCGCCGCTTTAATTATGGGCCTGGCCCTCTGTCCCACGACTTTTTTTGCCTTGTTTACGGGTTACGTTTATGGCTTTTCGGGCCTATTGCCGTTGATTTTGGCTTACTCGGCGGCTTCTGCGCTGGGTTATTTTCTGGCCAAAAAGTTCGGCGCGACAGCTTTGCTGTCGCGCGTTCCTTCTAGTTTCCTAGCGAACGTACAGTCTTCCTCCTTTTCCTGGGTATTCCTCGCGCGGCTTTCTCCTATTTTCCCTTTCGCCATCACAAACGCCATCATGGCTTTTGTGGGCGTTCGCTTCCGTTGGTTTATTACGGCTGGAACTTTGGGTATGTTACCGCGAACATTTTTGGCGGTCTATACAGGCATTTCGGCGTCTTCGTGGGCCTTGTTGTTTGCTCGGCCTGAATTATTGCGCTGGCAAGATGTGGTTTCTTTGCTGCTTTTGATTGTTTCAGCGGTGGGAATGTATCTTTTAGGGCGCCGTTCTATGCGATAAGTGAGCCAGCTACTGGTTTCGCCTCTAGTGAATCGTATAGTGGATTTTATGTAATCTGCCTCTAGTAGCCCTAAACCCACTATTGTGATGAATTAAGCTCGAGGCAATGAGAGGACTTTTCAGGTATTGACAGTTTTTGTCAATATTCAAGTACCAAAGTTCAAAGACCAAATCGCACAGCGATGATTAAACGACAAAGTCGTGACTAAATCGCACAGCGATGATTAAACGACAAAGTCGTGACTAAATCGCACAGCGATGACTGAGCGAAGCGTAATGACCAAATCGCGTAGCGATGACTGAGTCACGAAGTGGCGACTGAGCGACAAAGCAGCAGTCGACTAGTGACTGTGCAATTATCAGTTTATTAAACGGTATTTCCCACTATTTAGGTTACATTTATCCATGCAACCACTAAACATCAAATTATACGATTTAGCTCGTGCTAAATTGCACCTAAACGACAACGACGCAATGGACTTTGTATCGAGTATTCACGAACTGCAAGATCACCGATTCGAAAATCTGGTGACGAAAGAATACTTGGATCAAAAACTTTTCGGAATCACCGAAAAAATCAATAAAATAGATTTAAATAGCATTGATCGAACAAATAACTTCGGAATAAGTCTCTTTGAAAAAATGAGTCAAATAGATTCGAACAGCATTGAAAGAACAAACAAGTTAGAAACAAGTCTCATTGAAAAATTGAGTCAAATAGATTCAAATAGTATTGATAGAACAAACAAGTTAGAAACAAGTCTCATTGAAAAATTGAGTCAAATAGATTCAAATAGTATTGATAGAACAAACAAGTTAGAAACAAAACTCTCCGAAAAAATCAATAAACTTGAAAATTCAATTTCTGAATTCAAAGCCGACAATTTGAAATGGATGTTTATTTTCTGGGTCGGTCAAATGTCAGTGACTATTGCCGTGGTTATGATATTTATCAAAAGATAAATTTGACTATTTACACAAGCGGCAACTAACGTTTGAATTTGTAATACAATCTATCCTATCTACTTATTCACGAGATGTACGAACATACATTCCAAAATCTAGCTTCTAAAGATTATTTAAGCAAAAAATTAACAGATGCTAAAATAGACATCTTAAAATGGATGTGCTTCTTTTGGATTACTCAAATGGCTGTCTACATCGCAATCATCCTGATTCTTATCAAATGATGACCTACTCGTGAATAAAATTTTTCAATTCCACCTACGGACTCATTCCCATCGGACTAAGTCGCTTCGCGGCGACTTGCTACGCAAGCGAATCTATCACCTGAACTTTTCCCCAAAGGTGCATGTTCTCTTGAATGAACTTCTTATGGAGCGGGTGGTAGAGGTATTCTTTCTCTTTTTCGGCGCTGTCGAAAACAAGGACTACCGAAAAGGTGTAACTTGCTTCTGTTACGGATTTGTCAAAATCGGTGACGATGGGCTTGCCTACGTGGGCGGAGGCGATCATGGGGAGAGTGCCTAACGCTTTTAGGGCGCGGAAGAGTTGATCGGTTTCGGTGGTGGAGGTAGGGTTTTTGGCCCAAAACAACACATGATGTATAAAGGTCATTTTCGAAGTAGGTTCAGCTGATGCCACAAAGGGCAAGGTCGAGGCTAGTGCGATAAAATCGCGGCGGGAAGTAGACATAGGTTTAATATTTTTTCAATTCTACGATGGAAAATCCACAAATCAAAGTGATTGTGACCGGGGTAACCGGGATGGTGGGCGAGGGCGTAATGCTAGAGGCGTTGCGTTCGCCGTTTGTGAAAGAGGTTTTGGCGATTAGTCGTAAGCCGTCCGGACACTCGCACCCGAAATTAAAGGAGTATTTTTTGGCCGATTTTTATCAGCCGGAGGAGATCAAAGAGGTGGTGAAAGACTACGATGCGTGCCTATTTTGCCTCGGCGTTTCGTCCGTGGGGATGAAAGAAGAAGAGTTTAGGCGCAAGACCTACGACTTGACCTTGGGTTTTGCGGCGCAAATGCCCAAACACATAAGCTTCAGCTATATTTCTGGGATGTCTACGGACAGCACCGAAAAGGGTTCGATCATGTGGGCGAGGGTGAAGGGGAAGACGGAAAATGATCTGAAAAAGATGGGTTTTCGGGATTCTTATTCGTTTAGACCGGGTTATTTACAGCCGATGAGGGGGAATAAATTCACTTTGAAATACTATAAATACATCGACTGGATGTATCCGCTGCTGCTTTTGGTGGCGGGGAAGACGGCGTCTACTTTGGAAGAATTAGCGAAGGCGATGATCGAGGTGGCTGCCTTCCCTACCGAGAAGAAGACGATTGAGGTGGTGGATATCAAGGCTTTGGCAGAACAAATGAGCAATAGAATCTAGGCAAATTGCCTAGAAATGGGTAATTTTGTGGTGAAATGTAATACAATAAAAGATGGATAAGAAAGTAGTTTTAATGATCTTAGATGGCTGGGGCATCGCAACAAACCCCAAAGTTTCCGCCATCGACGCGGCCAAAACGCCATTTATTTCTTCGCTTTACAGCAAATATGCGCACTCGAAATTAGAGGCGTCCGGCTTAGCAGTGGGCTTACCAGAGGGCCAAATGGGCAACTCGGAAGTGGGCCACATGAACTTAGGGGCAGGCCGCGTGGTCTACCAAAACCTCGTTCGCATCAACAAAGCAGTCACAGAAAATACTTTGGGCCAAGAGCCTGAATTAGCGAAAGCATTCGACTATGCTAAAGCCAATAACAAATCCGTTCACTTCATGGGTCTTGTGTCCGACGGTGGCGTTCACGCACACATCGAGCACTTGAAATCCTTGCTTTCGACGGCGTCAGAGGCAGGTTTGGGCAAAGTTTTCGTCCACGCTTTCACTGATGGACGTGATACGGATCCCAAATCAGGTCTGAAATTCATGACCGATTTATACCAACATACACTTAAAACCAACACGCAAATCGCCTCAGTTACGGGTCGTTACTACGCGATGGACCGCGATAATCGCTGGGAGCGTGTGGCTTTGGCCTACAAAGCGATGGTTAAAGGCGAAGGAAATCCATCTACCGATGTACTGAAATCCATCGAAGATAGCTACGCGGCTGGTGTAACAGACGAATTCATCCACCCAATCATCATGACCGATGCGTCTGGTGCTCCAATTGGAAACATTCAAGAGGGCGACGTGGTCATCTGCTTCAACTTCCGCACCGACCGTGGTCGCGAAATCACTCAAGCGTTAACACAACGTGATTTTCCTGAAGAGGGAATGCACAAATTGAATTTGTACTACTTGACGATGACGGAATACGATAAAGAATTCCAAAATGTCCACGTGATCTTCAACGACTCGAACCTGCCAATGACGATGGGCGAGGTACTAGAGGGCGCGGGTAAAAAACAAATTCGCATCGCCGAAACCGAAAAATACCCACATGTAACATTCTTCTTCTCAGGCGGTCGCGAGGCCCTTTTCACAGGACAACAAAATATCCTACGCAACTCCCCAAAAGTCGCCACCTACGATCTTCAACCCGAAATGTCTGCCGCAGATCTTCGCGATGCGTTGATCCCGGAATTAGAAAAAGAGGAGGTTGATTTCGTTTGCTTAAACTTCGCTAATCCTGACATGGTAGGGCACACGGGTGTTTTCTCTGCCGTAGTGAAGGCAGTCGAAACGGTAGACGCTTGCGCAGAGGCAGTCGTAACAGCGGGTCTAGCACACGGTTATTCCTTTATCATCATCGCTGACCATGGTAACGCGGACGTGATGATGAACGAGGATGGCTCGCCAAACACAGCTCACTCAACAAACCTTGTTCCATGTATTTTGGTAGACAACGACTTCAAACCAACGCTTCGCGATGGTAAACTAGGTGATGTGTCTCCTACGATCTTGAAAATGATGGGCGTGGCTCAACCGAAGGAGATGACGGGGGTAGCGTTATTTTAATTTTCGCGCTGCGAAAATTAAAATAAGTCGACTAGAAGTCGCCCTGCGGGCTTAGTCATCGCTTCGCGATTTAGTCATTCCTACTGCGTAGGAGTCATCGCTACGCGATCTAGTCGTCCCTGCGGGACTTAGTCGCGACTGCGTCGCTTAGTCCGAAGGGGTCCTAAGGTGCTCCCTGGGCACAAATAGGTTAAAATACTTTCAATTTATAAATGGCATTTTCACGTTTTGACACATTCTGTCAATACCTGGAAATGCCGTTTTTGCTTTCGGACTTTATTTCACACTTTTTTGGGTTTGGGAGCCGGAGAGGCAGATTACACAAATCACACTACACGATTCGCCGTAGGCGATTCCATATTTGTGCTTTATGCTCTATGCTTTGATTCGAAGAATCTAAAATGCTTTCAATTAAAATAAAAAAAGCCCAGCAAAAATGCTGGGCCGTTTTTATTTTTCAATCTGCTGATTCTCCTGATCGACAATCACAAAGATGTCCTCTTTGGGTCGCTTCATGAAGTATTTCTCGCGAGCGTATTTTTCTAACAACGCTGGATTGCCCATCACGGCAGCACGTTCCTGTTTCAGCTCTTTTAATTTGTGCCGATAGTAATCGTGTTCTGCTTTCAGGTCTGCCAATTCGGTGTAGAGTCTATATTGGACCGAAAGATCGTTTGTATCTAATACGAACATCCAAACCAACAAAACGGAGGTGGAGACATAATAGAAACGATTTGGCCCTAAAAATAGACTACGAACGCGTTCTAGCATAGAATTAGAAATTCAAACCTGGGAAATATGCGTTAGCACCTAATTCCTCCTCAATGCGAAGCAATTGGTTGTATTTAGCCATACGGTCAGAACGAGACGCAGAACCAGTTTTGATTTGGCCTGTGTTCAATGCTACTGCTAAGTCAGCGATCGTAGCATCTTCAGTCTCTCCCGAACGGTGTGACATGATGTTTTTGTATGAATTGCGTTTCGCTAAGTTCACCGTATCGATTGTTTCTGTTAATGAACCGATTTGGTTTACTTTTACTAAAACTGCGTTTGCAACGCCTTTATCGATACCTTGTTGTAAACGCTTCACGTTCGTTACGAATAAATCGTCACCAACTAACTGGCATTTAGAACCGATCAATTTCGTTTGCTCAGCCCAACCTGCCCAATCGTCTTCAGCCATACCATCTTCAATCGAAATGATTGGGTATTTGTCAGCCCAAGTCTTCCAGTAAGCCGCCATCTCCATAGAGTTCAATTGCTTTCCGTCAGATTTTTTGAACGTATAAAGACCTGTTTTCTCATCATAGAATTCAGATGCAGCCGCATCCATTGCGATGAAGATCTCTTCGCCTGGCTTGTAACCTGCTTTTTCGATCGATTGCAATACGATTTCGATGGCCTCTTCGTTCGACTTGATGTTAGGTGCAAAACCACCTTCATCACCTACGTTAGTAGAATATCCTTTGGACTTCAACACACCTTTCAATGCGTGGAAAACCTCCGTACCCATACGTAAAGCGTGAGAGAATGACTCCGCTTTCGCTGGCATTACCATGAATTCTTGGAAGTCAATCGAGTTATCCGCGTGAGAACCACCGTTTAAGATGTTCATCATCGGAACTGGTAACGTGTTTGCGTTAACGCCACCGATGTAACGGTATAAAGATAAACCTGCTTCTTGAGCTGCTGCTTTCGCAACTGCCATCGAAACACCTAGGATCGCGTTAGCGCCTAATTTGCTTTTGTTAGGAGTTCCGTCTAATTCGATCATGATGTTATCGATCATGTTTTGCTCAGACACTTCTAAACCCCAAAGTTCTTCAGCAATCGCCGTATTTACGTTCTCAACTGCTTTTAAAACACCTTTTCCTACGTAAACTGATTTGTCTTCGTCACGAAGTTCAACTGCCTCGTGGATACCTGTAGAAGCTCCAGATGGAACTGCTGCACGTCCAAAAGCACCGTCTTCCGTCTTGATATCCACCTCAATCGTTGGATTTCCACGTGAATCTAAAATTTGTCTTGCGTGTACATACTGTATTGCACTCATCGTATAATATTTATTTTGATTAAAGAATTACTTATTATTGGCTAAATTGCCTTGCAAAATAACGTAAATTTTGCCTAAAATCCGTATTAAAATCATGAAAATTCGCATCGCCTATCTGTCATTGATTTTTGTTTCACTACTGAATCTCAACGCGTTCGCCCAAAATGTGGACGTGGATACCTTCGAAAAGAAGATCAAAGAGATGCCTAACGCTTATTTATTGGATGTCCGTACATCAGGGGAATTTGGAGGAGGACATTTGCCAAAGGCGATGAACATCGACTTTCGTTCCCCAGATTTCAGCGCCAAGGTCGCGCAGCTTTCAAAAGATAAACCGGTCTTAATCTATTGTCTTTCGGGCGGACGTTCGGCACAAGCGGCGGAGCAAATGCGCGCAGCTGGTTTTCAAGTAACGGAAATGAAAGGGGGCTATTTGAAATGGACGACTCGTCTGAAGCCTTTAGAGGGAGTACCCGATGTGAAGCATGACGCGGCTTGGAATTTGGCCGACTTCAAAAAAGAAATCGCTTCATCTGATGCTGTTGTGGTCGATTTTTATGCCAAGTGGTGTGCACCCTGCCTGAAAATGATGCCCATCGTCGATAAATTAGCCGAAGAATTCAAAGGCAAAGTTACCGTACTTAAAGTCGAAGCGGACGGCAACCAGGCCATCATGCAAGCCTACGGAATAGACGAAATCCCGAGTTTTATTGTCTTCTCCAAAGGGGAGTTGATCACTAAAACATCGGGATTCCGGGAAGAGGCCGCGTTAAAAGAACTTTTTACTGCGACCAAGAAGTAGGCTGACGCTCCCAACGGTGCGCACGTAACTCCTCTACTAATTCTGTTGATAAACCATTGCCATCTGAAGTGGCAGTATTACTTTCCACGTGTTTGATCTTACGCATACCTGGAATGATCGTACCCACATCCGGGTTAGAAAGAATGAAACGCAAGGCCATTTCAGGCAAATCCATTCCTTCTGGGAGCATTGGTTTCAACGCATTCGCGTGATCCACACTCGAAATCAGATTTTCTGGAACGAAATAAGTAGAACGCCAATCATTCTCTGGGAATGTCGTTTCATACGTCATCAAACCCGTTAAACTGCCCTCATCAAAAGGAACACGTGCGATTACTCCCACGTCTAATTTCTTACATAGCGGGAATAATTGGTCTTCCGGGTTTTGGTCAAAAATATTGTAAATCACCTGCACCGAAGAAATCAATCCAGTTTCTAAGGTCTGCAAGCAATTGTTTGGCTCCCAACGGTTCACCGAAACTCCCCAGTGAGCCACCTTACCTTCTTTAGTCAATTTCTCCACCGCCATTTTCCACTCATCGCGATCCGCCCACGCATCTTCCCACACGTGAAACTGTTGCAAATCTATTTGCTCCACCTTCAGATTGCGGAGACTTTTCTCTGTGTATTCCACGATGTGATCAGCCGGGAAACAGTCTTCTATTTTAAAATGAGACTTGGATGGCCAGGTAAAGTTTTTGGGCGGAATCTTCGTCGCAGCATATAAGGTGGTTTCTTTATGACGTCTCAAAAGACCTCCCAAGATTTCCTCACTCTTACCCTCAGCGTAACCCCAAGCTGTATCAAAAAAATTACAGCCAAGCTCGACCGAACGGTCTAAAGATTTATTGACCTCCTCAATATCAGATCCGGTCCAGCCGGCTAATCCCCACATGCCATACCCCACTTCACTCACTTGCCAGTTCGTCCGGCCAAATCGTCTTGTTTTCATAGTTTAAATTATTGTGCTCGAAAATAGCTAAAATAAATTTATTCACTGTGCCGAATACTACGTGAAAGGGCAAATAATTTTAGTGTTTTAGGTCATTCAATAGAATTATTTCATTCAAATATATATGTAAACTATCATTTATCTACCGGTTAATAAACGATTAGAATACAATAATAGTCAATAACGCAAATAACCTAATTATTATCCCTATCTGCAGGCAGAGGCCGTAAATTTGTTGCACCATCTGTTCAAACCTATGACTGTAAATATTAAAAAAGAACAAAGCTGCACTTTAACATTAGGCGACCAGGACGTTTGTGTTAAAGACATCGTCAGATTAGAGGGAGAGGGAAATTATTCAAAATTCTACATGAACGATGGTAGCAAAATTGTATCATGCCGCACGCTCAAGTATTTCGAACCATTCCTATTAGAGCGGGGTTTCATTCGCCCATCGAAGTCCGCGATTGTTAACATGAATGCCATCCAAACAATTGATTTTAATATCCAAAAAAGCATCCGCTTAATCAATGATTGTCAAGTAGCCATCTCGCGTAGACAAATCAAACCATTGAAAGATTTGATGAAAGCAATGGCTTAGCTGCTTCGCAGCAGTCGCTTCGCTAAGTCGATGCTTCGCATCTTAGTCGTCACTGTGTGACTTAGTCAAATAGTCGCCTGCGGCTTAGTCGATGCTTCGCATCTTAGTCGCGACTGCGTCGCTTAGTCATCGCTTCGCGATTTAGTCAAAAATTGACTTCAGGCGACCTAAACACTATATAGGTAAAATAACATCGAAGTACTCAGAGGCGTTTTCAGGTATTGACAGAATGTGTCAATACGCGAAAATGCCATTTAGTGCATTGAAAGTATTTCAACCCATTTGTGCCATTGGAGCACCTCAGGGCTATATCGGACTTATTTCCTACGGACTGAGCGACGCAGTCGCGACCAAGGCGCAACGCGCCGACTAAGCGAAGCGTCATGACTAAACGACATCGCTGCGCAGCAGTGCCGACTAAATCGGGTAGCGATGACTAAGTCACGAAGTGACGACTTCGCCTACACGGCGATATGCACCAACTTCTTTGTCTCAAAAAAGTCTTCCTTGAAGTTTTTGGAAAGATGATATACCTTATGTTTCCGCCCAAATTCCTGTAATTCTTCCTGCAAATCTCCTCCTTTAAGGCAAAGCAAGCCATTCTGTACGTCGTGGTAGCTGTTTAAGCTAATCTTATTCTTAACCCAACCAAAGAATGGCAGCAAGCGAGTAACCGCTCTAGAAACGACAAATTCAAACTCGCCGTCCACGTCTTCGGCGCGACCGTGCGTTGCTTGTACGTTTTTTAAACCCAACGCATCAGCGACGCCTTGAACCACTTTGATCTTCTTCCCAATACTATCGACTAAGTGGAAGTTCACTTCTGGGAATAGGATCGCCAATGGAATACCCGGAAAACCACCGCCCGTACCCACATCCAAGATTTCTGTCCCTGGCTTGAAATCAACAAATTTTGCAATGGCTAACGAATGTAGAACGTGATGCAACATCAAATTATCAATGTCTTTGCGGGAAATGACATTGATCTTTTCATTCCATTCCGCATAGAGAGGGGACAATTGCTCAAATTGAGCCAATTGTTGCTCTGTGATAGAGGGGAAATACTGTTTAATGATGGCTGCTTTCATGTTAACGTTTTTTTCGTCTCGCTTTCTTGGATTCAGAAAGCAATTTTTTCGCCTCTGTATACTGTGGAGACTTCTTCTCCGCATGTTCTAATACTTCTTTGCAGTAATCCACTGCTTGATCATAATTCTGCTGCTGGTAGGATATCCGGGCCAAACCAAGTAAAGAGGCCCAATAATAGCCGGAGTCGGTTGCGTCTGTCGCTTTGGTAAAAGCCATGCACTGCTTGAAATAATTCGCGGCTTCGGCGTGATTTCGGTAGACATACAGGGCGTAATAGCCTAAAATATAACTAGCATAGCGCCCCGAAGTGCCCTCGTAGCCTACTTGATGTTGCTCAATTCGGCGCAAAATTTCTTTCGACAAAGAAGAGGCTTCCTCTACATTACCATTCATGTACGCAGCACGCGCATAATAACGATGGAAGTAGGGGTTGTCAGGAAAGGTTTCGGAAGTATATTTCGCCATGCCATAGGCCTTTTCATTCATATTTTCCATGCCATAAATCTGCAATAGGAAATAGCGGGCTTCGGTCCGGGTATAAAATGCTTGGTAGGAAACCTTTTCGAGTTGGGCAATGCCTTGGGTTTTATCTGCCTTAGGGAATAGCCACAAAACGGGTCGTAGTAAGGGGAAGTTCTGCTTGATAAAGAAGTAATAATAGTTGTAGAGGCCATCGCCAAACATCAATTCAGGGCTAAAATCAGCAAAATTTCGAGAGTATTCAAGGTACTTTAAGGCATTTTTGGCGGCCAAAGTGGCGCGGGTCCAATGTTTACGCTCAGCGTGTAAACGTCCTTTGAAAGCGTAGGCGGCGGCCATGAAAAAGGCAGCCTCCGGGTTTTCAGTATCGTCGTAGATCTTTTCGGCCTTTTCGATACTCTTGTCCATGTACTCAATCAATCGATCATCGTAGACTTCGTTTTTCGTGTTAGGCACGATTTTCCACCATTGCATAAGGCCTAATAAAAAATCAGGCAACGGATGCTCAGGGTACTTAATCTTTAAATAATTGAATTCACGTTCAGCTTCCGGAAAATGGAAGTTATACATTTGATTGATGGCCACGGTGGCCTCTGTCTGAACTTCGGTGGTCAGTAAAAGCATTCCTTTGGAACGCTCTTTCTCTGCCTCATCCGCCTTCTTCCACCATTGGGCATTCGAATTGAACGCAGGTAGAAGAAGGCCGAAAATACAGGCTATTACACTAAGATGATATCTCAATTTGATCTCCATTTTGGTTTAAGAATTTAAATTCTGTTATGCCAAATGAGGAATCTTCCATCACCGTAATCCAGGTCTTGTATTTCAAGAACCAGTTCATACGGATAGAAGGGAAGCCTTTTGTGAAGTAAGCACTCAAGAATGGGTGTACCAAAATGGTCAATTTCTTCTCGTTTTGCTTAGTCAACAAATGCTCCAAATGCTGTTCAACAATGTCCGAAACCGCAATACTCGCCGTAATACTTCCTGTTCCGCCGCAGCTAGGACAAGTTTCATGCGTAGCTACGTTCATCTCTGGACGCACACGCTGACGGGTAATTTGCATCAGGCCAAACTTCGTCAACGGCAAGATGGTGTATTTAGAACGATCCCCGCGCATTTCGTCGCGCATAATGTCCTGAATTAACTTGCGGTTATCTGCTTTCTTCATATCGATGAAGTCGATCACGATAATACCGCCCATGTCGCGTAAACGCAATTGGCGAGCTACTTCTTTCGCAGCTTCTCGGTTCACGCTTAAAGCCGTTGCCTCTTGATCTTCCTCTGAATTCGATTTATTTCCCGAATTCACATCAATCACGTGCAAAGCTTCCGTGTGCTCCACGATTAAATAACCTCCACCAGGTAAGGAAACCGAACGGCCAAAAAGCATTTTCAATTGCTTTTCAATGCCCAATTGCTCGAATAACTTGGTTTTACTTTGGTGTAACTTAACAATCTTCTCCTTTTCTGGAGCGACATTGTGTACATAGCCTTTTGCCTCATTGTACAATTCTGGTGTATCAACGATGACATTATCGAAATCATTGTTCAAGAGGTCACGTAACATCGAAGTTGCGCGGCTCATTTCACCAATAATGCGATCTCCAGCTTTCGCATCGACTAATTTCACTAAACCCTCTTCCCATTTCGCAATGGAATCTTTTAGGTCGCGTTCCATTTCTTCCACCGCTTTCCCCTCTGCCACTGTACGCACGATCACACCGTAATTTTTCGGCTTAATCGAAGTCATTAACTTTTGAAGGCGATTGCGTTCTGCTTTGGACGTGATTTTCTTAGAGATATTCACGCCATTCGAGAATGGAACTAAAACAAGGAAACGGCCTGCGATGGAAATATCGCAAGATAAACGAGGGCCCTTAGTTGAAATAGGCTCTTTAACGACTTGAACTAAAGCTAAATGTCCCTTTTGAACCGCTTTCTCGATTTTCCCTAATTTATCAATTTCGGGTTCAAGCTTGAAGTTCTCTAAACGGATAACTTTGTTTTTCTTCGTCATTACCTCCCGCGTAAACTTCTGCAAGGTGGGTAAATTAGGGCCAAGGTCATGGTAATGCAAGAATGCATCTTTCTCATAACCAATGTCAATAAAAGCGGCGTTCAGTCCTGAAACTAGTTTTTTAACCGTTCCGAGGTAAATATCCCCTACAGAAAACTGAGGTTCAGACTGTTCAATATGGTACTCTACTATCCTTTTGTCATGCAAAAGGGCGATCCGATCCCCCTTGGGAGTCGAATTAATGATTAATTCATTGCTCACAATTTATGTCGAGAAGAAGGGTACAAGGCCTTTCGGCCTATATAGTCTAAATATACAGGAAATTAAACACCAAAAACAGGCCATTTCGAAAAATGCCTGTTCCTGGGTTACCTAAATACAAATCCCAAAATGGAAAATGGATTTATGAAGACTATTTCTTCTTGTGACGATTCTTGCGAAGACGCTTCTTTCTTTTGTGAGTAGAGATCTTGTGACGTTTTCTTTTTTTACCGCAAGGCATAATGTTAAGAATTAATGTGTTAAATACTTTACGAGATTGACTTTCAACCTCAATGCTCCTGCATTTCTGCAAGCAACTCTTTCGCGGCTTTCTGCTCTTCTGCCTCCTTAGATTGCTCTAAAACACGCTTCAGTACTTTCTCAGCCTCTTCTTTTTTATCTAACTGGGCTAAACAAAAACCGAGATTTAACGCGGCTTTGTGGTTATTCGGCTCCAGCTTCAATATCTGGGTGAATCGTTCTTGGCCTTTGCCAAACTGATTCGATTTAATCGATAATATCCCTAAATTAAACAGCGCTGGCACAAACGTGGGCTCTTGTTCAATCACTTCGCGAAGTAGCGTAATGCCTTTCATCGGAGTGGGTGTATCTACGTAGGTCATCGCCATGTTCGATTTCACCAGCAAGTTGTTCGGGTCGATCGCTAATGCTTTCGAGAAGTACAATCTCGCTTTTTCTCCCATTTTACCGCCTTTCTGTGCATTCAAAGCATACGTTTGTGCTTCAAAAAACAGCTGACCGGCACGCAAAACGTTCGTCAAACTGGGATGCTGATCCGCATAATTCGCTGCAAAAACCGCAGCAGAATCATAATGACTCGCATTCATAAAAGCCCGCATCAAATTCTCTAAGGCTTTCACCTGTGAGTCATCCGTCTTAGCAGCAGCAAAAGCGGATTTCAATGCAGAAATCTCTTTAAGCTGCGCTGGAGTCAAAGGAGCAGCATGCTCTTCTTTCTCTGCGACTTTTTCCGTCTTTTCGCTTCCCGCGTCTCGGTTAGCGCCCCCCGGAGGAGTATTTTGTGTCTTTCCCGCCACATTACCTTTCGGTAAAGAGTACAATAGGGTGGTTATCCCTAGGCCTACCAGAAGAATGATCAAAAGGTTTTTTTTCATTATTCTAGACCCTTTTTAGCTCGAAAGCTTATTTAGTGGGGTCAGTACTCGTTTTTACTTGCTCTACAAATACTTTCGCTGGCTTAAAGCTAGGCACATAATGTGCGTCGATCGTAATCGCCGTATTCTTAGAAATGTTGCGAGCGATCTTCTGCGCGCGTTTTTTGTTGATGAAGCTACCAAAACCACGAACATAAATATTCTCTTGGTTTGCTAGGTTGTTTTTAACTACTTCGAAAAATGACTCTAACGTTTCCGATACATCTTTCTTATCAATCCCTGTTTTGCTGGCAATCTCAGCAATTACATCTGCCTTAGTCACGTTTTATAAATTTATTAAATGATGATTCTTAGGTAATTACAATTTCCCCTCTGTAAAAGGGACACAAAAGTAACGTTTTTCTCTCAATTCTCTAAAAATTCTTTCGAAATCGGGGTGATTTTTTTCGTAAATTTGATTTTATCCATGCAAAAAAGCCCTTTACATCCTTTTTCGGCTACAATTATGGCCTGGTACGCGGAACACCAGCGCGAGCTACCGTGGCGGCAAACGAGGGATCCTTACGCGATTTGGCTGTCCGAAATTATCTTGCAACAGACCCGCGTAGCGCAAGGATTACCTTATTATGAGCGATTACTCGCCGCATTCCCTACGGTTCGCGATTTAGCTGAGGCGCCAGAAGCCAATTTGCTTCGTTTGTGGCAAGGCTTAGGTTATTATTCCCGGGCACGGAATCTCCAAAAAGCTGCGCAGATGATCATGCGCGACTTTGCAGGGGTATTTCCACAAACCTATGACGAAATCATTCGCTTGCCTGGCGTAGGGCCCTATACGGCAGCTGCGATTGCCTCTTTTGCTTTTAATGAGGCCAAAGCCGTCGTGGACGGCAATGTTTTTCGGGTTTTATCTCGTGTATTCGCCGTGGAAACGGACATTGCTTCTTCTGCTGCTCGTGGTATTTTCACCGAACTGGCTCAGTCTTTGATTCCGGCTTCTGATCCAGCAGGATTTAATCAGGCGATCATGGAGTTTGGGGCCTTGCAATGTACGCCATCGCCGGATTGTTCTGTATGTCCTTTAGCTATTTTTTGTCAGTCAAATTTGACGAAAACAGTCGCTAATTTTCCTGTTAAATCGAAAAAGACCCAGGTCAAAGCCATACAAATGGACTACCTGATCATCGAACAAAAAGGTCATCTTTTAGTGCGAGAGCGCGTTGGAAATGGCATTTGGAAAGGTTTATGGGAGTTTTATTTACTCGAAGATCAGGCGGATTGGCTACCTTTTTCGCGGCAGGCATTGAAGTCCCCGCCCGTGCATCTTTTAAGTCACCGAAAAATTACCTGCGATGCTTGGTATGTTCAAGTTCCTGATAATTTTGCCTTAGCGATTCCGGAAGGATACGTCTGGATGAGCCCCTCAGACTTCGAGAGCAAAGGAAAATCAGTTTTGCTTTTGAACCTGATAACTGATAATTTAGAATGTCCTATTTTACAAGACATTTCGCCCACGTACCTTTAGACAATGCAAGGAGTCTTGCAGAGCTAACCCTTTAAACGACAAATCATTATGGCTGGAGTAAACAAAGTTATTTTACTAGGAAATTTAGGTGCTGACCCAGAGGTTCGCGCACTTCCTAGCGGTGTAAAAGTGGCAAACATTAACATTGCGACCTCTGAGTCGTATACCGGAAAGGATGGACAACGAGTAGACCAAACTGAATGGCACCGCGTAGAGCTTTGGGACAACCTAGCGAATATCGCTGAGCAATACTTAAAGAAAGGAAATCAAGTCTATATCGAGGGGAAAATTCGGTCTGAGGAGTGGCAAGATAAAAATGGGGCTAACGTACGTGGTTACAAAGTACGTGCCACATCGATGAATTTAATCGGGGGCCGCAATGAAGGCGCACCAGCGTCCACTCCAACAGCGGAAAGACCTAAGCCAGAAGCCGTGTTAGCAGGGTCGCCGAAGTCAGATCCATTTCCGCCAATGATGGAGGAAGGGGATGATCTACCATTTTAAATTTTTGTTACAAAAAAGGGGATATCGCATTTCGTATTCCCTTTTTTGTAAATTTGTGTCGATCAGTTCACCCAAATTATGGACCCAGACCCCTTACCCAATCTCTTTTTACTCGCCTTGGAGCCCTCCATTAGTGTGAGTTCAATTGCGCTTATTTCATTCATTTTAGTGGCTCTATTGTTTCTATCCGCTGTTTTAGCCGGATCAGAAGTGGCATTCTTTTCATTGAACGCAGACCAACGCATTAGCCTACGAGAAAGTGAAGTAAGTTCAGAGAAAAAGGTCAGCCAATTACTCGATAAACCACAACAATTACTCGCTACTTTGTTGATTTCCATCAACTTTGTGAATATTATTTTCATTACGTTAGCGAATTATTTGACCGCTCAGATACTAGGTGGGCAGTCGATGGACACCTTGCTCGTAACCTTGTTTTTGTTGTTTGGCGTAACGTTTATTATTACGTTTTTCGGGGAATTAATTCCCAAAGTATGGGCGCAACAGAATAACCTGAACTTTGCCCGTTATTCCGCTCCGTTGATTAGCTTCTTGAACTTTGTGTTTTTACCCTTATCCAAGGCCCTCTTAGGCATTTCTGGATTGATTGAGAAGCGCGTGAAGAAGAAATCGTACACACTGACTTCACAGGAATTGAATCAGGCCTTGGAAATTACCACGGATGAGAACACAAGTGATCGGGAGAAAGACATTTTGCGAGGAATTCTGAATTTTGGGAATATCTCTGTGAAATCTGTCATGCAAGCGCGCCGGGAGATTGTTGCATTCGATACGGATATGAATTTCCACGAACTGATGGACCTCATCAATAAGAATGGCTACTCGCGTGTACCAGTTTATCATGAGACGATCGATAAGATTGAGGGGATTTTGTATATCAAAGACTTGCTGAAGCATATCGATCAAGACGAGAAATTCGATTGGTTGCCCCTTTTGCACAGCCCATTCTTTGTGCCGGAGAATAAGAAGATTGATGACTTATTATACGATTTCCAAGAGAAGAGGGTTCACATGGCCATCATTGTGAATGAATATGGGGAAACCGAAGGCTTAGTGACAATGGAAGATATCATCGAAGAGATTGTGGGGGAAATCAATGATGAGTTCGATGAGGTAGAAGCGGATTATAAGAAAATAGCAGACAATATTTATGTGTTCGAGGCGAAAACCTCGTTGAATGATTTCTGTCGCGTTTTTGAGATCGAATCAGCGTATTTCGAGAAAGCCAAAGGCGAAAGTGAAACGTTAGCCGGCTTGATAATCGAACTTTTTGGTCGGATTCCAAGTGCCGGAGAGGAAATCGAATTCGAAGATTTCACGTTCAAAGTTCAATCCGTCGATACACGCCGCATTAAGAAAGTGCGCGTTACGCAACGTATCGCAGCAGATCAAGACGATTCCCAGAATTAAGCCATACTAGGTAACAATCATTAGCTTCGCGAAGCTCAACAGGAGCGTCTTCTCGCCTACTCCTTTTTCAAAATCAATCACCGCCTTACGTTCAGCTCCATTTACATCGATTCTTTTGATGAGGCCGAACCCGAATTTAGCATGTTCGACTTTTTGGCCAGCTGCTAACGCTAATGCATCTGTGGCTTGGAAGTTTGCTGAAACTACATGTTGGTAATTCGTATTCGTCGTAGGTTTTTGGATCAATTGCGCTGCCGACGGAGCCGGTTTCGCAGTGAAACCCGTCTTTTGTACAGGACGGAAACTAGAAACTTCTTTGCGAGCGCCAGCGGGTTTCGCCATCTTCACGAAATTAGGATCCAATTCGTTTAAGAAACGACTCGGTTCGCAGGCTTTCAAACGACCAAACTGGTAACGCGATTCCGCGTAGGAAATCATCAACTTTTTCTCTGCTCTGGTGACCGCAACGTAAAACAAACGGCGCTCCTCTTCGAGGTCCTGCTGGGATTGTAACATCATTTGGGAGGGGAACAAATCCTCCTCTAAACCCACTAAGAAGACGCGATTGAATTCCAGACCCTTGGCCGAGTGAATCGTCATCAAGGTCACCTTATTTCGATCTGCCGGATCTTCGTCCGCATCGGCATTTGTTAACAACGAAACCGATTGCAAGAACGTCGCTAGCGATTTGTCCTCGTTTTCTGGATTGTCCACGAAGGACTTGATAGCATTCAGTAATTCCTGTAAGTTTTGGTAGCGCGCTAGGCCTTCTACCGTCTTGTCTTCGTATAATTCGCGTAACAAACCAGAAGCTTTCGCCACGTGGTTTGCTACTTCATAGGCATCCTTATGCTCGACCTCCACCATCAATTTGAATGACTTAATCAAATCTGAGAAAGCCTCGATTCCGGCGCTTCCACGAGCCGCCTGGAATTGAGAGATATTCGAAACCACGTCCCAAACTGGCACCTTATTCTCTGCTGCCGTCACCACGATTTTCGCGATGGTCGTGTCACCAATACCGCGCTTAGGCAAGTTGATGATGCGCTTAAAGGCCTCCTCATCGTTCTGATTCACCGTAAAACGCAAATAACCAAGCACGTCTTTGATCTCCTTGCGTTGGTAGAAAGAAACACCCCCGATAATGCGGTATTTGATGTTCAATCGACGTAAAGCCTCCTCAAAAGAGCGGGATTGCGCGTTCGTACGGTATAAAATGGCGAAGTCTGACCAGGTGAGATTCTCTTTTTGAGCGGCTTCGAAAATTGCAGAAGCAACCATTCGCCCCTCTTCAAACTCTGTAGGAGCGCGGATGATTTCGATATCATCACCATCCTCGTTTGAGGTGAAGACGTCTTTCTTTAATTGGTTTTTATTGCGAGAGATAATGGAATTCGCCACGGCTACGATGGCCTTCGTGGAACGGTAATTCTCCTCTAATTTAATGGTCACTAAATCCGAATAATCGCGTTCAAAGTTCAAGATATTCTGGATATCCGCACCGCGGAAAGCATAAATGGACTGGGCATCATCCCCCACCACACAGATGTTGCGGTTCACGGCAGATAGCTTCTTCGTAATCAAATACTGGGACACGTTCGTATCCTGAAACTCATCCACCATCACGTGCTTGAACTTGTGTTGGTATTTATTCAATACGTCCAAATGGTCCCGGAAGAGGATGTTTGTTTGGAACAATAAATCATCGAAATCCATCGCGTTTGCTGCGAAACAACGCGCACAATAGAGCTGGTATAATTCACCCATCGCAGGGATACGCGCTAGGCGATCTTCTTCTGCTAAAATGGAAGAACCATTGTATTGCGCC
This sequence comes from Aquirufa esocilacus, assembly GCF_042715595.1. Lineage (NCBI taxonomy): Bacteria > Pseudomonadati > Bacteroidota > Cytophagia > Cytophagales > Flectobacillaceae > Aquirufa > Aquirufa esocilacus. Next base: position 583,263 of record NZ_JBBKXX010000002.1, on the reverse strand, counting down.
GGTCCAATCAAGCGGTTTTTTGCGTTAGAGATTCGGTTCAAGACCAAATTCACTTTGTACACTTTATCGTCTAAATTCTTCTCCTTGATCAGCGCACGGATCAGGGATTTTGAATCGTCTGTATCGTAAATAGAAAAATTCGAGGTGTAACCAAGGCGGGTGCCTTCGAAACGAAGAATTTTGGCAAAAATCGAGTGAAACGTACCCATCCAAATGTTCTTCGCCGCGTTCCCAATCACCGTTTCAATCCGATGACGCATCTCGCCCGCCGCCTTATTCGTAAAGGTCAACAGTAAGATCGCAAAAGGGTCCACCCCTGTCTCAATCAAATGCGCCGTACGGTAGGTCAGCACGCGGGTCTTTCCAGATCCGGCACCGGCGATGATCATCAAAGGACCATCAATATGTTCGACTGCTTTTCGTTGAGGCTCGTTCAGGCCAGCTAGGTAATCCATCTGTTTTGGGCTAATCAATTAGGGTTTCAAAAATACGAAATTTAGCCCGGATTTGCCCTATGAAATTAGACTTTGTAATATCTTTTTCGGGCGTCAAAAAAGTACAAAATCACCGCCCAAATCAGCACATAAATCAGCGCTCCAGCCAGCGAAGCGTTCATCTTATCCACAAAAAGCGGTTCGATTCCTTGTGAATAAATCCAAGATGTTAGGCCATCCTCGCCTATTTTAATCATTCCCAAAACCCGCGGGATGATTCCTGAAAAGAAAAACACCAACATCGGGTTCATCCCGAAGATCAAAACCGGTTTCCAATAACGATCCGCGAAAATCTCCGATTGAACCGTCACCTGCAAAACCGCGAGCAACAACAGATCCCAACCCGCCGCCACGAGCACATAAGAACTCGTCCACAAAGCCTTGTTGATCGGAAAATACCAACCCCAGATGGTACCAAGCACTAAGGCAAGGGCACCAACAGCAAACAAGACAGAAGCCTTCGGACTCATTCCCTCCGGACTCCCTCCCTTCGGACTAACCCCCTTCGGACTAACCCCCTCCGGACTCCCTCCCTCCGGACTAACCCCCTTCGGGCTCTCTTGCAAATACCTCCCCGCGAACAAACCCGCTAATCCCGTCGCTACCGCTGGCAACGTGCTGAGGATTCCCTCCGGATCCCAGGTTTCCGAAGTCGCCCAGAGATGACCCTCCAACAAGTAATTATCAAGCCAAGCCGCCAAGTTTTTATTCACCTCCAAATTCGCCGCACCGATACCCGGCACTTCGACGAAATACATCAAGGCCCAATAGCCCGTGAGACTAGCCAAAAATACTATGATCTGAACGCGCAATGAAGTGTATGCGTGCAATAAACTGACTAACAAATACACCACCGCAATCCGCTGCAAGACACCTGGAATGCGTACGTGTTCAAAATCGGTTAAGCCGGAAAAACATATACCAATCAGTAGCACAAAAGCGCCCACAGCCACCCAAAACTGCCTCCGAAAAGGATAATCGCCTAAAAAGGCCACCGTGGCGAGTGACATGGCGAGTAAGCGCGCAACCAAGGTAAAGTCGCCGGCTTGGATTTTGGAGAAAAAACTCAGCGACAAGCCTAATAAAAAGATCCGCAAGGCGCGTTTGCAACTCTTCAGCAATTGATCCTCCGAAGGCTTCGACAAGACCGTGGAAATTCCCACGATAAACAGAAAGGAAGGAAACACGAGATCCGTCAGCGTGTAGCCATGCCACTCCGCGTGTTCTAAAGGGGCATAAATGTGCCCCCAGTCACCCGGATTATTCACAATCGTCATCAAAATGACCGTGAGTCCGCGGAAAATGTCAATCGATAAAAGTCGTTTGTTCTCCATATTAGTGATGGCCCGCGTTTTTTTCGCCGGCCGGAATAGCAATAGTTAATTTGTTCTCCTTTGTAGGCAGCGGACAAGTCGCAAAAGGCGTGAACGCGCAAGGCGGGTTATAGGCCTTATTGAAGTCCAAAGTCACGGTTCCGTCCGGATTAAACCCTTTCGTATCCAAGAAACGGCCTCCGCCATAGGTAGATGTTTTATTCGTTACATCGCCAAAAACGACAAAGAAATCCTCCTTCGTCTCCCCCGGACCCGCCTCTAGGCGATAGGTCTTCCCGTCCACCTGAAACTCCAATAAACCCGGAGAATCCTCTTCATAAGCGCGACCGGTGACATCGATGATGGTGACTTTTTTACCGACGGTGGGAATGAATTTGGCGTTGATTTTCCATTTCGAATCTGCTGGGAAATGATCAATTCCGTGAAAAGCTTTCAGGTATTCCCCCTCCAAATCGCGCAAACGAATCGCGTATTTATCGCCGCGTTTGATGATAAACCAACGTAGCGATTGATGGCTAATGACCGTAGCTTTCCCCTCTGAGGTGAAGATGACCTGATTATTATACAATACTTGATTATTTTGTAGTATAACCTTGCCTAAGGAAGCCTCCGCGTGCGGGAAGACAAAATCATTTGACTCCGCTCCGCCAATGGTGTTATCGCCCTCTTTCAACCAAAACAAACCCGCAAGGTTTAACCAACCGGTTTCGGATTTGAGGCTGGCCTCTCTTTTGGCATAAAAACCGGAATAATCCTCCTGAGAACGCGCTGTGAACGCTAACATCGTGAGGCACAAAAATAGGGTCTTTTTCATAGCGGGATATTTGCCTAAAAATACTAAATTACCTTAGAAATATACCCCATGACCCCGCAAATCTACGAACTTGGCGACAGCGCACTGACGATTGAATTCGGCGACGAAATCAGTGAAAGCGTTCACCAAGAAGTCATGAAGCGGTTTTATCAGTTTCAATCCTTTCCCTTACCCGGGACCTTGGATTTAATTCCAGCCTACGCGAGCCTCACGATTGTGTTTGATTTAGGAGTGGTGGCGAGCCGATTTCAAGGTTTGGCGGGTATGAAAACGCTCATCGAGGAAAAACTAGCGGAAGCTTTTACGGCGGTCATTCCGGAGGAGCGCTTACATGAAATTCCTTGTGTTTATGACGGAGCGGATTTAGCTTCCGTGGCCTCCGCCTGCGGACTTAGTGAACAAGAAATCATCCGCATCCACAGCGAAAAAGAATACACGGTGTACTTCCTAGGCTTCCTCCCAGGATTCGCGTATATGGGAACAACCGACGAGCGAATTACCGTGGCTAGAAAAGAAAAGCCCGTCCCCATCAAAGCGGGAGACATCGGATTAGCCGGAAACCAAACCGGCATCTACCCCAGTGCTTCTCCGGGCGGCTGGCAGATCATCGGACGTACGGATAGCATTCCTCATTTCAGAGCGGGTGACCGCGTTCGTTTTATCCCCGTCACCGTATGAAACTGATCAAAAAAGGTTTATTGGATACGTGGCAGGGCCTACCAAGTTACGGTTTACAGCACGAGGGAATTCCTCCCGGTGGAGCGATGGACACCTTTTCCTTGCAGATCGCAAACGCGTTAGTGGGAAACGATGTATATGATAAGGTGCTAGAGATGCACTTCCCGGCTGGGGTTTACCAGTTCGAGGCGAGCACATTACTAGCGATTTGTGGTGCGGACTTCACCGCCTGTGTGGATAATGTGGAAGTTCCCATGAACCAGCCCATTAAAGTGCCTCCTGGGGCCATTTTGAGTTTTAAAAAGCCAGTTTCAGGCCAAAGAGTCTACGTCGCCACCCGACCCTTGCAAGACGAACAGGTTTCCCGTGTGAAAATTTTGCCTTGGTCAATGAACCCGGAGAATGTATTTACGGAGGAGCCGATCCGAATCTTGTGTGGACGGGAATGGGATCAAATTAAGGCTTGTTCACAACAGCTACTTTTGAGCAAATGTTTTGCGATTTCGCCCACCTCGAACCGAATGGGCTATCAATTAATGCAGGAACCGCTGAAGACATTGGCTTCGCAAAACCTGTTATCGGCCGCAGTCACGGCCGGTACCATTCAGTTATTACCCGCAGGTCAACTCGTGGTGTTGATGACGGGACATCAGACGACGGGCGGATATCCGCGTTTAGCGCACGTGATTTCTGCAGATTTGCCCCGTTTAGCCCAAAAAGGTCCCGGCGACAGCCTCCGCTTTACCCTTACAGATTCGATGACCGCAGAATATGAATGGATTCTGATGCAGAATTATTTACAACAAGTTCGAAATGTGTGTGCACTGAAATTAGGTCAGCATCGATTCGATCACCACTAATTCGTCGCGTAAACGCGCGGCTAATGGGAAGTCGAGGTCGCGCGCTGCTTTCTCCATCTCTTTACGAATGGTTTCGGACTGCTTCTTGAGCTCAGCCGGCTTCATATAGGCTAATAATGGATCCGCCGCGACTGGCGCTTGATCCGGATGAATCGTGTAATTTTTCGTGGGTTTAGCCATGCGATCCGCGATGGAGGTTTGCTCCATAATCTCGTCATGCGAACGCCAAATCGTTTTTGGCGTAATGCCGTGTTTCTCGTTATAGGCCATTTGGATGGCACGGCGACGGTTGGTTTCCGAGATAGCTAGTGCCATCGAACCCGTAATCTTATCCCCGTACATCAACACCTTGCCATTTTCGTTACGTGCGGCACGACCGATCGTCTGAATGAGTGAGCGAATGTCGCGTAAGAATCCTTCTTTGTCCGCATCCATAATCGCGACCAGAGAAACTTCCGGTAAGTCCAAACCCTCTCTCAATAAGTTGACCCCGACTAATACGTCAATTACGCCTAAACGTAAATTGCGGAGAATCTCGACGCGTTCTAACGTTTTCACTTCCGAGTGAATGTACTGGCATTTGATCCCCACGCGGTCGAGGTATTTCGACAGCTCTTCTGCCATCCGTTTGGTCAAGGTCGTAATTAAAACGCGTTCGTTTTTTTTAATGCGGTCGTAGACCTCCTCGAGTAAATTATCGATTTGGTTTTTCGTAGGACGGACTTCGATTAAAGGATCTAAAAGTCCTGTAGGGCGAATAATCTGCTCAACCACGACTCCCTCGGAGCGGCGTAATTCGTAATCCGATGGGGTGGCGGAGACGAAGATCGTTTGGCCGATGAGGTCTTCGAATTCATCGAATTTCAAAGGGCGGTTGTCCATCGCCGAGGGCAAACGGAAACCATATTCCACTAAGGATTCTTTGCGGGAGCGGTCGCCGCCGTACATCGCGCGGATTTGAGGCATCGTGGCGTGGCTTTCGTCTACCACCATTAGGAAGTCGTCTGGGAAGAAGTCCAATAGGCAAAAGGGACGCTGGCCGGATTTTCTTTGGTCAAAATACCGGGAATAATTCTCAATCCCCGAGCAATAGCCTAGCTCGCGCATCATTTCGAGATCAAACTCTGTCCGCTGTTTAATACGTTCTGCTTCCGTCAGGCGACCCTCGCGGCCGAAATAGGAGATCTGGTTCACTAAATCTTCCTGGATATGGGAGATCGCGTTGTTCAAAGTTTCACGTCCCGTCACAAACAAGTTCGCCGGGAAAACGGCCACCATCGTCTCGGAAGAGATCTTCTTGCCCGTCCAAGGATCGATACGATGAATCTCCTCGATCTCATCGCCAAAAAACACGAAGCGATACCCGAAGTCCGCGTAAGCCAAGAAAATATCCACCGTATCGCCTTTCACCCTGAAAGTTCCGCGCAAGAATTCTCCCTCGGTCCGAGCGTAAAGAATCTCCACCAAACGGAACAAAAACTGGTTCCGCGAGATAATGTCTCCCACGGCGACACGCATAATTGAATTTCGGTATTCATCCGGATTTCCCATACCGTAAATACAGGAAACGGAAGCGATCACAATAATGTCGCGGCGGCCAGACATCAACGAAGAGGTCGTCGCCAAACGCAACTTTTCTATCTCCTGGTTAATCGAGAGATCTTTTTCTATGTAGGTTCCCGTGGAGGCGATGAAGGCCTCGGGCTGGTAATAATCGTAGTAGGAGATGAAATACTCGACCGCGTTTTCCGGAAAAAAGGACTTGAATTCCCCGTATAATTGGGCGGCGAGGGTTTTGTTATGGCTCAAAATCAGGGTCGGCCGATTCACCTGCTGGATCACATTCGCAATCGTGAAAGTTTTTCCGGAACCGGTTACACCTAGCAAGGTTTGCGCGGCTTCTTCTTTGTTCACACCCTCGACTAATTGCCGAATCGCTTCCGGCTGATCACCGGTAGGCTTGTAAGAAGAAGTGAGTTTGAAATCCATCTCGAAATATACGAATAATGGAGAGGATAATTCGGGAGGAAATACTATTTTTGGCAAAAATCAAACCTCTCTATGTTAAGACTTGCTCTCATCGCTTTTAGCTTCAGCGCTTTTTCTTGTAAATCCGAAGAACCCGTTAAGCCTGCCATCGACATGACCGACTTTGTAGTTCCACCACCCAAAGAATATACGTTTGCGGCGACGCCTTTTTGGGCGGATGAATTCGAAAAAGATGGTCTTCCAGATGCTTCGAAATGGGGTTATGACGTAGGAAATAGCGGCTGGGGTAATAATGAACTCCAAAACTATACCAATGCAAACATCAAAAATGCGCATATCGAGAACGGTATTTTGACGATTGAAGCCATTAAAGAGCAGCTAGGAACAAGTAATTACACCTCTGCTCGTTTAGTGACAAAAGGTAAAAATGACTTCTTATATGGTCGTATTGAGGCCAAAGCAAAGATTCCAGCTGGCCGTGGAAACTGGCCTGCGATCTGGATGCTAGCGAGTCAATCTGATTATGGCACACAGTACTGGCCAGATAATGGCGAGATCGATATTTTAGAGCACGTGGGTTATGATCCAGGCGTGATTCATGCGAGCGTTCACACGAAAGCGTACAACCACGTCATAGGCACCCAAAAAACGGCCACGACTACCTTGGACAAATGGGACACAGAATTTCACTTATTCCGTGTAGATTGGACCCCAGATTATGTTCGTGCCTATATTGACGATAGACTTTATTTCGAATTCAAAAATCCAAAGGGCGGCTGGGAACAATGGCCTTTTGACAAGAAGCAACATATCTTAATGAACTTAGCGATCGGTGGAAACTGGGGCGGACAAAAAGGCGTGGATGACACAATCTTCCCGAACAAATTCCAAATCGACTACATTCGCGTGTTTGCCCTAAACCCATAGTATTCATCCTTAGTATGAAATACCCCAAAGCCGCCGAGGCATTCGACCGTTTACTTGTCATCATGGACGACCTGCGGGAGAAATGCCCCTGGGACAAGAAACAGACGCTGGAATCGCTACGCCATTTAACCATCGAGGAGACCTACGAACTTTCCGATGCGATTATGGAAAATGATTTGACCGAAATCCGCAAAGAACTGGGGGATATTTTCTTACACCTTGTGTTCTACAGCAAAATCGGTTCGGAGAAAGGCGCGTTTGACGTGAGCGACGTGTTGCACGGGGTTTGCGAAAAACTCATCAGCCGTCATCCGCATATTTATGGAGATGTGGTCGCTGAGACTGAGGAGCAGGTAAAGCAGAATTGGGAAGCCTTGAAGTTAAAAGAGGGGAATAAGTCCGTTCTAGGCGGTGTTCCGGGTTCATTGCCAGCGCTTGTAAAGGCGATGCGGATACAGGAAAAAGCGCGCGGTGCGGGTTTTGACTGGGAAGAAAAAGAGCAGGTGTGGGAGAAAGTGGAGGAAGAACTGGGCGAATTCAAAGAGACTTTTGTGGGTAAAGACCTCGATGCCGCGGGAAAAACGGAGGCAGAGGGCGAACTAGGGGATTTGATCTTCAGCCTCGTGAACTTTGCTCGATTCATCGATATTAATCCCGAAACGGCTGTGGAGCGGACGAACAAGAAGTTCATCAAGCGCTTCCAGCACCTCGAAAAACGCGCGGCAGAGAATGGACAGGCGCTTTCCGAGATGACTTTGGCAGAAATGGATATTTACTGGAACGAAGCGAAAACGCTTTAGTTCACACTAAACTTGTAGGCCGTTTTCGTTTTATACACCTCCCCTGGACGCAACACCGTGCTAGGGAAGTTTGGCTGATTAGGTGAATCTGGGAAATGCTCGGTTTCCAAACAAAGTCCATGACGCTTAGTGATTTGAACCCCGTATTTTCCCGTCAAATGTCCATCTAGGAAATTCCCCGTATAGAACTGTACCCCAGGCTGATCAGTAGACACGGTCATTTTACGACCCGAAACCGGTTCGTAGACTGTCGCCATTTTCGCATAAGATCCCGCCGGCTTGTCCAACGCCCAGCAATGGTCATAGCCTCCGCCTAACACAATCTGCTCTGAAGAAGTGTCATTTATGCGATCGCCTACGACATGTGGCTTCGTAAAATCAAAGGGCGTTCCATTTACGGGAGTCAATTCGCCCGTCGGAATTAACACTTTATTAACCGCCACTAAACGCGACGCATCAATCTGCACTTCTTGGTTCAAAATATCGCGTTTCGCGTTTCCGCTCAAGTTAAAGTACGAGTGATTGCTCAAGTTTAATACCGTCGCTTTATCTGTTGTCGCCTCATAGGCAACGCTTATTTCGTTGTCTTCGGATAAGGTATAAGTCATCTTAATGCTTAGGTTTCCGGGGAATCCCTCTTCCATATCTTTCGAAACATAGGATAAGCTTAGGCTCTGCGCGGAGGCAGCTTCTACTTTCCATACTTTCTTATCAAAACCAATGAGGCCGCCGTGAAGGTGTTGGCCGTTGTTTTGGGCAGCGAGGGTATATTCTTTCCCGTCCAGCGTAAATTTCCCGTTCGCGATGCGGTTTCCGAACCGGCCTACGATGGCTCCGAAGTAAGGGGTGTCTTTGATGTATTCTTGTAAAGTCTCGAATCCGAGCACCACATCTTCTAGTTTTCCGTTGCGATCTGGGGTTAGGATTTTTTGAATGATACCGCCATAGTTCATAATGCGAACTTCCATGCCTTTGGCATTCTTCAAGGTATACAAGGTAACAGACTCGCCCGCAGGCGTTTGACCGAAAGGTTTTCCGGGATTAGACATAGCAAATAGGTTTTGGGACAAGAAAAAAAGGGCTAAAAAGCAGAATTTCATAGGTTAACCAGGTTTGTGCGCTCAATTTACCACAAAAGATGGAAAATAAAATTATTCTTCGTAGCTTTGCACCCCAATTTAAAAATTGTTTCAAACTTAATTTCAGCAGGTTAGCCCAGCTTGTTGATGTAGGCAAACAGCCAAACGGGCAACAAATATGTCAAAACAACCAAAAGATTTCGACTGGGATTTAGTTGAAGGAAAAGGATTCGGTGGTAACTATACTACTGAGCAAAAAGAAAAAATGGAGGCTGCTATCGAAGCAACCTTGAACTCGGTCACTGAGAAGGAAGTAGTGAAAGGTATTGTCGTAAGCAAGACTGACCGTGAAGTAATCATTAACATTGGATTCAAATCTGATGGTTTAGTATCTGCTTCAGAATTCCGCGATATGCCGGATTTGAAAGCTGGTGACGAAGTAGAAGTATACATCGAGAACCAAGAAGACGCAAACGGACAATTAACCTTGTCACGTAAGTTAGCTAAGGTGATGGGTGCATGGACTAACATCGAGAAAGCATTAGAAGAAGATACGATCATCAATGGTTTCGTTAAGCGCCGTACAAAAGGTGGTTTAATCGTAGATATCTTTGGAATCGAGGCATTCTTACCTGGTTCTCAAATTGATGTGAAGCCTATCCGTGACTTCGATATTTTCGTAGGCAAAAACATGGAGGTTAAGGTGGTTAAAATCAACCACACGAATGACAACGTAGTTGTATCTCACAAAGTATTAATCGAGAAAGATCTAGAGGCGCAACGTCAAACGATCTTAACGAACTTAGATAAAGGTCAAGTACTAGAAGGTGTGATCAAAAACATGACTAATTTCGGTGTGTTCATCGATTTAGGTGGTGTAGATGGTTTACTTCACATCACAGATATCTCATGGGGTCGTATCAACCACCCACAAGAGGTATTGAAATTGGATCAAAAAATCCAAGTGGTGGTATTAGACTTCGACGAAAACAAAAAACGTATCTCTTTAGGTATGAAGCAATTACAAGCGCACCCTTGGGAGGCTTTAGCTGCTGGAACTGAAGTAGGTTCGAAAGTAAAAGGTAAAATCGTTAACGTAGCTGATTACGGTGCTTTCTTAGAAGTATTGCCAGGCGTTGAAGGTTTAATCCACGTGTCAGAGATGTCATGGTCTCAACACTTACGTAACCCACAAGATTTCTTGAAAGTAGGCGACGAAATGGAAGCAGTAGTGTTAACATTAGATCGTGCTGAGCGCAAGATGTCTTTAGGTATCAAGCAATTAACAGAAGATCCTTGGACTAAGACTGATTTATTAGCGAAATACGCGATCGGAACTAAGCACAAAGGAACAGTACGTAACTTAACTAACTTTGGTTTATTCTTAGAATTAGAAGAAGGAATCGACGGTTTAGTTCACGTTTCTGACTTGTCTTGGACGAAGAAAATCAAACACCCATCTGAATTCGTTAAAGTAGGTGATTCTTTAGATGTTGTAGTGATCGAATTAGACGCGGACAACCGTCGTTTAGCTTTAGGCCACAAGCAATTAGAAGAAAACCCTTGGGATACATTTGAAAGTGTGTTCACTTTAGGTTCAACTCACAAAGCAACGATCATCTCGAAGAACGAGAAGTTCGGTGTGTTAGAATTGCCATACGGTATCGAAGGATTAGCTCCTTTGAAGCAATTAACGAAGGCAGACGAAACAGTGGCTGAGGTAGGTGAAGCGTTAGACTTCGTGGTAACAGAATTCCACAAAGAAGAGCGTAAGATCATCTTATCACACACACGTACATTCACGGCGGCAACGGCGGAAGAAGTAGCGGCTGATGCTGCTGCTGCGAAGCCAGAGAAAAAGAAAGCAGCGAAATCTGCTGACAAGCCTGCCAATGTAACAGCTGAGAAATCGACTATGGGCGATATCGGTGCTTTATCTGCTTTAAAAGAGCAAATGGAAGGTGCTGAAAGAGAACAAGCGATCAAAAAATTAGAAAAGAAATCTTCTAAGAAAGCTGAATAGTAACATTCACCTGTTCTATACTGAGAGGGGTTAGCGAAAGCTGACCCCTTTTTTTGTTTTCTGCTATTTTTTTCCAAACTTACATTCAATCATTAAAACCTATCAACCATGAGTAATAATTCAAGACGGGACTTCCTGCGTAAGGCTGGATTAGCCGCAGCTAGTTTCTACATCGTCCCTCGCCACGTTTTGGGCAAAGGTTACACTGCTCCATCAGACAAATTAAACATCATGGGTGTCGGCGGTGGCGGAAAAGGCTACAGCGATATCATGAGCTCGTACAATAAAGGGGCTGAAAACATCGTCGCAATTGTCGACGTAGATGATCGCCAAATCGTGCGAATCAAAAAAGATCTTCCAAAAGCGAATATTTACCGTGATTTCCGTGCTGCTTTAGATAAGGAGGGTAGCAACGTAGATGCGGTGATTGTTTCTACACCAGACCACACCCACGCAACGATTGCGATGGAGGCCATGCGTCGTAAGAAACACGTATATGTTCAAAAACCCTTAACGCACGATATCTACGAGGCGCGTCTATTAGGCGAGAAAGCACGCGAGATGCAAGTCGTAACCCAAATGGGTAACCAAGGTTCATCAGGTGACGGTGTACGTCAAATGATGGAATGGTTCGATGGCGGTGCGATCGGAAAAGTAAAAGAAGTGTATGTATGGACGAACCGTCCAGTTTGGCCACAAGGAATTCCTTATCCTGCGGCTGGAACACCAGCGCCGGCAGAGTTAGATTGGGATCTTTGGTTAGGACCAGCAAAATACAGAGAATATAACCCAGCTTTACTTCCATTCAAATGGAGAGGCTGGTGGGATTATGGTACAGGTGCTTTAGGCGATATGGGATGTCACTTATTAGACCCTCCATTCAAAGTATTAGGTATCCGCGACGCGATCGATGTAGAATGTTCTGTAGGTTCTGTCTTCTTGCAAGATTGGACACCGGAATACATTCCACAAGGATGCCCTCCTAGCTCGATGGTGACCTTACATTATGGTCCATCGAAGAAGAATAATTCTCCCGTGAAATTAACGTGGTTTGACGGTGGTCTTCGTGCCCCACATCCAGACGGAATTCCATCTTCAGAGATTATTGGAGATCCAGATGGTTCTAACGGAGTGATCTTGATTGGTTCGAAAGGTATCATGACGTGCGGAACGTATGGCATGTACCCTAAAGTATTTAGAAACGGAGCGCGTGTAGATGAGTCTGAACTTCCTAAAGCAAGCTTAGCGCGTGTGAAAGGTGGAGATGGCGGACACAATACGCAGTGGGTTGAGGCTTGTAAAGCTGGTTTCGGTAATATGGAAGTAAGTTCTCCATTCGATTATGCCGCACCATTTACGGAATCTGTCTTAATGGGTAACCTAGCGATTCGTTCGTACATGTTACGCGAGGGAGATGGCCGAAATGCGAAATTCACTGGCCGTCAAAAGCTAGAGTGGGATGCAAAGAATATGCGCATCACAAACTTCGACGCGGCGAACCAATTTGTGAAACGCGAATACCGCAATGGCTGGACACTCTAAGTGACCATTCGATAATTAGATTAGAAAAGACGGGACGCTCTCCCGTCTTTTTTTTATTTTTGTGCTATGAATTTTAACACATCAACACCTGCTTCTGAAGTCTTCGCACAAGTCGAGGCTTACATCCTTTCTCAAGGGTATACGATTATCGACAAAGACCACGACCGCCCATGGGGAGGATTCTTTGTGTTAGACGAGACGCAGGCGGCGAAGTTTGCGGCACAGTACTTCCCACAGCTTTCGATGGATGCGATTCAGATTACGCAGAAGTTAAGCCCTAAGTTTTTAGTGGTGGCGCCAGAGAAGCGTTTGTCTTGGCAATACCATTTCCGCAGAGCGGAGGTGTGGACAGTGAATGCTGGTCCAGTAGGTGTGGTGATCTCCGAAACGGATGAGCAATCTGCTCCTGGGGTTTATCAAGTGGGCGAATTAATTACCTTGCCCACTGGCATGCGCCATCGTTTAGTCGGCTTAGACAACTGGGGTGTGGTGACGGAGATTTGGCAACATACGGATGTGGAGCACCCATCGGATGAATCGGATATCGTCCGTTTGCAGGATGATTTTGGCCGTTAATCAAATTTAACCGGCTGGTAATCTTAAAATAATACAAGAAAACTTTGTAGTCTACGAAAGTTTCCATAGTTTTGCTTCCCAATAAATCAACGGGGCTAGCAAATGAAATCGCGCATTCTAGAAAAAGGAACTGAATTATTCTTCCGCTACGGGGTCAAGACCGTAACGATGGATGCGATCGCGAGCGAATTAGGTATTTCGAAAAAAACGATTTATCAACATTTTCCGGATAAGGACTCGATGGTTTTCGAAGTCGTGCAAGCGTTCGTAGAGCAGGATATGAAGAAATGGGAGGAGCTGGATAAGTTGTATTCTAACGTCATCGAAAAGATGTTTAAGTCTTTCGAAATGGTGAAAGATATGCTAGTGCAGATGAACCCTCGTTTGCTTTTTGAAATCCAAAAATTCTTCCCTACCGCTTTTCAATTATTCAAGAATCACGGAGAGAAATACATCAACGAAAACTTAATCGCTGACTTCAAGAAGGGAGCGCAATTCGGATATTTCAGAAATGACATCGATTTCGAATTACTAGCGCGCTTGCGGATGGCCGAAGTGGATTTGGCATTCAACCCTGATTTTTACCCCAACAATAAATTATCCTTGTATGACACTCAGCTCACGCTGATGGACATTTTCATGCGAGGCATTTTGACCGAAAAAGGTTTAACACTTTATACATCTTACCAAAACAATTCAAAATGATGATCCGCCTAAGAAAAATCTATGCCGGTCTATTTTTACTGACCTCGCTGGCAGCCACTGCGCAGACCTACAGCCTCAAGCAGGCCGTAGACTATGCGATTACGCACCAAGTTCAAGTGAAAAATAGCCAAATCGACTTGCTAAATGCGAGTGCGAAGATCAATGAGATCAAAGCGATGGGATTACCCCAAGTCAATGGCTCCCTTGCACTTACGAACAATATCGTTTTACAACGTGCATTCATTCCTGCCAAAATATTCAACCCAGCAGCAGCAGATGGAGAATTAATCGCCGCGAAATTCGGTGTAGATAATTCTGGTTTTGCCAGTGTGGGCTTAAGTCAATTAGTTTTTGACGGTTCGTATTTATTAGGATTAAAAGCGACATCGGTTTATAAGGATTTAGCTGTGAAGTCTGTGACACAATCGAAGCAACAAGTAGCGGAGAATGTGACGAAGGCTTATTATGGCATTCTAGTGAACGAGAAGCGCATGGGTTTATTGAGCCTGAATTTAGCTCGATTAGATACCCTTTTAAAGGAAACTCGTGCCCTGAATCAACAAGGTTTTGTAGAGAAGATCGACGTGCAACGTTTAGATGTACAAGCTAATAATTTGCGGACGGAATTAGACAACGTTAATCGCTTGCAAGAGTTAAGCTATTCTTTATTGAAGTTCCAAATGGGCTTCCCGATGGAAGAGCCTATTAAGTTAAGCGAGAGCCTAGAAAAAGTAGAATTAAACACGTTTAATGTCAATGCGGCGGGCGAGTTTAGCTATGCGAATCGCATCGAGTATTCGATCTTGCAGACACAGGAGAACTTAGCAGAACTAGATTTGAAAAGCATCAAAGCGGGTTATTTGCCTCGTTTAGTGTTGAACGCAAACTATGGTTATAACGCGGGGGCGAATGCTTTCACCGATTTATTAACCAAACAATGGTTCGATAACGCTGCTATTACGGTGGCCTTGCAGATTCCTATTTTTGACGGATTCTCGAAGAAATACAAGGCGGTACAATCCGCTAACAACTTGCAAAAGGTACGTCAATCGTATGGTTTGTTAAAGTCGTCGATCGATATGCAGCGTACACAGGCGAGCATCACGATGAAGAACGCGTTGGAATCCATGAAAGAACAAAAGGCGAATCTAGATTTAGCCAATGAGATTTCTAGAGTGACCCGTGTGAAATACCAACAAGGGGTAGGATCAAACCTTGAGGTATTGAACGCAGAGTCGTCGATAAAAGAGTCTCAAGCAAATTATTTTACCGCATTATACAATGCATTGATTGCCAAAGTAGAAGTAGAAAAAGCAAACGGTACACTATACATAGACTAACAACAACATGAAAAAAATAGCCATCCTCCTTAGTGGAATCATTTTATTCGCGGCATGCGGATCGAAAGACAAAAAACAAGAATTAGCTGACTTAAAGAGTCAAGCGAAAGAAATCCAGGCGAAAATTACCGCTTTGGAAAAAGAAGTAGGCAGCCCAGCTGAAAAGGCGGCAGTAAAAGTGATCGCAGTTAGCGTGAGCCCATTAGTCGCACAAAACTTCCAACACTTCGTAGAGGCGCAAGGAAATGTCGTAGCGGAGAATACGGTATTAGTAAGCCCACAAACCGGGGGTGTGATTTTATCATTGCCCGTGGTAGCCGGACAATCGGTTTCTAAAGGTCAATTAATCGCGACCTTAGATAACAACATCTTGAAAGAGTCATTAGAGGAGGTTCGCCAACAATTGTCGTTAGCGAAAACAATCTTCACGAAGCAAAAGGCGCTTTGGGATCAACAAATCGGAACAGAGATTCAGTATTTGAGTGCAAAGTCGAACATGGAGTCTTTAGAAAAAAGAATCGTGACCTTGAAAGCGCAATTAGCTTTATCTCGCGTAACGGCTCCTATCTCTGGAACGATTGAATTAGTTCGCCAAAAAGCAGGTGAAATGGGTGCTCCAGGTGTGCCAATCGTTCAAATCGTGAACTTAGGTAACTTAAAGATCTCGGCTAAAATCGCTGATTCGTATGTAGGAACCGTGAAGCAAGGCGATGAAATCAACATCAAATTCCCCGATTTAAACAAGGAATTGAAAGCGCGCATCTCGTTAGTCTCTAAAATGGTCAACCCATTAACGCGTACGTTTGACATCGAAGCACGCATCCCGAATGCAGGCGGCGAATTAAAGCCTAACTTATTAGCGGTGATTAACATCAATGATACCTCGAAGAAAAACGCGATCGTGATCAGCGAAAACATCATCCAAAAGACAGAAAAAGGAAATCTAGTCTATGTGGCAGTGGAAGAAAATGGCAAAAAAGTGGCGCGTGCTCGTCAAGTGACGGTAGGCTTAACTTACAATGGCCAAGCTGAGATCACAGAAGGTCTTAAAGCTGGGGAAGCACTTATCACGCAAGGATTTCAAGATTTAGTAGATGGTACAGCCATCTCATTCTAAGTAGAAAATGGAAAAAAATATCAAAAATGAGCAATTGCCAGAAGGCAAAGGCTTAATCTATAACATGGTGGGCTGGTTAGCCCAAAACCGCACGACGGTTTACATCTTCACGTTCATCATTTTTGTGGCGGGGATGGGAATCTACTCGAGCTTGCCTAAGGAGCAATTCCCGGACATCGTGGTGCCTCAAATGGTCATCCAAACGGTCTATGCAGGAACAACTCCCTCGGATATCGAGAACACGATCAATAAACCGATCGAAAAACAAATCAAATCGATCACGGGTGTAAAACGCGTGAAGTCGAATGCCTTGCAGGACATTTCTGTCATCATCGTCGAATTCAACACCGACGTCACCGTCCCCATTGCCAAGCAACGGACACAAGATGCGGTCGACAAAGCGATCGCCGATTTACCGAAAGATTTAACGCGCGAGCCATCCGTGGCTGAAGTGAACTTCTCTGAATTTCCGATTATGAACATCAACATCGCAGGGGACTACCCCTTAGATAAGTTGAAAAAGTATGCGGAGGATTTACAAGACGAGATCGAGGGGATGCCGGAAATTAACCGGGTAGACATCATCGGTGCCTTGAAAAGAGAGATCCAAATCAACCTGGATTTGTACAAGATGCAGAGTTATGGTTTGACTTTCTATGATATTCAAACAGCCGTACAAGGTGAAAACGTGAACATATCAGGCGGTGATTTAGCCGTAGATGGCGTTCGCCGTTCATTGCGTGTAACGGGAGAATTCAAGGCAGTAGATCAATTAGCGAACCTCATGGTGGGTTCTTCCACAGGTGCGCGCGTTCGTTTAAAGGATGTGGCTGAGGTGGTAGATAGCTATGAGGAGAAACAAGATTTTGCTCGTTTGAATAACAAGTCCGTGATTACCCTAAACGTCATCAAACGTGGAGGAGCGAACTTAATCGAGGCAGCAGATCGCATCGAAAAGACGATCGAAGAGTACAAAGAGAATCGTTTCCCAGAGGGTTTAACGGTAACGACGACGGCAGATCAATCAGAACGTACGCGTGGTGATTTAGCGGATCTAATTAATACCGTTATTCTAGGTTTCATTTTCGTGGTAATCGTATTGATGTTCTTCATGGGCGTTAGAGATGCGGTATTCGTGGGTCTATCCGTGCCTTTGTCGGCTTTATTGACATTCTTGTTCATGCCGTCATTAGACTTCAGCTTAAATACCATCGTTCTTTTTGGTTTCCTTTTAGGACTAGGTATTGTGGTGGATGACGCGATTGTGGTGATCGAGAATGCGCACCGTTTGTTCAATAACTTCAAGAAGTTGACAATTACGGAGTCGGTTAAACTAGCCGCTTCAGAGGTATTCATTCCGGTATTATCTGGTACGTTGACGACGATTTCGCCGTTCTTGCCTTTGTTATTCTGGCCAGGTATCGTGGGTGAGTTCATGAAATACTTACCTATTACGTTAATCATTACGCTTTTTGCATCCCTATTTGTGGCCTATGTCATGAACCCGGTGTTCGCGATTACGTTTATGAAGCGTCATGATGAGGAGGCGAACGATGTGAAAAATCCACAGTTCTCTGACATCCGTCGTACCGTATTTATCTTGTTAAGTTTAGCGGTTTTCGGCTATGTGATGGGCTTTGGCTTGGGTCACTTTGGCTTTGGAAACTTCTTCATTCTATGCCTTATCCTGTATGTGTTCAATCACTTTGTGATTACACCGAAGTGGATTGTGCCGTTCCAAGAGGTTACTTTACCTAATTTCAAGACGAATTACCGCAAGTTAATTTCTTGGGTATTGCTGGGCAAGCGTCCGATTTATGCGACAATTTCCGCTTTCTTATTATTGATCGTCACGATCGGTTTATTAGGAGTGGTGAAGCCTAAGGTGGTTTTCTTCCCATCAGGAGATCCGGATTACATCTATATCTATGCCAAAAATCCGATCGGAACGGATGCGGTCGTAACAGACTCCGTTTCCAAAGTGATCGAGAAACGTGTCTTCGCTTTCTTGAATAAAGAGGGTTATAGCAAAATCGTGAACTCGGTTATTTCAAACGTGGGTAAAAACGCTGGAGATCCGATGCAACCAGACCGTGGGGCAACGCCGCACAAGAGTAAGGTGACGATTGCCTTTGAGAAATTGCAATTACGTGAGGGTATTAAGACAGGTGAGGTGTTGAGTAAGATTCAAGCGGATTTTGCCAAAAATCCCCTAGCTGGTGTCGAGATTGCCATCGAACGCGAGAACAATGGACCGCCTACAGGTAAGCCTATCTCGATTGAAATAGCGGGCGACGACTTCGTTGTTTTACAAGACTTAGAAAAGAAAGTACGCGCGGCTGTCATCCAATCTGGCATCCAAGGTATTCAAGAATTGAAATCCGATCTAGTCACAAACAAGCCGGAAATCATCATCGATGTGGACCGCGAGAAAGCATCCCGCGAGGGCATTTCTTCTGCGCAAGTAGCGATGGCGGTACGTACCGGTTTATTCGGATCAGAGATCTCTAAATTCCGCGATGCGAAAGATGAATACCCTATTCAGTTACGTTTGAAAGGGGATTCTCGCAACCAAATCGAGAAGCTTTTGCAAATGAATGTAACTTATCGCGATATGAACATGGGGGGCGCCTTGCGCCAAGTTCCATTGAACTCTATCGCTGATATTCGCTATGCTACTTCATTCAGCCAAATCAACCGCAAAAACCAAGAGCGCGTCGTAACCCTAGGTTCCGATGTGGTACAAGGCTATAACGCGAATGAGATCGTGGGTGAGCTAACGACGCTTTTCGAAGAAATCGACGTTCCACAAGGATACACTATCCGCATGGGTGGTGAGCAAGAGGACCAAAAAGAATCCGGCGCTTTCCTAGGAGTCGCTTTCTTAGCAGCCCTTGTTTTAATCTATCTGATTCTAGCGACACAGTTTAACTCAGCGGTGAAACCATTGATCATCTTCGCGACGATCTTGTTATCATTAATCGGGGTTTTATTAGGCTTCATGGCCTTTAATATGACTTTCTCCGTGATTATGTCTGGCGTAGGTATCATCGCCCTAGCAGGTATCGTTGTAAAGAATGGTATCCTATTGATCGAGTTCATTGAGGAACTTCGCTTTAAGCGTGGTTACGACTTGAAAGAGGCGATCATCGAGGGTGGTGGAATTCGTTTAACTCCGGTATTGTTAACGGCTTCGGCGGCAGTATTAGGCTTGATTCCTTTGGCATTAGGCTTAAGCATCGACTTCGTGAGTATGTTTACGGAATTAGATCCACACATCTTCATCGGTTCTGATTCCGCGGTATTCTGGGGAATCTTAGCCTGGACGATCATCTTCGGATTAACGTTCTCGACCATTTTAACACTCGTAATCGTTCCATGTATGTACTACATCTCGGAGCGCATCAAGCAGAAATGGTTTACAAAGACAGTGTAGTGTAATACATATTGGGTTCAAGAATGCAGAAACCCCTGGACGAAGGTCTAGGGGTTTTTTGTTTTAATCTCTTTTCCTTTCAAACAAGAAGAAATACAACAACCCTAAACCAGGAGTGGAGAATAGGATTAATATAAACAGGATTTTCTGCAAAGCTGTTTTTCTGGGGTCTTTTGCGATTTCTAGCACCACCTTTATAAAAACGAGAGCATAAACAAGTAAGACAATTAACAAGAAAAGTTTCATTATCATAGCATCATTAGCGTTTAAAAATTCCATTAATTCATTTTCTTAATTCGGGGAGCAATTTTTTCATTTATTCGCTTCCCTGAGTCAATATAATCCCAGCTATCTTTGGGGAGTCCAAATTCATCATAGGTTTGATAATGCCCGAAATGGTCATACCCTTTTTCACGTTTTTCATAGGAAATAGAGCTCATGGTTCCTCCATTTTTATGGTAGAAAACTCGAGTAGAAATCTTTGTATTTGGATTATAGATCACTTCTAATTGAAGTCTTCCTAATCGATCAAAACTCCGATGAGCGATATTTTCCCCATCTGAATTATAAATCTGTTCCAAGGAAATCGTTAATCTTTTATATTCATTTTTTAAAGAGTCTTTTATTTTGTCAAAATTCTCTATCCATTCATATTTAAAACCATCAAAATTAGTCGTGTCGTTATACCGTCGATGCACATTATAGGGCTTTCCTTTTTGGTAAAATTCTACTTTTTTTAATTGTCCTGTCAGATAGTACCTCTCTAATTTTCCGTCCAGTGAGTCATTCACAAAGCTTTCTTTTGAGGCTAAAATACCGTTCAGATGCCATATTTTTCGCTCCCCAACGCGTACATTATTTTCAAAATTTTCCTCCATTTCTATTTTTCCCCTTATCATAATACTCGTAATGTTTTCCATTTGCATACTTCCTTTTGGGGATCCCAAAAAGCTCTCTAAGTAATTTTATTTCCCTAAATCCCCTCTGGTATTCCCAATCTCTTTGACCATCTGCCTCACGATAAATTAGGTTATAATCACAATCCCAAACCACTAGTTTTCCCTTCGAGCGTACACCAAAAAATATCCATTCTTGGCCGTTTACTATATTCATACTACAAAAGCTGCTCTTGTTAGCTTCGTAAATTTCATTTGTCCTTTTTCCTTTGAATAGTTCTAGCACCTGAATGTCTACTTTATCAAAGGAAAATTCCTTGGGGTTAGATGGCGGTTCTTTATCATGATCATTTATAATTTTCACATGCGCGATAAACTCATAGCCTTTTAAATCATCTAAAGTTTGAATTGGCCGCTTGACTTCGCAATCACAGGCTATAGCCTTCGCAGAGGAAATCATTAGCAATAAGAGTAGTAGATAGTTTTTCATCCTGATTCGGTTTGTTGAGCACTATTTATGCATTATTGAGAAAATTATCAATAAACAAACTGATAATTTGCCCCGTCCCTCCGGACTCTTTCCCTCCGGACTCTTTCCCTCCGGACTTCGGACTAACGACTCCCGACCCCCACAACCCATTTGCATTTCCCCCCACCATTCCCTAATTTACTCTTTCAAAATCAACAACATGAAGAAATTACTCCTACTCCTTTTTTTGCCCCTGTTTGCTCAGGCGCAAGATCGTCCGTATGGTAAAGTTTGGGCGACTCGCTCACAGGCCATTGCCCAAAACGGGATGGCCGCTACCTCACATCCTTTGTCTACCCAGGCCGCACTTGATGTGCTGAAAGCGGGTGGAAATGCGATCGACGCAGCCATTGCGGCGAATGCGATGGAAGGTGTCGTAGAACCACATGTAAATGGAATAGGAGGAGATTTGTTTGCCATTGTTTGGGATGCGAAAACGAAGAAATTATATGGGTTGAATGCGTCAGGAAGATCGCCCAAATCCTTGACTTTAGCCGAGTTCAAAAAACGTGGATTGACTCACATTCCGTCGCTAGGTCCATTGCCGGTGAGCGTGCCGGGTTGCGTGGATGGCTGGTTTGAATTGCATAAGAAATTCGGGTCGATGCCGATGAATAAGGTGTTGGAAAAAGCGGTTTCCTATGCGCGAAATGGTTTTCCGGTACACGGTGAATTTGCTTCTGCATTAGGTCGGGTTCCAGCGAATTATGGTAAGTTTCCGAATGTGGCAAACCACTACTATCCGAACGGAAAAACGCCAGTAGAGGGTGATATTTTCAAGAATCCGAACTTAGCGAATACGTTAGAAAAACTAGGAAAAGAGGGTCGTGATGCCTTTTACAAAGGCGATATGGCGCGAACGATGGACGCGTTTATGAAGAAGAATGGTGGGTTTTTGAGCTATGAGGATTTAGCGTCGCACACGTCCACGTGGGTGGAGCCAGTTTCAGTAAATTACCGCGGGTATGATGTGTGGGAGTTACCACCGAATAGCCAGGGGATCGCGGCTTTGCAGATGTTAACGATTTTAGAGGGCTATGATTTTTCCAAAATTAAACTGGGTTCTGCGGAGCACGTGCACTTGTTTACGGAGGCCAAAAAACTAGCGTTCGAAGACCGCGCAAAATACTATGCAGATCCTGAGTTTGCCAAAATTCCGGTAGCGGAATTAATATCAGAAGAGTACGGCGCGAAGCGCCGGGCGTTGATTAATCCGAATCGCGCGGGTCGCCATTACGAGGCGGGAAACCCTGCTTTAAAAGAAGGTGACACGATCTACTTGACCGTGGCGGATAAGGACGGCAATATGGTGTCGTTAATTCAGAGTAATTATAGAGGATTTGGATCAGGCATGATGCCAGATGGTTTAGGTTTTATGTTCCAAGATCGCGGCGAATTATACAACTTGAAAGAGGGCGAGAATAATACGTATGCGCCAGGTAAAAGACCATTCCAGACGATCATTCCGGCGTTTATGACGAAGGATGGTCAGCCGGTAATGAGTTTTGGGGTGATGGGTGGCGCGTTCCAGCCGATGGGCCATGTGCAGATTGTGATGAACGTGGTGGACTTTGGCCTAAACGTACAAGAAGCAGGTGATTATCCCCGTATCAATCATGAAGGTTCTTCTGAACCGACGGGCGAGACGATGGAAACGACAGGTGGTATGATTACCCTGGAGCACGGTTATCCGTATGAAGTCATTCGCGATTTATTGCAAAAAGGACATCAGGTAGGCTATATGAGCGGCATCTATGGCGGCTACCAATGCATTAAATACGATCCAGTTCGCAAGGTATATTACGGAGCAACAGAATCGAGAAAAGACGGTCAAGCGACGGGGTATTAAGGATGTTTGCAAGTCGCATTTTCACGGGCCACGAATGGCTAAATAACAAGGAAATCTCCATAACGAATGGCCGAATTTCGGCTATTTCGGACGGCCAAGGCGCGGCGTCTGAAAACATCCTTGTTCCCGGATTTATTGACCTCCAAATTTACGGTGGTGGTGGGATTCTCTTTTCCAATCACCAGACAACCGAGGCCATTCAGACCACATTCGAAGAGCACCACAAAACGGGCACTGTTGCGTTTCAAATTACGCTCAATTGTTCGCCAGCTGCGTCGATGTGGAAAGCCATTGATGCCTATAAAAACTATACTGGACCTGGGTTAGTGGGATTACATTTAGAGGGCCCCTTTTTTAATCCGGTTAGACGCGGGGCGCACAAGGAAGAATTTGTTCAAAAACCGGATGCGGCTTTTCTCGAAGAACTCATCGAGCGGACGAAAGGCATCCCTACTTACTTGACTATCGCACCTGAAATGTTTAGTCCGGAAGAACTTTCGCTACTCGTGAATAGTCACATCATATGCTCTTTGGGGCACAGCGACGCGACTTTTGAGCAGGCGATGAACGCCATTGACAAGGGCGTTTCCCGCATCACCCACCTATTTAATGCCATGTCACAGTGGCAATCACGCGCGTTGGGATTAGTAGGCGCTAGCTTCCAATCAGATGCGTGGACGAGCATCATTGCGGACGGTTTACACTGTGATTTCAACTCACTGGAACTTGCCTATCGCTTGAAAAAAGGTCACCTGTTTTTGATTACGGATGCTGTAACGAATGATACGTCTGGCCCTTATTCTTTTTTAGCTAAAGACGGTCGCTTCACGAATGAAGCGGGTGTTTTATCCGGTTCTTCCTTGACGATGGTAGAGGCGATTCAAAACTGTGTTCAACAAGCTTCGATTCCTCTGGAAGAGGCCATCCGAATGGCGACGGTTTATCCGGCAGAAGTGGCAAATTTAATTGATTTAGGCAGCATAGAGGTAGGTAAACGGGCTTGCTTTGTAGAACTGAATCCGGCGCTAGAGGTGGTACAAGTTTGGTACGACGGAAAAGCCTTGTTAAATTAGGCTATGATTACATTTCCATCGAAGCAGCCACAAGTTCAGACAACTATTTTTACCAAAATGTCTGCCCTCGCACTCGAGCACGGTGCATTAAACCTTTCCCAAGGATTTCCTGGTTTCGATTGTGCCCCTGCTTTGCAAGAGTTGTTACAGCATTATGCTAAAGGCCATAATCAATATGCGCCCATGGCCGGAGTGCCTGCTTTGCGTCAATCGTTAGCGACAAAAACAGCTACTTTTTATAACATCCCTGTCGAGGCAGATTCAGAAGTGACGATTGTTTCTGGAGCTACAGAGGCCCTTTTTGCGGCCATTCATTGCTGTGTTTCACCGGGCGACGAGGTCATTATGTTTGACCCAAGTTATGATGCTTATGACCCCATCGTTCGTTTAGCCGGTGGGGTACCCATTCATATCCCATTAAAGGCCTCTTCCAACTTTGCGATTGATTGGTCTTCCGTTGCTGCGAAAATTACGCCTCGAACGAGAGTAATTATGGTGAATAGCCCGCACAATCCGACGGGAGCCGTTTGGTCGATGGTGGATTTAGATGCCTTTGCGGAGGTGGTCAAAGGAACGAATATCTTGATCGTTTCCGACGAGGTTTATGAGCACATTGTTTTTGATGGTGCGCAGCACGCCAGTGTTTTATTGCATCCTGAATTACGGAAACGTAGTTTTGTGTGTGGGTCTTTTGGCAAAACTTATCACATTACAGGCTGGAAAATAGGTTATTGTATTGCTCCTGCTTTCCTGACGGCTGAGTTCAGAAAACTACATCAGTGGGTCACTTTTTCAAGCGCGACACCGCTGCAATATGCCTTGGCTGATTACTTAAAAGAGCCAGCGCATTACCTTGGTTTATCTCATTTTTACCAAAAAAAGCGCGATCTATTTGCCTCCCAATTCGTGGGAAGTCGTTGGAAAGTACTCCCTAGCGCCGGAAGTTTCTTCCAATGCCTGGATTATTCAGCCATTTCAGGCGAAAAAGAGGTGGATTTAGCCGATCGCCTAACCCGCGAAATCAAAGTGGCTTCCATTCCTGTTTCCGTTTTCTATGAAACAGATCCAGGCGATAAAATCTTGCGCTTCTGTTTTGCGAAAGAGGATGATGTGCTTTTAGAGGCAGCAAAACGCTTAGTTAGTCTATCTTAAATTATCAGTTACTTGATAATCTGAAGCACAGCAAGAGAGAATCCTCTTTTTTTACGAAAACAATCCTACATTTACCACGGCCAAAATAATCGATTCGGCCCGTCTGTTCTCCCTCATACAATTAAAATGTAAACTTATTCCTGGTGTCTATATCCAGTGAATGAATGGTGGAGCCCGAAAAACCAGACCAGAGTAGGGAGACAGAATTTAAATTTCAAGGTTATGAATCATTCCAACCATCAAACATTAACCGTGAATGGAGGGATTTACACCATTTGCGATGGAAACGGCGATAAAAATATTTCCTTTTCAGAATGTTATAAATGCGTAACAGATGCCATTGCAGCAGATGGGCTTTCCACCTTTATCTGTGAAATTCCGGTATTAGGTTGGGCATCGTGTTTTGCTTCAAAGAGCGCCACTTGCATTGTATTAAGCTCAGTTTACTAAAATAACTCCCTATGGAAAATTTCATCATAGCCATGATCTTACTTGTAACAGCTGTTGCAAGTACACTAACAATCATTGATATCAGCAAGCTGAGAGAGATGAAGAAGCGGACTAAACTTAATCTGTATTTTATGGTATTTTATTTACCCTTACTAGGGCCTATAGTATATTATTCAATCCTCAGAAGAAAACACCTATTTAATTCAAATACTTAAGGGCAATTTCTTCCCCGATTTGAGTCAAGATCTCTGAAGCTCGTAAAATGGAGTCATCCGGATTTTCAGAACGGGACGAGATGGTGAACACCTCGTTTTCATCTAAAAAAATGGGGAAGTTCGCCGAGCTGTCAAAGGCACCAGACACTAAAATCGATTGTTTGAAAACTTTGTCGCAACGTTTCACTACTTCGGACACTACTTTGCCTCCCCAGGTAGAGCTATCTATCTTTCCCTCCCCGGTAATAATGAAATCTGCTTTCAATAAGGCGCGGTTAAAGTGAACCTTATCCATTACCCAACCAGAACCAGAGACAATTTTAGCGTTTAAGAAGTAACGAGCCCCTGCTCCTAGACCACCGGCTGCTCCAGCACCGGGTTCTGATGCGATGGATCCGAAAAAGGACGCTATATTATTTAGACCTTTATCTAATTGTTTAATTACCGTAGCACTGGCTCCTTTCTGTACGGCGAAAACATGGGCTGCCCCTGATGTTCCTGCAAGTGGATTTGTTACATCCGTGACCACCGTAAAGGCGCAGGGGGGTAATTCTGCTGCTGAAATGGACGCCACCTGTATCAAATTTTCTCCTATGGGATTTAATTCTGTGCCGTCCTTGCCTAAAAACGTCCAGCCAAGTGCAGCAGCCATCCCAATACCGGCATCATTCGTAGCAGAACCGCCTACCGTTAACATGATTTGAGTCGCACCGCGTTGTAGCGCATCCGCGATAAGGATTCCTGTTCCGAATGTATTCGTCTTTAGTGGGTTTCTTTCCTTAACCGTTAACAGAGCGAGACCAGAAGCCCGAGCCATTTCAATGTAAGCAGTTTTTTGATCAGCTAACCACAAATAGTCCGCCTGTATAGGGCGTAATAATGGATCGAATGTCTCCACCGAAATCCAAGTGCCGCCGTGCAATTGCTGGATCACTTCAAGTGTTCCCTCGCCACCGTCAGCTAGGGGCATTTTCGTAAAAATGGTTTTAGGACGACGTTTTTTAATGCCAGATTCTAAGGCTTCGCAAACTTGAGAAGCAGAAAGAGAACCTTTGAATTTATCAGGGGAGATTAATACGTGCACGTCGAGGAATTTATGTCGCAATTTACCCACAATTCCTTAAATTTAACGCATGAGAATTTTGACGACCTTGGCCTTAGCGCTTTTTCTATTTGCCTCTTGTACGAATCAACCAGATTTGGCGGGTTTTGATGTAGAGTCCTTTAAAAAGGACCGCGGAAGTTGCGGAGGAACGAGAGAAAAGCAAATTGATTGGCTGAAGGCACATAAAATGACTTGGAAGGGGGTTAGCTCTAATGATTTGGAAGACATCCTAGGAAAGCCAGATATTCAGCAATTAGCGGATCGCAATCAAGAGTACTATGTGTATTTTCTGGAGAAAGGACCCCATTGTGATAATATAAAAAACCCGTCCTCTGCGCGCACAATGGCTTTTCGTTTTAGTGCCATGGGATTAACCACCGAGATTACGTTTCAACAAGGACTTCCTTGACCTAGTTCTTATTAAATTCTAAACCTATGAAAAAACTACTTTTAGCCACCCTTTTACTCGTAAGCACACTCGCTTTCAGTCAAACGTATAATCCCTCTCCGGCGAATCTAGCCGCCAGATCTGACTTCCAAAATAACAAGTATGGACTATTCATCCATTGGGGTATTTCCTCCATGCTAGCAGATGGCGAGTGGGTAATGAACAACCGGAAGATTCAAAAGAAAGATTACCAGCGCCTACTAAAAGGCTTTTACCCGTCTGAATTTAATGCAGCGGAGTGGGTGAGTATGGCGAAAAAATCCGGGATGAAATACGTCATTTTCATCACGCGTCACCACGATGGTTTCTCGAATTGGGATACGCAACAATCTGATTGGAAGATTACCAATACCCCTTTCAAGCGCGATGTGTTAAAGGAGTTAGCGGCGGAATGCCAGAAACAAGGAATTAAACTAGGCTTATACTATTCGACGCTCGACTGGTATAGAGACGATTATCCTCGGGAAACAGGGCGCACGGGCCAAAGCTCCGGACGCACAGGCCAGAGCGATTATGCCTCTTATTTGAAATTCATGAAAGCGCAGTTGACGGAGTTGTTGACAAATTATGGGGAGATTTCGAACATCTGGTTTGATGGCCACTGGGACCAAACAAATCCAGAGGGGAATAAAGACCGCAGCTCACGCATCGATTGGAAATACGACGAAATTTATGGCTTGATTCACTCGATTCAGCCGGCTTGTATGATCGGGAATAACCACCATTTGGATCCGATTCCAGGGGAAGATTTCCAAATGTTCGAACGCGATCTTCCGGGAGAAAATCTACATGGTTTAAGCTTCCAAACCGCGTCAGCCTTACCCTTAGAGACTTGCGAAACCATCAATGGGGCCTGGGGATATAACATGAACGACCATAAATACAAAACACCTACCCAGATCCACCAATTACTAGTGGGTGCAGCTGGACGTAACGCAAACTTATTATTGAATGTAGGTCCTATGCCGACGGGTAAAATTCAGCCAGAATTCACGGATAGTTTAGCGGTGGTAGGAAAGTGGTTAGAAGCGAACGGTCGCTCTATTTATGGAACGCGCGGTGGCCCGGTAAAACCACAAGCTTGGGGTGTAACAACCGAAAATGCGGCGAGTGTGTTCGTTCATTTATTCAACAAACCAGCTGAGGAAAGCCTATTAATTCCCGGGAAATTCAAGAAAGCCGCTGTATTAAATGGGGCCGCAATTAAAGCTAAAAGCGAGAAAGAGGGGCTTCGGATTCTAGTGGCTGATGTGCCGGCGGGAACGCAAGTGATAGAATTAGTCAAATAAAGAATGGGGCCCGCATTTATCTCAAGGGATAAATCGCGGGCCCCCTCTTTTTATTTTAGCGCTCCGTAAATAATGTTCTCTATTTTTTCCTGGTAATCACCGTGAGAATTAGGTGTGTGCTGAGACATAATCAACACAATCATTTTCTCTTTCGGGTCTGCCCAATAGGTCGTGCCATAATAGCCGCCCCAAGCAAAGGATCCTTTGTTACGCATTTTGCGGTTAGCGGTTTTTTCGCCGGTGATTTGGAAGCCTAAACCATAATCATCGTTGCCCAAATTGAAGTTCGGGCTCAGCATCAATTCCGCTGTGCGACGTCCAATCAGCTGCTTCCCATTGTATTTTCCGCCATTTAGGATGCATTGTAAGAAGATGGCATAGTCAAAGGCGGTAGACGAAAGGCCTGCACCACCCGAGAAGAATGTCTTCTTGAATAAGGGGTAGTTTGGGTTAATGCCCCGGAATGTAGGAGACCAAGGGATGATTTGTTTTTGCTCGTTCTCCGTGTAAACTGTAGGTAAACGAGATCCTTTGTCAGCCGGTAGATTGAAATACGTGTCTTTCATGCCTAATGGAACGAAGACGTTTTTCGTCAAATAGACTTCCAACGTTTCCCCGCTAATTACCTCGATTAAGCAACCCAAGACATCGGTATTCAAGCCGTAGGTGAATTTATCCCCAGGATTATGGATTAAAGGAAGCGTGCCTAATTTCGTGATCGCTTGTAAAAGGGTTGTGCCGTTATCGCCTAAACCCGATGGAACACCCGCTTTCGCATAGATGGCTTTCATTTTATCCGAACCAATTCCGGCATAATCAATGCCGGATGAATGCGTCAATAAATCACGGAAAGTAATTTCGCGTTTTGCCGGTTCTGAGGTGTAGGTCGTGTCTGCCGCATTATATTCTTTTAAAACACGCGGGGATTTAAACGTAGGTAAGAAGTCTGAAATCGGTTGATCTAAACGTAATTTCCCTTGTTCGAAAAGCTGTAAGATGCCTAGGCTGGTTAAGGCTTTGGTCTGCGACATAATGCGGAAGATCGCGTCTGCTGGCATCGGTTTTTTACTGGCCAAATCCGCGTAGCCGTGGCCCTTGTAATGCACCAATTGGTTGTTCTTTACGATCAACGTAACTGCGCCCACTAAGTGGTTTTTCTCCACATACGATTTCACTAAAGCGTCAATCGCCTCTAATTTTTTTGCATCAAAATCTGCCGTGGGCTGTACCACCGGCGATAAAACTTGCGCCGCTACCGAGAGCGGAAGCAAGAAGAGAATTAAGAGTTTTTTCATTCGTCTGTTTTGATTTTCTGGTTAAAGGGCAGGTTTAATTGGTAGGCAAAAGATTGATCTTTGTCGTTTTCTAATACGTCCAAACCGTATTTGATTTTGTCCATCGGGGTGGCATCAAAAGTGCCAAATAGGCGATCCCAAAACGCAAAGATATTTCCATAGTTCGAGTCCGTTTGGGGACGTTCGAAGTGGTGGTGGACTTTGTGCATATTAGGGGAGATGATCACATACGAAAGGGCCGTGTCTATCCAAAGTGGCAAGCGGATGTTCGCGTGATTGAACTGGGAAAGAACGACGCTGAGGCTTTGGTACAAAAACACAATCCACATAGGTGCGCCACAAACTAAAATGGCTAAAATCGCAAAGACCGCACGGATTACACTCTCGCCTGGGTGGTGGCGATTCGCCGTAGTCGTGTCCACCTGCGTGTCCGCATGGTGCACCATGTGGAACTTCCAAAGTACCTTGATCTTGTGCTCGATCAGGTGGACTAAATAGGCCCCCACTAAGTCCATCAGCAATAATCCGACGATTAAAAACGACCAATCCGGCATCGCAAACCAGTGCAAAATACCAAAATTAGCCTCCGTCGTCCAGTTGCTCGCCATCACTAACAGCACCGCAAACGGGAAATTAATCGCAATCGTCGTGAAAGTTAAAAAGAGGTTCAACTTAGCATGAGCCCATTTATTCCCCTTGAAATTGACTAAAGGAATACCAGTTTCGATTAACCAAAATAAGGTAATTCCGCCGGCTAAAATTAACGCGCGGTGCGCACTAGGGATGGTAGCAAAATACGTTTCAATCATCATTTTTTAACGTTACGTAAAACATAAACAAAGTTTTTCACCGTGGGTCTTTTGTCATAAAAGTCCAAAATATAGTAATAAGTCCCATCCGGAACTTGACCCGTTTTCTCAAACAACGAAGTGCCCTTGGATGTTTCGCCGGCCCAATTGTTTTGGTAATTATCAGTCTCATAGACCAAACTTCCTACCCGATCAAAGATCGAAATGTGGTTCGGAATAGGCTTCGTTAGGAGCCCCTCAAAGACGAGTACATCGTTTTTCCCATCCCCATTAGGCGAGATTCCCTGTGGCTCAAAGAAAGGGCATGGATCTGGATCCAATCGATTTTCGATCCCATCCCCATCGCAATCCGGTTTGTATTTCAACGGGTTTTCCTCGTCCTCATCATAAATGCCATCCCCATCTGTGTCTAGCGTGCCTGCTGACAAAACGGTCACAGTCAAGGAAGTGGTGCTATTACAGCCTGTGTTATTCGTTCCCTTAATCGAGTAAGTGGTCGTCTTTATGGGATTCGCACTTACGACAGCTTTGTCCACCGCCGAAAGTCCATAGCGTGGCGACCAAACGTAGCGATCCGCGCCAGAGGCCGTAATGGTCAGGCTTGACCAGCGAACGACTTCCGCTGGATTAGGGATAAATGTGATAACAGGAATAGGGTTAACGACAACGACCGTCCCTGAACTATAGGCTGTTCCACAAACGGGCTGTGTGATGACCGCTCGGAAGTATTTAGTAGTAGGCGTATTTATCGCCGTATAACTAGAATCCTTGTTTGCGATGTCCGCTACACCGACTAAGAAATCAGGCGTATCAGCTGATTGCCATTTCGCAATCGTTCCAAAATGGCCACTCAACTTCATCAACTGGCTGTTCTTGTCTCCACAAAAAGTACCCGTACCGGTGAGCCTCCCGCCCGCAATTTCCTCCGTCCGAATGACCACCGAATTCGTGAATTCCAAACTGTCTACGGCCGAACGTGCCCCGCGGCGGTAATAATACGTCGTCTTCGATAGGGGCGGCGTGTACATTTTAGCGGTGGCCCCGGGGATTTGGGTGAAGCTGATATTATCTGTACTTTGTTGCCAAATGTAAGTGATCGGCCTAGGGACGCCGTAGGCGTCTATTTTAGACGTTAATGGCGAGGGTTTCGCCGGGTAGCAGAGTGCCTGATCGGATTCAATGGAGCCAGGCCAAAGGTAGGGCAGGATGGTCACCGTGTCCGTTTGGACCGCGTTAGAACCATTAATGGTGAAACTGATGATCGCAGTTCCTGCCGTGATTCCGCCAGTTAGAATAGCCGTATAAGTTCCATTGTTATTATTGACCACGGCTGATACGGTGCCTAAAGTAGACGAGATGGTTACTAAGCCACCGTTGCCTGTTAAATTATTTCCTTTGAAATCCTTTAACTGGACAAAGAGCGTGGAATAGTCTTTCCCGTTCGCTTTGATCACTTTAGGGCTCGCATTAATTGTCGAGGTCGTCGTGTCAGAGACGTTAGGCACGGCGCCGCAGAGGTCGATGGTGGGTGTTTGGTCGCAGTTGAAGATAGGTTCTTTGGCATCAAAAGAGGTTCCATCACCCATACTTCCGTTAATGCGGTGTCCCACGTAGCAGAATTTCGAACTCCCCTCTTTCACATACAACAAGGTGTGTCCACCCATCTCTGCAAAAAGGGCTTTGTCCACCCCTTGATTATAGCCCCCCGCCAAACCCGGATCATAGGACGCATTTTCCACCGGCCGGCCTAACATATTGCGCGCATTATAGCCCCAAGAATACAAATCCCCCACCTTGGTAATGGCCGAAGCAGCCGGAACGGAATTACTGTGTTCCTGAACGGTCACAAAAATAACGTTAGTGAGAAAGTCATTGGCAGCAGAAGATTTTTTGGCCTGAACCCAATCCAAATGAAGTAAATCTCTTGTAAAGGCGCCACACTGGTAATTTTTATTATCCCCCATCGCATAGAGATTCCCGGAATTACTAAGCACATAATAAGTATTGTACGAGCTTCCTCCCGTAATTCCCCCGGTCACCCCGATCATCTTAATCCCTTTCGTCTTTACGTCTCCGGGCAGCGTCATCTCTGTGGCATAGGGGCGATAGGCCGCGCCCGTTCCATCACCTAAAAAGGTCGAGGCGCCCCAAGTATATAATTTCCCGTCGTTCGTTTCTGCTATAAAGGCATTATAATTCGCACTAGCTGATTGTCCACGCACATTTTTCACTCCCGATAAATAGGTGGTAGCGTCTAATTTAACTCGTTGCCAAGAATTCATTCCGGTGGTTCCTCTCGCAGCACCATTCCCATCCAAAGCTCCAGACATATAACCCAACACGTAGACATCACCAGCCTTGCTCAATAAAACCAAGGTACGATAAACCGCAAATAGCATCCTCACGTCCGATGGTTCTAAGCCCATAGGCAAACCGATAGGGGAAGAACCGACAGGCGGCGTTATTTGGGCAACTCCAGCAGAAGTAGTGAGTGATGGACTAAAAAGAGAACCTACCGCGCCCCAGGCAAATAATCCTGTAGACGTTAACACGGCGGCTTGGTCGATGGATGCCCCGGTGTTAGTCCCTCCGATACCGGCTTTGTAAATTGTTCCCGATATCCCGGAATAATTTGTACCATTAATTTCCAAGGGAGTCAATTGGCCTACTAAACCCGATGGTGCCATATTAGCCCCCCAAATGGAATATTCACCTGTACTTTTGATCGCCACAGAAGCATGGTAGCCACTTATAATCTTATCGTAGGGGTCATTTACATTACATTGAGCGCTGGAGGTAAAAGCAATGCAAAAAAATAGGATCATCCAGCCCCATACCCTAAAGTAAAAGTTTGTGCTAGATGATCCCATATAATAGATTTCAATTATCGATTTTAAAACCTAAATATAGGCTTTAAAAATTGAAATTTATTATTTGATTATTCTAATTTCAATGCGGCGGTTTTGCGCCATTCCAGCTTTCGTATCATTCGAAGCAATAGGCTTATCTTCGCCATAAGCATTCACTTGTAGGCGTGAAGCGGCAATACCATTTTTCACTAGGAAATTAGCTGCCCCTTGCGCTCTAAAACGAGACGCCTTTAGGTTATTTTTCGATGTGCCAAAGCTATCTGAGTGGCCATCGATACGTACGTTAATCTCCGGGCGAGCGGTCAATGCCGTGACAACTCCGTTTAACTTAACTACGGATTCAGCCGTTAAATCCCAGTTATTATTCGCATACAGAATCGTTACCTCTGCCATGGCTTCTTGATCCGCTTTCAATTTCGCTTCAGCCTCCACTTTAGCTTCTGCCTCCGCTTTTACTTTTGCTTCTGCCTCTGCTTTTGCGACGGCTTCTGCCTTTAATTTTGCCTCCTCTACTACTTTCTTTTCGGCCGCGATTTTAGCTAAACGATCTTGTTCTACCGCTTCAGCCGCCGCTTTGATCGCCGCTTCTTCGCTGGCTTTTGCCGCAGCTAGCGCCGCTTCTTCCTCTGCTTTCTTCTTCGCTGCTTTCCAACCAAAGTGATACACTAGACCAAATGACGTGCTATTATTCGAACCACGTACCGAAGCGACCTTAACTCCAGCCTCTGTAGACTGTGCCATCGGGATCGCTAAATTCGATTGTACGATGATGGAGAAATTTTTCGCTACCTGAACATCAATTCCAAGACCTCCTAAGGCGCTTAATTCATACGCATTCCCTGGGAAACCATAATCGCGGCGAGCAAAGGCATCAGCACCGATTTGGAAGAACGGTTTAAATACAGACGTCTTCTTGCGAGGAATAAGGAAATAGCGCATGTTAGCGCCAGCAGAAATGAATTTATTGTTCCAAACGTCAGGACTAAAGTAATCGCCCTTAAATCCGGCTAGCGTTGTGTAAACAATATCCATGTTCACAGACTTACGTTTCGAATATTGTAAGCCCAAGTGCTGAAAAGCATTGAATTCATCTTTCCCAGTTCCCCGGTTATTCGTCCATAAGTCCGTAGGACCTCCGATAATGACCAAGGTCTTGTCGTTTTCTTGTGCTGTAATGGTTCCGCTAAGTAGCAATAAACCTAGTAAGATTTTCTTCATATTCATTATTTACAATGCTGTGCAATGGCCGCGGCGGCATCCGGATACCCTTTTGCTTGCGATCTTGCGAAACTGGCGCAGGCCTCCGATTTTTTACCTGTGGAGAGCTGAGACATGCCCGCAAAGTACGCCGATTTTCCGGTATTATTCCCGGGGTGTTGTTCGGATTTGGCAAAATAGAACAAACTTTCTGCGAATTTGCGGCCCGCATAATAGCAGATACCCACATTTTCTAGGTGAGAGAAATTACCCGGATCGAGCGCCGAAAGTTCTTTGTACGTGGCAGCCGCTTGCTCGTATTTCCCTTTCACGAAAAGCGCATTTCCTTTCGCTGTCAAGCCTTGTAAATCACGGTTGCCTCCGCGCAACATGTTTTTCGTTGGATTCAAAATCGCCGTGTCCGCCGGGAACTTCTTCAGGGTCTTTTCTAATTGTGCCAAAAGGCTTTTGTCTGCCCCTTGCTTCACTTCAAACATCCCTAACAGGTACTGATTCCATGTTAAGGCGTTGTCATTGTTTACGTCCAAAGAAACCTGCAACGCCCGCTTGATCTCGTTCGTATCCTTGAGTTTCGCAGACGTGAAAATCATATTCTTGTAATAACTGGACGCCCGAGGCCAGGCATCAAAGGCACGTTTCGCATAGAAATGAGCCGAATCCATCTTGTTCAACGAGGCATAAATGGAGGTCCGCAAAAAGTCGTTATAATGCAAGAAAGGATTATCGTTTTCACTTTCTTTCAAAACGCGCAAAGCATCATCGAATCGTTTGTCTCGTATATAATAGCGGGATAACATCGCTTTCATCGGCAAAGTAGACGAAGAAAGGTTCGGAATATCCGGTAGTTTCTCCACCTCAATCGTGGCCATTTTAGGATCTGCGTTTACTTCGCCCATCACGAATTTTTGGATCTTCAAGGACTCAAACGTTTCGTTCGCGATGTAAATGGCAGGGGCTAATAGTGCGACTCCTATGACAAGGTAGGCGATGGGTAAAGCGCGCAGGTTACGGGAGGTTTTATCCAAAGGAATCAAAACCAAGGCCGCCGCCAACGACAGCATCGTCTGCATCGCCGTGCGCTCTGCCGGGAAGTTCAATAGGGCATCGACGCCATAGCAGGTAACCGCTAAAAAGGCAATGATGACCATGAGCTCGTCGCCACGTTTTTGGTTTAAAAACTGCACCGTATAATAGAGCAAAAACAGGAACAATCCGGCAAAACAAAGTCCGCCCACCAGACCTAAATCCGCGAACATTTCGATGAAATCATTGTGCGCGTGGTAGGGCACAAACAATTCATTTGCTCGTTCTCGTTCATACGGAATAGAAGCTAACTTCCAGTTACCATAGCCCGCACCAAAGACCGGGTTTTTTACTGCATAATCTGCAGCGGTTCCCCAGAGGTGAATCCGTGCATTTTGTTCACTAGCAAGATTGATATCGCCGATACGCTTTGTAACAGTACCATATCCCCCCGTCTCGCCACCTTGTC
The DNA here is from genome assembly GCF_042715595.1 of Aquirufa esocilacus. Classification (NCBI taxonomy): domain Bacteria; kingdom Pseudomonadati; phylum Bacteroidota; class Cytophagia; order Cytophagales; family Flectobacillaceae; genus Aquirufa; species Aquirufa esocilacus. The sequence continues at coordinate 546,859 of NZ_JBBKXX010000002.1, read as the reverse complement.
CTGCTACCACTAATTTCAAGCGTAAATTTGCTGTGAATATTGCTAGCACCGCAGGCAACAAAACAAACAATAACGCCGGTTTTAAAGCTGCTCTTTGCTTCCAAATCAGCCCCGTAAAAAACAAGACTATGATTAAGGCAAAGCCCACATAAGTAGAGCGCGTGTTCAACAAAAAGAGGCCGAAAGTACCTAAGAATAACGAGATGATTCCGGCGATTTTACCCAGCCATTTGGCAGACATAATCACATACATCGCAAACGGAATCAGAATCAACAACGTCGCTGCCGTCACGTTCTTGTTTCCGTGGTATTTATTAATTCCTAAGATCGCGCTTTGCAAATCCATCGTGCGGAGATTAGCTGAGAATGATTTCAGAATATAGATAGAATCGAAAAATAAATACGCCGTAATACCATACGCAATTCCCGTGAAAAGAAAGGTGCGGTCTTGCTTATAATACAGAATCGAGAGATTCAAAAAGACGAAATAAGTGGTGATCAATCGGGCCAAAGTCACCAACGTCTCCGTGGGATTAATCGCATACACATACGAGCCAATCGCCCAAAAAACCAACAGCGAAAACACCCACGTAAACTTGAAAGAGAGTATGTGTGAAATCGCCTCCTCGTATACTTTATAGCGTAGCGCGATGTAGGCCACAATTCCTAAGCTCAAAGAGCTCGAATACAACCACTGCGCTCCCATCACGTCCGACCCGCCCATGTCTGGGATGAAGTAGACGGCGAGATAGAGGACGCTGGCTATGATGGCGATGAAGGAGGAGAGGGTGGGTTTCATGGGGTAAATTTAAGAAATAATCATTTTACGCTAATGAAGTAGACATGCTTTTGTAATCTTTTGTGCTGAATTCTGTGGCTAGGCTTGAATCAATAAAAATTATAATGATTGGAATGTGAATGTGACACGCCAGCTGTTGTTCGAACCTACACCATAGTATCCACTGGAATAAGGAATAAGATATCCGATACCGGCAATACCCACATGAATAAGTCTAAATTGAGTACTACTATATGGCACTACATACAATAGTCCACCTTGAGAAAGGTTAGTGATACTACCAGTAGAAGAACTCAACCAAACACCTGGCCAAACCCAAGTACTTGTACCGACATTATCAGAAATGGCGGCTTGCCCAGCTATAGAAGTGTTAAATTGTAAACCGTTAGGTAAAGTGAATAAATAATCGCCCGAACCATTATTAGCTCCAGTACTACTACCTCCGGCTGAATATGTAAGTTGACATTTCCATGTCTTTGACCCCATCTGTTTATAACTATAATCATTTACAGATGTAGTTCCAATGGTTGGAGCTGTTGTCGTCGCATTCCATCCTACACTTTGGATTGTACCAGCACTTGTCCAGTTAGGCTCTCTAAGACTTATCCATGAACTACCATTATAGTAATAAAAATCAGATGGAGCATCTGTCTGATAGATTAATAACCCAGTTGTTGGGCCTGATATAGCTGCTTTTTGAGCTGCAGTCATTCTAGGAATTAAAACACCTTTTGTTGTTGAACTTAAATCTAAGATTGCAGAAGCATCAGGTGAATTCGTTCCAATACCTATCTTGCCAGTTGTGTTGTACACATCGTTTCCATTGAGAACCCAAGGATTGACGATGGCGGAGGAGCCTACTTGCTGAATCGTAGCCCAAGTACTAGAATAATTATTTGCAACTGGAGGGGCATAGGCAGTTACGCTACCAGAAACATTCAACACTCTTAGAAAAACTGTTGTGTTTACAGTAGGTGTATAAAATACAACAGCTTTGTCTTGAGGAGCATCTGTATGAGCATCGCCAGCTTGCATGGTAACTCCTATGCTTGCTCCAGGAAGTTTGGAGTTTAAATTATCAACCCAAGTATAATAGGCATAACCAGAAGAGGATCCGCCCATTGCCGCCTCAAGTTTATAGGTCTTATTTGCTTTTAATTCAAAGCCTCCGCTAGTTAATGTAATACCTGCGCCAGATGAAGTATTGAAATTTATATTTCCAACAGCGGATAAAGTTTGATTAGCAGATAAAGAGGCTTGAATGTAGTCGACGCTTTGGCCTGTTACAGGCGCATTGCCAGAAATGACTTGTGCTTCAAACCAAGGATAAGAACCGGTAGTAGAGAAATCAACAAGTCCACCAACTGTAACTGCTCCACTACTTTGAGAGCTTAGCAATCTAAATGATAATACCGTAGAGACATTTGGGGTAATGATAACCTCTGCTAGACCACCAAAGGCACCAGCATTTGCTGCCCCATCGGTTGGGGAATAACCATTTGTCGCACTGCCAATATAGGACGAAGAAGTTTCATTATACCACATGAACGCGGGTCTGTTACCTGAAAAATTTGGCACAGCAGCCATAAGTCTATAGGTATTCCCGGGAGCTAAAGTGATTTTCCCATTAGTCGTATTTAAGGAGATATCTTGACCTGAAGTATTATCCACAGCAGAAAAACTTACAATTCCACCAACAGCTATGGATGATTGAGATGCGGTCCTCGATCCTCGTAAAAAAGAGGCTGCAAAACTACCGCTACCTCCTGCAGTTGCAATGGTAGCCCAGGCATTTCCATTCCAAAAATAATATCCTGCTGGCAATCCAACATTATCTCCTGTATTATACACTAACAAACCAGTTGCCGGGCTTGCAATTGTAGAATTATCAGAAATACCAGTTAATGTAACTCTTGGTGGCAAAAAGCCTTTGTTGGTTGAACTTACATCCAATTTTGCCGAAGCATGTGGCGTGGTGGTGCCGATGCCGGTTTGGGCAAAAACACTTATTGAGATCAAGAAGAGAAATACTATCTTTTTCAATTTGTCTTTTTTAGAACCCGAGGTAAATAAACGTGTTTACTACTAATTTTCGTGGTGTAATATCAATGGTTTGTTGCGTTACCCCTCCATTAATGCTCGTTGATGTGGCGGTATGATTATGTGGATCAATGACGTGACTGTGATTACCCGCAGAACCAATAATTCCAGTATAAAGATAGCTAGCTCCCGTACCTCGGTCGGTAATGTCTAATAAAGTTTCATTCATTGGATCAGGAACTACTCCTTTTTTAAAGGCAAATGGATTACCATTTGCATATCCTCCTGTTGAACTGGGAACAACATTCACTGGGTGATCGTGAGCTCCTGCACTTTGCATAGTAGCTGTGGTATTACTAACCGTTATTGTAGGTGTGATGTTAGGTAATTGATTTTGAGCAATCGTCCTACTCATGCTTCCCGTTACACTTCCTAAACTACCACTCGATTGCACCAAAACCGCATCTGTTGCATCTGGAAGATTAGCGCCAACTCCAAGTGCCGTTGCTTGTGATTGTTGTGTAGCAGTTAGTGAAGACTTTGACCGCCCATCTAATTTAATCCATCCATTGTGATCAGTAGATTGAATCCCCGTTTTTATATCTCCAAAATTGATGACGGTCATAGGGGCATTTCCAGATATTTTTTTCCAAGTAACGAAAGATCGTCCATCTGTATTTGAATAAACATTATAGGCTCCATTGGATGCCCACGCTTTTATTTTATAGGTTGCACTACCAGTTGTTGTTACCTGATACGCTGCTGTACCTGTTGTAGAAAGAACACCATAACCTGCTAAAATTTCAGAGTTTGAAATTAATGTCCCCGATGCGTCATATAAAGCATATTGTCCAACCATCGTGGTTGATCCTTGAGTTCTAATAACTGGAATAATTTCCCAAGTACCGGCTGAAGGCAATGTAAATGACAATAATTCAACAGGTGTTAAGGAAGTAATTGAAATTGGATTTACCCCTAATATTTGTGAACCAAATTCCGCCGCCACACTCCCACTACCACCAGCAGTTGCAATGGTTGCCCAAGTACCCCCATTCCAAAAATAGTAGCCTGCAGCAAGTCCGGCGTCGCCCTTACAAAAGACTAACAATCCAGTCGCAGGCGAAGGAATAGTCGTTTGATCATAGGCATCAGTTAAAGAAACACGTGGAGGCAAAAAGCCTTTATTGGTCGCATTCACTTCCAATTTTGCAGAAGCATCTGGTGCAGAGGTTCCGATGCCCGTTTGGGCAAACATACTAGTTGTAACTAACAAGAAAAAGAGGAGTAGTCTTTTCATTTTAACTTAGATTCTAATCGTTTCAATCTATTCTCAAATTCAGCATTTTTTGCCTGAACTTCTTTATTCAATTTTTCATTTTCAAGTTTTAGGCTATCCATTTGTTTACTTAATTCTTGGATAGCACCTACACTCAAGGCGGTGATTTGGTCAAAATCAATCGCCCTAAAATCGCTTATTTTCTTTCCATAGACGAATACATTGTCTGTTGCTTCAGTCCATCCTTTAATGGTGAAAGTCTGAGAATCAGTAATCGATTCAACTGTCGAAATGATTTCTTTTTTGCCCTCAGCAAAAAACTTGACTACATCCCCTTTGGCAAAATAGTGAGGCTTTTCTGTCGAAATTCTCAATGCATCCTCCTGAAGAGAAACAGACTTTGCTAAAGCAAAAACCGACGGAATAAAGTCGGTAGATTGGTTCACAAATTGATCATTTACCACTTCTACTTCTTGTGCAATAAATCCTGTTTTGGTTTTATTTCCATTTGCTAATTGATCGATGTAGGCATAATTGACGACTTGAAGTTTATTCAATTCGCTTAAGGTATTTCCCGTATTCAATTTCAAAATATCCTTTTTGATTCTGACATCTGAAATGGCATTGAACTCAGGGCAACGGATTCTTTGATCAGCCATGATGGAATAATAGACATTTGTATTGGCCGTATAAGCACCTTGCGCTTGATTTTGGTTTAAATAGCCATAAACACTGACATATTGTGCCACTGATGATGATACATGCAAGGGAACCTCTGGTGTGGTAGTACCAATTCCCACTCTATTGTCTGTAGTAATGGTAAGTGCGGGTGTAGCCGCATTATTAAAACTCCAGTTATTTTGGAATTTAAATTTGTCGCCATCCGCATTGTCAATTCCCATGGAGTAACCTTTTACTCCGAGTAGATCAAAAGAAAGATAAGGATTACCTCCTCCGCTTCCACCTGTCCTAATCGTCGCGGTTGAATGCGCTGAAGTGGAGGCATTGTTCGTATTTAAAATATATAAGCTAGGACTTGTTGTATTGGATGGATCTGAACCAAAATTGTTCGTATTTTCGATATGTAATGAAGTCCCGGGTGTAGCTGTTCCTAAACCTAATTTCCCATCCGCATTTAGCCACATCCGGTTTGCATTATTGGTGCCAAACGTAAGTGCTCCCGTAGAAAACTGATTCATCAAAGTCAACGTGGTAGAATTAGCCGCAGGATAACCGAAATAACCATATCGCGTACTTGATCCCTGAGGATATAATTCCATGTACGCATGGTCTGAACCCTCCATTCGGAAAATACCTCCATTAGATTTCACATGCAGTTTCACGGCAGGAGTGGTGGTGCCTATGCCTGTTTGGGAAAAAACACTAACCGATATCAATAAGAAAAACACTGTTTTTTTCATAGCACAAATTTAACGGACCCAATACCAAATAATACCTGGATACTGATTTACATCCCCTCCTGTTCCAGCATTACTTATCCATGGCACTGGAGGGTATCCAGAAAAAGTAGAAATTAATGTGCCCCACCAATTACCTGTACCATCACAAATTGTTAATAAACCATACCCAGAACCAGCAGTTGAACTATACCATGGCATTCTTTGTGACAAACCCATATTGTTTGCCACATATTCCCATTTATTGAACTTTTTGTCGACTGTGACATTAGTTTGTGTATTATCTGTATTAACAAAACTATAATTCCCATTGGCCGTCCAAATTCCACCATAGCTTTTTCTATTAGTAGCATCAATCATATATTGAAAACCACTTGCACTTTTTTTAATATAATTTGCCCACCCAACAATAGAATAATTTGATGTAGAAGTGCTTGTAATATCTGCATTGGTTGTAAATGGATTCGAAGAATTTAAGGAAATCGCATTAGCATAATTCCATCCTGCATAAGATGAATTTTTCAATATTAATGTCCATCCACCACCTTCTGTAGTCATGTCTGCATAAATTTTAATTGGGATACCACCATTGATATTTGCATTTTTTATCCAATAAAATCCATCGGGCGAGTTAGGATAATCTTGTTTAATTTGATAAGCACTTGTAGATGCCGACGCGGGACCTAGACCATCTTTCGCAGCACTAAATTTATATCTATACGCCGTAAAATTAGTATTGATTTCCTGTTGCGTTAATTCACGATTATAAATTTTAAAATTGGCGACACCCATATTTATCTTATATCCATCTGAAAGTCTCCACCCAGATATTCTACCTATCCCTGATCCAAAAACTGCATTTGCTGCACTCCAACCAGTCCCTGCAATTTGTGTGCTAAGTGATTGTTGAACTCCATTAATATAAATTTTATTGGAGGTGTAATTACTCCCAGGATACATGACAAATGTATAATGTTGCCAATCGCCCCAATAAGTACTAAAGACAGAAGTATTGATACCATATAAAACACCATTGCCGCAATTAAATCCTAAATGTCCATCACTTGTCCAAACATCATATGTATTGAAACCAAACATCATACCATTCATATTTGAAGCCCCAACATTCGTTACATTCGCCCACATCTCTACAGTTACAGCGGTTGCATTACTTACATTAGCCGTAAAATCTCCATAATTAGTTGTGCCATCAAATGAAAAATACCCCTCGTAAGATGGATAGTATTTATTTGAGCTTAAACTAGCATCGTTTGCATTAAGAGTTAAATCTTTCCAAATAGTTGAGGATCCTGTATAACTACTTGAATTCCCTGCATCTAAATTTAAAACCAATCCAGAATTTGAAAAACAAGTTATAGCTACACTACCATCTCCTGTTGTATTTGGTGTCCCAAATATACTATAGGCAGAACTGGATTTTGTAGCACCACCAGCACCACCACCCGTAGCTCCGCCACCACCTGCACCTCCGCCGCCACCTGCACCGCCGCCGCCGCCAAAAAATCCGCCACCTGCGCCACCACCCCCATTCCAAGTTCCTTCTCCAGTATCTGAGCCTCCAGATCCACCCGAAATATCATTGCCGTTTGTCCCTTTAGTTCCAGGATCATAGGGCTCTCCGGCCAATCCGGGTGCAGTTGTAGTGGCTGCATAGCCATTCTGGTATTTATTATTCTTTATGTAAAGTGGTTCAACAGGTTGATTCCCATTGCTTGATGTTCCGCTAATCGTGTTCCCTGCATTACCTCCTGTATAATCATATCCAGTTGGAGATCCAGCACCACCACCACCTCCACCAGCAACTACTAAAGCATTTGCATTCGCAGGACTTGGGGACGTAAAAACGCCAGACAAGCCTCCGCCTGCTCCACCATAATTTGTTCCATTTCCACCAGTACCCCCAAAACCATATTTAGTAGTAGCTGATTGGCCTGGAAATCCGCCCACTACGATGTATAATGTTTGACCAGGCGTTACATTCAAGGTTGTCGTAATATTTGCTCCTGCACCACCTATTTGCCCTCTGGCACCTGTACCTCCTTTGGCCCCTATTGCACTTACCTGAATACTCGTCACACGATTAGGCACAATGAACTTTTGAATGGCCCCTGAATAGGAAAATACTTGAGTGGTATTTACAAAAGGTTTCCGAAGTGCTAAGTTTTGAAAATTAATTTGCGCATTCGACAAAATCGCAAGGCTCAATAAAAATGATAAAAAAAGATATTTACGCATGGCTAATAGATGCTATCCCCAAAAACAAACCCATTTGTAGTAGTATTCATTACTAACCCTATAATACTATTTGTTGCTCTTGTTGTGAGTCCGTTTGCCGAGTTTAATGTTACACCTGTCCCTTGGACAAAAATGACTTGACCTACGCCGCCTTGTATTACTTGACATGAAAAACCAACTGGTAAATTATTTGGTACCGTAACATTAATGCTAGTGGTTGATGTAATCAGAAATATCTTATTGTTATCAGTGGCTGCTAAAGAAAACGAAGAAGGGGAAGTAGTCTTACTATTATCAATAATTAATCCATTCGCAATTGCTATCCAACTAGTTCCGTTATAATAATAATACCCTGGAACTACCTTATAAGGATCCGTTGTAGTAGTTGCAGTATTGTAAACTAACAATCCTGTTGCCGGGGTAATAGAAGATCCTGCAGAATTTTTAATTGTTGTATTATCATTAGTTCCGGTTAGTGCAATGCGAGGGGGTAAAAATCCTTTATCGGAAGCAAATACATCCAGCTTCGCGGAAGCATTGGGCGTGGTGGTGCCTATTCCCGTTTGGGCCAAGGCACTTAAAGAAATGAATAAAAAAAATAGAATCTTTCTCATATTTTACCGCACATAAATTTCTACCCTAGCTTGTCGATTAATCCCCGTAGTTCCGCAACAATTCATTTGGTCCCCTGCAGAATAATTCAAGCCCGTTGAAAGCACTCCTGTCATACCTATCCCACCAGAAACGTCATTTGATGTTTCTTCCCCATTTGGGAAAACCGCAAGTGGATTATTTTCATTCCAAGCAAAACCCCACCTTACTTTTGCTGTGGGCGTACTGGCTAAGTTTTGATAATTAAATCCATAAAATTTAATAGAGGTTTGCGCACTAAAAATACTACTACTATATCCTGAATATGTAGTAGCATCTTTAATAAATAATCTATTAACTGTGTTGAAAAAATTAATAGGCGTGATTCTTACACCATTGTTAAAACTATTTTGCAGCCAAGACCATCCATAACTTGAAGCTAAACTAAGACTACCGCCTACTGTCGTTATATCTGGCCAAAGCGCCAACATATCTTTGGCGGCATAATAATTCATCGTATTAAATTTAGCATTCACATTATTCCGACTATTGTCTGAAGTCGATAAAGTAGTTGTGGTAGTCCAATGTGTACTCCCATATTGAAATTCAGTACCTGTAGTTGCTTTCATCATCATCATCCATCCACCACCATCAACTGCACTATTTAAAATACAATAAATCTGCGTAGGCCCCACAACAGGCAAATTAATCCAATATACTCCGTCATTATAATTGCCAAATGTCGATTGAATATATTTAGCATTAGGAGCAGCTTTTGCAGCGGTAGACCCGTCCATATCAGGACTCGAGACTAGTTCCTGTACATTCTGTGCCCAATTTGTAGTATAACCAGAGGCTGTAGTAGCTGCTTGCGAGGGTGATTTCCAATAAAAGCGTAAGCCGTAGCCTCCTGCTCCTTGTTGCATACGAATTTCAAAGGAATACTTTTGGCCTGCTGATAGGGTTATATTACCGATATGTGTGCCTAAAGCTGGAACTGCTTGACCTAAATAAGTCGAAATGACCGCAGTCCCATTAATGGTTAAATCACTGGCATCATCCGATTCTAAGGTAAAAGTGTAATTACCAGATACTTCAGGAATAAATGTACCCTGCACTTTCAGCGCAAAATAAGTACCGCTATTAGGCAAAGAAATGCCTAAGGGAGTTAATTCGGCGGCAGATTGCCAATCTAATATTCTAGGGGAATTCGTCCTGCCTGTTGTTATTAAAGAGGAATTAGAATTAGTAGTATTAAAAAATTTATCCATTTCTGCCCTACTTGAAGCCACAACGGGGTATTGATTTGTCAAACCGCTTCCTCCACCAGTACTGTAAATCCAATAATCTAATTGAACTTTTGGCTGGTTTTGCACACCTTGAAAGGGCGCAATAAATTGAGCCTCGGATAAAAAGCATTTTATGAGAAAGAAAATAAGGAGTAAAGCTCTCATATTAATTCGTCATATCGCCAGAGGCAACATATTTATTAGCATCCGTACAAACCAACGTTAGAATGGAATACTGGCCCGCTGTTTTAGTAAAGTTATAGCGGTTATAGATATTCGTAGTCGTGCCATTGATGGCCAAAGTAACTTGTCCTGCCCCTTTTTGCAAGACCATGCAGTTAAACCCTACAAAGAAATAAGGGACATTTAAAGTAATGGCGCCGGCATTATTTAGGGTTATGATTTTACCATTATCCGCACTGGTTAACGTGTAAGAGGTCCCCGTTTGGTCGTTCGTTAATCCGGTCGATGTATTAGAAGCAATAAAATTAATCCAAGCTGAACCATTCCAAAAATAGTAGCCCGGGACTACGTTGTTAGGTGCGGTACCTGCGATGGCGGTATTGTAAACAATTAGGCCCGTCGCATTCGCTGCTATTCCTGCTAAAGGGGAGAACGAATTAGTCGCTGTTAAAGCAACACGAGGAGGCAAAAAACCTAAAGTGGATGAACTGACATCTAGTTTGGCTGATGTATTAGGCGAGTTCGTCCCTATACCCGTTTGGGCCAACGCACCAAAAGAAATCAATAAAAAGAAGACTATTTTTTTCATGTTATCGAATCCAAATTTGATGAAGTGTGTGGTTTTGATATCCTGTTCCTCCGTTTCCCGCGGGAAAATCATCTACTTCCCATCTATAATAGATAGGGTTAGCCGTGCCCACCACAGAGCCACCTTTAATACCCCAATGATAAGTACCCCCGAGCCAAAAGGGGAAATTAGTCATCGCTAGATTTCCTTCGTTAGAGAAAAAACTTGTAGCACTTCCCGGTAAATAGGAAACCGGATTCCCTGGCAGTGGTGTAGAATTTGTTGCGATACCAGACATGCTTCCTGTTCCCGTTTTAAAATAATCGATGGTGCCGGCATGTGATGTCTTAAAATTCAATATTCTATTATGGCCTGAGGTTATTCCATAAAACCGCAATTCCGTAAAGATAAAACTACTTAAATAACTATTTGAAACATGGCCCCAGTAAGAAGTACTATTTTCATCTGTACCTAATGCCGTTGAGCCTTGAAGCGGAAGAGAATTTGTCCTAACATTTAATGCTGGATTAGTTCCTCCAGCATGTAAATAGTTCAATACCAAAGTCCAGCCCCCGCCATCGGTAGTCATATCACAATAGCACGAAGTAGCCGGAAGTGAACCTGACGTTCCATCTGGATCAATCGTATAAACGCCAGAAATGGCGGCTGGAAAGTTAGTTATGATATCCCTACACGATTTTAAGACATTTTCTCGTAATAAAATTCCAAGGCGCATAGAGGCGTGATTAGAAACATTAATTGGTGTGACGCGTACATATCGCGCAAACATGACTTTGGGAAAATTGATTTTTACCTTCGTATTTGCATCCATATTCAAGGCTTGATCAGCGATAACCGTTACCCAGCTGCTACCGTCTGTACTAACATCTATTTTAGCACTAGTAACCCATTGATTTGAATTATACCGTCCTTGTGTTACTATACCTTGAACCCATTGAGGGCTTTTAAGATCATATTGCAAATAGTCCGTTTTATTATTTGCGGTACCCGCGGACCAACCTTGACCTGAATCAATCCAAGGGGTATAATGTAATACACCAAATGCATCACCAGCCCAAACAAAAGGAGAATACCAATTAGCTTCTAAGCTTAATGATTCCGTAGGTGGACTTGAGTTCAAGTTTGTTGAGGGTAACCATTTACTTGAAGTGCCCGAAAGCACTAATTTACCTGAACCTGCAAATGTGATCTTATTTGAATAAACATTTGTTGCAGTAGGGATAGTGATTGTATGACCTGTTAATACATTAGCCGTACCCGTTAAATCTTTAGGACTTGTCCAAGTAGCTGTATTATTAAAGTTACCTGATCCTGCGCTATTTGTAGAGGTTTGAGCTAATAAGGCTCCTACTTGCATTAAAAGAAAAAGCACCAATAATCGTTTCATGGCTGTCTATTTTTTCTTTCTTTTTAACTTCTTTACTTGGGATTTTAAGCTATCGATTTGCTTTTGTTGCTCTTTAATAGCCTCCACTAAAAGGGCTACTACCTTATCGTATTTCACCGAGCGGTATTCCTCAGGGGTCTTATCTTTTGCTACAACTTCAGGAAGCACTTTTTCTACTTCTTGTGCAATAAAACCTAGTTCTGTTTTTTCTGAAAAATCTCTAGTCGGAAAAGCTTTTTGATCCCAATTAAAATATACACCACGTAATGATTTGACTTTGTCCAAAGCGTTTTCAACAGGCCGAATATTCGTTTTAAAACGCAGGTCAGAGGAACCCGCAATGGAGTTTGCTATGATATCTCCATTCACTTGTAATTTAACAGTAGGACTGGGAACCCCTATACCTACAAACCCTCCATCTTTAATCGTTAGCCCATAATCTTCTCCAGAATTATTTGGAAAGAATCTGAGTCTAGGGTTGTTGTTATTTGAAACTTGGTCAATTACCCATGTTTGAGCTGCACTTGGTGAGGTAGTAATGGGTGCTGGTTTTAAATTAATTTCAGCTCCCTCTTCACCTGTTCCTGTCGTTGTAGGATTTAGGACCAAAAAACCTGGAACCGATCCTGTACTAGAACCGATTTCTAAGGTTCCAGCTGGCGACACATTTCCAATACCAACACTTCCTCCAAGTGGATTGATAATTAAAGAATAGTTTGTACCGTACGTTTTGTTACGTGACTGTATCCAGGAATAGTTGCTACTGCTACTTAAGCCAAAATCCAATACATGGGCAGCAGATACGCCACTCAATCGTAAATTTCCATTGGCCGCAGAACCAGTTGTTGCCGGATTAGCAGTAGCCGTTTCCACTTGTAATTTATTCACAGGCGTAGTCGTCCCTATGCCCGTTTGGGCAAAGGAATAAAACGATACCAATAAAAGGAAAACTACTTTTTTCAATCTATTTCTTTTTTGCTGGCGCTACTACCGGAGCCGGAGCCGCCACCACGCTATCTAAGCGGGCATTGCGCGCCATGTCTTTTTGTAAACTATCGATCGAAGCGATGATGAATTTCACTTGCGAGTGGGGTAAGTTGCTTTGGTCCGCAATCGCCTTAATGGAATTCAAATTGTTCCAGTGGTAATTCACAGTAGGTTCCGCGATGCGCATCGAGATGAATTTATCAGCGACGAAAGAGAATAAGGCCAAAGCCCCAGCAAGCATTAAGATGTTTTTCATGTTGTTGTTTGTTTTATGTTGTTGTTAGAATAGTGCACGCATTACAATCCAGTTCGTTCCATCGGAAATTACTTTAACCCAATTATTGGATGCCTCAATTCCTAAGGTAATGGTTGTAGGGTACGTCCCACTTGCAATATATTCCTGCATTAAAGAACTAGTGGATGAAACCGACAAGCTAAATCCACTCATATTTTTAATATTAAACTCTTTACCAGCGCCCGCTGCAGCTGCAGTGGGTAAAGTAAATGTTTGTCCCGTGATTCCGGCAGTAGTAAACACTACATAATTATCCGTATTAGTGATCGTATAGCTAGCTGCTTTTGTAGATATAGTTGTAACCCCAGTTTGCCAAGTGGCAATTCCGGTTGCATCAGAAGTCAATACCTTTCCTGCTGCAGGAGTTCCTCCGGTAATTTTAATTTGACCATTTACCTGAACAATCCCTGCCGTACCGGTTCCAGTTGCTGTACCAGGCGTTAAAGTAATATTACCTCCATTGTTATTTCCACCTGAGCCTGCATTTTGCGCAGTAATTACAGAACTCATCCCATCTGTTGTTGCGGAAGCAGTTCCTGCGGTTACATTTAAGATCCCTCTTAAGTAGTTAGCCGTATTCGATGTATTTCCAATAGTTACTGTATTAGAACCATTACCTGTTAAATTAGAACCAATAACAGTCTCGTCAGTATTTGTACTGGCTTTTGGAGCAGCATTAGCTCCAATATAGATACTATTCGAAAGAACATTTGCAGTAGTTGTATTCCCTGCATTATAGCCTAAAGAAGTATTATTTGTACCAGTAGCATTATAATAAAGTGACTTCCAACCAAGCGCTACGTTGTTATTACCACTTGTATTTGAATAATTAGATTGAGATCCTACTGCTGTATTATTGTTACCAGAAGCACCAGAGCCCATTGACTTAAATCCTATTGAAGTATTGTCAGTTGTATTATTAGTACCTGAAGAAGCAAATAAAGATTGATACCCAACAGCAACATTGTTGCTACCAGTTGAATTAGTATTATTTGCCTGGCCTCCTACTGCAACATTGTAATTACCACTTGTATTTTTAGATAATGCACTTACACCTATTCCTGTATTACTAACACCGCCAGAATTGACATTTAATGATTGCGCTCCTACTGCAGTATTATTACTTGCTGTATTTGAAGCCAATGCTTCATCACCTACACTTGTATTATTACTTCCTGTTTGATTTGACCCTAACGCAAATTTTCCAACTGCGGTATTTCTTATTCCTGTAGTGTTACCAGTCATTGCACTTGCGCCAAGAGCTGTATTGTTGTATCCGTTTGAGGCACTGTTGTCATTATTTTTTAAAGCATCCACACCTAATGCTGTATTACTTGCATCATTTGACTTTCCCCTTCCAACTGTCAAGCCATTCACAACCATATCACCCCCATTCACATAAACTTTTCCTGCAGTACCTGTTCCGGTTGTACCAGGAGTTAAATTTATATCCCCTCCATTTCCAGTTCCATTACCATTACCTGCAGTTAAGTTTAAATCCCCTCCGGCTAAGTTAGTAAAGCCATTTTGTGCTGCAATAGTAGATGAGTTTCCTGCGCCACTTGTAGCTGTATTAGGTACTACTGTTAATGCACCATAGATTTGGGACTTAATGGTTTTTGTTGACCCAAGTAAGGTTGTATTTGAACCCAAGCCTACGGTTCCAGCTGTTCCATTGTATCCAGAAATGACAATTTCGTTATTGTCTGCATCCGCCAAGGGTCTAACATCATAACCAATAAGTACGCTATTCAATCCTGTTGTATTTGTATTAGAAGTTGATCCTGTTGAAAAATAAGCACCTGCTTGAAAACCTAAAAATATATTTGAAGCACCCGTTGTTATAAAACTAGCTGCATTACTTCCAATAGCTGTATTGTTACCTCCACTTGTATTGGCATTTAAAGCAGTTGATCCCACAGCAGTATTATTACCTGCTGTGTTTTGAGTTAATGCATCAGAACCAATTGCAGTGTTTTCAGAACCAATGGAATTAGAGGTTAATGCAGATTTCCCAACAGCTGTATTTTTACCACCACTGGTGTTAGTAGTCAATGAAGACCATCCAAAAGCTGTGTTACTACCACCTGAAGATCCATTCTTTTTCAATGCATCCAGACCAACGGCAGTATTATTAGAAATATTTCCACCACCTTTTCCAATATGTATACCTTGGACTCTTAAACCATAATTGGCAACAGGAGTAAAGGCCCCATTCGTAAACGTTGGGTTAATATCTACACCCACTAAAATATCATTATTTGCTGCAGCGGTTAAAGTAGGTGAAAAGATTGTCCCTAATGCTAGATTGGTTGTTGCCGTTGCAGATGATGAAAAGGTTTTAACCCCCGCAAAAGTTTGTGCCCCAGTCGTAACCACACCGCCATTTGTCGAATTAGCTGGTGTCAATGTCAATGCAGTTCCACTAATCGTTGCACCATTTGCATTTGAAGTTGCAGAAATGGCTGTCATCGTATTCACTCCTCCAATAATGGAAACTGCACTAGCTGTAGTTACTCTACCTTTGGAATCCACTGTCAAAACAGGAATTTCTGTAGAAGATCCATAAGTTCCTGATGCAACACCTGAAGCTGCTAAGGTAGCTGCAGCCGTAACATTACCAGAACCATCAAACGCTGGACTGGTATAAGTCACATCGCCGGTTAATGCTATCGTTCTTCCGGTTGCTAATGAAGTTGCTGTTCCAGATAAAGTACCCGTTAAATTTGTTGCAGCAAGTGACGTTAATCCTGCCACCGAAGTAACCGTACTGCCCAAAGTCAGCGTAGTCGAACCTAAAGTAGTTGTGCTATTTGCTAATTGCGCATTTGTAATTCCTGCCGATGAATTTAAGTTCGCCGTGGTTAAACCTGTTACTGAGATTGTTCCAGAGGCAATCGTTATTCCTGAACCAGCCGTTAATCCGTCTTGGATTCCTAAGCCCGTAATGTTCGCTTTCGTAATGTTCAATTTAGCGAAATCAATCGCTGCACCTGAGGCTACATCTGCATTAGCGATGGTTGATTTTGTTGCCAAAGATCCTAAACCTAAGTTCGTTCTCGCGTCTGCGGCGGTAGTGGCGCCGGTACCTCCTTTGGCAATTGCAACCTCAGTCGCACTCCAAGTACCTGAAGTAATCGTACCCACCGTCGCTAAATTCGCTAAAGAGGTCAATGTTGTATTAGATGTCGCCGTAATATTTCCGGCAGTCGTAGCTGTTGTGGCATTGCCTAAGAAATTAGGTGCCGTGATATCAGCACTAAATGTCTTCGCTCCTGCAATCGTTTGGGCCCCAGTTGAAAGTAAACCTGGGTTCGTTCCATCCGCCGCAGCTAAGGTTAGTGACGTTCCAGAAATGGTTCCACCTGCTGCATAAGAAGTAGTCGATGTATAGTTCAATGAATTTACTCCTGCTGTAATTCCCACGGTTCCGGCAGCCGTTAAACGACCCTTGCTATCTACTGTGAAAGTAGGAATGGCAGTAGATGATCCATAGGTTCCAGAAGTAACTCCGGAATTTGCCAAAGTAGTTGCAAAGCTTCCATTCCCCGCACCTGTTACATCGCCGGTTAACGTAGTCGTTGCATTGCCAGCCATTACATCCGTACCAATAACTAAGCCTAAATTAGTTCTTGCGGCAGCTGCGGTTGTGGCGCCGGTACCTCCTTTGGCAAGATCTATTGTAGACGCACTCCAAGTACCAGAGGTGATCGTTCCTACGGTAGTAAGATTCGCTAAAGATGTCAAAGTCGTATTCGATGTTGCCGTAATGTTACCCGCTGTTGTAGCTGTTGTAGCATTTCCTAAGAAACTAGGTGCCGTGATATCTGCACTAAAAGTCTTTGCCCCCGCTATCGTTTGGGCACCTGTAGAAAGTAAACCTGGGTTCGTTTCATCCGCCGCAGCTAAGGTAAGAGACGTTCCTGAAATAGTTCCACCGGCAGCATACGAAGTAGTCGATGTATAATTCAATGAATTGACTCCAGCCGTAATTCCCACCGTTCCTGCAGCTGTTAAACGACCCTTGCTATCTACTGTGAATGTAGGGATAGCGGTAGATGATCCATAGGAACCAGCTGTAACTGCCGTATTTGTTAAGGTTGCAGAACCCGTCACATCTGTCGTTCCATCAAATGCTCCACTCGTGTAAACGACATCCCCTGTAGTAGAAATCGTTCTTCCTGTTGCTAAGCCTGTCGCTGTTCCTGATAAAGTTCCCGTTAGGTTAGTGGCTGCTAAAGAGGTTAATCCTGTCACCGAAGTAACCGTTCCACCTAAAGTCATTGTAGTAGAACCTAAAATTGTGGAACTATTGACTAATTTGATATTCCCTAAACTTCCATCAGCTACACCTGCAGACTGAGACGCAGCATCAACATAGGCTTTTACAGCTTTTTGGGACGGAAATAAAACATCACTAGGACTTGTGTTTCCTAAATCTGTTGCCGTACTTTTATTCACTGTTGGTTCCGCTCCCAAATTCGTTAATGCCCCTGATGCAGTGGTGGCACCGGTACCTCCTTTGGCAATCGCAATCTCCGTCGCACTCCAGGTTCCTGAGGTAATCGTTCCCACAGTAGCTAAGTTAGCTAAGGATGTCAATGACGTATTCGTTGTCGCGGTAATGTTACCGGCTGTCGTAGCGGTAGTCGCATTACCTAAAAAATTAGGCGCTGTAACATCTTGTGTAAACCTGGCATTTCCTTGCACATCAAATTGGAAGGTAGTAGGAGCATAATTTGCTCCTAAAGCTAATCTGCCATTATCATCCATCATTAATCGACCACAACATCCGCCCTGTAATAAGGATATTCCCGTCGAACCGGCCCCAGCTCCAAGCTCCCAAATCGCTGTTCCGTTATTCAACACAATCGATGGTACAGACATTTGATTACTAAACGTTTTCGCACCCGCAATCATTTGAGCTGATGTTAAATCCACAAAGTTTTTCGTGGTAGATCCTGTACCTCCTTTGGCAATCGCAACAGTAGTTCCACTCCAAGTACCTCCTAAAACATCCCCTGTTAAATTGATATTACCTTTGAAATAATTATTTGTTATTGAAGAATTACCTATGGTTACGGTATTTGATCCATTACCCAAAACTCCATATCCAATAGCAATTTCATTTAGTGAAAAATTAAATAGGGGTTTTACTCCGCTACCAATTAAAACCCCTTGTCTTAAACCAATAGTATTATTACCTGCAGGTGAACCAAAATATTTACCAGCATTATACCCTAATGCGGTGTTATCATCACCATAATATAAATTTGATAAGGCGCCGCTACCTATAGCGGTAGAATTGGTTGATGAAGTATTCGCAGACAAAGCGTTCATTCCTATTGCTGTATTTGAAACTAATGCTCCACCCCCTTTACCTACAGTCAGTCCATTCACCGTTAAATCATAGGCCCCTAAATTGACGGCTCCAGTCGCTCCTGTATACGGAACAAAATTTCCGGTTACAGCAGATGGAGATGTCCAAGTGTAAGTTCCAGCACCCGTCGAAGTTAAGAATTGATTCGCAGCTCCTGCCGGAATCATATCCGTAATCCCAGCTGCCGTCTGGTAAGGAATAGATCCTGAAACGCCTCCTGCTAAATTCGTCGCCGTAGTTGCTGTTCCTGACAAGTTACCTGTTACCGTTCCCGTTACATTTCCTACTAAATTAGGTGCTGTAATATCACTGCTAAATGTCTTCGCTCCGGCAATAGTTTGTGTTCCTGTAGAAAGTAATCCGGGATTCGTTCCATCTGCCGCTGCTAAGGTTAATGACGTTCCGCTGATGGTTCCGCCCGCTGCATAAGAGGTACTAGAAGTGTAATTCAATGAATTAACACCGGCAATAATTCCTACTGTATTGGCTGATGTAATTCTACCTTTACTATCCACCGTGAAAGTAGGAATGGCAGTAGAAGAACCATACGTTCCTGATGTTACTCCAGAGTTTGCCAAAGACGTTGCAAAGCTTCCATTTCCTGAACCGGTCACATCGCCCGTCAAGGTCGTAGTGAAGTTCGCCGCCATCACATTTGTGCCTATCACTAAGCCTAAATTGGTTCTAGCATCAGCGGCATTAGAGGCACCTGTACCTCCTTTTAATACCGCTAACGTACCATTGATTTTTGCAGAGGTAATACTGTTATCCGCCACACCAGCATTCGCACTTTGTTGATCTACGTAATCCTTAATCGCCTTAAACGAGGGGAATTTCGTAGTCGAATTTCCATCCAGGAGGATATCGTTACTCTTATTTGCAGTAGGTTCTGCACCTAAGGCGACAAGCGCACCTGTTGCTGTAGAAGTACCCGTACCACCATTCGCAATCGAAACAATTCCTGTTACATTGGCCGCATTACCCGTGATATTTCCAGAAGGCGTTACGTAATCTACGCCCGCAGTTAAAGCTGTTTGCTTGTTGTTGAAAGTGGTGAAATCAGCCGAACTCAAATAACCATTCGCAGATGCCGAGGCAGCTGTCATGCTGAAATTACCTGTCGACGCATTGTAGCTTAGTGGCCCTGTCGCACTAATAGCGCCCCTTACTCGAGCATCTGTATAATATTTATTCGTAGCCCCCTCTGGGATTTCATTTGTGGATAAATTCACACTAGGTCCCACCAATCCGTTAATAGTAGAAACATCGGTCGATGCAGCTAGCTGAATCCAGTTCGATAAAGTCGTAGCTGGCAAAGCGCTCAACACGTAGTTAATGTTTTGGTCTGATCTGATAGCAATACTTCCCACTTGAGCACCTGAAATAGCCGTCATGGTCGCATCAGAATTGACTACAGAAACGCTTTGAAAAGAGATCGATGGGATTTGAACAGATGGGATTTTTCCATTAACACCTAAGGTAGCTACTCCATTGTTTGCACCTTTTTCTGTGACAGCTACGAAGTCTGTGGCAGCGCTATTTGCCGCTGTACCAAACGTTCTTTGGGCTAACACATCCGTACCGATTACTAGACCTAGATTTGTTCTAGCATCTGCTGCGTTTGCTGCTCCAGTTCCTCCATTTGCAATGGCAACAGTTCCGGATAAAGTAGCAGCGCTCGCTGAAATCGTAATGTCGGATGACCCATCAAAAGGAACTCCATTAATATTTTTAGTAGCGGCTAACTTAGTAGCTGTACCTGCATTGCCCGCAATATTTCCTGTTACTTTAGATCCAGCCACTGATGTAATTTTCGCGTCAGTCACTGCACCGTCTGCCAATTTCGCTGTGGAAACTGCTCCAGCAGCTAATTTGCCTGTGGTAACGGCACCTGTGGCGATAGCCGGGGCTGCTGCCGTCCCACTTAAATCGCCTGCTAATTGCACTAACCCTTTTGTCGTCGCATCAGCATCTGGCGGAGTTACCCCTACCGGAATCGTGATGTTCGCTGTACCGTCAAAAGGAATTCCGTTGATGGTGCGCGGGGTTTCTAATGCAGAGGCTTTGGCCGCCAAATTAGCATTATTTGCCTGCTGCGCTAAACCGGCATTTCGGTTATCAATATAGTCCTTAATCGCTTTAACGGATGGGTATTTCACTGATGAAGCGGAGTCCGCGATGATATTCGTAGACTTGTTCGCTAATGATTCTTTGGTATCTAAGATGGCCAAAGTAGGAATGGAAACTTGCTTGTCCACATCTGCCGTGTTGTCCACATTGCCTAAGCCTAAATTTGTGCGTGCAGCGATGGCATTCGTCGCACCCGTACCGCCAGAAGCGATGGGTAAAACCCCCGCTAATTTCACCGCTGTCTCCGCTAACAGGGTGTATGGAACGTACGTAAATTTCTGGTTGCTCACCTCGGTGTAGCGGCCTCCCTGGTCAAAACTCACATTCGTGATGATGTTTTTCGTCACCCCATCCCAGCTAAGAGACGTGAACGTGCCCGCTTTGCCGGTATTAACGCCACCGCCAATAATCAGGTTTACTAGACCGTATTCGTCGGTCTTCGTCTTGTGAAGCTCCTCGTATTGCAAGGTCGTTCCTGCATAAATCCCAAAACGAATCCATACGTCTTTGCTCACGTAAGGTTGCGCGGTGACGTCTTTACCCGGAATTTCAATCGGGTTCGGGTCGATGATGACAGCTTGATAACTGATTCCTTTGGTCTGCGAAAAACCCACAAAGGAAATCAATGATAAGGCGATGAGTGATAAAATTCTCTTCATAATGTGCAAATTATTTTGACTGAATCTTTATGCCAAAAGAGACCGTCGAGGGTACAAAGTTCAGGCTCGAAGTCCCAAACTGAATGGTGTCTAAATGTTGATATTGTGTGTACACGTACAAGTTTGAATTGACTTTCTTTTCTAATTCCAGCGAGAAACCGACGAAGTAGCGAAGGCCTTTGAACTGCTCATCTTCCGATAAATCTTCATAGTGGTTTTGTAAGAACTGGTTGCCGCTGATCATTTTTTGAACTGCTCCTCGTGCTTTCAGCATCAGCGTGAAATCATTTCTGAATTCGAGCTTAGGTCCGATGCCGCCGGAAAGACCCATGAAATCGGTTTGGTAGGAAAAAGGAATATTTTGAACATCACCCACCGCGTTGTATTGGGAGTAAGCCAGGACTAAGTCATATTGGAAACGACGGGACATCGATTTCTCATACCCCAATGACATGTGAAGTCCAGCGGATGGCTTTAAAAACGTAGGATTTACTCCAGCAGAATTAGTGAAAATATAATTCGTGGTGTTCGCCCCGAAAGACAAATTCCACGTTTGAGCTGATACTGAGCTCACTACAAACAACAAAAGAAGCGTAATTCTTTTCATAATTTTCCTTGTAAATGGCCATCAAATGTGGTTTTGGCCTAGTTCAACAAGTAAAATTCGAATTAATAATGTGATTGTTCTTTATAAGATAAAACGGTTTTGGTCCAATATGTGTTTTTTTGGACTAGTCAGGAAATGAAAAAAAATTGGACTTTTGAAAAACTTTACAATTTTAATCGGTTAAATTGCAATGCATTCATTGATTAAATGATTTTATACATATCCCTGTTCTCTATCATCACCTCCGCGATTATCGCCATTTACAACTGGCGTATAAATCCAAATGCGCTGTTGTTAACGGGAATTTTCGGGATATTCTCCACCTACGGTCTCACCCATTATTTCACAGTTTACCACCACGACGATTTTTGGACAGCTATCTTCTACGGTAACTTATCCCCCTTATGGTATTTACCGGGACCGATGCTGTATGTATACACGCGAAATACGATCACAGATAAAAGCCTCTTTTCTTCCAAAAAAGACTACTTACACCTGCTTCCATTTCTGATTCAGACTATCAATATTGCCCCCTATTTATTCAGCTCCTTTGCTTATAAATTAGAAGTGGCGCGTCTTTTAAATACAGACATTAATTATGTGAGAACACTGGGTAGCGGCTTTCTGATTTCCCCCAGTATTTCCTTCGTGACACGTCCTAGTTTAGTGATTATTTACGCAATTGTGAGTCTTTTCTTACTGAACAAATACCACCGAAAAGAGCGCAACAACCTAGGGACAAACAAGCAACATAAACTCGTTTATAACTGGCTTCTCGTCTTGAGTTTAGTCTCTTTAATCGTCGCAGTGAACTTCTTATTAATGACGCTGGAATTGTATGATGCGCCCGTTAATCGTGTGATCATAGAATCAGAGCCAACCTATACTATTTCTGGAATAGCGTATGCGCTTTTGCCGCTCATTTTGATCGTATTTTTTCCACAAGTATTGTACGGAATACCCTTAGTGGTAACGCCAAAGAAGGCGGCCAAAATCACCATTCCAGTGGCTGACCCATCTGATCCTTTGGCAGAAACCGCCCAAATCATCGTCGACTACATCAACAACGAGAAACCCTATTTAAACCCAGATTTTGATTTAGAAGACCTTTCTGAAAAACTGGATATTCCAAAGCACCATATCATTTATTGCTTCACCATCATCCTTCAGAAAAAATTCACCGCTTACCGCTCTACCGTTCGCATCGAATATGCGAAAACATTATTGAACTCAGGAACGGCAGATACCCTCTCCATTGACGGAATAGGTTCACAATCTGGCTTCTCTTCTCGTTCTGGTTTCTATGCTACATTTAAAGCCGAAACAGGAATGACGCCGAGTCAGTATTTGGAAACGCTATAAAAAAGAGGCCTCTTTTCAGAAGCCTCTCGTTTTACTATTTCGTGATTTTCAATTCCACTCTTCGATTCAGCTTCATGCCATCCACCGTCTTATTAGGTGCGGCTGGCACTAGCTCTGAGAACCAAGCTACTTTCATTCGCTTCGCCTCCACCCCGTTCTTGATGAGGTATTTGCGTGTCTCGAATACGCGGTTCTTCGAAAGCGCTACGTTGTATTGAACGCTTTGGCGTGAATCTGTGTGACCGGTTACTTTTAGTTTCAGACTAGGCTGCGCTTTGAATAATTTTGCCATTGCATCTACTGTAGTGGTCGACTCAGATGTTAAGCTAAATTGATCCGTATCGAAGTAAATCGCTAGATTCTCTGGCACCCCTTGAAGAGCAACTAAACCGGCTACGTTTGGCAATAAATCATCAGCATCAATAACTCCGTCACCATCCGCATCTTTAGGCGCAGGACAGCCTTTTAAGGAAGCAATTCCGGCTACGTTAGGACACGCATCTTCGCTATCAATCACACCATCGCCATCGCTGTCAGCTGGGCAACCTTGATTTGCTTTAACACCCGCTACCGTAGGGCAACGATCTTCGCTGTCGATGATTCCATCGCCATCTGTGTCTAAAGGACATCCTTGATTTTCCTTCACACCTGCCACAGTAGGGCATTTGTCTTCTGCATCAATAACGCCGTCTCCATCTGTATCTAGTGGGCAACCGTTATTCGCACGAACACCTTTTACAGTTGGGCATTTATCTTCCTTATCTACGATGCCATCGCCGTCCGTATCGATCGATACGGGCTCGGCTGCTTTCACTGGAGCTGGCTTAGGTTTGTTCCCCCATTCGTACACAAGACCTGCGGTATAATGCGTATAGGTTCCGCGACCAGCTGTTAAGTCTACCTTACCTAATTGGAAGAAAGGAAAACCTACATTCACCATGGCGCGACCGTACAAAGAGCCTAGGATTTTAACGTCAAAACCGGATCCTACGGAACCCGTCAAATCCACATCGCTGTAGGTCGTACGCGTCGAGTTATCTGCCACGACTTCGCCGCTAAAACTCGCAAATGGTCTAAATTTTTTGTGAGTATCGCGATCCAATAAATAGTAACGAAGACCTAGACCAGCTGACGCCATATCTTTGGCATCACGAATCCCATAAACTAGCGTTCCGTACACATCGACATTCGGCTTTACTTCAGCCGCATATTGAATCCCAAAATGCGTGTAACTCTGCACGTAATCACGGCGAGTCACAAAGTTCTTATACCACATATCGGAGACGCCACCGATCAGCGCGAACGATTGACGTTTAGGCGATTTCGCCTCTGTGCTATCCTGCGCAAAAGTAGGCGCAAACAAAGTCGTTAATAGTACTAAAAGTATATATTTCTTCATCTTATTTGGCAGTTTCAGTTTGTGTCCCCTTCTTAAAAATCGATAAGCGAATCGCAATCTCGTGAGACTGCAAAGTCACTTTACTTAAGGACGAAATAGGCATTTCGTAGATGTAGGTCAAATAGATTTTAGGACTCGCCTGCACCCCTAAACGAGCACCATAGCTATCCTTATGACGGTACGAAATTCCCGTGTCAAAAGCATTCCCGATACGAGCGTTCACATTCACATCCCAGCTAACCGGTACATCCTTTGCGATGCGTGCCATGAACGAGGGTTGTAAAGCAAAGCTGTTCGATAAACGAACCGTCGTACCCGCATTCAAATAATGATATGTCACATCCTTGTAGCCTCCATTACCCTCGCCAAAATCATAGCCAATCAATCGTGGCTGTGAAATCGCCACAAACAAACCTTTCTGATTCGCTAAACGTAAACCCCAGCCCGTATTGAACTTCATGCCTGTAGAACGACTGCCCTGGAAAACCGGATCAGTCGGGTCCACCACTTGGATCCCATCGTAATCTAATCCTAGACTCGACATCCCCACGCGAACACCGCCAGAAATCTTCCAACTGTCAGTCAATTTCACCTGGTAGGCAAAATCACCTGCGGCCGTCATAATTTTTGACGGACCGGAAACGTCCGAAAGGAAAACAAATCCCAAACCAGTATTCGGTTTCCACTTAAAATTACCCGTAAAACCCATCGTGCGTGGAGCCCCTTGAATCCCCACCCATTGCTGGCGGTTCATCGCGATGATTTCCCCTTGGTGTTCCACCTGACCCGCAAAGGCTGGTGAAACTACGATCGGATTTAATCGGTACATGGAGTACATCGATTCGATTTGTGCTTTGGCCAAAAAACTACTCAATACTAGGCCTATGATTAATACTATTCTCATCTTCTTGCTTATTTAATCGTACGATCGATGGCTAAATAATTACTGATAGTAGGCTTTCTACCATAGAAATCTAACACGTAGAAGTACGTTCCGTCTGGCAGAATCGTGCCACTCCAGCTGTTATCATAGTCATCCATTTCAAAGACCAAAGTCCCCCATCGGTTAAACACCGATAAGTGATTAGGCAGCTTGCGCAACACGAGGCCTTTGAAGACTAATCGATCGTTTTTATCATCATTGTTTGGCGAAATTCCCTGAGGTGCAAAAATCTCACACTCATCCGGATCCAATCGATTCACGATGCCATCCTTATCACAGTCTGCGAAGTCCGCATCCTCATTAAATTCCTCATCGTAATCCAAGATGCCATCTCCATCAGAATCCACATCATATGGATCTAACTTCCCATCGCGATCTGTATCCGGCGGCGTTAAGCCTTTGTTCGCTGAGCTAGGAATTCCTTTCTCATCGATGTTTCCATCAGCGATGCCATCCTTGTTATAATCCGAACCACTCGCTTCGATGACATCGGAGATTTGATCGGCATCAGAATCCAAGTCGCGGAAGTTTGGCTTGCCATCCGCATCCGTATCACATAGAATTCCGGTTCCCGTACAAGCCCTATTTTCAACTGAATCTAGGATGCCGTCGTTATCAGAATCTAAGTCCAAATAATCCGGTTTACCATCCTTATCCGTATCTACCGTCGTCTCTAATTTATCCGAAATGCTATCCCCGTCAGAGTCTGTATCCAAGCAATTTGGAATACCATCTCCGTCAAAGTCCTGCGTGCCTTCTACCTGATTTGTCACGCCATCCGCATCACAATCCAATAGTAACCACGCTGCACTAGGGGACAAGGTGATACTCGTTCCTTTGAAAGAACATGCATCCGCTGGCGAAGTGCCATCCGTTAATTCTGTGCCATTGATCACACCGTCTCCATCGCAATCCAACGCTTTCCAATCATCGGATACATTTGCTTTCACTTGGCGAGTTGGCTCATAAACGCAAGGATCCGTCGGAGCTGTGTCTGTGCCATTTGGCTCTCCATCACCGTCGCAATCGGCTAGTGGGTCTTGCAAGTCGCAGGCCACGATGGTAACGAAGGCTGTCGCTGAAACTGCTGGAGTTACACCTTTATTTGTCACTCGATACCCTACGGTTTTCGAACCACTTTCAAATGGTGCACGACGGTAGGTCATTTCTCCAGTTAATGGGTTAAAGCTTACTTGACCCTGCGCAGTTCCTTCATTAGGGGACGACTGTCTGACTAATTCTGTAGAAGGACCAGGCAAGAAATCATCATTCACTAACACATTAACTGTAACAATTCCTGTATTTCCAATGCTAACAATATCATTACTTGCTGTAGGTGCATCCACGTGCGGATCCGTTGCATTGGAGTTTCCATCCGCATCGCAATCTAACAATCCCCAGGCTGCTGTAGGCGTTAAGGTTCTACTAGCTACTAGGTAAGAACAACCCTCGTTAGGGTCTGTTCCATCGATAGCCTCTTGTGCATCCGTTACTCCATCGCCATCTGAATCAGCTGGCGATGCACTTGTGACAGTGACAGTCACGGTAGCAGTGGATGAACAAGAAGAACTAGTACCTGTTACAGAATAAGTCGTCGTCGCCGTAGGAGATGCTGTCACCACCGCTGTGTTCGTGGCTGATAATCCAGTCGATGGAGTCCAGCTGTAAGTATTCGCTCCTGAGGCAGTCAATGACACGGAAGATCCAGATGTAATCGATGGCGCTGACGGTGATATCGAAATAACAGGCAAAGCATTCACGGTAATTGTCGCAGTCGCACTATTTGATGCTGCACATACACCTACCCTAACTACCGCTCTGTAATATTTAGTTGCTGTTAAGTTTGTTTCCGTAATACTGGTTGAAACACTATTGATATTCGTTACTGTTCCAGAGAAATCCGCCGCTAAAGCAGATTGCCATCTTGTTACCGATCCAGTATAACCTGATAAAGTCAACACTGTACTATTTGTTCCAGCACAAACGGCTGCAGATCCTGCTATCGTTCCACCTACACTTGATTGAACCGTAATTAGAATCGCTGAAGTATAAACGGAAGCATCGTTCGGTGTACTCGCACCTCGTTTGAAATACGTATTGACCGAAATCGTACCTGGAGAATAGGTGGCAGAATTAGCTCCAGAAATGGTAGTAAATGTTGTTCCATTTGTACTTGACAACCATTCGTAAACAATTGAACCTGTTCCTCCTGTTGCTGCGGTAGCTGATGATAAAGTAGCTGGCGATGCTCCTGCGCAAATCGTTTGAGCAGCAGAAATCATTCCCGCAGTTAATGCCGGATTTACCGTTACAATCACAGAAGCAGTAGCAAAACAAGACGTTGTTGCGTTCGTTCCCGTAACGGTGTAGGTTGTCGTAACTGTTGGTGTCGCGGTGACTGCTGCGGTATTCGCGGCGGACAAACCTGTAGACGGAGTCCAGCTGTAGGTATTTGCTCCTGAAGCTGTAAGTGAAACACTTGCTCCTGAAGTGATTGTTAAATTAGAGGTCAGCGAAATAACAGGTAATGGATTTACGGTTACCGCCAAAACATTAGAATAAACGGCCGCGTCATTAGCAGTTAGAGCTCTTCTTCTATAGTATTTCGACGAGTTAATCGCTCCTGGTGCATAGGTCGCTGAAGTCGCTCCTGAAACATCAGAGAAACTCACATTATTCGAACTTACTTGCCATTGGTAGCTAATACTTCCTGTCCCACCCGTTGCTGCAGTAGTTGAGGTAAGAGTCGCCGCAGTTCCTCCTATACAAATGGCTTGATCTCCTGAAACGGCACCTCCATCCAAGGCTGGATTAATGGTAGCAATTACCTCTGCACCATTTGTTGAAATACATCCAGATGTAATATTACGAGCAAATGCATAGAAGCTGGTTGTCGTAGAAATCACAGGCGTCGTTAAATTCGTCGCACCAGACTGAATTAAATTTCCTGAGACATTGCTATCGTACCAGTCTATGGTAGTACCTGATGATGCCGTTGCATTTAGGGAAACCGATCCCGCACCTGTACGTGCAGCGCTCACTACTACGGAAGGAGTCGCTGGAAGTGGATTCACCGTGATAATAACGGTATTGGAATAAGAGAAAGGTGTTGTAGTCCCATCTACGAAAGTTTTTCTTTTATAATACGTTGTGAGATTTATTGTTGATAAAGCTAATGTTGGCGTATCCTCTCCTGCGATATCTGAAAAACTTGTTCCATCGGTACTTGACTGCCATTGATAGGCCATAGTGCTAGCTCCAGAAGATCCATCAGATATCGATACTAAATCCTCTGGATTTGAGCCTTCGCAGACAACCTGGTTTGCACTAATTTCCCCGGGGATAATGGATCCTTGTAGAGCGTAAATAACGGTACGCGTAGGATTCACACAACCTGTTGTTAAATTTCGGGAAGCTGCATAATAAGCAGTCGTTTGAGAAAGTCCAGAAACGGCATAGGTTGTAGTTGCTGTCGTTCCTGTTACTAATCTAGACCCTCCTGTGGAAACATTATACCAATCTACGGTAGCTCCTGAAGTTACCGTGTTAGCACTTAAGGTTCCGCCTCCACTTACTAAGGTTAGATTAGAACCGGTAGGAGCTGCAGGTAATGCATTCGCCGTTACGGTAATGACATTTGAATAGATGTCGGTATCTAAAGAGGTAAATACTTTTCTTCTAAAATACGTAGTTACAGAAATCGTAGATGAAGGGACATAGGTTGCCAAAGTCGCTCCTGCAATATCCATATATGTCGAATTATCAAGGCTGCTTTGCCACTGGTATTGAATACTCGCTCTTCCACCCAATGCATCAGTTATAGAAGTAAAGGCCGCAGGAACAGCTGTTCCACAAACGGATGTACTTGTCGTTGAAATTGTGCCGGCAGTTAAGGTTTGGTATAAATTAACAGATAATTCCCCCGCAGAAGAAGACGAATTACCAGCATTATCAATCACTTTAAATGGAATTACGGCAATAACACTTCCGCTAACTGCTTGAATTTTCAAGCTAGTTAGGGGGTATGATAAGGTAACTCCATTCACAGGCCAGTTGCCAGAATTGTAAGAGGTGCCATTAATTTCAATAGTAGTCGTATTTGTAGGGAAGCTGATAAATTTCACATCTGTGACGGTTCCATCCACATCAGTTCCGCGAACATCTGAAGCTGAAAGCGTCAATAAGCCGTTCGGATTTGATTGCTGCGCTAACGCTTTTGTCACGGCAATAGGTAATTCTTCAATACCAAAATCTGCATTAGCAATATTAATTACCCCAATATTAAAGGAGGGATTAATTAATGGAGATGTCGCTTTAAATGTACTAGGTAAGGTCACCGTGCTTAACGTACTTCCTTCTAATACGTCTTGTGAGTGAAGTAATAATTTAGTGTTATTCGTCTGAGACGGGGCGTTAATTAAGGAATAGTTACCTAAGAAATCGACAGGCGCTTTATCTAGTACGACGTTATTTTGATCCGCTAAGAACACGTAAACACCACCGTAGGCATTTGTTCCTATTTCTCCTGTTGTAAAGATATTTGAGAACGTTCCCGCAGCAGATCCATCCGCATCTCCCCAAATCTTTCCGCTCACTACCACTGGAATGGCTTTTACCGTTACTGTTACCGCTCCTTTGGAACAGATAGAAGCAGACCCGGTACAATTAATGTTATCATCACAAATCTGGTATTCAAACGTATCCGTTCCCACAAAGTTCGCGTTCGGCATATACGAAATCATCCCATTTGGAAGTAGGGTAATCGTTCCATTGCTAGGTGCAATTAAGCCTGCGGCTGTAATGTTAATCACAATATTGTCTTGGTCTGGATCCGAATCGTTCGATAACACGTCCATGTTCAAAACCTGGTTAATGATCGTATTGTCAGCATCCGGAGCAGCAATAGGTGCGTTGTTAACGCGTACAACACCTATGTTTAAATTGACCGTCGCAACATTACTTAGTAGTAAGCCCGAAGAAGCGTCTCTAGCTTTGTAGGTAAATGAATCACTACCTACATAATTGAAATTAGAGACATAGGT
Organism: Aquirufa esocilacus; assembly: GCF_042715595.1. Classification (NCBI taxonomy): domain Bacteria; kingdom Pseudomonadati; phylum Bacteroidota; class Cytophagia; order Cytophagales; family Flectobacillaceae; genus Aquirufa; species Aquirufa esocilacus. Next base: position 516,227 of record NZ_JBBKXX010000002.1, on the reverse strand, counting down.
ATAAGTTCCATCTGAATTAGCTGTTAATGTTCCATTGGTAGGATTAGTAACAATAACTGTTGATAATTGAGTCCCCTCTGGATCTGTATCATTCGCCAAAATAGCCATTTTCACTGGCTTACAAGAAACCGTAGAATAACTGTCATTTTGCGCTACTGGTGCTTGATCACTCACCGTAATCGTAGCAACAGCTGTTGCACTTAAAGCAGGATCACAATCTCCTGTACTAGCAGAAAGTCGTTTATACGTAAATTGATCCGTCCCTACAAAGCCAGGGCTAGGCGTATAAAGGTAAGAGTTACCGCTTTGCGTTAACGTACCGTATTGAGGCTGAACCATAATCTCAGGTGCACTTAATGCGCCTTGTGGATCTGTATCATTTGAACCTACGTTTAACGTTACCGCGGTTCCAGAAGGAGTCGTCGCTGCATCATTTCCTAAAACAGGCGCCACGCGGGTAACCTTAATTCGAATGGTGGTAGAATACGTCGTATTATTTCCCGCGTCTTTAATCGTATAGGTAAGCGTTTCTACTCCTAGGTAAGATCCGCTAGGCGTGTAGACAATCGTACTTCCGCTAATCGTAGCAGTCCCTCCATGCGTTGGAGAGCTAACAGATAAAATGGTATTCGTTCTTCCGTAAAAGTTCGCATCATTCGTTAATGGACTTATCGTTATCGCAGCATTCGAAGCAGTGCTCACTTGATCTGGATAAGCAATTGGTTGATAAGTCGTAGGTATGGTCGTACAAGAAGCAGAGACACCTGGTGTAGAATATACAACTGTTAGTTTAGGGCGGTAAGACGAAGTAGAATTGTCTTTAGAACCAAATTTTACAGAATAGGGATTTGAAGCTGAGGCTGGCGCAATAACCATCCCATAATTCGTGGTAGGGTTTGTTACCCATCCTTGAATCATATTCGTAATATCCGAAGAAGTGGCTATTGCACCAGAACTTTTAACTCCCCAATTAGAGGATGCAAAAGTTCCTGCATCAGTAGAAGAATAATCACTTGAACTCGACGACGCACCAGAAGTTCCCCAAGAGGTTGAACCATTTGTCTTACTCCAAGTAACTCCCGTTTCTGTCCATAAACGAGATAACTTAAAGATAGACGCAGGGAACGGATTCTTGCTTGATGAGTTCGCGTTTGATGAAGAAATGGACGAACTGTACGTTAATTGTAAACTCGCACTTGTGATGGTTGAAGAACTTCCGATAGAAGACAAATCAAAATAAAGGATAGGTTTTCTTCTATTTCCACTATTACCATTCAAGGACATAGATGAACTTGAACTTCCCCCATAATTGTTAGATGAATTATTTTCATCTATATATGAGTCTCTCGAAGCAATTAGATTCACCGTATTTGAAACTGAACTCGTAGATACCGACGGCTTATAATTACCTGGTCCACAGTTATCCGGCGTAATCGTCACGTTCACCGTACCTACCGCACAATATCCTAGGTCATTACAAGCTAAATACTTAAATGAGTCTGTTCCATTTACTGGAGCAGCGTCTTTTTGGGTAACATAAGAAAGCGTTCCATCCCCGTTAATGTACACATAACCAGAGGTAGGCTTCACCGTAATGTCTCGAATAAAGAGGTTGCTTGACGAAGAGGCCGTCGGGTTATTTTTATCATTTAACAGTACAGAAATCGGCGTGATTTTATCTTCTAAAACCGCGGCATTGTCGTTGGTGATGACTGGAGCTAAAGCAGCAGAGCCTACCGTAATTTTGATTGTATTAGATGCAGAAACGATTCCGTTGCTCAAGGTATAGTTTAGGGTTTCCAAACCTTGGAAAAATTCATTTCCAGTAAACGTTACAATTCCTGAAGACGTGAAAGTGATCGTTCCATTGCTCACTCCCGTTACTGCAGTCAAGGTTCTTGCCCCTGCATCTGGGTCTTCATTCGAATCAAACACATTGAATGTAAGTGGAGCGGTACCACAATCCGCAGATATCGTTTTCGTAATAGGGTTAACCACTAATGGCGGATTCGCTGGGATAACCACCGTACCTTTGGAATCAAAAATACTACGGGTACAAGCATCAGTTACTACGCAGGTAATGACGCAATTAGATGAGCTCGTGATATTGACATCAGGAGTAAATGAAGTAGTTGCACCTGTTGGATTCGTGAATGTTCCTGGAACGGATGACTTCCACTGGTAGGTAAAGTTACCTGAACCATTTACTGTCGCAGCAAAGTTTGCGTACGTTACTCCTGCTTTCATTTCTGTAGGAATACCGGCTACTGAAGCGGAGAACAAGGAACTTGCCTTGTCTTGTAAGGCGAAGAAACTAAAGTTTAAAAAGACACGTTGGGCTGCAATATTATCCGCTGCCGTTCCCCCTACGGAGTGAGCCGCTTCATACATGACATAACCCCTAGTATTATCATCGAATCCTCGACCATAAATATTAATGGCTGCAGGACCTGGAGAAAGAGAGGGGATATTGGTTTGGGTAGGGCTTTGGGTAATCAACTTAGTGCCAGGGTTCCAAGCACTTCCTATTTTAGGTAAATACACCACTTCTGCCCCTTTGATTTGAGCTGCATCTGTTTTCCCTATGTATTGGGCCATTGGATCCGTCGGATTCAAATGTAAGAAAGGTGTAGTCGCAGCTCCGTGATTCGCATAATTCACTAAACCATTCGTGGTTAGAAAGTTCATTTTAATCGTGGTAGGTGTGCCGCTGATAGTGGTATCTTTTGTGATACCTTCCAAAATACTCACGGCATTACAACTCACATAAATAGCTCCCCTTTGCTCCTTATTCCAGAAATACAAATTCTTGTGCGTTGCCCAAGTAGGAGATGCGTGAGGTAAAACGAAGATGTCATTACATGCTTGAAGTTGACTTGGTTCCTTAAAAGAGTAAGCGGATGCCGGGATACCGGCCGCCGTAAGATAGGCCACCGCAACCGAACCATTTGTTTTATCCATTGCCCACTTAGGGGCGAAAGTCATTTTGTAGGTTACGTTCACCACAAAATCCGTCGTTGCATAATCGATAACAACGCCTTGTCCCGCCCAAGAGCTTAATACCGCATTGACAGCCGTACTTCTAAATTCAGCAGGAACGATATAGGTCCCTCCTCGGTAGCTTTTGCCGTTATAGGTAAAATCGATTCCGTCTTTGACCTTAGTTTGGCCAATTACACCGTACACCGGTATATTAGAATCGTTTAACAACGAATAAATCAAACCATAAGGCTTCAGGGAGTTCGCCACCGTAGGTGAGGCTGCGCCCATATCGATGATGGCAGATCCGGATTTAAATGTGGTGCTTTGGGAATAAGCTGAAATTCCGATTAGTTGAAAGCAAAGAAATGCAACAACTGAAACAACCACCTTATATAGGCGGCAATTAGTAGTGGATACTAACATTTATTAAAATTTAGAACACGGGGTTAACGCCGCTATTATTAAACTTGAACATCCCATTTAAATATCTGAGAGCTCATTAAATTGCAATTATTAACACTAAGGTACTCTTTATAAAAATCAAACATTCATTTTAGAAAGTCCAAGTAGTCCAAAAAAAAACCGGACTGATGTTAAAGTTTGGATTTTGCCTTTTTTTTAAGAAATTTAAACTTGTTCTAAATTAAACTATGCTGTATTACTTTGCCCTGCTATCCTTATTGATATCGTTTTTATTGACGATATACAATTGGAAGCTGGAAAAAAACACCTTGTTTATTGCGGGCATTATGGTGATACTTTCAGCTCATGGGTTAACGCATTATTTTTCAGACCCTACCCAAAGCGACTTTTCATTGGCCTTGCTTTTTGGGACATTGACACCCTTTTGGTTAGTACCTGGTCCCTTACTACATTTCTATTTTAGAAGTATTCTCACACCAGAAAAGGCTAAAATAACGTCATGGGATCTACTTCACTTTATCCCCTTTTTCATCCAATTAGCCAATATCGCACCTTACCTAGTTACCTCGTGGGACTATAAGCTGCAGATTGCTCATTCGATACACCAAAATCTGAATAACTTAAATATCATTAACGTTAATTCATTTTCTACCTTCAAAACGTCATTTTTAAGTAGGCCTATCTTGATGTTAGGGTATCTATTGTGGTGCACTTTATTTCTACTTCAACAGATTACTCAGACAAATTTACGAACGAGAAATTGGCTCATTTTTGTCCTATTCAGCCTTTTCATCATCACCTCTGCGTATCTAGTCGTTGCGCTTAATCTATTTAGCACCTCTTTCAGCGATGTTTCCATAAACGAGAATCCGATCTATTTCTCCTCTGGTATAGTCTACATAATTTTCCCCATCGCGCTCATATTTATTTACCCAGAAGTACTTTATGGGATAAAGAAGGTCTATAAGCAAAGCTTTGACGTCCCTAAAGAAATAAGTAAAGAGGAATTAACTGAATTAAAGGATTTGGCAAACAGAATACAAAACTACTTACATAAAGAAAAGCCCTATTTAAATCCATCCTTTGAAATAGCTGATGTAACTAGAGCGCTAAATGTTCCACAGAAACAAATTTCTTTAGCCTGCAAATATGCCAATGGCAAAAAGTTTACCGAATTACGTAGTAGCCATCGCATTAATCATGCGAAAGCACTTTTACACAAAGGACTTACAGATAATATCACCATCGACGCCATCGGCACAATCTCTGGATTCAAATCAAGATCTACTTTTTACGAGGCGTTTAAAGCAGAAACAGGAATGACCCCTAGCCAATATTTGGAAAGCCTCTAAAACAAAAAAGGCCTAGAGAATCCTCCAGGCCTTTCGCTATTTTCTGCGTTAGTTTATTTTACTATTTTAATCTCTACTCGACGGTTTAATTGCTTACCCGCTTGCGTTTTGTTGCTGTGCGCTGGCTGACTCTCGCCGAAGTAAGATGACTCGATTCTACTCGCCTCGATGCCGTTCTTCTGTAAGTATTTACGTACTCTTGCTGCCCGGTTTCTAGATACTTTCACGTTGTTCTTCTTCGTTCCGTAGTTATCCGTGTGACCTTTTACGCTTACTTTAGCTGTAGGGTTTTGCTTTAGGGCTTCCACTACTTCATCTGCTTGCGCTTTCGCTGCTGGCAAGATCACGGCGGAGTCATCATTGAAAATCAACGTTCGGTCTTGAAGTAATTGCTCTTTCGCCTTTTGCTCTTCTGCTGCTTTGGTTTCTGCCGCTTGCTTGGCTTGCGCTTCTGCTGCCGCTTTTGTTTTTGCTTCTGCCTCATAACGCGCCGCTACCACTGCTTCGGCTTTTACCATCGCCTCTTTCTCTAACTTAGCCATCGCTGCTGCTTGTAAAGCCGGGTCTATGCATCCATTATTTGAGGCTGATCCAAACACGCCAGGGCATTGATCCAAACGATCCACCACGCCATCTCCATCCGTATCTACATCCACTGGGGCTGATACTGCTTTTGCTATTGTTTGTTCGCATCCTTTTCCAAAAGCAAACGATACCCCAAACGAGTTCAAGAAGTAAGATCCTCTCGCATCAAAGGCATTCGAACCTAAGTGGCTTGTTTGGTAAAACGGGGAACCGGTAGACACCTGGTACATCACGCTCACTTGCTTGGTGATCGCTGCTTTTAAGCCTAAGCCAACAGATCCGATCACGTCCACATTGTGATTGGTTTGTGTCGTGTTTTTTCTCGCTAATGCACTCGCCTCTAGGCTAGCAAAAGGAGTAAAGATTTTTGCCAAAGGCTTCGAAAGCGAATAACGCAATCCTAAACCCGCACTTAAATACTTCATGTCCACTCCGCTCTTTACTGCATTGTAACTAGGCGAAGTCGTGTAACCTCCAAGGCCCGTTAAAACTACTTCAATGTTTGACTTGAGTTGGTGGGTCACTTGCAATCCACCGTGTGAATACGTCGGGCGTTGTCCCGCTTCGGTTGCGGTATTGGTTAACCACAATGCGGAGCTTCCGCCTAAAACGCTAATGCTATTTTTATACGTCTGTGCTGTCAGGTTTGAAACCATGGCGCACATCACTAAAATTACTACAACTACTTTTTTCATGTCTTACTTTTTCTTTTAATGCTATTATTTACTCTCTGCTTTATTAAACACATAAAAACGCAAGGCTAATTCGTGCGTGTTGCTGGCCATCTTGCTCATCGCAGAAGTGGGAACTTCGTACACGTAACCCATGTACAATTTTGGGCTAACTTGAACTCCTAAACGGGCACCATAGCTATCTTGTGAGCGCAAACTGGCCCCTACGTCGAACTTGTTTAAAATGTTCGCCGTCAGATTCACATCCCAGCTCGTAGGTGCGTCAGGAGATAGTCTAGCCAAAGCACTCGGATACAAATTCACCGCCTCATTCAACTTCACCTTAGTTCCAGCCATCGCATAGTAATAGGCCACGTCTTTGTAAGCCCCGTTTTGTGGTCCAAAATCATAGTTCAACACCCGCGGTTGCGCAAGGCTGAAAAACAATCCATCTTCTCCTTTGCTTAACTTGATCCCCCAGCCCGTGTTCGTCTTCATTCCCGTAGAGCGATCCCCTTGGAACATCGGATCTACCGTACTCACTAAACGAAGTGAGGAAAAATTCACGCTCATACTCGACATCCCTAAACGTACACCACCGGATAAATTCCAGTCTTGGCTTAATTTAATGTGGTAAGCAAAGTCCCCAGCAATGGTAGCCGTTTTCACCGGTCCCGCTTGGTCATTGATCAACACAAAACCCAGCCCTTTATTTGCGCCGTATTTAATGTTTCCTGTCAAAGATACCGTCTGCGGTGATCCCTCCATTCCCATCCATTGCTGGCGGTTAATCAAGATGAATTCCGAGTGCTTTGTACTACCAGCCTGGCTCGGATTAATCACTTGCGGATTAAAACGATACAGCGAATACATGGACTCCAGCTGTGCTTGCGCTTGCTGAATAAATAAAAAACTTATTAAAAATAAAGCTATCCTTTTCATATTTATTGTGCTAAACGGCTAATGTAAATAAACGTGTTAACCGTAGGTTTTACTCCGAAGAAATCCACCACATAATAGTACACTCCATCCGGCAGTAAGTCTCCGCTGTTAGTAGTTCCTGCCCAATCATTCTGATAATTCGATTGCTCATAAACCACCATACCGCTTCGGTTGTAAACCGTTAACTTATTAGGCTGTGTAGCTAATACACCCGGTACTAACAAGACATCATTTTCGCCATCGCCATTCGGTGAAATACCTTGTGGTGTAAACGTCACACAAACATCTTTGTCTAGTCGATTGGGAATACCGTCATTATCGCAATCTGGTAAAGCGCCTAAGTTCAGGTTATCCTCATTCACGTCTAGAATGCCATCGCCATCACAATCCGTGTCGCGGTAATCAGGAATACCATCGCCATCTAAATCAGGAATGTTCGCCCCTTTGATTCGACTATAGCCCTCTTCCACATCGGAGATTCCATCACCATCCGCATCAGCAAAACTTGACGCGCTGTTTGGATTCGTGCCTTGGTACACCTCGATGTAATCAGGTACGCCATCACCGTCCGTATCTTTCACAGATTTTGCATCGTTCGGGTTAGTGCCTTGCTTGATCTCGACATAATCAGGAACGCCATCACCGTCTGAATCAACCGCTGAAGTCGCATCGTTTGGATCTAGACCCGCAGCAATTTCCACATAGTCAGGAATGCCATCACCATCCGTATCCTTACCATCGTAAGCAACAGTCGGATTCGTTCCTTGTTTCACCTCGATATAATCCGGAACACCGTCTCCATCAGAGTCTTTCGCATCGCCAGCAGCGGCAGGATTCGTTCCTTGTTTTACCTCGATGTAATCAGGTACTCCATCACCGTCAGTATCTTTCGCATCTGTGGCTACAGCCGGATTCGTTCCTTGTTTCACCTCGATGTAATCTGGAACACCATCGCCGTCTGAGTCCTTAGCGTCCGTGGCTGTCGTAGGTGAAGTTCCTTGTTGAACTTCGATGTAATCTGGTACTCCATCGCCGTCGGTATCTTTTAATTGATCTCCAGCTGCGGCAGGGTTTGTACCTTGTAATGCCTCGATGTAATCAGGTACACCATCGCCATCGGTGTCTTTTGCATCACCGGCTACCGCTGGGTTTGTTCCTTGTTTGACTTCGATGTAATCCGGAATACCGTCGCCATCGGTGTCTTTGGCGTCGCCAGCTGCCGCTGGGTTAGTACCATCAGCTATTTCTACTACATCTGGTACTCCATCGCCATCCGTATCCTTAAAGCTGGTCGCTGAAGTAGGATCCGTACCGTCGATTGCCTCTTGAGCGTCAGAAACGCCGTCGCCATCGGTATCCACAGGAGGTGTGGTAGTATTCGTATTCGTTGCCGCCGCCACCGTTATCGTTGTGGTTATGGTGCCACTTGAGAAGTTAGTGTCCGCCGCTTGAGTAGCTGTAATAGTTGCCGTTCCAGCACCCACAACCGTCACCGTGTTTCCGCTAATCGATACCACTGCTGGGTTCGAAGAGACATAGGTAAAAGCTCCTGTACTATTCGTGGTAGGTGCGGTTAACGCAAACGCTGCGTCACCTATAGTTTTCGAAATTGGCGTAAATCCGGAGATGGTAGGGTTGACATTTCGAATAATCCCGGAGTCAAAAACTTCGTTGTTTGGTCTAATATATTTAGAAGCATCTGCGCCAGAAAGTGCATAGGTAACCATAATAATTTTACCTGTACCCACACTCGCATTTATGTATTTAGCCGTTGCTGTCACAGTGACAATATCGCCAGAAATAACTCCTATTAAACTACCTGCGGTGATGTTCGCTACATCATTACCATCATATACTTTTGATAAGGTAAGTGCTGGGGCAGAAATGCTTAATTGAGTTGCTGTTCTAGTCACTGTCAATACATAGGTTTTAGACGTGGTTTGATCTTCCGCACGCACTAAGACCGTAATCGCATTTTCGCCTGGACTTAGGTTAATCGCACCTGAGGTTTGGCCACTGACTACTGGAATACCATTGACATAAATAGTTGCCGACGCATCTGTAACAATAGGTGTCACTGTTATCGAGCTAACGCTATTCGCAACAGTTGCCTCATAATTAGTTCTACTGCTGGAGAAGACCGGATTTAACGTTCCGGCACTTGTGGATAAACCCGCTAACGTAGCCACGGACGATGGTGCAGTTCTAGTTACGGTTACGGTATACGCTTGTTGCGTTACACCGTCCTGTGCTAGTCCTACTAAGGTAATTACGTTTGATCCAATGCCTAAATTAATGGCCCCGGAAGACTGACCGCTGGTCACTGCATCGCCATTAGATGTAACCGTTGCATTGGCTTGGTTCACGGTAGGAGTCAAGGTTAATGAACTCACATTCGTGCCCACTGTCGCTGTATAGCTAGTGGTACCACTTGAGAATGCTGGACTTAATGAACCCGCGCTTAAAACTAATCCGGATAAAGTAGCATCTGTAGCTGGAGCCGTACGGGTCACTGTAACTGTATAGCTTTGTTGCGTACTACCATCTTGTGCCGTTACAACTACCGTTAACGTATTCGTACCTACGGAAACATTCACAAGACTTGATGACTGACCACTAGCAACGATGTCTCCATTCACGGAAATCGTAGCCCCTGCATCAGTAGTGGTTGGTGTTAATGTTAGCGAGCTAACACTATTAGCAACCGTTGCCGTGTAACTTGCCGTTCCACTTGCAAAAGTTGGGCTAAGCAAGCCCGCGCTTAATGATAATCCAGACAAGGTCGCGTCGGTCGATGGACCCGTACGCGTTACCGTAAGAGTATAAATCTGCTGCGTGCTACCATCTTGAGCGGTACCCACAACCGTAAGGACATTTGCTCCTACTTCAAGATTGATAACTGAAGTGGATTGACCATTGATGATGGCATCCCCATTCACGGTAATTGATCCTGAAGCATTTGTCAAGGTAGGTGTCAAAGTAATCGAGCTCACATTGTTCGCCACCGTTGCCGTATAGCTTGACGTTCCACTCGCAAAAGTTGGACTTAACAACCCATTGCTCATTGACAAACTAGCTATTGTAGCATCGGTCGATGGAGCGTTACGTGTGATCGTCAGCGTATAGGTTTGCTGTGTGCTTCCATCCTGCGCTGTGCCTACGACTAATAGGGTATTAGTGCCAAAACCTAGGTTTATTACACCTGAGCTTTGTCCACTGATAACAGGGTCACCATTCACTAATACCGTCGCATACGTATTTGTTACCGTCGGAGTTAAAGTAATTGAACTCACATTCGAAGCTAACGTAGACGTATAATTTGTGGTTCCACTAGAGAATGCTGGACTTAATGTACCGTTGCTTAGAACTATTCCTGACAAGGTCGCATCAGTCGCTGGCGCCGTACGGGTTATTGTTACGGTATAAACCTGCTGCGTATTTCCATCTTGAGCTAGACCGACAACCGTAATGACGTTTGCACCTACGCCTAAATTAATAGAAGCCGTCGACTGGCCACTAGCTACCACGTCTCCATTGACTGAAATCGTAGCAGTCTCATCTGTCACCGTAGGTGTTAAGGTAATTGAACTCACATCGTTTGCTACTGTAGTGGTATAACTAGTCGTACTGCTAGAGAATGCTGGGCTGATTGTGCCGTTACTCAAAACTAGGTTCGCCAATGTTGCCACCGCAGATGGAGCAGCACGCGTAACTGTCAACGTATAAGTCTGCTGAGCGAGGCCATCTTGTGCCGTTCCCACGATGGTAATGACATTGTCTCCAACCCCTAAATTGAGTTGACCAGACGACTGACCACTCACCACTAAATCTCCATTCACTGTTACCGTTGCCGTAGCATCCGTCACCGTAGGAGTTAAGGTCATGGCACTCACACTATTCGGAACGGAGGTCGTATAGGTTGTCGTTCCACTAGCAAATACCGGACTAATCGTTCCATTGCTTAACGCAAGGCTTGCTAATGTCGCCACCGTAGATGGGGCACCACGAGTAACCGTGATGGTATACGTTTGTAACGTAACACCATCTTGAGCCGTTCCCTCTACCGTAATAACATTTGCTCCTACTCCTAAGTTAATCAGTCCTGAAGACTGACCACTAATGACTGGATCTCCATTCACGGTGATCGTTGCATTGGCTTCGGTTATCGTAGAAGTCAAGGTCATCGAACTAACACTATTCGGAACAGTGGCAGCATAACTAGTCGTACCGCTTGCGAAGGCTGGACTCAGTGTTCCATTGCTTAAGGCAATGTTTGACAAAGTAGCAATTGTCGATGGTCCCGTACGCGTTAGCGTTACACTATAGCGTTTTTGCAAGGATCCATCCTGTGCGATGACATCTACATCGACCGCATTGTCCCCTACTTTTAAGGCCAAAGGACTACTTGCTTGTCCACTAGTCGTCACTAGACTATTCACTTTTACCGTTGAATTAGCATCCACTGCCGTAGGTAAAATCGTAGTTGACGTAATTGCATTCGCAAGAACGGAAGTATACGTTGTCAGGCTAGACGAGAACGTTTGACTTAAGGTTCCTGAACCAAGGCTTAAATCACTTAAGTCAACTGAAACACGCGTCACTGTAACCGTATACGTTCTAGTCGTCGTGCCATCTTCTGCTGTCGTAAGAACTGTGATGACATTTGGCCCAATACCTAAATTGATACTTCCACTTTGTTGTTTATTCACAACCGTCACACCATTGACTTTCACGCTCGCCGTAGCATCTGTCAGCGTAGGAATCACTTTTACAGAGCTAACGCTACTAGAAACTAAAGCAGAATATGTGCCTGTGGCTGCATCAAACGTAGGCGAGAGCGAACCCTCGGTTAAGCTTAAGTCTGCCAAAGTTGCATCTGCAGAAATCCGATGCACTTCGATTGTGTATGTTTTTTTCGTTCTTCCATCAGCCGCTGTCACGATGATAGAGAAACTGTTTTCTCCTACTTCTAAATCAAATGCACGACTAGGTTGTCCACTTTGCGCGGCCTCCCCATTAATCGACACTAGGGCCTCACCATAAGATAAAGTTGGTGTGATAGAGAAAGTAGAAACAGCATTAGGTACTTCAACTGTATAGGCTAAAGTCGAACTTGCGAACACCGGACTTAATGTTCCAGAACTAATTCCTAAGGCCGTTAAATTTGCATCCGTGGAAACCGCATAGCGTAAGATCACCACACCGGATCCTCCGTTACCTCCGGCAGCATCAGCACCGGTTCCTCCACCGCCTGCGCCACGGCCATCCATACCATTTGAACCCGAAGATTGCGTTCCTCCATTACCTCCTACGCCAGAACCACCTGTTCCTCCACCTTGTCCACCATTTGTATCCCTGGCACCACCAGCGCCCCCTCCAGAATAGTATAATGAAGAACCTGAAATGTTAGAAGTAATTCCTGGGCCTCCATCTCCTCCTACGGAATTATGTCCGTCAGGATGACCGCCGCGTGTACCTACTCCCCCAGCACCGCCGCCGCCGCCGCCAGCATGTCTATAATTACCATAGAGTCTAGAAACCATACCATTGTATCCCTGTCCTGCCGTACCCAAAGCATAAACGCTTCCATTGTTACCACCAGATCCTCCTCCGGATGCTCCATCATTTCCTTTTCCACTATCTACGCTTACGCCGGCACCTCCGCCACCGCCGCCTAACGCGAGTAATCCTCCAAAACGGGAATCATCTCCATTATCCCCTACATAGGTATTGGTATTCGTATAAACAGGAGCTGTACCTCCTCCTCCTACTGTTACAGAATAGGTTCCTCCAGGAGTAACCGTCATAATTCCTTGCAACAACCCACCGGCCCCGCCTCCACCAGTTCCCCAGTAATTTTGACCAATATTTCCTCCCGGTGTTCCACCACTACCTCCACCACCTACAACTAGGTAATCAACTGAAGTTACACCTGCAGGCGCAGTCCAATCTGGGTAGTTTCCTAAAGTAGAGAATGTTAATACTTTGTAAACGGCTCCAGTAGGATCAGATGTGAATGTACTTACGTTATTTGTCGTTGTGACGGTACCTACGATCGTCGTTTCTACAGGCACATTGGGAAGTTCTTCATACCGAATAATAACAACACCATCGCCTCCTGCACCTCCATTTCCATCACCACCTACACCACCGGCACCGCCACCAAATCCATCTGAACCATCATTTCCATTTCCATTTCTATTTCCTGCAGCTCCACCACCTGTTCCACCAGATCCAGGACTAACGTTTTCATCAAATAATCCAAAAAACCACGACATATCACGTGTTCCACCACCACCGCCACCGCCGTAGTACACATTGGCACCTGTAATCGTCGATAAAAGACCTGCACCACCATTACCTCCATTTTGAGGACCTGATGAGTTAGCTCCCGCGGCACCTGCGCCACCACCACCGCCACCACCAGCGCGGTTTCCATCTAAATCACCTAATAAAGAGTAAGCTGAAGATCCACCTACATTTCCTTGACCTGAAATTCTTGAACCACCATCGTTAGGCCATAGACTCCAGCCATAACCACCACCGCCACCACCGGATCCACCAGTTCCTCCGGGTTCATTCTTACCACCACCATAACCACCACCATAAGCCATAATACTTCCAAACTGAGAGTTTCCTCCAGGTTTAGCCGTTCTAAGCATTGCAATGCTTGATTTTAATCCTCCTAAACCTCCTGCACCTACTTTAACATTATAGGTTTGGCCTGGAGTAATGGAATAATTCGAAGCGGTAAGTACACCGCCACCGCCACCACCACCGCCGCCGATGAATTCTCCATATCCAATAGTACTAGTAGATCCCGCAGAACCACCACCCCCAGCTACGACTAAATAATCTATTTTAGTCACACCCGTAGGAGCAGTCCATTCACACTCACCTACTGAAGAAAATTTCAATACCCGGTACGTTTTACCGTTCGCATTTGTTGTTCCTAAGTTAACTGGCGCACAAGATGGTGGCGTATACGTAACCCCTAAAGTATAGGTCTTCGAAGTCGTTCCATCCTGAGCTGTTAACGTAATTTGAATAGAAACCTCCACGCCATTCGTTAAAGGTACTAAACCACTTGTGGCACCATTCGCCACTACTCGACCATTTACTTTAATAATCGCACTCGCATCTGCGGCTGTTGGCGTAACCGTAATCGTCGGTCTAGTAGAAACAATTCCTGTATAGGAAGTAGAAGATGTGATCGTGACAGTTCCAGAACTTAATGCCACGGTGCTCAAGTTTGCATTCGTAGAGGCTGCTGCTCTAGTTACCGTTAATGTGTACGATTTTGTCGTCGTACCGTCTTGTGCCGTTACGTCTGTCGTGATCGTATTTGACCCTACATTTAGGTTGATTAATTTACTCGCGGTAACGGCTGTCGTATTTACTTTGACCGTAGCATTTGCCTGCGATTTAACCGGAGTTACTGTCGTGCTAGTAGAAGCATACGGAACAGTCGCTGTATACGTAGTCGTCGCACTCGAGAAAGTAGGGCTTAAGGCTACTCCCGTCATGGAAAGATTGCTTAAGTCTGCGTTATTAGAAAGGGCGCGGTTGACCGTTAAAACATATGTCTTCAGTGTAGTTTTATCTTCTGCCGTAACCACCATGGTTATGGTGGTAGATCCAAAACCTAAATTAATCGTACTCGATTGGCCACTGGTTGCCGTGATTCCATTGACTTTAAGTGTCGCTAAAGAACTAGAGATAGTAGGCGTTAACGTAATGGAATTTACCGCATTAGCTACCGTAGTCGTATAGGCTAAGGTGTTTGTCCCAAAGCTTGGGCTTAATGTACCTTGATCAATACTTAATCCACTCATGGCAGCATTCGTTGAGGCTGCCGCACGCGTAACAACGACCGTGTAGGTTTTCTTGGTTGTTCCGTTTTGGGCTGTAACAACTACTGAAATCGTGTTGTTCCCTACGTTTAATGACACATCAGAGCTGGCTGTGCCATTCGCCACATTTTTACCATTCACCGTAATGGCAGCTGTCGCATCAGACAAGGTAGGCGTGAATTTTAGTGAGGAAACAGCATAAGCAACGGCACTAGTATATGCGATGGTATTTGTGCCGAAAGTTGGGCTGAGACTAGCCCCATTATTCAAGGTAAGATTCGTTAAGTCCGCAACAGTAGAGGCTGGACTTCTGGTAATAACTACGGTATAGGTCTTTTTGGTAATTCCATCCTGTGCCGTGCTCACGACAGTAAGAGTATTCGCCCCTACACTTAATAACACATCTGAACTAGCCGCCCCGTTCGCAACCGTCTTACCATTTACGGTGATGATAGCTGTCGGATCAGAAACAATAGAGGTCACTTTTACAGCAGAAACCGCATATAAAACCGTACTTGTATAAGCGTTTGTATTCGTAGCAAAACTAGGATTTAATGTTGCGCCGTTATTTAGTGAAATGCTCGTTAAATCGGCATTGGTGGACGCTGGATTTCTTGTAACAACAAACGTATAGGTTTTCTTGGTAACCCCATCTTGTGCGGTACTCACCACATTGATGGTATTCACCCCCACACTTAGTAAAACATCTGAACTAGCCACGCCACTCGGAACGGATTTCCCGTTCACTGAAATAGTTGCCGTAGCATCTGCCGTACTTGAGGTGAATTTTAATGCTTTGACCGCAAAAGCCACCGTTGAGGTGTAGGTATACGTACTGGTTGCAAAGGTGGGACTAATGGTTGCTCCATTGTTGACAGAAATACTCGTTAAATAGGCATTTGTAGAGGCCGGCAATCTCGTAATGACAGCAGAATATCCTCTACGGGTAATCAAATCTTCCGCCGTGGCAACCATATTAATGGTATTTGCTCCTACATTTAAAAGGATATCAGAGCTTGGTGTTGCATTTGCAACAAGTTTTCCGTTCACAAAGACAGATCCGTTCGCATCTGATAATATAGGGGTTGCCTTTATAGCAGATACGGCATATAAAACCGTGCTAGTGTAGGATGTTGTATTCGTATTAAAAGTCGGACTTAAAAGGGCTCCATTATTTAAGGCAAGACCTGCCAAATTCGCATCAGTTGCCGGCGTAGTTCTGGCTACAACTAAGGTATACGATTTTTTAGTGGTTCCATTTTGTGCTGTAGTCGTCACATTAATCGTATTTGACCCTACCGTTAAATAAACGTTTTGGCTAACAGATCCATTTGAAACTGATTTACCATTGACTGTTATTGTCGCTGTTGCATCCGCTAAAGTAGGAGTTACATTCAGCATACTTCTAGAATAGGGAACAGTAGTAGTATAGGAAGTTGTATTGGAAACAAACCCTGTATTTAATGACGCATTATTACTTAAGGTTAAGTTGCTAAGATCCGCATTTGCAGATGGAGCTTGGCGAGTCACCGTTACAGAATAAGTCTTTTTTGTAATACCATCTTGCGCAGTAGCCACCGCATTAATTACGTTTGCGCCTACATTTAAAATCACGTCTGAACTATTAAAACCGCTTGCTACGCTTTTCCCATTAACTGAAATCTTAGCTGTAGTCTCAGTAGAAGTAGGTTCTAATTGAACATTTGTAGTAGCGTAAGGAACGGTTGCGGTATAGGCAGTAATTGCTGAACTAAATGATGGGCTTAAAGGAACAGCTGTATAATTATATAAAACAAGGTTTGACAGATTCGCATTCGTGGATGGAGCTAAACGAGTAACCGTTATCGTATATGTTTTCTTCGTTCCATCTTGAGCAGTCACAGCAATGGTAATCGTATTTGATCCCTGATTTAAAACGATACTGCTACTGGCTGCGTTATTTGAAACTGTTTTGCCATTCACTAAAATAGTCCCACTTCCACTTTCAAGCGTGGGAGTAACCGTCATGGTAGCCATGGCATAGGGTACACTTACGCCGTAATTAGTAACAGATGGAGAAAATCCTGGAGGAGAGGACGACTCCCCATTAGAAGTAATAGTTAATCCCCCTAAATTCGCATTAGAAGACAAATAAGTAATCGCAGGTAGTGGAATGACAATGGAGCTATTCGTCCTATTGTAAAATGTTTGTGGACAATAACCTATTGTAAAATTGGAGCCACAATAGGACCCATTAAGCGCAGATGTATAATTTTCTGTAATCCAAATTTCATTGATAAAATCATTGACATCTACTTTAGCTGGATTTTGCCATTGTTTGAAAATAATATTAATCGAGGAGATATCGCCATTCGCATTAGTAGAAACAGTGGGTTGTCCACTAGGACCCACTACGTAGGAATTAGTCTCATTATACGTATTTA
Source organism: Aquirufa esocilacus (assembly GCF_042715595.1). Classification (NCBI taxonomy): domain Bacteria; kingdom Pseudomonadati; phylum Bacteroidota; class Cytophagia; order Cytophagales; family Flectobacillaceae; genus Aquirufa; species Aquirufa esocilacus. Next base: position 498,996 of record NZ_JBBKXX010000002.1, on the reverse strand, counting down.
GACCATCAAAAATAGAATATGAAGCTATATTAACGGCTTCACGATTCATGTTAGGCGTTAGTACTCGGTCAAAGGTGATTTGACCCGATAGCTTCATGCTCGTTGTGTAACTTTTTCGATTCGCTGCACTAGCGGTGGATGGATCATAGTTTTCGATAAGCGGAGAGGAGGCAAAAGTCAAAGACGACAATTTAACCGTCTGAGCCACACTGGACAGACTACCAAACAAGCCTACAAATAATAAAATGAATTTTAGAACACGGAGTTTATGAAGATTATTCATAGAGGGAAGAACAGAGTATTTATTTGAATCCTAAATAAAATTACTCTACCTCCTTTTCAAGCGCAAAAACTAGTAGTCAAGGATTTATTGCCAAATGGATATATATTGGACTTTGGCGAAAATATGGGTTTAAATGGCGCAGAATGGCTATTTTAAGGAGGGTTGTTCCGTTTGAACTTTTTGGCGATAGTGTGCCGGCTTTTCTCCCACAACGGCCTCGAACGTGTTGTAAAAAGATTGTTTTGACCCAAAACCCGACATCATCGCAATCGATTCCAATTTGTAATGTTCATAGTTCGCATCATTGAAAATGCGAAGAACCTCCTCTACTCGATAGTGATTGATGAACGAATTGAAATTTTGGTTTTTATGCTTCTTTAAGAGAACCGAGATTTCGCGCTGGGAAGAATGGATGGCCTCAGCCACCTCGTCTACCTTCAATTTCGTATTAAGGTAGGCCTTCTCTTTCTCGAGGTATGAGCACAATCGGAACAATACTTCTAGTTCAGAGGAATCCTCGGTAGCATATTTCTTTTCTAGCTGCTGAAATTTTTCGGAAAGATCCTGATAAGCCAATTCCCTTTCCTTCAACAAGTTCACTCGGTGGATGAATAAGGAAATGGTGACCAAAAGTATGATTGCCACAAAGGCTAAGGCAAAACAAACAAGGTCAAAAGGACTAAAAATCATTATAGAACAAACAGAGTGGCTTTATTAATTCGGATTGAATTTAAAAACCCTTGTTTGTACCCACAAAAACTAGTAGTCTAACATTTGATGCCCTACTGCTATATATTGGACTAATTTCAGAAAAAACAACCTTAATTAGCTACAATCGCATTATTCTTAGCTTTCAGATCATCCGTAACTTTTTGACGATAAAAGGCCGGCTTAACCCCTACCACACTTTCAAAAGCCGTGTAAAAAGATTGTTTCGAGCCAAAACCAGCCATCGTCGCAATGGCCTCTAACTTGTAGTGATCGTAATTCAAGTCATTAAAAATTCGGATTACCTCTTCGATTCGGTACTGATTAATGCATGCGGTAAAATTTTGATTCTTGTTCTTCTTTAATGCCGCCGCAATCTCTTTTTGGGTGGATTGAATCGCCAGAGCTACCTCATCTACTTTTAATTTAGGATTCACATACGACTTCTCCTTTTCGAGATAAGTGTACAATTTTTGTAATAATTGCCCCTCCGCATCAGCCTCTAACTTTCGCGAACGCTTAAATTGCGCACTCGACTCTTCATAATTTCTCATCAAGCTGAAATAGGCTTTATTACGCTCGTTCAATAAGCGTACGCGTACTAAATAGAAGTACAGTAAAGCACCTAAGAAAGCGGCCAAAACAGCCAAGGCAATTCGCTCTAAAAACACCTGATCTTTCAAGCTCTTATTTTCCAGTTCTTTCTTCTCTGTTTGATATTTAATCTCTAAATCGTGAATGGTCGTTTGCTTGCGAAGTGAAACTAAGGAATCGTTCTTCACCTTATAATCTCGCATGTAAGTAAAGGCATTTTTATAATCGCCAAAGGTTTCGAAAAGCTTGATAGCCTCCGGGAAACCCTCCAAAATCAGAAAATCTTGCCCGCCTATTTCTGTAAATATTTTATTCGATTGCTCTAAATGAAATTTCGCTTTGGGGTATATTTTCATCGAGGCAAAAACCGATGACAATCCTCTATGTGCCATCGCCATTCCCTCTGTTTCATTGCGTTTTGCAGACTCTGCTAAAATGCGATTAAAAATGGCAATAGCCTCTGCATTTTTACCTTGAACAGCAAGCGCTTGTGCCATATTATAATCTACTTTCAAGGCCAGAAATGAACGATAAGACAAGGGAATCAATTCGGCCGATTTCGTAATATACCAAATAGCACTATCCGGAAGACTGGTCTTATACTCAATCCCTAAGTCTAAAAACGCTGAACTCATTTTGAGGGAGTCATTTAGCTGAATCGCGAGGTCTTTCGACTTTTGATAATATACAAGGGCCTTATCATGACTCCCAATACCCGAAAAAGTATTCCCTATATTCAACACCACACTAAACCGGGGCCCCAAGCTATCCAACTTAACCAAAATATCATACGAGGATAGCAACTCTTTCAGCGCCAGTTCGTAGGATCCTTTCGTAGCTAAAATGGCGCCATAAGATGCCTGCAATTTCGCTTGATCATATAAGCGGCCATGTGACTTAAAATACCGAATGGCCCCCGGAAGATAAATCTCTAATTTCCGTTGATTAGCCGCATCCACTTCGCCTTTAATTGGCAAAAGAGACTTTGCAATGGCTAAAGAATCGCCTTCCTTCTCTGCTATTTCCCTGATTTTTAGTCCCAAAATCAACACAGAGTCCATCTGCCTATTAGTTGCATACACCTGTTGCTGACTTAAAAGTTTCTCTAGTTCAGGACTTGATTTACCTAAATTTTGATCCGAATCAGTCGCATTAGAGCAAGAAAAAAGAAAGGAGGCTGCTAGAAAGCAGCATAAATGCAGCGTATTTTTCATTTAGAACAGAAGATTATGAGGGCCAAATTAATACTATTTGCCAGTAACTCAAACCAAACAAGGCCACTATAAGGGCTTATAACCATTATTTGGAAAAATTAGCTTAATTTTAGCACTGACTCCGGAGCACAATGAAAAAATACATCATCTTACTTTTACTGTTTTCTGCTTCTCTTCTTAAGGCAGATAATCTCCGCTTATCTTATTTAGGAGAAGCAACCATTACGTATGCAAAACCTTACATTTATTTAATTGAAAAGAACTCTTATAAAACGATCAAGATTCCAGAATTAACCGAGTCTGCCCCTGTTTATTTTAAGTTTAGCGATTCCACTTTTTATAAAAAATTCACCCCGACTTCTTTCCAATTAAATATCATTGATAATAAGCTTTATATTACCCAAAATTTAGGGGGAATTGTCTATGAAATTCGAGGAAACGAATTAGTACGTATTGATCATTCTTTTGAACATAAAATGCAAATTAATAGCCAGCAATTTTTGTATGATAATCGCATTTTTCGATTCGGGGGATATGGGTTCTGGTCTGCACGAAATTTCTTTACTTATTTTGATATTAATTCCAAAGAATGGGAGAGCTATTCACCCGTTCAAGGAGACAAAGTTCCTCCTGGAATGTTTGACGTAAACCAATTCAAAAGTGGGGAAGATATCAGCTATTTTAATGGGATGGTACTTAATGCGTTTGACAACCTAAAATTTGAACGGAACCAAGATCTTTGGCATTTTAATTTACGTTCAAAAACTTGGGAAAATAGGGGCAAAACAGCCCTGTTTTTTGGCAATAATCCCCAAAACTTTCAATACGATAATTACTTCGTTGCATTCAATGAAGAAAGAAAGATTATTCGAGTAAATTTTACGGATGACAGCTATGAAATATTTCAAAATGAAGCCGTATCATCGAAAATTTCACCCCAATTTAAGCCCTTTGTAGAGAATGGAATTATCTATTATTTTGCGAATAATCATTCAAATGGGGATATAGAATTAGTCTCAGTCCCCATCGATAAATTTTTAGGCAATGCTATTTTAAAAGCTCCATTTTTAGAGCTAAATCTTTGGGCAAAATATTCTGCTTATATCATTGCCATCATCGGACTATTTGGGTGTTTTTTAGTCCTCTATTTTTTCCTCAAATTGCGCCCGTCCAAAGCGACCATTATTAAAGACAAAGACGGCATTTTATACCTTGGAAAAGCCACTATTAATTTCGAAGAAAACGAGCTAAAAGTTCTGCGCCATCTATTAAAAAAAGACGACGTTCCGAACTCAGAACTCCTTGAATTAATTGAACAAAAAGGCGTTCATTTTTCACACAATATTCGCCTGAAAAATGATGTCTTAAACCAGTTAAATCTGAAGCTAAAAGCTATTCTGCAAGTCGATACTAATTTCATTATTTTCAAAAAATCAGACACCGATTCTCGCCTCAAAGTATACCGCTTAAACAAGCAGTTTTTTCAGGTGAGTGAGGAGTTTTTGAACTCATAAAATATGATCCAAATCTTTGTAACCGGCGGGACTTTTGACAAAGAATATAACGAGCTAAATGGTTCGCTGTTTTTTAAAGATACGCACCTACCGGAGATGCTCGAAAAAGGCCGTAGCAGACTGGACGTTTCCATCGACACGTTACTCATGAAAGATAGTCTAGAGTTTAGCGACGTAGACCGCCAGCTAATCTCGTTTGCCTGTTCTTCTGCTGGTGCCGATCGTATATTAATTACCCATGGAACCGATACGATGGTGCAAACGGCCCAGTATTTGGCCTCCCAAAATATCCCCAAAACCATCGTCCTCACCGGCGCCATGATCCCCTACAAGTTTGGTAGCTCTGACGGGATGTTTAACCTAGGAAGTGCCTTAGCTTTCCTCCAAATATTAGAGCCTGGCGTCTACATTTCGATGAATGGGAAGATTTTTGCGACGAATAACGTCCGCAAGAATCTGGAAAAGGGTGAATTCGAGACAATAAATTAATACCTTGCATCTATATAAAACCCTGTTAATCATGAAGAACAAAATCATCGTTGGATTAATCGTTGTATTAATCGCCATCCAATTCGTTCCTACAGAGAAAAACCTCTCGAACGATAACACTTACGCTTTAGAAACAAAGTACGAAGTGCCCGCAGACGTTAAAGTCCTGTTAGAAAACGCCTGCAACGATTGCCACTCGAACAAATCCACCTATCCTTGGTACAGTTCAGTTCAGCCGGTGGGTTTTTGGCTAGATCACCACGTGAATGATGGTAAAAAGCACTTGAATTTTGCGACGTTCACGAAGATGCCTATCGCGGTGCAAAACCACAAATTAGAAGAGGTGGTGGAACAAGTAGAGTCTGGCGAGATGCCAATGCCGTCTTACACGTATTTTGGTCTACATAGTAATGCCAAATTATCAGAGGCTGATCGCGCTAAAATCATCAACTGGGCTAAGTCTCAAATGGCGATGTTAAAAGCAAGCTATCCGGCTGATAGTTTGAAGATGAAGCCAAGAAAAAAGAGCTAGACGCTGCTGCGCAGCGCAGTCAAAGAGTCGCCTTCGGCTTAGTCAGCGCTGCTGCGCAGCGAAGTCAAAGAGTCGCCTACGGCTTAGTCACGACTTTGTCGTTTAGTCCGGAGGGGGTGTTTTGCACGGTTAGGAGGGACTGAGTCCGCAGTCTTTAGGGCGAATATTCGCCTGCTGGCTCTAATGGCACTATTTAGTGAAATAACTCACAAAGTATAAAAGTCGATTTTCAGGTGTTGACAGATTTTGTCAATACTCGAAAATCGACTTTTTATTTAATTTAAGATTATAAGTTTACTTATAGTAAACTTTTGTACCTTGCTTTGTGTTTAATATAATAGCTAGAAAAACGCTTCTCGAGTATTGCAAAAAGTATCCAGAGGCTAAAACTAGTTTATTGTCTTGGTACCACGAATTAGAAAAATCCGACTTCAAGAGTATTAATGAATTACGTCGAACATTTCCGGACTCCAGTATAATCGGAGACAATCGAATTATATTTAATATACAAGGGAATAAATTTCGCCTAATAGTCAGAATTGTATTTGATTATAAAGCAATTCAAATTAAATGGTTTGGAAGCCATTCAGAATACAACAAAATAGAAGCACTAACTGTCCAAAACAAAAAATAAAATGGAACTGAAAATCATAAAATCAGACATTGAATATCAAAAATGCTTGGATTGGTTAGATAATCAATTTGACAAAAACTATCCTGTAAATAGCACAGAGGGCGAAAAAATTCAAATCGTTTTGTTGCTTGTCAAGCAATATGAGGACACTCACTATGCAATTCCTACGCCTGATCCCATTGAGATAATTAAGCTAAAAATGTCAGAAAAGGGATTACGAAATAAAGATTTTGTTGGGAAAATTGGTTCTAAAGGGTATGTGTCAGCAATCATTAACCGACACAAACCCTTAACATTAGAAACCATAAGAATATTCAAAAAAGAATTAAACATCCCTGCTGAGGTATTTATTTAGTCGCGCAGCGACTTCATATCAATCACAAAACGGTACTTCACATCTGACTTGATCACGCGCTCGTACGCTTCATTAACATCTTTCATATCGATCATTTCGACATCAGAAAGGATATTGTGTTCTGCGCAGTAGTCTAGCATTTCTTGTGTTTCCTCGATGCCACCGATCATGGATCCGATGATGGAACGTCTTTTGGAAATCAACGTAGCCGCGTAAACTTGAGCCGCCTCTGGAGGAATTCCCACTAAAAGCATCTTGCCCTCAACCTTTAATAAGCCCAAAAACTTATTCAAATCATGTGACGCCGCCACCGTATTCAAGATAAAGTCAAACGAGCCTTTCAAAGATTCCATGGTTGCAGGATCAGTCGATAAGGCGAAGTGATGCGCGCCTAGGGCTTTGGCATCCTGCTCTTTCGATGGTGACGTACTCAACATAGTCACTTCAGCGCCAAAAGAAGCTGCAAATTTCACCGCCATGTGGCCTAAACCACCCAAACCTAACACCGCCACTTTGTGACCCTTACCCACTCCTGCATAACGCAAAGGTGAATAGGTCGTGATGCCGGCGCATAAGAGAGGGGCGACACGCTCTAGCTCTTTGGTAAACGGAATATGCAACGTATACGCTTCGTCGATCACATAAGTCGAGGAATATCCACCAAAAGTCTGCGTCACCCCATCGCGGTAATAGCCATTATAGGTAGGCGTCATCTCCTCGTCGCAGTATTGCTCCTGACCCTTTTTACACGACGGACATTCGCGGCACGAGTCCACAAAAACACCCACACCAGCCAAATCACCCACTTTAAACTTCGTTACTTCTGCACCTACTTCCGTGATCGTACCCACAATTTCGTGGCCTGGAACAATGGGATAGACAGACGGCCCCCACTCGGAACGCACCATATGAATATCTGAGTGACAAACCCCGCAATAAAGGATGTCAATTTTTACGTCTTTGGGACCTACATCGCGTCTTTCAAAATCAATCGGCGCAATGGGCGCCTGCGGATTTACCGCGCCATATCCGTGTACTTTTATCATAGTTTCGTTTTTTGTATAAGGTAAAATTACTCGTTTAATACTCACATTTGTATCACGATTTAACCTTTATATTGTAAAATTGTTTTAGGCCAAATAAGGGGCATATATTGAAATAATCTTCAAGCCACCCAAGCCGCTTTTGGACTATTGACACTTTCTGTCAATACCTGAAAAGCCCTCTGCGTACCTCGCGCTTTATTTCATACAATATTGCCATTTGCGCCCCTAATGACCCTTTCGACTAAGTCCGAAGGACGACTAAACGACGCAGTCGTGACTAAGGCGCTTCGCGCCGACCACCGAGTTAAACGAAAAAACCCTCCAGCCAGCAGCCAAAGGGTTTCAAAACTCCGTGTTCTAAATTATCGTATGACTTCGAACTCTGCGAGATCAAAAAAGATCTCTTCCGAAGCCTCAAAGCGAGACCATCGCTGATTAAATGCATCCATAGTCTCCACACCACCTAAAAGCGAAACCGATTCTCCCGTCTTTAAAGTCAGTTCAATGAAAACAGACCCTTTCTTCTCGACTACGTCGAAACGCTGAATATTCGCCCGATTAACAAACTTAAACGTGCAACCGTTATCCGTACAGTATTTTAATCGTATTGATTTCATCGTAAAAGAGAAATAACAATCAAAACTACATTACCGCAAAATCACTCTTTGTCAAAAATCCTGCCAAGCACAGTTTTTGGACTAAATAAATCTTATTTCCAAATATGCACCTCCACACGGCGATTCAACTGCAGATCCGTCTTCGAAGCCGGCACTAACTCAGAGAACGCCTCGCCTTTAAAGCGATTTACAGAAACTCCGCGCTGCATCAAGTAGCGGCGAACAGACGCCACACGACGCTCGGCTAAACCGGTGTTATATTGCTCGGTCTGACGGTAATCCGTGTGACCTTGAAGCTTCACATTCACAAACGGGTATTCCTTCAACAACTCAATTATGCGGTTTAATTTACGCGCATTCATCGGCCCTATCCACGACTTATCCGTGCGGAAATACACGACGGTATCAAACAAAGAATCGAGGTTGACTTCGCGACGCGGCGCCACCTCTGCCACAACAGGAGCAGGAGCCGGAGCCACCGGAGGACAACCTTTCAACTCCATCAAGCCAGCCACCACCGGACAATCGTCCAACGCATCGATCACCCCATCACCATCTTTATCAGACGGACAACCTTTATTTTCGCGCACCCCTTTCACCGTAGGGCAATCATCCTCAGAATCCAATACCCCATCGCCATCGGTATCTAAAGGAGCAGGCTCAGCCACAACCACCGCCTCAGCAATAGGTGAGTGACCCCACTCAAACACCAGCCCTAAAGTCGCACTAAAATTCGTCCCTCTATGATTCAGTGGATCTAGTTTACCTGACACAAAAAACGGGAATCCCACCTGTGTGAGACCGCGCAAAAGCCAGTGATCCGCCACCTTATAATCCACACCAGCGGCGATGGATCCTGCGAAATCCACATCGCGGTAGGTTTGGTTATAATTATTATCGAAAACGGCATCCCCCGCAAACTGCCCGAACGGTTTCAGGCGAAACTTATCCCTATCGCGTAGGTAATAACGAAGACCCAAACCCGCGGAAGCATAGCGATCACGCGACCCATTAAGACCGAATAATAAGGTCCCAAAAACGTCCACATTCGGCTTCGTTTCGCGGGCATATTGCAACCCTAATTCGGTATAATTAACTAAGAAATCACGGCGCGATGGCAATTCCTGCATCCAGCGATTCGTGCCCCCTAACAGCAGCGCCATGCTGTGGCGCGGGGTGTATTTGATGTCTTCCACGGTGCTTTGCTGAGCAAAAGCAGAGAAACTTAATAGGATAAAAAATAGCTTCTTCATTATTTCGGACGATTTAAAATAGACAGGCGAATCGCGATTTCGTGCGTCTGGTTACTCACTTTGCTTAGGCCGGAAATGGGCATTTCGTAGATGTAGCCGAGGTAGATTTTGGGGTTTGCTTGCATCCCAAAACGAAGACCATAACTATCCTTATGTCGATAGGCCAAACCCGCATCAAATGCCTTTCCTACCCGAGCCATCAAATTCACGTCCCAGCTGAGTGGAACGTCCTGCGCGGCACGCGCCATAAAGGAGGGTGAAAACGACAATTGATCGTTCACGCGCACCGTCGTTCCCGCATTGATATACAAATACGTCACGTCCTTGTAGGCTCCAGAAAACCCGCCAAAATCATAGCTCAACACCCGCGGCATCGATAAACTCGCAAAGAATCCGCCCTTGTGATTAAAGCGCACGCCCCAACCCGTATTTCCTTTCAATCCTGAGCCTTTATTCGTCGCTAATATCGGATCATTCGGGTCCACCACTTGGATGCCGTCATAGTCCAAATAAACGCTCGATACGCCCAAGCGAATCCCGCCAGCCATACTCCACTCCGGATTAAACTGCACGTGGTAGGCTAAATCCCCCGCCATCGTCGAAACGCGCAAAGGTCCCGCCTGATCTGCGAGCAACAAGAAGCCTCCGCCTATTTTGGGTTTGTATTGAAAGTTCGCGGTCATAGCCAACGTCCGCGGCGCACCCTGAATCCCTAACCATTGCTGGCGGTCCATCACCACGATTTCGCCGCGGTGCCCATCTTCCATCGTTCCTGCGTAAGCGGGGGATGAAATAATGGGGTTAATGCGGTACATCGAATACATGGTTTCGATTTGGGCTTTTGAGCTCAATGCAACCAGCAAAAACAAAATCAGTATATAACTCTTTTTCATTAGTTCGAAGATCTATCTAAGTACACATAATTGCCTAGGTTTGGTCTAGCGCCAAAGAAGTCAAGGATGTAATAATACGTTCCATCCGGCAACTGGCTATCTGTAGCAAGCGCGCCAAAAGCATTGTCCGTTTGACCTGACCAATTGTTTTGGTAATTACCCGTCGAGAACACGATGTTACCCCAACGGTTGTAAATCGTCAAGCGATTTTCGATGTTCAATCCTGGCAATCCACGGAAAATCAAGGTGTCATTTTTACCATCCCCATTAGGCGTGATGGCCTGTGGCGCGATCATATCCGGCACCGGTAATACGGTAATGTGCAAGGTCGCCTGCGTACATTTTCCATCCGCACTGCACACCGAGTAAATGATGTCCACTGGTCCTACATAACCCGCCGCTGGCGTGAACGTATACGCACCCGATGGACTCAAGCTGAAGATTCCTTTGGCCGGATCCACGTTCGTCACCACCGTCGCCGTTAAGGCGCTGCCCGTCGAACTCTTATCGTTTCCTAACACGTTTCCGCTCACTAAACCTCCCTGCGTCGTCGCGAAGTCATCTGAGGCCAGCAAGTTTTTCGAAGCCGAAGCTCCCACCGTGTAGTACACTTTCGCGGTCTTGCAAAGTGCCGGTTGGCTGTTATCGCAGACCGTGTACGTTAACACATCTGTGCCCACAAATCCTGGCGCTGGCGTGTACGTGATTGTTCCGTCCGCATTGACTTTCGCGGTTCCATTCAGTGGTGCGTTGGTGATCGCCAAAGTACTATACACCAGCACTCCTCCCACATTCGCCGCCTGGTCATTCGCTAACACATTCGTCGTTACTTGAGATCCTGCTGCCACTGAAACCACGTCCGCATTTGCGATTGGAGGATTCGTGATCGCATTCGGATCGCTCACCGTGATGACTAATGGAACGAGAGGACAGTTGGTCGTTTGAGCTTTGGCACAAACTGGAACCAAATACTCATACGTTCCCGGCGTCGTCGAACTGAAAATATACGTACCATCCGGATTCATCTGCAGACTCGCACCGCTAATCGAAGCTGGCTGGCCATAGGTCGATCCCGCTGGCACGACGTCATTCGTCGCCGCGCTACCGTTCACCGGAATCCCGATCAAGGTCGCGTTAAAGTCAGGCGTGATCACTGGCGCCGGATTCACGACCAGGTGAAGCGTCGCTTTCGCACACACATTGCTCGCAGAACATACCGTGTAAACCACATCAACCGGACCTGAGAAACCTGGCGCCGGCGTGAACGTATACGTCCCGTCTGCCTTAAATACGAGCGTACCCTCCGCAGCTGAAACTCCACTAACAATCGTCGCCGTCAAGGTCTCCCCTGCCGTATTTCCGTCATTCGCTAGCACAGATCCCGTTACCGGAGATCCCGCTGGCGTGCTGTTATAATCATCCGTCGCAAAAGTTTTTGAAGGTTCCGCTACCGGTTGAATCGTGTAAACGACTTTCGCCGTCGAGCAAAGTGCCGGTGTCGAATTATCACAAATCTTGTACGTGATTTCATCCACTCCGGTGAAGCCTGCTTTTGGTGTATAAGTAATCGTTCCATCCGAGTTCACTACGGCTGTTCCGTTCGCTCCGTTGGTTACGATTGCGAGACTAGCAGGGTTCAGACTCGCCGCAGGATTTGCCGCATTGTCATTCGCTAAGACTTTCGTCGTCACAGATGATCCCGCATTCACCGTCGCCACATCCGTATTCGCGACCGGACTGTTGCTATCTTTTAACGGATCGCTGACCGTAATCACGAGTGGAACCGTAGGGCAGTTCGACGTTTGGCCCGTAGGACAAGCTGGAACTAGATATGTGTAAACACCCGGAATCGTCGCCGTGAAGCTGTACGATCCGTTCGCATTGACCGTAATCGTCGCCCCCGATTGTTGCGCTGGCTGACCATAAGTCGCACCTGGCGCATCGTTCGTCGATACATTACCGCTCACCGGCACATTGATGTTCGTCGCGTCGATGTCTGGATTCGTGGTAGGTGCCAAATAAGGGACCACCGGTGGCACAACCGGTGGCACTACTGGATCCGTCACCGTAATCACCAAAGTCTCCGTAGGACAATTGCTTGTCTGACCCGGTGCACAGACTGGAATTGTATACGTATACGTTCCTGCTTTTGTCGCTGTGAACGTATAGGTACCGTCCGCATTTACGGTAATTGTTGCACCTGTTATGGCAGCTGGTTGACCGAAGGTCGTGCCGGCTGGATTGCTGTCGTTCGTAGCGATATTTCCTGTTTTAGGAACGTTTGCGAAGGCAGTCGCCGCGTCGTTTGTGACTTGCGGCGATGTCACCGTTATCACTAACGTCTCCGTCGGACAATTGCTCGTCTGACCCGGTGCACATACTGGAATCGTATACGTGTAAGTTCCGGCAGCTGTCGCTGTGAAGCTATACGTTCCGTCCGCATTCACTGTGATTGTCGCACCCGTTATGGCCGCTGGTTGACCGAAGGTCGTGCCCGCTGGGTTGCTATCATTCGTTGCGATGTTTCCGGTTTTAGGAACGTTCGCGAAAGCCGTAGCCGCGTCGTCCACTGGGCCTGGCGCCGTCACCGTTATCACTAACGTTTCCGTAGGACAATTGCTTTTCTGACCCGGCGCACATACAGGTATCGTGTAGGTATACGTTCCTGCGGCTGTCGCAGTGAAACTATACGTACCGTCTGCATTCACTGTGATTGTCGCACCTGTTATTGCGGCTGGTTGACCGAAAGTCGTGCCAGTTGGGTTGCTGTCGTTCGTAGCGATGTTTCCGGTTTTAGGAACGTTTGCAAAAGCCGTAGCAGCGTCATCAACTGGGCCTGGCGCCGTCACCGTTATCACTAACGTTTCCGTAGGACAATTGCTCGTCTGACCTGGTGCACATACTGGAATCGTATACGTGTAAGTTCCTGCAGCTGTTGCGGTGAAGCTATACGTACCGTCAGGATTTACCGTGATCGTCGCACCCGTTATGGCAGCTGGTTGACCGAAGGTCGTGCCGGCTGGGTTGCTGTCGTTCGTAGATACATTTCCTGTTTTAGGAACATTCGCGAAAGCAGTCACAGCGTCGTCCACTGGGCCTGGCGCCGTCACAGTTATCACTAACGTTTCCGTAGGACAATTCACTGTCTGACCCGGTGCACAAACTGGTATCGTGTAAGTATACGTTCCGGCAGTAGTAGCTGTGAAACTAAACGTTCCATCTGCATTCACCGTGATTGTCGCACCTGTTATGGCAGCTGGTTGACCGTAGGTAGATCCTGCAGGGTTCGTGTCATTCGTAGACAAATCACCCGTCTTAGCCACGTTAGCAAACGCACTCGCTAAGTCATCCACTAGCGAAGGAGCAGTTACCGTTATCACCAAAGTCTCCGTAGGACAATTGCTCGTCTGACCTGGTGCACATACTGGAATTGTATACGTATACGTTCCGGCAGCTGTCGCTGTGAACGTGTAGGTTCCGCTTGCGTCTACTACAATCGTTGCACCCGTTAAGGCAGCTGGCTGACCGTAGGTCGTGCCCGCTGGCACAGTTTCATTCGTCGAAAGATTCCCCGTTTTAGGAACATTGGCAAAGGCCGTCGTGACGTCATTTACAAGGGCGGGCACTGGATCCACTAAAATGTGAAGCGTTGCTTTCGTACAAACCACTGGACTGCCTCCGCAGGCTTCATAAACAATGTCCACAGGACCACTAAATCCTGGCGCTGCCGTAAAGGTATAGTTGCCTGCAGCGTTCATTGTAAAGGTACCTTGTGCACTACTAGGCCCACTAATGAGGTTGGCTGTCAGCGATGCTCCGGCACCGTTTAAGTCATTACTTAAGACGTTTCCTGTCACACTTGTAGATCCATCTGTGCTACCACGCAGGATAGCAAAATCGTCTACCGCTCCCGTACTTACTAACACACCAGCTGGTTCGATGGTGAAGTAGGCGGTGGCGCTTTGGCATTGTGATGGTACGTTCGTATCGCAAATGCGGTACACTAAACTATCTACACCTACGAAGAACGGTGATGGAGTATAGGTGATGGTTCCATTGCTACTAACGACTACCGTTCCGTGACCCGGTGCTGTGGAAATAACAAGCGAAGCTGCATCAATTGATTTGCCTAAATCGCCTGCCTTATCATTCGCGAGTATGGCTACCGTGGCAGAACCACCCTGCTCTAAGATCGCAAAGTCATTATTTGCTGCCGGCTTATCCACCGCCAGAGGGTCTAGGACCGTAATTTCTAAAGGCGTTTGTGGACAATTCGATGTTTGAGCAGGACCACAAACCGGAATATAATACACATATTTTCCTGGGGTGGTCGACGTAAAGGTATACGTTCCAGTGGCAGCATTCATCACGAGTGTAGCCCCCGCTAAAGCAGCTGGCTGACCGTAAGTGGTGCCCGTAGGAACGGTATCGTTTGTCTTCACGTTTCCTGAAACAGGTACATTTACATTCGTAACATTGAAGTCCGATTTACCATAGTTATCTACATCGCGGTAATCTGGAATTCCGTCGCGATCTGAGTCTAATAAAGTCGACCCGGTTCCTTTTTCAATTGCATCTGATTTGCCATCGCCGTCTGAATCTAGATCTAAATAATCTGGCGTTCCGTCGAGATCAGTGTCTACTGGAGTCGCCCCGTTTGGACCTTTTTCAACTGCGTCTGTAATGCCGTCGCCGTCTGAATCTAGGTCACGGTAATTAGGGACGCCATCGCCATCCCTATCCAATGCACCCTCGACGCTATCAGGAATGCCGTCGTTATCAGAATCGAGGTCGCGGTAATCCGGCACACCATCTCCATCGGTGTCGATAGGGCTATTTCCATTCAAGCCTTTTTCGATTGAATCAGAGATGCCATCGCCGTCAGAGTCCGTGTCTAAATAGTTAGGAATTAAATCTCCATCCGTATCCAATAAGGTACTACCTGTTCCTTTCTCGATATTGTCCGGAATGCTGTCGCCGTCTGAGTCGATGTCGCGGTAATTCGGGATACCATCGTTATCGGTATCCGTTGTACCTTCGACACGATCTGGAATACCATCATTATCTGAATCCAAATCTTTATAATCTGGAGTTCCGTCCCCATCCGTATCTAAAATAGCCGTGCCCGTTCCTTTTTCTGCGCTGTCTGGAATGCCATCGCCATCTGAGTCTAGGTCGCGGTAATTCGGAATGCCATCGCCATCCGTATCTACTGTACCCTCTAGGCTATCTGGGATGCCATCACCGTCGCTATCGAGATCGTATGGATCTGGAAGGGTGGTGCCATCGGTGTTTGGCGGAGTTAAACCCCCATTCGTCGAGCTAGGAACCCCATTTGCATCTACTGTTCCATCAACCTTACCATCTCCATCGACATCGGTTCCATTGGATTCCCGTACGTCACTGATTCCATCATTATCTGAATCTGGATCCAAACGATTCGGTATTCCATCGCTATCCGTATCACAGTCTGGTGCAGTAGGAGAGCAAACGCCTGCCTCCACCGTGTCTAATAGACCATCGTTATCGTTATCTGCATCATCAATATCATATACGCCATCGCCGTCTGTATCTACTGGACAACCATTTAAATTTGCCAAACCTACCAATAGCGGACATTGATCTACTCTATCTAGGACGCCATCTCCATCAGAATCTAGGTCTAAATAGTTAGGTGTTCCATCTCCGTCAAAATCGGTCTCTCCTTCAGAGCGATCTGACTTGTTATCTCCATCTGAATCTAGATCTTTATAATTAGGGATACCGTCATTATCCGTGTCAGTAGGCGTACATGGTGCCGTTCCGGTACATCCTGCATCTTCCGTAGCGTCTAAAATTCCATCATTATCCGAATCCGTATCGCGGTAATTCGGAATACCATCGCCGTCCGTATCCACCGTGCCTTCGATTGCATCGGGGATACCATCGTTATCACTATCTACTTCTTTGTAATCTGGGATTCCATCGCTGTCTGTATCGAGTGGATTATTGCCGTCAATACCGCGCTCCACCGCATCTAAGATGCCGTCATCATCACTGTCTGTATCTAAATAGTTTGGTAATCCCGTTCCATCCGTATCATCTGGAGTAGCTCCATTCGCCCCTTTCTCTACACTGTCAGGGATTCCGTCCCCATCACTATCTAAATCTTTGTGATTTGGAATGCCGTCGCCATCCGTATCTGTAGGTGTACAAGTGGTGGATGCCACAGCACAACCAGCATCTTCCACATTATCAGGAATACCATCCCCGTCGGTATCCGTATCTAAATAATCTGGAGTGCCATCACTATCTGTATCCACAGGTGATGTTGTTGTACCCTTCTCAAGGGTATCAGGAATATTGTCTCCATCACTATCGATATCTAAATAGTTTGGAATACCATCATTATCTGTGTCTGTAGGTGTACATGGTGCCGTACCGATACATCCTGCGTCTTCCACGGTATCTAAAATTCCATCCCCATCGCTATCGGTATCTACATAATCTGGCTTCCCATCGTTATCTGAATCGACCGGCGTACTACCTGATCCTTTTTCAACAGCATCTGGAATGCCATCGCCATCACTATCCAAATCTCTGAAGTTAGGCACACCATCGCCGTCCGTATCTGTAGGCGTACATGGTGCTGTACCTGTGCAACCCGCATCTTCCACACTGTCTAAAATACCGTCGCCATCTGAATCCAGATCTAAATAATCCGGCGTACCATCTGAATCCGTATCCACGGTACCTTCGACCGCATCTGGAATGCCGTCGGCATCACTATCTGCATCTAAGTAATTAGGAATGTTATCGCCGTCTGAGTCTAATAAGGTAATGCCCGTTCCTTTCTCCACGCTGTCTAAAATACCATCCCCATCACTGTCTACATCTCTATAGTTAGGCGTGCCATCGTTATCAGAATCCGTCGTTCCTTCGGTCGCATCCGGGATACCATCGCCATCCGAATCTAGATCTCTAAAGTCTGGAGTTCCGTCATTGTCTGTATCCACTACCGCAGTTCCGGTTCCTTTTTCAATCGCATCACTAATGCCGTCGCCGTCAGAATCTAAGTCTAAATAATCCGGGATATTGTCGTTATCTGTATCTGCCAAAGTCGTTCCAGTTCCCTTCTCGATCGAATCTAAAATTCCATCGCCATCACTGTCCGTGTCGTAAGGATTCGAATTACCTGTTCCGTCCGTATTAGGAGGTGTCAATCCGCCTGAAGCAGAAGCTGGAACGCCATTGCTATCTACGGCTCCATCGGCCTTGCCATCCTTGTCAGCATCGGTTCCGCCAGCTTCGATGACATCTGAAATACCATCCCCATCACTATCCGTGTCAAGGATATTTGGAATGCCATCTCCATCGGTATCACAGTTTGCTGCCGAAGGCGAGCAAGCCGCTGCCTCTACCGTATCCAAGATGCCGTCGTTGTCGTCATCTGAATCGTCTACATCTGCAAGACCATCTCCGTCGCTATCTGGAGGACAACCGTTCGTGCTGCCTAGACCATCCACTAATGGACAAACGTCCACGGCATCTAATACGCCATCGCCATCTGAATCTAAGTCTCTAAAGTTAGGAGTGCCATCGCCGTCCGTATCAACATTACCTTCGGATTGATCTGATTTTCCGTCTCCGTCCGAGTCTAAATCACGGTAATCTGGGGTGCCATCATTATCTGTATCTACAGGTGTTGCAGTAGGTCCTTTTTCAATTAAATCCGAGATCCCATCATTATCAGAATCCGTATCACGGAAATCAGGAGTACCGTCGCCGTCCGTATCTATTGGCGTCGCGTTAGGTCCTTTTTCAATCGCATCTGAAATGCCGTCTCCGTCAGAATCTAAGTCTAAGTAATCAGGAGTACCGTCGCCATCTGTATCGACAGGTGTCGCACCATTTGGTCCTTTCTCCATCGCATCTGAAATGCCATCGCCGTCAGAATCTAGGTCTCTAAAGTTAGGCGTTCCATCACCATCGGTATCCGTAGGTGTACAAGGAGCTGTACCCGTGCAACCCGCATCTTCGATTGCGTCTGGAATTCCATCGCCATCTGTATCTAAGTCTTTGTAATCCGGAGTTCCATCACCATCCGTGTCTACTGGAACGGAGCCTGGTCCTTTTTCAATGCTGTCAGGGATACCGTCGCCGTCACTATCTACATCTAAATAATTTGGTGTGCCGTCGCCGTCTGTGTCTACTGTTCCTTCCACTGCATCTAAAATGCCGTCGCCGTCACTGTCTAAGTCTCGGAAATTAGGTACGCCATCGCCGTCCGTATCCGTCGCCGTTTCTGCGCTGTCTAAAATTCCGTCATTGTCAGAATCCAGATCTTTGTAATCTGGTGTTCCATCGCCGTCTGTGTCGACAGGCGTCGCGGTAGGCCCTTTTTCAATAGCATCTGAAATGCCGTCGCCATCAGAATCCGTATCTAAATAATTAGGTGTTCCGTCTCCATCCGTATCCGTTGTTCCCTCGATCGCATCTGAGATGCCATCACCATCAGAATCTAGATCGATATAATTAGGTGTACCATCACCGTCTGTATCTGTCGCGCCTTCTATTGCATCTGTAATCCCGTCTCCATCAGAATCTAAATCTTTGTAATCCGGTGTGCCATCGCCGTCCGTATCAATGTTTCCTTCAATTGAATCTAAAATACCATCGGCATCACTATCCGTATCACGGTAATTAGGTACGCCATCGCCGTCCGTATCTATAATCCCTTCTATTGCATCTGGAATACCGTCACCATCTGAATCGAGGTCGCGGTAATCCGGCGTACCGTCGCCGTCCGTGTCGGTAGGCACACACGGCATAAATCCGATACATACTGCGTCTTCTGCACTATCTAAAATTCCGTCGCCATCACTATCCGTATCTAGATAATCTGGCGTGCCATCGTTATCTGTATCGCGTGGAGTGGATCCGGATCCTTTTTCTACTTCATCCGGAATACCATCCCCATCAGCATCAATCGGCGTAATCGTTAAACTCAAGGTCCCCGTACTCGTCGCCGTTCCATCTGAAACGGTATAAGTAACTAAAGGTGCAGCGCCTATATAATTCGTCGCAGGAGTGAATGTGAACGTTCCATCCGCATTCATTATAATCGTACCCACGCCGGTAATAATCGCAGTCGCCCCCGGCAAGTAATCAATGCCTGCAATCGTAAATTTCGTGAGGCTTAAAGCACTCACCTCTACATCTCGGTCGTTCGTTAATACATTATCTACAATAGGCGTATTTACTGGTGCAGATTTCGTATCATTTACCACAATAGGCGCATCATTTACGGCTGCCACCACAATGGTTAAATTCCCCGTAGTGTTTCCTCCTAAACCATCGCTAACTGTATATTCGATTAAAGGGGCAATGCCATTGTAATTTGCAGTAGGTGTAAACGTGTAGGTTCCGTTTGCGTTAATCGTAATCATTCCTACGCCTGGAATTGAAGCCGTCGAAGTGAAGGTGCCTGAAATTCCGGCAATCGTAAATTGCGTAATCGTTAACGGATTATTTTCAGGATCTGTATCATTGGTTAATAAGTTACCCGTTGCCACCGCGTCCTCTTGGATTTGAACGGATTCATTTACCACTACAGGCGGATCATTTACAGGAGTAACGGTGATGGCCAAAGTCCCGTTAGTCGTTCCCCCGTTTCCGTCACTTACCGCGTAAGTGATCACTGGCGGTGTGCCAGAATAACCGCGTACCGGCGTAAACGTAAACGTTCCATCCGCGTTCACAATCACGGTTCCTACATTCGGAATATCAACGATACTTCCGGCAGGATACGTTGCGGCAGTTGCTGTGCCTACACCTGCAATGGTGAATTGCGTGATCGATAAAGTATTGGATTCTACGTCCGTATCATTCGATAGTAAGTTGCCTGAAAGAGGCATATTTTCTAACGTGCTTAGCGTTTCATTCACGACTATTGGCGCATCATTCACCGGAGTAACCGTTAAATTAAAGTTCGCCGTATTAGTCGCCGTTCCATCAGAAACGGTATACGTAATCGTAGGAACAACGCCATTAAAATTCAAGAATGGCGTAAAGGTAAATTCGCCCGTGCTTAATGCCGTGATCGTTCCTTTGCCAGGGATTGTTGCTGTAGAAGTGAACGTGCCTGAAATACCCGCAATGGTAAATTGTGTTACACTTAAAACGGTTCCGCTACCATCTGGATCGGAATCGTTTGTTAATACATTTACCGTGACAGGCGTATCTTCTGGCGTGGTTTTATTATCATCGTTTACGGCGATAGGATTATCATTAACAGCCGTGACAGAAATTACTAAGTCTCCGCTATCAGTGCCCCCGTTACCATCGCTTATCGTATAAGATACTGTAGGAACGGTTCCATTGTAATTGGTAAATGGAGTAAACGTATAGGACCCATTTGCGTTTACCACAATCGTACCTACTCCGGTAATAATAGCTGTCGATCCGGCTGGATAGGTTTGGCCACCTACGGTAAATCCTACCACCGTTTTAGTATCTCCTCCGTTCGCATCCGTGTCGTTGCTTACTACATTTCCACTGACTGGAGTATCCTCAGGAGTTGTATTTACATCGTCCACCGCAACTGGCAAGGCATTCACCGGAGCTATGAAAATATCTAGTATAGCTGTGTCGGTAGAAGTTCCATCGCTTACCGTGTAAGTAATGTGAGGGACAGAGCCAGAATAATTCTGATCTGCAGTAAATGTATAATTACCACTTGCCGAAATTGTAACCCCTCCTTTGCCTGGAATTGCATAAATCGTTCCAAGTGGGAAAGGACCTGTTAAGCCTGCAATCGTATAGCCGGTTACCGTTAACGTAGTCCCCGCATCCACATCGGTGTCATTAGTTAAGACAGAACCCGTCGCAATGCCTCCTTGTAGCATAGACACAATATCATCCGTCGCTAAAGGCGCATCGTTCACGTTGTTCACTGTAATGCTTAGCGTACCCGTATCTGAACCGCCATTTCCATCACTAATTTTGTAATCAATGCCTGGAACAGAACCCGTATAACCAGCAGTAGGAGTGAAAGTGTAGCTTCCACTTGACGTTAATAAAATGGTTCCTACACCTGGAATAGAAACCGGACTTCCTGGGTTATAACTTACCGACCCTATTTTAAATTCAGTGATCGTTAAGGTATTCCCATCTACATCTGAATCGTCTGTTCCGTCTGTTAATACGTTTCCAGAAACAGGTGTATTTTCGTTCGTACTTATGATATCATCTACAGCCACCGGTGGATCATTCACTGGAGTTACGGTAATGTTTAATGCCCCTACATCCGTTCCGCCATTTGCATCTCGTGCCGTATATTCAATTAGTGGAACCGCACCATTGTAATTAGCTGTAGGTGTAAAGGTATATGTTCCATTCGTGTTAATAGTAATCGAACCTACTCCTGAAATCGAGGCTGTTTGGCCAGCTGTAAACGTGGTGCCATTTATGATAAAATTAGTTACCGTTAAAGTCGCTGCCGGTGTTCCCGATCCTTTATCATTGCTTAATACGTTACCCGATAATGGCGTGTCTTCTGCAACCGTTGCACTTTCGTCCACCACAATTGGCGTGTTGTCCATCAACAATCTTACTTCAGAACTTGTTACATTTCCACAGACAAAATTGGACTGAGCGATATTTAATCGGTATCGGTATCCTTTCATTGATAAAGGAACATTTGTAACCGTTAATGTTGCTGTATTAGTACCAGAATAGGGTGCAGAATTAGTAACATTGGTCCAAGTAGTTCCGCCATTTGTGCTCACTTGCCATTGGTAAGAGGTCGTTCCAGATCCAGTCGTTAATGCCGTGCTGAATACAGCATTTCCTCCTATATTAATCGATTGATCTGTAGGTTGAACAGTAATCGTACTAGCAGATCCTGCCGTAATGACGTTCGCACTTGTAGCAGTATAAGTCGCACCAGAAACCTTACCCGTGACGTCTACGGTTAGTGGACTATTGCCAAAATACTGGTTACCATCTGTCCCCTGCGCCGTTGTTAATCCGTAGGCTTCATTCGCATCAGAACAACCATCGCCGTCGGAGTCGAGGTCTAATTGATTTGGAATACCGTCGCCGTCTGTGTCACAAGCTAAATTTGAATCATCTAAAGAATTGCTAAATTCAGTTGCAGCAAATTGGAAACCATTGTCAACATCTACTGGCGACCAAGTCGTTGATCCATTAAGACTATATTGTACACTAGCTTGTTCAAAACTTCCATCATCTTGAATAGATAATGCCATTCTAACCCATTTCCCAGCATTGGCTGGACTTGTTATAAAAGCATTTCCTTGATAATAAGGTCCACCAGTTGCGTTGTATTTACCTTGAGAAACCAGTTTTAAGTCCGTACTATTTGTAGATACTAAAACACTCGTACTTCCTCCGCCGCCAGCAGCAGGAGTCGTTGAAGTAATTCGAGCTCCGTTGTGCGCTATATATAAAACAGCAGCATTCCAAGTCAAATTATTCTTCCCTATTCTAAAGGAAATTTGAGTTGCATTTCTAAACGCTGCAGTTGATGGTATTTTTACAAAAACTTCTCTATAAACTACTGTTCCTAAATCCAAGGTAGGAATATCAAGAGAAGTAATTGGTTCTTTAATAACAGGAGTTGTTGCAGGCGGCAACTTAACCTCACCATATACATTTTGTGTTGCCTCTGCTCTTAATGCACCAAAAGTAGTACCTGCAAAGCTGTTAACATCTTGTCCATTAATAAAAGCGAATGTCCAATTTTTCCGAGAAACCTGACCCAGGTTTGCTGGATTATTTTCAATCATTAATGCGACGCTACATTCATTCGAATCTAAAATCCCATCATTATCATCATCCAAATCATCGATATCTGGAACCCCGTCAAAATCAGAATCTAGACAAGCTTTAATCGTTGGATCTGTCGCACGTGAGTATAAATACGTACCACTATACAATCCACTTTCAGTTGCTGTTTCAATAGAGTTGGCAAAACCATTGTTTCCATAAGTACCTGTAACGGTAGTCGCCGTTAATGAATTGACTGTTTTAGATTCCGAAGCATCCGAACAACCATCGCCATCAGAGTCTAAATCCAGACGGTTTGGAATACCATCTCCGTCAGTATCTAAATTTTCATTAGATGACGCGGGTTTACTTGTACATAAGTATCCAGAACCTGCCTCAATAACCATTAACGATAAATCCGTTGCTCTGTCAGCTGTATGTGCGAGCGCAATAGTATGGGTAGTTGCAGTAGCGACAAATGACAAAGTAACCATTTGTTGTGTTGCTTCTAACAACTGATCCGGTGCTTGTGAAACCTGCGTTCCGTCTCTTAATAAGACAAACCTTGCAGCTGTTGGGGTTGTTTCATAGGACACTGCAGCATTAACACCCGGACTATGCGTAAATGCACCTCTAAATGATAAGTAATAGGTTTGCCCTACTGTCAAGCAATTTAGTGTTTGCTGGAAGGCTTCACCAAAAGGCCCCCAGCCTCCAAGTGATCCACTTCCACCCTTGCTCATTCCATAAATGAAGAAGGTATTAGCGGTAGCAGCAGGGAATAAGGTCCTAGAAGGGGTAGCTTGTCCATAACTTATTTGCCAATTTCCTTGATTTATATCTACAGATCCTCCATTTGCAAAACTTGTCCATCCCGTAGGAGGTGTACCCGTTGCAGAAGCTGTTGCAGAAAAAGAAGGGTTGGTAACACAAGCTGGAGATAGTGCACAACCAAATGGGCCATTTTCAATACTATCTAACACCCCATCATTATCGTCATCTAAGTCATATACGTCCGCAACGCCATCTGTATCTGAATCTAAACAGGCTTTAATAGTTGAATTGATGGCGTAATCATAACTATAAGTACCAGTATAAATACCTGATTGTGAGGTAGTTTCTAAACCATCTGCAAAACCATTTGAACCGTAATCTCCTGGAATAATATCGGTTGTTAATTTAGAAGTAGAAACAACTGAAGATGATTTAAATGTTGTTCCTGCTTCCACTGCATCAAAACAGCCATCGCCGTCTGAATCTAAATCTAATCTATTGGGTCTACCATCATTATCAGTATCTAAATCAGTACAAGAAAAAATGGCAGGACGCGTAGCATCACTTAAAATAATATCATTTAAAGAAGATGTTCGGTATGAACTAAGGGCTAATTTATAATCCGAAACTACACCTTGAAATGCTTTTTGAGTAACTCCATTAATTGCAACAGTTACATAACCTGTTGCAGAAATATCAATACTTAATACATCCGACGCCGTAATTGGAACGTTATTAATATCCCAAGTGGTCGTAAAGTAACCATAGGTAACAGAATTCTGAGGATAAAATTTATATGCACCGTCCCCCCAATCTCCTGGAGTTTGTGCTTTTGTTACAGGAAGTAATCCAAACATCTCATAACCTGTTGTTGAATTATGCTTGAACTTTAAGGAAATCGGAAGTTTAAGATTCTCATTCGAGTAGGATGATTTCCAAGCATCGCCACCGGCTGTAGTTAAACTATTTGCTGTTTTGGCTGTAATAGAAGACCCATTAAATGTTAATGTATTTAAATTGATTCCGCTTGTAACACAATTTGTTTGCTCAATCGTATCTAACACCCCATCGTTATCATCATCTAAATCTGTAATATCGGGTACGCCATCCGTATCCGAATCTAAACATGCTTTAATAGATGTGTTGTTTGCAAAGTCATAAGTATATGTTCCTGTGTATAATCCACTTTCTGTTGTCGACTCTAATCCATCAGCAAAACCATTGGCACCGTAAGGACTAGGAATGACACTAGTAGTTAATTTAGCCGAAGGCGCAACACCCGATGTAGAAATATTCGTTGTACCTGCTTCCACCGCATCAAAACAACCATCGCCGTCACTGTCTAATTCTAAACTGTTAGGTATGCCATCATTATCAAAATCAGATGATGCACACACAAATTCTTTAAAATGTATTTCGGTTGCCCATCCACCACCAGAAGCCGCATTAATTCCTAAAACTCTATAAAATTTATATGGCTTCGTATTGGCAGGGAAATTAGCAATATTGGAGTTGAAGTTTGACAAACCTCCACTAGTAGTGGTTGCAACATCATTATACGTTAATGTACCTGTAACATCTACCCAATTGGAATTATCTGTGCTACCTTGAATTTTGTAAGTAGACGTTGTAGAAAAAAGACGTTGATTTTGATAATGCCCAATTTCCAAATAGGTTAAAACCTTAGGACTAGGGAATTCAAAATTAAACCAAGGGCCATTTAAAGTACCTGAAGGGGCACTAACAACATAAACGTTATTATCCACACCATCAATTAAATTAGCAATGGTGTTCCCATTAAAACCATACGTTATGGTAGATGGTTTCGTGATAATCGCTCCCGTTTTGTTAACAACAACCACCGAACAATTATTCTCAATGGTATCCAACACACCGTCATTATCATCATCTAAATCTAGCACGTCCGATACGCCATCACCATCGGTATCCGTACAAGCATTAATGGATGCATTGATTGCATTATCATATGTATAAGTTCCCTTATAAAGACCTGATCCAGCAACGGTTTCTACGCCATTAGCAAATCCATTATCATCAAAAGGGCCAGGAATTAAACTTGTTGATAATCTAGCCAAACCCGAAATACCAGAGGTTGAAATATAGGTAGTTCCTGCTTCCACCGCATCGGGGCAACCATCGCCATCAGAGTCGAGGTCTTTACTATTTATAATGCCATCTCCATCTTTATCACAAGCATCTAATTGTGTTCCAATAAATACATTGTCAATACCAAAATCATCACTAGAAGCAGTAAAACTAAAACTTAATGTGTTTGTATTTGCAAGTGCTGTTTTAGGTATTTTAACAACCATCTTTGTTGTAGGAACCATGTTTGCTACAATATCAACACTTGAAACATTGACTGTTGCGCTATTTTTAGCCACTACACTTGCAATGGTTCCTCCATTAGGATTGCTTATAGTAGCATATATTTTGTTATTTAAAATAACATCTAAGGATGCAGTGCTCGCACTTGATATATCCCAACCATATCCATTTGTATTAACATCAAAAACAACATCTACTGTAGTTTGTGCTGCGGGAATAATAGGCTTAGCAAAAGTTTGGGAAATTTTATCATTCGTTACATTTTCTGCAGAGTTCCAAAGAAAACCTGGCGTATAATAAACCCAGTTAGCACCAGCAGTCCAACCAGCTGTATTGGTGTCAAATGTGCCGTTTAATAATATATTAGGAGCAAAAACTGGACATTCCACGACATCTAACACACCATCGTTGTCATCATCTAAATCAAGCACATCAGTCACACCATCTGAATCCGTATCCTCACAAGCACTTACGGTAGCATCAGTAGCATAAACATAAGTATAGGTTCCGGTGTAAGCGCCCGATTCGGTGGAAGTTTCTAAACTATTGGCAAAACCATTAGCACCGTAATTGGGTGTACTCGGAATTATGCTTGTGGTCAATCTAGCCGTGCCTGAAATGCCAGACGTTGAAATATACGTTGCACCCGCTTCAACAGCATCAGGGCATGCATCACCGTCCGAATCAAGGTCTAATCTATTGGTGTTCGCATCCCCATCCGTATTAATGTCTTCGCAATTTACTTCTCTAAAATAAACCTCTGTAGACCAATTGGCCTGACCCGTCATACTAATGGCATAAATCCTGTACGATAAAAAGGGTTTATAATTGGCAGGCATATTAAATTTGATGGAATTGGTCGTAGCCAGGATTGGAGATGTGTTAGCCACTACTTGTGAACTAACAATGTCACTCCAAGTTGTCCCCTCATCATTTGATCCTTGAATTTTATAGGTTCCGCCTGCTATAAAAGGTGTTTGATTCGTAATATTTGCTAACTCAATTAAGTTTAATACTTTAGGCGCGATAAAATCAAATTGATATACTGTCTTATTAGAGATACTCGATTCAGTTGGATAAATTTGTTGAATCAAAGAGCCATCCAAAAATGCGTTTAATCCAGTTGGCGCATTTTGAAAATACCAATTTACAGCAGAGCTTATCGTGATATCTGATTTACTCATGACAGATCCTTCGCAAGATTGTTCCACATAATCTAGAACACCATCATTATCATCGTCTAAATCAATGATATCATTTACACCATCCCCATCTGAATCTAAGCAAACATTTAATGTATTATTGGTCGCATAATAATAGGTATATGTGCTTTTGTATAAATTACTTTCGGCATTGGTTTTTTCTAGTGTATTTATAAATCCATTAGCTCCAAAATCAGCCGAGGCACCTGTAAATTTAAAGTTGGCTGTTGTATTTGATGATGTTCCTGACTCTAATGCATCACTACATCCATCGCCATCAGAATCTAAATCTAAATGGTTAGGAATTATGTCCCCATCAGAACGACCCGTTAAACAAGTTGGCTTAGGGCTTGCACTAACGGATGTTGATGTAGCGAGATTAAATTTGGCCTCATATACCCCTCCATAGCTACTCAATCCTGCCACTCCTAAAATCCGGAAATATTTGAATTTCACAGTAGTTGCGAGTGTATTCGAAATAGTGAAAGTTCCACTGGTGGCTGAAGAAAATGTGGGTACTGATAAATCTATCCAAGTTAGATTGTCGCCTGATCCTTGTAATTTAAAGGTACTTGCGTTAGTACTTGATAAAGCCCAGTTGACTAAATCAAAACTCATTCCAGAAATTGAAATATAACTTTTAGCAGTAAACTTGAAAATCTCTTTATTCACCCAATCTTGATTTGCATTGAATGCAGATGCAGTAGTTCCTATACCATCAATGGCATTCCCAATAACATAAGATGAATATTGCACTAACTCACTACTTACTGAAATGGGACTTGCTAATTCAGTTAAAGTATAAAAACAAGTGGGCGATTCAATGGCATCTAAAATACCGTCATTATCATCATCAATATCTACTAAATCCCCTACGCCATCGCCATCTGTATCTGTACATGCTTTATAGGTTGGATCGATAGCATAATCATAAGTGTAAACACCTTTATATAAATTACTTTCTGCAGCTGTATTTTCTAAAGAATTATAAAAACCATTTGCCCCAAAATCTAATGCATTACCCGTAAATTTAAAATTAGCTGTTGTATTAGTGGAAGTTCCCGCCTCTAATGCATCAGAACATCCGTCCCCATCTGAATCTAAATCTAAATGATTAGGGATTAAATCCGCATCTTCTCGACCTGTTAAACAAGTGGGTTTAGTGTACTGACTTTGAACAAAAGAATTAGATAGAACAAATCTCGATTCTGAAACACCTCCGTAATTAGAATTTCCAGCCACCCCAATCACTCTGAAATATTTAAATTTATCACTAGGCAATAAAGTATTACGAATACTAAACGTACCGGTATTTGTTTGTGAATTCAAAGCAGCCGACAAATCCGACCAGGTGCTATTATCGTTGGACCCCTGTAGTTTAAACGTTTGGTTCGCATCTGATGACAAGCCCCAATTCACTAAATCAATATCAATGCTAGCAATTGGAATTGAACTAGTGGCAGTGTATTTAAAAATTTCTTTCCCCACCCAGTTTTGAGTAGGCGCAAAAGCAGATGCAGTAGTTGTTATACCATCCAATGCCTTCTCAATTGTATAAGAAGAATGAGGAAGTAATTCCGTACTAATAGAAACTGGGATGGATAGTTCACTTGCATCGTAAAAACAGGATGGCGATTCTACTGCATCTACAATACCATCGTTATCATCATCTATATCAAACAAATCTGGAACACCATCATTATCTGTATCCAAACAAGCATTCAATGACTTATTAACAGCAAAATCATACGTATAAGTCCCCGAATAATTGCCTGACTCTGTCCCCGTTTCTAAAGCATCTGCCAAACCATTATCACTATAAGTGGATGACGCAATGGCACTAGCCACATTTGCCGTAGTCGAAGTAGCCGTACCTGATGGAGAAGTTAAGTTTACAACCGAACCCGTTGTAAGTGTTCCTGTAACGCCTGCTTCTTTTGCATCTGGACATCCATCACCATCTGAATCTAAATCCAAATTGTTTGGTATTCCGTCAGAATCTGTATCGTTTGAACAAGTTAATTTAGGATTTGCACTTGATCGATTCGAAGACGCTAAATTAAATGTAGCATTTGCAACGCCACCAAAATTAGAAGTACCTGCAACTCCATACAATCTAAAATACTTATACTTTTTACCCGCCTGAAGATTATTGGTCAAAACTAAAGTAGCTGGCGGCGTATAGGTCAGTGAAGAAACTGGAGCTGTGTTTAAGTTATCCCAAAGCACATTGTCTACCGAACCTTGGAATCTAAATGTACTGGCAGCATCAGTTGATATCGCTCTGAAATCTAGGTCTAGAGTCAAACTTGTAATATCTATGAGACCATTCGCAGTATATTTTAAAATTTCATTGTTAGCGAGAAACTGCCCTGATTTAAAAGCAGAATAAGTAGCCAATGAACCGTCAATTGATTTGTCAACAGAATAAGTACCAGTAGCATCATAAGGCATTAAATCTGAACTGACAGCAACTGGCTTTGATAATTCTGATAAACTATAAAAACAAGATGGTGATTCCACCGCATCTAAAATTCCATCATTGTCATCATCTAAATCGGATACATCAGGGACACCATCAGTATCTGAATCTTTACACGCTTTGATCGTTGCATCAATGGCAAAATCGTACGGATAATAGCCGTTATATATTCCATTATCTGCCGTTGTTTCTTTAGCGTCTACGAATCCATTGGTACCGAAACCGCTCGTAAATTTAAAATTGGCTGAAATGTCTGTCGTTGTTTTAGCTTCATACGCATCACTACATCCATCATTGTCTGAATCTAAATCCAATCGATTCTCTAACCCATCGCCATCTGTATCGCAAAAACCTGCGCTACTGAAGGTATTAAACTCCGCATTTAAATTTGATGGTGCCCAAGTATTATCTTGACTAAAAACAATTGTATTGGTGCCTGTTAAATTAATAGGCACTTTTTGGTAAACAGCGCTTACTAAAACTAACTCTTTATAATTACCAGTTCCATTAACAAAATCATATCCATAAATTTTAGAATACCCATTATTATTAATCTTAACTCTGATTAATGGATATTGAGACGCGTTTGGATAATTCCAAACATTCCCGGATGGATAAATTGCAGTTCCGTCCGCTCTTACAATATCAGTATAAGGCTTTGGATAAGGATAACCAGCACCCAATGGAGCAAAATTCAGTTCACTCACATTGGTAATATCTACATTGTTAATTTTTAAATTAAAATTGTTATCTAGGGCCCAAATATCAATCCATAACTCTTCAGGGAAATTTGTAAAAGTTGCGGTCTTGCTTGCTCCAGAAGCAATATCAAATCTTGGCACTAAAGGTTTTTTACCAGGAACAGGACATTCCACAATATCCAAAACCCCATCATTGTCATCATCTAAATCTACTAAATCAGGTGTGCCATCGCCATCAGAATCTAAACATATACTTTGGGCTTTATTAATAGCAATACTATAATTATAGGTACCATTATAAGCACCGCTTTCACTAGCAGTCTCTAATGTATTGACAAATCCATTATTGCCAAAAGTAGAGACACCAGCTCCATCAATGATTGCGTTTTGTAAGGTTGAAGTTGAAGTTCCAGAGGCAATCGTCGCCCCAACTAAATTAATGACCGATGCCGATGTTAAACTTGCTGTAATGCCGGCTTCTTTTGCATCTGGACAAGCATCACCATCTGAATCTAAATCAAGATGATTCAAGATGCCGTCTCCATCCGTATCATTCGAACAATCTACCTTAGGGTGTTCGCTTGGAATGTAATCTGACGCTACATCAAAATACACCTCATTTGCATAACCCGTATTATTAATACCTCCGCCACTTGACCAATAAATATCATAGTACTGATACTTTGCTGCATTTTGTGTTACCGAAAATATATTGGCACTAGTAGCATATTGCGTTGTTGCTGGATAAGGGTAAATGGTAGAAGTTTCTGTTGCAGAGTTGGCATTAATGGTTGCGTCATAGGTGACTTCTGCAGTAGATGTGCTTGTACCAGAACCAGATAAAAATGTCCAATTCACACCATTGTTTGATCCTCTTAAAATTAATTTAGTGCCATCATTAAAGTGTGAATAGATACCCGTGTATCCCAGTAAAATTTTGGAAAGTTTAACCGGGATATTCATGTTAAATTGATAAACCTGTCTACCTGAACCCAGTGCATTGACTGTTGAAGTAGTGGTTTCCATTCTCACATCATAACTAACCCCACTATTTTTACCATCCACTAATTTTTGTGGTTGATTTTGTGGACTTGTCATGGACATTCCCGAGGAAACTTTAATGTCTGAACGATTACCAAAATGCCAATCGTTTTCTGAATAAAAACAATCAGGAGATTCCAAGGCATCTAAAATACCGTCATTATCATCATCTAAATCAGTGTTATCAGAGACTCCATCCCCGTCCGTATCCTTGCACAAGGCTAAATTGGCACTTAAAGCAAATGGATCATAAGCCGAAGTATAATTCACTACCCCTGCCGTAGCACTTTCAAACACATTTAATAAACCGTTAGCATTTGTATCATCCCCTGATGAAAACACTGGATAAACTGTTGTACTTGTAGCGGTTGTTGAACTCTTTGCTTCAATGGCATCAGAACATCCGTCATTATCGGAATCTAAATCCTGGTGATTTAAGATTCCATCCTTGTCCGTATCATTTATACAAACCGCTTTGGGACTTGTACTTGGCTGATAAGAAGTAGCGGTTTCAAAATAAACTTCATTGGCAATACCAGATGCATTTACACCTCCCCCAGAAACCCAATAAATTCTGTAATTAGAATACCTAGCAATGTTAGCATCATCTACCGTAAACGTATTTGCCGTAATGGATCCCGTTACTCCTGGTATCGACGTGACTGCACCATATCCTGTGCCTAATGTAGTCCAAGTAGTATTGTTATTCGATCCCTCTAATCTGATAATCGTACCCGTATTAAAATGGGTGTTCGTATTTACGTACCCTACATAAATTCTTTTTAATGCCACCGGCACCGGCATTTGAAAGCCATAAACCGTTTGAGCGGCAGTGGTGGATGCATTAAAAATGACAGAATAATTTGCCGCTGCAGTTCCATTATCTCCATCCACTAGTTTACTTAAATCTCTATAGGTTGAACTCATAGCAAGCGAAGTACTCTCTAGAATTTCACTTCTATTACCTGATAACCATTCTGCAGCCCTGTAAAAACAATTAGGCGACTCCACCGCGTCCAATACCCCATCGTTATCATCATCAATATCAACAGAATCAAAAACGCCATCACCATCGGTATCTGCACAACTCGCTAAGTTTTTACTTATTGCTTGGGGATCATACTTTGAAGTATAATTAATTAAACCACTTTCAGGGGCCGTTTCCACACCATCCGCTAAACCGTTTACTCCATAAGGTGCAGCTGCAATTGCGCTCACTACATTAGCCGTAGTTGTTTTAACTACACCATACAAACCATTTTTTACAGTACCTGTAGATAAGGTTCCAGATACCCCTGCTTCCACTGCATCCGTACATCCATCCCCATCTGAATCTAAATCTATGCGATTTGAAATGCCGTCGTTATCGGTATCTTGGTCAAAAAAGCAAGAAGCAAATACAGCTAACCCGCCGGTTCCAGATGTGGCAGTACCCCCAATGATTCTGAAACTCACTTCTGAGATACCCACTTCGGCTGCGCCGGCAATATTTTTTAATTGTACAATCCCCCATGACTGAGTAGTTCCCGTATTAGCTACTGTTGTTCTAAAATAGGGCGTATTCGTAGAAAAAGGCGCACCAAAATACTTAGTAAAATTACCGTTAAAATTACCTGTATTATTGGGCTGTGGAGTCCAGATTGAATTAGTAGGCCCATAGCTAGTTAATAAATTAAAATCTATGCCAGCAATGATTGTCCCATCTTTTAGTTTAACCGTGAAATCACCAATTCGATCGTCTTGATAGATGGAAGCATACTGAAGGACCACATCCGATACAGGTTGATCAAAAACTATTCTATACCCATCTTCAGATTCTGTAAATGAATTTAACATCCAGGAAGGGAAGGCGCCATTATAGCCCATTGCCCCCGTTGTAGTTCCGTTAATATTTCTAAAAATATAATTAGGAGTAGTGCTACAAGATGACGATTCTGTTTGGTCTAAAATACCATCATTATCATCATCTAAATCAAAAACATCTGCTACCGAATCACCATCAGAATCTAAACATGCCGATGTCCCTGCGTAAATGGCATAACCATAATTGTAAACACTTGAATAAATTCCATTGTCTGCAACTGTCTCTAAAGCATTTGCAAATCCATTCGTTCCATAACCACCATTTGCAATGGATCCCGCAACTCCCGAAGTAGTGGTAGAAACGGCCCCATTACTTCCGTTTTTGATTATTCCATTATTTAGTGTACCGATAATACCCGCTTCTTTTGCGTCTGGACAACCGTCTCCATCTGAATCTAAATCTAACCTATTTGGAATTCCGTCGTTATCCGTGTCTAAATCCGTAGCTCCACACAAAACCCTAAACTCCCCCAAAAACATATTGTAAGCTGCGCTAACAGTTATGCCATCCGTACTTACTTGATTAAGGCTATTATTATTTATATCATACCAACCATTGATGATATTTAATTTTACCTTAGTTGCACTTAAAAAGGTTTGTGGAAAGTAAAATGGCTGAGCTCCACGGTTTGACCCACTTCCATTCGGTTGTTCAGTAGTGTAAATACCTGTAGTGAATACTTGCCCATTATTATAGGTAATTTCAACCGTAAAGTCTTTAGGCGGCGCATCGCCCCCTCCATAATTATTTGCATCAGGCGCCCATAATACCACGCCACCAATATTGGAATTGCCTGGTAAATTATATTCTATAAATCCGGATGTTAATGGTTCTTTCAAAAGCCACGCGTCTTCTAAAACAGCAGGGGACGAAGCTAATGCATTAAGACCACTACCCGTAAAGCCAGATCCATCAATTGTACGCGTAGCTGTGCTCCCTCCATAAACTGGACTTGAAGTTGCTGAACTAGGAGTTATAAGTAGAGATGAATTACAATTCGTCATTTCGACGACATCTAAGACGCCATCATTGTCATCATCTATATCAAAAATATCAGTTACTCCATCACTATCTGTATCCAAACAAGCATTAAGACTAGCATTTAACGAAAAACTGTAATTATATGTGCCGCTATAAATACCGCTTTCGTTTGCCGTTTCTACTACATTCGCAAATCCATTTGCGCCATAATTACCCGTTGTTCCTGCAATCGCATTATCTACTGTAGTTGTAGTAATTGAACCAATTGTTCCATTTTTGATTGTCCCTGATCTCAGGTTCGGAATATTCGTTTCTTTAGCATCAGGACATCCATCGCCATCCGAATCTAAATCTAGATGATTGAAAATTCCATCATTATCAGTATCACAAGTAAATGAACTAGCACTTGAATAAGCATTATAAAAAGCGGTGGCAATTTTACCGACATTTGATGCATACCAAGGTGTGGTCTGTGTAACTGAACCATCTACAAACCAAGACACGAATCGATTTTTATCGGTAGTACCTGGTAATTGTTTTAATCCTGCTACTGTCTCTGTTGCATTCGCAGAAGAACTAAATAAAATATCTGAACTGGCAACCCCTAACATAGGATAATAAATGCCGCCTAATAATGCGTTTGTATTGAATTGACTAGCATAACTATTAGAAGCGTTCTTATTGTACGTTTCGTTCGTGCTAGTTGTTCGAGTTGTAGATAAAGTATACGATGTACCAAATACTGTATTTAATAAATTAGTTAAGCCATTTTGATTTGCAACAACGCAACAGTTGTCTGACTCTATAACAAATGCCTCGCTTGTTTTATTTTGTATAGCTGCTTGTAAGGCAGTCCAATGGTTTGCATGTATAGTATTAAATGCCGCACCACCAAAAACAACCATATCATAGCCATCATAAAAACCGGCAGGAACTGTCGCAGTTTCAATAATATTGGACTCCACAATACTTGCTCCAGCTATTTTATAATTATCAAATTCTGCAAATAAATTTGCGCGCATTCCCAAATAACTTTCTGAAGAACCTGCAAATAATATTTTACGCGGGCGCATATCGCATTCAATCCTGTCTAAGATTCCATCATTATCATCATCGATATCATTTAAATCTGTTACTCCATCCCCATCAGTATCCAGACAAGCATTAAATGATGCATTAACCGCATACGCATAAGAATAAGTCTCCTTATAAATACCCGACTCGCCTGCTGTATCTAAGTTATTTGCAAACCCATTAAACCCATAAGCACCGGCAACAATTCCTGTATTGCTTGATGTTAAAATACCCGCTTCTACCGCATCGTAACAACCATCACCATCGGAATCTACATCCAGATGATTCAAGATGCCATCATTATCGGTATCTAAATTTTGAGAACAATAAATGTCCTTTATCTCTATTAAAAAAATATCGTCAACTCCAAAATCCGCAGACATAGGTGCGCCTGTACTTTCAAAAAGACTGATGGCCATCGTAGACCTATTGCCAGAATTGACCGTAGCTTGCTTTGAAACCCAATTACCCGTTGTACCAAAATTTCCTTGTGGAGCACCTCCATTAATACTATAACTAACGGCGGCCGGATTCCCATTTCTGATTGAAAAACCTAATTTATAATTCGTATTGGGTTTAACTGATACCGTTTGACTCCAAAAAGCAGTAAATGGGGCCTCGCAGTCAGCATTAATTTGCATGGCATTTCCTTCAGATAAAGACCCTGCACTAGAAACCCAGCCTGTAGGTGCAACAAGATAAGCTCCACAAGCTCCAATATTACCTTTTGTATAGGTTGTAGTAAATCCAGTATCCCCTAAATCAAAGTCCCCATTATAAACAAGGTTAAATTGTTTGATCGTTAGATCGTTAAAAATTTGAAAATCGTTTGTTAATGCCACACAACTATTTCCCTCTATCGTATCTAGTATACCATCATTGTCATCATCTAAATCAAAAACATCCGCTACAGAATCCCCATCTGTATCCGTACATCCATTTTTAGATGAATTTGTTGCATTTTCATATGCATATGATCCAGAATAAATACCACTTTCAGAAACCGTCTCTAACGCATTCGCAAAACCATTATTCCCAAAAGTGGCGGCCGCGCTACCAGAAGTAGCCACCACGCCAGTTGAAGTTAGCGTGGTATTAATATTTGATTCTTTAGAATCAGGGCAGGTATCGCCATCAGAATCGATATCCAATCGATTAGGAAGCCCATCTCCGTCCGTATTAATATCAACGCAAGTGACTTCTCTAAAATAAGCTTCTCTTGCCCAATTAGCTTGTCCCGTAACATTAATGGCAAAAATTCGATAGTTAAAATAGCCTTTATAGTTAGCAGGCATATTAAATTTGATCGAATTAGTCGTAGCTAATATCGGAGCTGTATTGGCAATCGCCTGAGAACCAACAATATCTTCCCATGTTATACCATTATTAGATCCCTGAATTTTATAGGTTCCGCCTGCTACAAAGGGGGTTTGACTTGCATTATTCTCGAGCTCAATTAAGTTGAGCACTTTAGGAGTAACGAAATTAAATTGTAAAAGCGTTTTATTAGCGATGGCTGTCTCCGTAGGATACAATTGTTGAATTTGTGAACCATCCAATAATGCATTTAATCCTATTGCAGGTGCATTTTGAAAGAACCAGGAAATGCCAGAGCTAACAGTAATATCTGATTTACTCATGGACGCACTGGAACAAGTTTGTTCTTCATAATCCAAAACGCCATCATTATCATCATCAATATCTCCAAAATCAGGCACATTGTCCCCATCCGAATCTAAACAGGGTGTAAAAGTTCTTGAGCTGATATTATTGACAAAATTACACTCGTAAATAGGGGTATTTGATTTAAAATTGGTTGACCAAGTGCTTAAATTAAAAGGTGTTGCACTGGTTCCATTATCATTCACCACCGCAAAAATTCGAGAACCACCGCCTACTAAATGTGCATTAATCGAAACGTTGATGGAGGCTCCTGCAGCAATAGCAGCGGCTGTTTGAAAAGTGCCTATTAAATTAGCGGCGACACTCGTTGGATCTGCATCGTAAAGAGAAACAAACGTCCCAACTGGTAAAACTGCAGCACCCGTATTACTAATAGTTGCAGAAACAATCATAGTAGGGCAAACACCCGTAATTGAATTAATGGTGATGGTTGCATCGGGCGAATACGTAAATCCACTAGGCACCCCATTCCCTGTAGCATCTGAAAATTGCAACTGCGCTTCATTGTTATTGTACGCAATAGTGCTCGCTGCATTAATTTCAGTAGTAGGAACCGTTAAATTCGAATTGATATTGACAATGCGGTAGTTGCGCTGGTTCCAATAATTGGGAGCACCTTTCCAAGAAGACGTGGCTGGATCACTCCCGAAAACCTGTAGCATATTGTTACCCGTAACTGCAATTTCTGCTTGACCATCATTATTTAAATCGGCCACAATTGGGTATTCTCCCCAAGTAGCAGAAGCAACAGGTGCTGAAGCATAATTAACTGGTGTGGCAAGGTTGCCATTGATAATCCGCAACGTGGACTGATCGCGGTATACGATTTCTCGCATACCATTTCCATCAAAGTCAAATGCGGTAATACCCGTAGAACCCGACATGTCATTGGTCCCAAATGTCCAGATGTGTTGCGTCGTTGTTCCTGCAGTAGTATTATAGTTTAAATTATAGGCTGTTACGGCACCCGAACTTGCACCTGATGAGTTGATAATAACTGCTTCTGGCAAATCTGTGGCTTTGCCCCCCGTTGTTTTATCATTGTACACATTGGCAATTAAGGGTAAACCTCTAACTCCATAATTAAAAAATGGCGGCACTCTTTTAAAAAGTAAGGTATTGGCTAATGTGGTTCCGTTAGGGTCCCACATCACTACAAAAGAAGATCCATTATATACAATGTCTAATTTCCCATCCCCATTCATATCGCCTACGGCAGTGGGGCCGTTATCGTTTGCCGCAATTCCTGAACCAGAAACAGTACTCAAATCCTTTAACAAGGACATAGTGCCTGCTGCAAGATTAAAGCCGTACACTTTTGATCCAAAAACTAATTCTTTGCCGGGATTAGTTGAAATAATGTCAACAACAATCACATCAATAGGAGTACCAGTTGAACCATAAGTTTGACTGGAATAATTTAAAGGCAACCCTGCTACTCTCTTAACTAATGCGCCATTGACAATTCCAAAAACATCTGAACCTATCACGATTTCGGCTGTGCCATCTTCGTCAATATCTACAATATACGGTGTAGCGGACTTCGTTATTTGATTAACAAAGTTCCCATTGTCATATTGTGAAGCTGTTGTTGATTTGTACAAAAAGTTAGTCTCTGTGCCACCAGTATTACTAAAAATGTAAACAAATCCCAAAGCGTTGACCATCACGACTTCTGGTGATGAAGAACCTACAATATTAGCAATAGCTGGTTGAACGGAGCGCTCATTAGTGGTAGCAATAACGAAACTTTTAGTGGCGGTAGTCGCATTGGAGCCGTCTCCTTTGTATACGTAATATCCTGAATTATCATTAGCGGGTGCCAGAATTTCAGAAATACCATCACCATTCAGATCTGCCGCAGTAGGTATTCCTCCATTCCAAATAACCGCATTGGACTGAAATTTTTGAATCATTCCCCACGAGGTAGCAGGAGTAGGATTGTAAGGAACCACACACGGCGTCTGTGCAATAACAAACACAGAAACCAGCTGAAAAAGGACAATTAGAACAAAGCGAATCGGTAAACGTAATTTCATATATCAGTCTGCCGATGTTGAAATAATACAATTCGGCAAACAAAGAAAGTGAAACGGGGTGGGGGGATTTGTCAAAAAAAGCGCCTTTGACAGAATTTGGACGAATAATCTAACCTATTCTGGAGTTGAAATACTCCTTTGGGGTGCATCCTTTGGCTTTCTTGAAGGCGGTGTAGAAGCTTTGGCGTGAACCGAAACCGGACGCTTCGGCGATCGTTTCGATGGACGATTTGGCTAAATAAGCGGGGTCACTTAGCTTCTCCTCGATGTAGGCAATCCGGTAATTGTTCAAATAATCACGGAAGGAAATGCCATACTTACATTTAATCGCCTGGCCGATGGATCGGTGCGGATTGCCCGTTAATGAACCCAATAATTCCGCCGTTAATTGTGAATTTAGAAAGACCTCCGTGGTTTTGAAATACTCTTCTATCTTATCCGCTAAAGCGCAGAGTCGATTCTCCTCGTCTGCCGTAAGTACACTTTCCTCTTTTTCCGGACCACGTAAATTCTCGGCGAGGATTTTGACATCCAATAATTTGGGATTAATCGCTAAGTAAAACAGATGGAAAACAAACTCCGCAATTAAGAGATAATCCGTAGTAATGAACGAGGTCTTTCCATGATCGGTAAAGATGAACGTGTACCAAATATAGAACAGCGTACAAAATCGAAAAATCAAAATCCCAATGACCCAGAAATGGAAAATCCCTTTTTGGAACAAAATTTGGTTCTGCTTCGCCATCCTAAAGCGGCAATAATAATAGACCATCGCAACATAGAAAATAGCATACATCACAAACTTCGCATACACATGGCAAATCGGATCAAACCACATGAAGCGCGGACTAAAAGCAAAGAAATCCCCCTGTGCGAGCATCCACTTTATCTCTGTTATTTTCGTAGCCTTCGAACTTAAATAAAAGGGCAAGTTCTCCACTAACTGTAAAAGAAAAGGTAGGGCAAAGAACAGGTGAATTTTTTTGAACTTGGCTTTGGGATGAAATAAATACCAAAGAAACAAGAAATTCAAAGGGGGTAACAAATAAAACAGGGGTGCAACCGTTCTGAAAAAATAAGGTGTCTCGACAATATTCTCCGGCATTAAATAATAGGCCGCTACCACTAAATACCCTAAAATTAAAAACTCAGAAGCTAGGATCTTAGCTACGACAAGATTCCCCTTTCTGAACAAAAAATTCAGACCAAAGAGTACGCAAAGCGAGCTGACCAAAGAAAACAGGTACAAAGATCCGACGTTTGACATTTAGAACATTTGAATGATAAGCTAAATAACAAAAATTGGACAAGTACATCTGTAACATATTACGTATGTTACAAGAATTGGACAAAATTTATTCGGCGTCTTTTTGAGCGAAAAAAGCAGCCGGAGTGATGTGGTGAAGCTTATTAATGGCATTATGAAGCCCTTGTCTCGACCCAAAACCGGCTTGTTCCGCCATCAAGTCCTGAGACATCTTCCTCCATGATTCGTGCTGTTTACGCTGCTCTACGATATAATTGATCCGCCACGAATTGACAAAATCTGGATAGTTTAATTCGTAGATATACTGTGTGGTACGCGATAATTCTCGCGCTGAAATACCAATCGATTTAGCGGTATTATCCAAGCTGGCATCGCTTTGTAAAAAAGGTTTTTGAGCTACGAAATACTCCTCTAATCGCTGGGCAAATCCCTCGTATTTTTTCAATTTCTCCGCATCCTCATCGGGCTCAGGACGGCGCTGCTCTGGTTGCAAGCGATTCACCAGGCTTTGGAAAGTAACGGTATCTAACAAAGCCGGACGATATAAGACAACCCCTACATTCAGGAATGCAGCTAAATGCATCAGCAAATCTGCATAGGAGAATTGTAGATTATTAAACCCGATGATACCCATTACGTAGGCAATAATGAATACAATGGACAGTAGACTTAAGCTCGTATAGGCAAGCAACCAGTTCAAAACAAAACTACTTTTGTAACTATTTTTTCGGATGAAAATGAGGACCAAAATAAAACTGACCACCGCCCCAAGCAACGTATTACTCACCTTTAAGGTAGCTAAGGTTTGGGGAGAAAAATAACTGACGTCGCTCGGATAGTTAATCAGTGAATGGTACTTCATGATGAGCCCTACTTCTTTCACTTTGTTTTCCACCGGCCCCAGAAAAAACGGAAGTAATTCCAGCAAGTGCAGTACAAAAGGCAAAAACAAAAGTCCATGCCACCAAGCCATTTTACGCTGTGGATAGAGCATAAAATAAACAAACAAAAAGGATATAACCGGAGCTAAAAAATGAAACGGCGAATAGGCATGAATAAAACCAGGATGTTGAACTAAACGTCCATCTGTCACAAAATAGGCGATAAAAATGCGAAAGCAAAAAACCAAGAAAAACAGCCCTAAAAACTTCGACGCCAGCATGCCCTTCTTCGTAATCAGGTGCAGGCCGAACAATCCCACCAGCGTGGAGATCACGAAATCATAGAATAGTTCAACGATGGTTAGCAAGGTGGTGTTTTGTTTTAAATCGAAATATAGCATGAATTTTGACACGATAAGTTGTGATTTTACAACTTATTTAGACTTTACATTTAGAAAGCCATTCGAAACGCATTTGCTTTTAAATCACGCTCTAATAAAGGAATTCCAACAGCTTTTGCTTCTTTCTCCCAGCCCTGAACGGCAGTTTTCACTTCTACAATAATCTTTTCTGCTCGCTCTGCTTCTATTCTAAAGAATGGCGCGGTCTCTCTGAGTAGATCCCAATCCAACGCATTATCCACATCAGAGATATTTAAATGAAGACCGGTACCTGTTTCAACGGGATTAATATCATAAGCCGGGGATAAAATCCATCCCTCTTTGGACCACAAAAAACCGTGATTTCTAAGGTGATCATCCACATTAGAAACGGCAATAGAAAAGGCCATTCGTCTCCACAATTGGACTAAATCACTCGAAACGTTCGCACCCTGTTGTATGATAAAATCAGCTAATTCAAGATAACTAGCGCCATCTTGTCCATCGGAATAGCCTAAAAGTGTCATCGCAGAAGCAAAATGTTTTCTTTTGCCAGCACTTGTACGATCAAAGCGTTTAGTTAAAAAAGTATGGTGCTTTGTCGAATAGATTTTAGCTTTTGCCTCAGCCATTTCAAGGCCTGCTTTTAAAGCCAAACGATGCGTTACCAATTCCCAGCCACCTACATCAAACGTATCTTGTCCACTGGGGAATTTGGCGATCCAAAGGTGCCCGTTCACATCTGCAACACTTGCTTTTGGGCGAGCGCCCCCTAAGGAAGATCCAGGCGCCACTAATAAGCTTAACCACCGCAAATAATCAGGATCCTGAACCGCTTCCTCGCTTTCTAAACGCAAACTTATTTGTTCTAATTCTCTAATGGAAGTCCAGGCCGGAACCGCATACTGTTTGTTATCGTCCAAAAAAGATCCATTCATTTCCCTTTTATAACGCAATCCCCCTATCCGATTTCCATCAAAAACTCCCAACAGAAAATCCAGTTCGGTCAAATTTTGCATAGCCCTTTTTTCCAAGCGCGCCATAGCCGCCTCCCTCCTGCGCAACAAAACTCTTCCCCAGCGATCCGGCGATGAATCTAAAAACAAACCAAAATTCGTTTTATCATCACTCAAATACTGCAAACCCTCACTAAAAATTAAATCGGGATCCAATATTTGCGCAAAATTACTCGACAACCATTCCTTCGAATAAACAAAAGAAAATACCTCTTTTCCTCGCAATAGTTCCGATTGCAGTTGACCCATGAGCATTTTCTCCTCTGGCAAACCCTCCCAATCAGCATATACAAAAACACTTCGATAAGCCATCTTTCTTATTTTTTAGGCGCGCGTTGCTTTGTCACTAATTCCAAATCCTGTAATCTCCTTCCCAACACATCATCCTTCGCTAGAAGCAAAAAGTCAGACGATAAATTTAGCACGTGCAATACCATAAAATACGCCCCCATACTGACAGAATCCACCCCTTTTTCAATCGAAACAAGCGTAGGACGACTGATCCCTGCCCGCATAGCCACTTGCTCTGCGCTCAATTTTCTGCGCAAACGCGCTAGCTTAATATTCTCGCCCATACCACTCAAAATTCGTTGGTATTTAGGCATAAGTGGAAATCCTGAATTCGCCATAACATTAAATATAATTTACAAATATACCGTATTTTGTCAAATTAAATTAACATTATGATTTCTTGTGGGAGTAATTTATAAAATGCTGTATATTTGCCCCCATGAACCGAATCTTTGCCCTTTTACTTTTCATCCCTCTTTTTACCCAAGCACAGTTTAAAATCACTGTTTCCCGCACAAAAGACCCCGTTTATTTCCGCGGAACCCTGTTTGATGAAAAGAATTATTTGGCCAAAGACACGGTGCGCGGCACGCTTTTAACATCGAAAACTCCCATCAAAGGCGGCATCTATTACCTACAATTCGCCCCCTCCAAGGAGCGCATCTACTTCAATATCGAGAACAACGATCAATTCGCTTTGACCTTTTCCGGCCCGGCCTATGTAGCCTCGGCACACTCCTCAGATCCGAAAAACGAAGTCTTTTTAAACTACCAAAGACTCGAAAAATCCTTTGCCATCATCGACTCCCTGTACCAGGTAGAAATTGCCCGCGGTCGCAAGTTCAAATTCGCGGAGAAAGCTGCCTTTTTCCAGTCCAAAACGGCTGCCTTAGTCGCCTTCCGCAAGAAAGCTCTTGCTACGCTTCCTCCATCTAGTGTGGTTGCGCTCTATTTCAAATCGCTCAATACGCTAGACGAATCCGTTCCTAGCCGTACTGATTACGCGGCACGCATGCGATTTTTCGCGAAGATTCCGTTCAGCGATGGCAAGTTATTGTTCACCCCCGTTTACCGTTCTTTGCTCGTAGAATACCTCTCCTATTATCCTTTGCAAGCTGATTCCATCCGTGTGGGTGTAGAAAAAGCCATGTCCAAAATCGACTGCGGCGCCAAATCCTATCCCTTCGTTTTCGACTATTTCTCCACCGTGATGAAGAACCGAAACATCGTGGGCAACACAGAGGGCTATGCCTGGTTTTTAACCAAATACGGGGTTGGGAATGCGTGCGGCGCGTTTACCGCCGCTCAGAAAAAAGCCTTTAAGGAAGAAGCCGATAAATTGAGCGCCTTAAAATCAAACGCAGTCGCCGCAAACATCGTGCTAAAAGACACCGCCGGCGCCACCCAGGACCTGCATAAATTCGCATCAGAGAACGATTACACCCTCCTAATGTTCTACGCACCCACCTGTGATCATTGCCAAAAAGAGGTCCCCGAAATCGACTCCACCACCTCCGTCATCTCCCGCATCATGAACCTAAAAATAGGTCGCTTCGCGGTCTGCAACGAACCCGGCGTATCCCGCGCGGTTTGGCTCGATTTCATCACGAAGTATCGCGTAAACACAAACGTCCTCCACGTAGACTTACCCGCTAATTCCCCCTTACGCAGTACCTACGACGCCTTCTCAAACCCCACCTTTTATCTCTTAAACCGCAAAGGCGAAATCGTGGCTAAAAAAATCAGCCCCACCACCCTC
Source organism: Aquirufa esocilacus (assembly GCF_042715595.1). Taxonomy (NCBI): domain Bacteria; kingdom Pseudomonadati; phylum Bacteroidota; class Cytophagia; order Cytophagales; family Flectobacillaceae; genus Aquirufa; species Aquirufa esocilacus. The sequence continues at coordinate 454,309 of NZ_JBBKXX010000002.1, read as the reverse complement.
CGAAAATACTTTGCCGGGTTACAGTCTGCGCGACCTAATATGCCCTAGTTGTCTTTAATAGCACTATTGTGTGATATTATCCTCGAGGCACTCAGAGGACTTTTCAGGTATTGACAATTGCTGTCAATTCCCTCCATTCGATTATCAATAACCTGATAGGTTTAGGCTGAAAATTGTTAGAGGTTTGCAAAATTAACCACTAATAATATGCCCGAAATTTGCCGATTCTACGGCCTAACGATTTACATGTTCTTCAACGATCATCTACCTCCGCACTTCAAAGTAAAATTTGCAGAATTCGAGGCCAATATCAAAATTCTAGATGGCTCCATTCTAACTGGAAATTTGCCAAAGAATAAACTCAAGCTAGTACAAGCATGGGCAGAAATTCATACATTTGAATTAATCACGATGTGGGATAGCAAGAGTTTTCACAGTATTAAACCACTTCAATAATGATACGCATAGATAAAATCATCGAAATTGCTCCCTATTATGTTGACTGCCTTTTTAATACGGGAGAACTAAAGCGAATTGAAGTACTTCCCCTGCTTTTAAATCACCAGGATTTAGATGGAATTGATCGATTAAAAGACCATTCAATCTTTGAAAAAGCGCTCATTGGTGAAATGGGAGAACTAAAATGGGAGAAAATCATTTTATCGCCCAAGGATGATTCAGGAAAGCGTTGGGATTACGATATCTCTCCTGAGTATGCTTATGAAATAGGCAACATTTTGGTTTAAATCCGGCAATTATTTAACCGTAAAATAAATCATTCACAATCATCCTTAATCCATTTTTCCTCCTACCTTTATCCCAGTTTTAAACAAACACAAAATGAAAAAAGATGTAATTGTAGGCTAAGCGCCTAATTAATATTCGAATTGAAAATGCCTGTATCTTCAGGCTTTTTTTATGACCACTAAACACATTCAATAATGATACGCATAGATAAAATCATCGAAATTGCTCCCTATTATGTTGATTGCCTTTTTAATACGGGAGAACTAAAGCGAATTGAAGTGCTTCCGCTGCTTTTAAATCACCAAAATTTAAATGGGATTGATCAATTAAAAGACCATTCAATCTTTGAAAAAGCGCTCATTGGTGAAATGGGAGAACTAAAATGGGAGAAAATCATTTTATCGCCCAAGGACGATTCAGGAAAGCATTGGGATTACGACATCTCTCCTGAGTTTGCTTATGAAATAGGTACAGTTTTAGTATAGCCTGATTTATCAGGCTTATTTTATACCAAAAAACGGGAAACTTATTGACAGAAAGTGTCAATACCTGAAAAGCCCTCTGCGTACCTCAACGTTTATTTCACACATTATTGCCCTCAGGCGACCTAATCGACATATTTGACTAAATCGCGAAGCGATGACTTAACGACAACGTCGTGACTAAGCGGCTCCGCCGCGACTAAGCCGTAGGCGACTAAACGGCCTCGTCGTGACTAAGGCGCAAAGCGCCGACTAAGCGGCTCCGCCGCGACTAAGCCGTAGGCGACTCTTTGACTAAGGCGCGAAGCGCCGTTGCCAGCCCCCGATCATTCGAGAGGCGGGGAACTTTGTTTTGGCCCCCTAATTTACCCTGGGACTTCATATACGAGATAAAAGCACCTGCGGGAAGCGAGGTAAGCACTAAAGGGCGCAAGATGGACCCGGTGATCAGGTCGCGGTAATAGATATTTTGCGCGCACATGGACGCATCTAAAGCCTCCTGAAAAGCAGATAAAGACGATGGCGGCGACGAAAATTCCATAAGCCATTCATGATAAGGCAAACCGCTCGCAGGGGAAACCTGTGGTGCGACAGTGAATTCAACCACACGTGCTTCTGGACAAGCAGAGAGCGCGGCAGCTAATGCTTTCTCGACTTCTTCAGCGATGACGTGTTCGCCAAAGGCCGAAATAAAGTGCTTAATCCGACCCGTCACCACAATGCGGTACGGATTCAAGGAAACGAACTTAACGGTATCACCGATGGAATAGGACCAAAGGCCGGCATTCGTCGTTAACAATAGCGCGTAATTAACGTCCAATGAAACCTCTGTGAGGCTTAAACGGACGGGGTTAGCGCCGAAATAGGTATCCGTAGGAACAAACTCAAAGAAAATCCCGCCGTCCACGTTCAATAAAAGCCCTGGTTCGCCCGAAGAGTCGTCAAAGGCAATGAACCCCTCCGAAGCGGGATATGTCTCCACCACGTCAATTTCTCGGCCTATCGAAGCCATTAGTTTCTCGCGGTAAGGTTCGAAGTTCACACCGCCGGTCACGAAGACCTGGAAATCGGGGAAGAGGTCGCCTATTTTTTGGCCAGATAGCTCTTCTAAACGATCGAAATACATCTGAACCCAAGGCGGAATCCCGGAAATCAATCCCATCCGCTTCGAAATCGTTTCTTGCACAATGGCCTCGAGCTTTTGCTCCCAGTCTTCGATGCAATTCGTCTGATAAGATGGCATCTGATTTCCACGCAAATAACCCGGCACATGGTGGTTTACGATCCCAGAAAGGCGGCCCGTGGGAACACCATTCGTCTCGGTCATCTCCGGAGAACCGCTTAGAAAAATCAATTTCCGGTCTAAAAACGAGGAATTCCCGCTGTAATACACGTAATGCAACAAGGCATCCCGCGCAGCAGTAATGTGAAATGGCATCGAATCCGAGGAGATGGGAATGTATTTGACGCCGGAGGTGGTGCCGGAGGTTTTGGCAAAATAGGCTGGTTTTCCTGGCCAAAGAATATCTTCCTTGCCCGCCACCACTTCGTCAATATAGGGCTTAATGTCTTCGTATTCGAAGATGGGTACATTAGAGCGGTAGTCGAGGTAGTTCTTGATTTTGGAGAACGAGTGACCGCGTCCAAAAAGGGTTTTCTCCGCCTTCGCCACCATTTGCTTCAACCAAAAGTCTTGGCGCTCAAAAGCCTGCTCCTGGCTCAAGCGGTACTTTTTAACGACACGGGCCGCTAGAGGTTTGGCAAAAAAGGAACGAATACCCATCGCTACACTATTTAAATATGCCCTTCGGATCAGGCATTTTGGCCGCTAACTGCGACCCAAAATTCAAGTCCAATTGCAAAATATCAGCCATTCGAGCTTCGTGGAAATAAGTCCATGCTAACTCATAATTCTCTTTATAATACGCCACCTGGCAACGCTTCATCCAAGCATTCGCATTCTTCGGATCCTGCGCTAAGGCATGCTTTAATTCTGTTTCAACTTCGTCCAATGTTCCGCAATCGATTCCCTTCTGGTAGCAATCTAACTTCACGATTGCATAATCCACGCGCATCATTGACTGCGTAGAATCTAACTCTAATCCCTTGTTTAACAGGCGAATAGCTAAATCATTGTCCCCTCTTTGATAGGATATAACACCCAAACCCCAAAACGCATCCACGCTATTCGGGTCCAAGGCACTGATTAAATTAAATCGCTGTGTGGCGGTGTCTAATCGGGCGGTAGCCACATATTCCCAAGCGCGTTCCGCGAAAAAAGCAACTGCTTCAGCTCTCGAGCCAAAAGAGGCATCGCAACTCGCCACAAACTCATTTAACTCCTTTTGATCGGCCTTCGAAAGTGCTTTTGAACCATACAAAACTTCATATTTTGCTGCGCGAACCGGAGTAGCCGGCGCCTGCGGCGCCGCAACCGCCACCTCTTTTTTCGTCTGAGAATACCCCAAGAACGAAATCAAACACAATAACAGAACTCTTTTCATATACACAAAACTAACGTTTCTTTTTATTGGACGCTGCGCCAGGACGGAATTTTGCATTCTTCCCCGGGCGATTATTGCGGACGACAGGCTTAGGGCCTTGAACGGCGCCGCCTTTTGGTCCAGCTTTCGTAACGGCCTTTTTCTGAGGCACTTTCTTGCCTGCCGCTTTGGCCTTAATCACCCATTTTTTATCGTGGAACGCACCCTTAAAGTCCGGATCCTCACGTTTGCGCTGGTCATCGACCGCGCGTAACATATCTTGTTGCTCTAAAAACGGCGTTTCTTCGATCTTAATTCCTTCTGGCAGCTGTTCGATTTCGATCTTCTGCTGAATGATTTCCTCAATTTTCGTCCAGTGGTAGCTTTCTGCCAGCGTAATAAAGGTAATCGACTCCCCTATCTCCTCTGCACGACCCGTACGGCCGATTCGGTGGACATAATCCTCGTAAATCAAGGGCACATCGAAGTTGATCACGTGAGAAACTTTCGGGATATCGATCCCGCGTGCCGCCACATCCGTAGTCACTAAAACGCGCACATTTCCCTCGCGGAATTGGGCCATCGCATTGATACGCGTGTTCTGGCCCTTGTTCGAGTGAATCACGCGAACCTGGTCTTTGGGTAAGGATTTCAACAACCACTTCTCCACTTCATTTGCCGCATCTTTCGAGCGACAGAATACCATAACCCGATGAAAATCAGGGTTTTGCATAAAGTAAGCCAGGGCGTGTAATTTAGTTAACAAGTTTGGCGCCTCGTAGACCGATTGCGTCACCTGACTCGCTGGCGTAGCCTGCGGGGTGATTTCGATCTTCATCGGAAACTCCAAAAATTCATGGGACAAGTTCTCCACCTTCTCTGGGAAAGTCGCGGAAAACAATCCGTTCATTCGTTTTTTATACGGTATTTTCTCCAAAATCTGACGAATCTGCGGCATAAAGCCCATATCCATCATCTTATCTGCTTCGTCTAAAATCAAGAATTTCAATTCCTTCACCACGATCACATCCTTGCGGTACAATTCGAGGAATCGACCTGGCGTAGAAACGAGGATGTCGATGCCTTCCTCGAGGGCTTGGATCTGAGGTTTTGGCCCTAATCCACCGTATAAGGCTAAAATACGCAAGTCCGTAAACTGCGCTAAACCGATCATCACGGTGTGAATCTGCATCACCAGCTCGCGGGTAGGTGCTAAAATCAAGGCCCGCGGGTTCTTTCCCTGCGCATATTTGCAGCGCATCAAGATAGGCAACGCATAGGCAGCCGTCTTTCCGGTCCCCGTTTGTGCAATTCCGAGCAAATCGTGGCCTTGCAATAATAACGGAATGGCCTTCTCCTGGATCGGAGTTGGTTTCGTATAACCCACCGCGGTACACGCGCGTTGTAGCTGTGGATTTAATCCCAAACTTAAAAATTCATCCATTGGATTCGGCATTGTAGTAGATTTGCAAAGGTAGGGAAAATATAATTCTTACCTTTGAAACAAAAATACGATTGTTTTGGCTCAAATTAAGGCATTTCTGACGAATCTAGGCCTATTGGTCGCACTCTCCTTCGCCACAGGGAGCCTATCCTCGCTATTTTTAGCCGGCCTCGACTGGATTCAACACAACGGATCCTACTTATATGCCTTACCTCTGGTAGGTTTAATTTTCCAAAGCTTCAAAGTCCCAGCCTACCTCATCATCCCCGCCACCTGGCTCAGCCATTTGGCAGGAGCGTCTGTTGGTCGCGAGGGAACGGCAGTCACGATGGGTAAAGTGGTGGGAGAAAAATTTTCGGACGTTGACCTATTCTCTAAGGCAGGCATGGCCGCTGGCTTCGCCTCCGTTTTTGGGACGCCCCTCGCCGGAGCCTTTTTTGCACTCGAAGTAGGAGAGGTAGGCAAAATTAATTTTCGTCACATCCCAGCCTGTCTTTTTTCTGCCTTTTTCGCGAATTATGTCAGTCTCCACGTGTACGGTACAAAACATCTTTCTTACCCGGCCATTTTTTTACCGGATTTTTCAGGTACATTTTATGCGAAATTAGCGCTCCTGGGCCTATTTTTAGCCCTTATTGCCTTTCTCTATAAGCGCTCAGAATCGATTATAATTTCTGCGTTCGACAAATCACCCGTACAAGGTTACCTAAAAGGGATTCTCGCGGGCTTAATTTTGTTCGGCGTGTTCAACGTCCCGGTGTTTCACGAAACGATCGGACTTGGTTCGGAATTTTTATTACGCCCTTTCGAAAACGCCACTCCGGACTTCGCCCTTTGGAAATTACTCGCGACAAACTTGAGTTTAGGTCTCGGGTTTAAAGGGGGAGAAGCGACACCCTTGTTTTTGATCGGGTCACATGCGGCGTCTGGTTTTGCCTCTTGGTTTGCATTACCTATAGGATTATCGGCGGCCATAGGTTTCGTCACTTTGTATGGTGGTCTTGCCAAAACTCCGCTTGCCGCCACCTTCTTAGGCATGGAACTTTTCGGTCCATCAGCCTGGTTCATTTATTTCATCATTACCCTGATTGTCTTATTCGGCTCAGGTAAAAAAGGAATTTTCTCTAATCAAACCTGGGCAGACTATCTGCCTAAACCCATCTACTAAATGTCACTGATGTTTAATAAAGCCTTCGAACACTACGACTCCTTCCGCGAAAATCGCCTAACGAAACGCCGCTTTTCGGCGGCTCTTTGGCAAGAATTAATCACCGAATGGTCTACCCATTTTGCTGTCCGCGAACTGGGTAAAACCGAAGAGGGTAGACCTATTCACGAGGTAAAATGGGGTGAGGGACCTATCCAAGTGATCGCCTGGTCCCAAATGCACGGGGATGAGGCGACAGCCACTCTGGCTTTGGCCGATATTTTTCGTTTATTAGCCACATCAGGCCAACCGAATGACGAGTTTAAGCAAAAATTGCATCAGAAAATCACCTTGCGCATCATTCCCCGCCTGAATGCAGACGGCGCCGAAAGATGGCAGCGTGAAACGGCATTAGGTATCGATATGAACCGCGATGCGACGAAGCAAAAGTCCGTAGAAGCACGCCTTCTATCTGCTTGGGCGGACGAAATTAAACCCGCATTTGCCTTCAATTTACACGATCAAAACCGCTTGTATTCGGTAGGCAATAGCCCAGAACAAACACATATCGCCTTCCTAGCCACCACAGGTGACGACGCAGGAACTTGGACTCCATCTCGCTTGCGCGCTGGCCAAATCTGCCAGCGAATGCTGCGCCAAATACAGCCCATCATCCCGGGTAAAATAGCGAAATGGACGGACGAATTTGAGTCCCGCGCTTTTGGTGATACATTCTCTTCTCGTGGATACGGTTTGGTATTATTAGAATCTGGCGGGGCAGGATGGGACCTAGAAAAACATTCGTTACGCAAATTAAACGCTTGTCTTTTACTTGATGCTTTCTGCGCCATTGCAGACGGAAGCTACGCGGCTGAATCTATTGCTGAATACGAAGCCTTACCTACAAACGAGCGAGCGATTGTGGACATCAAAATCACCGATGCGCCGCTAAGCGCAACCGTTCGCGCAGACGTCTTATTTAACCTGGTAGAAACCCCGATGACCGACGGAAATATCCATTATTCATGGGTAGTCGAAAACATCGGAGATATGTCACCATTCTATGGATTAACAGAAATCGACGGGAAAGACTTACATTTGTCTCCTGATTCAAGCATTTCTTTAGGTGAAAATTACACCGAATTGGTCTTATTAAAAGACGGAAAACCCAGCTTTAAACTATCAGATTACACGCATAAAATACAATTCTAAATGACTTCATTACCTGTAATTATCATTGGCGTAAATCCTTTTGGCCTAGAAGTAGCCCACATCTTTCAAAAGAACGACGTCGTTATCTACGGATTCTTAGACGATGATCCTAAGAAAAAGGATACCAGCATTGGCGAAATTCCGGTTTTGGGAACAGCAGATGATGAGTCTTATTTCAAATTAATTGGTAAAAACTGTGGTGTATTTGTGGCCCTAGAAAACCCAACCGAACGCAAGAAAATGATCGAATTGATCTTAGAAGAGCGCGAAGTAAAACCCGTAAACGCCATACATCCTACCGCCAATATCGCAGATGTAAAAAGCCTTGCGTACGGCGTATTCATCGGAAGTGGAGCACAGATTTTGCCTGAAACAAAACTGGGGGATCACGTCATCATTGGCTCAGGCACTATCGTGGAAACCGGTGCACAAATTGCTGATTTTGCTTCCATCGGAGCGGGCTCAGTGATAGGCAAAGAAGCGATCATTGAGAACAATGCTTACGTAGGAATTCACTCAACTATTGTGGGAAGTGTGAAGGTAGGAAAGGGCGCAACAGTAGGAGCGGGGAGTGTAGTGATTGAAAATGTGGCTGCTTCGAAAAGAGTGTTCGGCAACCCGGCCAAAGCCCTATAATTTAACAATATTTTCTGGCGCAACTAGATCTAAAAAGTGAAAACGTAGATAGAGTTGCGCCACTACGATGACATCTTCTAGGCAATACTCATTGATCCTAGCTAATCCATTTTCCTTGTAGAAAACACGGTTCACCTGATCGCCAGAAAGATCAGCTTTGGCCCCCGAAATCCCCATCAATTCCGCTAACAATTCTAGCGATGTATAGGATCTTCTATCGCCAAACTTCCACATCTCCATCGTATCCTGGTGAATAATTTCCCATGGTTTTTTGCCTTGCAATTGCAACGACTTCGGAATCTCCAAGCCATTAATTAACATGCGTCTGCACAGATACGGGAAGTCAAATTCCTTGCCATTGTGCGCCACCAGCGTTAATTCTCTCGACTTATAGGTCTTATTTACGAACGCGATGAACTCGGTGAGAAGCGTTTTTTCGTCTGCGTGGGCAATCGTCTTCACTTTTAAGGCCATCTCGCCCTGTTTGTTAACGAACAAAAAGCCCATTCCCACCACGATAATCTTGCCAAATTCCGCATACAATGGCGCCTTTTCGAAATACATCTCTTCTAGGCTGATATTAGCGGGATTTATCAAATTCTTCGCCTTTCTTAGCCAAAATTCTTTCATCTTATTCGAAAGTAGGGCAAAATCGGATACTCCAGATGAAGTTTCGATATCAATGAAAAGGGTATTCTTGAAGTTCTTTAAGGTATCCATATTTCATGTTCCACGTGGAACGCGTAAATCTTATGCTTTCAATGTTTCACGTGAAACATTCACTAATTCCATTTTAAATAGATCATTCAAATGCCCTTTGACAATAGCCGAAACGGCTTCAAAATCCATTTCCTTACCTAATTCCTGCTGCAACGAAGTAACCCCACGGGTCACAATACCACAAGGCACAATATGAGAGAAATAGCTCAAATCCGTATTTACATTCAACGCAAACCCGTGCATACTAATCCAACGAGATGCCTTCACACCCATCGCGCAAATCTTACGAGCACTCTCTTCTGCAGGATTAATCCACACTCCTGTCAAACCCTCAATCCGTCCAGCCACTAATCCAAAACCCTCACAGGTTTTAATAATTGCTTCTTCTAGCATGCGCAGATATAGGTGAATGTCTGTGTAGAAATTCTCTAAATCCAGAATTGGGTAGCCCACTAATTGGCCGGGGCCGTGGTAGGTAATGTCACCACCGCGATTGGTCTTAAAATAAGTTGCGCCTATCGTAGAAAGAAATGATTCTTGTAACAATAGATGAGATTCGTCGCCACTTTTACCGAGGGTATAAACGTGTGGGTGTTGACAGAATAAGAGATAATTATTGGTGATGACCTTTGGGTCTTCCTCCAGACCTCTGTTATCTAATTTCACTGTCGCTATGCGATTTAACAAAGTCTCCTGGAGATCCCAAGCTTGCTTGTATTCTATCAGTTTTAAATCAACAAATTGGACTTCTTTATTCTGCTTCATTCTTTATCAAGAGGCTGATAGCACCAAACTAATCCCCGGGCTACCTTTAGGAAAACAAAGATACAATAATGGCAAAACATATAACACAAGGAAAATTAGGCGAGCAAATTAGCGTTGACTATCTATTAAAAAACGCCTATACCATCGAAGCAAGAAACTACCGCTACAAGAGAGCGGAGATCGACATCGTCGCAAAAAAAGGCGATCTCTTAATCTTCATAGAAGTCAAATCCCTAAGAAGAAATACCCACGGACATCCGGAACAGAAAATCACCCAAAACAAAATAAGGCTAATCAGCAGGGCTGCTTGTGCCTACCAATACCAGCATAAATGGTGCCAAGAAGTCCGATTTGACAGCATTTCGGTGAATTTTTATCCACAAGCCTTCAAAATAGAGCATTTCGAGGATGCTTTTTCGTAAATTCGCGCTTTAATAGCGCGCACATGATTCAATTTTGCACAGAAGACATAACATTCTCCTTACAAGAAAAGTTAAAACACAAAGCCTGGTTAAACGAGGTGGCGAAACAAGAAGGGAAAAAGATCCTGGAATTAAGCTATGTCTTTTGCTCAGATGATTATCTGTTACAAATTAATCAGGAGTATTTGAATCACGACACCTTAACAGATATCGTGACATTTGATAATTCAGAAGACCCGAAAAAGATAGAGGGTGACATCTTTATTTCAATCGATCGAGTAAAGGAAAATGGCGAAAAACTAGGTACTTCTGAAACAGAATTAGAACGCGTCATGGTGCACGGTTTGTTACACTTGCTAGGTTATAAAGACAAGAAGAAAGAGGACAAGGCCTTAATGACCGAGAAAGAAGATTTTTACATTAAACAATACTAAAATGTTTCACGTGAAACATTCATAGCTATGCTAAATTCATACGATGTAATTGTGGTGGGAGCGGGACACGCCGGATGCGAAGCAGCTTATTCGGCGGCGCAGATGGGCTCACGTGTTTTGTTAGTCACGATGAATATGCAGACGATTGCCCAGATGTCTTGCAACCCAGCGATGGGTGGCGTGGCAAAAGGTCAAATCGTTAGAGAAATTGATGCCTTAGGAGGAATGTCTGGAATCATTTCAGACAAGACGATGATTCAATTTAGAATGTTGAATCGTTCCAAAGGTCCGGCGATGTGGTCACCCCGTTGCCAGTCCGATCGGATGCGTTTTGCAGAGGAGTGGAGAAATGCATTAGAAGGGAATTTGAATGTTGATTTTTGGCAAGATTCTGTTCAACAATTAATCGTAGAAAAAGGCGAAGTGAAAGGAGTTATCACCCGCATGGGAATGACCTTCACAGCACGCGCCGTCGTTTTAACTAACGGGACATTTTTAAATGGTTTGATCCATATAGGGGAGAAGAATTTTGGCGGAGGAAGAATGGCTGAGCCCATGGCGATCGGACTAACGGAACAACTCGTAAACTTAGGTTTCGAATCAGGAAGAATGAAGACCGGTACTCCACCGCGTGTGGACGGAAGAAGCCTCGACTTCGCAGCTATGGAGGAACAAAAGGGCGATGAAAACCCAAGTTCGTTTTCTTACTTAACCGAAACTCCGCTGACGGCGCAACGCTCTTGCTGGATCACCCATACAAACACGAAAGTACACGAAGTCTTGCGAAAAGGTTTCGACCGTTCGCCCATGTTCGCAGGTAGAATTAAAGGTTTAGGCCCGCGCTACTGTCCATCTGTAGAAGATAAGATCAACCGTTTTGCAGATAAAGATTCACACCAAATATTTGTCGAACCAGAGGGCTGGAGCACGGTAGAAATATACGTGAATGGATTTTCAACTTCTTTGCCGGAAGACATACAATTCGAAGCGATTCGTTTAATCCCAGGATTTGAAAAAGCAAAGATGTTCCGTCCGGGTTATGCGATCGAATACGATTATTTCCCGCCTACCCAATTAACTCCTACGTTAGAGACGAAGCGCGTGAAAGGTTTATTCTTTGCCGGCCAAATCAACGGCACCACAGGTTACGAAGAAGCAGCCTGTCAAGGCTTAATGGCAGGTATCAATGCCCACTTAAAAACGCACGAATTAGATCCCTTTACCTTGTCTCGTTCGGACGCTTATATCGGAGTATTAATCGATGATTTAATTAATAAAGGAACTGACGAACCTTACCGGATGTTCACGTCGCGTGCTGAATTTAGAACACTGCTTAGACAAGACAACGCGGACGAACGCTTAACCGCCAAAGGTTACCAATTAGGTTTGGCGACCGAGCAACGCTGGAATAAATTTCAGGAGAAGAAAGCACATGTAGCTGCTTTAACCGAAGAGATAAAAAACACGAAAGTAAAACCAACGGAAGTAAACGACTGGCTAGAGCAGGAGGGAAGTGCTACCTTGAAAGAGGGGGCGCCAATCGTGAATTTATTGCGCCGTTCCGATTTGTCTTTCGACCGCATCGCAACACACCCAAGTGTGGAACCGATCGTTAGAAACTACTCACAAGAAGTGCGCGAACAAGTGGAGATCTTAGTGAAGTACGAAAGCTATATTGAGAAAGAGCGTTTGATGGTAGACAAAATGCGATCGATGGAAGACCTGTCCATTCCCGCGAATTTTGACTACGATAAGATCAAAACGCTATCGACAGAATCACGCATTAAATTGAAATCCATTTTGCCACAGACCATCGGACAAGCTAGTCGCATTTCCGGAGTTTCTGCCTCTGACGTTTCAATCTTACTTTTATTTATGGGACGCTAATGGAAAACATACAAAACTGCCCCGTTTGCGGATCACCGGATTCTACCTTGAAATTCAAGGCAAAGGATTATACGGTAACGAACGAAATGTTCCACATCGTAACCTGTGATTCCTGTCGTTTAATTTATACCAATCCCCGCCCTGCTGCAAACGAAGCTGGGCCCTACTACCATGCCACCGCTTACATATCCCATAGCGATACAAATGAGGGGATTGTAAATAAGCTATACCATGCGGTGCGTAAGATTACATTGAAATCTAAGACAAGCTGGATAGAGCCTGAGAAAAAAGGAAATAAGGAACTGCTAGATATCGGCTGTGGAAACGGACACTTCCTAGCTGCAGCAAAGGAAAGAGGCTGGAACATAAACGGCGTGGAATTAGACCCAGAAACGGCCGCTAGAGCAACAAAATTAACAGGAATAGACATTGCACCCGCTTTACGAGAAATCGCTACAGAAAAAAAGTTTCAAGTCATCACGCTTTGGCACGTTCTAGAGCATGTCTATGAACTTGACGACTACTTTCAATTTTTCAAAAACCGCCTGGAAACGGATGGTAAATTATTATTAGCCCTGCCTAACCCCGCAAGCTTTGACGCGAACTACTTCAAAGAATATTGGGCGGCTTACGATGTTCCACGACACATTTACCACTTTACGCCGGAAACCATTTCGGCATTAGCGGCGAAATACGGATTTAAATTAAAAAAGAGTAGAGGATTAATCTTTGATAGCTTTTATATTTCTTTGCTAAGCAACGAATACAAATCAGGGAACAAGCGCTTAATTCACTCGTTCTTTATTGGTTTAATTTCGAACCTAAGGGCCATGCTAGGAAGGCCGAATTATTCTAGTAATTTATACCTATTTGAACATGCGTAATTACCTGAAATTCAGTCTTTTATTTGTGTTTTTAGGTCTAGGCGCTAGCTTGGTCTTTCTACAAAGTTGTGCTCAAATGGCCTCCCCTCCAGGAGGCAAAAAAGATACCTTGGCGCCGGTGGTTGTTACATCCATTCCGATAAACAAAAGCAAGAATTTTAAGGGTAAAAAAATTGAATTAAATTTTAATGAATACGTCGCGGTAAAAAGCCTGAATCAAGAATTATTGATCACGCCGTCCATCGGGAATTATGAAACGCGCATTCGGCCTACCGGATTAACCCTAGTTTTAGATAGCGCTCTAAAAGACAACACGACCTATACATTCAATTTTAGAAACGCCATTGAAGATGTAGCTGAACGAAACAAAGGAAAAAATATCAAACTCGTTTTCAGTACAGCTAACACCATCGATTCATTGAGGATTGATGGACGTGTGAAACTATTACAGACTAATAAAAAGGCGGATAATATCACCGTAGGGCTATATCCTTATACAGATAGTTTATCTATCGCCAAGGCTAAACCGTATTATTTCGTTCGAACAGATACGTCTGGCACCTATGCTTTGGAAAACTTAGCACCCGGCAAATACTATATGGCCGCGTTTGAGGACGTAAACAATAACCTACTTTATAACTCTGCCAAAGAGTCTGTAGACTTCATCACTGAAGCGTTTATTGACTTACGCAAAAACGAGACACGCGACTTTACAATAGCACTTCAAAATCAGGATTCCCTCAAATTAAGTAAAACGACGTCTACAGCAAAAACAATCCTCTATGAATTTAATAGAGGAATTAAAGCCGCAGATTTAGGCTTTTCTTCGAGCGAAAAGCCACTCTATCAAGTAGAAAATGACCGAAACCTCCGTATTTATGTAGGTGCCTTAAATAAGGCTGATACATTAAGAATAGAGGCAGCCTTGGAAGATTCTATAGGCAGAAAATACAAGTTCAAACTAAAAGGAAAGTTCCGGGAATTAGCTAAGAAAGAAAAGTCTACCTATGCTCCTTTGAGTTTCGATATTTTTCCTAAGTTAGGTGCTCAGATTGTACCCACGGACTCTGTATTGATTATTTTTCCAAAACCGGTGTTACAATGGGTTTCAAAAAAAGTTCACATTTTAACGGAGAATGAAGATGATTTAACATTCCCAGATGAGGCCTTTAGCTGGAATAAATTCCAAACAGTTTTGACCATTAAAAGCGCATTTCTACCTAAGGCCCCCTCCTTTACTTTGGCCTTAGATAAAATCGCATTCGTGGGCCCAGAAGCAGATTCAACCAATGAATACAAGCAACTCATTAAGCGGGTGGATCCAGAAGAAACGGGTAGCATTGAGGGCGGTATTCGCAAACCCGGACAGTATATTTACCAATTGTTAAAAGGTGAAAAACTAGAAAAGGCTTACGAGCAAAAATCAAACGGAACTTGTTCTTTCCAAAACGTGGAACCGGGCATTTATACTTTACGAGCGATAGTGGATACGAACAAGAATGGACAATGGGATATCGGTAATTATAGGACAAAATCGAAAGCTGAGCCCATCTATTACTTCGAATCGAAGATAAAACTAAAGGCTAATTTCCAATTAACTGACTTGTGGATAAACACCCCTTAGTAGTGTGGATAAGTGCCTTTTTTATCCACATTCTGTCCACATAAACCGTGGATAAATGTGTATAAGTTTTCATCCACCCAGTGGGTTGTGGATAACCTAAGACTTATCCACAAGTTGTTAGCTACTTATCCACACAGGTGTATTGCCTTTTGAATTTATAAAACTCGCTGATATCAAGCACTTACAAACACAAATTCGACTTATCCACTTATCCACAGAGAACAACAAGAAGAAACAAAAAAGAGATTTAAAAATTCTTTTCTTTTTTTAATTTATATATGTGGATAAGTTTTTAGGTTGAAAAAGTAGATTTGATGCTTTTTTGATATTTACGGTATAAAAAATATTTATACGAGATAAAAAAAGATTAAATCACTTGTTTGCTTGTGGATAACTTGTGGATAAGTAAATTAGGTGCAAAAAGAACTATATTTAATACAATTTGGCTAAATTGCCAGCTCTAAACCCATCATACTAATGGTTCATCAACAATTCACCCGTGTCTTCGATTTACTAATCGCCTATCAAAACTTTCAAAAAGCTGATCTCTTTAATTTAAAGAGGGATGGGGAATGGAAGAATTATTCAACTGCTGATACGCTAGAAACAATTCAAACCTTGGCCTTAGGACTCTTAGCCCTTAAAGTTAAGCCAGGTGATAAAATTGCTATCATTTCTGGAAATCGTCCGGCGTGGAATTTTGTTGATTTCGCAGTCCAAATCATTGGCGGTGTAACTGTTCCCATGTATCCTACGATTACGATTGAAGATTACGATTATATTTTCAGAGATGCTGAGGTGAAATATATTTTCTGTGAAAATGAAGAATTGTATTTAAAAGCAAAGGAAGCTTCTAAAGGAAACAAGAAAATTAAAGGTATCTATTCCTTTGATCCAGTGGCAGACGTAGAAATGTGGACCGCTGTAAAGGAAATGGGAGAGGGTAAAGACGCCGCTGTTTTACAACCTTTGATGGATGCGGTTCAGCCTAGTGATTTATTGACATTGATTTATACTTCAGGAACGACAGGTCGCCCCAAAGGGGTTATGCTTACCCATCACAATATTGTGAGTAATGTGAAGTCCCTAGTGCGCGGAAATTTCTTTGATTTATTACCATCAGATCGTGCGCTGAGTTTCTTGCCACTTTGCCACATTTATGAACGTACAGACATTTATATGTACCTATATTATGGCGTTTCTGTTTATTATGCAGAGAGCATGGAGACTATTGCAGATAATATTCGGGAGGTGAAGCCAGCGATGTTTGCTTCGGTTCCTCGTTTGTTAGAGAAGGTGTATGATAAGATTTTGGCCAAAGGAAATGAGTTAACTGGAATTAAGCGAAAACTGTTCTTTGGGGCATTGGAATTTGGCTTACAATATGACCCGATGGAAAAATTGGGGTTCCTTGATTCATTAAAATTAGCGTTCTATCGAAAAGTCATCTTCAGTAAATGGAGAGAAGCCTTAGGTGGGAATGTGCGTTTGATCGCATCAGGTTCTGCGGCTTTGCAGCCTCGTTTATCACGTGTCTTTTGGGCAGCCGGTATTCCTGTTTCAGAAGGCTATGGCTTAACAGAAACATCGCCAGTCATTTCCGTATCTCGAGTGAAACCGGTGGACTTTAAAGTAGGTTGTGTAGGATCTTTAGTGGATTGTATTGAATTAAAAATTGCAGAAGACGGGGAGATTTGTGTAAAAGGGGATTCTGTGATGGTGGGTTATTACAAGAATCCTGAGGCGACCGCAGAGGCGATTGATCCGGAGGGTTGGTTCCATACGGGTGACATCGGTATGATGGTGGATGGAAAGTATTTGAAGATTACAGATCGTAAGAAAGAGATCTTTAAAACCTCTGGTGGAAAATACGTGGCGCCACAATTAGTGGAAAATAAGTTGAAAGAATCTGCTTTCATTGAGCAATGTATGGTGGTAGGTGAAGGCCAAAAATTCCCATCAGCGCTTGTCATCCCGGAATTTAATGCCTTGCAAGTATGGGCAGATCAACAAGAATTAGGGATAAAGGGTCCAGAAGCATTGATCAAAAATCCGAAAGTGTTTGCTAAAATCGAGCAGGAAGTTCAGGAAACGATGGCATCTGTGGCAAAATACGAACAAGTGAAAAAATTCGTTCTGTTGCCGCGTTTGTTTACGGTGGCGGATGGAGAAATCACTCCTACTTTGAAATTAAAGCGCAAGGCGATTTACGCAAAACACGAGAAAGCTGTTTTGGCTTTATATGAATAAATTGCGTTAGGCCCTTTTTTTAAGTAATTTTGGTTTCTTAATGAATCGTATGTCGACAGGAAAAAAGGTAGCCCTTATTACGGGTGTAACAGGACAAGATGGCGCTTATTTAGCGGAATTTCTTTTAAATAAGGGCTATATCGTGCACGGTATCAAGCGTAGAAGCTCGTTGATTAATACCGATCGCATTGATCATTTGTACCAAGATCCGCACGTGGATTCGGCCTCTTTTATCTTGCATTACGGAGATTTAAGTGATTCTACGAATATCATTCGCATTATTCAAGAAGTGCAGCCGGACGAAATTTACAATCTGGGGGCCATGTCCCACGTGAAAGTTTCTTTCGACGAACCAGAGTATACAGCACAGGTAGACGGTATCGGCACCTTGCGTATTTTAGAGGCCATACGCTTGCTAGGTTTGGTTAAAAAGACCAAAGTGTACCAAGCTTCCACTTCGGAACTTTACGGCCTTGTACAGGAAGTTCCGCAATCTGAAACAACTCCCTTCTACCCTCGTTCTCCTTACGCTGTCGCTAAATTATATGGCTACTGGATTACGGTGAATTACCGGGAAGCATATGGGATGTTTGCGGTAAACGGTATTTTATTTAATCATGAATCTCCGCTTCGCGGCGAGACCTTTGTGACGCGTAAAATCACGAGAGGGGTTGCCCAAATCGCTTTGGGTAAAGAGAAAAAGATTCACTTAGGCAACCTAGATGCGAAACGCGACTGGGGCCACGCGAAAGATTATATTGAGGCGATGTGGTTGATTTTGCAACAAGATACTCCAGAAGATTACGTCATCGCGACAGGAATTACGACCACCGTGCGCGAATTTATCCGCCTTTCTTTTGCGGAAGTAGGCATCGAAGTCGCCTTTACTGGCGAGGGTGTGAATGAAAAAGGAACCGTTGTTTCTTGTTCGAACCCGGCGTATCAAGTGCCGGTGGGACAAGAAGTGATTGCGATAGACCCACGTTATTTCCGTCCTACGGAGGTGGAATTGTTGATCGGTGATCCGACGAAAGCCAAAGAAAAACTAGGCTGGACCCTAAAATATGATTTAGCCGCGCTAGTGAAAGACATGGTTCAGGCAGACGTAAAACTTTTCTCAAACAAATAAGATGAGTACACGGATCGCCATTATAGGCTTAGGATATGTGGGTTTTCCGCTGGCGGTGGAGTTTGGAAAAAACATCCCCACTCTTGGTTTTGATATTGACACGAGCCGCATTGCGGAATTAAATTCGGGTTTTGACCGCACACAAGAAGTTACAGCAGAACAATTAAAGGAATCTATTTTTTTAACTTTTTCCTCGAATGCTGCGGATTTAAGCACTTGCAACACCTTTATCGTTACGGTTCCTACCCCCATTGATCACTTCAAAAAACCGGATTTAAGCCCTCTTTTGAAAGCATCTGAGATGATTGGCAAGGCTTTGAAAAAAGGCGACTTAGTCATTTACGAATCCACTGTTTATCCAGGTTGTACGGAGGAAGATTGTGTACCTGTTTTGGAGAAATTCTCCGGATTGAAATTCAATGTAGACTTCTTCTGCGGCTACTCGCCAGAGCGAATTAATCCAGGTGACAAGGTAAACACTTTGACCAAAATCAAAAAAGTAACCTCTGGATCCACTCCCGAAATTGCCGAAAAAGTCGACCAACTTTACCGCTCCATCATCACCGCAGGCACCCACAAGGCGCCATCTATGAAAGTCGCTGAAGCTAGTAAAGCTATCGAAAACGCTCAACGCGACGTCAATATCTCGTTTGTAAACGAATTGGCCTTAATTTTTGACCGGATGGGCATTGATACCACCGAGGTGTTAGAAGCTGCCGGAACGAAGTGGAATTTTTTAAATTTCAAACCCGGTTTAGTAGGCGGACACTGCATAGGTGTGGACCCTTATTACTTATTGCACAAGTCTGAAAGCCTCGGTTATTATCCACAAGTGATCCTTTCGGGTCGCCGCGTGAACGATAATATGGGGATTTTCGTTGCGAATAAATTAGTGAAACTCTTGATTAACAAGGGTCAAAAAATCGCCGGCGCCAAAACCCTCATGCTCGGCATCACTTTCAAAGAGAACTGCCCAGACATCCGCAATTCCCGCGTGGTGGATATCTACAAGGAATTAGTAGACTTTGGCATGGACGTAGATGTCTACGATCCTTGGGCAAACGCAGCCGAAGTGAAGCATGAACACGGTATCGAACTAGTCTCGAAACTAGCCGACAAATACCAAGCGATCGTTTTAACTGTCGCTCACACCGAATTCCTAGATCTTCCTTTTGCTGCCTTGAAATCAGAAAACGGGGTCATTTTCGACATTAAATCGATTCTTTCCAAAGACTTGGCAGACGCCCGTTTATAAGCATGGCCTGGTACGCGATTTATACAAAATCCAGAATGGAGAAGAAAGTCTCCTTGCGCTTAAAAGACCTAGGCATTGAAGCCTATTGCCCCACCACTAAACGCAAGAAACAGTGGTCTGACCGCAAAAAATGGGTCGAAGAAGTTCTTTTCCGCTCCTACGTTTTTGTTAACATCGACCTCGAAAAGCAAAGCGGCCTTGTCCGCCGCACCTTGGGTGTTGTGAACTTCGTCTACTGGCTCCATAAACCGGCTGTCATTCAAGACGCTGAAATCCTCGCCATCAGACAATTTCTGTCTGACCACCTCGAGGTAGAAACCGTTGGCTCTCACGCCAAGGTGGGAGATTACATCACGATTGAATCCGGACCACTAACTGGCCAAACGGCCAAGATTGTGGGATTGAAGAATAAGCACGAGGTGAGGCTTAAGATTGAGAGTTTGGGGTTTGAGTTGGTGGCAGCATTAGCAGATAAATAAAGGCGATAGCCTTTATTTATCTGCTAATTAAAGAATAAAGCATAAAGCACAAAGAATAAAGATGGTTCAAAATAGGCTTCGCCCATTTTGATGGGTTTAGAAATATTTCACATACGAATAACCGAAGGTTATACCACCTCTATGCTTTATTCTTTGTGCTTTATTCTTTATGCTTTAATGTGGGTTTACCCAAAAAAAAGATAGCTCACTAAAATAGCCGTAAGGATCCCCACTAAATCCGCCGTTAAACCCGCCCACAGCGTGTAGCGAATGTTGCGTACTTGGACAGAGCCATAATACAGGGCGATGACGAAAAGGACGGTTTCTGCAGAACCTTGGAAGACGCAAGAAAGGCGGCCGGCGAAAGAATCGGGACCGAAAGTTTTCATCGTATCAATCATCATGGCGCGAGAGCCGCTACCAGAAACGGGGTGCAAAAGGGCGGTAGGCATCGCATCTGTGAAGCGGTTATCTATACCCAGATAGTTTACGGCCATTTTCATGCCGTCTACGATGAAGTCTAAAACGCCTGAGTTGCGAAGGCAAGAAATGGCTACGAGCATGCCTACGAGGTAGGGAATGATGCGGACAGAGGTTTCGAATCCGCCTTTGGCGCCCTCTACGAATGTCCCGAAAATGTCGACTTTCTTATAAAAAGCGGCAGCAATGAAAGAGAAAATGAGAGCGAAAAGGATACCGTTGCTGAAGAGTTTCGATTGGATATCGATTTGCTCTTTAGGGAGGCTGCTGAAGTACCATAAAATGCTCGCAAGAATAGCGGTGATACTGAAAAGCCAGCCGAAAAGTACGGGGTCAAAAAGGCGTATTTTTTGCTTGAAAGAGACAAAGATTAGACCCGTGATGGTGGCGGCATAGGTGGCCATCAGGCATGGAATAAATACGTCTGAGGCGTCTTGTGCACCATAAATGGCACGCTGGGCCATGATGGAAAGAGGGATTAAAACGGGGCCTGCACTGTGGAGCACGAGGAACATGATTTGGGCATTAGAGGCGGTTTCTTTGACCGGATTCAAATCTTGTAAACCCTGCATCGCTTTTAAACCGAATGGAGTGGCAGCATTATCCAGTCCTAATAGGTTTGCGGAGAAGTTCATGATCATTTGGCCGTGTACGGGGTGATCTTTCGGAACTTCTGGGAAAAGACGAGAAAAGAAAGGTTGGATTTTGCGGGCTAGAAAATGGATTGCTCCGGCCTTTTCTCCTACTTGCAAAATGCCCATAAAAAAGGCCATGACGCCAGTTAATGGCAGCGCGACTTTCATGACTGCGACTTCGGCTGAGTCAAACATGCCATCTACGAGGACTTTAAAAATATCAGTATTACCGAAGAAAATGAATTGAATGAGGGCGACGACGAACGCGATACCGAAGAACAAAAACCAAATCCAATTTAAAGCCATAGTTTCTAAGAGGTAAAAAACGATTAAATTTAGGGAAAATTCCGTCAAAATGAAGAGACTATTCGCTAAAGCAGGAATAATCCTGCTGTTAAGCCTTTCGCTAAAAGCCCAAAAAACGACTTGTGCCGCAGAACTTTCGATGCAAAAACAAGGCCTACTGGAGGTAACATCACAAGTACCCGGGGTTTTAGTCGAACTAAAATATGCGACGGCGGATAATTTTATGAAGAAAGACGTGTACGGTTGTTTGACCCATGCCTATTTGCAAAAAGAGACGGTGGCGAAGTTGAAGAAAGCGCAGGAGAATCTGGAAAAAGCACACCCGGGATACCATTTGTTGATTTATGATGCGGCGAGACCGCTCTCAAAGCAGTGGGATCTTTGGAATACATTGACTGAATATACCCCAGCGAAAAGGCGCATATATGTGGCGGACCCTAGGGAGCATTCGATACATAATTATGGAAGCGCGATCGATTTAACGGTGGCGGACGAGAAAGGTAGACCGCTAGAGATGGGGACGAAATACGATTTCTTTGGTGAAATGGCCTATCCTAAAGAGGAGGCGCGACTTTTAAAGGCAGGGAAATTAAGTCAAAAAGCCATCGACAATCGCCTCATCTTACGACGGGCTATGACACAGGCTGGTTTTACCTCCATTGAGTATGAATGGTGGCACTTTAATGCTTTCTCGCGGAAAACAGCGAAACAAATGTTCCAAGTAGTACCTTAAAATAGGGTTTCATCCTGATGCCTTGCCGTTTATCCTAAATTCAGGAGTGGCATTCGTGGGAATGTTTACCTTTGTATACATTTTATTTTTGACCTTATGTCTTTAAAAATATTCAGCCTTTCCGCCCTGCTTTTAGTTAGTGGAATTTCGGCATCAGCCCAAAACGCTTCGGCGATTCAAGCAAACGGTAATACCGTACAATTATCGCTTTCTAAAGCGGTAGAAATTGCATTACAACACAATCTGAATGTGAAGTCCTACGAGGTGAGTTTGCGCAACGCACAATTGCAGTTGCAGCAGTCGAAAAACAACGCCTTGCCTAACTTGAACGCGAACATTAACCAATCGGCTTCTTTTGGACGTAGTATTAACCCGTTTACGAATGGCTATGATTCGCGTAACATTAATTACAATAACCTAGGTTTAAACGCGGGAATGCTTCTTTTTAATGGGGGCCAAATCCGTAACTCGGTACTCCAAAACGATTATAACCTCAAGGCGTCGCAAGAAGATTTGGCATCCATCAAGGAGAATATTTCGCTTCAAGTGGTGCTTGCTTATTTAGCTATTTTGAATTCAGAAGATCAGTTAAGCATTGCTAAATCACAAACGGAGATCACAAAATTGCAGATTTCTCGCACGGAGAAATTAGTGAATGCAGGTTCACTTGCCCCATCTAACTTGTTAGATTTGAAAGCGCAATTAGCGAATGAAGAATCGAATGTGGTTAGTTTCCAGAGTTCACTAGACTTGAACAAATTAACGTTAATTCAATTATTGAATGATTCAAGCATTTCTGCTATCGAGTTGCAGCGCATTCAAATTCCTACGCCTAATTCAAGTGCTTATGAAACAGGCATGGATGATTTATATGCCAAAGCCTTAGCCATCCAGCCCCTGGTAAAAGCAGCTGATTTGCGCGTTCAAAGTGCTTTAAAAGGCATTTCAGTAGCGAAAGCAGGGACGATGCCTACGTTGTCTTTAAGTGCAAGCATGTCAGCGAACCAGTCGAATGCATTAACGATGGGCTATTTTGACCAATTGAATAATACCCAAAACAAGGTGATTTCCTTAGGTTTAAACATTCCGATTTTTACGCGTTTCGCTAATAAGACGAGAATTGCACAGGCAGGTTTACAGCGCGAGAACGCTTCGATTGAGGCATCTAAAGCGCGCCAAAATCTTCGCCAAAACATCGAGCAGGCTTACGTTAATTTAAATAATGCGGCGATGAAATATGAAGCAGGCCTTTCGCAAGTATCGGCTTTAGAAGAGTCTTTCCGCGCTGCTGAAAGCCGTTTTCAAGCCGGAACAATCGATTTCGTAAGCTACAACTTACAAAAAACGAATTTAGATAAGGCGCGTTTGAGCTTGATTCAATCGAAATATGATTTCGTGTTTAGAACGAAAATTTTGGATTTTTATCAGGGGAAGAGTTTGGTTTTTTAGTTGTAGAGCAACTGAAAAAACAGTCCGAAGGAAATGAGTCCGGAGGAAAGAAAAAAACAGTCCGAAGGGAATGAGTCCGGAGGAAAGAAAAAAACAGTCCGAAGGGAATGAGTCCGGAGGTAATTGGGTTTAAATAAATTATAATTAAATAAGTGCGACTTCGGACTATTGCGCAGCAATACGACTCCGGACTTTCGTAAAGCGAAACAATTATGGCAACTAACAACAACAGTAAGCGGACTTGGATGATCATCGGAGGCGCGGTGGTATTGATTTTTGGTGGATTATTTCTAGCCAAAAAAATGGAATGGATCGGGAAAGTAGAGCCTACAGAAGTAGAGTTCGCGAAGGTTTCTCGTTCAACGATCATTGAAAAAGTAAGTGCGTCTGGAAAGATTCAGCCGGAGGTAGAGGTGAAATTGTCGCCAGACGTTTCTGGGGAGATTGTTTCCTTGAACGTAGCGGAAGGTGATTCGGTAGTCGCTGGCCAGGAATTGTTGAAGATTCGTCCAGATAACTATGTGTCTCTTTTGGCACGTGCAGAAGCACAAATGAATGCGACGAAAGCAAATATGGAGCAAAGTAAGGCGGTGTTAGCCCAAAGCGAAGCACGTCTTTCTAAGGCTAAAATCGACTACGATCGTAACGCGAAATTGCACAAGGACAAAGTAATTTCTGATGCGGACTTTGATCAATTTGTATCAGCTTATACAGTAGCTAAACAAGATTTGGAAGCGGCAAAAGCAAACGTAAACGCCGCGAATTACAATGTGAAATCATCACAAGCGACATTAAAAGAAGCGAAAACGAATCTAACGAAGACGACGATTTATGCCCCTCAAAGCGGTATCATCTCGAAGTTGAACGTAGAATTAGGGGAGCGTGTGGTAGGAACTTCACAAATGGCAGGAACAGAAATGTTACGTATCGCGAACTTGAACAAAATGGAAGTACGCGTGAACGTAAACGAAAATGACATCACTCGCGTAAGTATCGGCGATACCGTATTAATTGATGTAGATGCATTCTCATCAAGCGAGCGTAAGTTCAAAGGGGTGGTGTATGAAATTGCGAGTTCAGCGAATTCAAGCGGAACGGCTTCCGCGGTTTCAAATGACGCGGTAACCGAATTCGAAGTGAAGATTCGTGTCTTGCGTTCTTCTTATGCGGATTTAATCAAAGGTAAATTATCGTATCCATTGAAGCCGGGAATGACAGCGTCTGTAGAGATTTTGACAAACAGAAAAGAAAACATCGCTACGGTACCATTATCTGCAGTAACCACTCGTGAGATCGGTGCTGAGGTGAAAGAGGGCGAAAAGAAGGAAGATGACGGAACGAACGCGACGAACTCTAACGATGCCTTAGAAGCGAAGAAACGCAAGGAAAACACGAAGGAAGTAGTGTTCGTGATGGAGAAAGGTAAAGCGAAAATGATCCAAGTGAAAACAGGCATCTCTGATTTTGAAAATATCGAAATCGTGAACGGCTTGAAAGACGGACAAGAGATCATCGCAGGACCTTATGCGACAGTTGCTAAGAAGCTGAAAGAAGGAGACTTAGTGAAGAAGAAGGATCCGAAAGCAGCAGAAAAGGCCGCTGACAAGAAATAAATTCAAAAAAAACAGGGGGCTATCTTGCATTTAATGATTTAGCCCCCTATTTTTGCAGTCCCAATAGGAACCAAATTCCTTCTTAGCTCAGTTGGTTAGAGCACATGACTGTTAATCATGGGGTCCCTGGTTCGAGCCCAGGAGAGGGAGCGGTAATCAAAAAGAGGTCATTTCGACCTCTTTTTTTGTTTAAAAACCATCCTATCTTTCTGTAAAGAGACA
Source organism: Aquirufa esocilacus (assembly GCF_042715595.1). Taxonomy (NCBI): domain Bacteria; kingdom Pseudomonadati; phylum Bacteroidota; class Cytophagia; order Cytophagales; family Flectobacillaceae; genus Aquirufa; species Aquirufa esocilacus. The sequence goes on along the minus strand of NZ_JBBKXX010000002.1, from coordinate 428,871 downwards.
TTTTTTGTGGTTGCAACTTTTTCATTTTTAATACCTCATTTTTCGTATGAGTTACAACCCTAAATCACTGGGTTGAGGTGAAATGTGTTTTATCGTATCATTTGGCAGGTTTAATTTTGGATTTTGTGGTTCGAGGTCAGTAGCTGGTTTCGTGTTTAATGGACATATTTCATTAGGGGTTTTGCCTGTGAATTTCTGTTTTTGCCAATAGTTGGTTTTAATCGGTATTTTTTGTTGGCGAATAATATGTAAATTTCGATCCAAACGAACCGTGAAATGATTCACGATGGTGTACCCCCAATTGGGGTATTTTGTATATGAAGTATATAACGCTAAACTAAATTTTAGATGAAAAAAGTCTTATTCCTTATTGGGTGTATTATAGCCCAATTCTCAGCTAAGGCTGATGTTCAATTACCTGCTATCATTGGCGACCACATGGTTTTGCAACAAAAAAGTAAAGTGAAATTATGGGGATGGACAACGAATCCCAATGAAACGGTTCAGGTAAAAGTTTCTTGGGACACAACACATTACAAAGTCAATGCTAAATATGGTCACTGGATGTTAGACGTAAACACTCCAGCGGCTTCCGAAAATCAAAGCATCAGCGTTTCTGGCGCGAATAATACCATTCAAATCTCAGATGTACTCATCGGCGAAGTTTGGGTATTTTCAGGACAAAGCAATATGGAATGGAGTGGTGATCAAAATTTGCGAGAAACGTTGGATGAAATGCCCAATGCAACAAATAAGCGTATTCGGTTCTTTTATATTCCAAAAGCGACTGCAGATTTCCCCCAAGAAGATGTTCGGGCAAAATGGGTAGTTTGTAATCCTGAAGCGATGAAATCATTTTCTGCTATCGGATATTTTTTTGGTAAAAAACTCAACGAAAAATTAGGCGTACCGATGGGTTTGATTAATTCGAATTGGGGCGGAACTCCAGCAGAGGTTTGGGTTCCCCAAGATAAGGTTATAAGTAATCCAACTTTGGCCAATGCAGCTAAGAAATTACAAACCTACGAATGGTGGTCTAGCCGTGCAGGTGACAATTACAATGCCATGATTGCACCTATTTTGAATTATCAAATTGCAGGAGTATTATGGTACCAAGGGGAAAGTAATGTAAGCCAGTATTCCACGTACACAGAATTAATGAGTGAATTAATTCTTTCTTGGAGAGCAGGATTTAAGAAAAACGTTCCTTTTTACTTTGCACAAATTGCTCCATTTGATAAATACCCAAGTAATTTTGGTGCTAAATTAAGAGAGGCTCAAACAAAAAATTTAGCCCTTGAAAATACGGCAATGGTAGTTTTGACTGATTTAGTACCAGATGTTAGCAATATCCATCCTACTCAAAAAATTGAAGTAGCAAATCGTTTTGCCAATTTAGCGTTGGTTAAAAATTATGGACAGGATGTTGGCCCTATTTTTTATCCCAAATATGATCGTTTAAAAATCGAAAAAAATAAAATCAGAATTTATTTCCGAGAAATAGGAAGTAAGTTAGTTACGAAAGATGGGGCAGAACCTAGTCATTTAATGATTGCCGGGGCAGATCAGAAATTTTATCCTGCAAAAGGAAAAATTGACGGAACCACTTTGGTCGTTTCTTCAGATGAGGTAACCAATCCCGTAGCTGTACGATTTGCTTTTAATAATACCGACATGCCTAATTTATTTACCAAAGAAGGCTTACCTGTTAATTTATTCAGAACCGATAATTGGGATAACTAATTTCATTCCGGAATGACAAAATGCTTTCAATTTAAACAAAGAAAACGGTTGCAACATTTCACCTAGTAAGGGAGCAAGCCGATCAGAAATGATCGGCTTTTTTGTTGTATTTCGGGTTGTTGGAAGGATTAAAAAAATTCATAGTATATTTGATTATGCTAAAATTTGATAGAACGTATAGCACCTCTGGAAACCTTTTTGATCAAAAAGAAGAGGCTACACATTACGTAGGAATGAGCAAGGAAGAAATAGGTAAGGTTTTTGCCTATTTAAACAGTGTTTCTTATAATTACCCTTTTGGGAATCCACCTAAAATGGACAAAGCGGTATTTTCTACACGCAAAAAGTAGCCATGGGGAATATTTTTAATTCAGATTTTCAAGAATTTTTATTGGCTTTGAATAAAAATGAAGTCAGCTATGTCTTAGTTGGAGGATATTCCGTTATCTATCATGGATTTCCCCGAACTACAGGAGACATTGATATATTTGTTGAGGTATCAAAAAACAATTATGATAAATTGGTTCAGGCCTTTGAGCAATTTCAAATGCCTCTTTTTGATATGACTGAAGAGTCCTTTCTTCACCAAGCACACATAAATGTATACACCTTTGGAAGGCCCCCTGTGTGCATTGAAATCTTGAAAGAAATATCTGGATTTACTTTTCAAGAAATTTATAACAATGCATTAGAAACTGTTTTTGAAGAAATCCCAATGAAAGTAATCCATATCAATGACCTGAAAAGAAACAAGGAAATAAGTGGTAGAGCCAAGGATTTAAATGACTTGGAAAATCTGTCTAAATTGTGAAATTGGCTTGCCCCCTTTTATCTTAGCACCTATCATTTAATACGTCTTCCTTGAACTGAAGTAATAGTTGCTTCATCTCCTTTATCTCTTTCATCTTTTGCTCTAAAGAGACCAATTTTTCGGCTAGAATTTCAAGCTTTTGTTCTTTGGTATAAGCATTATTATACCATGCATTAATGATTTGTCCTATTTCTTTAATGGTAAAGCCTACCGACTTTGCATCACTAATGAATTCCAATTTTTCAACGCTTACTTCATCATAGTGGAAGTAATTATTTGAAGTAACAGAATCGTCTTGTTTACCCACGATCAACCCCGATTTCTCATAAAATCGAATGGTGTGTGCTGAGAGCCCCGTTCTTTTTGATAGTTCATTTATTAGCATGTGACAAATATAGTGGATTGAAAATAAATGTCAACCATAGACCATACTCTAATGTTGTGGGTTTAAAATAAAGGGAATAGATTTGTTCAAAATCAAATAAACAAATGATGAATAAGACCATATTGATTACCGGAACGTCTAGCGGCATTGGAAAAGCAACCGTTTATGAGTTCGCAAAAATGGGGTGGAATGTGATAGCTACTCAACGAAATCCTGCAACAGAAACAGATTTCAACCAATACCCCAATGTAAAATTATACCCCTTGGATGTAACAAACCTTGAAAGTATTTCCCAAGCGATGTCCCGTGCTATAAACGATTTTGGTAAAATTGATATTGTGGTAAACAATGCAGGTTATGGTGTTGATGGCGCATTTGAGGCTATGTCAGATGAGATCATTGAAAAACAATTCAACACTAACGTCTTTGGATTAATGCGTGTAACTAGAGAAGCAATAAAACATATGAGACCCACTGGTGGCGGAATTATTATTCAAATTTCGAGTATGGGAGGAAAAATCACCTTTCCTCTTTACAGCATTTACCACGCTACGAAATTTGCAGTGGAAGGTTTTACAGAGTCGTTACATTACGAGTTAAGTCAGTTTAATATAAAAATGAAACTCATTGAACCGGGCCCCATCGTTACTGATTTTTATGGCCGAAGTCGTCAATTTATTAAACCTACTGATACAAATCAATATGACGGGTTTATTCAAAAGTTTAATAATGCTGCAGAGAAAGTAATGAAAGATGCTGAAGGTCCAGAAGTTGTAGCAAAGATGATTTACAAATCTGCAACTGACAATAGTAATCAAATGAGATATGCAGTGGGTAAACCCGGCCCTATGTTGTTGGTGCTAAGAAAATTGCTTTCTGATAAGTTATACTTTTTGATGGTTAGAAAAAGTTATAATTTATAAATATGCCACCTGTAAAGTTGCAGCGTATGTTAATAGAGATAGTAAGCCGATCAGCAATGATCGGCTTTTTTGTTTTATAGTTACCCCCAGTTTTAATAATCCAATCATTTTTACAGCGGCAACATCCTTATATTTGTTAAAATGAATATAAAATGAGCGAAGAAAAGAGCGTATCCGCAGCGGAGAAAATGTTAGGTGATTTTGCACCAAGATTATTGGGCTATACAGATAATGTATTGTTTGGCGATGTCTGGGAGGGCAAGGAGCTTTCAAGGCGCGAAAGGAGTTTAATAACGGTGGCGGCTTTAGTTGCGGGAGAACATTCTAACCAACTCAAATTTCATTTGAATTACGCGAAAGAACATGGTTTAACGGAAGCGGAGCTCGTGGAGGTTATCACCCACTTAGCTTTTTATGTAGGTTGGCCTAAGGCTATGACGGCTATTATGATTGCGAAGGAGGCGTTTGGGCAAGAGAAATTAACGTAGTTTGATTTTAATTACATTAATCCACCACACAACGAAAACCGGTATGCTGCAAGCCTGAGTCTGGGCTTGACTTCATCCGTGCGGAGCACCGGTAACTAGAACAATACCCATCATTGCATAAAAAAGAACCACCGCGCATGACGCGTTTGGCAACACCGGGCTCATCCGGGTCATCACTCGTGGAAGGGCCACGTGGGTTTAGACTCGGACTCTTTTTATAATAATCGGCACGGTACCAATCCGCGCACCATTCCCATACATTTCCAGCGGTATCATATAATCCATAGCCATTTGCAGGGAAAGATTTAACCGGAGCAGTGGTCGTTTTATACCCGTCTAATGCTTGATCCTCATAGGGGAAATGCCCCTGGAAACTATTCGCTTTATACGGGGCGGAATTCACCGACACGTCCCCCCAAGGGTAAATCTTATTTTTTAATCCCCCACGGCTGGCCCATTCCCATTCTGCTTCTGTGGGTAATCTTTTGCCGGCCCAACGGGCATAGGCGGCGGCATCATCCCATGAAACATGAACGACGGGATGATTTTCTAGTCCATGAATCGTTGACCCAGGACCTGTGGGGTGTCGCCAGTCGGCCCCTCGTTTAAACGCCCACCATTGGGAATAGTCGCTTAAATCGACCGGACCTGTTGTAGGAACAAATACCAAAGAACTGGGCGCCAAAAGCGAATCTGCCGGTTTAGGCGTTCCCTTCGGAAATTGCTTAGACAACTCTGTCCAATCAATCGTCTTTTCAGCTGTGGTTATGTAGCCCGTTGATTTAACAAATGCTGAAAACGCCGCATTGGTTACCTCAGTTTCATCCATCCAAAATGCCTTAATACGCACTTGATGTAACGGGTATTCGTCTGCACGACCCTGCGTATCGTGTGAGCCCATAGAAAATATACCTCCCGGAATGCGCTTCATGCCAGCCTGGGATTTCAACGTAGGTTTGGGACTAGGCGATTTTATTTGCTTCAGCCGATTGGGTGTGGAAACGTGGCATATAGGTATTTTAGCCTGACTGAAAACAGACAGTGTGATGACTAATAAATAAAGGGTAATAGAATACCGACTCATTTTCTTTTGGCTTTCATCTCCGCCGCCTTTTGTTTCGGCACACCGAATACCTTTCCTTCTGCTGCATCATTCAAAAAGCGATCTATGTAGCCGTTGCTAATGGTGCTATTGTCCTTGTATTTCAGTCGTAATGCGTCTAATTGCTTATGCAAAGTCTTTCGAATCGAAGCATACGCCGGATCATTGTAGACATTCTTTAATTCCAAAGGGTCCTTCTCGCGGTCAATAAGCTCCCAAGCATCCGTAGAAAAATAGTAATGAATTAACTTATATTTCTTAGTCACGATGGCATAATGTCGATTCACCATGTGTTCTGCTGGGTATTCATAATAGTGGTAATATACTGCATCGCGCTTCCAAGATTTACCCGTCATCAGAGGGATTAGACTTTGGCCTTGCATATCTTTAGGCGCTGGAATGTCTGCTGCATCCAAAAAGGTTTGGGCAAAATCGAGGTTTTGAACTAAAGCATCTGATTTTTGACCGGCTTTAATTTGGCTTGGCCACGACACCATCAGCGGAGTCTTGAAGGATTCATCATAGATGAAGCGCTTATCGAACCAACCGTGCTCGCCTAAGTAAAATCCTTGGTCGGAAGTATACACAATAATCGTATTTTCCATTAAGTTATTCGCTTCTAAATAATCCAATAAACGGCCTACGTTCTCATCTACTGATCGTAAAGTTCCTAGATAATCTTGCATGTAGCGTTGAAATTTCCAGCGCATTTTATCTTGCTCCGTCATGCTCGGGTAGGCCTTGATGAATTCCGCATTAATACGATCGTAAACGCGGTCAAAATTCGCTTTTTGGCTTGGGGTTAATCGGCCCATTTCAGCAGCGAAACGACGTTTATCAAAACCGATTTCTGGGATTTTCAATGAGTCCATCGTAGCTGGATAAATTTTGTTATCCCCGGCCCAGCTCATACTGGTTAGGATATTCATTTCGGCTTCTTTTGCGGGAGATGTCCGACCAGAATAATCATCGAAAAGCGTCTTGGGTTCTGGGTACGTTTTCTGCGTCATTTCATTCAAATGACGTTCTGCCATTAACCAGGAACGATGTGGAGCCTTGTGTAAATACATCAATAGGAAAGGTTTTTCAGGAGTTCGCTCCTGCTTCAACCAGTCCAAAGTCATGTCGGTAATTATATCTGTCACATAGCCATTGACTTTAATATTCCCCTCGTTTTTTGTGATGAAATCAGGATTATAATAATTGCCTTGGTCAGGTAAGATTTTGAACTGATCAAAGCCCTTTGGGCTATTTCCAAAATGTAGTTTCCCAAACATCGCGGTTTGGTATCCGTTTGCCTGTAAAATCTGCGGGAAGGTAATGTTCGTTGTATCGAATTTAAAGTGATTGTCGACCTTACCATTTAGGTGTGAATGCTTACCGGTTAGTATCGTGGCCCGACTGGGCGCACAGATGGAATTGGTCACGCTGGCATTCGTAAACAGGATACCTTTTTTTGCAATGCGGTCTATGTTAGGAGTCGAAATTAAGCGTTGGTCATATGCCGAAATGGCCTGATAAGCATGGTCGTCCGACATGATGAAGATGATGTTCGGACGCTTATTGGTTTGCGCTAAAATTTGTGAAAAGCTCACGCACATGAGCAATCCAATTAATATATGTTTCATATAAATAGGTTTAATATTGGCAAATTAGATAAATAAACAGGAAAGACCCCCAAGGCTACCGATTTAAATCTAATTTCAGGAATTCTTTTTTGTTCCCTTTTCCCTTTTGGGAACACATTTCAGGCGCTTATTTGAATAGTTCTTTTTCTTATTCTTAAATTCAAACTATGAGTATAAAAACCAAGACAGCTAAATTACGATTTGACCTATCGGGATATTACTTTTTTGGATTGATCTTTCTCGTATTACTGGGTTTTTGGCCTTCGTATTTTGCCAAATTTTTCAACGGCACAGCGGATTTTTCCTTCTATTTTCATTTCCATGCTGGTGTGCTCATTCTTTGGATGAGCTTACTTATTCTGCAGCCCATTTTAATCCGGAAAAAGCGCTTAGACATCCATCGCTTGCTAGGTAAAGGAAGTTATCTACTTATTCCCCTCATCTTTATTTCCATCGTTTTATTAACCCATTCTCGTTTGCCACATCAGGGGCAATTAACGGACGACCATTTAGTGGGGACGTTCAATTCGGTTAAGGATTTGGTGGTTTTGGCAGTTGCCTTTTTTATCGCGTTAAAGTATGTAAAGGATTATCAGTTACACGCCAGAGGGATGATTGTGACGGGTTTGGCATTCATAGAACCCGCATTTATTCGCTTTACGTTACGAGTGATTAGTGATCCAATGATGGCTTATGTAGCAACAATACTAACCGTTTACGCAGTAATCATTTATTTAATTTATCTCGAGCGAAAACAAGCCAGCGCTCGTTGGGTGTTTCCATTGGTTCTAGCCCTTTATATGATTGCCCACGGAATGGTCATCTCAGAGGTCGTGTATCTTCCATTCTGGCGTGATTGTGTGACTTGGTTTGCGGGATTACCTTTGACAACATAACCTCTTTTCATTACCGTTTACCTCCTCTCTAAAAACATAGTTGCAATTAAATCCGTTTAGTAGATTCTAGCTTTAAAATGTTTAGTTTTAACTAGATTATTCAATATAGAATCCGGATTAAAATTTTTGGATCTCACTCTTAAATGTATCCATCAAATGAAAACCAACCCACGCATTTATTTTCGAGGAATAATGGGATTATTCTTCATCCTGCTGGCTCAAATGCAATCAGAAGCCCGTTTTTCAGTTTATGCCAAAGCGGATTCGAGTTTGTTCCAGCAGTTCAAAGGAGCTGTTTTGGACAGTAAAACAAAGAATGAATTAATCTTTGCGAGTATTACAGTCTCTGGAACGACGATCTCTACCATCAGCAATAGTGAGGGTAAATTCTCCATTAAAGTCCCTCCTGAAAAGCTGCAATCTAGTTTGATCATTTCCTTTTTAGGGTATAAAAATAGGGTGGTTCCGCTTAGCGAATTGAAGCCAGAAAAGAATGTAGTGTATTTAGAATCTACTAATACGTTACTCGAAGAAGTGGTGGTAAAGTCGACGGATGCAAAAAAAATATTTTTAGGGGTATTAAATAATCGGTCCCAAAACTATGGAGATGAACCCTTGCAAATGACCGGTTTTTATCGTGAAACCATTAAAAAGCGCCGGAACTACGTCTCCCTTTCTGAGTCCATCGTTAAAATTCAAAAGCAGCCTTTTTCAGTAGACTCTCCGGATCAAGTCAGTCTTTTGAAAGGTCGAAAAAATGCGGATTACACGAAATTAGACACGGTAAATTTCAAACTTCAAGGAGGCCCATTTTCAGCCTTATTCATTGATTTAATTAAAAACCCCAGCTTTATCTTCTCAGAGGAAGCATTTGAATTATATGATTTTAACTTAGAGGATATCACGCAGATTAATGATAACCAAGTGGTGGTTTTAGCGTTCAAGCAAAAACCGGAAATCGACTTTCCGCTCTACTTTGGAAAAATGTATATCGATTCAAAAAGTCTGGCTGTTGTCAGCGCCTCTTTCCAATTGAATGTGGAGGATAAAGTGAAAGCCGGTCTTCAATTTACCCGTAAAAAGCCGGCGGGCCTCGATGTTTATCCTACCGAAGTCCGCTATCAAATTAACTACCGACAACAAAATGGCAAATGGATTTTTGCCTATTCTCGTGGAGATTTGACGTTCAAATTAAAATGGGACAAAAGAATATTTAATACGATTTATAGCACCACAGTGGAAATGGCTGTGACCGACTGGAAACAGCAAGATAATAAGGAGAAGCAAACTTCGCAGAAATTGAATTCGAATGTCATCATGTCTGATAAAGTTCTCAGTTTAGCGGACCCTAATTTTTGGGGAGAATACAATATCATCGAACCTGAAAAATCGATTGAGTCAGCCATTCGAAAGATTCAACGGAAAGCGATAGTAGAGCTTTCAAACGATTAACTGTTTTTGTGAACGGGCTGTTAAATCGGGCCGAAATATAGAAAGAAAACGAAGCGAGCCATCATTTGTGATGGCTCGCTTTATGTGAATTCAGGTTAGATCTTTTATTAACGCTTTACTGCTCGAACGTAGACGTCATTATCTTTACCAACAGTGCTCCATTCACCGTTTCCGAAAAATTTGTACACCGCTTTGTAATTGCCATCTTGCATAGAACTCCAATAAGAGTTAGATATAAACGAACTTTCACCGATTTTTTCTGTGTTGCTGTAAATTATGTTCAACTCTTGCATAGTTGGGAGTCTCCAACCATTGCCTAGCGCGGCACAAGCAGCTTTAGCATCATTCCAATTCATCCCATCTGGGAAGTCATTTTGAGCCACTAATAAATTCCCAATTTTAATGGGCTTACCAATGATCTTTTTAGATAGACTAGCCCGACTTGGCGTAATAGCAGGAGGCGCATTAATGGCGCGAACACGAAATGGGGTATCGGCTCCAGAGTGGCGACGTTGTTCTCCATACCCAAAATCCTGGTACCACAACAAGGATTTTTGATATTCGTCCACCGTTGAACTCCAATAAGTGCTGTTCGAAAAGCCGCCGATTTTATCTTTATTGTCATATAAAAATTTGAGCTCCGTTTGTGTCGGTAATCTCCAACCTTTACCTAAAGCTTGACAGGCTTTGTTAGCCTCTTTCCAACCCAATTCCGTAGGGAAATCATTTTGAGCGACTAGCATGTTTGCAATTTTAATGGGATTACCAATTATCTCTTTGGGGTTTTGAGCAAAACAAATAGAAGCAATCAGTAATAGGGGTAAGAATAATAATTTTTTCATAAGGGCAATTCAATGAATGACATTCTAAAAGCTATTTTTAGACCCATAAAGTTACTATTTAATGGCTACATTTTTTGTCCAATAGTCAAACAAGGGTCCATTATTTCCAAATACGGGATCTTTATCTGGAAGTGGAATACTAGCGATTTCTGCCAAAACAGATGAACTTTCTCCCTTTTTCAAACTAAACTTCAGGTTCCAATCTGCCCCATTCGGATAGCCTCCTACAAATTGATATTCTATCGAATTGTCCACGGAATAGTGCCCAACACCTGCGGGCAAGATGATTACGTCCCCCTTTTCCACGGTAACAATTTCGCCCTTTTCGCCGCCTAACTTTAAGCGGGCTTGGCCACTTTTTAGTCCCAAAACTTCCTGCGTATTGCTATGAAAATGGTCTTCGGTTAATATGATATCGTGCCAGTTATTTCCCCAGCCGTTTTGGCAAAAAAGTAATTCTAGGTCCTTCTGATCAACGAGCTGTAGGACATTTTTATAAATCACCACGGGGAGAATGTTGTTCGGAATATCTCCATCATTCTCGAAAAAGTAGGTGATAATATCTTGTTTGTTCATCATTCCCTGAACCTATTTTGACCCTAAGAATTTATTCACATCTAGCCAGTGCATAAACGCATCAAACCATTTGTTACTTGTTCTATTCGGGTTACCTAGGCCAAAGCCGTGGCCACCGTTTTGGTATAAGTGAAACTCCACCGGTCTGCCCGCTTTGAACCACGATTCAATCACGCCAAATTGGGAGTTAAATAAGAAGTCATCGGAGGCGATGGCATTAAACATGGGAGGTGCGTTCGCAGGCACTTTCACCGGGCCCATTCCGCCATAAATGGGTCCTATAAAGGCAAGTTTCATTGTTTTCGAATTAAGCGTTGCGTGCATCGTTAAACCAGCCCCAGCAGAAAATCCAATCATTCCAATGCGCTGTGTATCCACGCCCCAGGCTGCAGCGTTTTTGATGATCATCGCGTAAGCTGCTTCTGCGTCAGTCAACTGGTTCGACAGATCCATTTGAGCCATTGGATTCGTATTCTTTGCCGTGCTGTCTGTCTTTTGCGGTGCCGGACGTGGACGGTTCATCCAAGCCGTAAAGTCGTCTATTTTTTCTGGGGTTGGGAACAAGCGGTATTTTAGGACGAAAGCGGCAACTCCTTTTTTGGCCAAAGCCTCAGCCACCTCCCAGCCCTCATTTCCCATCGAAAGCCAACGGTATCCCCCACCCGGAGCCACAATCACCGCAGCCCCATTTGCCTTGCCCTTTTCAGGGAAGAAAGGCGTTAAAGTAGCTTTGGAAATATTCCGCGCCATCGGATCGCCCCACTGGCGAAACCACGTCTCAGGAGCCGGCTGGTCCTTCAAAGACCCAGTGTTTAATGGAATCGCATTAGGCTCTTTAGGTGCATCTAGCGGATAAATCGTTCCATCTTGTGCGATGGCGTTGAAAGTCAAACAGGTTAGAATGGCAATAAATAGCTTTTTCATAGGTTTACGAGGTTTAGTTTGACAAGATAAATAATATGAGTTATGGATTTGTAATGGTTTATCCTTTAATTTGACTTACTAATTTGTTAAAATAAGATGCACCTCGGAATCGTAGTTAAATGGAGCTTTGTTATTAGCTTAGTTTTTGAGCTTGTGGGTGCGTTAATGAAGATTATGCATCTTCCAGGTGCTGATATCTTATTAATCATTGGTATGGTGGCCAATGGGGTTTTTATCGTTTCTGCTTTATCGGAAGTTTGGGGATCTGTGAGAATCAATACCAATGAAAAAGTGATGTGGACGATTGCCTTTATTTTTATGGGATTTTTAGGCGCCTTAGCAGGAATACTTTATGTAGTAATGGGGCGTAAACGTATAGTATAATTCATATGAAACAATTCTTTATTAAGTACCGAAACCAAGTGATTGTGGGAGTTTTGGTTTATATCTTCTTGATTTTTAGAGATGCTCTTAAGACCTTATTTTAACGGGATTTAATAATTATAATCAACACGTATCTATGAAAAAATTAGCTAGCCTATTTAGTCTATTATTTTTTGTTTTCTCAGCTAATGCTAAGGTTAGCATTAGTTTCTCAAATGACTACCAAGACGTATATCATTTGTCTCTTATTATTTATACCCCAGACGGTAAAATTCAGACCAGGGTAAGCAACCTTAATCCGGCTGAAATAAAGACGTATATCTTGCCAGGAAACACGGAAATTTTTATCGCAGATAATAAACAAGAAGCTTTTGCGATGAAAGGGAACGATATAAAAGCTACAGGAGTGAAGCCCAGTATTGTGCTCAAAGAAACAGATTCTGAAATCGTGGTAAATTTGAGTTCCCTTACACAAGGAGCGAAGTCAAAAGAAGAGGTGCTCAAGTCAATCGTGGGGAAATACGAATTGAGCGGCATTTCCGCTTTTATGGGGGCAAATACGTTAATAGATTATACAAAAACGAAAGGTATATGGAAAGCATATGCATCTATGTTGATGCAAGGGAGAAGATCGGGTGAAAATTTACCCATCAGCCCTGATGTTATGAAAAAGTTAAAAACCATGAAAATCATGGTAAATCCAGATTTGTCTGTTGTATTAAGTTGTAATGAAATAGCTATAGCTACGATTCCTTTCAAAGCAGATGGCATGATGTATGAATTAAAAGGAACATATGACGAAAATAGCCGGGAAGAATTATACAAACCGAAACCCAATGTGACATTTAAAGACGGGGAATTATTTCTTTATGCTAAAGATCAAATGGGCGAAACAGAATTAGCCCCGTATGACTTTGCAGAGGTATTTGCAAATGCTATTATCATTAGTTACAAGGTTAAAGAAAATGAATTTCAAGTAGTCCTTTGTGAATCAGAGGGTACCGGATTCGCCACTTATGTCTTCAAAAAGGGGATTGCCCCTAAAAAATAATCTACTAATTTCTAATCTATTATGACCCAACCACAACCCACACACCAGCCCTTTGAAGCTCCCAAAAGCGGCCTTCATCCAATTTTAAAAACGATACTTTGGATAGTAGGTATTCTAGGAGGAATTATTATTTTGGGTCTTTTGCTAGAAGACCCATATCCAAAATCTCGAGACGAGATGGTTCAATTTGCCACCAACAAGTGTTGGAAATATGAAGAGATTGAAATTAATGCTCTTGAATTTGATGGCAAAGCAATATCCAAGCCGTCCTCAGACCTTCGCCATACCATTAAAAATATTGCGACTGGATCAAATGATGATTTAGTATGGCAATCGGTAGAAAACTCGTTGTCGAAACTAATTTCAGACAATTCGGCTTTTCTATTCTTTAGACAACTTCCGTCAGGCGGATTTACTTATTACAGCCAATATACCAATAAGGATGTTCAGCGTCCAACGTATCAATATGGGGATATTGACATTCAGGATATTGATGGAAAATACCATTTTGACCTGAAGAACATTTCTGACGACTTTACGTTCGAAGACGAACTAGTAGAAGAATCTGGGGTTGTGACGGAATCTGACCAAGTAAAAATTGTAGGATTAAGTAATGACATGTTGCGAATAGAAGAAACTATAAAAGGGACAATCGATGGGACATCATTTTCTATGACCACCACAATTAAATTTAAAGTCATTTCCGATTCTTTTTTGGATACTAAAAACTTGAAGAGAATCATTGAAAATAGTGGCCTATAATTTACCTATATGAATGACTTTTACAAACAGCCAAAAGCCTTAGTTTGGATCGAATCCATTCTATTCCTTTTGGCTGGTTTTTTTCTGGCGGTTTTGATCATCGAAAAGGGTTCAGATCAACCGCTCTTTTACGCAGCGTTCATTTTATACGTCCCCATCAGCCAATTTTTGTATACGCCTTTTTTTAAGTTGACGGGTGGATACACTTATTATTCTCCCATGCTTTTAGGCTATATGGCGAACGAAAAACAGATCGATTTACATAGTGGGACCGGCTTTGATTACTTGTTTGTTTTTAGAAATTGCAAGCCCGGAATTGAATTAAGAAATAGGCTGCTCGCTTATCATTTGGAGGGCTTATTACAGCTCATCTCTTTAATCGAAAACAAGCAGGTTTCAGAATCTGTCACAATCGTGGGAACATCGTATTTTTTCAACGATAGAACCTTACTAAAACTCGGGTTCCAAATCGAAAAGGCGTCTACCTTTTATCGAGCAAATCTCTTTATTAATTTCATCGATTTATTTTGGATGTATTCTCTTTCGCGAGGCAAAGTTTCCATACCCGCTATGTGGGATGCTAAAAAAGCGAGTATTCAGGGGGCAGCACTAGTGGCTCAGAAAGGGAAATTTGAAGCACTTAAAAATCATTTAACGGATTAATCGCCTACTATGGAAAAGCAAATTTTCAAAGACCTATTAGCGCAAAATCAGCTAAGTTGCAGTTTTGCTTTCAATGAAATTAATGACAAAAATGTGTCATTGCGATTAAGCGCAGGTGCATCTTCTATAGGTTTTATTTATCGTCACATAGCTGAAACAATGCTCATGTTTGGTTATTTTTTCGGCATGCCTAGTGATGTTGCAAATACTACGATGGGTCAACAGGATGAAGGCCAAGGCAACAATTGTGATGAAACAAAAGCCCTATTAGACAAGGGGTACACCATGTTAGCGCAACTGATAGAAGATACACCAGCAGACGGATGGTCCGAAACGATTGATACGCCTTTTTTTGGATCGGTATCTAAGGCACGCTTATTTGCGCATATTTTATACCATAACTCCTATCATGCGGGTCAAATAGGCTTGACACTTAAAAGGGCTTAGGATAAGTCTAACACTCCACCATCCACTCCACCCCAAACTTATCCCGGAAAGTCCCTAATAAAGTGCCCCATGGATCTTCGTCTAATGGCATTTCTACAGTTCCGCCAGCGGATAAACCATTGAATATAGTCTCTGCTTCTTCTTTTGTCGAGGCCGCAATGACAATCTTACTTCGGTTCTCTTCCTCGCTCACCACCCCCATAAAATTAGGTACATCGCTGCCTGATAAATATGAGCCACCACTGATAGGCAAACGGATCAACATGATCTTGTTCTGCTCCTCTTCTGGGAAGGAGAAATCAGGATTGTTTAATTCTTTAAATCGCATAAGTCGCGAAAAAGATCCGCCTAAAACCGAGCGGTAAAATTCAAATGCTTCTTCGGTGTTCCCGTTGAAGTGGATGTGAGGGATAATGCTTGCCATACTTATAAATTCAATTTCTTCTTTTCTTTTAAAGCGTAATCCACCGCTCTTGCTGTTAAAGCCATGTAGGTCAAGGATGGATTTTGCGTAGAGGTCGAAGTC
Source organism: Aquirufa esocilacus (assembly GCF_042715595.1). Classification (NCBI taxonomy): domain Bacteria; kingdom Pseudomonadati; phylum Bacteroidota; class Cytophagia; order Cytophagales; family Flectobacillaceae; genus Aquirufa; species Aquirufa esocilacus. Next base: position 413,268 of record NZ_JBBKXX010000002.1, on the reverse strand, counting down.
ATGCAAGATCCATCAGTGATAAAGACATTTTTGCAATGATGCAATTGGTTGAAAGCATTTAACATCGAGGTCTTTGGATCTCTTCCCATCCGGACGCCGCCCATTTCGTGGTTCTCGTTTCCTGGTAAGCGTTTGGTGTCGATGGGTTTTATGTTATGGAAGCCGGCGGCCTCGTACATTTCGGTGAATTGCTGGTGAAAATCTTTGAGCATTTTCTCATCGTTTTCATCATATCCGATCGAAACGCGGAGCTGTGGAATGCCGTATTTGTCTTTCAGTTGTGAGTCTAATCGTACGGTTGAATGGGCCTTTGGAACCGTCTCTCCCATCATGCCCACGTTGATGTGCCAGTTGCCAAGTTTTGCGGCGAGCAAGGAATTCTTTAAGGACTCTCCCACTAAATCGTTTGCGTTTTCCACTATTCGTGAGGCGCTTAAATTGCTCGCATAGCCGCGAAGGAAATCTGTTTCCTGTTTGTATACATTTCTGAAGCGCGGAATGTAGCCTGATGTGGGCCGTTTCCCGGAGGTCGTTTTGTCTAAATCCCCATCGTATTCTGCCGTGATTCTGCCACGGTAACTGTGGAAGGCCATGTGCGTTCCTAAGATGCCGGAGTCATTTCCTAGGCCATTGGGGAAGCGCGACGAAGTGGAATTTAAGAGGATTAAGTTAGTGGCCAAAGGCGAAGCATTCACAAAAATGATCGAAGCAAAATACTCTTCCATTTCGTCCGTAAGTGCATTCACTACCCGCACACCAATCGCCTTTTTTTTCTGCTCATCATAGATAATCGAATGTGCAACGGAATGGGTTTTCAGCGTTAAATTTCCGGTCTGATAGGCAGCTGGCAAAGTTGCGGAATTACTGCTGAAATAGCCCCCATATGGACAGCCACGCTCACAGAGGTTGCGGTGTTGGCATTGGCTGCGTCCCACGGACTGGTGGATTTTATCGGCTTGACTTAAGTTGGCTGTACGTGCGATGATGACGTGTCGGTCGGGGTATTTTTGGCTCACTTTTTGGCCAAAATGTTTCTCCACACAACTCAATTCATAGGGCTTTATAAAGTCGCCATCCGGCAAGGTTTCCAGGCCATCTTTATTTCCAGAAATCCCCACAAATTTCTCCACGTGACTATACCACGGCGCAAGGTCTTTATAGCGAATAGGCCAGTCGACCGCAAAGCCATCGCGCTCCGGACCGGTAAAATCAAAATCACTCCAGCGCTGGGTATGTCGACCCCACAGGAGCGAACGACCGCCCACGTGATAAGCCTGAATCCAATCGTAGGGCTTGTCTTGGATGTAAGGTTGTTCTCCGTCCTTGGTCAAAAAATGAGCCGTAGCTTCAGTGAAAATAAAATTTTTACTTGCGGTTTTGTATTCCTTTTTCTGCTCTAAAGTCGCTTGTCCTCCGTGTGGAAATTCCCAGGGATTCAGCATCGTGGTGGGATAATCGACTACGTGTTTTACATCTCTGCCGCGGTCTAAAAGCAGGGTTTTTAGGCCTTTCTCCGTCAGTTCTTTGGCAGACCATCCACCGCTAATTCCGGAACCGATGACGATGGCATCGAAGGTGCGTTTTGACATTATTCGGTAAAAATTATTTTGATAACCAGTGGAATGTATTCAGGGCAAACTGCTTCCAGTCATACTCTGCGACCTGCATACCAGCTGAAAACTTTTTTGATTTCATCATGACGTACATTGCTGTAAATCCGTTGCAATCGCCTAATGCTACGACTTTTCCTTTGCCATAATTACCAGCCAATCCTTGTGATTCCGCCGTGCCTGAGGGAGCACTACCACTGTATTTTTTAATAGTGGCAGATGGCGAAAGTTTGAAAAGAGTAGTATAGCTTTTGCCTGTTAATCCACCTCCGCCATAGCTCATGATGTTGTTAATTTGTTCTCCTGCTTGCTCGCCTTGTGTGATAGGGTGATCCGAGTTTAATAGTCCATTGCTTCGTGTAAATTTAAGCATGGTTTCTTTGCTTGACATCTCAATTTTGGTCTCATAGTTAAGTGAATCTGACACAATTCCAATGGACAATTGTATTCCAAATTTATTAAAAAGAGGAGTCACCGATTTATCAATGGGGGCATGCTCGTCGAACATGAGTAAAGAGCCGCCATTCGAAACCCATTCTTGTAATGCGCTTAATTCGTCAGGAGTAAAGGTGATCTCATCTGTTACTTGATTTTTCGAACCAAATGTAAAAGGCATTGCAGGAAAGATGACCAGCATTTTATATTTTGACAAATAGGCTTTCGTAAATTTCATCGAATCTACGCTCACCTGATATCCGTCAGCCGTTGCTACATCTATCAATGGTTTTGCCAAACCCATATCCACGATAAAATTGTAATGGCCTCTGTCGAATAAAACCTTAGGGCCTTTGCCTTTTGAGTATTTTGGATGCGCGACGCTAGCATCGAAAGGGCTGTCGTTTAACATTTGGCCTTGAACGGCGATGTTTATCACCAAGCAAATAGTCAGTAAGGTAGATTTCATAGGCACAGGTTTTATTTGATTAAGAAGTAAATTAGATAAAATTCTGATAATTTACCTACATGTTAAATTACAAAGATGTGACACAGAAGGCGCGCCTAGCTAATGCAGATGTAATAGCATCCGTATTAATAGCGATGGGCGCATCATTTGTAGGGGAGGACCATCAACATGACATCTATTTTCAGGTTCAAAATGGGAAGCTAAAATTCCGCCATGGAACGCTGGGTACCCTGATTACACATTACGAAAGAATCGCCGTTGGACCTTTGGAAAAAACCCATGTTTATCGCTATGATGTGAATCCGACTGAGGCAGAAATACAGCAATTATTTGCGACTGCCGAGCGCATTGGAGAAACACAGAAAATCCGGAAACAATACCAGTTTCAAAATGTGACCGTCCACCTGGATGAGCTCCCGAATGGAGAAAACTATATCGAAGTGGAGGCAAAAGATTACAGCAACTCGTTTTCTGAAATGGACTTGCAAAGCCAGTGTAAGAACTTGTTCGAAAAGCTAGGTATTGCATCGGTTGACCTGATGCAAACGGGGTATTTATAATTGCTATCTTTACCCCATGAAAAAAGCCCTATTACTTACTGTTTTTTCTTTGTTCTTTTCAATGACTTATGGCCAAAGCTTTCAAGTCAAAGACCTATCTAAATCTATCGGTTTTTGGGAGGGCAAACTGATCTACTTAGATTACAGTAGCGGCAAACCCTACTCCATGGCAGCGAATATAACGCTCAGTTTGACGCAGGATCAAAAGGGCTTCATCATGTTGTATGAATACCCTAAAGAACCCCAGGCGAATGCAAAAGATACGACGTATGTGACGGGGAATTTGTTTGACAAAGACCGGATTGTGGCGTTTAATAAAGAGCAAAATGGCGACTTCCAACTCATTACCGAAGTGGATGGAGAAGATGGAAATGACAACAAAAAAGCGGTTTTACGACACACCTATTTGCTGAAAGAGGAGCAATTTTCAATCGTGAAAGAGGTCATATTTGTAGGAACGGATAAGTGGATTAAGCGAAATGAGTACGTATTTCAACATTAGTTTTTATATCCCATCGAAAGTCCTACATCACCTTTTACATCTAGCTTAACGTCCACCGATTTATCAGACGAATTTTCAATTCGAAGAGCGGTATTTTTCCCTACTTTAAGTTTCACATTTGCTGAGGGTTGTAACGTAAAAGGAGAGTGACGTCCCCCATCGATTGGATATTGCCAAACTGTTAATGAAGAAGCTGAAATGTTCGTTACACTTGCAGAAAATTGGCCGTGTTTATTATTACCTAGTATAAATGCATCGTTCGCCTGAATAGTAGTAGTGGAATGAAGCATATTGCAAGCAGAAAGGAAGATTCCGGTTATTAGGATGCTAAAAATGGATTTGATCATTTTAGTTTGTTTAGTAGCTTAACGGCTTTTAGGATGAAAAGTTTTAGCTTTGAGAATTATAAAATGACCTGATGTTTACCCTTGACCAAATAACCTCCGCCCACAGCCTCGTTAAATCAGGGGCCGATTTTCCTCCATATATTCGCGACTTGAAAGCGTTAGGAGTCACGAATTACATAGCATTTGTTGCGGATGGGCACATCGATTATTTTGGCGCGGAAGAGTATCTAGTTCAGGCTACCGGAAAATATGAGGCTTTGGCCAAAGCAAAAACTGCCAATATACCCTTATTTAAATCAGAGCTAATAGCCCACCAACAAGGCAAAACAGACTACCCCACTTTCATTCACATGTGCGCTGAAACGGGCATCGAAAAATTGGAAGTGAACCTCGAAAAATTAACCTGTACCTATTTCGATATCGCGGGGAACGAAGTTTTGACAGAACAAATCCCTACTTAAAATGAAACACTTTTTCTTCATTCTATTTCTGCTAATGTCTAGCCAAATCTATGCGCAGGAATCCAATCGCATGCACCGCATAGCGAAAATCAAAGTCGATGCGCAGCAACTCGACGTCTATAAATCGCTTTTAAATGAGCAGATGAATGCCGCGATAAAAGTGGAACCTGGCGTTTTATCGTACACAGCGGTGGCGGATAAAAAAGATGCGACAAGTATCATTATTTTCGAAGTTTATGCGAGTGTAGAAGCCTATCAGTCTCACATTTTAACGCCCCATTTTAAGAAATACAAAGATGCGGTAAAGGACATGGTTTTGTCACTCGAACTGATCGATACGGACGTCGTTTGCCTAGCTAAGAAAGAAAATTTCTGATGAAATTATTTAAAGAATCTTTGTCGCAACCAGCGCCTGATCCGCAGCTATCTATAGTCTTAAAAAGTCTTTGGTACGATGCCAAAGGCGATTGGGATCAAGCTCATGCGCTCATCGATCAGCTCGGTGACCGTGACTCTGCTTGGGTTCATGCCTATTTGCACCGTAAGGAGGGGGACATTTGGAATGCAGATTATTGGTATGCTCGTGCGAAAAAGACGCGGCCTACTTATTCGCTGGAGGAAGAATGGGCGAACTTAGTTTCTTATTTTTTAAACACCTAAGAAGGAATTCTTTGCTTGGAGCATCTAAGTGAATAATAAGCAATTCTGCTTTAATTATTTACTAATCATCCTCCTATGTGGCGTTTCCTATCCATTCTTTTGTTGATTTCATTCAACGCTTTGACCCAAAACAACACCCAAACCATACGTGGTGTTATTACTGACAAACTTTCTCAAACACCCATTCCGGGGGCCAGCATTCAAATTGCATCTTTGCAAAAAGGAGTGGCAACGGATAGTTTGGGCCAATTTAGTTTGAAAAACATTCCCCCTAATCGCTATGAAATTAAGGTCACTAGCGTGGGGTATAAAAACGTCACACTTCCGAATGTGATTGTCATTTCTGGGAAAGAAGTAATCCTAGATATTCAATTAGAGGAGTTGTTTAATCAACTCAGCGAAGTCGTTGTTAAAGCCAGTAACAAGGGCGGAACGATAAATAAATTAGCGAGTGTTAGCGCTCGAACGTTTTCGATGGAAGAGGTGAATCGTTATGCGGGAGGTCGTTCAGATCCAGCGCGTTTAGCCGCCAATTTTGCTGGTGTTTCTGCGCCGGACGACAGCCGAAATGATATCGTTATCCGGGGCAATTCTCCAGTGGGTGTTTTGTGGCGAATCGATGGAATGAATGTGACTAACCCGAACCATTTTGCCTCCGTGGGTACGACGGGTGGAGCCGTAAGTGCTCTTAATACGAACCTCTTAAAAAATTCGGATTTCTTTACCTCTGCTTTTCCTGCTGAATATGGGAATGCGACGGCCGGTGTTTTTGATTTAGGCTTCCGTTCTGGGAATAATAAAAAGCGAGAGACCACTTTACAAATGGGTGTAATAACCGGTTTGGAAGCGACGACAGAAGGGCCATTTTCAAAGAAAAGTGACGCATCTTATGTGGTGGGATATCGCTATTCATTAGCAGGAGTAGCTCAAAAAATGGGCGTGGACATCGGTACCACTGCCTTGCCGACGTACCAAGACTTGTCATTTAAAGTGGCGAGCGGCACCAGTAAATATGGTAAATTCTCCTTGTTTGGGATTTTGGCAAACAGTACGATTGAAATCAGTGGAGGAAGTTCTAGTAGTTTATATGGGAACGGAAATCAGGTCGACTTTGCGAGTAAAATAGGAATCACAGGCTTGAATCACTTTAAGCAATTGACATCAAAGTCATACATTACCTCGACCTTGGGCGTAAGCTACTCTAGCAATGACCAAACGTCCTATGATTTTGACCGAAACGACAACCTCGACTTTATTAAAGAGGTAAATAATGTAGCTCGAACGAGCTATAATTTTAGTTCCACTTACCATTCAAAACTAAATGCACGGACCTTTATTAAGGTGGGAATTCGAAACGAAGTGATTGATCTGTATTTGAATTATAAAACTAAAAATAGGGCTAGAGACACCTATATGCAGCTTTGGGATTATAATAGTAGCACGAACCTTGCCCAAGCATTTGCTCACGTTAAATACGATGTTAGCGAAAGATTGACGATGAATGCGGGTTTGAATACCCAATTATTTTCGTTGAATAATTCTACTTCTGTGGAGCCACGTTTGGGCTTGATTTATGCAACTTCGGATAATAGTAGTTTGAATTTTGGCTACGGATTGAATGCCCAACTGCAGCCGATCAATGTTTATTTTTTAGCTAGCACAAATCCGAGCGGAAGCAAGAGTTACACAAATCAAGGTTTGGACTTTACGAAAAGTCACCACTTGGTTTTAGGTTATAATGTTCAGCCTTGGAAGGACTGGAGAATTAAGACAGAGGCGTATTACCAGTCTATTTATAATGTTCCGGTTACGTCATATTCTAGCAGTTATTCGATGTTGAATACGGGTGCGACATTTAAAACAGATTTACAGGATAGTTTGGTTAATGAAGGAACGGGCAAGAATTATGGCCTTGAATTAACGGTGGAGAAGTTTTTCAGCGACGGGTATTATGGCCTATTTACGACCTCTTTGTATGATTCAAAATATGTCGCCAGTGATGGCATTGAACGAAATACAGCCTTTAATGGCAAGTATATTTTTAATGTATTAGGGGGAAAAGAATGGACGGTTGGTCGCGCTGGTCGAAATAAGATTTCGATTGATGTAAAGTATACGAATGCAGGAGGGCGGGCTTACACTCCGATTGACCTTTTGAATTCTAAAGCAACCAGTCGCGAACAACTATCTTCTGAGGAGTATTCGAGTTTCTATGAAAATTATTACCGGGTAGATTTCAAGGTAGGATATACCTTAAATAGCGCGAACAAAAACCGTTCACATACGGTCTCGTTGGATTTGCAAAATGTGACGAATCACAAGAATATTTTTTCGCAGAATTATGACAATAAAAGCCAAAGCATCAACACGAAATACCAACTAGGCTTCTTCCCTAATGTGGTGTATAAATGGCAGTTTTAACGATTCGACTTAGGTCCCATAAAACCAAAGTTCGAACTCGTTAAAATCTTTTCCACTAAGCGATCAAAGGCCTTAATTTGAGGGCCTTTGCATAGTCCTCGGATATCGCGAAAGTGAGCATAATTCAATGAATCTAATTTTCCGTAAGTCGCTGTTAATTGTTGCAGGGCTTGCGGATTTTTATGTTCAAATTGGTAATAGGCTTTTTTAGCATTAGCGATCTCATTTCTAATTTCGGCCGATTGATCTTGGTGATTTTTGACGAAACCAGCATAAATGGTCCGCTGCTGTTCATTGAATTGAAGTTCATCGGCGATGACATTTTTTAATTGTGGACCGCCAGGAAAGGGACGATGTTGGAATTCGTTGAAAACAAAAAATCCGAGCGCTAGCACATTAATGAACAGGCCAATACCAAATACCCAAGTCCACACTTTTTTGCGTTGATTTACCATGGTTTTAATAGGTTAAATTGTTTGCTGCGTAGGATTTAGCTACGGATTCCAGTTGAATTTGGGCGATTTCTTGTTGCGTTTGTTTCCCGGCATAAAATAGGGCACCGGAGAAAAATATAGCTACGAAGCTTGCCGCCGCCATCCAGCGCATTGACTCGCTTTGCTCTTTTTCTTGCATGGTATCAAACAAATGATCTAACACCTCTGTTTGATTTTTCCACTGTAGGCCTTGAAGGACCTGCAATTGTTCGTCTAATGGGTCTTCTTTCATTTCAACTCTTTTTTAATGTTTTCTTTCGCACGACTGACGAGCGATTCTATAGCTTTGATACTTAAGTTCATCAATTCACTGGCCTCGGCATACGACATTTCATCTAATTTTATCAGCGTAAAGGCAACGCGTTGGTTTGGATTTAATCGGTCAATGGCGCGGTAAAGTGACAGCGCTTTTTCTTTATTTTCTAATTGAATATCCGGGTGGAGTTCCGTGGACTCATAGCTTTTAGATTCGTTTGGCATCCACCAGGGCAATAATTCCCGCAACTGGGCTCGTCGTTTTTCTTTTCGAAGCTTTTCCAAAGCCTTGTTAATTGCAATCCGAATAATCCACGTACTCAGCGAAGATTGACCCTTAAACGATTTAATCGATTCATACACCTGAATGAACGTCTCTTGACACACATCCTCTGCTTCCTCTCGGTTCCGTAGAATCTGCATGGCGTGATGGAAAACCCGGCCTTGGTATTCTTTTACCAAAGCCCGGAAAGCCAACTCGTCACCCGAAATCAAATCCCTAATTTCCCGATCCATCATTCAATCATACCTTAGATGTTTCTGCTTTCCAAATTCTTCGGGGGAAATAAAAATATTTTTTAATCCGAAGGAATTCTAGATACGATGCATCTAAGAACAAAAAAGGAAAACCTCATGTTAAGTAAATCCATTAAAATAATCTTCAGCTGTTTATTACTAACAGCTTGTTCACAATCGGAAGATATTAGCCCATCTAATGCCACTGACGTCATTTTAGAGGTTGACCCTACGCTTTTTATCCCAGCAGGTTTAGTGGGAACCATCACTAAAGTAGAAAAAACACTTTCAAATGGTACGACCACGATGTGTTATAAAATCACTACTTCTAAAACACCTACGGATCATGTCATGGGCCCTTGGTGTCCCACTAATGCGACGGATGATGCTAGTAAGGGGGGGCTTTGGTTTGAAAAAGGGAATATCTATGATGTGGATGGAGCGTTTGTGAAAAATTTGGCCACTTTTTATAATGATTCAAAATGGAATCTAATTAGAAGCGACGGAACCATTAAAGTGACAAACACTAAAGAAGCTTGCCAGGCTGCTGCACGTCCTGACGTAGATCCACAATACAATAATTATTGCGTGGAATGCCAGCCCACTTATTTCTCTAACATTAAATTAACTTATTATATTCCTGTTAAACCGATTAAAACGAACGGGACAACAACCTTAGGTGGCGGCGCTCCTGGCGGTATGGTAGGAGTCGCTTTTAACGGAATTAATTTTGATCCACCCGCACCTACGCAAGCTATTTTAGGCGCTTATACCTTAGCTCCGATGGATGACGCGGGCGGTCACGTCAATGGGGCAACGGGCTACCATTACCATGCTGCTACCGGGAAAAGCAAGAAAGTAGAACAATCGGATGGTCATGCTGCGATGATTGGGTATGCGATGGACGGTTTTGGGATGTATGAATTGTTAGATAAAACGAATAAAGAACCGACAGATTTAGATGCTTGCCGCGGACATTATGACACGACCAGGGGTTATCATTATCATGTGGCCAAAGCAGGAAGCAACAGTTTCATCGGTTGTTTTCACGGTGCGCAAGGAAGCGTTGAAATAACCACTAATTAATGCGTAGACTACTGATTTTGCTGTTTTTTTTGCCGCTGGGCGTTTTTGGACATAGTCCACAAATCTCCACATTTGCACTTGTGCGAGACTCGAAAGGGCAGTGGACCGCGCACCTTAGTGCGTCGTTAGAGGCATTTGAAAGTGCGCTGGGGAACAAAAAATTTAGCTCCGCCGAAGCCTTTCAAAAAGAGTTAATTCAGCAGGTCAAAAGCGCCATTAAAATCAAGTCGGGGGTTCTACAATTGGTAACGCTAAATGATGGCCAATGTCATTTAGGCCACCAAACGGATTTGAAATTTACGTTGATTGGTTTGCCCGCGGATGCAGCTAAAATTTCTGTGGAAAATGAGTTATTTAAAGAGCTTAACAGCCACTTGATGGTTTTTAAAGTCATTGACGGTGCCACAGAATCGAATCAATTCGTATTACAATCTTCGAATCATTTTTCAGCTCAGGTACACATTCAGCCTACGGGAATTACTGTAGATTCTGAGCAGGCGTTTAACTATTATTATCTCCTTTTTATTGCTCCTATTTTATTACTTCTCTTACTTAAATATCCCATGAAGAAATCCATCAGCGTAGTCACATTAGCCACGTTATTTTTCGCCTGTTCAACAGATGATTCTACTGTTACTCCAGCTGCCTCATCAGCCGAAGTTCCAGCCGTTTATAAGAAAATCTATGGTGCATCTAGTGTGACGAGTGATGGGACGACTATTTCCATCAAAGTAAATGGGTTGCCGGATCATAAAAGTCCTTATTATGCAACGACCAATAGTCTATATCAGTCGTATTCTGGGCTTACTTTTGGAGGATATATTTTTGAAAAAAATCCGAATTCCATCATCGAACAATCGGCTACGTTCAAAATTCCTGCTAACCCTGTAATGGCAACAAATCATGCAGCAACACCTTTAGGTCCCATCGGTATTGCTTTAAATGGTGTACCATTTTTCAATCAGTATGCCGGCCCGAACAATCAAGAACTAAAGGGAGAAATGGCGGGATTTGATCAGTTTTATGGTCATCCACAAAACTCAGGGGTATACCACTACCACGTGGAACCTTTGCATCTAACCACCGTTAAGTCGACTAAATCCGGCCTAATGGGATTCCTTTTGGACGGATTCCCGGTATATGGGCCGCAAGAAGAAACGGGTTCTGCGGTGACGAATGCAAATTTAGATGTGTACCATGGACATAGCCACGCCACAGTAGATTATCCGAATGGAATTTACCACTATCATTTTACGTCAGAAGCACCTTATTTAAACGGTAATGGTTTTTATGGTACGCCAGGAACACTAACACAATAATGAGATACGCTGTACTTCTTCTTTTTTTATGGAGCTGTTCTAAATCAGAGCCGAAAACCGTAGTCGAAAAAAAGTATTTCCCATCTGGTCAGATTAGGGAAATTCGATACATTCAGAATGGAGTTCGGCAGGGTTTGCAAACGGCGTTTTGGGAGAATGGCAAGAAGCGTTTTGAATACACTGCGGTTAATGATGCATACGAAGGAGAGCTTAAAGAATGGGCTGAAAATGGACAACTTTTTCACTTAGCCCATTACAAAAATGGACAAGAAGAAGGAGTCCAAAAAATGTGGCATGCAAACGGCAAAATTCGTTCGAATTTTGTGATCATAAACGGTCGCCGCTATGGTTTATTAGGCACTAAAAACTGCAAGAATCGGGATGAGAAATTATTGGCTTATTAGTATTTTCTTAGTGGCTTGTTCGGAAACCCCTGTTTCGAAAATTCCTTTTTATAACACCCCTGATTTCAATCCCTATTTTATCAGTGAGGCGGAGGCTAGTTCGAAAATTACGCACCGCATTAAACCTTTTGCCTTTTATAATCAAGACAGTACATTATTCCGCAGTGAATCACTTCAAGGGAAAGTGTACGTCGCGAACTTCATTTTTACGCGCTGCAGCAATATTTGTCCTGATATGACCGCTCAAATGAAGCGCATCGAAAAAGCTTTTCAGTCAAATTCAACGGTAGCCCTTGTTTCTTTTACCGTAACGCCTTGGTTCGACGATGTGAAGACACTGCATAAATTTGGCGAAAAATTCCAAATCTCCTCATCGAATTGGTCATTGTTAACGGGCCCCAAAGCATCCATCTACACCCTCGCCCGCCAATCCTTTTTTGCAGAAGAGTCTATCGGTTATAATAAGGATACAAACGAGTTTTTACACACAGAGCACATCATTTTAGTGGATCAAAAAGGCCGCATTCGCGGGATTTATAATGGCACGATTCCCTTAGATGCAGATCAATGCATAGAGGACATGAAATTGCTTTTGCAGGAGTAAGGGCTTATTTTATCGAAAAAATACATTAACTTGAATTTTCAACAAAATTTTTAATTCAGTAACTATGAAAATCAAATCAATAGTAGCGGTATGTGCCATGTTGGCCATGACCCTATTCTCCTTCAAAGCAACGGATAAAGAAGTTCAATCGGACAAGCGTTTCGGAGGTTTAGCCTTATATACGGTTCGTGATGCGATGAAAGATGCGCGTGCAACCTTGGAAAAAGTAGCGCAAGCGGGTTATGTAAACGTAGAATCTGCCGGTTACAACAATGGCAAATTTTATAATCTATCTCCAGTGGATTTCAAATCATTATTAGATGAGATGAAATTAACGCCTATTTCTGCTCACCAAGGAACGGTTACTTTTGAAAATATCGATCAACAAATCGCAGATTTAAAAGCAGCAGGATTCAAGTACTTTGTCATTCCAGTTCCTCCTATGGGATTGTTTACGTTTGATAATGTGAATAAGCGTATGGCGATGAAAGGTGGCGCTAAGAATTTGGCAGAAATCTTAGACAAATTAGGCGAGAAATGTACCGCTGGTGGCTTGCAGTTATTGTACCACAACCACGATTTCGAATTCAGAAAAGATGCAGAGGGTATTGTACCTATCGAATATCTATTAGAGCATTGCAATCCGAAGCACGTTAACTTCCAAATGGATTTATATTGGGTAACTAAAGCTGAAGCAGATCCAGTGGATTATTTCAAACGCTACCCAGGTCGTTTCAAAATTTGGCACGTAAAGGATATGGATGATCAAGGTCGTTTCGCTCCAGTAGGAAATGGAAAGATTGATTTCAAACGTATTTTAGACAACAAGAAATTGTCTGGCATGCAATACTATTTCGTAGAGCAAGATGCTTGTTTCAATGAAACGGCTTTAGAGGCAATCGTGATCAGCCATAAGGGTTTAGAAAAGATAGGATTTAAGTAATCTTAGTGTACTTATGCGACCGTTATGGAAAATGATACAGTAGTACAGTTTCGGTCTTTGTGTCCAGTAGCAACCGGTTTGGATGTTTTTGGGGATAAATGGACCCTATTGATTCTGCGAGATATGTTGTTTCTTCATAAGTCTACGTTTAATGAATTCAAGGCTGCACCAGAATTAATGCCGAGTAAAATGCTTTCGAATCGGCTTAAAAAACTGGAATCACTTGGATATATCAGTAGAAAAAAAGGAGAAGTCAACAAGAAAAATGTGCATTACCTTTTAGAAGAAAAAGGGATGGAAACATTTCCTATCATGGTAGAAATCGCGTTGTTTACCACCGATTTTTATTATGATCATTTAGGAGATACGTATACCGAAGTGGTAAAAACGCGTATGAAAAACGACAAGGATAACTATATCAATGAGATGATTGAAAGTTATAAGTCATTTAAAGAATCCCTTGTTATTTAAGTAATCTTATTATTCGATTTTTAGAGCCCCCGGAATTTTCCGAGGGCTTTTTTGTTGCTTTATTTTTTTGGGAAATAATCTAGAAAATGTTTTTAGTATCAAAATGATACTTATATTTGGCAAACATAACAATTCTAAATTATACTATGAAAAAATTACTACTACCCCTGATGGTCATCGCTGCAATGTTTGCTTGCTCATCACCAGAAACAAAAACGGCTGATGCTTCGACATCATCAGATCCCCATTCTGGAACGTTTTCCTCACAAGATGAAAAGTCTGCAAAGGTGAAAGAGCTTTTGGAAGCTTACATGAAGAATGATTCCAGTAAGATTTATGAGTACTATGTAGATACCGTTCAGATTTACGATCAAATGGCTGCAAACCAAGAAGGCGGGAAAACGAAAGCCAATCCAGGTGGACGCGCAGGTTTTGCTGCAAATGAGCGTATGAACCATGATTTTTATTCGAACATCAAGGTAACTACGGACAACATCATGACTTTAAAATTTGCAAATGGAGAAGAGCATACAGGAGTTTGGTGTGTGTGGACGGGTAAAGGAAAGTTTACGAATAAAGAAGTTTCTGCACCATTGCACCTTGCTTTTATTTGGCAAGGAGATAAAATCGTTCGCGAATACCGCTTCTTTGACCCTACTACATTGTATGAAGAAGTTGCAGCATCACAAAAGAAATAAAATTGGTTTAGGGTTTGATAAAAAGGGGGGCAATGTGTCCCTCTTTTTATTTGTGGCAATGAAGTTTTTCCGAAATTATGTACATATATTTGTACATAAAATTGTACATTATGTTAACGACTACTTTATCAGACTTCAGGAAAGATATTAAGAGTTATTTTGATCGTGTGACCGAAAGCTTTGATACCCTAATTATAAACCGAGGAAAGGATTCTGGGGTTGTAATAATGTCTTTAGAGGAATATAATTCCCTTAAAAGCACACAGCATGAACTTTCCTCTCGCAAGAATCAACAGCGATTGGATGAATCTATCGAATCATTAAGAGCAGGCAAGAAAGTATATAAGGACCTCGCTGAATAATGAAAATCGTATTTACGGAGCTTTCTTGGGAGGATTATCTGTATTGGCAGAAAATTGATAAGCACAAAATCAAGCGGATCAATGAGTTGGTAAAGGATATTTCGCGAAATCCATTTGAGGGCATCGGAAAACCAGAAGCATTAAAATTCAATTATGCGGGATTTTGGTCGAGAAGAATTGACGAAGAACATCGATTAATCTATCGAATCGTGGATGATGAAATCCAAATCGCGAAGTGTCGTTTTCATTACGACTAATCCGTCTTCCCCTTAAAAAGCGCCCAAATCGCCATACAATGTCCATGGCCTAATTGAAACTCGTCTTTTAACCAATTGGTGACGTCTGTAGCTTTTACAGAAGGTACCAGTTTCCCGTTTTGCAGAAAGCCTTTTTGTTCTGCCAATGATTTAAACTCGTCTGGACTTTTACCGGTTTTGGCTTGAATGTTATTTAGGTAGGCTTGGAATGACATAATGTTAGTACTTTTGGTAGCGCTAAATAATTAAAAAAAATGAGCACATTAAAAGATCTTATATCCCTTTACGATCGCGACCTGAAGTCGCTTCGAAACGAAATCGAATCTTACCTCGATGATGCTTCGGTTTGGAAAAAGACTCCAGGGATTTCAAATCCTGGGGGCAATGTATTTTTGCATTTGATGGGTAATTTGAACACGTTTTTCGGGGCAGTTTACGCGAATACAGGATATGTTCGTGATCGCCCGCTTGAGTTTTCTGCGACGGGAATTCCCCGAGCAAAATTACTAGCTATGTTGGATGAAATTCATCCGATTGTATTGCAGGTTTTAGGTGATTTTCCGGCTGAAAATCTGAGTAAAATCTATCCCATCAAGATTTTCGATGAAGAGAAAACGGTCTCTTATATTTTTATCCATTTGGAGACACATTTGGCGTATCATTTAGGCCAAATAAATTACCACAGACGGATCTTGAGTTAATTCATAAACTTCACATTCAATCCCACATACCAAGTCCGTCCATCTGCAGGTAAAATTCCCGGTCCCGGATAGCCGCCAGATCTTCTGGTAAAGTAGCGAGCATCACTTAGATTGTTCACTCCAAATTTCAGCTGAGCGTACTTTTTAAACTTGTAAGACCCAGAAATATCTTGCACCTGATACGCTGGAATTAAACCCGTGGTCGCTGCAGCGTTTGCCGCAACCGTATTGCTGGCATCCGCAAAAGCTTGACCAATGTCGCTGATTTGCCAGCTCAGGGAAAGTCCTTTTTTCGAATACGTAATTCCGTAGCGATTGATTTTTTCTGGCGCATTTTCAACGCTTTTCCCGGCTAAATTACCCTCCAAAATTTGACCGCTTACCACAGCTGTTGTTTTGAAATCGAGGTAGCGCGCCTGAATGGCAGCGACAGAGGCAAATACAGAGATATTACCGATTTTTGCCCCTTTTAGCCACGCGGTGGTAGGGCTAAATTCGATGTAGGCCTCTGCGCCTTTGGAAACCGAATGCCCTAGGTTTGTGCGGTATTGGTAGATCTTTCCCTCCATATTTGTACGCGAAATAGTCCCTACGCGGTTATCGTAATCGAGGTAGAAATAGTCTACATCAAAGGTCAAATAATTACCTAGTTCGCCTCGGTATCCTAGGTCAAAGTTAAAGCCTTTGGCATCCGATAAATTCGGATCAATCACGTCTGTGGTGGCAGGGGGTAAAAGGTCCGAAGCTAATACGGGCCGATAGGCTTGCGCAATGTTGCTATAGATTTTTGTGTTAGCGCTTATCTTATATTCCGTGCCTGCGCCTAGTAAAACGAAAGACCTTCCTCGCGTACTTGGTGTGGCTGCGATGGGCGAACCGGTAGTGCTTAACCCAGATTGCCCAATCATATGTGTTTCGATTTGTTCCAAACGTGCGCCCATCGTCACCAGCAAACGTTCTGATGGTCTCAGAATGGTCTCTGCAAAAGCTGCGTAATTCGTGTTATGAAATTCTAAGTCGCGGGTGTATAGCCCTTGAATATTAAAATCCATTCCGTTTCCATTGCTTCCTACCCCCAGTTGCTTGCGTTTGATTTCTCCAGCGAAATACCGCAAACCTGTAGCTACTGTATTCTTCCAAGATCCTACTTGATAGTTCACTAAGTAGCGCAATTCCGTACCATTTGTTTGGTAAAAATCGCGATCGACCTGCCTATTTCCCATCGGATCCACCTCCGTTATCGCCTTCGTAAAACCCACAGAATTGCGTTCAGCCGTCGTCCCAAAATATTTCAAACTCAGTTTCGAATCCGCGGAAATGACATAGTCCGCAGTTAGCGCGTAGATGAACCAAGGATTACTAAACCAGTTTCGCGCGCGCTTACTTTGCTGTGCATTGAGGGCAAATTCTGTATCAGTCAAACCGCCCGCTTGTTGACTTTGTGTATACATATAGGTGAGTTGAGCTCCTACTTTAAGTTTGTTAGAAAGCGCATAAGACACTTCCGCATGGGAATGGTCCGTGTTAAAATAGGAGTTTTGGCGCCATCCATTTCCTACGCGTTTTTGATAGTAGGTTGTATAACTTAAACGTCCAGCGGTTCCACCCACGTAATTAAAGGAGCTGAAGAGGCCATTGTTTCCGGTGGTGTTTTGGCTTTCCACTACCAGCTTTGTAGAAAGATCAGGCTTGCGAAGAACGAAATTCATCAGCCCTCCAAACTGTGGCCCATACTGCAAAGAACTCGCTCCCCGAATGATTTCAATCCGATCCACTACTTCCATCGGGGGCGTATAATACGCTTCTGGATAGCCCATCGGGTCTGGCGTGATATCGTATCCGTCCATGCGCACATTAAATTCCCAAGAACGA
This sequence comes from Aquirufa esocilacus, assembly GCF_042715595.1. Lineage (NCBI taxonomy): Bacteria > Pseudomonadati > Bacteroidota > Cytophagia > Cytophagales > Flectobacillaceae > Aquirufa > Aquirufa esocilacus. Next base: position 395,821 of record NZ_JBBKXX010000002.1, on the reverse strand, counting down.
TTAGGCGATAATCCGCGCGAGGCCACCCCTAATTGAATCCCGGAACCATCACTTTCCCAAACCGAGATTCCCGGAGTTCTAGAGAAGATTTGGCGAGAATTATTCATCGCTAAATTCGCCTGTAGGTTATCGAGTAAGATCACCTCATTCTTTTTGCCTGCTGTTATGGTGTATTCGTTGACTTGAGGTAAAAAGGAATTGCCTTTTACGCCTGATTGAGCCGTGACCGAAACGCCTTGAAGTTCTGTCACGTCGCTTAGTATAAAATTTGCTTCTTGCTGTTCGCCTTCTTTAAGGTTGACATCCTGCGATTGGGTTTTATAACCCACAAAACTCACTTGAATGGTGTATTGCCCTGGCTTTAATCCTTTGAGGTTATAATGACCTTTTGCATTCGTTTGCACACCACGAACAGTCCCCACTAAAGTGACTGTTGCTCCTGGAAGAGCTTCTTTCGACTCCGTCAAAATTAGGCCTGAGATAGAGCCTAATTGTGCAAGTGAGGAGAAATTAAGTAGTAATACGAAGGCGAATAGCACTTTTTTCATTTAAACTTTATTTAGACTAATTTTAAATAGAACACAAATGTAGAAAGCAGACGCGACTCACGCAACACTATTTAGAATTATTTTAAATAAGATTTTTTAGGGACTGTTTCGGTGGTGATGTGTTGAAAAAGGTAATTTTGGGATTCTAATATTAAAGCCGGATGAAACGAATTCTATTTTTATTGTTAATTAGCGCACCTCTTGCTCAAGCCCAACAAGTATTGTTAAAGCAGCTCACGAAAAATACCTTTATCCATACCTCCTATTTACAAACGGAGGATTTTGGCCATGTTCCTTGCAATGGTTTAGTGGTTCGAAATGGGCAGCAAGCCCTTGTTTTTGATACGCCCACGGATGATCAAAGTGCAAAAGCATTAATTCGTTTGGTTCAAGATTCATTACATTGCCAAATCATTGCAGTAGTTCCCACTCACTTTCATAATGATTGTTTAGGCGGTCTAAAGGCATTTCATGATGCCGGAATACGCTCATACGCTAATAACTTAACGGTAGAATTAGCAAAAAATAGTGGCGCTGAAGTACCTAAAAAGGGCTTTCAAGATTCTTTAACATTGGAAATAGGACGCGAAAAAGTTTGGATCAAATTTTTAGGCCAAGGCCATACGTGGGATAACGTGGTGGGCTATTTTCCTGGCGAAAAGGTGTTGTTTGGGGGCTGTTTGATTAAAGAAATGGGCGCATCTAAGGGCTATCTAGGCGATGCAAATGTAGATGAATGGTCTGCCACCGTGGAAAAAGTAAAAAAGGCATTTCCGCGTGCGAAACATGTGGTTCCTGGACATGGGGAAGCTGGGGGCTTGAGTTTGCTGGATTACACGCAAAAATTGTTCACGAAACAAAACTAAGTTTATCTGGTTTATAGCTTGAAAAATAGCTACTTAGATGAACATGAATCGCGAAGAGTTCTTACACAAATTATCCGGTGGTTTAGCCGCAACCTGTGTTGCTTGTATGGCTGCTGCTTGTTCCTCAGAAAGCCCTGGGCCTATGCCGCCAGCTACTGGATCAAATCCGTCAGGAAATTCAGCGGGGACCACAGTAAATTTAGATTCAGAGTTAAAAAACATCAACGATTTTGTTGCCAAAAGTTCCACCATCGTCATCCGTACCGCGTCCGGAAATGCCGTCACTAGTTTTTTAGCGTTCTCTTCTGTTTGCCCTCATGCCGGTGCCACGGTGGAATACAATAATTCAACTTCCTCCTTTTTCTGCGCAGCTCACGGATCTTCGTTCAGTGGAAATGGGGCTTTAGTGCAAGGTCCAGCGACAAAGGGTCTAACGAAATTAACGATTGAAATTACTGGTTCTACTTTGACCGTCAAGGCATAAATTAGTTTATCTTTGAAATAGATAAAACGAAATGCCTTATGAAAAAATCACTTATTAAAACTGCATTTGCTTTGGCAATACTTGCCTCAATGAGCTCTTGTGCGACTGTACTCGGAGGAAGAGTAACAGAATACCAACGAACTAAGCCGGTTCCAGGAAAACCTGCCAGAGAAATTAGAAGTGCAGCATTGATTGCTGATGTACTTTTGTTTTGGCCAGGAGCAATTGTTGATTTTGTAACCGGTGCAATTTATAGACCGCAATAATTGCGTAGACGAAATCAGTAGATTCAATAGACGATTGGGGGTACTATTTGGAGATTCTGTGCGGAACTTTGGCCCATTAATAAATCAACATTATATGAAAAAATACCTACCCATTTTATTTGCCGCGCTACTGTTTACATCTTGTAAAAAAGAGGAGGAGATTGAACCTACAGATGACAACGAGTTAATCACGCGTGTGGAATTAAAATTCACAGATGTAGCCGCGAAGACTACCCTTACCTATACTTTTCAAGATAAGGATGGGGACCCGAAAACGGCTCCTGAAAAGTTTGATAAAATCGTGTTAAATAAGGGAGTAACCTATTCCGTTTCTGTCGGGGTTTATGACGATACGAAATCTCCGGTAAAAGATATTACCCAGGAAATCGACGAAGAATCAGATGTGCATCTTTTTGTATACAAGACAACGCCGGCGGCTTTATTAACGACGACTATTTTGGACAAGGACAAAAATGGTTTACCTATCGGATTATCCTCCTCCATTTTGACTCAGTCCACAGCCGGAACGGGTAAATTAAATCTATTATTAAAGCACCAGCCAGAATTAAATGGGGTGAAAGTGAAGACGGGTCAAGAAGCGGGCGGAAGCACGGATATTGATCTTAGTTTTGATGTGGAAGTGAAATAATAGCTAAATTAACTAAATTGAAAGCCCTCATTTGAGGGCTTTTTTTATGGTTAGCCTACAAGGCGTTCGTGGATTAAAAAATTATTTCATTAATTTGGACCAAATTCAAATAACGAATGAAAAAAGCACTTCTACTCAGCTGCGGTCTACTAGCCGCTACTTTTTTAAGCCTTGGGCAAACCACTAAATCACCTGCAGCCGTGCAGCCAAAATCAGCGGATTCTTCCGCCGCAAAGAGGCCCGTATCGAAAGCTAAATCTTACGATCAGGTTATTACGAAAGAGGCTAAATCTAAAAAAGGACTATTCACCACTCACCAAATAGGCGACAAATTCTATTTCGAAATCCCGAAAAAACACCTAGGGAAAGACATGTTATTAGTTAGCCAAATCGCCAAACTTCCAACGGGCATCGGCGGCGGCTATGTCAATGCAGGAACATCCTCACGCGAGCAATTAATTGTGTGGGAAAAGTTCCAAGAAAAGATCTTAATCAAAATCAAATCCTATGTGGCTGTTGCAGCGGATTCCTTGCCCATTAGCTTATCGGTCAAGGCAAATAATTACGAGCCTACTTTGTATATGTTCGATATTGAAACATATAGCAAAGACTCTTCAAATGTCGTTATCGATGTAACGAAGTTTTATAGCAGTGACATTCCAGCGATGAGCGCATTGGATGCCTCCTTGCGCGTGACACATGGGGTAAGAAATTTAGATGCGTCTCGGAGTTTCATTCGTTCTATCAAATCATTCCCGTTGAACATCGAGGTGTTACAAGATTTCACTTACAATGCTTCGAAACCATCTGCAACTGCCTACACTGAGACCATTAGTTTGCAGATGAATCAGTCGATGATTTTGTTGCCAGAGAAGCCGATGAAACCCCGTTTATTTGATGAGCGCGTGGGTTATTTCACCCAAAAGCAATACGATTACTCTAGTGAGGAATTAAAATCCGTTCAAAAATCCTATATCCAACGCTGGCGTCTAGAGCCTAAAGACATGGCCGCTTACAAGCGCGGGGAACTAGTTGAACCGATCAAACCGATTGTCTATTACCTGGATCCAGCGACTCCGATGAAGCTTCGCAAGCACATGAAAAAAGGAGTGGAGAATTGGCAAAAAGCCTTTGAGGTGGCCGGGTTTAAAAATGCCATTATTTGCAAAGATCCACCGACCGCGGCGGAGGATCCAGATTTTTCACCAGAAGACATTCGCTATTCGGTGATTCGTTATGTGGCGAGTACCACCCGAAATGCAACAGGACCAAGCGTCAGCGATCCGCGTTCTGGAGAGATTATTGAGAGTGACATTATTTGGTACCATAACCATTTACGTTCGTACCGTAACCGTTTCTTATTAGAAACGGGAGCGTCTAATCCGAACGCTCGTACCCTTGATACGCGCGAGGAGGACATTGGTGAAATGATGGAAATGGTGATTTCGCACGAGGTGGGTCACGCTTTAGGTTTCCCACACAATATGGGGGCCAGCAGCTCGTATGAGGTGGAGAATTACCGCAAAGCAGACTTCACGAATAAGGAGGGAATCTCTGCGAGTATTATGGACTATGCGCGCTTTAATTACATCGCGCAGCCGGGTGACCAGGGCGTTCGCTACATCCGACAAATGGGGCCTTATGATAACTATGCCGTGAATTGGGGATATAGAGTTTTACCAGACGCGGTTCGACCAGAAGATGAAGTGCCTACTTTAGATAAGTGGATTGAGGCCAAAACAGGGGATGCCAGATTCCGTTTTGGCAATCAAGGAACGACTTTTGATCCAAGTTCTCAAACAGAAGATATCGGAAATGATCCCATTCGTGCGAGTACGTATGGGGTGAAGAACTTGAAATATGTGACTAAAAACTTAGCCGATTGGACGAGCAAAAAGACCAATGATTACGAGGATTTGATCGAATTAAACGATGAATTATTGAGTTCTTGGTCGCGTTATGTGGGCCACGTAACAACGATGGTGGGCGGCGTGTATGAGCAATATGCTAAACCAAATCAAAACATTTCTTCCTATAATCCAGTACCGAAAGCGAGCCAACAAGCCGCTGTTAACTGGATCATTTCGAATGTATTTACAAATGTGGATTGGTTGATTAATAGAGAGGTAGTAACGCACAACATGGCCGGTTATATCGATCGGATGAGAAGCTTGCAAGTTAGCCCATTGAATCGCATGTTAAGTTTAGAGACTTTTGCACGATTGGATAATTCAGGTTTGACTACCCCAAATCATTACAAGACAATCGATCTTTTTCAAGATGTACGCGGAGGCATTTGGAGCGAATTAGCTTCAGGGAAAAACATCGATCAATACCGTCGTAATTTACAAAAGGCCTACATTGAACGTTTGAAAACGTTGATGACTGATCAGGCGCCTGTTGTTTTAATGTCGCGTGAAAGCTATCCAGTAGCCCAATCCGATGTCCGCTCGATTGTGCGTGGCGAGTTGAAGGCACTTCAAGCGAGTTTAGCGGCTTCGAAAGCAAAGTTTGCTGATAAAGAAGTGCGCTACCATTTGGATGATTGTTTGGAGCGTGTTTCGTTGATATTGAAACCTGCTAAATAGCGCTTTCTGCGTAGCTTTTAAAGTTATCTAAAATCATCTGCCAGCCGGCTTGTTGCATGTCCTCCGGGTTTTGATTTTCCGGCTCAAATTGTTCAGTTACTTTCGTGCCCATTTCGGTGGATGCGAAAGTAACTTTCATTTTACGGCCATCACCAATCAGAATGTCGAGTGATTTTTGTTCCTCGATTTGTTGGAAAGTACCCCAAAAATCAAAGCTCGCCGACCCATCTCTTGCCGCCATTTCATAGTGAAATTCACCGCCTACTTGTAGGTCTGTTTTCGCCGATGGGCAATGCCAATCGGGGGAAGCAAAGTTCCAGTTTTGGATGTGTTCGGGTGTTGTCCATTTCTCCCAAACTTGCGCGATGGGCGCGTTTATCGTTGATTCAATCGTAATGAAAGCCATAAGTGATTCGTTGATTTTTTTGCAAATCTATCAAAAGCTCAGACCTTTTTCTCATTATTATGTAAAATATAGGGCTTTAACTATATTTGCACAAACAAAATACAAGCACTATGATTATTGAACCTAGAATGAGAGGGTTTATCTGTTTGACATCGCACCCGAAAGGTTGTGAAAAAAACGTATTAAATCAAATTGACTATGTGAAGTCAAAAGGAGCCATCGATGGCCCTAAAAAAGTGCTTGTGATCGGAGCCTCAACGGGTTTTGGTTTAGCCTCTCGCATCACGAGTGCATTCGGATCGGATGCTGCGACGATTGGCGTTTTCTTTGAAAAAGCACCTGCAGAAGGCAAAACGGCTTCTCCTGGATATTATAATAGCCTTGCTTTTGAAGCAGCGGCAGGCAAAGCGGGTCTTTATGCGAAAAGCATTAATGGCGACGCGTTCTCTAACGAGGTAAAAGAGCAGACGATCGATTTAATCAAGGCTGATTTAGGCCAAATCGATTTAGTAATCTACAGCTTAGCTTCACCCGTGCGTCAGCACCCGGTTTCAGGCGTGTTGCACCGTTCGGTTTTGAAGCCTATCGGCGATACATTCACAGATAAAACGGTTGATTTCCACACAGGGATTGTTTCAGATGTGACGATTACTCCTTGCAGTGATGAAGATATCGCGAACACGGTGGAAGTGATGGGTGGCGAAGATTGGGCGATGTGGATGGACGCTTTGTTGAACGCGGGCGTTTTAGCGGATGGTGCGATGACCGTTGCGTATTCCTACATTGGACCTAAAGTAACGGAGCCGGTTTACCGCAAAGGAACGATCGGAATGGCGAAAGACCATTTAGAGGCTACGGCGTTTAAGATTACGGATGATTTGGCCAAAATAGGAGGCAAAGCCTTCGTTTCAGTGAACAAAGCCTTAGTAACACAAGCCAGTTCAGCGATTCCAGTCATTCCTTTATACATCTCCTTATTGTACAAAATAATGAAGGCAGAAGGCACGCACGAAGGTTGCATCGAGCAAATCCAACGCCTATTCAGCGCGCGTCTTTATACAAATGGAACCATTCCAGTAGATGAGAAAGGACGTATCCGTATCGACGATTGGGAAATGAATCCAGAAGTTCAAAAAGAAGTGGCCGAATTATGGAAAGGAGCTACGACAGAAAACTTGACTGCCATTGGCGATTTAGCTGGGTATAAATCAGACTTTTTAAACCTATTTGGTTTCGGATTTGATGGCGTAGATTACGCGGCGGAGGCGAACGAAATGGTCGAGATTCCGGGATTGATTACGGTAGTGAAATAGGATGGCTTGCGAGCTGAAAAATGATTCCGAAAAGCGACTTGATTATCAGGACGCTATTGCCCAAATGGACATCGTTTTTCATTCGATAGGTTTAGCCCAACCAGCTTTACGGGCATTAGTTAATTTGCAAGTAAAGCAGGTTTCGGATTTACAAAAGATTGATTTTGTGACTTTGCAAAAAGTACATGGTATTGGGCCAAAGGCGTTAAAAGCTTTGGCCCAATTTTATTTTTAAGGAAATGAAAAACGCCATTTTGGGGTTTATTCTCATATTCGCATGTGTTAATTATGTTTGCTTAGCCTCTATTCGAGAAATGATGGAAACCCCACGTTTAAAAATATCCGTTGGCTCACAGGTATTTCAGGCTAATTTACAGGCGAGCGAAAGCACAACGGCCTTATTAAAGCAATTGCCCTTTACCCTATCTATGGTGGAGTTGAATGGCAATGAAAAATACGCTGAATTAAAACAGGCTTTACCTACTCAAGCAGAATTGGTAGGTAAAATACAATCCGGGGATTTACTTCTATATGGGAATAATGTGTTGGTCCTTTTTTACGAATCTTTTTCCACGCCCTATCGTTACACGCGTATTGGAAAAGTAACGGATACAGCTGGTTTAGCGAAAGCTCTAGGTGCCGGGAATTGTCAAGTGAAATTTGAGCTTAATCCCTAAAAGATGAACATTTTCGAACGCATGCGTGCCGGCGGAATTATTCCGCACACTGACCCACAATGGACGGAGGTTTGGGAGATCGTGAATCAAACGATTGCGCTATCTGCTAAGCTGAATGCTTCAGGCAATGTGGAGGAGATTCGCGCGATTTTATCTGAAATTTTAGGCCAAAGCATCGATCCATCCACGACTGTTTTAGCGCCATTTTCAACCAACTTTGGAAAGCATACGACGATAGGTAAGAACGTGTTCATTAACCACGGCTGTTCGTTTTTAGACTTAGGTGGTATCACGATTGAAGACGATGTCTTGATAGGGCCGCAAGTGAAATTAGTTACGGAAAATCATCCGGTGGATCCGAGCAATCGCAAAAGTCTGGATCTGAAATCGATTCACATTGGCAAAAATGTATGGCTGGGAGCAGGTGCCATTATATTACCGGGCGTTACGGTAGGCGAAAATTCGATTGTGGCAGCTGGTGCGGTGGTGACGAAAGATGTGCCTGCTAATACAATTGTGGGTGGGGTGCCGGCGAAGCACATTAAAAATATCTAATTAAAATAGCTGAATATACTTTTCAAAAATAAATAGTCTATTTCTGTTTTTTCCTGTCATTTCTTTCAAAATACCAGCTTCTACAAAATTGTTAACTAAGTCGTTTGCCGCCTTGAAGGAGGAATTGGTCAGTTCTTTTACTTGATTAACGTGGACGACCGGTTTTTCAAATAAGTATTGGAGAAGCAGGTTTGCTTTTTGGCTTCTTTTCCCAAAAGTGGTAGCCATTTCTTCTTCTAGTCGGCTTTTTAGTGACAAAACACGATTCAAGGTTTCAATCGCATTTTCAGACGTATCCAATATTCCCACGAGGAAATATTTTAGCCATTGTGTCATATCACTTTTGGTTCTTACGCGTGTTAAATTATCATAATACAGACTTTTATCTTTTTCAAAAAAGGCTGAAATATAAAGTAGCGGCTTTTCGAGGATTTTTTGGTCTACTAAAAACAACGGAATAAGTAAACGTCCTATACGTCCATTTCCGTCTAAAAAAGGGTGAATCGTTTCAAACTGATAATGCACTATCGCAATTTTAATTAAGGCAGGAATCTGAATAGCTTGGTTGTGTAAAAACGACTCAAGATCACTCATTAATTCGGATATTAATTCTTGATTGGGTGGAATAAAGATCGCATCTAGTAGAGAATTTCCACCTATCCAATTTTGGCTTTTTCTAAATTCTCCTGGCTGTTTGTGTTCTCCACGCACGCTATTCAGCAAAATACCATGCGTTTTTCTAATCAAACGTGCGGAAATGGGTAAGGTCTCTAAATCCACAATGGCATTGTTAAGTGCCTTTACATAATTGGTTACTTCTTGCCAATCATTTCTGCGGTCAGGGGAGATATCTTCTTCCTCTAAAAGAGCTTCATCTATTTGTGTTTTTGTTCCTTCAATTCTGCTGGAAATAACAGCTTCTTTTGTGATATGGAGCTGAAGAAATAGGTCGATATTCGGTACAAGCTTGGAGAACGAATTTAACTCCCCCAGTTTAGCGGCTGCTTTTTCTAGTAGGGCATTGATTTGAGCATTATCCCAAATCCACTGCTCATTGATTTTACTGGGTACAAAATACGTGTAGCCCGTTGGGTGTTTTATGAGTTTCCCGGAAGTATATTGAGCTAAATCGATCATTATTAACTTTTATGCAAAGTAAAATAAAAAATCCGTTATTTTACTTTAGTGCCTCCAAAGTAAAATAAGAATTAATTCAACAACCTAAACTCATTAGGCGTCTGTCCCACACGTTGTTTGAACAAGCGCGTGAAATGTTGTGGGTATTTAAAGCCCATTTCAAATGCAATTTCATTGATCGTTTTATCAGTTTCGAATACGCGGTTTTTCGCTACGTTGATGGTCTTGTTTTGGATGTAATCCTTCGCGGTTAAACCGGTTTCCTTTTTGATTAAATCCCCAAAATAATTGGCCGATAAATGCAGCTCATTCGCGAAATAACTAACGGATGGAATGCCGTAAACTTGCGCCTGATCGGATTCAAAATAGTTGTTTAATAAGGTTTCAAAGCGTTCTAAAATGCCCTTGTTCACATGTTCCCGCGTGATGAATTGACGGTCGTAGAACCTTTGGCAATAACCCAAAAACAATTCGATGGTAGAAACAATTAATTTCTTGCTATGCTTGTCAATGGGTTGTTTAAGTTCATAAGCGATTTTAGCGAAAGAATCGACCATCATTTGGCGCTCATCGTCTGATAAGTGTAATGCCTCGTGAGTTTCGTAATGGAAGAATTTGAATTGTGAAATACTTTTGGCCAGGCTAGTTCCGATTAATAAGTCAGGATGAAAAACTAAACCGAAGCCCATTGGTTGATAAGGAATTTTCGTATTCTCGATTTCCACGACTTGGCCAGGTGCAAAAAAGATTAATGTTCCCGCTTGGTAGTCATAGGTATGTTTACCATAACGTAGATCACCACAATTTACATCCTTTAGTAAGATGCTATAAAGGCCATATTGAAGTCTAATAGTATCAGCATTGCCCCAATTACGCAGGTCTGCTTTGGAAAAATCAACAACAGATACTAACGGATGTAACGTTTTATGATTATTATCTGCATTGTATTTATCAATACTATTGACTGGGTAGTTCAGTTCCATGGGCCGTAAGATTTGAAAACGAATTTACCACTTATCGAATAGATGCAAATGGCCTAAATTCTAAATAAGTAAAAATGGTAGAAAATCCCGGAATTTATCTACTTGGTTGTGCGAAGGAAGTTTGAAATTTGTAGCTTAAACAATAAATCTATGAAATCAATCGCATTATTCTTGAGCATTGTGCTCTTGACACTCACCAATGCTTTCGCACAAACGAATTCAGAAGAAACGATCAAGCAATTATCGAAAGATAAGTGGCAGTGGATGGCCAACAAAGATGCCGATAAATTAGCCACATTGTTTGATGAAAAGTGCGAGTTTGTTCACATGGGAGGAACCTGGGGGAAAGCGCGTGAAGTGGATATCATCAAAGCCGGGTTTATTTGGTATAAACAAGCGGAAGTGTATTCTACCAATGTAAAATTCTATGGCAATACGGCCATTTTATTAAGCGATATCGATTTAGTTGCACAAGTAGGGGGAAACGTTGTGACGAATCCATTTATGGTAACTGAAGTATATGTATTGGAAAATAATACATGGAAAATGGCTCAATTAACATTTTCTCATTTATCTCGACCAGTTAAATTAAAACAATAAATCACATGAAAAAGCTAGTATTCTTATTGAGCATCTTGCTCGTTTCTATTTCATCTTCCTTTGCACAGACCGCTACAGAAAAAGAATTGATCCAATTGTCGATGGACAAGTGGCAATGGATGTCAGACAAGGACGTCGATAAACTCGAAAAATTATTAGATGCTAAAGCCAAATTCGTTCATATGAGCGGAACTTGGAAGAAAGACGAAGAATTGGACATCATTAAAACGGGGCGCATTTGGTATAAAAAAGCGACAGTGAAAGATACCGCGGTGGAGATCGTAGGGAATGCAGCGATCGTTTGGAATCGCATTACATTAGATGCTATCGTGCGGGAACAAGTGGCGGTTACGGAGTTTACGGTGACGGAAGTCTACCAAAAACAAGGGAATGATTGGAAGATGCTCGCATTGACATTTAGTAGCGTGCGTGATACGCATCAGATAAAACATTAAATTTGAATATCTTTACCACAAGTCTTTTAAATCACCACGACTATGATCAAGAAATATTCCGTTAAGATTAACAAGAAAGTCCACCAGGTAGAGGCGGACGAAAATATGCCCCTTTTGTGGGTGCTCCGTGACATTCTGGGAATGGAAGGAACGAAATATGGTTGTGGCGTGGGCTCCTGCGGCGCTTGCACGGTGCATTTAAATGGGGAGGCGGTTCGGTCGTGCCAGTTGCCTATTTCGGCTTTGGCAGGAACAGAAATCACCACCATCGAAGGCTTATCAGCGAAGGGTGATCATCCGGTACAGAAAGCGTGGGTGGATGTGGACGTCGCACAATGTGGGTATTGTCAGTCCGGCCAAATCATGAGCGCCGCGGCTCTCTTGAAAAACAACCCGAATCCCACCGAAGAAGATATTGAAAACTTCATGACCGGCAACATTTGCCGTTGTGGAACCTATACGCGTATCAAAAAAGCCATTCAACTAGCCGCTTCGAAATAAGATGAAAAAGACAGACTCAAATTATAGCAGACGCTCGTTCTTGAAAGTTTCATCGCTCTCTGGTGGAGGCATGATGCTGGGTATTTCTTGGTTCGCAAGTGCGAAGCCGGAAGACAGTCTAGCAGAATTAAATATCGAACCGGTCTGGCAAGAGGTGACCAGTTTCATCAAAATTGCGTCAGATAATTCGATCAAAATATTCTCTCCTAATCCAGAGTTTGGCCAAAACGTAATGACCTCTTTACCGATGTTAATCGCGGAGGAATTAGATGTGGATTGGAAGCAAGTGGAGGTGGAACAAGGAAATTACGACCCCAAAGCTTTTCCGCGTCAGTTTACCGGAGGTAGCCAAGGTATTCGCATGGCTTGGAAGCAATTGCGGACTGTGGGTTCTGCAGCGCGTCAGATGATTTTGACGGCGGCCAGCCAGGCTTGGAATTTACCTGTTTCGGAATTGACCACGGCGAATGGAATGATCACGCACGCGTTCAGTGGGAAGTCAGAAACCTACGGCACTTTTGCGGCGGCAGCTGCGAAAGTGCCGGTGCCCAAAGACATCGTCTTGAAAGGAAATCAATCGTTCCGCTTAATTGGAACCCCACAAAAGAATGTAGTAGCACCTAAAATTGCACAAGGAAAACCCTTGTTCGGGATGGATTACCGCGAGGAGGGGATGTTAATTGCGATGACGGAACGTCCTCCGGCATTTGGTATGCGATTGAAATCGTTCGATGCAACCGCAGCGAAGAAGATGCCGGGAATCGTGGATATTTTCCCGATTCAAGTGTTTAAAGACGACCATAAATTTGCGGGTTTTGATACGCGTTCGTTCAACGAGGTGATTGCCGTCGTGGGCAAGTCCACCTGGGATGTGATGAATGCGCGCAAGAAAATTAAAGCTGTTTGGGAAGTCGCGCCAGAAAGAAAAGAGATGGGCGTGAATAACCGTGAAACAACGGTTCCCTCTGGACTTGAAAGCACGACGAAACATTACGCCCAAATGCTTGAAATGAGCAAAAAGCCGGGTGTCGTCGAGCGAAAAGACGGGGATCCAGAAAAGGCTTTTGCGGAGGCGAAACACGTGATTGAGCGAACTTATACCGCACCGTTTTTGCCACATAATATCATGGAACCTACGAACACGTTTGCACATTATGTGGGCGATAAAGTTCGGTTTGTTGCACCTATCCAAATCCCAGATTGGATTATGCCCTCTATCGTGGCTCGTTTAGGCATTCCGAAGGAAAATATATCGATTGAATTAGTACGGATGGGCGGCGGTTTTGGTCGTCGTGCGTATGGTCACTACATGATCGAGGCGGCCTTGATTTCTAAGCAAGCGAATGCACCCGTTAAATTAATTTACTCGCGGGAGGATGATGTGAGTGCGGGTATTTACCGTCCGTCCTACCAGTTGACCTACCGCGCAGCTTTCGATGAAAATAAAAAGCTGATTGCTTTTCATGCGAAAGGTGGAGGCGTTCCTGAATCCCCTTTACATGCGAATCGTTTCCCGGCAGGTTCAATTGACAATTACTTAGCGGAGAGTTTTGTGATTCCATCGAACATTACGATCGGCGCTTTCCGTGCCCCTCGTTCGAATTTTAACGCGGCGGCGGAGCAGTCATTCTTGGATGAGATTTCAGAGTACATGGGCAAGGATCCGATTGCGTTCCGTTTGGAATTATTGCAGCGGGCCAAAGATAACCCGGTAGGCAAAACCAACGATTACGACGCGAGCCGCTACATAGGCGTGTTGGAATTAGTGCGCGAGAAATCAGGCTGGGGAAAACCGGAAAACGCAGGTAAAAAGCGCGGGGTTTCGGCGTATTTCTGCCACAATTCCTATGCGGCACAGGTCATTGATTTACAGGTGAAAGGCGATCAAGTGACGGTGGACCAAGTAACTACTGCCCTAGATTGTGGCGTGGTCGTGAATCCGGAAGGGGCGAAAAACATGGCCGAAGGTGCGGCAATCGACGGGATTGGAAATGCTTTGTTTGGACAGTTAACTTTAACGGACGGTCGCACCGATCAACGCAATTTTGATACCTACCGCATGATTCGTCACAACGAAGCACCGAAGAAAATCGATGTGCATTTTGTGAAGAATGAAATCGATCCGACTGGATTAGGCGAGCCGCCGTTCCCGCCTATTTTTGCTGCGATGGCGAATGCGCTTTATAAGGCGACGGGGAAACGTTTTTACCAACAGCCTTTTCAACCCCAATTGAAAGGATGATACCTAGTTCAGATTTAGACCTAACGCCAAACCAACCCATGACTTTTGGTTATAAATCCAGTTTGAGGCATTGGAGTCGAGTAGTTGGTCAAAACCATAGGCGACGCCTAATGTGAAATTATTGATGGCAATAATACCTGCGATGCCTTTTGAAATAGTGATGCCTTGGTATTCGTTGACAATCTTTCCTTGACTCAAATCTGAATTAACTAAAGAATTGCCTAATCCTACAAACCCCCCAACGGAAAATCCATAATGGTCAAGTGTACGTTTAAAGCGATTTGTGGGGGTTTTATGGTAGCTTATTTGAAAATAATCTTTTCTTTTCCCCACATACAAGGCCCCATTTATTTCACTCGTTAGTTGGGTAGGTATCGCCGACTGAGAAGCGCGGAATTTGACTGGAATGGCAAGTACATCTACATCGAAAGTAGATTTTTGAAAGGTGATTAAGTTTTGATTTTTAGAAATAATGGTAGGCAATGCTTGAATGAAGGCGCCCTTTGTCGTTGAAATCAAGAGCGTATCTTCCAGATTTTCGATGAAAACCGGTTATTTGTTCAATTCATACACACCATCTTGTAAACCGAATTTGGGTGTATTTCGAATGACACCACAGCTAGCGAGTAGAATTAGTGCCGATAAATAAGTAAGAACGCGCATAAATGTTTAGATTTGAATAGCAAGTTACTAAATTCAATTTATCGAGCTGATTAAATGTACACATGGCTATAGCAATTTTTGAGAACAAAGAATTACAATTGACTTGGATCGATGTGACCGCTCCTTCTGCAACCGAATTATCTGATCTCAGTCAGCAATATGGCTTAAATGCGTATGCTTTATCGGCCTGTTTACAACCAGACCACCTTCCTAAACACGAGGATATAGAAGGAACGCATTTCATTATAACGCGCGTGCTCATTCCAATTCGGGTAGGACAATCCGTTTCGATTCAATCTATTTCAACTAAAATTGCCTTTTTTTATCGACCGGGATTGTTGATTTCGATACATCGCATTCCGCATGATTTTATTGAAGATGTACGGACGCGTTTTTTTGATACCGGGCAATTGCGTGTCGTGGAATCCATTGTGGCCAAAATGCTTTGGCATATTTTACATTCCTATGAAACACCGGCGGTGCGCTTGTCGAATGAACTCGATGACTTTGAAAGCAAGGTATTTTCGCAGAATTTGACACCTCAAATGCTATCGGAATTATACCAAATCAAACGCAAATCGCTGATGAGTAAAAAGCTATTACTGTTTAGTCAAGAGGCGGTGAGTTCCATTAAGTTGTCAGATTCAGAGTCAGATGTCTTGCAAGACACACGCGATTTGCATTTAAAGTTGATGAACATCTACGACCAGATTCATGAAGATGTATCCAATTTGGTGAATTTTTACTTGTCGATTTCGGCGCAGAAGACCAATGAAGTGATTAAGGTCTTGACGATTTTCTCTGTATTTTTTATGCCCCTAACGTTTGTGGTGGGGATTTATGGGATGAATTTTGACTATATGCCGGAACTAAGAGAACGTTGGGGTTATCCAGCTTTAATCGGATTTATGTTGCTGCTGAGTGCTTCGATTTATGTGTGGTTTAGGCGGAAGAAGTGGTTATAAGTTCTGTTTATGGTTTTTATAAAATAGTTTAAATTTTATTATTCATTACGCTTGCCTAGATTTGTTCGCAAACGACTCTGACTCAATTCATTTGTGTTAGTTTAATTAATGAAAAAATAATCTATAAAAGCCAGGCATCCTTTGCTTGGCTTTTTTATTGAAAGTATTTCTGCTTGATCTGGTCTTTATTTTCGCCTACATAAGTTAAGAACGCTTTGGAAACGGGGGACAAACTTTTGTCTTTGTGCCAAATTAATTTCCATTTCGTGGAGATGGGCAAACCCTCTCGCTCGATAATTTTTAAAGTCCCTGCTTTGACTTCATTTTTAATGCCTATAATGGGCATGATGGAATAGCCTAAACCTGCAATGACAGCCTGTTTAACGGCTTCATTTGACATTAATTCAATTTTTTTCAAGCCATCTACCCCCTGTTTTTTAAAATAACTTTCCATTATTTTTCGCGTGCCTGACCCATATTCACGGAAGATGAGGGGAAGTTCATTTTTGAAATCTTGGTAATTAAAGGTGGGCTTCATCTTAGCCGTTTCACTGTTACCAATGAGGTATAAATCGTTTGAAAGTAGGTCGATGGAGTCAAAGGTGGGGTTGTCTAAAGCATCTGAAACGAGGCTAAAATCTACTTCGTTTTCGAGTTGACTTTCGAGTACTTTTTCTCGGTTAGTTACGTCAATACTTATTTCCACGCCGGGATTCGTACGCAGGAAATCGCTCAGAAAATAGGGTAAAACATATTTGCCTGTGGATACAATGGAAATTTTTAGACGACCCACCAGCTGGTCTTTGAACGCCATCGTTTTGTAATTAATGGCATAGACCTGGTCCAAGATGCTTTTAGCAGATTCCGCAATTTCTTTTCCAAAATCCGTGATGTAAATTTTCTTCCCGATGATCTCGATCAGAGGAATGTCGAACTGCGCTTGTAGGTTTTTGATCTGAATGGAAACTGCGGGCTGTGTAAGGTTTAGTTCTTCAGCAGCCTTTGTGATACTGTTGGTTTGTACCACCTTCAAGAAAATCTGTAGTTGATTTAGGGTATAGTTCATAACGTGTCATTATGTATTGCATTATAAACTTAAATAAAAATTATCAATATTTAGTGATTTACTTTGTGGTAGAATCAAGCAGCATGCCCTCCGCCTTTTACACAAGGCAATTAAATATGATCAACTTTGAACTACTTTCCTTTAATCTGACGAATCCCACCTTATTGTTTTTCATTTTAGGGGTTTTTGCAAAATATGTTAAGAGTGATTTAGAGGTTCCGGCGGCATCAAAAAACTTTATCTCTTTGTATTTATTGTTTTCCATTGGGTTCAATGGGGGAAGCGAATTAGCCGTTACCGGGATAACGACAGAAGTCATCGTGAGTCTCTTATTTGGTATGTTATTAGCGCTGATTATTCCGCTCTACTCCTATTTCATTTTACGAATTAAATTAAATTCCTCTGACGCGGGAGCTATCGCGGCCTCTTATGGCTCTGTCAGCGCAGTTACGTTTGTTTCTGCGGTCGCTTTTTTAGAAATGAATGACCTAAAGGTGGGAGGGGAAATGGTCGCCGTCATGGCATCCATGGAGTTTCCGGCCATTATTATGGGGGTTATTTTAATGAATCTATTCCCAGATAAAAAAGAGAATGCCCCCGTGCAGTGGAAGGGAGCTATGAAACATTCACTGACCAATGGAAGTGTACTGATGATTTTTGGAAGTTTATTAATCGGTTTTGTGTCCGATTCCTCTCAATCTATTGGAATTAAGCATTTTACTTCAGACATTTTCAAGGGCTTTTTAGCCATCTTTTTATTAGACATGGGGATGGTGGCGGCTAGCAGGTTTAAGGCATTCAAAAAACAAGGTTCGTTTTTACTGCTTTTTGCCTTGCTAGTGCCACTTTTTAATGGAGTTTGTGTCGCCTTTATTTCCCAATTCATTACAGATAATGTAGGGAATAGACTGATATTTTCCATTTTAGCAGCCAGCGCTTCCTACATTGCAGTCCCTGCAGCGATGCGCTTGGTGGCACCTAAAGCGGATCCGGGGATCTATATTCCGATGGCTCTGGGCGTCACATTCCCACTCAATGTCACGATTGGTTTGCCATTATATATGCAAATTATCCATGGCTAGCGAACAGTATTTCAGCGGACGTCAGGTTGTCATTGCGACAAAACACCAAAAGGAACAAGTAATAGGCCCGGCATTACAAGAGGCATTTGGGATGGAATATGTCGTTACAGAGAAAGTAGATACGGATCTATTGGGCACATTCACAGGAGAAGTGGAGCGTGTATTAACACCAGTCGAGGTGGCTAGGCAAAAATGCATTTTAGCTTTAGCGGAATGTGATGCCGATTTTGCCATTGGTTCTGAAGGATCTTTTGGCCCACATTCTACGCTGTATTTTCTGCCTGCGGATGAAGAAATTCTGCTACTGTTGGACCGAAAAAGGGAGCTTGAGATTGTGGTAAAGCACACCAGCCTGCAAACGAATTATGCTTCATTTGAGATGGGGTCAGAGGAGGATTTAATTGTTTTTTTACTGCAGGTAAAATTCCCCAGTCACGGCTTACATGTGAAATCCCCAGAGGCTTACATGGCAAAAGGAATTAGATTAGAAGATCGATTAAACCAAGCGATTCAGGAGGCTGTTAATCGCTTTGGAACCTATACCCTAGAAACCGATATGCGGGCGATGAATAATCCGACTCGAATGGCTGTTATTCAGAAGCTGGCGGGAAAATTAGTGGAGAAAATGAAGAGCTGTTGTCCTAGTTGCCAAAGACCGGGATTTAGTCCCACCGATATCATTCGTGGCCTGTTGTGTTCTTGTTGTTCCTTACCTACGAAATCGATTAAATCGCTTATTTATAGTTGTGAAGGATGCCACTACACGAATTGTATTGATTTTCCAGATTCGAAAATGATGGAGGACCCCATGTTTTGTGATTTTTGTAACCCCTAAGTTGACTATGATTACGTCTGATATTTCGCTTGTTAAAGACCAGTTAGAAAAGGGTGAAGTGGTCGGAATTCCTACGGAAACCGTCTATGGTTTAGCGGCTAACATTTACGATGAGCAAGCGATTGCGAAGATTTTTAGTACCAAAGGAAGGCCTAACACGAACCCTTTGATTGTCCACGTCAAATCGATGGATCAAGCGCGCACCTTGGTCTCGTATTTCCCTCCCAAAGCAACCCTATTGGCGGAGCGTTTTTGGCCAGGTTCTTTAACCTTAATCTTGCCTAAAAGCGATTTGATTTCTGACGCGATAACTGCTCAACAATCAACGGTAGCAATACGAATGCCTAACCACTCCGTTATTTTACATTTACTGGAATCGTTGGACTTCCCTTTAGCAGCTCCCAGCGCAAATCCCTATAACCGAATTAGTCCTACCTGCGCTGCGCATGTGGAGGATTATTTCCCCCAAATTTCTATCTTAGAAGGCGGTAATTGCGAGGCAGGAGTAGAGTCGACCATTCTCTCTTTTGATGGAGATGAGGTCGTTTTACTGCGGCATGGCGCTATTTCCATAGAGCAAATTGAGGAGGTAGTCGGACGTATTTTGGACAGAACATCCTCTGAGTCCTTGCACCTCGCACCCGGCAGAAGCAAGAAGCATTATTCGCCCTTATGTGAATTAATTATCAGCTATGAACCGTTGTTTATGCTGAGTGCCGTTCAGCAAAAGAAAGTGGCTATTTTATGGTTTAAAGAAGTGAAAATTGATAGTCCCAAAGTCGCTATCAATCACATTCTATCTCCTAGTGGAAATTTTAAAGAGGCGGGCGCAAACATGTATGACGCTTTGCATCAATTAGAAAAATCAGGGGTTGAATTAATTATTGTAGAGCGTCTGCCTAATTATAATTTGGGACGTACCATTAATGACCGATTTGAAAGAGCCGCCGCGAAATGAAAAAACAAGTATTTGTAAACGCTAAAATCGTCAATGAAGGCACCTCCTTTTTTTCGGACGTGTTGATTCATCACGGTCGAATTGAAAAAATAGCCACCCATATTTCTGACCCCAATGCGGATGTTTTCGACATCAATGGGAATTATTTGATCCCCGGAATGATTGATGATCAGGTGCATTTTAGAGATCCGGGATTAACGTATAAAGGCAATTTAACGTCAGAATCTAGAGCGGCAGTTGCAGGTGGCGTGACCTCCTTTATGGATATGCCTAACACCGTTCCTAATACGTTGAACCGCGATTTATTAGAGCAAAAATACCAAGCAGCGGCGCAACAATCGCTCGCGAATTATTCCTTTTTTATGGGGGTAACCGCTGGCAATTTAGAGGAGGCCTTGCGGGTAGATAACGAGAGCGTCTGTGGAATTACGGATGATGGGTTGTATTTTAATGAGCAACAAATTCTAGCGAATAATCCGGAATATTTGGAAAAATTATTCTCGCGTGCAGAAACCTTGGTTGCCTTACATAGCGAGGACGAATCCATTATTGATCAAAATTACGAGCGGTATTTTACCGAAACGAAAGGCCAAATTTCCTTTGCTTTACATGCCAAAATTCGAAGTACGGAGGCCTGCGTGACAGCTACCAAACGGGTTTTGGACATACAATCTAACTACCAAAACAGGCTCCATTTTTTCCACATTTCCACTGGCGAAGAAGCGATGCTTTTCCCCGCCTCTACCGATTATAGAAACAAACGAGTAACAGCAGAAGCCTGTATTCATCACCTGTGGTTTACGGAAAAAGACTATGAAAAAAGAGGGGGCGATATTAAATGGAATCCCTCCATCAAGACGGAATTTGATCGGGTAACGTTAATCCAGGCATTGAAAGAAGGGCGGATCGATATTATCGCCTCAGACCACGCGCCTCACAGTATGGAAGAAAAACAAGGAACCTACGAACAAGTAAAATCGGGTGCGCCCATCGTACAGCATACCTTGCCGCTCCTGTTTGAATTAGCTTCTCGGGGGGAAATTTCCGTCGAACAAATTGTCGAAAAAACCAGTCATCGGGTGGCGGATATCTACCGTTTGAAGGACAGAGGGTATCTACGCGAAGGCTACTATGCAGATCTAGTGGAAATGCAGCCCAATTCCCCGTGGCATGTTACCACAACATCTCTTTTCTATAGGTGTGGATGGGCACCGGTAGTGGGGGAGCGACTTTCTGCTAAAGTAAAACGTACGTTTGTAAATGGAAATCTCGTATTTCAGGAGGATGCGTTTATGTCGGATGCCAAAGGTTCCCGCTTATTCTTCGAAAAGATCAGGTAACGTTTTTTCATCAATACATCCCTTTGTGCGTCATCTCCGAGTTGAAAAATATGTTCGCCAAATTCTCCTCAGAATTGTTAGCGGCAAAAGCCTCCTTAAAGGTCTTTCGACCGATGGCTTGTAAGGCAGCGAGGTCTTCTAAAGTAGCCGGAAGGATTTGTAGGCTTAGATTAGGCATTTTTTTGACCACTTAATAGTTTAAATAATTTCACGTGTTCATAATAATTTTCCCTACCTATTTTATGTTTTACCAAGATATTGGCGTCAACCATATCTTCCAAATAGCGAATGGCAGTATTTCTACTAACACTTAAATCTTTCTGTAGGTATTCTATTTTGGTATATGGGTATTTGAAAAGACTATTTAGTAGGTCTTGGCTATATAGTTTAGGTGCTAATGCTCTAATCTGGCTTTTTTGTTCTTGCATTAATAATCGGAGCGCTTGAATTAATACAATCCCTTCTTTAGCCGTTTTTTCCACTCCATCTAGGATAAATAACATCCATGCCTCCCACGACTCTTTTACACGGATTTCTTGAAGTAATCGATAATAGTCGTTTTTATGGGTGATGATGTAGCTGCTTAGATAAAGAATAGGCAAAGTTAAGAGTCCTTTTTGGACCAAATACAATACATTAATAATTCGTCCAGTTCTGCCGTTACCATCATAAAAGGGGTGAATACTTTCGAATTGATAATGAATGATAGCCATCTTTATTAATGGGTCAAGGTCCATCATCGAATCATCATTGATAAAGGATTCCAGGTTTTGCATCAAGTTAAGGATGGTATCGTAGTCTTGTGGGGGTGTATAAATAACCTCTCCCGTTTGATCATTTAATAATTTTGTGCCAGGAAGCTTTCTAAAACCGGCCTTGTTTTGTTCAACGACTTCTTGGATTTGCAGGATTGTATTATTGGTAAGTAATCCATTTGTTTTAACAAGGTCAAAGCCCTCAATTAATGCTTTCGCATACTGATGAACTTCTTTAGCTGCAGGGCTTGCAAACTGCTGGTTTTGAAAATTACTTCGGTAGATTTCATCAAATGTGCTGATGATATTTTCGATCGCGGAACTTTCCCTCGCCTCTCTAAGTGCTAACGTTTCTAAAAGAATACGTTCATTTGGAAGGCTACTGATGACCCCTTTAAACTCTGCCAAAGCTTGATGTGCTAATGCCGATTTACGCAAAACAGCCTTGGTTTCAATATCCTGATGCAAAGGCAGTAAAGGGATTTTTGTCGTTTCCATTTCGAAATATAACCCAAAAATTTAATTATTTGGGTTGTTTTGATTAATTATAACCCAAATAATCAACATTTTGGTATATATCTGCTGCACTCAATTGCCGTTTATATAATGGGCGGATCTAAAGATGTTTAAATTGTCGTACTTGCAGACTATGACAGCATCGCGCAAAACTTCTTTGACCGCCGGTATTCTTTACCTGCTCACTTTTATTTCCATCCCGACTTTGTCGCTTTATCACGAAATTCACCAACCGAATTTTGTTTTAGGCTCAGCTCCATCGAATGATGTTGTGCTCGGAGGGATGTTAGAATTGGTGATGGCTTTGGCCTGTATCGGTACGGCTTTGGCGTTTTATCCGGTCCTAAAGAAGCAAAATGAAATGCTCGCTTTGGGTTTTGTGGCGGCGCGGATTTTAGAAGCGGCGCTGATTTTTGCGGGAGTTGCGAGCCTATTAACGGTCTTGAATTTGCGCTCTCTAGGTGCAGAAGCACAGGTGGTTTCCCGAGGGTTAGTGATGTTGTATGATCGTTTGTTTTTGATTAGCCAAAGTTTCATCCCGGCCATTAATGGGCTATTGTTAGGATCACTCTTGTACCAAACTCGTTTAGTCCCTCGCATTTTACCCATTATTGGGATCATCGGCGCCTTTACTTTAGTAGCCGGTGATGTAGCCGTTTTGTATGGTGTGTATGATCAGCGAGCACCTATCGCCGGCTTATCAGCGGTCCCAATTGCGCTGTGGGAATTTTCGCTGGGGATTTATTTGACGTTTAAAGGATTTAAAGAAAATGCCGTAATTTTAGGTTAATGAAAATTCCTATTTATCAAGTCGACGCCTTTACGAACGAACGCTTTAAAGGCAATCCTGCTGCTGTTTGCCCCTTAGATTCGTGGCTTCCGGATGTCGTGATGCAAAACATCGCTGCGGAGAATAATTTAGCAGAAACTGCTTTCGTTGTAGCCGCAGGTAATGAATACGAAATTCGCTGGTTTACGCCCACCGTCGAAGTGGATTTGTGTGGGCATGCGACTTTAGCGAGCGCGTATGTTTTGTTCAATGAATTGGGTTTTGTAAGTGACCAAATCAACTTCATTTCTCATCGAAGCGGTCCTTTATCCGTGACAAAGAATGGCTCCATTTTAGCCTTGAATTTTCCGGTGGATGCCTTATCGGAATTACCCTTAAAGCCTGCGGTTGCCATTGGATTATCACAGGCGCCTCGCGCCGTTTATAAAGGCAAAACGGACTACTTATTTGTCTACAATTCGGAAGCAGAAATCTTGGCTTTGCAACCCGATTTCGAAGCATTAAAAGCGCATCCTGTTCGCGGGATTATCGTAACAGCTCCGGGCGAAAAGACCGATTTCGTGTCGCGCTTTTTTGGTCCAGCTTGTGGGGTGAATGAAGATCCGGTGACGGGTTCTGCACACACGACGTTGATACCATATTGGGCTTCGGTTTTAGGCAAAACGGAATTAACGGCTCGTCAATTATCTTTAAGAACGGGGGATTTAACGTGCAAACTTCTCGGGGATCGAGTAGAGATAGCTGGAGAAGCGGTGTTATATTTGCGAGGAGAGATTAACGTATAAAGATGAAAAACAGTAAACTAGCTAAGGCAGGCGGAATGCTGGGGAAACAACAAAAATCTGTTTCAGATTTACCGCATAAAGCGAATGTAATTCCTAAAAGTCCATTCAAAAGTAATTTGGTAAAAACAGTTAATAAACGAGTAAACAATCCCTATAAATTATAATGATCATGAAAAAATTATTTACCTTTTTCGCCGTTTTAGCGATGGCAACTAGCTTAACAGCTCAAACACCTAAAGAGAATCTATTAAAAGACTGGGAGCGCGCGCGTGCTTACACAAAGGAATATTTAGATGCAATGCCTGAAACAGGGTATGCGTTAAAGCCGACTAAAGAAATGCGTTCGTTTGCAGGTCAAATGCTTCACATCGCTGACGCTAATTATGGTATCGTAGGAACTGCTACGGAAGTTGCGCCGACGGTTAAAGATTTGGAAAAATCGAATGACGTAGCGAAAGTAAGCGTAACGGAAAAAGTATTAGCGTCGTATGATTTTGCG
Source organism: Aquirufa esocilacus (assembly GCF_042715595.1). Lineage (NCBI taxonomy): Bacteria > Pseudomonadati > Bacteroidota > Cytophagia > Cytophagales > Flectobacillaceae > Aquirufa > Aquirufa esocilacus. Next base: position 371,297 of record NZ_JBBKXX010000002.1, on the reverse strand, counting down.
ATCAATGCCATTAAAAATTACCCGGATGCGAAATGGGCGGAGATGATTAAGTTATTCAATCGTTTCGATGTAACGCGCGGTCAAGTTATTGATAAGGCTTTCGAACACCAAACGCATCACCGCGGTCAAACAACGGTCTATATTCGTATGGCAGGAGCAACGCCTCCAGCAGAGAAGTTGTTCTAGTCTGAAACATTCTATTCAGAAAAGGGTTTGTCTTTTATAGGCAAGCCCTTTTTTATGCAAGGCGTTAAAAAACAACATTTACCCTCCAAAACCTGTCCCGTATGTCAACGCCCTTTCGCCTGGCGTAAGAAGTGGGAGAAGAATTGGGACCAAATCATCTACTGTGGTGAAAAGTGTAGACGTAGCAAATAAGTTTTCGGACGAAGATATTGACCGTATTATCCAAATGGCCTGGGAAGATCGCACGCCATTTGAGGCGATCGAATTTCAGTTTGGCTTAAAGGAAAAAGAAGTCATCGAATTCATGCGCCTGAATAGCAAAGAGTCGAGTTTCCGTATGTGGCGAAAACGAATGACTGGCCGCGGCACGAAACACCTGCAAAAGCGCGTTGCGGTAGATCCACGCTTCAAGTGCACGCTGCAACGCAGCATCAGCATGAATAAAATCAGCAAACGCTAGTGAATTTCCCTACGAACCTCGCCGCCGTTTACGACCGCATCGATCAATTCGATCCAGAAAAGTATGCACGAAGCCGGAACTTTATTACCGGTGGAGTCTCCTATTTATCCCCCTATTTATCCCGCGGTTTTATCACGGTTCCCCAAGTCGTCAAACGATTAAAGGATCGTGGAATCGGTTTAGAACAAGCGGAAAAATTCATCCAAGAATTAGCCTGGCGGGAGTTTTATACGCGCACCTGGTTTCAAAAGGGCGATGCTATTTTCGAAGACATTCGCCATCCGCAGGAGGGGATTGAACGCTTTGGAATTCCTCGCGGGGTGCTAGAATCTTCGACCGGAATTCAAGCTTTAGATGGGGCATTAAAGAACTTCCCAGACACGGGATATCTCCACAATCACCTCCGAATGTACCTGGCCTCGACGATTTGTAACGTGGCTAAATACCACTGGTTAGAACCTGCCCAATGGCTGTATTACCATTTGTTGGACGGCGATTTAGCGAGTAATGCGCTGAGTTGGCAATGGTGCGCCGGGACTTTCAGTAACAAGTTGTATTACGCGAATCAAGAGAATATCAATCGATACACTGGGAGTCATCAAAGAGGGACTTTCTTGGATTTTGACTACGAGGACTTACCCTCGCAACCTGTCCCGGATCATCTATGTAGATCGGTAGAGGCTTCACTTCCGTTTACCCCGCCTAAGACGCTTCCGCTTGAATTAGAAGCAGATATTCCCACTTTCATCTACACCCATTACACATTAGATCCCACGTTCCACGAGGGGGAAGCCGGTAACCGGATTTTGGTCTTAGAACCGAGTCATTTTGCGAAGCATCCGATGTCACCTAAGACGATGGAGTTCATTTTATCGCTAGCAGAAAACATACCCGGAATTCAAATTTTTTATGGGGAATATGCAGACCTTAATTTAAAAGGGATTTTCCGTGATCATCCCATCAATGTTCATTTTCAGGGTACTCGCGAAGCGCATCCGAGTTTAGCTCCAGGCCTGCAAGGGGAGTTCAATAGCTTTTTTTCTTATTGGAATAAATTAAGCAGACAACTGAGCTAAGAAAGTTTCCGCGCGCGAAAGATTCGCTTCTCTTTTTTCCAAAGGCATCTTGTCCCAAGTACTGATCAGCATCGCCCAGCGCGGATTTTTGCGGAACGTTTCGCGTTGTTTATCTAAGAATCGCCAAAACAAACCATCCCAAATCTCCTGCCATTCGCCCTTCGGATAATCACTCATTTTCAGGATATAATTCGAACCGCAGATATAGGGTTTCGTGGTCATTAAACCTCCATCGCTGAATTGTGACATCCCATAGATATTAGGCACCATCACCCAATCGTACGCATCGATGTACATTTCCATGAACCAGCGATAAACCGCATCCGGTTTGATTTCGCACAATAACATAAAATTTCCCAGCACCATCAATCTTTCGATATGGTGGTTATAGCCCGTTTTTAAGAGCTTGCGAATTGTTTGGTCGATGGGTTCCACACCTGTCGTACCGTCGTAAAAGGCCGCTGGCATCTCTTTGGTAAATCCCCAATAATTCGCCGTACGCTGTTGAACACCGATTTTGCGATACAGTAATTGCACAAATTCCCGCCAACCTACGACCTGGCGAATGAAGCCCTCCACGCTATTCAAGGGCGCAGCGGAGGCCGCAACGCGATCGATTACCTGTGCCGGATTCAATAATCCCACATTAATAAGTGGACTTAAAATGCTGTGAAACAAGGTCTTTTCTTGCGCCTTAATCGCATCTTCATAATCCCCAAAAAGCGGAATCCGTTCCTGAATAAATTGGTCCAGTGCGGCTTGCGCCTCAGCCTGTGTCACTGGGTAATATGCTCCCGAAAAGGGGCGATCGGAAGAACCTGGATTATTCGGAAAATGCCTAGTAACATACTCGATGGCCTCTAGGATATACTCATTCGGAACCGTCTCTGGGAAAGGTGCCGGGATAAAGGTATTCTTCGGTATTTTCTTGCGGTTATCCGCATCAAAAGTCCATTGACCGCCCATTGGTTTCCCGTCGTCTTCGAGTAGAATTCCGCGGTCTTTACGCTGCTGGGTATAGAAAGCTGTCTGAAAATAGGGCTTGCGCGTACCCAGCAGTGCGGTATCCGTATTGAGGAAATTCGGGCTTGCTAAAACTTGGATTTCTCTTGCACTGCGAAGTCTGCGTTCTAGTAAATAATCATTCGGATCGAACAAGCTTATCGCGCCATCGATAGAAGAAACCAGCGCGACTTCCGATGCACGCGGATCTTGCGCTTCGATGTATTCCACCGTTTTTCCAGCCGCGCGAAGTCTGTCCGCAAAGGCGCGCATGCTCGCCCGGTGGAAGAGTATTTTCTGTTTGTGGAAGGCGTATTGTTTGAAGAACAATTCAGATTCAACGACATAGAAAATAGCCGCTTCTTGAGCGAGTGTCTCTTCAAACAATTGATGCGGAAAAATTAGAAATGCGCTCATTTATTCACGTGTTTTTGAAGGATTCGCGCCCCCTCTTGCCGGGCTTTTTTCGTTTTCCGCATCGCCCAAACTTGATCCGACGCCATCTTTCTTGTCGCACTTAAATCCACGACCGGAGCGGGATAATCCACTCCGATTTTGACCCCGTACAAAGTTTGTTCCATGTCACTTAATTTCCAAGGTTCGTGAATCAAGGTAGACGGAATCGATGCTAGTTCCGGCACCCATTTTTTAATGAAAATTCCATCTGGATCATGGGCGTAAGAATTCTTAATCGGGTTATAAATGCGGATAGTATTAATTCCGGTCACACCCGCTTGCATTTGGATTTGAGGGTAGTGAATGCCAGGCTCGTAATCGAGAAATTGTCGTGCTAGAAAATGCGCTAAATCCCGCCAATCCTGCCATAGATTAAACACAAAAAACGATACGACCATTGCCCGCATTCGGAAGTTTAAATAACCTGTTGCCACCACGCAGCGCATACACGCATCGATGAGAGGAACTCCGGTTTGGCCGTTTTGCCACGCCTGAATCAAGAACTCATCGCGGTCTTTCTCGAGCGCTTTATAGGCCTTATTTACAGGTTCAAATTCCATTCTCGATTCATCCTCAAACTTCTGCATGAAATGCCCTTGCCAATGTAATCTGGAGGTGAAATTAGAGAGGGCTCGTTTATTCACAGCGGTCTTATAATGCTGCATGGTGAACGTATAAGCCATCCGCATGCTGATATTTCCGTAAGCTAAATAGGGAGAAATCCGGCTGCATCCGCGTCTACTTGCCTCCGGTTTACTGATGGAAAAGCTGTAGTCTCTGTGCCTTGATTCGATGAAACTTTTCAGGTATTTCCAGCCCCAGTATTCGCCGCCTTCTTGGAAGATAGGATTCCGGGTTTTAAATGTAAGTGGAAGTTCTGGCCCTTTAAAAGCATCATAAAATTCATTCGACAAGCGCACCAAATTCCAATTATCCTCACGTACTAAATAGGGTTCGTGACGCATCGTCTCTTCCCAACGTTGTTGCCATGTTTTACGCGATTTCAAACGGCGAATCACACCGCCCGTGGGCGTTTCGTTCCAGGTAATTCCGGCACTCGAGCAAAAAGTCGACACCGCTTTGTCCCGTTGAAAACTCAAATCATTTCCAATCTCCTGATGGGAGAAAATTTGGCGAATTTCATATTGCTCAGATAGCGCCTGAAACACCGGCAAAACCTCGGTATGAAAGAGGTAAAGAACCCCGCTTCGGTCCTCTAATCTCCCCTGCATCTCGACTAAAGATTCATGAATAAATCGCCAATGGCGGACATCACTGTCTGGAAAAGCGATCAGGGATGGCTCGAAAAAATAAACCAATAAAACCGGTATATCAGAATCCAAAGCCCGGTACAAAGGCTCGTGGTCCGTAAAGCGGAGATCACGTTTGAACCAGACGATGTTGATAGGGGTTTTGGCCATTAAATACTAACTGAAAAAACCCATAGGATGTTTTCAGAAAGAAAAAGCGTACCTTTGCACCGGTTTTTAACCTTAATGTATCAAAATGAAACAATTTATAACACTTTGCTTTATCATCTTCGCGACCAGCACCCTGAATGCCCAAACAGGAAGCATCGAAATGAGCACCGGAGGCTTCTCTTTTATCCCTGCCTTCACTTCGAAAGAACCTAATATCATCATCAATGCTGGGACGAATCCTAAGAAACGTTTAACAGGCTCATTGATGTACATGATGCGTATGAAGAGTATGACACCTACTACGGTGGCCTTATTTACACGCTACCGGTTTATCGATAAGAAATTTAAAGCCACTGCTGGGATTCATATTCCCGCTTTTCAAATGACGGAGGAATATGAGGTGACGAGTTTCTTCGGACGGGAATTGACTATGTCTTATCCCATTTCTGAAAAATTGACCCTAGGGTCCTTTATATTAAATGGAAACGCTCGGAATACTGATTTTAAAGTGACGCTAGTCTCTGGAAATACGAATTACCGCCATAAAAACTGGGGATTTTTAACTCAGGGATATTACCTAACGGTGGGAGATTTAACGGGTGTAGCAGAGACGATATCGTATGATATCAATTCCCATTTTCAGGCCAAAGCTTTTGGCAATTATACCCTCACAGATGGTCAAGTTATTGCAACGGTCGGCTTGAAGTACAATCTATAATTTTTTCGCTTTAAAGGTCCAAGTGAAGTGGAATTCAGCCACGACTTCACCTGCCTGATTTTTCCCAATGGAAGTAGAGAGGAGCTTCGAGCCCTCTTTATTTTCAAGCGCATCATTGACCGCTTGTTGGAAAGCAAGCCCATCTGCGCAGGTAAAAATAATCACCCCCGTCGCTTTCTTAACGAACTTCGCTTCGAGCTTTTCGACTAACATACTCACCGCCGGCTGGCGCTTATACACCTGTCCAAAAGCCAGCATTCCACAACTCATCTCCGCCGCCATCGCCTCTACCGCGAAATACATGGAGCGAAATGGATTCTGATTAAACCACGAAAGTTTCACGCGAACACCACACGATTCTTCATCGAAATGAGCCATGGATAGTCCCGCCCAAAAGGCCGCTGACAGTTTTTGGAAAACAAAAAATTTGAATAATACCGGATTCGTGATGATCCGCTTGAAAGCGGGGAAATGTGGGTTCATTAATTGAATTAAACTCTCTCTTTCTTGTTGTTTGTTTTGCTTGTACTATTCAGCCACTGAGCCTGCTCCTTGGCTTCTTTTAAGGTAACTACAGGTTGTTTGGATAAGATGGCAATGCTTAACTTGGCTCTTTCCTGAAAGGATATATTGTATTTCATCTTTCATTTTATTGGTTCTACAAAGGTAAGAAAATTAAACATCCACTTACTATGGATGCTTAATGCTCTATAAATTACCTAGTTAACCAATACAAACAAAACAAATAAACTGATATTCTAATAACTCAATCCATGCCCAAACGCAAACAAGCCATAACCTGGACCTTCCATATACCCTGGAACGTCTGATTTATTCGCCTCTACTGCCGCCTGATTCGCAGGAGTCGTAAATGGCATCTTTCCCGTAGGTTTATAGGCTCCTGTCACGATATCAAGAAGCGCTTCTTGGGTAGTTCCAAAAGTCGCAATAATGGAAGTCGCTTTCCCTTTATCAATCTCTTCAATCACCCAAGGGTTCGTGTAATTAATCGCTACAATCGTCGGTTTGGCATTCAATACTTCATTCACATCGATGCGATTCTTAGACAGATTCAAATCGATTTTTGAACCCTGCGAGCTGAATAATCCCCCTGAAGTAGGAACTAGCCACAACAATACGACATCCGCCTCTTCTTTCGTGGACACGAATTCTAGACCAGGATAATTGGGTTTCGAAACCTTAATCGCTTCTCCTCCGGCGTTGCGGCCTGATTGGAAATACGTCTCGAAGTACACTTTGGTTTTCTTAGCTAAAGGCAAACGCTTGTCGTCGTTGCGTAATAAGACAATCGATTTGCGCAAAGCTAAATCGGCTGCCGCCACCGCTTCTTTATTGCCTACTGTCTTCACAGCGTCCTCCACATTCACATACGGATTCTCGAAAAGACCTAAATCGAATTTCTCTTGTAATAATTTCGCCACCGATTGATTAATGCGCTCCTCTGAAACCAATCCACTCTTCACCACTTCGATCAAAGTCGTAGGATCTGCCGCCCCAGAGAAGATATCCACTCCTGCGTTCAAGGCTTTTTTATAGCGCTCAGGAATGCTGATATTTTCCACACCCCAAGGCATCATTTCGATAGGGCCTGTATCCGAGTTGATGATCCCGTGGAAGCCTAATTTGTCCTGCAATAAATCACCGATCATCGCTTTGTTATAGGAGAATCCCACCTCCTCGAATTCCTTTCCTTTTGGAGCAGAATAATAGGGCATAATAGCGGAAGTTCCGGCAGCAATCGCTGCCTTAAATGGCTTTACGTGGTAATCGAACATACCCCCAGGGTAATGCGCAAACTTGCCCCAGTCAAAGTGTGAATCTTGTCCGTCCACTTGCGGGCCACCGCCTGGGAAGTGTTTCGTAGTCATCGCGACAGAGGTGTTGGAAAGCTTAGTTCCTTGGAAGCCTAAGACGATCTCAGTAATCATCTTCGACGCTAGATCTGCATCTTCCCCAAAAGTACCCTCAACGCGACCCCAACGCGGTTCAGTCGCTAAATCTGCCATATACATATAACCTTTACGAAGACCTACCGAACGCCATTCTGCTGAAGCCGTTTCCGCAAACTTACGAGTTAGTTCAAAGTCGCGCATCGCCGCTAAACCTAGTTCGCCTGGCCATTTAGAGAATGCGGTAACACCCACGCTTAAACCTACGGAAGCATCCGTCGTCACGTGGTTACGGGGATTCGAAGCGACAATCGCCGGAATACCTAGACGCGTTGATTCGCAAAGTTCTTGTAAGTTATTGGACCATTTGGCCATGATTTCTGGCGACGCATTCGCACGTAAAATGAAATGGCGCAAGTGGTATTGAGTCACTCCTTTTGTGGTTCCTGCCGCAGACATGTTAGGGGCGCCTAAAGGCTTGCGGGTAAACATATTCGTATTTTGTACTAAATCCTCTTCATTAAATCCTTCGGTGATCGGCGTTCTCGGACCACCTCCCTGTACTCCATTCGCGAAAACTTGGTCCCCGCCCATACGCGTCGTGCTGATGAGCATGAAACCGAGTTTTTCCTCGACGGTCATTTGGGATACTAAATCCTTCACACGCACGTCCACAGGCAAGCGCCAGTCTTCGTATTTGTCCAGTTTATTATTCTTGTTTAAGTCTTTAAAGGATAATTTTCCCACGCGCAATGTAGGCGTTTTCATAGCGACAATGACGGGTTGCGTTTGTGCTAGTAATGAACTAGAAGCAAAAAGCAAGGCAATAAGCACACGAGATTTCATAGGTTTTTTCTTTCTTTGTATAGGAAAGCAAATCTGTAGCCATTTCTAATCACATGAAAGATCCGAATGTAGACCAATTCATACAAAGTGCCGACAAGTGGTCAGCGGAGATGGCCTTTTTGCGCCGCATTTTGCTTGACTGTTTGATGGTAGAAACCTATAAGTGGCGGACACCCGTGTACATGGTGGGCACGAAAAATATCATTGCGATCTCTAGTCTGAAAGACCATTGTGCTTTGAATTTTTTCAACGGTGCGTTATTGCAGGATGAGGAAAGCATGTTAATTAAACCCGGCGAACATACGCAGTTAGGTCGCTGGATGAAGTTCAGTTCGGTGGAACAGATTTTGGCCAAAGAAGATCTCATCAAAGCCTACATCCTAGAAGCCATCGAGGTAGAGAAACTGGGTCTGAAAATGGAAAAGTCCACCGAAATCCCTCATCCAGAAGAATTAAAGGCAATTTTTGATAAAAAACCTGCTTTAAAAATAGCTTTCGATAAACTCACCCCGGGCCGCCAGCGCGCTTACCTTCGTTTTTTCACAGACGGAAAACAATCTGAAACGCGTACTTCGCGCATTGAGAAAAACGAGAAGTACATCTTAAAAGGGATTGGAATAACGGACTGCATTTGCGGCCTAACGAAGCGAAAGCCGAGTTGCGATGGATCGCATAGAGCCATCGAGCATTTTAAAAGATGACGTTTACAAGTCGTATGCATGACGTTTTTTGCACCAGATTTTAATCTCAAATTTGCCCCATGAATTTTGGAGAACAATTAAAAGAAATCCGTACCTCGAAGGGCTTTACGCAAATCGAGCTTTCTGAAAAATCAGGGATCGCCCTGCGCACCGTTCAACGCATGGAGCGCAACGAGGGCAAGCCTAGTTTGTATTCGATGAATGCGATCGGCGATGTTTTGGGGACGAATTTGACTTTGTTGTATGCTCCGGATTTCGAAACCGAAACACGAAATATTATGGAAAGTACAGACCAACAATTATGGGCGATTGCGAGAAGCCGTGCCAAATTCAAAAGGAGCCTTGGTTCTTATTCTATCGTCATCCCTTTTCTGTGGGTTATTTGGTTTTTAACCTCACAAGATAAAGATATTAATCGCATACCATGGCCTATCTGGCCTATGTTAGGCTGGGGTATAGGTCTAGCGATTCAATACCTGAAAGCGTATGTAATTCAAGTCGGATCTTTAGAACAACGGGAATACGAAAAGTTGAAGAATAACCAATAATCGCTTAACTCGTCTTCTTAAATCGCCATATCGCTAAAGCGTTTATTCCTATTCCATAGACGAACATTTTTAGGATGAAGGGATAAATTTCCGCGATTCCGCTTCCTTTGAGGAGTATGAGCCGATTCACTTCAACAAAATATTTCAGGGGATTCAATTCGTTTACCCATTGAGCCCAATCCGGCATGGTTTCTACGGGCGTGAATAATCCACACATCAGAATAAACAGGATGATAAAAAAGAATGAGGTAAATAAAGCCTGTTGTTGAGTTTCGACTGCGGTTGAAATGAACAAACCAATGCCAAGCGGGACAAAAAGAAATACAGCTAAGAATAGTTCAAGTAAACCTAAGCTTCCCACCATTGGGATATGAAAGATCAGTCGGCCTAGGGCAATACCAGCCCAAAAAATAAAATGTCCGATAAACCAAAAGGGGATTAATTTCCCAAGGATAAATTCGTATTTCTTTAAGGGGGTTACATTCAGTTGTTCAATGGTTCCAATTTCTCTTTCTCGCACTACATTCAAGGCACAAATTAAGATAATGATTAAGGTCATTACTTCAGCAACGATACCCGGAAGCATAATGGTTTTATAATTTAAGGTAGGGTTGTACCAGAAATTCGTTACGGGTATAATTTTAGGGCTTGCGGAGGTATTTGAATTACCTCGCACGTCACTCATGAAATCCTGAGTTATTGCACTAGCGTAATTTTGAACAATTCCCGCTTTTGAATTATTTAATGCGTTAATTTGAAATTGAACTGCGGGAGGAGAGTTTTGTATTTTGATGTTTTTTTCAAAGTCTTTTGGAATGACTAAAACAAGATCAATGGCATCTCGCATGAGGAGGTCATCCGCCTTTTTTTGATTGTTAATCAAGTCTGTTTTTTGAAAGAAATTAGCTCCCGTAAATTTATGAATGAGTTGGGAAGAGCTTGTACTCTTGTCTAAATCCCAAATTCCCAATCGCAAATTTTTGATTTCATAATTTGCTGCAAACGTGAGCAAGATCACCTGGACTACGGGCAACACGGTCATGAATGGCAGTAATTGCCTATTTCTAAAGATTTGTAAAAATTCCTTTCGGACAAGAATGAGAATGTTGCGCATATTATTTGTTTCGTTTCAGGCTTTGAATACTCACTAAAATAAAGACCGCGGTCATTGCGATTAAGATGGAAAATGGTTTCCAAATAAGTGTTATTCCTGCTCCTTTGATCATGATGCTTTTAATCAAAATGATAAAGTGAGTAGCTGGGATGATATTAGAAATGAGTTGTAAGGGCAATGGTAAACTTTCAATGGGAAAAATGAAGCCAGAAAGAAGCATGGTGGGCATCATGAGCGACACTAAGCTCGCAAACATCGCTGCTTGTTGTGTTTCTACGCGAGTGGATATAAGAATTCCAAGTGATAAGGAGGCTACGGTATAGACAAGACAGGCTAAAATTAATAAAGCTACAGATCCTACCATGGGTAATCCGAATACAAAGATTCCCAATAGGATGATTAGAAAACTGTTTAGGAGGGAAAGGATCAAATAAGGTATTACTTTTCCAATGATGATCATGTAGGGACTAATTGGAGAGATGGATAGTAACTCTAAGGTCCCAGTTTCTTTTTCTCGTGCTAGGGTTACGGAGGTTAATAAGGCTGAAATAATCAAAAGAATCAAGGCGATTACCCCAGGAATAAATAAGTAAACAGAGAGTAATCGTTGATTAAATATCATCCGCGTGCTTAGCTGGATCCCCACGCTGTTTTCGCGCCCATTTTCAGTATTAAAATCCCCTATGATTCCCGATACATAACTGGTAGTATTGATCGCTGTATTAATATCGCTTGCATCTGCAATTAATTGTACTTGAGCTTTTTTTGCATGATATAATTCTTGCTGAAAGTTCGTGGGGAAAAAGATAACAAGTTTGACTTTGCCTGATTTAAATGCCTTGGGGATGTCTTGAGGTTTTTCTAAAGTTTGTTCTACTACGAAATAACCGGAACCAATGATTCGATGAATCAGTTTTTCCGATGTTTGACCTTTCGATTGATTTAAGATTCCGATAGGGATATTTTTAAAGTCGTTATTTAGCGCATAGCCGAAAATGACTACCAGCGCGATGGGTAATGCGAAAAGAATCATCATTGTCCGCGTATCGCGGAAAATATGATAGAACTCTTTTTGAACGAAGGCATAGAATTTTTTCATCAAATTATATTTTGTTTGCCGTTCCGCGGGCGAGAAGTTGAAACACGGCATCCATACTATCCACTTGAAAAGAGGTCTTCAATTCACTTGGCGTTCCTAATGCTTTAATGAGTCCATCTACCATGATGGACACTCGGTCGCAATATTCCGCTTCATCCATGTAGTGCGTCGTAATAAAAATGGTCACCCCATCGTTAGCCGCTTCATAAATTAAGTCCCAAAACTGGCGACGTGTGATAGGGTCGACTCCTCCAGTGGGTTCATCTAAGAAAACCACTTTGGGCTTGTGTATAAGGGCTAAGGCGAACGCTAATTTCTGTTTCCATCCCAGCGGAATTGTTTTCACTAATTTGTGAATGACAGACTCTAACTGAAACTTGGAAACGATGCCTTTGGATCGATCCTTTATTTCTTGTCGGCTTAACCCATAAATCCCACCATAGAAATCAATATTTTCTTGGATGGTCAAATCCTCGTAAAGTGAGAATTTTTGACTCATATAGCCTATGTTTTGTTTGACAAGTTCTGCTTGTGTGGCCACATCAAAACCGGCGACACTCGCCTCTCCTGACGTTGGGGTTAAGAGGCCACTAAGCATGCGCATTGCGGTGGTTTTCCCGGCGCCGTTCGCCCCTAGAAACCCAAAAATTTCACCCTTTTTTACCTCAAAGCTGATGGCATTTGTGGCAATAAAGGAACCAAATTTCTTCGTAAGTTGATCTACTTTAACGACTGTTTCCATTCTCCATGAGGTATATAAATGTGTCTTCTATTGTCGGAGGAATGTTCACTATTTCTGCATCTGAAATGGAACCTGCGGACAAATATTCTTTTATCTCGTTCATTTGAATAGCATTTTCTGAAAAGGCTATATGGAGGTATTCTCCAAAAGCATAACAATAGCTTACCTTTTCCCAGGCTCTTAGCCATTCTATTAATGCATATTTTTGCTGGCTTTTAATCGCAAAAAGTTGCCAAGGGAATTGGCCTGTTATTTTACTTGGCGTATCAATGGATAGTATTTTTCCTCCTTGTAAAAACGCAATTCGGTCGCATAAATTCGCTTCATCCATATAAGGGGTAGATACTAAAATGGTGATTCCCTGTGATTTTATTTCGTGTAGCATTTGCCAAAATTCTTTCCGAGAAACAGCATCCACGCCGGTGGTGGGTTCGTCAAGAATTAAGACTTTTGGTCGATGGATCAGCGCACAACACAAGGCTAATTTCTGTTTCATTCCTCCAGAAAGAGCTCCTGATTTTCGATCTTTAAACGGCTTTAGTTGGTCATAGATCGATTGTATTAAGGAGTAATTTTCCTCCATTGTGGTGTCAAAAGCCCTGGCAAAAAAGGACAAGTTTTCTTCTACACTTAAGTCAGGATACAGGGAAAAACGCCCAGGCATATAACCTATAATTTTTCGAATAGATGCTTTTGAATCATTCGTATCCATTCCCAATATACTGGCATTCCCGTCATCAGCACTAAAAAGGGTGACTAAGATCTTAATCAACGTCGTTTTTCCAGCACCATCTGGCCCTATCAATCCAAATAATTCCCCCTCTTCTACGTCTAAACTTATTTGATCTAAAGCTTGGACTTCAGCATATCTTTTGGATATCGATTCTATATGTATTGCGCTCTTTTTCAATCTGATGCTTAGTTTAAAATAACTTCTGCAGGCATCCCCATTTTTAACCCACCGTCATTCACTACTTTGATCTTGACGGCATAGACAAAATTGACGCGATCTTGTTTTGTTTGAATAATTTTTGGGGTGAATTCTGATTTTGGACTTACCCAGATGACCTTTCCCGTGTACGTTTTGTATGCTCCTGCTGCCTCATCAATACGGACCTTAACGCTCTGATTCAGTTTAACTTGGCTTAATTGATCTCCGGAGAAATAGGCACGTAAAATTAGGTTGGATAAATCTGCGATTTTGTACAATGGTTTACCATAGAATACGATTTCGTTTGCCTCTACAAATTTAGCTGTAACGGTACCATTGATCGGATTTAACACCTTGGCTTGATCTAACTGAAGTTGAATTTGGTTGATTTGTTCCTTCAGACCAGCTGCTTCATTAGTAATGGTTTTTGCTTGACTTTTTAAGGCAATTTCTTGGGCTTTCAGTTGGCTTTTTTGCGTGATAATTTGCTTATCTAATTGCGTGATTTGCGCTTGGATATCATCCACCTGCTTAGGTGTTGCAGCTCCATTTGCCAGTAAATTTGAAACTCTGTTTAGTTCATGAGCAAAGGTTTTTCGTTGACTTTCAGAGCTAGCGATTTGATTTTGCAATACGTTTAATTGAGCTTCAATGGCAGGGGATTTGCTTTTGACTGTTCGGATATTTGCCTCAACAATATTTTTTTGTTGGGCTAAAATAGAGGGGTCGATTTCTGCAACGAGTGTGCCCGCTGAAATGACATCTCCCTCCGAAAGTAAGATGGATTTAATTTTTCCATTTGCCTCGGCAGAAACGATCGTTTCTGTAGCTTCAAAATTGCCATAAGCGTCGGCTTCTTTTGTTTGATTGCAGCTTACTAAGGAAGCGCAAATTAGAAGGGATAAGTAAATAGATGATTTCATGTGATTGATTTATAAAGAAGAATTTGAGTCAAATAATAAGGTAGCGTCTTGAAGGAAAGCTAGTTTTTGAATTTGGTGTAATAGATAGGATTGTTTAGCTACTTTTTCTGCATTTTTTTCTGTTACGAATTGTGTCGCTGTGATTGTACCCAGATCTAATTCTGAGGCAGCCGTAACGCTGATGCGTTCCCGAATGCTTATCATGGCTTGATCCATTTCAATCAACTTCTCATAGCGTTTCACTTCCTCGGACATTTTCGTGTATTGCATCGAAAGTTGGCGTTCTAAATCGCTTTGGTGTTGAAGAATTAGTTCTTTTTGTAATTGGGAGCTTTTTTGGTTCAGGCGTTTCGTGTAGAATGAGGAAAGGTCCCAATTTAGTCGGACACCCATCAAATAATAGGACTGAAATTCGTTTTTCAACATATTTAGAGCCGGATTTCCGTAGCCACCTTGTCCGAAAACGAAGGCTTTAGGGCGTAGCTTCGATTGATTCAGCTCTTCGGTTGTCGCAATTAAAGATTGCTGATTTTGAAGCAGTTTCATTTCATAGGTTTCATAGGAAAGCGGTGTGATCTTTTGAATGTTAGCCGGGATTTGGAATGAGGTTAGGTTGTTTAGTTTCATGCCGGTTAATAGGTTTAACATTTCAACGGCAATCGTTTTTGCAGCACTGATATCTGTGATTTGCTGTTCAATTTTAAGCAACTCAACAGCTAAAATATCAAGTTGATTTTTCGTGCGTGCACCAAAGCGAATGCCCGTCTCTAAGACGCTTTTCCTTGCTAAAATTTCTTCTTTGGCGGTTTCCCAAATCTGCCGATTTTCTTGCGCTAATAAGGCGCTAAAATATATTTTTTGTGTTTCTTGAAGGAGATTTCGATTCGCTAACTGAATGCGAGTGAGTGAGTTTTTTGAGCTAAGGTCTTGAAGCATTGTTCTTGTCTTGCTTGCACCTCCATCGTAGATTAATTGATTTATATCAATAAAGGTTTTGTATTGATCTTTATTGATTGGGGTCATACGAAGGTTAGGTATTTCGATGGCTAACCCTGTAACATCTGATTGATAAGTTGTTTGCCCGTTGAGTGACATTTGCGGTAACCATCCTGTTTGAATGACACGCGCGTTTAGCTTACCTAGTTCTTGTTCAATTTCTTTTTGTTTAGTATTGGTCGCTGTTTTTTGAGTCGCTTCTAAGCACATAGCAAGCGTCACATTTTGACCTATCACGGGTTTTCCAATGAGTAGAATCGCCCAAAGTGTGTAAATTTTTATTTTCATCGTTTTGACTTTTGTGTCTGACAATATTGTCAGTTTTTAGGTAAATTTTTTTAAGGTTTGATGCTTCTTAAAATTAAGCGAGTGACTTCTGTCTTACGCGTTTCTAAAAGGTCTTTAAATTCTTTTTCGTTCGTCTGAGTTACTAACATGATCATTGGTTTAGCCAAAACAGGGAATGCACAAAGTGAAATGATGTGCATAAATAATTGGATGGGCTCAATGGGGGTAATTCGGCCAGCTTTGATTTCGGCATTTACTTGTGTGAGAAATGGTTCGATAGTAGGCTTATCTCCATCGAGTAAATTTTCGACAAATTTTATCCCAAGGCTGTTTAACTCATTAATGATGAACAGGGGCATAAATGGATTTTTCAATCCTAGTTCAATGTAATTTTTAACAAACGACGCTATTTTGTCTTCAAAAGCCAGATCGCTATTCAAGATTTTTAACATCTGCGGAAGCGCTTGACGCATCAATGTTTTAGCAATTTGATGGTAAAGCAGTTTTTTGGATCTGAAATAGTAGTTTAATACCGTACGTTTAATGCCTGCCCGTTCTGCAATTTCTTGCATCGTAGCGTTTTCAAAGCCTTTTTCGACAAAGACTTGAAAGGCTGACACTAAGATTTCTTCTTCTGGGCTTTCCATGCTGACAACTACGTTTGACACAAATGTCAGAATTTATTTTTACTCGTCCAACTTAGTTTTTCATTTTTTTAAAATCATATCGGATTAACCTATTAATTTAGTAGCGGACGAATACTCTAAATCTATGAAAACAATCGAACTGTCGATTAATCAGAAAGTTCACCGCATCGAGGTGGACCCAGAAATGCCCTTATTGTGGGCGATCCGCGATATCGTAGGATTGAAAGGAACGAAATTTGGCTGCGGTCAGGGCCTGTGTGGTGCTTGCACGGTACAGCTAGATGGACAACCTATTCGTTCTTGTCAAACTCCGGTAGGCAGTATTACCGCTAAACAGAAAATCACGACGATTGAGGGTGCTTCGACGCGTTTAGAGAAAATCATTCAAGCGGCTTGGATCGAGCACCAAGTACCCCAATGTGGCTATTGCCAGTCTGGCCAAATTATGTCAGCCACCGCTTTGTTGAAATCAAATCCCAAGCCATCGGAATCCGATATTGAGAATTATATGTCCGGAAATATTTGCCGTTGTGGTACGTATTCTCGCATTAAGTCAGCTATTCAAACTGCTGCCAAAAACGCGTCCAAATCCACTAAATCCTAAGCCTTATGTCACTCGAATCTAGAAGAAGTTTCATCAAAAAAGCAGGGGCAACGGGACTAACGTTTTGGTTAGGATTGTCCTACGTAAAAGGAGAAAGCACTGCGGTCATTTCCACGGCAAAATCCCTAACGCCTTTCATTAAAATTGACGCCAACGGCATCACAATCTTCAACCCAAATCCAGAAATGGGACAAGGGTCATACCAGGCCGTTGCCTCGATGATAGCGGAAGAGTTAGAAGTAACTTTGGACCAAATCACCATCAAAAATACTAGCGGTGAGAAGGAATTCGGCGGAGGCCAATGGGCTGGCGGAAGTTCGACCGTTCGCGAAGGCTATTTGACCTACCGCAAGATAGGTGCATCCGCTAAAGAAATGCTAGTCAAAGCCGCAAGCCAGACATGGGGAGTTAGCCCCGAATCTTGTACGGCGAAAGAAGGAAAAGTCTTACACACTGCGACTAATCGCTTTCTTAAATACGAAGAATTAGCGGAGGCCGCGTCTCTTTTAGAAATCCCTAAAGAGCCTAAATTAAAGGATCCGAAAGACTTCAAAATGCTTGGAAAATCTGTCAAGCGCCCTGATATTCCCTTAAAAGTGACCGGTAAGGCTGAATTCGGGATCGACGCCGATGTTCCAGGAATGCTATATTCCAGCGTGGAAAGATGCCCTGTCATAGGCGGTACGCTGAAAACGTTCGATGCCACTGCGGCCCTGAAAGTTCCAGGTGTGGTGAAAGTGGTTTCAGCTGAACGCGTGATTGGGAAATACAGTTCGACGGGAGTTGCAGTCATTGCGAAGACCTATTGGGCGGCAATTCAAGGAAGAAAAGCCTTGAAAATAGACTGGGATACCAAAGGTTTTGAGACATTCAATTCCAGCGATTACGAGAACAAATTACGTGCGCTTTCGAAAGAGGAGGGCATTTTAGATAAGCAAAAAGGATCAGTCGACATTCCGGTAAATCAGGTGGTCGAATCCTTTTATGAGACGCCTATGGTGGCGCATCATCCGTTGGAACCGATGAACTGCACGGTGCACGTAAAAGGCAAGAAGGTAGAGATTTGGACTTCGACTCAGGTGCCTGTTTCAGTGACAGGACCGGGAATGATGGGAAGTATGCCGGCGGTTTTGGACATTAATCCAGAAGATATCACGCTGCACGCTGGATTTATTGGCGGAGGCTTTGGCAGAAGATTGTACTTCGATTATATCGTGGAAGCGATTAATGTGGCGAAGCAGGTGGATAGTCCGGTGAAGGTGGTTTGGTCGCGCGAAGACACGACGACGCAGGGGCCTTTCCGTCCCATGACTTTCTCTAAAATGATCGGCGGTTTGTCTGAAAAAAATCAATTAGTTTCATTTCAACACAAGGTCATCAGCCCCGGTTTTATGGACAGCGCGATGCCTAATTGGGACAAAACGAAGTTAGACAGTATGATGACGGAGGGCATTAGTGCCCAGGAATACGATATCCCGAACATGAAGAATAGCTTTGTGTTTGCGGATTATCACGTGCCTATGGCGGCTTGGCGTTCGGTAACAAGTTCTACTTTGGCATTTGCACACGAATGTTTCATTGATGAGTTAGCGCACAAGGCCAAAAAAGATCCGCTAGACTTCCGCATCGATTTACAATCAACGAATACTGATACCAAACGCGTGTTGAAAAAATTACGCGAGATCACAAATTGGGACAAACCGCTGCCGGCAGGTAAAGCTCGCGGTGTGGCACAATGGGACTTTTTTGCAGGACTTTCGGCTCAAGCGGTGGAAGTGAGTTTGGCGAAAAACGGAGCGGTGTCGGTAGACAAAGTATACGTGGTCATCGATTTAGGAACAGTCGTAAACCCAGATAACGTGAAAGCACAAGTGGAAGGTGCCGTTTTAATGGCTTTAAGTGCAGCGATTCATCCGGCCATTACCTTGAAAAACGGGGTAGTGGAGCAAAAGAACTTCGATACCACTCCAGTGACGCGCATGAGCGAGGCCCCAGAGGTGATTGTCGAAATCATCACGGAAGGCACAAAAATTAAAGGGGTAGGCGAGCCCGGTTTGCCGCCGTTTGCGCCGGCTTTAGGGAACGCTATCTTTGCTTTGACGAAGAAGCGTTTACGCAAGTTGCCATTAGAGATTGATTTTGTTTAAGCTATGCCTTTATTAAAAGCCACCCCCATTCTAGCCTATTTAGATCGCGACGCAACGGTAGCGTTCTATGAAAATTTGGGCTTTACAAGTAATGCCAAATGGGATGGCTATTTGATGTTTTCGCGAGACGAAATCAACATTCATTTGTGGTGTTGCGATGACGAGAGCATCCCGAAAAACACGGGATGTTACGTCTATGTGGATGAGATTGACGCTTTATACATAGAATGCGAAGTACTTGGAATCGTGCACCCTAATGGGAAGCTTCAAACGATGGCCTGGGGCATGCGCCAATTCAGCATCTTAGATAACAGTGGGAATATCATTCATTTCGGTCAGGATATGAATAGCTAATTATTTTTCTAACTTACGTTTCTAAACCTATGAAACATGAAAAAATTAGCGATTCTCTTGCTGGGATTCAGCCTGTCTCTTTCTGCGCAGATTCCTGCCGGAAAAAAAGTGATTTCTTCTCTCTATGTGTATGATTTGGACTCTGGCAAATCGGAATTAATCCTCACCGAAAAGCGCCATTTCGAAGCCCCTAATTGGTCGCGAGATGGCCAGTATTTGTTGATTAATGCGTACGGAAAGCTAGAGAAAATCAGCCCGACAGGCGTAAAATTAGGCGAATTAAACACCGGATCGGTGGACAAAGCGAATAACGATCATGGTTATTCGTTCGATGGGAAATCCTTGTATATTTCGAGTGCTAAAGCCGAGATCAAAGAGCATACCTCCTTCATCTACAAAGTTTCTTCCGAAGGCGGAAATCCGGTTCAGCTTACTCCATTAACCCCCTCTTACTGGCATGGCATTTCTCCAGATGGCAAGACGATGGTCTATTGCGCGGCGAGAAATGGCAATTATGACGTTTATGCGATGTCTTCGAATGGCGGCGATGAGATTCGGTTGACCTCTACAGAAGGCTTAGATGACGGTCCGGAATATGCGCCGGATGGCAAGCACATTTATATCAATTCGTATCGGTCTGGGATGATGCAGATTTGGCGAATGAAAGCGGACGGATCAGAGCCGGAACAGATGACGTTCGATGCGCACTCGAACTGGTTTGCACACATCGCGCCTAACAATCAAGTGGCGACGATTATCACCTATATGGAGGACCAAAAGCAGGCCCACCCCTTTGGCCATCAAGTCAAACTGCGCTTATTGGATTTAAAAACAAAAGCGGTCAAAGATTTAACGGACGCATTTTATGGCGGTCAAGGAACGATTAATGTGCCCTCCTGGAGCCCAGATGGCCAGAAATTTGCCTATGTACGTTATGCTTTGGAAGATTTGTAAAAAGGGAGTAAATTCACAAAAAACCTAGTTAACATGAACAAAGATAGTCAAGCTTCTAGACGGAAGTTTTTACAACAAATCGGGGCAACTGGCCTTGTGGCAGCCTCTTCGCCATTCGCCTCTTTGGGCGCACAACAAAAAGCAGAGGAACGCATTTTAACTTACGAAAAACGCATCTCGGTGGGCGAAAAGATTCGCTTAGGGGTGATTGGTTTTGGGGTACAGGGTCACTTTGATTTAGCCTCAGCGCTGAAAGTGCCAGGGGTGGAATTAGCCGGAATCTGTGATCTATACACGGGTCGCATCGAAAATGCGAAGGAATTATACGGCAAGGATTTATACACGACGCGTAATTACAAAGAATTATTAGACCGTTCGGACATCGATGCGGTGATCATTGCGACACATGATGTGTGGCACGCGCGCATTACGATCGACGCTTTGGCAAAAGGCAAACACGTCTACATCGAAAAACCGATGGTTTATAAAATAGATGAAGGCCCTAAGGTCATTGCAGCCCAAAAGAAATACGGCAAAGTCTTACAAGTAGGATCTCAGCGCGTGAGCAGCATCGGCCTAGCGAAAGCAAAAGAGATGTTAGCGGCTGGTGAGATCGGAAAATTAAATATGGTGAACGCGGTCTACGATCGCCAAAGCTCCATCGGCGCTTGGCAATACACCATTCCGAAGGATGCAGACGCTTCCACTTGTGATTGGAATCGTTTCATCGAGGCAACCGCGAAAATGGAATTCGACGCGAAGAAATTCTTCTGGTGGCGTGCCTTTAAAGAAGTAGGAACCGGCGTAGCGGGTGATTTATTCATCCACTTATTGTCTGGAACGCACTTCATGACAAACTCGAATGGTCCAGAAACGATCTTCTCGACAGGGCAATTTAGCCACTGGAACGACGGCCGTAACTTACCAGATGTGATGTCAGGTGTGATGCAATATGGTAACACGGCTGAGCACCCTGCCTTCCAGTTAACCTTGCAAGTCAACTTTGTCAGCGGAACAGGCGGGCAAGAGGTGATACGTTTGATCGGTTCAGAGGGTGTGATGGATGTGAAAGGAAATACGATTTCTGTGAAGCATAGCATTATGCCAGAAGCTCCGGGCTTTGGTGGTTATGATTCCGTGTTTACACTACCTAAGAGTATGCAGGAAGAAATGACGCGCGATTATAACGCGAAATGGACAGACGCACAACGCAAACGCCCTACGAAAGAGGACGTGATTTTCAGAGCACCTGCTGGATATGATGAGCACGTGGATCACTTCACACATTTCTTTGATGCGATTCGCAACGGGACGTCCGTAGTAGAAGATGCTACCTTTGGATTTAGAGCAGCGGCGCCAGCCTTAGCTTGTAACGAAAGTTACTTCCAAAAGAAAATCATCCAGTGGGATCCAGTCAATATGAAATTGAAGTAAACAAAAAAGCCGGCTCTAATAAGGGCCGGCTTTTTTCATTAATTAAACTCAACTAATTATTATTTGAATGTGACGTCAAAGCGATCAAGATTCATCACTTTAACCCATGCTTTAACAAAGTCAGTGACGAATTTGTTTTGAGAATCTTTCGTTGCATACACTTCAGCTAAAGCGCGAAGCTCAGAATTCGATCCAAAAATCAAGTCCGCACGTGTCGCCGTAGCGCGTGCCGCACCCGTTTTCTCGTCCGTTCCTACGAACTCTTCTTTCGTTGCGTTCGCTGGCTTCCAAGTCGTTCCCATCTCTAATAAGTTCACAAAGAAGTCATTTGTTAACGCATCTTTTTTCGTAGTGAAAATACCGTGCTTCGAACCATTGTAGTTCGTATTCAAGGCGCGCATACCACCTGTTAATACCGTCATTTCTGGCGCTGTTAAGGTTAATAATTGCGCTTTATCTACGAACAATTCTTCCGTCGATAACGTGTATTGTGTTTTCAAGTAGTTGCGGAAACCATCAGCCATCGGCTCTAACAATCCTACGGAAGCTACGTCAGTTTGCTCTTGTGTTGCATCCATACGGCCTGGGATAAATGGCACAGTAGTCTTCACACCCGCATTTGCAGCGGCTTTTTCTACCGCAGCAGAACCACCTAAGACGATTAAGTCTGCGATCGATACTTTTTTCTTGCTAGATGTAGCGTTGAATTCTTTTTGAATTTTCTCTAATACAGCTAATACTTTCTCTAATTGCTTCGGATTATTTACCTCCCAGTTACGTTGTGGCATTAAACGAATACGTGCTCCATTAGCACCACCACGGCGATCTGAGTGACGGTAGGTTGAAGCCGAAGCCCAAGCTGTCGAAACTAATTCGCTGATCGATAATCCCGAGTTCAATAACTTCAATTTCAAGGCATCAATGTCCGTTGCGTTGATTACCTCGTGGTTTAAAGCAGGAATGGGATCTTGCCAAACCAATTGCTCCTTCGGCACTTCTGGTCCTAAGTAAGTAGAGCTAGGACCCATATCGCGGTGCGTTAATTTGAACCAAGCTTTGGCAAAAGCCTTTGCATATACTTCTGGATTATCTAAGAAGTTACGAGAGATTTTCTCGTAGGCCGGATCCACGCGTAAAGCAATATCCGTTGTTAACATCGTAGGCTTGTGGAAGGTATTTTTGTCAAATGCATCAGGAATAATGTTGGCGCTATTTTTCGCAATCCATTGGTTCGCACCCGCTGGGCTTTTCTCTAAAGACCACTCATTATTGAACAATAAGTGCAAGTACCCGATACCCCATTGTGTAGGTGTTGAAGTCCACGTCACTTCTAAACCAGACGTGATCGCATCTTTTCCTTTACCTGATTTATACGTGCTCTTCCAGCCTAGGCCTTGCTCCTCGATTCCGGCTGCTTCAGGATTTTCTCCAACGTTTGTAGCCGGACCCGCACCGTGTGTTTTACCGAATGTGTGACCACCCGCGATCAACGCAACTGTCTCCTCATCATTCATACCCATGCGACCAAAAGTCTCGCGGATATCTTTCGCAGAAGCTGCCGGATCTGGCACACCATTAGGACCTTCTGGGTTTACATAAATTAAGCCCATTTGAACCGCCGCTAATGGATTCTCTAATTTGCGACCCTCTGAATAGCGGTTTTTATCGTCTAACCATTTCTTCTCAGATCCCCAATATACGTTCGCTTCTGGCTCCCATACATCCGTACGACCACCCGCAAAACCAAAGGTTTTGAAGCCCATTTGCTCTAATGATACGTTTCCTGTCAAGACCATTAAGTCTGCCCAAGAGATTTTATCACCATATTTTTGCTTGATTGGCCATAACAAACGACGCGCCTTATCTAGGTTCGTATTATCTGGCCAAGAGTTCAATGGAGAGAAACGTTGTTGACCCGCGCGAGAACCGCCACGGCCATCGCCTGTACGATACGT
The DNA here is from genome assembly GCF_042715595.1 of Aquirufa esocilacus. NCBI lineage: Bacteria > Pseudomonadati > Bacteroidota > Cytophagia > Cytophagales > Flectobacillaceae > Aquirufa > Aquirufa esocilacus. The sequence goes on along the minus strand of NZ_JBBKXX010000002.1, from coordinate 347,785 downwards.
ACCCGCACTATGCCAAGCCATACGAATGAATAGTGGACCATAATTGCCAAAGTCAGCCGGCCACCAATCTTGTGATTTAGTCAAGACCGCTGCGATGTCTTTTTTCAAGGCAAAGTAGTCTAGGCTCTTAAATGCTTTGATGTAATTGAAGTCTGGGCCCATCGGGTTTGACTTCTCTGAGTTTTGGCGAAGCATACCCACATTCAATTGGTTAGGCCACCAATCTTTGTTTGTCGTTCCAGACGCTTTCATTCCCGTGTGAGGATTGATTCCAGCATGTGGATTCACGCCAGCTGCTGCGTGAGGATTCGCTCCGTGTGGGCTTGCCGTGTGGGGGTTTGCGCCCGCCGCCGCGTGCGGATTCGGATAATCTTGCGCGAAAGTTGCTGTGGAAGCAAGGACGCCGCAAAGGAAAAGTAGTTTTTTCATGATTCTTGATTTTTAGTAGTGCCAAATTAGTGGCAAAAAATGGATAGAGAAAACTGAAATTTTCTATATTTGACATAGACAATATCTATAACAATGAATATACAGCAATTAGAATACATACTGGCCGTTGATCAATTTAAAAGCTTCTCGAAAGCAGCTGATTATTGTCATGTTACGCAGGCGACTTTGAGTGCGATGGTAAAAAAGCTGGAGGAGCAGCTGGATATCGTGATTTTCGATCGAAAGGCAAGTCCCATTGCGACTACTGAAAATGGTAGAGAGATCTTACTGCAGGCCCAGCAAGTGGTGGCCCACGCGAACGCGCTATTATCTTCCTCTAAGGCGATTAATCAAAAAGTAGAGGGACGCGTTAAGATGGGCGTTATTCCTACCATTGCGAGTTCGATGTTGCCCCTAATTCTGAAGCATTTGGTAGAGAAATACCCTTTGTTACAGCTAGAAGTGTACGAAGTGACAACAAATCAACTGATCAAGGATTTACGTGAAGGGAAATTAGATGTAGGTGTATTAAGTACACCCATTGCCTCGACCGAGGTAGAAACGGAGCTTTTGTATGTGGAAGATTTGTGTGTTTATGGCCATTTGCCATCAGGAAGTCGTTCCATTGCGAAATCTGAATTAGCGAAGCAACGGATGTTTCTATTGCAAGAGGGGCACTGCCTTCGGGATCAAATCATTCAGCTGTGTGATTTGAAGAAGAACAAGTCCTTGCCGTCTAATTTATCAGTGGAATCGAACACGTTTGATACTTTATTAAATTTAGTGGACGAATTCAGTGGCTTTACGGTGTTACCAGCTTTGTATGTAGGCCAAATGAGCGAAGCCAGGCAAGCGCATTTAATTGATTTAACGGATGGAGCTTTGACACGCGAAGTGAGTCTTGCGTATTATCGCCCGTATGCAAAATGGAATATTTTGAACCGCTTAAAAGCGGAAATCACCGTTAAAGTGAATGAGCGATTGAATTCTTAAACCTTGTCGTAAATTTCCTCCTATGGAAAATCAAATCATACAACAGATTGCAAATCCGGCTGCTTTAGAGCAATTATATCGCTCGAATCCGTCTGCTTTTACTCGCGCCTTTCACACCGTTTATCCACAGATTTCATCAGAGATTTCGGCAAAAATTTGGCACGAACGTCTAGCTGTCTCGTCTACTTCTTGGGGTTCTAAGGGTGATTGGGTGTTGCTTATTTTTGTCGCTTCTCTAGCTGCTTTTTTCATGCAATTTCCGGATATTTTTAGTTTGTCTCATGACCGGTATTTTCCGCGCAATATGTCCTTTTTTGTAATGCCAGGCATCGGAGCCTATTTTGCGTATAAACAGGGGTTGACTTGGCGGGAATTAATAGGACCGCTGTTGATTTTGATTGCCTCAGCCGTATTCATTAATTTATTACCTGAAAAAAGTACCACCTTGCTGTTAACAAGCTTACATATTCCGCTGTTAAGTTGGCTAGTAGTAGGCTATATTTTTGCCGGTTCAGATTCTGGGAAGCGAATGGATTTCTTACGTTACCATGGGGACTTACTTGTGATGACGGTGGTGATAGTTTTAGCCGGAGGGCTGTTTACAGGCCTTACGTTGAGCTTGTTTGGCTTAATCCAAGTTAAAATTGATGATTTTTATTTCCGGTATTTAGTCCTTTCTGCTTTGCCATCTGTTCCTCTTTTTGCTACCTTTTTAGTTCGTCAAAATACCAGCCTTGTCAGTAAAATTTCTCCTGTCATCGCGCGCATTTTTACCCCGCTAGTTACAATCACGTTAGCCTTATTTTTAGTAGCTATTATATCTACTGGAAAAGACCCTTACAATGATCGGGAATTCTTATTGGTGTTTAACGGGATTTTAATCGGAGTGATGGCCTTGATTTTGTTCTCTTTAGGAGAGGCAACGAAAGCGAATGCTTCACGTGTACATCAGTATTTCTTATTCGCCTTAGCAATTTTAGCCATTCTCGATAATGGGATTGCTTTGACGGCTATCGGCTATCGACTATTGGAATATGGGGTTACACCTAATCGTTTGGCCGTGTTAGGAAGTAACATAATAGTTATGTTACACCTGATGATGGTAGCGAAGAGGCTTTGGGGATTTTTAAAAGGCTCCAAATCCATCGAAGAAGTCGAGCTTGGAATGACTATTTATCTACCCATTTATGCCATTTGGGCGGCGATAGTCAGCTTCTTGTTCCCGCTGATTTTCCAGTTTAGTTAATAAAAAAAGGCCCGGTATTTTCGGGCCTTTCTATTGTTATTATTACTGCATCTGCATGGCATCCATTCCGCCACCAGAATTGTTCTTTTTCATTTGGCTCATATCAAATTTACCGAAACGAAGCGAGAACGTAAGACGAATCATTTGAGGATTCGATAGGCGGTAGGACGTCTGCGAGAATCCCTCTCCGAAAGAAACGCGGGTGTTTCCACGTGAACGCGTCAGGTCATTAAACGCTAAGGTCAAAGAAGCCATATCATTTTTCAAGAATGACTTTTTGATCGCTAAATCGATGCCAAAGAAGGGCTCAATATATCCCTGCGAAGAGCTTTGTGATTGCATGCCTGGAGGGCCTTGCATTCCTTGGTTCTGTGTGACGGGCACATTCGTCTTGCCTTGGTAATCGCCAGACAATTGGATGCTCCATTTTTTGGGCAAAATAAACGTGTTATTCAACTTACCAAACACCGTCCATAAAGCCTCATTTACCTGAGTCGCATCGATGTTCGATATATTGATTTTCGAATTATACATATTCACGTTCGCCGTCAAATCCCACCACGTCTGCAACTTGTTTGTGTACGTGAACTCTAAACCATAGTTAATGCTCGAGTTCGCATTCACAAACGTGTTAATCAAATCCAGTTTACCACTGATCGGATTCGTCTCTTGCTTCAAATAACGCGTGATCAAATTGTCTGTGTATTTGTAATAACCAGACACTAAGAAAGTCGCAGCACCCTGTGATTTGCTGTAGGAAAGCTCGCCAGATGTCGTGAATTCTGGAACTAAGTCCGCGTTTCCGCGTTGGATATTCAAGCTGTCGCTGTAGTCCACAAACGGGATAAGTTGGAAGAAATTAGGACGATTTACGCGACGCGTGATGCTCAATTGTAACTGATCGGTCTTCGATAAATCTTTCTTCAAGAAGATCGATGGAAACAAACTAAGCGGGTATTTATTGCTAAAGGTTTGGTTTGTATTCAACAATTTTCCCTCGTACTCTGAGCTCTCCCCACGTAATCCTATCTTGTACGAAAGTGTTTTGCTTGCCTTGCCTGAAATAGAGAAATAGGCCGCGTACACATTGTTTGAGCTTTCATAGTTTGTCGAAGCAGACGTAATCGTTCTATACACATCTGAACCAACCGGCTTTAAGGTATTGGTATTTTCGTTCGCGATATCATTGATCTGCGCACGTAAACCCGTTTCAATCGTACCTTCATTTTTAATCGGGGTCACGTAATCTAACTGAACGGTCATAAAGGCATTCTTTCCAGTGCCTAGGTTCTTCTGAATTTGTGTTCCTGTGATCGAATTATTGTTTAGGTAATCCGTCGTGAACATACCTTCCCCTTTGTTTGTTCCGCCAAAGTAGTTCAAATCCCCTGTCAATTCTCTCCCCGCTTTCGGGTAAGTATGTTTGAATCCAGCTTGGAATCCAGACGGCTTAAATTCGCGAGAGCTCTCAGAAACGCGGTGACTTAAGGTAGTCAGACCATTCACGGTACTTGAAATATAAGTGTCCTCCGTAGGCTTAAATTGACCACCACCACCAAAGAAAGCACCTAAAGACAAGGTCGTCCGATTGCTCGCTGCATAATCTGCTGAAACACGCGGGAAAAACATCACCCCTTGTGTCTTGTTATCTGATTCTTGACTGACAGAAGATAAAATCCCGCCTAAATCACTCGTACGCACACTATTCCCGATGGAATTATTGCGCACCCGCATGTTCATCAAGGTTGCCGTCAGGTTCCATTTATTCTGTTGGTAGGTGAAATTCCCCATGATATTGGAACCTCCAAAACGATCCGCACCCACATTCACCATTCCATTATAACCATTCTTTTTGTTCTTCTTCAACACGATGTTGATGATTCCTGCCATACTTCCAGACGCATCATATTTCGCAGATGGATTCGTAATGACTTCCACTTTCTCAATGATGTCCGCCGGGATTTGATCCATCGATAGACTTGTAGGACGACCGTCAATAAACAAAGTTGGATTCGCATTTCGCACTTTCACGTTTCCGTCGATATCCACTTGCACGGATGGAATATTGCGCATCACGTCGATCGCGGTTCCCCCAGTTGTTACTAGGTTTTGCGCTACATTAAAGGATTTTTTATCGATGTCCATTTCGACCAAAGACTTCGTCCCCGTCACCACGACATTCTCTAATTCTTTTGAATCCTGGGCTAATTTAATGTTCCCTAAATCTTTCTCAAATGCCGCCATCATCTTCATCATATCCGGCTGAACACCTGGTTCCAATTTAGGCATTTCGAAAGTAACGGTTGCTTCGTAGTTCTTATAGCCGACGAAAGAGATTTTGATTTTTAAACGCGCGTTTACCGGAATTTCCTTGAAGTTAAAGTCACCATTCAATTCGGCTGTTTGGGCTTTGACTAAGATGTCTTTCGCTTGTTTGGTTGCCGGATCTACGGTCGTCTTTAATAATACAACCGAGGCAAATTCAACCGGTTTTCCCGTTTCGTCTACGACTTTTCCGAAGACGTGACCTTGGTTTAAATTAGCTCCCGGGCCGCGGGCGCCAGCTCCAGCGGGTGGACCTTGTGCAAAAGTGGAAAGGGATAGAAGCGCTAGTAGCGCCGAAGCAAGTATATTTTTCATTAGGTAGATTGATTTCAATTTAATTGTATCACAAAGGTACATTCATTTAAGCGAATAGGGCATTTATTCTGCCTGACGGTCGAATGTAGAGATGAATGATGGATTTTTTGAGAGAAAAGGTTTATTGGGCAATGTACTTTCTCCCGATTCCGAATAAAATTGTATTCGCTATCACCGCACAGCCCACGATGATAATCGCCATCGTGAATGGTGTGCCATCAAAAAGCAAACCCACTAAGGTAGCACAAACGGCACCCCAAGCCATTTGAATAGAGCCTAGCATCGCAGAAGCTGTTCCGGCACCCCTATGAAAAGGTTTTAGCGCGAGGGTCGCTACGTTAGGGAAATTGAACCCTTGGCAACCCATAATTAGGAATAAAAGACCAATGTTCACTTCCATTGAGAGCAAATCTAATTTCGCTAAAGTGGCTAATATAATGCCTAACACCAATTGCGTGGGTAAGGTCACTCTCAAAATCTGTAAGCTCGAATACTTTTTCAATACGACGCGATTTAACTGACTAGCGGAAATAATACCGGAGGCTACGATCGCAAAAATGAAACCAAATTTGGACTCATCCACCCCATAATACGTCAAGAAAGTGAGGGGAGCTCCACCTACATAGGTAAAAATACTACCCGCACCAATGGCGCCAGTAAAAGCGAAAACCAAGTATTCTTTCTCCTTAAATAATGCCTTATAGGCTTGTAAGATAGTAGAGATTCGGAACGGACCACCGTGCTCGCGATTGGTCTTCTCCGGCAACCAAGATTTGATCAAGAAAATGATGACTAATAGGATAAAGGCTAAGACTAAAAAGATGGCTTTCCAACTCGCAACCGTCAACAATAAACTACCTAAAGACGGCGCTAAAATTGGCGACACCCCTAAAATTAAGATCATTAAGGACATCACTTTAGGCCGCTCTTTTTCCTCAAATGTTTCGCGAATAACCGCGTTAGGGGCGACCATTCCCACACTTCCGCCGAGCGCTTGGAACAATCGGAAAATGACTAACATTTCTACTGATGTAGCGAAAGCACAAGCAATTGAACTCAGAACATAAATCGATAGACCTAAATAGAGCACGTTTTTGCGACCGAAATGATCTAATAAAGGGCCACTAATTAATTGTCCTAAACAGATCCCGAAGAAGAAACTGGAAAGCGTATAACCCATCTCCTCTTGTGAGCAGTTCAGGGCAAGGGCGATGTTTTTGAAAGCCGGTAAATACATGTCAATGGACAAGGGTCCAATGGCTGACAAGATTCCAAGTATTAAGATAATTTTCGTGCGGTTCGCAGAAGTAAGCATTATAGAGGGGGTATTTTAGAAGACGCAAAGGTACGCCTAATAATCCTAAATTAATACCCCGGCACTCGCCTGCAGCGCATAGATCGTTTTAAACAGGTAGGCTTTTAGTTCGGTTAATTTCTCTGCCGCCTCCATCGCTTTCGTCTCCCGGCTATTGATTAAGAAGAGAGATGATTCCCCTTGGGCGAAGCGCGATTCCTCTGCTTTTACGAGTGCTTGGTAGTTTATTAATGCCTTCTCCTGCGTCTGAATTTGCTTTTTCAAACTCTCGACTTGGTTTACATATGCACTCACTTTGACCTGAATTTGTTGCTTTTTCTGTGCTAGATTAAGCGACTCTTCTTGGATTTTTAGTTTTGCCAAAGCGTAATCAGCCCGGCCTTTCGAGAGGCGTAAGGGCATTTCAAATTTGATCCCGTATTGGTAATTATTTTCGAATAAGGGACGCACCTCCAGGCTAGGAGTGAGGCCTTTGGACAAAGCATTATAACTCACATCGAGTTTAGGCAGCAGACTTTGGAACTTCAATTTCTTCTCCACTTGTAAGCCCTCAATTTTGAATTGATAAGCGCTTAAATCTGGATGGTTTGCATAGGCTTTTTCTAAGAGCGAGCTAAGGTTTAAATCGAAGTCTGCAATCCAAGCGAATTCATTCGTTACTTCGGCGGGTTGCACCTCGGTTGACAATTCCTGCGGCGTGTTGTTCTCCTGCCATAAATAGACCGAAAGAGATAAGCGTGCGTTCTCTCTCTCCACCCATTTCGCTTGGTACAGGTTGTCAAAATATTGCTTTTGCGTAGTCGCCTCTAGCGTATCGACCGCTGGTCTTTCGCCTAATTCCACACTGCGTTTTACGAACGAAACGCGGACCTCGGCTATCTTCAGATTTTGGTCTACAATTTTTAAAACGCGCACGCTTTTTACCCAATTCCAATAGGATGCCATGGCATCGGAAAATAGATCATTCAAGATGCTTCTTTGTTGTTGTAGCGCCATCTGATTCATCAGCTTTGCTTGTTGTAAACTAGCTCTGCGCTGATCCATTAGCAGGTTTTTAGCTAATGGAATGCTGATGCCGATGTAGCTGGTTTCTCCTAACGTTTGGTTCGGGTTTAAGCGGGAACCACCTAGGTTTTCCATCCCCGTACTTAACTCGATACCATACCACGTAGGAATACTTAATTCAGGGGCGTTGTATTCGTAATAGTTTTTCCCATCAAAGGTTTTTTGCCCACTGTAATGACTCAAAACAGGATCGAAGCCGCCTCTGGCCTGTAAGATTTGCGCTTCCGATTTTTGCACACCGATGCTCGCCTGCTTCGCGAGTGGGTGGTAGGTTTGCACGATTTTTAGAAACGCCTCGGGGTATAAAATGGGCGTTTGGGCAAAGCTAGCAAAGCTGAGAAACAAGAAGAGAAGACTATTTTTCATCCTTTTTTACCGTATAAAAATCCGCTGGGAAGCCATTGATATTTCGCCATAATTCGTACCAAAGTGGTACATCATTTAACAAGGCAATTCCTTGCGCACCCGCACCCATTTTGATTTGCTTTGGCCACTTCTTCTCTTTCGGATTCTCCACCACAATCACCCGGAACATCCCTTTTTCATCGATGTTATTTTCGACAGCACGTACCTTGCCAGCAAAGGTTCCGAAGCTCTGATCCGGCCATCCCCCTGCAAATATGATAGCAGGAAAGCCGTCAAAAATAAAGCGCACATCCTGTCCAGGAGACATTAAAGGTAAATCCACAGGTCGAACATACATCTCCACCGCGTAATTCGTGTTTTGCGGAACAATGGTTAATAGCTCTTCGCCGTCTTTCAAAATTTCGCCAATACCCGCCTTTTTCGCATTGATTACCTGCCCACTTTGGGGGGCTAAAATGTAGTACATGCCATCTCGAATCGTATAACTTGTGACTTGATTTTCCAATTTTGCAACATCCCCTTTCCCGGTTTCGATCATACCTAAACTTTGGAATTTTTCTCCCTCCGCTTTGTTCATTTTCTCACTGTATTCTTGGTCGACACCCCGCAATTCAATTTTCGTATTTTGAATTTCTTGGAGGGTTTGGTTTACCTTATTTTCAGCAGTGGTTTTTTTCGCTAAGGAATTCTGCATGGATGCATTTCGCTGCTGAAATTGTGTCTGCGAAATCAATCCCTCTTTGTACATTTTTTGATTACGTTCAAACTGGTCTTTCACTAAATTGTACTCATTCGAAGCAGCCTCAAACTCCGCTTTTTCCCCGGTTAATTTTTGCTGCAAAGCCGTGATCTTGTTTGTTAATTGATCTTGCTTTAAAGCTTTTGATGAACGCAAATTGGCGATCTGATCCTCTGTGGATTTCACCTTTTGTTCGTAATATGAGACTGTCCCTTTCTTCGCATCTAGCTGCTCTTGCGTTCTGGAGATTAGTTTCGGATCCAAATATTCTGCTTTGATCTCTGAGATCTTAGCTAGGGTATCGCCTTGCTCTACAAAGTCCCCTTCCTTTACCCACCAACGGCTGATTTTTCCTGCAATGGGGCTGTAAATCTTTTGTGGTTTTTGCTCTTGATAAAGGCTGGTGATCTGGCCTTTCGAACGAATGTTTTGGGTCCAGGGCAGGAAAAGTACCCCCAGCATAATGAGGCCTAATCCGATTAACCAAGGCTTCGTCGCAGGTCCTTTATCGCGTAGATAAATCTGATTAAATGACTTAAACTTTTCCATTATTGATCTCTATTTTTTTGCCAAAAAGCACATCCTCATTCGTTGCTATAATTACAGTAGCGGCTTGGTTTTTTAAATAAGTTTGGATTCTATCTGCAATCTCAGGTTCTAAACCATTCCAAGGATTCTCCAATAGTAGCAATCGCTTATCTCCGCAAAGTGCGCGAAGTAATACTATTTTCTTTACGATGGTTTGGGGAGTTTTCTTACCTAGCGGCTCTAATTCTGAATCAAAACCGAGCGAAAAGTGATTCAAGAAATCTGCAAACCCTAATGCATCTGCTGTCGCTAATATTAAGGATGGGCTAATCTCTTTATTACCTAAGCTAATGTTTTCCCAAACAGTTCCACCAAAAACCTCCTGGTTTTGAAGTAATATCCCTATGTGTTTTCGTAAGCTTTGTAGATTATAGTTTTTAATAGGAACCTTATTGATCAAAAGTGTTCCTTTAAAATCGATATAATTTCCAGTTAAAACGCGCATCAAGATTGATTTACCAGATCCTGCAGGACCTACTACTTGAATCTTTTCGCCCGATTGGATGTGCAAATTACTAGAATTTAAAACCGGCTTGCCTGTTTCGAATTCAAAGCTGAAATTCTTCATTTCAATCTCTAATCCTACCTGCGTATTCAGTTCTAAATCTCCACTTGTCTCTAATGGATTATCCGTCACACTAGCTAACTTCTCTAGTCCCGTTATTACATCATAGGCGCTATCTAGGCTAGTAATTAGCTTTTCCACGGCTCCTATCACTAGCATAATCACGATTTCTGCCGCGACGAATTCCCCTACGTTTAATTGTTGATTAATTAACAGATAGGAGCCTAAGGTTAACATCAAGGTAGTCAAGGCCACTTTGAAAAACAGAAGGGATTTGTATTGAAATAAAAGCACGTGAAAATGCTTTGTTCTAGCCTCTAAATACCCGCTCACATTTTCGTCTGTTCGGATTAAGTTTAAGTCAGAACCTTGGCTAAATTTAAAGGTCTTTATAGTACGTGCGATTTCCCCAAAAAATCCTGCCACACCATATTTATAGTTCGATTCCTCGATACTGGTTTCGATCCCTTTTTGGGACGTGTAATATAAAATCAGTCCTAATAAGAGTAGCAAAATAAGCCCTAATATGATAAATAGCGGATGATAAAGTGATAAAAGGATAATACCAAAGAGTATCTGTACCGTCGCCACCGGTATATCCAATAAAAGCTTTGCAAAGCCTTTTTGAATATTTAAGGTGTCAAAAAATCGATTCACTTTCTCCGGAATATGGTATTTATCCATCTGCTTTAAATCCAATTGAGGGATCTTGTCCGCAAAGGCATAGGCATAATTGGCAAATATTTTCTGTTGAATCGACTCAATGATTTTCATCTGGTTGATTTGAAATAAACCCATCAGAAATACACCCAAAACGACTAAAAAGATGAGCACATAAATGGAAGTAACCATGGTGGCCCCCATTACTAAACCAATGATGGTTTGAACACCTAATGGTAAACTTAAATTGACAATACCGCCCAAAATGGAAAACAAGTAGATCGAAGTGACCTCCTTATTGTGATCCCCTATCAGGGCTTGCACTCGTTTCAATGGACTAATTTGTTGCATAACAATTCGTTTTCTGATGCAAAACTAAAAATACTTTTTTAAATAATAGTAATACTATTATTAATAATTGTTAAAATATCTTTTGTGTTAGTATTTCTATTATTAACTTTGGGGAGTTCAAATAAGTAAACCATGGATTATTCACTTAGTTTTAAGGTCAACGAGAAAATCTATTTACGAGATCCTGAAAGTACGGAATTAGGCAAACAGATCGTCAAAAATGCGATTGACTTAATTCATACCTTAGGTTTTGAGCATTTTACCTTCAAGAAGTTAGCGAAGGAGATGAACACGACAGAAGCAACAATCTACCGCTATTTTGAGAATAAACACCGGATGTTATTGTACATCTTGAATTGGTATTGGTCTTATATGGAATACTTGGTGGTGTTTCAATTGCAACCTTTGGCAAATTCAAAAGCTAAACTAGAACGTCTGATTGAATTATTGACGCACCCGTTAGAGGAGAGTGAAGGTCAGTCGGATTACAATAAAAAGTATTTACACCAAATCGTCATCACCGAAAGTAGCAAAGTCTACCTGGTGAAGGAGGTCAAAGAAATCAATGAGAATGCCGTATTTAAGCCCTATAAAGATCTTTGTGCGCGTATCTCGGAATTGATTCAATCACACAATCCCGCCTACGAATTTCCTCATTCATTGAGCAGCACACTAATCGAAACCGCGCATTCACAGCTGTTTTTCAGTCAGCACCTGCCTAAATTGACAGACGCCGGGAAGAAGCACAAGACGGAATTTGTCGCGCGTTATTTGAGGGATTTATTGTTCAAATCCTTGCAGGCTTAAGCCAGAATTTTTTAGCTTTATCTCATGATAAAGCTACTCTCCCTCTTCCTTGCACTTTCATTTTCTTTGCAGGCTTTCGATAAGCCGGCCTACGTATTATATAATGCAAAGGGCAAAAAGGTTTCCTATGAGAAGATGCTCAAGCATCTGAATCAGCAGGATGTGGTGTTGATAGGGGAGTTGCACAATAACCCCATTAGCCATTGGTTAGAATTAGAAATCACGCAAGCCTTATCGGAAAACCGTCAATTGGTGTTAGGCGCGGAGATGTTTGAACGCGATAATCAGGCTGCTTTAACCAACTATTTGCAAGGGAAGATTACAGCCAAAGGGTTGGATACGTCGGCTAGACTTTGGAAAAATTACAAAACCGATTATGCGCCTTTAGTGAATTTAGCTAAAGAGAAAAACCTGCCTTTCATCGCCACCAATGTGCCTCGAAAATACGCGAGTCAAGTCTCGCGTGGAGGGTTTGAAAGTTTAGCAAGTTTGACATCAGAGGAAAAATCATGGATCGCCCCCATGCCCATCGCATACGATGCAAATCTTCCCGGCTATCAAAAAATGTTGAAAATGATGGGCGAACATACTTCGCCTAATATGCCCAAAGCGCAGGCCTTGAAAGATGCGACGATGGCCCATTTTATATTCACAAATTGGAATCCAGGATTCCTTTTCATCCACTATAATGGCTCCTATCACTCGGAATATTACGAGGGAATTTCCTGGTATTTAAAGCGCTCAAAAGCAGATATCAAGATCGCAACTATCGCCACCGTTTCTCAAAAAGAGATCGATTCCCTGCTCCCAGAGCATCTTTTAAAAGCAGATTACATCATCTGCGTAGAGGAAGACATGACGGGGACTTATTAGGGCACTGATTGCAAAGTGCTATTATTTGACGAAATAGTGCTATTCGAACTATAATGATAAGGATAGATTTGCCTTCGTATTCAAACGAAATAAATCTGTTAACCTTAATCATTATAAAACTATGTCAACTGCAAGACCCACCTTTAAGTCACATTATGACAACTTCATTGGAGGTAAATTCGTAGCTCCTGTAAAAGGAGAGTATTTTGAAAATTACAGCCCAGTAGATGGGAAATTAATCGCGAAAGCGGCACGTTCTGGGAAAGAGGATATCGAGTTAGCTTTAGATGCGGCTCACAAAGCATTTGAGACTTGGGGAAAATCATCGGTGAATCACCGTTCTTCCATCTTATTAAAAATCGCTGATAAAATTGAAGCGAACTTAGCTTATTTAGCCGCTGTAGAAACCATCGATAATGGTAAGCCCATCCGTGAAACGGTAAACGTGGATTTACCTTTAGTAGTGGATCATTTCCGTTATTTTGCTGGATGTCTTCGCGCAGAAGAGGGAACTATTTCAGAGCATGATGAAAACACGGTAAGCATCTGCTTGCACGAGCCTATCGGTGTAGTAGGCCAAATCATTCCTTGGAACTTCCCATTATTAATGGCAACATGGAAAATCGCACCTGCCTTAGCAGCGGGATGTTGCACGGTGGTTAAGCCAGCTGAGCAAACACCTACTTCCATTATGTGTTTACTAGAGTTGATCCAAGACATTCTTCCAGCAGGAGTTTTAAACGTAGTAACGGGCTTTGGTCCTGAGGCTGGAAAGCCATTAGCGCAATCGCCTCGCATCTCCAAAGTTTCTTTCACAGGTGAGACAACGACTGGTCGTTTAATTATGCAATATGCGTCTGAAAACTTGATTCCGGTAACCATGGAATTAGGAGGTAAATCACCTAACATCTTCTTCCCATCGGTCGCAGATGCAGACGATGATTTCTTCGACAAAGCCGTAGAAGGCGCGGTGTTATTTGCCGTAAATCAAGGCGAAGTTTGTACGTGTCCATCACGTATTTTAGTGCATGAGAGCATCTACGATAAGTTTATGGCTCGCGTGGTTGAGCGCACAAAAGCGATCAAAATGGGTGATCCGTTAGATCCTAACACGATGATGGGCGCTCAAGCATCGAACGATCAATACGAGAAAATTCAGTCCTATTTGAAACTTGGTGTGGAAGAGGGAGCGGAAGTATTGTGTGGTGGTGATGTGCATAAATTACCAGGCGATTTAGCGAATGGGTATTACATCCAGCCTACGTTATTCAAAGGAAATAACAAGATGCGTATCTTCCAAGAAGAGATCTTTGGACCAGTGGTTTGTGTTGCTACGTTCAAAACGACAGAGGAAGCGATTGAAATCGCAAATGACACATTGTATGGTTTAGGTGCGGGTGTTTGGACACGTGATGCACACGAGTTGTATCAAGTGCCACGTGCGATCCAAGCGGGCCGTGTTTGGGTAAACTGCTACCATGCTTATCCAGCGCACGCTCCATTCGGAGGCTACAAGAAATCTGGTTTCGGACGAGAGACACACAAGATGATGTTAGGTCACTACCGTCAGACGAAGAATATGTTAGTTTCTTATGATAAGAAAAAATTAGGGTTCTTTTAATTTGATTTCTGAATACATTTGTCGCAGGGTGATCTTCGCCCTGCGACTTTTTTTATAGCCTATGACACCTCGTGTACTTATTTCGGATGAAGCGATAGCGGTTGTGAACCAGCTGAAGGAGCGTTTTGGAGAGTTGATGTTTCACCAAAGTGGTGGTTGCTGCGACGGATCTCAGCCCATGTGTTTTGAAAAAGGCGATTTCAAAATAGGGGAATCGGATGTGTGTTTAGGTACGATTGAAAATACGGAATTTTGGATGAGTAAAGACCAGCAAGAATACTGGCAGTACACGCAATTAACCATTGATGTAGTATCCGGTCGTGGCTCTTCTTTTTCGTTAGAAATACCTATGGGGCTTCGCTTTATAACAAAATCTCGCTTATTTACGGATGAAGAGCGGGCTAATTTGACGCCTTTAACTTACCTGAGCTGATTCATTTGTTGGTACTGTTTTGGAGTCACTCCTTCATGTAGTTTAAAGGCCCGAATGAAGTAATTTGCATCTTCAAAACCAGCCTCGTAACACACGTTTTTGATAAAGATGTTTTGGTCTTTTAGCAAGGCCTTGGCCAGCTTAATTCGCTCCATAATAATCAATTCTACTGGCGAAATTCCCAGCTCGCGTTTGATCATTCGGTACATCGATGCCGGGCTCATTCCGGATTGTTTTGCGATGTCTTTTAAGTTAATTTTTTGTGTAATGTTTGCGCGAATTAAGAGCAAGATATTATTCAATACGGGGTTAGGCGTTGCCTCGATTCCGCGTTCGATGGATGTAATGGATTGCGTCTGAATGATGTGAATTAATAGCTCTTGAATCGCGAGATCTGCGAGAACATCCTTGGTGATGGACGTGCTTTGGCAGACCTGAATCAACTTATTAATCGTGTGTGCTAGATCCTGATTATTATAGAAGAAATAGTTGCGGTCATCTAGTTGCCAAAAATTCGCCAATCCCTCTTTCGGATAACGCTCATTCAAAAAATCCAGCGTATCCACGATCTTCTTATTGTCAATCGCTAAGGCCAAACACTGGGTGGGATTATTCATCTCAGCCTCTGGGAAGTCGATTTTCATCTCCACATTCGCTGGAATAATCACGGATTCCCCAGGCAAATAATCGAAAGCCGGATCATCAAAAAGGTGCATGACCTTTTTCCCGCGCAACATGCTCGTCACCACTAAGTCATTAAAAGCGAGGGGAACCAAAGCCGACTGCTGGTAGGTCTCAAAGAGATTCAACTCGCAGTGATCGAGGTTATAAATAGTCCGATTTTCAACTAAAGTCTTGAGCGAACGCTCGTGCGTTAGCGCCGGAGCATCAGGAGCTATCTTGTTTGTTTTCATGGGGTTAACAGGTCGCGAATTACCGCGTATGCAAACCCAAATTAGTAATAATTTTTAAACAAAAAAATGAATCCTGACCTACTACCTATTTGAAGATCTTCGTTCGTGCATCCTGAATCACCCCTTTCCAGTTCATTCCAAAACCGAAGTCATAGCGATGACCTTCCGAGTCTAAGTGGCATTCCATATCAAATGGCACGTCTTCTTTTTGCTTTTCCACGATGCTCATATTCGCTGGCATCTGCATCGGTAACAAGGCTTGTGGTTCTGCTTTTCCTGCTAATATTTCCAAGATCGCTTGGTCTTGCACGCCAAAACTCGCTAGAATCGCATCCGCTTTTCCTTCAAATTCTGCGAACACCATCGGGTTCGACACGTTGACAGAAACGATGACTGGTTTGCCATTCATTTTCGCTTTGGTCTCTTCGATTAATTGGATGTCCGTCACGTTACGCGACTTCACCGTTTTACCTTTATAGCTTCTGTTCGTAAAGTTTTCCAAAGGATCTCCACCCGCAATACTCACCTCACGCGCATCGTTTGCCGTGTAATCGTTGTATTGAAGTGAGATAGGCAGGTAACCGTTACCGCCTTTGGCCACATCTTCTTTATCGTAACCGATACCACTTTTCGGATTCTCGATACACACTAAAGCGATGTCCGCTTTCGACGCGTCGTCTGTCACGTTAAAGTATTTCTGTACCAGTTCAATGTTGATAGGGAAGTCATTCGAAGCTGGAATCGGGAAGCCCAAAAAGTGGCGGGACGCTGCCACGAAACGTTTCGGAATGTAGAGCGTTTTCTTCTCTTTAATAGGCAACAAATTCGCCTTGTTTTTCAAGAGCACAATCGATTGCAATTGTGCTTGGAAACCCGCTTGCATAAACTCCGGCTTACCCACCGTCGCTTTTGTTTCTGCTGGATTCACGTACGGATTTTCGAATAAACCCACTTGGAAAATATTGCGTAATAAACGTACCGCAGATTGTTCCATTCGCGCACGCATCTTCGCCTCGCCATGCTCTTTCACTCCCATCGCGTAAGCATCGATGATCGGTTTCATATCGTTATTTCCCCCAAACTGATCGGCCCCCGCCATCAATACTTTATAATGACGTTCCGCCATATTTAAGTTCTCTACGCCCCATACTTTGCCGTCGATGAATACGTCCATCGCCTTGTGATCGCCGGTCACTAACCAGTCTGTGCAAACGACGCCATCGTAGCCGTATTTATTACGCAAGAGGTCCGTCACTAAGTATTTATTGTAGTTGTTTGCGACGTTTTCGTTTGTTTGGTTCCACGAGATCGTATAGTAGGGCATTACGGCAGCGGCTTTCTTCGTGTTACCTATTAGTTTAAACGCGCCTTCCGTAAACGGAATCAAGTGTTCGTTAAAGTTATTTCCTGGATAAACCGCAAACTTCCCGTTCGCATAGTGCGCGTCGCGACCCGCTTCGCCTGCGCCACCGCCTGGCCAGTGTTTGACCATCGCGTTCACGCTTAATCCACCCCAGTTGTCTCCTTGAAATCCGTTGCAATACGCTTCCCCCATAGCCGCAGAAAGCTTTGGACTTTCCCCAAAAGTCCCATCAAAACGACCCCATCTTGGTTCAGTCGCGATGTCTACTTGGGGCGATAAGGCTGTTGCAATCCCTAAAGCGCGGTATTCTGCCGCCGCGATGCGTCCGAATTGTTGAATCAAGGCAGGCTTGAACGTCGCCGCCATTCCTAAAGATGAAGGCCACATGGAAATAAGTCCACCGGCCGCTGCATTAAATTCTGCCCGCGCGGAAGTTCCGTGACGCGGATCTGTGCTGTTATTAGCCGGAATTCCTTTGCCCACTGATTCACAAAAGGCTTGCATTTTATTGTTCCATTTCGCCGCATCCTCTGGGCTCGAAACCGTCGTCAATAAGACGTGACGCAAATTGTCTGCTTGTAAAAATTTCTTCTGTTGATCTGTTAAATCCGAGGCATCCATGGTCTTTGGGTCAAAAGGCTTGCCGCCATAAGTCCCCGCAAAATAGCCATCGGGTCTTGCTGGAACCGCTTGGTGTCCGGAGTACAACATCAAACCAGCGATTTCTTCTACGCTTAATTGCTTCGCTAGATCTTTGGCCCGCTCGACTTCCGGTTTTCTCCAATCCTCGTACACATCCAATTTCCCGTTTTTATTCAGGTCTTTGAATGATAGGCCGTCTTTTTGAATGATTTTGGCCTGATCATAGCCTAAAGTAGGGCCATTTTTCTGCTGAATAAACTGCTGTTGACTGAATGCCACAGTCGAAATCGCGAGTAATCCGA
The DNA here is from genome assembly GCF_042715595.1 of Aquirufa esocilacus. Lineage (NCBI taxonomy): Bacteria > Pseudomonadati > Bacteroidota > Cytophagia > Cytophagales > Flectobacillaceae > Aquirufa > Aquirufa esocilacus. Next base: position 329,873 of record NZ_JBBKXX010000002.1, on the reverse strand, counting down.
GGATCTTTTTCATGTAGGGAGTAGGATAATTTTGCCAAAGATAGTTATTGTAGCAGAATGATACAATTAATTATCCGTCCTAAATGGCGAAGCCGGCAAGCCTTCCGCATTGATTAAATTTGCGCCCTCGGGATTATCCGCCCAGCCATAGCGAACGTACATCGGTTCTAAAATTTCATCACTCCAAACCACGACCGTATTCCGTTCAATTATCGCTTTTGCCCACACGAATTTCTTGTCTTTCCCGGCGATCGCAAATTGCATCAATTCGTCTTCGTCTGTTTTATTAATGGAGAGCCCGCTTCCTGTTTCTCGGAAACGAATGCGGATGCGGTTTTCCTCGATTTGGTTGGATTCATAGATGGGTCCGGATGAAACGATGTTCTCTCCGTAGGCTAATTTGCGGGCAGCTAGTGCAAGCCGTTCGCCTATGGGTTTTTTGGCCAAAGGATGAATGTCATTCCACTCGCCTAGATCCAAAGTCACCGCCATGCCACTGCGCGGAATCGATAAACTCTTTAATTGTCCATCGCGCAGAACGGCCATATTACTTTCTGCTGGTAGCATCGTCCGGTCTTGGAAGCCGGGTAATTGCACGTATAAAAAGGGAATATCAGGCTGCTGAAATTGCGTCCGCCAGTCTTTGGCTAAAGCCGGTAATAGCTGTTGATACACCTCCGGTTTCCAGACATTGGTTTCGCCTTGGTACCAAACGAATCCCTTTAAGGAATACGAGGTAAAAGGGGCAATCATGGCGTTGTACAAAGCGGTAGGAGTGAAATTAGAGGGAGCGGGCTTCTCCACTATTGGAGGGAATACTTCGCCTACCTTGTAATTCCAGTCCCCTTGCAAATCGACTGTTTGGTCTCCCACAATCAGTTCGTATGGCTTATCCGGCACGAAGCCACCTTTACCGGCCGTGTTGGTGACGCGAATAACGATCAGGTTTTTACCAGCTTTTAGGAGACCACTTTTGACGTTATATCTGCGGGGCGGATATTGGTAGGTGATATTTCCCACTTGCTCTCCGTTTACAAATACCTGGTCAGCATCGACGATACGGCCCATAAATAGTTTGGCAGGCAAACCCGCTAATGAAGAAGGAATCTCGATTTCTCTTCTGAACCAAACCACGCCGTTCAAATCTCGTAAACCCTGATCTTCCCAAAAACCAGGGATCGAAAAGCGCTTCCAACCTTTAGGAACATACGCAGGATTTGCCCACTTTTCAGATAAGCCGCGGTCTGTGGATTTTCTAGGTGCAGCCGGCGCCGAGCTCGTTCGCGTGGTGTCTTTCACATAAGCCGGAAACTCTTTTAATCCCGCTTCGCTGATCCAAGATTCGATGGTAGTTCCACCCACACTTGAATTAATGATCCCGATGGGTACCTGGTATTTTGCATACAAATCACGCGCAAAGAAATACGAAACCGCACCCATTTGTAGTACGTTTTCTGGGGTAACCGGAAGCCAGGAACTAGCTGGCAAATCGGTGCGAACATCTACCTTGGAGATGGCCGTGGGAATGAAGAAGTTTCGAATCTGTGAGTTGTTCGCGGAGGCAATATCAGCTGGGTATTTCTCCTTCACGCGCTCCATATTGATGACCATATTGGATTGTCCAGCGCATAGCCACACATCCCCGAAAAGGACATCTTTCACCGACTTTTCATTGATCGTAATTTCATAAGGTCCACCAGCAGGGGTTGCTGGTAAGGTACAAGCCCAGTTTCCTTGAGCATCCGCTAACGTGCGCAGTTTTTTCCCCTTAAAGCTTACGTTTACTTTCTCGCCTGGACTCGCCCAGCCCCAAATTTTCACCGGCATATCGCGTTGCAGCACCATCCCGTTGCTGACTAAAGACGGGAGTTTAACCTCTGAAAAAGCTGCGAAGCTGAGTAGTAGGAAGAAGATTTTTTTCATAGAGGTATAGTTCGTAATGCTAAGATAAGGATTTCTGCATTTTAGGATGACCTGCCCTGATAATTCCGCTTAACCTATTGTAATTCAGCGAAATTCTGTATTCCTTGTGTGCAAATCTAAACCTATGAAAAAATTAGCCCTTTTATCTTTGGCGGGGATGCTGACGCTTGCTGTTTTGGCCTCCTTTCACTCTACCTCTTCTCGTATTACTTCAGTAGATACATTGAAAATTCCGGATGGGGTAGACCCGAATGATGAGAACTGGAAAGGGATTGATTTAGCGCCCAAAGCTCCGGTGCAACCCTTAACCATCGATGAACAGTTGAAGAAGTTTTTGCTACCTTCCGGCTATCAAATGCAGCCGGTTTTAGCGGAGCCACAGATTCAGCAGCCTGCGGAAATTGTGTTTGATGGAAATGGGCGGATGTATGTTTTGGAATTGAGATCATATATGTTAGATGCGGATTCCAAAAACGAATTAGAACCCACCAGCCGAATTTCTCGCTGGGAAGACAAAAATAATGACGGGATTTACGAGACGGGAACAGCCTTCGTGGATGGATTAATCTTCCCGCGTTTCGTCTTGCCTTATGGGAAAAACAGCGTATTGACGATGGAGTCTGATCAAGACAATATCTACAAATACACGGACACAAACGGCGACGGCAAGGCCGATAAAAAAGAGTTTTTCACAAACAAATACGGCCGTTCTGGTAACGTCGAACACCAGCAAGCCTTCTTATTTTATGGGATGGACAATTGGCTTTATTCTACGTATAATGCTTTCCGTATCCGCGAAACGCCTAGCGGAATCATCCGCGAAAAAACGGGCGCAAACCGTGCCCAATGGGGAATTACCCAAGACGATGATGGAAAATTATACTTTCAAGGTGGCGCTTCTGGCGTTCCATCCCACTTCCAATTCCCGATTCAATATGGGAACTTCGAAGTACCGAATGAACTTGCTCCTGGTTTCGTAGTCCCTTACGGCGCTGCGGTGAAAGTGTCAGATATGCAAGGCGGAATGGACGAAATTCGCCAGCCTGATGGATCGCTAAATCGCGTAACCGGATCTGCCGGGAATGATATTTTCCGTGGCGATCGTTTGCCTGCCTCATTGCGCGGTCAGCTTTTTTATGGAGAGCCAGTGGCTCGCATTGTCCGCCAAATTAACCCCGTGAAAACGGAGGGTTTGACGACTTTGCATAATGTGTACCAAGATCAAAAATCCGAATTCATTCGCTCAACGGATCCTTTGTTCCGTCCCATCGATATGGCTACCGCTCCGGATGGAACGATGTACATCGTAGATATGTACCACGGGATTATTCAGGAGGGACAATGGACGCCTAAGGGTTCTTACTTGAGGATGAAAATTGAGCAATATAAATTAGATAAAGTGGTGGGCTTGGGACGTATTTGGCGCGTTAGTCATGAGGGCTTCAAGCGAGATACGAAACAACCGCGGATGTACGATGATAAATCGGCTACTTTGGTGACCTATTTAAATCACCCGAATGGCTGGTGGCAAGATATGGCGCAACAAGTTTTGGTGCAGCGCCAAGATAAATCAGTGGTGCCAGCTTTGACGGCGATGGCCTTAAAGGGGACCAATGTGAATGGTCGAATTCACGCCATCTGGACTTTGGAAGGTTTAGGAGCTTTGAAAGTTTCCACGGTCACTCATTTAGCGGGGGATGCAAATCCGCGTATTCGAATCCAAGCATTAAAGGCTTCAGAAACCTTGTACAAAGCCGGCGAAAAAAGGCTAGCGGATTTATACAATAAAGCCTTGAAAGACAAGGATAATGAGGTGGTGATGCAGGCGATATTTACGCAGAAATTTCTGATGGTTCCTAATCATGAATCCTCTATCAAAACGACTTTGGTTTCGAATAAATCGGCAGGAGTGAAGTTAATAGGGGAACAAATTATTACGCCACCTAAATCGCGCAATTTTAATGCACCAGAAATAAGCAAGGAACAGAAAGGAATTTTGGAGCGTGGCGAATTAGTATTCGCAGAATTATGTTCACAGTGTCATGGCAATGATGGAATGGGGAAGTCGATGGGGAATGGGAAATTGTTAGCGCCGGCTTTGGCAGGATCATTCCGTATCCAACAACATCCAGAATATGCGGTTCGCGTTCTATTGCATGGCCTTGAGGGCTCGATTGAGGGTAAAACTTATGCTGGCGGTTTGATGCAACCCATGAAAGAGCAGTCTGATCAGTGGATTTCAGACGTGGTTTCGTATATCCGAAATGGCTTGTCGAACGATGCGTCATTCGTAAGCCCTGCGCAAGTAGCTGCCATTCGGGCGAACACAAACAAGCAGACGGGGATGTATAAATTCGAGTCACTACTGAAGCAAGTACCGGTGGAATTTGTTCCGGACCAAAGCTGGAAATTCTATGCCTCCCACACCGCATCGACTCGCGTAGGGGGAAATGCATCTCCTAAAAGTGCCTTCAATTACGAGGGCTGGTCGACAGGTAAAACGCAGGAAAAAGATATGGTCTTCCAAGTAGAATTCCCAGCGGAATACACCTTCTCAGAATTCCATTTCACCTCTAATTCTGGATTTAAGAAAGGCCAAAGACCGAAGGCCGGGGAAACGCCCGAATTCACTCACACCTATCCACGTAATTTAACCGTGGAGGCCTCGACGAATGGCTCAGATTGGAAGGTAGTGAAAGCGAACGTGAAAGGAACGCAGGGCGATAATATCATCACGTTGCCAGCCACGCGTGCAAAGTTTATGCGATTGAAATTAGCCGAAGGAGTCACGGCAGCCGCGGATGACGTAACTCCTTGGTCGATGCGTTCGATGAAGATTTTTGGATTGAGGTAACCTACTCCACCACAAACTCATACACACCAGCGCCTAGCTCGAAGCTAATTCGATCGGCGTTGGTGTTTGTTTTCACTGCCACATTTACGATTTTGCCCTTAGGTAATTTCACCTGAGCGGAGGTATTCGCCGGTATAGAGAAACGATAAGTTGTTTTATTTCCCTGTTTCGACCACTCGCTTTTGATATTACCGTACATGGTTTCTAGGTGGCCTTTGGCAAATGTAATGTTACCCGTAGGATCCGGAGTAGGCTGCAATATGAAATGCTTGTATCCTGGAGATGTTTCGTCACGCTGAATTCCAAGCGAATGCGTATACATCCACGCTGCCACTGCCCCGAACGAATAGTGGTTAAAGGAGTTCATGCTGTTGTTCCCACCGAAGCCGTTTTCGATGGTATACGAGTTCAGTCTTTCCCAAATACTCGTCGCCCCATTTGCCACCGAATACAACCAAGAGGGGTAGGTTTTCGTAGTCAATAGGCCGTAGGCGATGTCGTGTTTGCCATTCGCGGAAAGTGCTTCTGAGATAGAGGCCGTTCCGATGAATCCGGTCATCAAGGAGAAGGGCGGACGAACTTCGCCTTGGTCGTCTTTGTTCGATCTAGTGACGGTTGTAACTAAATGTTCGATCGCTCGTGGTGTATTCTGAGCATTGAATACGTTTAATGCCAAAGGAATCGCATAAGACGCCTGCGTATCCATCAGCTGGCCTTTGTCAGTGGACTCTGTGCTGACACGGTCGTTTGGAGCGCCCATAAAGCCGGTTTTTACACCAGATTTGATGGTTTTATGTGTCGCTTTATCAACGTAAATCGCGTTGAAATCGACTTTTTTGGCTTCGCTTTGGGCCAAATACTGATCTGCCTCTGCCGTTAAACCTAAAACGCGGGCAGCTTTCGAAACAATCGCTAAATCTGCCGCTTGGTAGGCCATCCAGAAGAGGGTATTGTCATTTTTATTGCCCTCCGGACTGAGCCAGTCGCCTAGTGGACCCTCGTTCAAAATGCCATCTTTGACTTTCGAATCGAGGAAAGTCATATAGCGTTTCATCGCGGGATAATGCTCCGCCAGCATCGCCTTATCGCCATATTGTAAATAGGTTTCCCACGGAATCACGATTCCTGCGCTGCCCCACAAGGTTCCGCCAAAACCGCCGCCCATCGGCGCCACATCCGTGAACCGGCCATCGGCACGTTGCACATCACGCATGCCTAGCAAGTGACGGCGCATGAAATTGTTTACCGGTGCCATCATCGTCGCGGTTTTAGAGAAGACATTGATGTCCCCGCTCCAGCCCATCCGCTCGTTTCTCGCCGGGGTGTCCGTCGGAATTGATAAGAAATTCGAGCGCATCGACCAGGTGATGTTAGACCATAATTTGTTGACCATTGGGTCCGAAGTTTCGTAAGAGGAACTAATGTTTTTTACGGAGGAAAGCACGATTCCGGCTACTTGAGGCAATTCAAGAGCTGTTTCTACTCCCGTAATTTCTACATAGCGGTAGCCGTGGAACGTAAAACGCGGTTGAATATATTCGTCTCCGCCTTTCAAAATGTGGATATCTTGTGCTAAGGCCGCTCGGATATTCTCGAGCATAATCATCCCTTTTTGGCCGGCATATTCCGCTAAATCGGGGTATAAAACTTCGGCAAAACGCATCGTGATGACCTGTCCAGGCTTTCCGTTTTTGATGAAGATTTTAGGAAATCCGACCATGTTTTGGCCCATATCATAGACATAGACGCCTTTTCTAGGTTCATTTATTGATTTCGCCTGCAGCACTTGTTGCACCGTCACACGATCATCGAGGTGATTCACTAACTTCATTCCTTGGTAATCGAGTGCGAAACTTGTTCCCTCTAAGCTGATTTTTGTGGCTGGAGACCAGTTTTTATCATCGAAATGAGTAGATGACCAGCCTGCGATCGCTGCGTTTTTCTGAGCATCATATACTTCACCTTGGAAGAAACTTCCCACGCGGATGGGGCCATCGCTGAATGATTTCCAGGTCGAAGGATTCGTCCGAATGACCTGCTCCGTCCCGTCCGTATAGCGAATTTCGAGTGTGGCTACAAGGGATTGGCGATCACCAAAATAATTCCAATTATCACCACTATAGGTTATATTTCCGCTCCACCAGCCCTCACTTAACCACGCTCCCCAGGCATTTTGGCCTTTGTTTAGCAGCGCCGTCACGTCGAAAACCTGGTAGGTATGCGTCTTATTATATTGGGTTAAACCGGGATTGAAGAACTCGTCACCAACGCGTTTGCCGTTTAAGTATAGTTCATAAATGCCGCGTGCCGTTGCATAAATGCGGGCGCTTTTGATTGTTTTCCCCTTTGCCGAAGCGAATTCTGTGCGCAACATCGGTGCGGCATTGCGACTTGGATTAGCCACACTGAATTTCCCGGAAACGCTAAATGCCTTACCATCAAAAGGGAGCTCTTTCCATAATCCTGGATTTTGAGAAGCCTCAAATAGCGGATTCGAAGGGAGTCTAAAATTTCGAATAATCACATCCGAGAAACGGGCAGAATGTCCAGTTCCAGTGGCAAATCCAATCTCCGAAAGCATGGGGAAACTGATGAAATTATTGCCTAAACCGATGGGGTTAAGGTTCACGCCGGAGGGCGCAAAAATATTCGCATTTTTGTCCGTCGGATTAATCTTGTGTTCCTTGTCTACTTGATCGATGTAAAAATCAAACACCCCAAAATTGCATTCCGCAAACACCGTATGTTTTTGAGATTGATTCGCTGCATTGATGAGAGCTAAAGGAATGGGAAAGCTTTTGAACGGTTGATCTTCCTGGTCTTTTTTATCGTAACCTACCCGGTAAATGTGGAAAGAAGCTTGGCCAGAATCGGTTTTTGTTAGCCCGGAAATATCTAATTCCAGCTTAATATAGGATTGATTAGGACCGCTAGCCACGTCTTGAATATTCAGATTGCGGTTTTGTAATCGCGGGTCATTTGCCCCAAAAACAAAGCTCGCCTTCGTTCCTTGATCGATTTGGACCCCATATTGAAACTTATAGACGGATAAATAGTGCGAATAGAATGTCAGGTCATTGGATCCGATCCATTCCGCTCCTTTCCAAGCATCAAAACCCGGATTCATCAGGCCTGTTTCGAAGTGGGAGTTCTGTGTCGATTTCTTTTTGGCGGAATCCCAAACCTCCAGCGTCCAGCGATACGCCGTTTTCGCTTGTAGGGCTTCTCCAGCATATGGAATGCCTAAGGAGATGTCCGTGCTTTGCTTTTTAGAATCCCAAACTGCGCGTCCACTTTCGTCTTGCACCACAATTCGATAGGCTGATTGTTTTGCATTGCGAGCAGTAGAATTCATCTGCCAAGAAAAGCGGGGATGAGCTTCATCAAGTCCGAGTGGAGCCTTTTGGTATTCTACTTGTAAGTTTTGTAGGGAGAATTGCGCTTGTGCCACAAAAGAAAGCACAAATAGCGCGGATGCAAGGATCGACTTTTTCATATTCAATAGGTTTCATTCGAATGTACGAAAAGAAACCGACGCCGGTGTCCTAGGGGTGAGTAGGACGGCCGAATATTTTTATTACCTTGCCGTATAATAAAACCCCTATGAAAAAATTAACACTCAGCTTCACCCTGTTATTAGTGTTCACACTTAGCGCGTTTGCACAACCGAAAACAGAACTAATTCAAGCCCGTATCATCAATGGAAATTGCAAAGTCAACTATTCTAAAGTGACCACAGACGACGGGAAAGAGCACTTTGAGGTGACTTTGGCCTTTATGAGTACAAGGGATCTTTGGTTTACATTAACCCTAGATACCCCTGAAAAATTCCGCCGATTTAACAATGATTTATTGAATAGAACACGAGAGACGACTAATGAAGACAAGTCAGCTTACTATAGTGAGACGCGCAAAGATTATTATATCTCGAAAGACGAGAAAACGGATAACATCTCTATTATGCTATTAGCGAATCAAGAACGTTGGATTCTTTTTAAAGAAGCAGCGAAGGAATTATCGCTGTATGTAAACACCATTCCGTACGGCGAAATGAAGTAAAAAAATGTTGCAGCGTCCGCAGGACGCTGCAACAAATCAATTATTTTGAAATTTCAACAAAAGCACTTCTGTCATAGTGTAACCATTCTTCGACTTGCTTGCCATCTTTGATCGCATCTACTGCGAAAATGACCATTTTCGTTTGCTTTTCACCTCTTGTGAAGATAAAGGTACTCTTACTCATGACATAGTTTGTATAGCCTTTTTTCTTAGAAGGCTTATCGAATTGATTTTCCCAAACTGGCCCCATCTCGACTTTTAACTTAATGCCTTTTTCTGCCATCGTTTTAAACATGGTCATATTTTCATTAAGACCCATGGAATCTAAATTGTCGTGAAATACGACATCTGGCGCATATGTTGCACGGTAAGCCGCAGAATCACCTGATTCAATCGCACGAATTGCCTTCATCACTAAACCTACGTTAGCGGAAGTATCGATAACAACTCCAGCTAAAACTGCGGAAGGATCAGTTGAAGTGCTTGCAGATGCTGCTCCACCGTCCTCTTTTTTAGAACAAGCGAAAATGCTTCCCGCTAGTACAAATAATAGAATGATTTTTTTCATTTCTTTGGTTTTTAATGGGTGAATAATTTTGCCAAAGAAAGGGGATATTTTATCATACAAAGTCAGTACGTGGGGGCACTTTTGTTCCGTTTACGGATTTGGGAACAAATTTAGCTACGCATCAACCGAATCATAGACCAGTACTTTTTTCCACAAGTGTGCATAATTCTTTACGAAATCGACGTGGATAGGGTGATCTTGGTATACTTTTTGGCCTGCTTCGTCATCGAAGAACATCAATTCTGACACATCCCAGCTCGTATCCACTACTTCGCGTTTTTCGGTGGAAGCTAATGTTCCGATGTGGATTTCCTTGATGGATGGAATGCCTTTTAACGCTTTTAAGCCTTTGATTAATTGCTGCTTATCCTCTTCGGAAGCAGGGTTGTTTAGCCAAAAAAATACGTGGTGTAATAAGGGCTTTTTCGCAGCTGCTTTAGCTGATACACCTGTGCTCGCTAATAAGCCAGCCGAGGCAATAAAGTGTCGTCTTTTCATAGTTCTACGTTTTTGCGTTGAGGCTTTGGATGTCAAAACCCGCTACTTGTTTATATTGATTCATAATTTGAGCTAGTTCTTCGTGCGGAATTTCGTCTTCACTAAAGCCATCAGGGAAACGCTCTTCCATTAAATCCATAATGAAATCGGGTCCTTTTTGGCGATTTTGTAAGACCACTTTTGCCGTGGCAGGTACGCGTTCTTTGTCGTAATTAACGAGTGCTTGAATGATGTCTTTTTCTGCTAATAAAGCTAAGGCCAAAGCGTCCGCATCTAAAATCGCCTGCGATGCGCCATTCGATCCGATGGGGTACATCGGGTGCGCCGCATCTCCTAATAAAGTGACGCGCGAGAAAGACCATTTGTCCAATGGATTTCTATCTGACATGGGGAATTCAAAGATGCCGCCATCTGTTTTTTCTATCATCTTCGGCACATCAATCCAGTCAAATTTCCAGTCTTTGTAAAGCGCTAATAAGGGCCCTTTTTCTACTTTGCGATTCCAATCGCGCACGGTGATTTTTGCCCCATCCGGCTCGCGAACGTTTGCTACCCAGTTGATGACTTGGTTCCCCTCTGCGTCCGGTTCGCCTATGGGATAGATGACCATTTTCTGCTTGTTGGACCCAATCATAGCCATGGAAGAGCCTGATTTATAAGGCTTTATCTTAGCCGTTCCACGGTATAGGATATTGCCTGAAAACACGACTCCTCCCTCGTTGGGGTATAATTTTTGACGCAAAACGGAATTGATTCCGTCGGCACCTAACAAGATATCTCCCTCTTCTTCCGCTATGATCTGCCCCGTTTCCTTGTTGATAAATGTGGCCGTGATTTTGTCCCCCTTTTCTTCAAAAGAATGTAAATGGCAATTCGTTTTCAAGTTCTCCGCACCGATGGTTTTTAGGGTTTCTTCCCAAAGCATTACTTGGAATTTCCCGCGGTGAATCGAAAACTGTGGCCAGCGATATCCGGCAAATTTTCCCCGCGGTTCTGACCAGAAAAACTGCCCAAAACGGTTCGCATAAATTAATTCTTTAGTCTCGACCGCAATGGCTGAGACTTTGGGTAACAATCCAATATTTGTCAAAACGCGCACGGCATGAGGTAACAAATTAATTCCTACTCCAAGCGGTTTTACCTCCCCTACAGATTCGAAAACCTTCACTTCAAACCCGGCCTGGTGCAAACGCATCGCGGTCACTAAACCTCCAATTCCACCACCAGCGATGATTATTTTCATAGGGGCAAGTTTTGTAATAAATCCACTAAATGAGCTACGCTGGCTAGCGGTTGTCCGTTATAGATGGAGGCTCTAAATCCTCCTTTGGTAGGAAAACCTTTAATTCCCACTATGTCATTTTGCTCTAAAAACAAGTTAATCTTCTGATCCATTTCAGGCGATTGACTCGTAAAGCAAGCGTTCATCACCGAGCGATCTTCCGTAGCCACGATGCCTTTCAGCAGCGGGTTTCGGTCGATTTCGTTGTAAATCAGGGCTGATTTTTGCTGACTCAAACGTTGTATTTCCGCTAGTCCACCTCGTTTATCAATATACCGAAGCATTAATAGCGCCACATAAACCGGATAAGTCGGGATGGTATGGTAAAGTGAATTTTCTGCGATGTGCGTATGATAATCAAATATCTTAGGAACCTTGCGGCTATTTTTCTCCGGTAAAACGGCCTTATTCACCAGTACACAGGTAATCCCCGCAATCCCAAAATTCTTCTGCGCAGACGCGAAAATCACCCCAAATTTCTCCATCGGTAAGGGTCTCGACAAGAAATCAGAGGTCATATCTGCGACTAAAGGAACATCGACTTCCGGAAAATCGTGGTATTGCGTTCCGTCGATGGTTTCATTCGAAACGACGTGTAAATAACGTGCACCTTGAACGTCTGTGATTTTAGGGATTCGGTCAAAGTTCGTGTCTTTCGAAGAAGCTAAAAAGAAGGCATTGGCCTCATTCGCTGCCGCCTCGATTGCACGTCCCGCCCAAAATCCCGTGTCTACAAATGCAATCTTATCCTGGGGTTCTGTCAGATTCATCGGTGCCACGGTCAGCTGACTAGATGCCCCTCCGGGTAACCAAAGCACAGCCCAATCATCCGAAAGGCGATAGAGTTTTTTCACGAGCGCATTTGCCTCGTCTAATAAATCCGTGAAAATGGGTGAACGATGGCTTATTTCAGCGATAGAAACGCCCATCGAGTTATAGTCCAAAAGACCAGCCGCTGCCTCTTGAATAACCTCCAAGGGAAGTGTCGCAGGGCCAGGAAAGAAATTGTGTTTGCGCATTACGAAATAGTTTTGGAACTAATTTTTAGGGTAATAATTCCGGCGAGTAAAGACGGTAAAGCAAAGAATAAGAAGCTATCTGCCATGCCTAAACCTAGACCCACTAAAATGCCACCTAAGATAGGGCCTAAAATACCGCCCAAACGACCCATACCGATGGCCCAACCAATACCGGTTGAACGAATGGCGGTCGGATACATTCTTGCAGCCACCGCATACAAGCCTACGAAGCTACCTTGCACCCCGAAGCCGAGGAAAAACAAGACCACGAGGATCAAATTAGATCCAGAAAACTGCCCAAAAATCTCCAGCAAAACCGCCGTAATTAATAACAACACTCCAATCGATTTTTTCAATCCAAAACGGGTGGAAAAATAACCTTGTATCGGAATACCCACGATGGCTCCCAGATTAAAGATGGTACCTGAATAAATGGCTAATTCCATCGATAGGCCGGCATTAGAGGCTAATTTCGGAATCCAGTTCATCAAGAAATACAGGGTAGTAAAGGAAAGGAACAAGGCACTCCAAAGCTGCCAGGTACTCCACTTAAAATCAGGTGTAAATAGTGCGCTAATTTTAGCGTCTTCTGGCTTGGCTTTGGCCTTAAATTCATCCGATTCTTTCAGGAAGAAAAACAAGATAGGGATTACTAAAAAAGTCGCCATACCCGCTAATTCAAATAAGTGCTCCCAGCCGCTTTCCGCGATAATTTTCGCGGAAGAAATGCCGGTTAACACAGCACCTACGGGATAACCCGCCACCACAGAACTCACCCAAAAATCGCGCGTGGATGCAGGTGCATATTCCGCTGTAATTGCCGCCGTACTCGCCATCATCGTTCCGATTCCCAGCCCACTGATAAAGCGGTAGATCATTAAAATGTTTACATCTGTCGCATAGGAAGTTAAATAAATGCACGATCCCATAATCACAGCAGCCAGAATCATCAACGGCTTCCGCCCAAAACGATCCGCCAACGGAGCTAAAAAAATCGCCCCCACCGTCATACCGACGAGGCCGGAACTAAACACAATCCCCAAATTCGCTGGGGAAATACTCCAAGCTTTCGCTATCGCCGGAGCCGTATATGAAATGATCAGCACATCCATGCCATCGAGCATGTTGCACAGAAAACAGATCAAAATTATCAGGACTTGTATCGCTTTCATAAGGATTACATTACTTTCCAAACACGAATCAACACGTAATCCGGCAAGCGTTCACCTGTACACACGAAAAGACTATTGTTTACCCAATCGTATTTGCCTTTAGGCGCTTCGAACTTCGGAGTTGCCCGGAAATAATATTCATTCGCATCTACCTTTTCGCCCTTAGCTAATCGTGCGGCAATTTCAGGGGTAGCAGCGCGTATGCCTGTATTTTTGACGTAAATTAAGGTGCCATCATCCGTTTTAAATTGATAATGGGCCTCTAATTCAGTGACTCCATCCGCCCGTAAAACTTGCCAATCTGCGCCCCCATTTAAGATTTCACCCTTGATTTTAGGGCCCTCTACAGTTCCTCCTATGATGGGAATAATACGGCGTGTGCCATGGGGAGTTTCCCCTACAATGAGGGCCGGATTTAATTTTACTTTTAAGTCACAGAAATATTCGAGAGCAGGCGCGGTTTGGGCCTGGGATATAGTAATGCTCATAAGGATTAGGAAGAGTACTTTTTTCATAGGTTTAGAATTTGCCTCAATTTACTTGATAAAGGTGCTTTTTACTAATAAATTACTCATGAATTCGACGAAATCACTATATTACACCATGGAAACAACCGCGCATTTTGTCGCACAATGGGTCGAGGCTCGCACACGATTTTCGAATCAACTGAAAAACTTGAGTTCGGCGGATCTAAGGAAGAAATTAGGGGATTCGCCTAATTCGATTGGATTCTTGATTCGCCATATAGGGGATGTGGAGTTGTTATTCTCGAAGAATGTATTCGGAAATGCGGCCGTTCAAGTTTCTGCTAAAACGGTCATATCTGGCCACGATACGGGAGAATGGACAGATTTGCCCACCTTGTTAGCTTATGTGGAGTCATCGTTTGAGGTATTGCACAGCACTTTACAGGCTCAAGCGGACACGGTTTGGTCTGAGGTAATTACCACAAAAGAGTTTGGGACGAAAACAAAAGCGGAGGCATTGGGTAGAATTGTCTCTCATACCGCTTATCATGCGGGACAAATAGCCATAATCAATAAATACGGGAAATAATGAGTTTACGACACGCAGGTATTTTTAATTTCAAAGCAACGGTTTCCGAATCACAGAAGCACGAATTCTTTGTTGCCTTAAAAGCCTTAGAGGAAATTTCGGGCGTAGAAAAAATGGAAGTCTCTCGACAAACCAGCTCTAAAAACAAGTTCAAGTACGGCTTCTCTATGGAGTTTGCTAGTAATGAAATTTACCAAGCCTATTCGATTCATCCTCAACACGACGCTTTTGTGCAGGAATTTTTCATTCCGTTGGTGGAGGATTTTATGGAAATTGATACAGAACAATTAATGTAAGCAGCTATGAAATACCTCTTTTTATTCCTTTGTTTTTCTGCTTTAGGTCAAGCTGATTTCGAGAAAAACTTACAGAAACGATTGATTTTAGCCGAAAATGGTTCTACGATTGAGATCGAGGCGGGTCGTTTTCAGCTAACCAAAACCTTGTCATTAGAGGGTAAAAAGAACATTATCTTACGCGGCAAGGGCATCGATAAAACCATTTTAAGCTTTAAAGGTCAAAACCAAGGCGCCGAGGGTATCAGAGTCTCTAACTGTGAGAACATCATTATCGAAGATATGACGACAGAGGATTCTAAAGGGGATTTGATCAAGACCATGCAGGTAAAAGGGATCACGTTTCGCCGCCTGAAGGCCGCTTGGACGGGTGGACCTAAGGCTACAAATGGCTCTTATGCTCTTTATCCTGTCTTATGCGAGAACGTGTTGATCGATTCGTGTATCGCAATCGGGGCTTCGGACGCCGGTATTTATGTGGGGCAATCTAAACATATCATTGTACGCAATTCGGAGGCCTATGAAAATGTGGCGGGTATCGAGATCGAAAACTCTCTCTATGCGGACGTATACAACAACAAAGCGATCGGGAATACGGGCGGAATTTTGGTGTTTGATTTACCTGATTTAGTCCAAAAGAAGGGTGGCCACGTTCGCGTCCACCACAACCTGGTGAAGGATAATAATTTGAAGAACTTTGCCCCTAAGGGAAATATTGTAGGGAATGTGCCTAAAGGTACTGGGATGATGGTGTTAGCGGCGAGTAATGTTGAGTTTTTTGAGAACCAAATCATCAATAATGCCACAATCGGTGTCGCGGTTATCTCGTATTATATGACAGAAAATGCCATCAAAGATAAGGATTACGATCCCTATCCTACGGCGGTTTCGATTCACCACAATACCTTTGAACGTAAACCGAGACGGGTACCTGCAGATAGCCGTTTTGGTAAAATGTACCGCTTCGTTTTACGTTTTGGTCGCCACGTTCCGTCGGTCGTTTATGATGGGATTTTGAATCCAGCGAAAGTGGGTCCAGATGGGAAATATCCGTTAGACTATTCCATTTGTGTGCGCGATAATGTGAATCAAAGCACCGCGCTCCTCGATGCCGAGCATAATTTCAAAGGTTTAAAGCAAGGGAAAGATTTGTTTGATTGCGATTTAGAACACGTGAAATCTATTAAGTTCTAATGAGGATACTAGGCGTTTTGTTGTTGGCGTTTATTGGCCTAATTTCGGCGGAAACTAATTACAGAGAAAACCTGTCTGATTACGGTTTTTTCAAAGGCACCTTAAAGGACCAAATCCCCGCTGATGGCGTCGTTCCCTACGCCCTAAATTCCCCCTTATTTTCTGACTACGCCTCGAAACTACGTTTCATCAAGCTCCCGGATGGCCAATCCGTTGCCTATAATCCGGATTCCGTTTTGCAATTCCCCGTGGGCACGGCCATCGTCAAAACCTTCTATTATCCCATCGACGAACGCAACCCGAAGAAAGGGCGTCGCTTGATGGAAACCCGCGTTTTATTGCACGAAGCAAAAGGCTGGGTGGCATTACCCTATATTTGGAACAAAGAACAAACCGATGCCACGCTAGAAGTAGCTGGCGGAAGTGATATGGTTGTGTGGACAGACGCATCCGGCATGAAACAGTCTTTCGAATACCAGGTGCCTAATATGAACCAATGCAAGGGTTGCCACGAAAGATCAGGGGAAATGACGCCCATCGGACCCTCCGTTCGCCAACTAAACGATGGCCAACAATTGCAACATTGGGAGACGGCGGGCATCCTAAAGGGCTTGCCAAAAGACCACATTCCCGCCCTCGTCAACTATTCGAACACAGCTGCCTCGCTCGATGATCGCGTAAAAGCCTACCTCGATATCAATTGTGCCCACTGCCATAATCCCACCGGCCCAGCCCGCTCTTCCGGCCTTTATTTAACTTGGGATTCGAAAGATCGCACCGCTTATGGTTTTCTAAAATCCCCTGTTGCTGCCGGCCGCGGTTCTGGAAATCTGAGTTATGACATCGTACCTGGCAAGCCGGAACAGAGCATTTTACACTACCGTATGGCTTCCCGTGACCCTGGTGTAATGATGCCAGAATTAGGCAGGCAACTCACTCATCACGAGGGAGTTGAATTAGTCCGCACTTGGATTCAATCGTTGGAGTAGGGTAGGAATTTGTTCCGTTTACGGATTTTGGAACAAATGATAATAGTGATGTAATTTCTTTTAATGGTAATGTTTCTAGGTTTGAGGAAACATAACCTTAAAAGAAATGAAAAAACTACTCACCTCTCTAGCCTTAGTCCTGCTGGTATCTGCAGCGACTTTCGCACAAAATCGCTACACGATCGTAGCGTTTCACAAATTACAACCAGGCAAAACGATTGATGATGCTATCGCAAATGAAAAGCAATGGTTGCCTATTCACCAAGCACGCAAAACCGCAGGAATTATCTCTGATTGGATGATGTATGTTCCCTACAATGGTATTAAGTCAGAGGGTATTGATTTTGATTATATGACCGTGAATGGAGGTACAGATCTTGATAAGTTACATACGTATCCTATGGAATTATTTGCAGACATGTTAAAGGCAGATCCAGGTTTCGCAAAATTATCTGCAGCTACAAACAAAACCCAAACCATTATCCGTCAATCCATTGGTAAAAGAGTGAACGGTACAGCTAAAGGAACAAATAAAAGTCATTTCTTAATTTTTGATATGATGAAAGTGGGGGATGCAGCAGCTTATGAGGCATTTGAAGCAAAAGTTTTGAAAGTTCATGAGGCGAGAGTTGAAATAGGAAATATTTCAGGTTGGTCTCTTTACAAAACGCTCTACCCTTCTTCAGATGAAGTTTCAGCGAATTATATCACGATCCAAAGTTTGGAAAAATTATCAAAATTGGACGAAGCAATGGAAAGTTATGCCGCTGCAATTCCGAAAGCATTAGGAATTAGCCCGGAGGCATTTATGAAACAAATTCCATCACAACGTCAAATGACAGGCACAATGATCACCACTGTTGCCGTTTCTACTAAATAAACACACACAATGAAAAAAATATTCATGATTATGGCTGTGGCTACAGCCTTATTTTCTTGCGGTCAAAAGCAAGATGCAGCTGCTACTACAGAAGCAAGTGCAGATTCTTTAGGAGGCACCATGTCTTCTACGGATGAGAAATCGCAAATTATTCAAAATCAAATCAAGGCAGCTTTTGCTAATGACACGACTTACAAGTGGGATGAGATCGCAGACAATATAGCGGTTTATTATCCAGGGGATACCATTCCAGACATTAAAGGAAAGAAAGCTTATGTGGCGGACTTTACTTCGAATGGTCAACTTTGGGATAATCCTCGCTTCAGCTTCCTTCGTGTGATGACATTAAAAATGAATAACGGTGAAACTTGGACTAACCTTTGGGGCACTTGGCATGTAAAAGGGAAGTTTACTGGTAAGGAACTTGTGATGAACGTACACCAGGCCTTAAAATGGGAGAATGATAAAGTGACTCAAGAAGTTCACTTTTATGATACTAAAGCGATTGTTGATGAGTATACGGCTATGCAAGCCGCTGCGAAGAAATAATAGAATTTTTGTTGAAAAGGGTTTAAAAAAAGGGAGCGCTTTTAGTGTTCCCTTTTTTATTTGTCGCCTATTTTACGGCAGCCTCTAACTCTGCAATCACAAATTTAGACATCTGTAAAAAGGCATAAGTCGCCTTAGGTGCCGTCTCTGGATTGCTCATTAATTTTCCCAAAACCGCAGGCACAATCTGCCAAGAAACCCCATATTTATCTTTCAACCATCCACATCTTCCTGGCGAACCTCCTGCCACTAAATTGTTCCACAAGTGGTCAATTTCTTCTTGGGTATCAACTGTCACCATCAAGGATACTCCCTCATTGAAGTTGTGCTGATGCTCCATCGAACTCTCCATTAAATGGAAAGGCTTTCCGTTCAGTGTAAATTGTGAATATTTCACATTACCCTCTGTGTCATGTTCTCCTTTTTCATACAGCGCTTTGTGCCGTATTTCAGAATCAGGGAATAGTGACGTATAGAAATCAATCGCTTCGTTTGCCTTACCATTATTGACGCCATTAAACATCAAATTAGGCGCCAGCTTTGCGTGCGATTCGTGGTTCTTCATGATCTGCCAATTCACCCCGAATTGATCCGCACACCAGCCATACAAAGGACTCCATGGATAGGTATTTAGATCCATTAACACCTTACCATTTTCCGTTAATTTCGTCCAAACACGTTTGATTTCTTCCTCATCTTCTAGGTTCAAGAAGAAGGAAATAGACGGATTAATCGGGTATCCCGGTCCGCCATTTAGGTGCATAAAACGTCTATCAAATAAACGGTAATTCACCGCCATTGGGTTTTGAGAGATGGGCTCAAAGCCTGAAAAAGTGCTTTGATAAAAGTCTGCAGCCTCTTTTGCATTCTTGTCAAACCAGAGGCAGGTAGCGATTTCGTGTACCATAGTGGGATTAAATTTCGATAGAAATTTTGACTTTTCCTCCTAAACCCTTTTCCACAATATCATACAATGTCTTCATTGTGACGTTGCTTCCATCATTCTCTACTCTAGAAATGTAGGACCTTTTTTTGTTTATAATAGTCCCTAATTGTTCCTGAGTCATTCTTTTTTGTTCTCTTGCCTGACGTAATAGAAGACCAATTTTGAACGATTCAAAATCCCTCTCAAGACCATCTCTACGCTCGGTCCCTATTTCGCCATAGACCGAGTCTTTTATTTTTTTCCACGTTTTAGTTTCCATTTTTTTCTTCGTAATAAGTACGCATTAAAATTTTAGCTTTTTCAATTTCAGCTCTTGGAGTTCTTTCCGTTTTTTTCGTGAATCCATTCAAAAGGATGACAAGATTCCCTTCGTCGAAAAAACAAAATATTCGCCATATGTTACTGCCTAACTGAACCCTCGCTTCATACAGTCCTTTCGTACCGGAAATGTGTCTTAAGTAGTTTGATGGAATTTTATCCATCGTTTCCAGGAGACTGATTATTTTATGGATTTTGTTCTGGGTTCGTATATCCAATGCCAAAAGAAAATCCTCAAAATGGTTTTTATAAGCAATTATCTGTCGGAATGACTCCATCTGAAATTGTAACTTTAAAGTTACGTTTAAATTTTGTATTTCCAAATGTGCACAGAATTCCTTCGCTATCTAAACAGCTTCTTGGTAAAAATAAAATAACTAAAAAAATAGTTAGAAATATTTTGTAACTAAAAATTTAGTTATACATTTGCCTCATCGAAACGCAAAACAGATTCGAACGCAAAGCATACGAAAAGCAAAACGAATGAAGAAATTAACCCAAGCAGAGGAGCAGGTCATGCAGGTCATTTGGAATTTGTCGGAAGGCGGATTCTTGAAGGACATCATCGAGCTGTTGCCGGAGCCGAAGCCACACTCGAATACGGTAGCGACGCTGTTGAAGATTTTAGTGGAGAAGGATTTTGTCCAAATCTCTAATCCGAATCGGAACAATCTCTATTCCGCGAAAGTCTCAAAGCGCGATTATTCGGGCCAACGCATGGCCGGTCTAACGGAATCTTTCTTCGATGGATCTTACACGAATGTGGTGTCCTATTTAGTGGACAAAAAGCAGATGTCGATTGAGGATTTAGAACTCCTATTACAAAACTTAAAATCGAAAGGCGATGAATAAGATGGAACTATTTATCTACCTGTTCAAGTCGATGATTTTATCAGGGATTTTCTTCGGATACTACACGCTGTTTTTAAAGAACACGATTTATCACGCTTACAATCGATTCTATCTGTTAGCGTCGATGGCCCTAAGTCTAGTCATTCCTTTCTTTAAAATGTCCATGTTTACTGTTTCTGAGGAGCAGGCGGCAGGAGCGAAGCAGGTACTGATCTATTTGACACAGCTTCCCGCTTCACAAGTACAGCAAGAAAGCATTGCTTGGGAAATCCTTTTAATTGCCAGCATTAGTACCTTATTTGTGGGCTATTTAGCTTATTCTATTTTGAAAGTTTTCCGATTGAAGGCGATGAATGCCAAAAAGCAGATGGGCGATTTTACCTTCATCGAAACAGACTTAGAGGAGGCGCCGTTCTCGTTTTTCTCGAATCTTTTTTGGAAAAAATCAATCTCCATAGAAGACGAAAATGGCCAAAAAATGCTACAGCACGAGCTCACCCACATTCGCGAAAAACACTCCTGGGATCGCCTTTTTTCTCAACTAATTTGTTCCATTTTTTGGATGAATCCTTTCAACTGGATCATGCAAAAGGAATTGCAAAACATTCACGAATTTATCGCAGACCGCGATGCGGTGGGCACCGGAGAGGTGGATGCTTTTGCCAAAATGCTCTTACAAACCCATTACGGTAATCATTTTTTAAATCCGAGTCACTCATTCTATTACTCATCCATTAAACGAAGAATTATTATGTTAACAACCTCCAAAACCCCCAAATACGCCTACCTAAGAAAGGTGGCCGTATTGCCTCTAGTGGCGATTACTTTGGTCTTATTCTCGATCCAATTAAGCGCTCAAAAGCCTAAGCCTAAAAAGGAAGTGGCAACACAGTACACGGTTACGATGCGACCAGATTCGACCACTTTTTCTGACCCTAAAACAGGCAAGAAAGTATTTTCTGTAGCCACACGTGATATGCCACCTCCACCGCCACCCGCTGGTGCGCCAGATTCACCTAAACTTCCTATTATAGCAGAAACGTTAAAGGCCATTCCTTCTTTTTCAGATGCTACATTTCACGGGCACTTGGATTCAAGCTCCATCGTGATGAAAGGAATGCACAACGGGAACGAGATTACTGTGACTGTGAAAGGATCTAATAAAAACATTGCCGCTAAAGATCAAGCTAGAGTTGTTTTGAAGCCATCTTCTGGAGACAAAGTCAAACCCCTCATCGTCATCGACGGAGTCATTACCTCAGAGATAAATCTAAACGATTTAAACCCGAATAACATCCAATCGATGAATGTCTTGAAAGGCGAAAAAGCCACATTAAAATACGCGGAAAAAGGAGCAAACGGTGTAGTAGAAATTACTACTAAAAAGCCCTAACTCTAAGGTTTTAAAAAATGATAGAATAATATGTAATAGCCGGTGATTTTCACCAGGCTATTACCGTTTAGGGGAACCCTAACTAAATCCCAAAGGATCCGGACAATTTTCCGCATAAAACGCTACATCCCGCTTAGAACAAACCCCGGGATAATCGCCGTTAAATCCTTGCAGATCGCGAATGAGTTGAAAATGTAGGTGGGGAGGCCAGCCGCCATTTTCGTCCGAGTTGCCTAGGTGGCAAAGCAGTTCTCCTGCGTCAAAATTCATTCCCTCATCTATCTCGGCCATATCTTCCATCCCTAGATGTCCGTACAAACTGTAGATGTTTTCTGCCGGGTGGTAGAGGATAATGGTGGGCCCATAATTCCCGGAGCCGCGATTAACCTGATAGCTGTGCACGATACCAGCCAGCGGCGCGAAAACGGGTGTTCCGGCTGGAGCCCAGAGATCAACCCCTAAGTGAATGTTCCTGAAATCGTCCGCGTTCGTCGCAAAATTCTCGTGTGCCTCGTAGATGATGCGGTGTTCGAGGTAGCCGCCTACACCGTATTTGGCCCCTAATTTTTCTTCCATATACGCACAAAAAGCGTCGATTTTAGAATAAATACGGCGTTTTAGCTCTTTATTCTTCGCACTTAGATCCAGCTTGATACTGTTTTCAGGCGTTAATGGCTCGCAAAATAGGCGGTTAATCATTCTTGAATTTATTTGCTTAAATTTAGTCAAAGATAAATGATGCGCCTGCTATTCCCCCTGCTTCTTGCCCCCTTTTTCCTCTTCGCACAGCAAAAATATCAGTTAACTGGTTCCGTAGTGGAGAAAGGAAACGTTTCCATTCCGGGCGCGAGTGTCTTCATCGAAGGAACGACCATAGGGACACAGGCGGATGCAAACGGGCACTATGTATTGAAAAATATTCCGACTGGTCGACATCGCTTAGTCGCTTCGATGGTGGGTTATCTACCTAAACTAGTTTCCCTGGAATTCCCCGCAAAAATCTCAGAATTGAATTTCAATTTAGAGGAAGATAACAAAACCTTGGACGAAGTGAGGGTGGTGGGTTCGCAGGACAAGATTTGGGAAAAGCAATTTAGGGCTTTTGAGAAAGGGTTTTTAGGGGAAAGTTTCAATCGAAAAGAGGTCTTTATCACGAATAGAGAGGTAGTTGATTTTTCCGAAGACGAGGACGTTTTTACTGCCAAAGCCTCACAGCCTGTGCAAATTGTGAACAAGACGCTGGGCTATAAGATCACGTATTTTATGGACAATTTTGAGAAGACGAATAGCTTGACGGCGTATAAGGGTTTGGCGAGTTTTGAGAAAATGGTGGCAGAGGACGCGAAGCAGGAGCGGAGATGGCAACGAAATCGTGTGGAGGCGTATGAGGGATCGATGAAGCATTTCTTGAAGGCTTTAGTGGATAATCGGGTAGAAGAGGAAGGATTTAATGCGTTTTTATTGAAGCCGGAATACTTGAATAACTTGCGGAGGGGCTTGTTTTTTGACCCAAACAATGAACGGCACGTCACTTTTAAGGCAGCCGAATTAGCCGGGCCTATTACTACAGATGGTTTGCGAACCCTCGAATGGCGGATTCCCATGGAAATCGTATTCAATAAAAAACGGGTGTCGAGGCCCATCTTTATGGATGCTCCGTACCCTTACACTATTTTGATTCCGAAAGGCCTGATTCAAGTAACGAATACGGGCGATATCATGAACCCTTATTCCATTGAAATGCGGGGAGATATGGGCAAAATAGGGATGGCGGACTTACTCCCTTTAGACTTTGACATTAGTCAACCTTAGGCTATTCATCGTCAAGATGTTACGAAACGTCTACTTGACCCGTTTATAGACGTGAATTTTCCTAGCTTCACAAAAAATAAACCTATGCGTTTATACACTCTTGTTCTATCTATCTTATTATTCAGCTGTAAGGATGCGCTGGATACCGTAACCTCGGATCCGTATACCGAAATCCAAAAAGCCCTCTCCATCAATCCTTCGGCGCTTGAAAATTATTCTGCACAAGGCAAGCCAACCTACGTCAATAAAGATAATACCGGGGCGAATGCGATCACGGATAAGGCTGCCACGCTAGGTCGTGTCTTGTTTTATGACAAGAATCTGAGCACCAATAATACGATTGCCTGTGCGAGCTGCCATAAGCAGGAGTTTGCCTTTGGGGATACCGCCATTTCCAGTTTAGGCGTGGAAAATGGGCGGACGGAACGGCATTCGATGCGCTTGATTAATACACGCTATGCGAATGAGGCTAAGTTTTTCTGGAATGAACGAGCGGCTAGCTTAGAGACGCAGACGACGATGCCCATTGTAGATCATTTAGAGATGGGTTTTAGTGGCCAAACAGGACGCGGCACGATTACCTCATTAATTACAAAACTGAATGGAATCGGTTATTACAAAGAATTATTTACGCTCGCTTATGGTGATGCGACGATCACGGAGGCGCGGATGCAAACGGCTTTGGCCCAATTCATTCGCAGCATTCAATCCTTCGATTCTAAATACGACACAGGCCGCGCACAAGTGGGCAACGATGGCGCGCCTTTCCCTAATTTCACCGCTCAAGAAAATGCGGGCAAGAACCTCTTTCTAGCTCCTCCCATTTTTAATGCGGCTAGCGAACGCATTGGCGGTGGTTTTGGCTGCCAAGGTTGCCACCAAGCGCCGGAATTTGACATTGATCCAAACTCTCGTAATAATGGTTTCATCGGAGTGATTGGCAGCAACCAAAACGACCTCAATAATACGCGTTCCCCTTCTTTACGTGACATCTTAAATGCGGCCGGTGTAGCAAACACGCCTTTCATGCATACCGCTGCTTCCGCTACGATTCGCCAGGTGTTGAATCATTATAATACGATTGCGGCTAACCCCCGTAACACGAATTTAGATGCGCGTTTAAAGCCGAACAACATCGGTCAAAACCTCCAAATGACTCCTGACGAAATCAATTCCATGGTTGCCTTTTTGCGGACCTTAACTGGAAAGGATGTTTACACGAACAAGAAATGGGGGAATCCTTTTCTGTAGATAATTGTGTAATATTGTCGGAATAAAATCTTCCGATGAAAAAAATCTTCTTACTCTTAGCGCTGCCCTTACTGGCTCAGGCGCAGAAAATTGACAAAATCATTACGCGCTCAGAAACCGAGCGCATCGAAACTTATTTAGCCTCTGACGAGTTGGCCGGCAGAAAACCGTTTACTCCCGGTATCGAAAAAGCGGCGAACTTTATCTCCGCGGAATTCGAGAAAGCGGGTTTGCAGAAGACGAATGGGTCTTATTTGCAGAGTTTCCCGATGTATCAGTCGAAGGTGCTTAATTTTACAGCGATTGTTGACGATGTAACCTTGTGTCCAGCAGTCGCTATTATTTCCAAAGAAGCGAACATTCAAATCGATGAGAAATCGGGTTTTGAAGTGGCGAGCATTAAGGAAGGTGAGAATTTTGGCCAAAATGCCTACCGCATCATGAGTGCAAAGAAACCAACGATCGCGTTCTTACACGAGAGCTTTGCAAAATACATCCCGCGCCTTTCCGGCAGAGGTCCGCTGAGAGAAAATCAATCCACGATTATTTTCGTGGTTGCGAATACCATCCCTACGAAGTTTAAAGTAAGCGCGACGCAGCAAGTAGAGAAACTACAACTATCTAACGTCGTGGGCATCCTTCCCGGCAAAAGCCGCCCGAACGAATACGTGATTTTCTCTGGCCACTACGACCATTTAGGCATAGGAAAACCCGTAGCAGGCGATTCCATCTACAATGGCGCAAACGACGATGCGGCAGGAACTACGGCGGTGATGATGCTTGCTAAATACTACGCTAAAAAGCGGAATAACCAACGCACCTTGATCTTTGCAGCCTTCACGGCAGAAGAAAGTGGGGGACATGGTAGCGCCTATTTCTCGAAGCAATTTAATCCGGATCAAGTGATGGCGATGTTCAATCTTGAGATGATCGGTACAGAAAGTAAATGGGGGAAAAACAGTGCCTATATCACGGGTTACGAGAAGTCGTCGATGGGCGAAATTCTGAAGAAGAATTTAGTAGGAAGCCAGTTCACTTTTTATCCAGATCCGTACTTAGATCAAAACTTATTCTACCGCTCTGACAATGCCACACTAGCAGAATTAGGCGTGCCAGCGCATACGATTTCAACGTCTAAGATGGACAGCGAGCCTAATTACCACAAGGCGAGTGATGAGGTACAGACTTTGGACCTCGATAATATGACAGAAATCATCAAGGCTATCGCCAAGAGCGCGACCAGCATCATTTCTGGGCAAGATACGCCTAGCCGCGTAGATACGACCAAGCTGAAGTAAAAGTATTGACATAAAAAAAGCCGCTCCCTCGAAAGAAGGAGCGGCTTTTCATTTTAAACCTGATTACTTGTTCAAGTTCGGGTTGTTTTGAACTTCTTCGATTGGAATCTTGAAAGTTAAACGTGTATCGTTGTGAGGAACTGGAGTAGCTACAAACTTCAAGTGGTTTGATCCACGGTTTGTAGTTCCCTTGTTACGCTTCAATGATAAGTACGACTTTCCTTCACCCCAAAGCTCAATACGAGTCTGTAAGTAAATCTCATCTTGTAACGCTTTTCCAGTTAATGCATCGATGTAAGATGCATCAGGAACACGTAGCGCCATGATTGCTTTTAAAGACTTTCTTGCACCTGCTTCGTCACCTGTTTTAGCACAAGCTTCTGCATTTAACAAGTACATCTCTTCCACACGCATGT
Organism: Aquirufa esocilacus; assembly: GCF_042715595.1. Classification (NCBI taxonomy): domain Bacteria; kingdom Pseudomonadati; phylum Bacteroidota; class Cytophagia; order Cytophagales; family Flectobacillaceae; genus Aquirufa; species Aquirufa esocilacus. Next base: position 303,248 of record NZ_JBBKXX010000002.1, on the reverse strand, counting down.
AGATGTAATCCGCGTCGATTGTTCTTTGACCTCCGATTACTTTGTTCGGGTGGTAGAACTTACCGATCGGCGCTAATTTATTCGAAGCCGAGAATTGTGCCTTTCTGATGTCATTAGCTGGGATTAAGTCATAAAGACCTTTGTCCATACCTTTGATATCACCCGCCCAAGCGTATGAGTACGTGTAAAGGTCCATTTGGCCCCACCAAGAGATCAAGTTTAACTTTGAATCTACTGTGATGTCTACACCCCACATCCATTGGCTTGTTCCTAGGTTATTGAAACCACCTGTTGCTTCTGCAGCCGTCATGATTTTGAAGCCACCGTTAGCAATTACGTCAGCTGTTACAGACTTCATCGCGGCGTTGTTACCCATCGCACCGTGAACATACGCTAACATACCTTTCGCTACTGAAGCGTTTACTTCAGATTTATTAGCGCGATTAAAGTCCGCTAATAAAGTCTGGGCATCCGTTAAATCTTTCACCATTAACGCATATACATCCGCAGCTGAGCTCTTAGGCAAGTTAGGATCTACTGTGTTTTTGTACAATGGTAAAATCTTCTCAGATGGGTTGTATTCGTTTTGGAAATACTGTGCTAAGTAGAAATAAGAGAAAGCACGCATTGCTTTCGCTTGACCCATGTACCAACGACCTGCTGCTGTTGCAGGGATCGCATCGCTACCACCTAAACCATCGATTACTGTGTTAGCAGCAAAGATAAGGCGGTAGTAGAAACGCCATACTTGGTAGTTATCTTGTTGCGTATAATCTACTGTTGTTTGGAATTCTGTGATTGTTCTGAACCAGCCATAGATAACCGAAGTTAAAGCCATGTCACCAGAAAGTAAATCACCATACATATCGTAAGACTTATGACCAAAGTCATCGTGTCCAGAAGTACCGCCCGTTCCCGCGCCATACATCGTTGCATAAATACCTGCTACGTTCGCAGATTGTAAACCAGGATTTAATGCTGACGCTTCTGCGATTTGATTCGCTGAAATCAATTCGGTAGGTTCCGTCTGCAAAAATTCTTCTTTACAACTAACTGTTCCCATTAGGACAGCCGCAAATAAAAATTTATATACTGTTTTCATCTTTCTATTTCGTTTAAAAAATTAAAACTTAACGCGTAAACCAGCTGTCAATGTAGACAATGGAGAATAACGGTAGGTATCAGATCCTCCTGTTTCAGCAGAGCTTGGGTTGAAACCATCTCTCGCAGAAGCTAAGAATAAGTTATCTCCAGACACCCAAAGGTACACACCTGAAATTGGGCTGTTTTGGAAGAATTTGCTAGGAACCTTGTAACCGATTTGAATGTTGTTCAACGTTAAGAAATCTGATTTCGTAATGAAACGAGTTGATCCTGAACTTACGTTCGCATCTTGTCCAGCAGATAAACGAGGTACGTCAGTTGCTTGTCCTTTTGCAGTCCAACGAGCTAAGATATCTGTGTGGTAGTTGTTACCACCTGCAGCACCACCTGAGTTCATTAATCCTGCATAAGCACCATCATAAGCGTAACCGCCTAAGCTATAAAGGAATTGTGCACTGATGTCAAAGTTTCCTAAGCCTCCATTTAATGTGAACGCTCCTCTTACTTTAGGGAATGGGGACTTGTTAATGAACTTAGTTGTTCCATCCGCATAAGTAGCCGTACGAGAAACCTTTACTGTTTTCAACGTTTCAGCTGTAGCCGTTGCTTCGAAATCAGCCATAGACTTGATGTTTTCTGAAGTTTGGCGAACATTATCACCATTTGCATCAGCCCAATATACGTTCCACTCAGATACACCCGTTTCTGGGTTAACTCCTGCGTACTCACGTGTGTAGAAATCGAAGATCGAGTGACCTACTGCTCTACCATATAAACCGTCGATATCGATGATTTTTTCTTTACCCGTTGCTGGGTCGATTGGTAAACGTAACATACGGTTTTCGATCATCTCACCATTGATAGTGAAATCTAAGTAGCTCTTCTTCGTTTGTAATAAGTGAGCTGTGATGTCAAATTCAAGACCAGTGTTGCGTAAAGCACCATCGTTCACACGAAGAGATGCATAACCTACTGAAGGTCCTACACGGCGATCGAAAATCAAGTTGTCTGTCGTCTTAGTATAGTAATCAATCGCAACATCTAAGTACTTACCTAATTTGAATTCAGCACCTACTTGCATTTGCTTCGAAATTTCCCAAGTTAAATCTGGGTTACCCTTTGAAACGAATGATAAAGAGATGTTTGAGTTCAAGTTTTGTACTTGGAATAAGTCATATCCAGGATAAAGACCGATACCACCTTGCTCTCCAATTAGACCATAAGAAGCTTTTAACTTCAAGTCTTTGATCACTGGAACATTTTCCATGAATGCTTCTTTCGATACTAACCAAGCAGCACCTACTGAACCGAAATCACCCCATTTGTTTTTCAAGAAACGAGATGAACCGTCACGTCTTACCGTAGCAGATAAGAAATATTTGCCATCATAGTCATAGCTCAATTGTCCGAAATATGATTCTAATGAATAGTTATTCAAGTAAGACCCTGGAGGGTTAGAGATAACCGCGTTGTTGAATTCAACACCGTCTGGCATTACTAACTTGTACATCGAAGCCCACATGTATTTCGTTTCCGTTGCATAGCTTTCGTGTGCTACGAATGCTTCAAAGTTGTGTAAATCAAACGACTTCTTGTAACGTAATAAGTTTAACAAGTTGTAGTTTAAATTTTCTGTCTTCTGCTTGTAGATATAACCACCTTGACCTGCGTTAGGACCGTAGAAAGGGTTGTTTTGGTTATCCAAAGAAGAGTTAGCATACTGTAGACCTAATTTGTTCTCTAAAGACAAACCTGGAGTAATTTGAATATTCAATGAAGTAGATGCATTCACATCGTGTGACTTCGTGTTACGGATACCTAATTTAGCATCAGCAATCGAGTTTGTTAAGGCACCGAATCCACGACCTACACCGTAATCGTATTGGTATCCATTGTAGTATGGATCACGTACGTATTGTGAGGTTGTGTTATCATGTAAGAATAAAGGATAGATCGGTGGCAAGTTATCTACAAACCAGAATACAGAACCTGAGTCAGATGATTGACCTGGGTTGTTTGTTACACCGTAAGAATAACCAATGTTTGTTGTTGAGCTCAACCAAGATTTAGGGTTGTGTGTCAAGTTCAAACGAGTAGAATAACGCTTGTAATCTGTGTTTACAGAATATCCGATATCTTCTAATGCACCATAAGAAGCGAAATAACGTGTTTTGCTATTTCCACCAGAGATTTTCAAGTTTGCTTCGTTACGATTCGAGTTTTGGAAACCGTAATCAGCCCAGTTTTCTGGAATATAACGACGTTGTGATCCAGGAACAACTTGTCTTGTCACTGGGTCAATTAATTGAGCCGCAGGAACAGTCCACATGTTGTAGTTAGGCATGTTTGCAAACAAGTTTGTGTTTGCATAAGCCGTAGGATTAGCATTAGCTAATGCCACACCTCTGTTGTACAAGCCTTCCCAAGTCAAACCAATGTATTGTTCTGGTGACTTGATTGTGCTGTAACGAGGTAATAAGCTCATGTTTTGACCTGATTTTAGTTCAAGCTCAATCACAGCCTCACCAGTTTTAGAACCTTTCTTAGTGTTGATAACCACCACACCATTTGCTCCACGAGAACCGTAGATCGCTGTTGCAGCTGCATCTTTTAAGATGGTAGTGTTTTCGATATCACCTGGGTTAATCGAGTTAATGTTTCCCTCGAAAGGCACACCGTCTAACACGTAAAGTGGACCACGGCTACCGTTAACCGTACCGATACCACGGATACGAATAGCCGCTGCAGTACCTGGTTGTCCAGAAGAGTTGATGACAGTCACACCGGCTGCTTCACCCGCTAATCCCTTAGAGATGTTAGAGAAGTTTTTACGCTCGATGTTTTTTGCATCTACGACTTTCGCCGTACCTGTAAAAGATTGTTTTGTAGACGTGCTATAAGACGTCACGATAACTTCATCTAATGTAGTATCAGATGTTAAGGCTACTTGAACAGATGAAGTGGCACTTGTTACAGCGACCGTAGATTTGTTGTAACCTACGAAGCTGAATGTTAAAGATTGGCCATCCGCGGCCGCGATAGAGAACTTTCCAGACTTGTCTGTGTTTGTTCCCGTTTTTGTTCCATTTACGATAACAGTTGCGCCCACTAATGGTTGGCCGTTCTCATCTGCTACCGTACCTGTTACAGTTTTCGTTGCTTTCTGGGCGAACGATACCTGCATCATGAACACTAATATTAGTGTCAAAAGGCTAGTAATTTTTGTTTTCATAAGCGATGAATTTTGCAAAAATTGGGTTAAAAAATGATAGAATTAATTTGGGTTTTATACTGATTGCCAAACGTTTATTTGGCTTTCAAACCGAAAAATCGCACAGAATGTTTAAAAATCAAAGAAATCCCCAAACTATTTGATTTCGTCGACGCTGTCTAAAACGTAGCAATGCCCATGATTTTTCATCCCAATTTTAGGATAATAACCCTCCGCTGCAGGGGCAGCTAATAGGATAACTTTAGCCCGAGGAATGAAATTTTTCACCTCAATAATCAATTGTTTTCCTATACCTCTGTGCTGGTAGTCTTCGTCGATTGCCAGATCTGACAAGTAACTAGTAAAGACAAAATCAGTCATTACGCGCGCTAGGCCCACTAATTTTTCGCCATCGTAAGCGCCCACATAGACATTTCCGTGGTCAAACATCTGCTGCATTGCCTCCTTGTCGGCTAGCGGACGGCGCAAGCCCAAAGTCGATTTTTCTAGGATGTCGATGAAGTCTTGAGCATTAATTTTGGGCTGGGGAATGTAAGTGATGGGCATGGGAAAATATTTTTTGAGTTTCTCGAATTATTCACAAAAAAAAGTCATTTTTACATAAAACCTATATGTATATGAAAATTAAACAACTACTCATTGTTTGCCTTTTGGCATTGCCAGCTTTTGTGCAAGCGCAAAAATTATACACCTATCCGATTGGTGTTCAAGCCTATACTTTCCGGAATCAATTCCCTAAAGATGTAGCGAAGACTCTCGACCTAATTAAATCGATGGGCATCACAGAAATCGAAGGTGGGGCCCAAAAGGGTCAGACTCCAGCAGAATTCAAGCAAATGTGTGCGGATCGCGGAATCAGCGTCCCATCTACTGGCGTGGGTTATGAGCAGTTAGAGAATCCGGCAGAGGCGATTGCTAACGCAAAAACATTAGGCGCGAAATTCGTGATGTGTGCCTGGATTCCTCACAAAGTTCGCGGAGGCTTTACTTTGGAAGAAGCGGAGAAGGCTGTTGCCTTATTCAATAAAGCGGGAAAGCAATTCAAGGAAAATGGATTGACCCTTTGTTACCATGATCATGGGTATGAGTTCCAGCCTTTTGGCAAAGACGAAACACTTTTAGATTACATCATCAAAAACACGAATCCGGAATACGTTTCTTTCGAAATGGATGTGTTGTGGACGATGCACGGCGGCGGCGCTTCTATGCCAGAGAAATTATTGAAGAAATACCCGACGCGCTTTAAGCTAATGCACGTGAAAGATTTGCGCAAAGGCGTGGCGGGCGATTTAACTGGCGGGACTCCAGCTGAAAACGATGTTCCGGTGGGAACGGGTCAAGGAAATTGGAAAGCAATCATCAAACTTGCGAAGAAGAATGGTATCGAGCATTGCTTCATTGAAGACGAAAGTAATCAGGAGGAGCAATTTGTACCTATTAGTATTGCGTACTTGAAGAGTCTTTAGAATTTGATATTATAAGCCAAATAAGGGATCGCTCCACTTTCGATGCTGGAAGGAACTAAAAACCCCACGTCGAGGGCGGAGCGTTCTAGTAAAATTCTTACGCCTCCGGATAGAATCCCATTATACGCTGTTGAGGAATTTAAGAATTGACCATTCGAGTCATAATTCACGGTCTTGTTAGAGAAAAACCAGTTCTCAGTAAGTAACATGACTTTATTCGAAACGCGTGTCATACCCGATAAAGTGAACATCGGATGGCTGGCAAACTTCCAGTTATAATCATCTCTACCTAAACCGGTGTTTTCATTGTACGCCCCTAATCCCGTATTTAAGGTTAGGTTGCTTTCTTTTGTCCCGTAGGTGACAGATCCGTAGACTGTTCCTACCCCAAAATTCAATCCTCCTATCAAGGAAGTGGCAAATAGAATTCCTCCACCTACGTGTACTTTATCCGCTACCTGGTAGCCTATTTTAGGCGTGATAAAAAGCGCAAAAGGGACGACTAATCCGCCTCCTATGGAGAAATGATCTGTTATTCCCGCTTGGAAAGAATTGACTAGGAAAAGAGCGTTTTGGTAATATTTGTCTCCTTTTTTCAAAGGAATCGCTGAAGGAGCGAAGAAATAGCGGGTGGGGTGCGTGTTTTGGCCTTTCCCTTCCTTTGAAATCAGGTTAATTGACTTGATGGCGGACCAGGCTAGCGTGACTTTGCCTAAATCCTTTGTAGCGACAGTTACTTCTGCCTCAGATTTATGGATCAATTGACCCGATACACTTTTCCCATTTTTCAGTTCGACGGAGACATAAGTAGAATCCTGCGCTTTTGCTGCAATCGTGATTAATAGGAGTATGGCGGTTAAGAGCTTTTTCATTCTGCGGCTGTTTGCAATAAGGTTTTGGTAAACACTTCGATGGGTTCCGCACCGGAAATACCGTATTTTCTGTCAAAAACGAAGAATGGCACGCCTCGCACGCCCAAGTTCTCTCCCTCTTGAATATCTTGTTTCACGCGGTACGCGTAATTCTCGTCTTGCAAGGCATTCAGAATTGCCGCGCGTTCTAATCCTACGGCCTCTCCACATGCTATGAGCGCGTCATCTTGCGCTAGGTTTTTGCCCTCCATAAAATAGGCCTGAAATAAGCGTTCCTCGATGGCATCGCCTTTGCCCTGGTCTTTCGCGTATTGTATGAGGTGGTGGGATTTAAGGGAATTGGCGACTTTGGCCTGATCAAAATCATAGTGTAAGCCTACCGCTTCTGCCATGTCCGAAACGCGGTCGTGCATCAACTTCACTTGCTCTAAGGAGATGCCTTTGCGCGCGGCTAAATAATCATAGACACTCGTTTCTTCGCCTAGTTCCATCGGAATCGTAGGGTCTAATTGGAAGCTCTTCCATTCAATCTCCACTTCATCCTTTCCAGGAAACGTTTCTAATGCTTTTTCCAAATGCCTTTTGCCTATGTAGCAAAACGGACACATGATATCACTCCAAATCTCGATTTTCATTATTTCCCCGATTATATCTACAAATCTCAACGCTTTATCGCAAAAATCATTCCAATAAACACTTTATTTTTCAATATTGTGGTCTAAATACAAACCCTATGATCAATACAATCGCCCTAAGTCTTCTTAGTTTAACGCCCAGCGCTTCTACAGCTAACGGTTTATTAACCGCACATTTTGAAAATGTTTTAGGTACTTCATTAGATCTTAAGATTATCGCTTCGTCAGAAGCCGCTGCTTCCACCGCAGAATCGAAGGTGTTAGCCGAGATTAATCGCTTGAATGAATTATTGTCTTCCATGTCCTCTTCCGAGTTTAAATCGTGGAGCGAAACGCGTTGCGAGTCCATCGAAATTTCTTCCGAATTGCGCGAGGTGTTACAACATTTCGAGGAATGGAATGTGAAAACGGACGGAGCTTTGAATCCGGCGTCGGAACATATTGCCAAAATGTGGGCTTCTGAAACTCCTTCAGCTTCAGACTTAGCGTTGGCGGTGAATGAAGTGAATCAGGCGCATTGGTCACTAGACGAAAACGGAGCGACGCGATTAACGGACACAGAATTGAAATTGCACAGCTTCACAAAGTCTTATGTAATGGAGAAAGCAGCCGAAGAGGCGATGAAAGAGGAGGGAGTGGCCGGTGTGGTCGTGAATATAGGGGGTGATTTTGTGGTGAAAGGAGATTGGACAGAGAAAATAGGCGTATCTGATCCGCGAAATGCGGGAGAGAACGCGGATGTTTTAGGTTATATCCAGGTGAATAATCAAGCGGTGGCGACATCGGGCGATTATAGAAGAGGTTCGGATATCGATGGGGTGCATTATTCGCACATTATGGATCCGCGGACGGCGGAACCGGCATCGGAAGTGATTTCGGCGACGGTGGCGCACGAGGATGCGGTGACGGCTGGGGCTTTGGCAACTGCATTCAACGTGTTGGGCGTGGAGGCTTCTATTGATTTAGCTACTCAGTATCCGGAGGCATCGTATTTACTGGTGGACAAAGAGGGAGCGGAATATCGAAGTGAGAACTGGCCAGCGACATCTGTAGAGAAGTCCGCGATCAGTTTAGTGAATGTCAAAGAGAAGTTGTGGACAGCAGGCCAAAGCTTAGATATCAATTTCGAATTAGCCCGTTTCGAAGGGCGCGCGCGTCGTCCGTTTGTGGCGGTTTGGATAGAGGATGAGAAACATAAGCCGGTGAAGCGTATCGCAGTTTGGTATAATAAGCCACGTTGGTTGCCGGATTTGCGTTCTTGGTTTGCGGCGAAAAGAGAAGTGGAGTTTGATGCGGCTTCGGTGACAGGTGCGACGCGTGGGGCGGGGCAGTATACGTTGGTTTGGGATGGGAAGAATGATGCGGGGGAATATGTACCTTTGGGGAAATATACCGTGTTTATCGAGGCGGCTCGCGAGCACGGAACGTATCAGTTGATTAAGCAAGAAATGAAGTTTGATGGGAAGGCCAAAAGCCAAACCTTAGCCGGTGGCGAGGAAATGACCGCCGCTTCATTAGTCTATAAAGCAAAGTAAATGAGAGATTTAGCGACGTGGTCGAGGTGGCTGCACATCTATTTGTCGATGTTCAGTTTCATTATTGTGTTGTTCTTTTCGGTGACGGGTTTGACCCTGAACCATGTGGATTGGTTTCCAGAAAGTACAGTCGTTTCTGAACTGAAGGGTTCTGTGAATGGTAAGTGGGTTTCGGTGGCTGATACCGCCAAAATCCCCAAACTCGAAATAGTAGAACAACTTCGCGCGAACCATAGTATTAAGGGACAATTGAACGATTTCAGAATCGATGAAGAAGAGATTTCGATCTCTTTCCAAGGACCCGGATATACGGCAGATTTCTTCGTGAATCGTGCGGATGGGAAATACGAATTGACAGAAACGAAGATGGGTATTATTGCCGTTATTAACGACCTGCACAAAGGGCGTGATACCGGGAAGTCTTGGTCTTGGGTCATTGACTTTTCTGCGATCTTTATGATTGTTATCTCGGTAACGGGGTTAATTTTGTTATTATTTTTAAAGAAAAAGAGGACGAACGGGATGCTTTGGTTAGCTATCGGCGGGATCGTTGCCTGGGTATTTTATTATTTTGTATGAAACGTATATTCACCATTCACCATTTACCATTCACCATTTTACTTTTCTGTTCAGTAGCTGTGTTTGGTCAAGACCACGCTCCCCTTCCGCCACTTCCGGTGGAGGCGACTTTTGGAAATAATCGAGTTCAGTTTATCGGTGTTATCAATCGACCCGTTTCAGCGGATGGGAAGTTGAGTTATTTTAATCTCAGCACAGGGATGGTGGATTATAATAACACCGCTTCAGAGACGGAATTAGTGATTGTGAATAACCTCACGTACAAGCTTTTTGGGAATATTCGAGCGACGGCTGGGGCGGAATGGCATTATAAATTAGGCTTAGTGCCACAGGTGGGTTTGCAGTATTTTAAGGCGAATCGGACGTGGTTATTTTTATTGAATCCCAATATGAATGTACAGCCATCGCGTGCCATCTCTACCATTGGTATCGTAGAATTTAAGCCGGCTATATCGAAGGACCTTTCTTTTTATTCCAAAGCCCAGATTTTACATGTCGCTAGTTTAAGCGAAGGAACTCACGCCCGTAGTGCCTTGATGTTGCGTGCGGGTATTACCAAAGGAAAATTCACTGTAGGTCTAGGAGCGAATTTCGATTACTATGGACCGATGAAGATGGAGAAAGATAATGTAGGTCTGTTTACCCGTCTAGCGCTGTAATGAAGAAATTACTTTTTTTATTTTGCCTTTCTTTCTTGGGTTGCAAAACCGTGGAGCCGCTGGATGACGCGACGACGAATCTGAATCTTTGGAACGAAAAGAAGATTGTTAACTATTCATTTTCCTTTAAGCGTGTTTGCTTTTGTCCCCTGGAATATGTGGGGCCGCATCAAATTGTCGTTCAAAATGGCAAAATTGCGAGTGTGAATGGAGCGCCCTATAATGCCGCGGAACGCTACGGTGTGATGTATACTATTCCAGAATTATTGCAAGTCATTAAGGCGAACGTCGACAAAAATCCAGCGAAGAAAGTATTGAATTTCAATCCAACTTATGGCTACCCTACGAATGTCTTCTTCGACTTTTCAGAAATGATAGCGGACGAAGAAATCGGCTATGAGGTGACGAATTTCAAAATCAACTAGGGACAGATTGAGATAGGTAAAGATTTCCTAGGCGTAGGGCTATAGGCTTTGCACGTAACGCATTCTGCAGTTAGCTGGGTGGAATCTAACTTGAAAAAGAATTCGTCCCCTTCTTTTAGGCTAACCGGTAAGGCGCAGGGGTTTGATAGTGCGAAGGCATTGGTATAGTTTTTACCTGTATCCGGATTTTTCCACTTTACTTCGAGCTTCGATGTGTCTATCGATCCTTCGACTAATTCAATCACGTAATTATTGCAAATACCCTTCAGGGAAAGACGCCCTTTGTAGCAGTTTTCGGGCAGCACTTCTTGGGATTTACAGGCGCCTAAAAGTAGGCAGAATAGGAGTAGTGGTTTCATTCCGCTAAAGTAATCATCGCCTTGATTACTTGTTGATTTGGCTCGTTCATTTTTGTAAAAATACCAGGAACTTGATTTTTTGTGAAGCGATGGCTGATGAATTTATCTGCCTGAATCTTACCATCGCGGAATAAATTCATGACGTAGTGGAAGTCTTCCAAAGTCGCGTTTCGGCTACTCATTAAAGTGGCTTCTCTTTTATGAAATTCCGGATGTGAAAAGGAGATCGCTTGTTTTTGTAATCCAATCAAAACGTATTTTCCGCCGTGCGCCATTTTGGCGAAACCGGATTCAATAGCGTTTAGATTTCCGGTGGCATCGATGACGGTGCTGTAGGCCGCTGAGGAAGCTTCCGAAACCCCTAAATTCTCCAAGCAAAATTGCAAACGAGAGGCGTTGGGTTCCGCGACTGCAACTAATGCCCCCTGAATTTTAGCCAGTAAAATCGTGAAAAGACCAATAGGTCCGGCGCCCATCACGAGGACTTTTTCGCCTGCTTTTAGATCCGCGCGGCGAAGTCCGTGTGCCGCAATCGATAAAGGTTCTACTAAGGCAAGTTCATCTGCTGAAAGGCCATTCCCCGGTAAAATGTAGCGATCTTCCACCACAATATATTCGCGCATTCCGCCGTCTGTATGTACCCCAAAAACCTGTATGTTTTCACAGCAATTCGACCGTTCCATTAAGCACGCCCCGCAAGTAGCACAATTAAAATAAGGGATAATCGTCGCTAATTCGCCAGGGGAGAATGTGTCAGATTCAACGATTTCTACGGCCAGTTCGTGGCCTAAAATGCGGGGATACGAAAAGAAAGGTTGGTTGCCAGCGAAGGCGTGAATATCAGTTCCGCAGATGCCGATGTTGCGTACGCGAAGGAGGGAAAATCCGGGTGTACGAAGAGGCATTTCTGCTTCTTGAAGACTTAAGGTTCCGGGCTGATTACATATCCATTGTTGCATGGGGTTGAAATTAACAATTTTAATTAAATTAGGCTCGATAAAATCTAAACCTTATGAAAATCAAGTTCTTAATTCTGGCGTTTTGCCTTTTCGCTGGCAACGCGTTCGCCCAAAAAACCTACCAAAACAACTGGGAATCCATCGACAGCCGCCCCGTTCCGGGCTGGTTTGAAGATGCGAAATTTGGCATATTCATTCACTGGGGATTGTATTCTGTGCCGGCTTATAGTCCGACGGCAAGAGATAAAGTGGGCGTGTACGATCGCTATGCGGAATGGTACTGGCGTCGCTGGCAAGAGCCGAATAAGACGCAGCAATTCTTTACGGATTTTCATAACAAGGCTTTTGGGCCCAATGTCAAATACCAAGACTTCACGAATCAATTTAAAGCCGAGCTTTTTCAGCCAGATGAATGGGCAAAATTGTTCGAAAATGCAGGAGCAAAATATGTCGTGTTGACGTCGAAACACCATGAGGGTTTTACGCTTTGGCCATCAAAACAATCTTGGAATTGGAACGCGGTCGATGTGGGTCCGCACCGGGATTTATTAGGAGATTTGACAAAATCTGTCAAAAGCAAAAATATCAAAATGGGTTACTACTATTCGCTTCTCGAGTGGTACAATCCCTTGTATAAAAAGGAGACGCTGAACGAGTACATCGACCAGCACATGTTCCCGCAGATGAAGGACTTAGTGAATACGTACCATCCGGATTTGGTTTGGACGGATGGCGAGTGGGATTACACGTCGGATAAGTTGCGCAGCACGGAGTTTTTGTCTTGGCTATACAACGATTCGCCGGTGCGCGAAAGTGTAGTCGTGAACGATCGCTGGGGCAAGGAAACGCGCAGTAAGCACGGTGGATTTTACACCACGGAATACGATTTAGTACATAATGGGGATGCGAATGGGTTGGATTTTGCCAAACCCTGGGAGGAATGCCGCGGCATCGCCGGATCTTTTGGCTATAACCGAAACGAAAATCTCGAGGACTATTCCAGCTCCGAGCAGCTCGTGCACATGTTGATTAACAAGGTCGCGCGCGGAGGCAATTTATTGCTGAACATTGGGCCCACTGCGGATGGCAGAATTCCGGTGATTATGCAGCAGCGTTTGACGGACATCGGGTCTTGGTTAAAGGTGAATGGCGAGGGGATTTATGGTACTCGTAAGTGGGCCAAAGCTCCTAAGGTCACGCCCGCCACCAAACAATACTTCACTCAAAAGGGCAGCGATTTGTATCTGATTACGACGGAATTCCCGACGGCTGCGCTTCAGGTGGCGGGTGTGAAAAAACCAGTTTTGGTTACTTTAGTTGGATCTAACGTAACAGTTAAGTCGACGTTTAAAAATGGAGTTGTAAGTATCGCACCTCCTGCGGTTACACCGGGGAATAGTCCGTGTCAGTATGCGTGGGTTTTTAAGTTGACTTCGTCAATAGAGTAGTAATAATGGTAAATGGTAAGTGGTGAATGGTAAATGGCGCCCTCATTCACCATTTACCGTTTACCATTCACCATTTAATTTTGCTTTTAGCAAAATTGACATTCGTCATTTTTCAACAATCCTCTCAAAGCTACCTTTGCCCCCATGCAACCGGTAAGTTTAGATTTATTGAACAAGTACAACGTAGCGATTCCGCGCTACACGAGTTATCCGACGGTACCGTTTTGGGATGAGACGATTGACAGCGAACACTGGGAACGGATGTTCGTGCGTCGTTTCGAGGAGAGCAATGAACAGGAGGGGATTAGCGTGTACATTCACTTGCCTTTTTGCGAGAAACTCTGCACTTTTTGTGGCTGTAATAAGCGCATTACGACGAATCATTCCGTGGAGGAGGAGTACATCGATGTGCTGTTACAGGAGTGGAATTTGTATCGAAAATCGATGACGGCGAAGCCCGTTATTCGGGAATTACATATCGGAGGCGGAACGCCTACGTTCTTTTCGCCGCAGAATTTACAGCGGATGTTGCAGGGGATTTTAGCGGATTCAGTTGTGCCAAAGATCCACGAATTCGGTTTCGAGGGACATCCAAATAATACGACACGGGAGCATTTGCAAACGCTTTTTGAGCTCGGATTTAACCGCGTGAGTTTTGGGATGCAGGACAGTAATCCCCAGGTTCAGGAGGTGATTAATCGGGTGCAGCCTTTGGAAAATGTGAGACAGGTGGTGCAGTGGGCGCGGGAGATCGGGTATGAGTCTGTGAACTTGGATTTAGTGTATGGCCTGCCTTTGCAGACCTTGCCGCGGATCGAAAAGACCATTCAGGATGCGATTTCGATGCGGCCGGATCGTATTGCGTTTTATTCTTATGCACATGTGCCGTGGACGAGCAAGGCGCAGCGACTTTTTGACGAAAATGATTTACCTGAGGCGTCTGAGAAGATGCAGTTATACCAAAAAGGCAAGGAGCTTTTCCGCGCCGCCGGTTACACGGACATTGGGATGGATCACTTCGCGCTTCCATCGGATTTGATGGTTAAGGCGCATAACGAGGGCACCTTGCACCGCAACTTTATGGGCTATACCGTGCAGCAGACAGGTTTGCTTTTAGGTTTAGGCGTCTCGAGCATCAGTGATATTTACTACGGTTTTGCCCAAAACAAGAAGACGATTCAGGAATATTACCAGCAAATCCACGCCGGCGAACTGGCCGTTTTCAAGGGCTATTTTTTAAGTCAGATGGACCAAAAAATGCGCCAATACATCCTCGACATTGCCTGCCAAGGCAAGACCCATTTCCACAAAGAGGACCTCGAAGTCCTCCGCCAATACACCTTCCACGAACTCGACGAACTCGCCATCGATGACCTCGTCACCTGGGGCGAACACGGCGTCATCGTCACAGATTTAGGCAAGCATTTTATCCGCAATATCTGCAAGGCTTTTGACCTAAAACTGCTGGCGACAGCGGAGGCCACGCCGCAGTTTAGTAGGGGGGTGTAAAAAAACCCGAGGGACATGGTCCATCGGGTTTTGGGAATCTGATTGTTCTAATGTTTTTTAGAATGATCTAATTGCCAGATAAACAAAATTATCTCCTGATTGTGTTTGACTAAATGCTCTAGTGCCGACACTGTTATTTTCTAGATAATTTGTGTAATATGAAGAACCAGATTGTGTTGAAGAAACATAAGCTCCCCATGCCCATTTATAGCTAGAATTAGCTTTACTAGACCAATAAAAAGGGAAAGCACCATTAGAATTACAATAAGTAGTATTATATACATAGTTTCTAAATAAGTTTAATTCTTTAATTGAAGGAACATACCAATCATTATATCCATTTATAGTAAGCGTTGAAACATATTTAAATAAATAAGTGCCGTTGCCTTGATTCGCTATAATTGCAGCTGTATTTGCCCTCCCAACTAGTGTTCCATCATTTTGCGCAGCAGCAGTAATTGTATTTCCATTTAATGCAATTTTATCCCAAGTAATATTTCCACTATTATGCGCCTCATTGTTTTGTTGTGCAATTAATCCATGCTGAACATTGGGATCATACCCATTATCCGCTGGTTGCAGAATATAATAAACAATACCTCCACCGTAAATATCATTTACTGCAATAGGAGCAACTGGAGTAGTAAAGCTTATTGTTGGACCATAAGTTGTTCCTGCAGTATTAGTTGCATATGCTTTTGTATAATATGTAGTGACAGCAGATAATCCTGAAATAGTTGTCGTATAAGTACCTGCAACTGCATTTGCATTTATCGTAGTTGTAGAATAAGTACCAAAAGTTGAAGATGTACTATAGATTATACCTATTGATGTTGTAGCTCCACCAGTTGAACTTAAAACCCCTCCTAAAATAGCAGTTGAACTTGTTATTGTTGAAGTAATTGTTGAAGCTATTGTGGCAGTGTTTGGTGTAGAAAACGAAACCTCTGGCCCATAACTAGTCCCCACACTATTGGTAGCATAAGCTCTTACATAGTAGGTAGTTGCGATACTTAATCCAGTCAAACTACTTACATAAGCACCTGTACCAGTACCACTAGTTGAACTATAAGTTGATGAACCAGAACTTGTACCGTAAACTACGCCTCTTGAAGTTACGCTTGCACCCCCATCAGCCGTAATTGTTCCACCACCAGTAGCAGTCGTTCCTGTAATGGATGAAATAGTTGCCGTTGCTGAAACTGTAGGTGTTGTCAAAGTGGTAAATGTAATATCTGGACCATAACTTGTTCCTAAATAATTAGTCCCATAGGCACGAACATGGTAAGTTGTTCCCTGTGTTAAACCTGTGATGGAACTTGTAAATGTTCCAGAAGTTGCACCATTGGTTGTTTTTGTAGAAAGAGCGATAGTTGGATTAACCGCCAAGTCCCAGACTAAACCACTTGTAGTGATGGTTGCCCCACCTGTGCTACCAATTGTTCCGCCGCCTATAGCTGTTGTCGTTGCAATTGAACTAGGTGCTGAAGTAGCAGAAACAGTTGGTGTTGTTTGTGTTGTGAAACTAGTTTCAGCACCATAAGTTGTTCCTTGCACATTCGTAGCAAATGAACGTACAAAATAAGTAGCTCCTTGTGTTAGACCTGTTAGTGTACTTGTAAATGTTCCAGCGCCCGATCCAATAGTTACACTAAATGTAGAAGATCCTGTACTTGTTCCATATACTAAACCTCTCGCACTCACTTCTGTTGATCCTTCGTCTGTCACATTACCTCCTAAGATTGCACTTGAGGATGTAATACTTGCAGCAGAAGTTGTGGATGCAAGAATAGGCGTTGTTGGAGAAGATTCAACTAAATTGTTGTCTTTTACTAAACGAACAGACATACCCGTTTGTTTATTTTCTGTTGCACAACAATCAGAACCAACATAGAAGAAAGAAGGATGAAAATACAACCATTCAGCTCTTGTTGGATTAGTTGCATCCTGTGTTGCTGTCCAAAAAGAGGCAGATCCATAGTTACCATTTGTTCCAGTATTAAATATACTTCCTCCTGGTAAGACATTAAAGCCTGTTGAATTTGTTCCATTATACAAATTATAGTTAGCATTTGGAGTAACGCTAATATTATTATTAACATTACTAAATTCACCGCTCCAATCTGTTGTATTTGACTTCAAAGTGGTCCCATTTAAATTTTGCGAACTTCTTAATGTTGTCCATTCTGATAAAGTTGGGATATGATAACCAGCCGGTGCTAGACCTCTTGCATCATTTACAGCATACCAATTGTATAGTTTGCCATACGTTGCACCACCATCTCCCGACGCATATTTTAAATATGTATATGCTCCCTCGCCTGCTGAAGTTGCGGCAGCCCATTGCGCCGAATTAGCCGCATAAGTAATGGCGTCTCCATTTCTATAATTTGCCACATTCAGGTTTTTATCTGTCCATCTCTGTGTACCTATCAAAACAGATGTTTGAGCTACCGGCGTAGATAAAGTTGTAAAGCTTTGTGCTGCACCGTAACTTGTTCCGATTGCATTCGTTGCATAAGCCCTCACATAATAAACTGTTCCAGCGGTCAATCCTGTAATGGAACTTGTAAATGTTCCACTAGTTGTTCCATCTGTTGTTTTACTATTAGCAGTTGTTGGTGTGGCCGTGGTGCTCCAACAAATACCTGATGCAGTAATAGCTGATCCTCCATTTGATGTGATGGTTCCACCCGCGCTTGCAGCGTATTTTGTAATACTACTAGCTGCTGTTGTTGTAAGTGTTGGCGCAATAGCAATGGTTGTAAAGCTAGTTTCTGTACCATACACTGTTCCCACACTATTGGTTGCAAATGATCTTACGAAATAAGTAGTTGCAGGACTTAATCCAGTTAAGCTACTTGTATACGTGCCCGTACCTGTTCCCGTTGTCACACTATAGGTAGAAGCACCTGAACTTGTTCCATAAACTAAACCCCTTGAAGTAACACTTGCACCACCATCTGAAGTAATGGTTCCCCCTGCAGTTGCTGTGGATGAGGTGATGGATGTAGCAGAAGAAGTTCCTGAAATTGTAGGCGTAGCAATTGTAGTAAATGTAACATCTGGACCATAACTTGTTCCTAAATAATTAGTCGCATAGGCACGAACATGATAGGTTGTTCCTTGTGTTAATCCTGTGATAGAACTTGTAAATGTTCCAGAAGTTGTACCATCCGTTGTTTTTGTTGATAATGCAATTGT
Source organism: Aquirufa esocilacus (assembly GCF_042715595.1). Lineage (NCBI taxonomy): Bacteria > Pseudomonadati > Bacteroidota > Cytophagia > Cytophagales > Flectobacillaceae > Aquirufa > Aquirufa esocilacus. The sequence continues at coordinate 285,262 of NZ_JBBKXX010000002.1, read as the reverse complement.
TGGATTTATACTTGCACCCCAAACTAAACCACTTGTAGTAATTGTTGCCCCACCTGTACTGCTAATGGTTCCTCCACTTATAGCTGAAGTAGTTGTAATTGATGTTGGAGTAGCGGTTGCAGATAAAGTTGCGGCAGTTTGTGTGGTGAAACTAGTTTCAGCGCCATAAGAAGTTCCTTGTACATTCGTAGCAAATGAACGAACAAAATAAGTCGCTCCTTGTGTTAGACCTGTTAGTGTGCTTGTAAATGTTCCAGCACCTGATCCTACAGTCACACTAAAGGTTGATGAGCCTGTACTTGTTCCGTATACTAAACCTCTCGCACTCACTTCTGTTGATCCTTCGTCTGTCACATTACCTCCTAAGATTGCACTTGAGGATGTAATACTTGCAGCAGAAGTTGTTGCTGCTACTATTGGAGCGCTTGATGTAGATGGAACAATAGTAGTGGTTCTTACTGCTCTAATCTTCATATTCCAAGCCTTTGTATCCATATGTTTATCATTTCCTGAGCCATTAAATGACCAAGAATATCCAGAAATTTGAGTAGACGATTCTTGTACTTCAGTAGAGCTCCAATAATATTGTGTTGAGAATCCTCCAATCGCCACTCTGTTTATATATAATTTACCTAATTCATTGATACTAGGCATGTACCAATCATTGTAAGTTCCATCTGTATAATCTCTAGCAAATTTGGCTGCATAATTTCCTGTTCCGTATGCACTAATTATCGCATTTGTATTTGAAAGACCAGCGCCAAGTGCTTCAAAAGAAGACCCTATCAATCCAACTTTTTGCGCAACACCACTACCACCTGTGATAGACCACAAGGCTGTTCCTCCAGACAAATTACCTACCTGGTCGGCATTTGCCGCAATTAGTACCGGTATACTACTTGATGAATAACCTGGATCTCCATTTTGATAAACATAGGCCACTTTACCCCCACCATAAGATGAACCAATAGTTGGTAGTATTAAGGCTGGTGATGATGTAGTAAAGCTTTGGGCATCTCCATAACCGGTTCCTATCGCATTCGTCGCATAGGCCCTAACATAATAGGTCGTGCCTGCCGTTAACCCTGTGATGGAACTAGTGAATGTTCCTGATAATGTACCATCAGTTGTTTTATTATCCGAGATTGTGGGTGTGGCTGTCGTACTCCAGCATATACCTGAAGCTGTTATCGCTGAACCACCATTTGAGTTAATACTGACGCCAGATACGGCAGCATACCTTGTGATGCTGGAAGCTGCAGTAGTAGTTAATGTTGGCGCAACAGCTATTGTTGTAAAGCTAGTTTCGGTTCCGTACACCGTCCCTACGGTATTTGTCGCAAATGATCTAACATAATAAGTGGTGGCAGGACTTAATCCAGTCAAATTACTTACAAATGTACCTGTACCCGATCCTGTAGTTACACTGAATGTAGATGAACCGGTGCTCGTTCCCCATACAATACCTCTTGCTGATACCGCTGCTCCTCCGTCTGTCGTAATTGTACCACCACTTGTAGCTGATGTCGACGTAATGGATGTTACCGATGTAGTGGCTGAAATGCTAGCCGTATTTAAAGTGGTAAAACTTGTCTGTGCCCCGTAACTTGTACCCACGTTATTGGTCGCATAGGAGCGAACATAGTATAAAGTACCTGGTGTTAAACCGGTGATGTTACTTGTAAAGATTCCGTTAGTTGTACCATTTGTTGTTTTACTATCTGAAGTGGTTGGATTAGCACTTGTTGACCAAACTAAACCGCTCACCGTTACTGTGGCTCCACCATTATAAGTAATGTTACCCCCACTTGTCGCTGTATTCGCACCTATTGAACTAGCTAATGTAGTAGAAGCTAGAGTAGCCACTGCTTGCGCCGTATTAACTGAGATTTCAGGACCATATTTTGTCCCTACGCTATTCGTCGCATAGGCTCTGACATAGTAAGTAACTCCAGAAGTAAGGCCAGTGATTGCACTTGAAAATGTGCCAATGCCTGTTCCATCCGTAGTTTTTGTGGATAAAGAAATGGTTGGATTAGTGCTAGTGTTCCAAACCACACCACGGGTTGTAACGAAAGCTCCACCATCCGCATCAATCACACCACCACTCGTTAAAGCACTGGAAGTGATAGAGGTAGCTGACGCTGTTGATGTCACAGATGGCAAAGCAAATTGCGCATTTGCCCCCACCATATTGACAAAGTTAGTACCATTGTAAACTTGTAATTCGCCATTAGTACCACAATCAGAACACCATAAAATAAGTCCTGCTTCAGGGGAAACGATGGCTGATTTTTGGGCGAAAGTTAAGCGTGGTAATAGTAGACCTTTAGATGTTGAGGTGATGTCTAATACTGCTCCGGCTGACGGATTAGCTGTTCCTATGGCTACCGTTCCAGTAAATACGGGAGAGGCGATAGGCGCTTTCAATGTGATAGCGTTTGCATTAGCGGTGATGCTTGCGGTGTTTGCATTAACGGTGGAAGTCAATGTTACTAAATCTGTTACATTCGCTTTCAAGGCTAGGCCTGGTACTGTAGGCGCATCCGCTGTTCCATTTAAATCCCCTGTTAATTTAATTTTTCCCTTTGTATTTGCATCTGCATCGGCTATCGTCGCTGCTGCAACTTGAGCTAATACAAATGAAGTATCAGCTTTCGCGGCAAGCGCTGCATTTGATATATTGGAAGAGGATGATTGATTAGATGTGTTGTTATTAGATCCTATTTTCGTATCAACATAGGCTTTAATTGTTCCCGTATCCGCTTTTGCAGCTAATGCCGCTGTCACATCACTAGCATTCGCTTTCAAATCCAAGGCCGCCTGTGTCGCCGTCGAAACCGGCTTCGCCGCATCAGAGGTGTTATTTACTTGATCTAAACCTAGATTTGCCCGTGCATCCGCTGCGGTTGTCGCACCTGTTCCCCCATTAGCTACAGGCAAAACACCACTTAATTTACCTGCCGTTTCGGCAAATAAAGCGTAGGGATTGTAGTTGAGTTTTTGGTCTGAAATCTTGGTGTAGGAACTCCCTTGATCAAAGCTTACATATACTTGTAAACTCTTTTGAGAACTATCCCAAACCAAGGAATTAAATGAAGTAGAAGAAACCGATCCGATCAACAAATTCACAAGACCGTAGTTGTCGGTTTTGGTTTTGTGTACCTCTTCAAACTGCAAAGTGGATCCGTTATAGATGCTGAATTTCAGCCATACATCCCCGTTGGCTAGAGGCTGGCTGGAGATGTCTTGACCTGGGATTTCGATCTTATTAGGATCGAGAATGACGGCTTGGTAGGAGAGGCCCTTTTGGGAAAAACCTACATATGAAACCAAAAGGAAAATAAGAGAGAATAGAAGCTTTTTCATAGAACAGTGAATGCAAGTATTATTTACTTAGACTTAAGCCTAGGCTAAATGTTGATGGAATGAAGTTTAAAGTCGAGCTACCGAAATTGTAGCTATCTAAATGCTCGTATTTCACGAACACGCCCACCTGCGGACTGATTTGTTTCGTCAGCTCAAAAGAGTAGCCATACATGGTACGCATCGAATTGAATTGATCATCGTTTGCTAAGTCTATATAGCGGTTTAGTAGAAACTGATTACCGTTAACCATCGTAGAAACCGATGCATTCGCTTTGGCGAAAAACGTAATGCCTTTTCCTAACGAAAGCTTAGGTCCGATGCCAGCGTTAAGACCGATGAAATCAGTCGCATACGAAAACGGGATGTTTTGCACATCGCCTACATTATTGAACTGGTTATAGTTAACACCGAAATCATACAAGAACGATTTCGAAAGCGACGCCTCACGCGAAAGACTCAAATGCAATCCCGACGACGGGCGCAAGAATGACGGATTCGCACCCGCCGAATTCGTAAAAACAAATGACGTAATGTTAGAGCCTACAGCGAACTTATAGCTCTGGGCGAAACAAGAAACGCTAACAAGTAAAAGGAGTAAAATTCTTTTCATATACTAATCTTTAATGAGTTGTTTAGTGATGACTTGGTTCCCGCTCACCAGACGGAGGATATATTTGCCCGACCGCAGGCGATCAAAATCTAGTAATTGAACTTCGCTCAGATTTGCCGCAATCTCGGATGACCACACGCGCAATCCGTCGATCGAATACAATTCTACTTGACTAGGAGAGGCACTCGAGCGAGAGAGTTTTAACCGAAACTGAGAGACGAATGGATTAGGGAAAACATCTAAAGAAACCGCAACATTATTCTCAATAGAACGACCCGCAAAACGGGATGACGGTTGCAAGAATCCTTGGCGCATAATGTAACCGCCAGCAGGACTTGTGCCTGTCACCACGGATGATTGTCCAATCGACTGCAAATAGGTCGAGCTGCCTATACCGGAGGAAAGGGTGGAGATCTTTGCGGGGTTCGTTTGAGCGAAACTTGCAATGGACACGACTAGAAGAAACGCGATTCTCTGGAGCATTTTCTGAATTTGAATGCCCAAAAAAAGTGCTTAGAAATCGCTAAATGATTCAAAGTTCAGATTTAGTTGTTCACAAAATTTGTTTTTGAACAACAGCTAGAAAACGGGATAGTTCATTAATCACATTTTTGAACTAATATTATCCTCAGGTTCTAAAGCGTTATTTTATGTTATACACATCGCTCATACTTGTGCTAGTTGTCGCACTTTTTTTCTTGCTTAATCACTGGCATCAAAACAAAGGGGTCGTTTATTTAGTCCTCGCCATCTTGGTATTTAGCCTGAAGCAAACGACTTTATTGGTGCTGAATACCTCTCGGGATCCGCTGGTATTAGCGAGTTTAATTGCTCACCTTGACCCGATGCACGCACTCGCAGGTCCTTTTGTTATTTATTATTTTAAAAGTATGGTGAAAGGAGAATTTGTGTGGGATACCACTTTTCTCGTGTTGTCTATTCCTGCTGTTTTATGTGCGATAAATTTACTCCCGTATTACGCGATCCCATTTGAAAATAAGGTGGACTATTTTCAAATGGCGGTTGTAAAAAGGCCTCCACTAGCTCATTTATTTCTGCATATTAATTACCAGATTTCATTAACGATGCTGTTTAATGTAGGATGTATCATTTATGGTATACGGTTCTTAAAAAAGATGAAAGCGGTGAATGGGTCATACATCAAAAAGAAAGTTACTGTTCTAATAAACCGAATTTTCGTCATCTTACCGATCAATATAATTCCCAATTTAGTGCTGGTGGTTTTGTTGACTTCGAAGTCAAAACAGCTGGGGAAAATTGACTTTGTCAATCCAGAAGTCTTCACGAATCAATCCTTATTTTTTCTGACACTGTTATTGCCCATCAGCTTTTTCTTGATTCCTAGCTGGTTGTATAACGAGAAAGATCCTATGTCTTTTTTGGAAAACTTCGTACTTACCTGGAAAAGGATGTTTACGGAGAATGCCAAATTCTCAGCCGAAGATCCCCTCGAAAAATCCACCGACTTTGAACGCATCATTTCCTACATAGAAATCGAAAAGCCCTACGTCAACACAGCTTTCTCTTTACACGATATTTCGCAAGCATTGAACATCCCCCACAATCGGGTGACCACCTGTTTTAACAAACAATTAAAAGTCGCGTTTCCGTCGTACCGCAACAAATTGCGAATCGACTATGCGACTAACTTATTGCGCACAGGCACTCACTTAACCACGTCCATCGAGGGTATCGCGGAGATGTCTGGATTCAAAAGTAAATCCATTTTCTACAAGACGTTTAAGGAAGAACATGGGACGACGCCCATTGATTGGATTAAGGAGAATTTGAAAAGTTAAATAAGGATTATATGTTATACACTTCGATCATTCTTGTACTATTAGTCGCGTTTTTTTTCATTGTGAATCACTGGAATCAAAACCGCGGGGTCGCTTATCTCGTATTTATTATCTTAGATAAAGCCTTGACTCAATTCTCTTTGCTTGTACTTAATACTACGCAAGACGCCACCACATTTACCTTAGTTTACCATTTGTCCCCATTAATTGTTCTACAGGGACCGTTCTTTTTGTACTACCTGAAGAGTCTGATGAAAGGGGAATTTGTATGGAATAAGCGTTTGCTTTTATTTTCAATTCCCACACTCCTATTTCTGATTAATTTAATTCCCTTTTATTCCTTACCCTTTGAAAATAGGGTGGTTTATTTAAGTGAACCTCTTTTAAGTCAATACTTAAAAGGCTACTTATTTCTGTCACTAAAACAGCAGTATTTATTTATATCTATTTATAACACCGCCTTTGTTATTTACGGTGTCTGGTTTATTAATCAATTGAAAGCAGGTGGGGGAATCTATATTAAAAAGAAAGTGACAGTCCTTTTCACACGTATTTTTATTGTATCCTTTTTAACCATTATTCCCGGCTTAGTTGTGGTGTTTTTGTTGAGTTTAAATTCCAAACAAACCGGGATGATTGACTTCTTTAATCCGGATGCGGTCAATACGAATTACCTGTATTTTCAATCACTGGTATTGCCCATCAGTTTCTTTTTTGTGCCTAACTGGTTGTACAATGAAAAGGAGCCACTCTCATTTTTGGATAACTTCCTGCTGACGTGGAAAAAGGTGACTTCTGAGCATGCCAAAACCTCAGCAGACGATTCCTTCGAAAAATCCACCGACTTCGCGCGCATCATTGCCTACATCGAAACGGAAAAACCATACGTCAAAACCCAATTCTCCCTGCACGACATTTCGCAGGCTTTGAACATCCCCCACAACCGGGTCACGAACTTTTTTAACAAGCAATTAAAAGTCCCTTTCCCCACCTACCGCAACAAATTACGCATCGAACATGCGACTAACCTATTACGTTCCGGCACCCACCTAACCACGTCCATCGAGGGAATCGCGGAGATGTCCGGCTTCAAGAGCAAATCCATTTTCTACAAGACCTTTAAGGAAGCCTATGGGACAACGCCGGTGGATTGGATTAGGGAGAATTTGTAGAGGTTATAGGCCGAAGCGGGATTTAACTGCGTTGAAATTAGTAGACACTTCGGATAGCGTCAAGCCTTTCCCTTTATATATTCTAGTAATCGCAACTTTTCCTGAATGATTACGATTTGTAAAGCCATCTAAGGCCCCTATTCTAGAATTACCTAAAGCCGTTAAAGAGCCTACTAAAGAGTAACTGAGTTTTTCAACTCCATCCAGATAGATTTTAGCATTACCATTTATCCTTGATAAAACAAGATGCGTCCAATTGTTTGCAGTCAATGGTGAAATGGCTGTCTGAGATGTTAAATGACTAGCTCCGTCACTTGAATGAAAAGCATCTAAATTTGAATTATAATACTCTAATCTTAGAGCGGCAAATCCGGAAGCGGTAATACTATTCATGCTGATAAATGTGGAGACATTATTTCCTGTATTAGCATAAATCCACATCTCCACAGTAAAATCGCCTGAACCAAAAGCAAAATCAGTCGTCGCTGGCAAGTTTACATATGAGTCAGTTGTTCCACTCGAATTCCCATTAAAAACTAGAGATCCTTGATTACTTGAATTATAGGTCACACCACCAACTAAGGTTCCATTGTTTCCACTCCCTGATAAATCAGTCCATGTGTTCCCATTCCCATTATAACTGGAAGGATTCCCCGCATCTAAATTTAACACTAGACCATTGGTCACAATATTTGGTGCTGAGAATGTAGTTGTAAATGTTTGTTCAGCAGTTCCATAAGAAATGCCTTGAGCATTGGTTGCAAACGGTCTAAAATAATAAGTAGTTCCTTCAGTTAATCCTGTTAAGGTTGTTGTAAACGAGCCAGCGCCTGAACCTGTGGTTATACTAAAGGTGGACGAACCCGCACTTGTTCCATACACAAATCCTCTTGCACTAACTTGTGTCATTCCCTCGTCGGTTACGTTCCCGGCAACAACTGCAGAAGTTGTACTAATGGAAGAAGCAGGCGTAGTAGTTGCTAAAGCTGGAGTAGTGGATGGGTTTAGTACTACAGTACGAACGGGTCTAACTAATAAATTCCAGGCTTTTGAATCTCCTCCAGTATACCCATCACTAAATCTTATTGAAATACCCAAAGTGTTAGTTGAACTTGGTTGATCTATTTCTGAGGAAACCCAATATCTATCTGCGGAAAACCCTCCTATTGCGTTTCTATTTTGATATAACTTGCTAAATTCATTCTTACTCGGTAAATACCAGTCTGTGTAGGTGCCATCAGTATAATTTCTTGCAAGTTTTGCGGCATAGTTTCCATTTCCATAAGCACTTATAATGGCATTTGTATTTGAAAGACCTGCTCCAAGTGCTTCATAAGTTGAACCGATCAATCCCACTCGTTGCGCATTTCCAGTTAGTCCTCCAATTGACCACTTTTCAGTGCCTCCTGCTAAACTTCCTATTTGATCCGCATTTGCAGCAATCAATACTGGAATAGTTGTTGAGGTATATCCAGGATCCCCATTTTGGTATACATAGGCAACTTTGCCCCCGCCTAAACTAGAACCAACTAATGGAATTACCAAAGTTGGTGTGGTTGTAAATGTTTGAACCGCTCCATAACTAGTGCCTTTGCTATTAGTTGCATAGGCTCTTACATTATAGGTAACTCCTGCGGTTAATCCATTTAATGAACTTATGAAAGTACCAATACTAGTTCCATCTGTTGTTTTGTTATCGGCTATTGTGGGTGTATTTGAAGTAGCACTCCAACAAATACCAGAAGCCAAAATAGGTGCACCACCATTGTCTGTGATAGTTCCTCCACTGCTTGCTCCATATCTTGAAATAGTTGAAACAACAGAAGTTGCAGAGATAGTGGGCGTAAAGATGCTAGGTGCCACATACTTGTTTTGTCTGCTGAACATAATCCGCTGTCCATTAGAAATGAAGGCGGTGAGGAGGAGGAGGAATATCAGGAGGTGGAATTTTTTCATCTTAGTATTTAGAATGAACGAATTGCTCTAACATTGCCATAGCCTCCATTATTAAACATGGACTTAGCATTTGGAAATACATTAAAAATGTTTGAAGTAGTACTATTTGTTCGAATATATACAGTAAATGCATCCGTTAAATTTATTTCCGTTGAGGTCCAATAATCTTTATTTGGGCCATTTAAGGGTGTGAAACTATTGTTTGCTAAAACTTGAGGATAATTATTTGCAAGTAGGTGATATTCGTCTACGGAGCCTAAATACCAATCATCGTAAAGAACTCCATCTGATAAAATACTATATTCATTTGCATATCTTGCTGCATATTTATTCCCATTACCCAAGCCTTGTGATGCAAGAATTAATAAAGTATTTTTCTTACCTGCACCTACACCACCGCCTGAAATTGTGGTAAATGCCGTTTGATTACTTGTAGATGCGCCCCCACTTCCATTATAAGCTAATGTATTCGTTGCAGTACCTGCAGAAAATCTTCCAATCGTACTATTATTGCAACACTGATCCGTAAGAGAAACGATCAAACCGTGTGCACCATTATCCCAGGTATAGAAGACGACTCCACCCCCATAAGATTCTCCAATGGTATGCGTGTTACTACTTCCACTAGAAGGTGTAGGGATATTTAAAGTCGTGCCCGATAAAGTGGCAGCACCTGTGCCTGTTGTAGTTATTGTAATAGGTGCTTGGTAATCCGTACCAGCAATTGCGATGGTTGGTACACCTGTGGCAGTGGTATTTTTTAAGATACCAGTTGATAAACCAGCTAACGAGGTTCCATTTATTTTCACAACAGTAGATGCATTACCTACACTCGTAACATCACCAGTTAAATTAGCATTGGTTGTTACAGTTGCCGCATTCCCAGTAGTATTTTGATTCAAAGTTGGAAAATTTGTTAGGTTAGCTGCACTGCCATTTGGTGCTAGATAATCAGTGCCGGCGACAGCAGCTGTCATTGCGTTAGTTCCATTTCCTTTTACAAGTCCTGTTAATGTTGTAGCTCCTGTTCCCCCGTTCGCAACAGCTAAAGTGCCCGTGACATCAGAGGCTAAATTAGTGGATCCTGATGAAACAGCTTGGCCATAACCTTGACCTATATTCCAATAATAATTTGTACCGTCATAATAAAAATTGACAATGTCTATTGCGTTAGCAGCGGTAGACAAATCAATAGTTGTACTTGAAGTGGAGCCCAAAACTTTATTTGTAGTAGAAGGTAACGTGATGGTTCTACCTCCCGTAGCATCTTGTGTCAAGACTAATGTTCCGTATGATCCAGTAGCAGGAGTGGCTGTAAAACTTAATGTTCTATTTCCTCCCAAAGTAACGCTGGCATTTAACCCTAATGACGGATTCCAAGAAATCGTTGAACCATCCGTTAACGCTTGCGGTGTCGATGCATAGATAGGAGCAGTTACTGCTCCAGAAAATGTAGGTGAAGCAAGCGGTGCTTTTGAATTTATAGCGGTAGAATTAGCAGTGATACTAGCAGTATTTGACGTTACATTATTTGCCAAAGTTAATTCAGCAGCTGTTGCTCTTGTCGTTTCAGTAGCGATAGCTGTAGAATTAGCTGTGATACTTGCCGTGTTTGCATTTACTGTAGCTGTTAACGTCGTTACATCTGTTGCAGATGCCTTTAATGCTAACCCAGGAACAGTTGGAGCTGTTGCCGTTCCGCCTAAATCACCCGCTAATCGAATGATACCTTTTGTATTTGCATCCGCATCAGTAACGTTACTAGACCCGCCTCCTGACTGAACACGCGCATCTACATAATCTTTCACTGCCTTAACACTCGGATATTTTACATCAGAGGTGCCATCCGAATTAACATTTAGGCTTTTATTTGCAGCGTTCTCTTTTAAATTTAACGAAGTTGCAACAGTAGCCCCATTTGCTTTTAATGCCAAAGCACTTGTGATATCGGAAGAGTTAGCTTTTAAATCTAAAGCACTTGTTACATCTGCCGTATTAGCCTTTAACGCTAACCCCGCCGTCACATCACTAGCATTCGCTTTCAAATCCAGTGCCGCTTGCGTAGCCGCCGAAATCGGCTTCGCCACATCCGACGTATTATTCACTTGATCTAAACCTAGATTCGCCCGCGCATCTGCTGCGGTTGTCGCACCCGTTCCACCACCAGAAATAGCGAGTATTCCGCCTAGTTTACCTGCGGTTTCTGCGAATAATGCGTAGGGATTATAGTTCAGTTTTTGCTCTGAAATCTTGGTGTAGGAACCCCCTTGATCAAAGCTCACATAGACATAAAGACTCTTTTGTGAACTATCCCAAACCAAAGAATTAAATGAAGTAGAAGAAACAGATCCGATCAATAAGTTCACCAGACCATAGTTGTCTGTTTTCGTTTTCTGAACCTCTTCGAACTGCAAGGTGGATCCGTTGTAGATGCTAAATTTCATCCACACATCGCCATTGACTAAAGGCTGGCCAGAAATGTCCTGACCAGGAATTTCAATCTTTGCAGGATCGAGAATAACGGCTTGGTAGGAGAGACCCTTTTGGGAAAAACCTACGTATGAAACCAAAAGGAAAATAAGAGAGAATAGATACTTTTTCATAGAACAAATTATTTACTAAGGCACAGGCCGATGCTAAATGTTGATGGAATGAAGTTTAAAGTCGAGCTACCGAAATTGTAGCTGTCTAAATGCTGGTATTTAACAAACACGCCCACCTGTGGGCTGATTTGTTTCGTCAGCTCAAACGAGTAACCGTACATGGTACGAAGCGAATTGAACTGGTCATCGTTTGCTAAGTCCACGTAGCGGTTTAATAGAAATTGATTACCGTTAACCATGGTAGAAACCGATGCATTCGCTTTGGCGATAAACGAAATGCCTTTTCCTAAGGAAAGCTTAGGTCCGATGCCAGTGTTAAGACCGATGAAATCAGTCGCATACGAAAACGGAATGTTTTGCACATCGCCTACGTTATTGAACTGGTTGTAGTTGATGCCGAAATCATACAAGAACGATTTCGAAAGAGACGCCTCGCGAGACAGACTCAAATGCAATCCCGAAGACGGGCGCAAGAATGACGGATTCGAACCCGCTGAATTGGCGAAGACAAATGACGTAATGTTAGAGCCTACAGCGAACTTATAGCTCTGGGCGAAACAAGAAACGCTAACAAGTAAAAGGAGTAAAATTCTTTTCATATACTAATCTTTAATGAGTTGTTTAGTGATGACTTGGTTCCCACTCACGAGGCGTAGGATATATTTGCCTGAACGCAGGCGATCAAAATCGAGAAGTTGAACTTCGCTCAAGTTTGCCGCAATCTCAGATGACCACACGCGCAACCCATCTATGGAATACAATTCTACTTGACTGGGTGAGGCACTGGAACGAGAGAGTTTCAAGCGAAACTGAGAAGTAAATGGATTAGGGAAAACGTCTAATGAAACCGGTACATTATTCTCAATCGAACGACCCGCAAAACGGGCTGATGGTTGCAAGAATCCTTGACGCATAATGTAGCCGCCAGCTGGACTTGTTCCTGTTACCACGGAGGATTGCCCGATCGACTGCAAATAGGTCGAACTGCCTATTACGGAGGATAGGGTGGAGATCTTGACTGGGCTAGTTTGGGCTAGACAAACAGTGGATAAAAGAGTGAATAGGAGTATTCGCACGCACATTTTTGGCAAAATTTTTCACAAAAAACGTGCTTTGAGTTGCCATAAGACAACTATATAATACAGAAGCGGTTTGAAATATAAATTTTCGGACAACTAATTAAATAGGCCTAGTTCGAAAAATTATATTTAAGACTAAATTGCCGTACAATACATAAAGCGATGTTATTTACCTCCGTTGTTCTTGTCTTAATCGTCTGTTTTCTGTTGCTGATTAATAATTGGTCGCTGAATAAAGGGATCATCTACCTTGTTTCAGGCATTCTAATTATTTGTGCCAGGGAATTATCGATGCTGTTGTCGATGTCATCAGGGCATACGAATATATTCACTTTTCTGATTATTCATTTTGACCCTTTGGCCTCCTTAGCTGGGCCTTTGCTCTATTATTTTTTTAAAAGCTTAGTCAAAGGGAAACTCGTTATTGATTATTACTTCCTACTCTTTGCAATACCTGCATTGGTTGTATTAGCCAATACCCTACCCTATTATTTCTTTCCTTGGGAGAGCAAAATGGCTTATTTTACACAATTGCAGCTGCACATCCCATATATTCTGCCAAATCATTTCCCCTCCCTATTATTCCCTTATCACTTCCAGCGTTCGTTTATTGCGATCTGCAATTTAGGGTTCATTATTTTTGCGTTGAGGTACTTAATCATCCAAAAAAGGAACAGTACCGTTTACATGAAAAAGAAGTTGACGCAACTCATCAATCACTTTTTGTTGATTGTGCCTTTAGTTGTGCTACCTCTTTGGGGCTTGGTGATTTATGCCACGTCGCTATCGACGACTGATCAAGGCTTAGTGTTTCGAAATAAGGTCTTTATTTCAGATGGGTATTTGTATTATTTTATCTTGATTATGCCCATCAGTTTTCTGTTCATGCCAAAATTCCTCTATGGCGATCAAAACAAAGCCTCACTTTGGGATAAATTTATTTTGACCTATAAGCGGATGACTGTGCAGGCCAAAGGTTTTCAGGAAGCCCCCCACGAAAAATCAGAGGATCTAGATCGAATCGTCGCTTACATTGAAACCGAAAAACCTTATTTGAACACGACTTTTTCATTGCACGATATTTCCCGTACTTTGAACATCCCTCACATCCGAGTAACCACCTGTTTTAGCAAGCAACTCAAAGTCCCATTCCCCGCCTATCGAAATAAATTACGCGTCGAACACGCCACAGACCTCTTCCGATCGGGCGCCCATCTGACTACGTCCATTGAGGGAATCGCCGCGATGTCTGGATTTAAGAGCAAGTCCATTTTTTATACCGCTTTCAAAGCGGTTTACGGGGTGAATCCGATGGAGTGGATGAAGGAGAATTTGTAGTGATTCTAAATTTGTCTTGCAGCACTCTTAATTTTTGAATTAAGTCTTCAAATGCTGGCGCCTTACCATAAATCATATTCAGCTTCATCTTTTCATAGTCTTCCTCATATCTCTCTAAAATAGGGTTTGGCGGAAGAAATGAAATACTTTGCTTACCATGATTTTTATAATCTATCCCCGTTTGTCTAATATAGTGCTGCCTATGTGCGATAATTCGATTGTAGAGTGACGTGTCATTTAAAGCGATTTCAGCATAAATGGATTCACTTAAGAGAAACAAGTCATATAAATGCCTCGACATTCTTAAGTGGCGTATTTCTGAAGCATTTTTTGTGAATTCTTCATGCAATAAGAATACCTTTTCTAAAAGAGTAATTGTAGGCTCGATGGATCGTACTTGAAATGGGTCGCCTAGGTCTAATTGGGGGAGTAAGCTTCCTACTAGAGAAGTCAATGGCCTCATTTGGGTCCCTTCTTTGATGGATCTAGCGCTCACCTCTACTTTTATTGTATCGGGTAAGTATTCGACATTATCTAAGATCGAAACATATTCAATAACAATTTCTTGTGGGTCCACTGTATCTTTTCTTATTTCTGGGATAGGTGTGGCCTTACATGTAAATAGTGCTGCAGGTACTTCCATTTCGATAAGAGTTTTTTCTAGCTCTTCTCTAAAGTCGCTGCTGACGAATTCGCTGGATATTCTTTTAAGTTTTTTGATTTGGGAATAGGATAAGTCTTCTCCAAATCCGTAAAATGATCTATCAATTGACAAATCAATATCCTCTGAAAACCTTTCAATAATCTGCCACGCCTTACTTAAAGAAGTGCCGCCTTTGAAGTGTAATTGTGTGGCAAATTTGGTTTTAAACACGGCTTCTAATACCATTGTAACCCAAAGGTCCTTCTCAAGTGCCTTCTCATTTATCCTACTTAGAGCACTCGCTTGTTGCAAGATTATCCTACGATCTTCTATCGCTAGCTTAAACCATTTCATCAGCTGGGAATTTAGAAATGATCGAATAAAGCTCTTTTGCAATCCAGGAAGGAGCAAGCATCATATCATTTTCTAACAGCATGGCATCTTCTTTTTTTAGGAGTCCCTTTATTTTACTAGCAAGCGTTTCATCAAATTCACTTTGCCCCATTTCATCCATTGCCAGAATGATTAGGGAACTGATGGGACCCTTTAAGGCTAATTTTTTAGGACTGGCACTTTTAAAATGAATCTCATTTTCCGCTACATGGTATGTTCTAGGTTGGCCATTGGTGATGTAGACATGCCTAGTAGGGACTTGTTCAGATAACCCTAGTTTATTCAACGCACTCATTCCGGTAGGCTTAATTTGTATGTGATCTCTAGATGCAATGGCATTCGCTATCATCTCAAGAGATGGCTTAATTCTCCCTATCAAATGGTGAAATTGTGGAATAAAGTAAACCCCATTTGCCAGTCTTTCAATGGTATTTTCTTTCACTAATCGAGATAGAGCCATTTTAATGGCATCGTCTGTTCCGAGCATTCGAAATTCTGCAGGGAAAAAAATATCTCCGGGGGTCTTCGAATTAATCTTGTCTAGAATTGCTTGGTGTACGCTCATAAATCAAAGGTAAGTCTTTTGTTACTAATTTATATAAAAAGGTAACAAATGTTTTTTAAATTATCAGCTTGAGGCGATTAATTTCGCTAATCGCCTCAAAAAATGATTATATTTGAGGCGATTACACTTCCTAATCGCCTCATCATGTACAATTGGCAACGTGTTTCTTGGCCCCATTTTGAATTCGACACGAATCGTGTCGAGCCGCAAATCTTTGCATTTATGCAGAAATCAGGCGAATTGAGCGGTAAATTAGCTGCTTTGCCAGTGGAGGATCGGACGGAAATGATGATTCAACTGATGGTAGCGGAGGCTTTAAAGACGTCTGCCATTGAGGGGGAACACTATAGCGAATTAGATATTATGTCTTCGGTTCGCCGAAATTTAGGTTTAGCTAGTCCGCATTTGCCTAAAAATAAGGATGTTATTGGGCTGAGTGAGATGTTAATGGATGTGCGGAATTCGTTTGCTGAGCCATTGACGGAGGAGCGGCTGAAGCTTTGGCATACAAAATTAATGGGAAATAGGCCTCAGATAAACGCGGGCGAATGGCGGACGGATGAGGCGCCGATGCAGATTGTTTCTGGGTCTGTCGCTCGGCCTACCATTCATTACGAGGCTCCACCGTCTTCGCGTGTTCCACCCGAAATGGCGCAATTTTTACAGTGGTTTAACGAGACCGCTTGGATGGCGCCACCCGTTAAGGCGGCGGTCGCTCACTTGTATTTCGAGTCGATTCACCCGTTCGAGGATGGCAATGGCCGCATCGGTCGCGCCATCGTGGAGAAAGCGCTTTCGCAGGGTCTTCAATGTCCCTTGCCTTTTAGTATTTCCAAAGCCATCGAGGCAAACAAAAAGGCCTATTATCACGCCCTCCAGCAAGCAGAAAAAGGGCTTAACATCACAGATTGGATCGAGTGGTTTGTGCAAACTCTTTTAGAAGCCCAAACCTTCGCAGACCAACTCATCCAGTTCACCATTTCGAAATGGCACTTCTTCGCCGTCTTCGAACACCAGCTGAACGAGCGCCAAAACAAAGTCATCAACCGCATGCTAGCAGCTGGCCCCGACTCTTTCCAAGGCGGAATGAATGTCCGCAAATATGTGGGAATCACGGGAACCTCCAGAGCCACCGCCTCCCGTGATCTTCAGGAGCTCGTTACTATGCAGGTTTTTACGCCAGTGGGGGCGGGGAGATCGGCGAGGTATGAGTTGGTTTTTTGATCAATAAAAATCCCAACGGAAAAGATCCATTGGGATTGAGGTGACCTTTGTTCTAATGAACCCTTAATGTTATTAAAATTGTCTGATGGGGATGACAAATTTCAGTGCCGAGTTATCATTCCAACTTGTAGTTGAACCGGCATCTGACGACTTGAAATAATAGGCATATCCTTGATTTACTTCTGTGGAACTCCAATAGTCATGGCTCGCATTAAATCCTGAACCTGAAATCAGAGATAAACTCGAATACAAAATTCCTAATTCATAAATGGATGGTAGGTACCAATCGCCATATACTGGAGTAGATGCGTTAGATGCGTTTGCGTATTGCTGTGCAAGCATTGCAGCATATATATTGTGGTATTGAGGATCAGGTGCATACATAAACGCCTGTTCATAATAACTTGTTCTGGCTATGATATTCGTTGTATTTAACATTCCCGCACCTAAACCTGATCTAAAGGCAGTAGCAACGTACCCTGTTCCTGGTATAAATTTCACCCCTGTTGTACTCGTAAAATCGAAAGGTCCTTTATTCCCTAATTCATTTTTAGCCGCGATTAAGCCATGGTTGCCATTGTCCCAAGTATAAAAGACGATGCCGCCTCCATATGATTCACCTACGGAGTGTGTATTACCTCCCGAAGCTGCTGTTTTCCAAGCAACGGTTCCACTGCTTGTTACACTCAAAACTTGATCTGTTGTTCCAAGTGAATTTGGATAAGTAACTGTTCCGGAAGTAATTGTTCCACTAGTATTTAAATTGCTTGCATATATATTCCCATTGACACCTAATCCCCCCGCAACGGTTAAGGCACCTGTTGTTTTGCTGGTAGATGCGGTAATGGGGTAAACAGATACTTTGGATGGACTGATTTCTAAATAGGGGTCAGCTGTGGAATTGGACGTTGCTATTCGGAATTTCAAGGTGGCAGATCCACCACTATCTGGGTTATCACTAAACATCCCCGTATTTCTAGCCCAATCTCCTCCTACAAAGGAGAAGCCCACCGCAGCGTTGTACGAAGAACCTGCTGTTGCTCGAATAGAGGTTAGCCAGGCAGGCACGTTGTTTTCCATGGTCAATACCGTACCATTATTTCCTTTTGCTAATCTAGTGCCTGTTCCACTCGCACCCCCGTAAAGTAGATCACCCGCAGTGGTCATCGGAGATAAGGCATCGAAAGCAGTTGTTTTAGTCGTTGCACCAGTCCCCCCTTTTGCTATTGCAACTGTGCCAGACATTGTATTTGCATCCGCTACAGATGTTACGGTTGTCCAAGTGAGAGTTCCGTTCGCACTAGTACTCAATACTTGCCCAGAAGTACCGGGAGTCGAAAGCCCAGTTCCACCATTGGCAATACCAATTGTCGAAGTGGTACTTAACACCCCACTTGCACTATTAGTTACAATCCCAGCTGTAGATAACGATGGAACAGTAAGATTGCCATCTTTGGTAAAGGTTAAAGATGACGTTGCTAAGGCTTCTAAGGTTAAGATATTAGAGGTGGGAGCAGCATTGTAGGCTGGAGTATTCACTTTTGTGACAGCAAACCCATTAGAGGATAGATCTGAAATGGTAGCTGATGTAGGCGCTAAAAGAAGTTGCGTGCCTGTGATATTACCAATGGTGGCAGGAGGATTAAAGTAAGTAGTTCCTACTGTCGTCCCGAACGAATAAACATTTGATCCTTTCACAACGCGTAAATTAGCGACCTTCCCATCGTATTTGTTACCTCCTGCAATTATGGGACCTGAATTGATTTCACTACCCCCTATTAAGTAGGCGGAAATACCCGATTTAGTACCTCTACAAATACCATTAATAAAGAGTGAAATATCATTTCCATTGCGCATTAAAACAATGTGATTCCAGGTATTAGGAGAGATTAAAGAATTGGCAGTTGTTACTACTCCATAGGGGTCATAATTTGTTCCATTATTAATATTAAATCTCATTGCTCCCAAGGTATTCGCTAGTCCAAAAAACAGATTCCAACTAGGCGCTTGTAGATAAACATCTGCTAATTTCAACGATGCCGGATTTATCCAGCATTCAATCGTGAAATTGCCTGTTCCGTAATTAAAGGCTTCGTTATTGGCCAAAGTTAAATATTGACTCGACCCATCAAAGGAGACACTTCCCACATTTTGAGGTACAACTTTACTAGTTGATAAACTCACATCAGAACCTGTAGCAGAAGTACTAGGTACTGCCCCTAAAGCACTTAACGAAGTCCAAGAAAGCGTCCCGCTCCCTGTGGTACTTAAGACGTTTCCGTTTATACCATGAGCATTAGGATAGGTTACCGTTCCAGCTGTTAGTGTGCCTGATGTTTTTACATTTTGAATAGGTGTAGAACCATTGGTACCATCAGCCCCCACTTGTATGGTGTTGCTTGCTGTTACTACTGCGCCTGAACCAATGGCAGTTGAATTTGAAATGGAAACATTGGTTGTTGCAATGGCATTATACCCAAGAAAAGTATTGTTAGTCCCTTGATTTGAACTCGAACCTGCATTTACTCCCACTGCTGTACTATAAGAAACTGCCCCTGAGTTCCTTAACGCATTTTCACCAATGGCTACATTGTATGTACCACTATTACCCGTCATGGTGCCTGATCCAATGCCAATGGAATTTTCGCCCGCATTAGTCCAAGGTCCAATGATGATACTGCTGGTATTTCCACCATTACCTTTTCCGATGGTGACACCATTTGAAACGATATTATTTGAAAATGTTTTCGTTCCTCCTATGGCAGTCTGATTAGTTGAAAGGTCGACAAAGTTTTGGGAAGTTGAACCTGTCCCCCCGTGTGCGATATCAATGGTAGTTGCACTCCAAGTACCAGTGGTTACGGTTCCTATTGCAGTGATATCTGTCCCTATTAATTTTGAAGCAGTAATGCTGCCCGCTAATTTGGCATTCGTAATACTTGCATCAGCAACACTTGCTGAAGAGGCCTGATCTCCCGCTGAAACATAATAGCGCTGCGCCCCATTTATTTTTACTGCATATACATTCGCGCTTCCTCCGGGAGGAATAGTAAATGTCGTTGACCCGGCATAACCGGATGTATTCGTGTAGAAACGAGCGGTTGATAACGTATTTGAGGTTATAGTTCCGCCAGAATAGTTAACAATTGTGCAATAAAAACCATCGGAAAGTGATTCTGGGAAAACGGGTTTTTGGGACCATTGTGAATAAATAATATTCCCCGAATTCGCGTCGGTCAAAATACCCGATGTAGGCATTACATATTCCGCATTTTTCAAAGGCTTGAATAAAAGGGCTTTTTGAGCTAAGGCTAATTTAGTTGCGGTAATACTTTGTGTATTGGAATTAACCGATGACTTTAACATGTTAATGTCTGCGGTGTTTGTGGCATTACCCGTTAATACAGCAGTCGCCACAAATTCGCGTGAAGGCTTTACATCGATGGCTGCCTGCGCAGACGTAGAAATAGGTTTATCCGCATCACTTGTATTATTTACATTGCCTAAACCCAGGTCAGATTTAGTTAACGAAACACTTCCCGTGTAGCCATTAACGGTTTGAACCGGAGGGGCAGGTGTTAATAATTCGATCCAATTTGTTATTACACTAGGATCAGCTTGCGCTAATACATAATTTTTATTGACATCTGTTCTGATGACTACACTGCCTACCAACGCAGAACTTAATGCAAGCATTTGAGCTTGACTTCCTAAAACTTTAACACTTGAAAAGGAGATTGCAGGAATTTGATCGGTAGGAATTTTTCCTGAAGCGTTTAAGCTGGCAGTTCCATTAGCTACGCCCACTTTATTCGCGTCTAGTTTTAAATTTAATGCTGCATTAGCATCTGTAATGTTTTGTTTTAACGCCAAAGCTGTTCTAACAGTAGCTGTATCAGCTTTCAAATTTAAAGCAGTCTGGGTTGCAGATGAAACCTGCTTATTAACATCAGAAGTGTTATCTACGTTTGCTAATCCAATATCTGATTTAACTAGATTAACAGATCCTATATACCCATTAACGGTTTGTACAGGTGCTCCAGGAGTTAATAATTCGATCCAATTAGCTAATGTGCTCGCAGGTAATGCGCTCAAAACGTAATTTTTATTAGCATCTGTTCTTACCGCAATACTTCCCACGGTTGTATTAGATAAAGCAACCATAGCGGCATCACTAGCTACCACACTTGTTGATGATATAGTTACGGGGGGCAATTGGTTCGATGGTATTATCCCAGATGAATTTAGCGTTGCTATTCCGTTTGCCATTCCTTTTTCTGAGGTATTTAATTTAAGTGCCAAAGCAGCTGAAACATCACTCTCATTAGCTTTCAAACGTAAACCGGGAACCGTAGGCGCCGCTGCCGTTCCACCTAAATCTCCTGCTAATTGAATCTTTCCTTTTGTATTCGCATCAGCATCTGCGATATTAGCTGCCGCCACTTGTGTGACCACGAATGTTTTGATGGTACCTGTGTCTGCTTTTGCTGCTAATGCTGCGGTCATGTCCGCCGTATTAGCTTTTAACGCTAATCCCACCGTAACATCGCTAGCATTCGCTTTCAAATCCAATGCCGCTTTAGTTGCTGTCGAAACCGGCTTCGCCGCATCCGACGTATTATTCACTTGATCTAAACCTAGATTCGCACGGGCATCCGTGGCCGTTGTCGCGCCGGTGCCGCCGCCAGAAATGGCCAGTGTTCCATTTAATTTTCCGGCTGTATCCGCATAAAACGTATAGGGATTGTAATTCAGTTTTTGGTCCGAAACTTGGGAATAAGAACTCCCTTGATTAAAGCTTACATAGACCCTCATGCTTTTTTGCGCGGCATCCCAAACCAGCGAATTAAATGAAGCAGAAGACACAGAGCCGATCAACAAATTGACTAGGCCGTAATCGTCGGTTTTCGTTTTTTGGACCTCTTCAAATTGCAAAGATGATCCATTGTAGATACTGAATTTTAACCAAACCTCCCCATTCACAAAGGGCTGGCCAGCGATGTCTTGTCCCGGTAATTCAATCTTGTTAGGATCGAGAATGACGGCTTGGTAGGAGAGTCCTTTTTGGGAAAAACCTACATAAGAAACGAATAGAAAAATAAGGGAAAATAGAACCTTTTTCATAGGAGTATTATTTGCTGAAGCTTAGGCCTAGGCTGAAAGTCGATGGAATAAAGTTGAGGGTAGAGCTACCAAAATTGTAGCTATCCAAATGCTGGTATTTTATAAAAACGCCTACTTGAGGGTTGATTTGTTTCGATAATTCAAAGGAATAACCATACATCGTTCGCAGCGAATTGAATTGATCATCACCAGCTAAATCCATGTAATGATTTAAAAGAAATTGATTCCCGTTGACCATCTTGGAAACGGAAGCATTTGCTTTGGCGATAAATGTAATCCCTTTTCCTAGATTCAACCGAGGACCGATGCCCGCACCTAAACCAATGAAATCGGATGCATAGGAGATGGGGATATTTTGTGCATCGCCTACGCTATTAAACTGGTTGTATAGAATGCCAAAATCGTACAATAAATTCTTTGAAAGGCTCGATTCCCGTGTTAGACTGGCGTGTAAGCCGGATGCCGGTCGCAAAAAAGAGGGATTCGCACCTGCGGAATTGGTGAAAACAAAGGAGGTAATATTTGATCCTATAGAGAACTTGTAAGTCTGCGATACAGCGGGAAAACTTAGTAAAACCAGGAGTAGAATTCTTTTCATGAAAGTTTGTGGAACAGTCTTTTGGAATAGCTTTGCTACAAATGAAACAACTTGTCTTACGCTAAAGAGTGAAATAGAATTTTAAATACTTTGGAAAAAATTAAATCGTATAACTAGTAATAGGAGATACTATGTGATAAATTTTTTTTAGTAGTAAATTCGATTATGATATACACATCTATGCTTTTGCTACTGCTGATCGCAATTATTTTGTTGATTAATCACTGGAATCAACATAAAGGCATTGTATTTTTAGTTTTTGGAATACTTATTGCTAGCATTCGACTGCTGACTTTTTTGTTGATTAATGTACAGACTGATTTTGAAGTACTAGCACTGGTTTTTTTACACACAGATCCGCTTATGTGCTTAATTGGCCCTACTTTATTATACTATTTCAAGAGTTTGATTTTCCCCAAAATGGTGTTTAAGCCCACCATGCTTTTACACTTAATACCAGCACTTATAGTCTTTATAAATACTATACCTTTCTATTCTGTGCCATTTGCTGATAAAGTAACATTTGTAGCCCAGGTTGTGTTGGACGATTCAGTGGACGTTGATAGCTTTTCTCCCCTTTTGTTTACTTATAAATTCCAAAAAGTAATTCCCCCTATCATCAGTATTTCATACTTTCTGTTTTTTCTTTTTTATGGACCTAAATTAAAGCGGGAGGGAAATGTATACATAAAGAAAAAGGTATCCCTCTTGATTAATCGAATGATGATTATCCTCGCTATTTGTATTATACCTGCTGTATTATTAGTAGCCTATTCCTCTTACAAGGCTTCCATAAACGCAAATGAATTTACATTTGCGTATGCGAACATCGCCTTTAAAAACAATAGCTACTTCTATTTATTTACACTAATTATGCCCATCAGTTTTTTCCTTTCACCATCCATGCTTTACGGAGAATCGGATAGCAGAAATAAATTAGATCGGATATATAATGACCTAAAAATCTTGTTAAGTTCAGAAAATGGAGGAGGCCAAAAGACCATCCCAAAGTCCGATGACCTAAACCGGATCATCTTTTTTATGGAGGATAGTAAGCCTTATTTAAAGAACAATTTCTCCTTGCATGATATTTCCCGGGCGATTAATATTCCCCATGTTCGGGTGACCAATTGCTTTAATAAGCAATTGAAAATCTCTTTTCCAATCTACCGAAATCGACTTCGAGTTCAGTACGCAACCTCAATGCTTCGAGATGGCGCCCATTTACATATGTCGATTGAAGGCATTGCGATGAAATCCGGATTTAAAAGTGCCTCCACTTTTTATTTGGCTTTCAAGGCAGAATATGGGGTAACGCCTATTGATTGGATTAAGGAAAATTTGTAGGTTAAAGGCCGAATCGTGCTTTAACGGCTTTGTAATTTTCTAAGGCTTGATTGGCGGTTAAGCCATTGCCCTTATATACTCTTACAATAGCAATTATACCACTGTAGGATCCATAGCTACTTCCAGAAGTCATAGAACCAATGGTATTTAAACTTGATCCGGGCGTATTCGATTTAAGTGAGGGGGCGCTGGCCACAGTTATTTTACTTACCCCATCCACATATATTATTAAGTTATTAGAGACTCTGGATAGTAGTATTTGATGCCAATTATTTCGTGTAAAATCTACTTGAGAATTTTGGAAATTCACGTCCCATGATGTGAAAGCGGAAGATTGCAATAAGCTAATTTGTCCATCAGATTGACCTGATTCTAATCGTAAAGCAGACCAGCCACTTGACAAGGTGTTTAACGAAATAAGCGTTTGGTATGCTGCGATAGGTTTAGCCCAAATTTCAATGGCAAAATCACCAGAAGTAAAATTGAAATCAGTTGAAGTAGCAGGCAAAGAAATTCCATTGCCAACTGAAAGCTGTAAATAACCTCCGTTTACAGCATTATAGGAGTAGGGGCTTAGAATAGTGCCATTGTTCCCATTCCCTGTTAAATCTGTCCACATATTCCCGCTGCCTGAATAACTTAGCGGATCTCCCGCATCCAAGTTCATTACCAATCCAGTTTTAAGAATTTCAAATGGAAATGGCGGTACTACATAATTATTATTCCTTCTAAAATTAGATTGCTGAGCATTGGAAGTAAGTGCAGAAAGAAAGAAAAATAGGGGAAGAAGTTTTTTCATTGTAGAGTTTTAAAAAGAACGAATAGCTCTTCCAGCATATGGTGTCCAATTGCCATTTAAATTTGTCAAAACTCCGTTTGAAAAATTTATACACTTGAATGCAAATGGATCATTATCGTCATTAGTTGAACTAATTAGAATACCCGATCCCAAATTTAATCCAGTCGTATTTCTTGCATTGTATAGAAGACGTAATTGAGCGTAAGTTGGGGCTCTCCAATCTAAAAATAAGTTACCACCATTTGTTGTGTTATAATTATCATGCCAAGTAGGATCGGTGCTTCTATTGATAAAATCATATGGTGCTGTATTCCCAATGTTTTCCTTTGCTGCAATCAAACCATGAAATCCTCCTGCCGAAATATAAAAAATAATTCCACCTCCATAAATTTCACCTACAGTATGTGCAGTACCTGCCCCGCCGCTAGATGGCGATGCCCAGCTTGCAGATCCGGTAGCATTAATTGTAAGAACCTGTCCAGCAGTTAAATTATGTGCATTTGGATAAGTAACAGTTCCTGCGGTCAAAGTACCATTCGTTTTAACATTGGACACTGTCGTATTACCTAGTTGAATAGTATTATCCGCAGTGGATATTGCACCATTTCCTATCGATGTGCTATTAGAATAAGTACCAGTTGTTGCACTATTCCCAAGTGCAATCGAATTAGCACTTGCCACTGAATTTTTTCCAATTGCAATTGAATTTGTGCCTTGTGAAACTTGGCCTGCAGCAAATCCAATTGCAATTGAATTAGCTCCTTGTGAAACCTGGCCAGCACCACCTCCAATTGATACGGAATTAGCGCCTTGCCCACTCGAGCCTGCTACATATCCAATAGCCACAGATTGAATTCCTTGATTTGAATTACCTGCTGCTGCTCCAATTGAAATGGCATCGCTTGCTTGGTTCGTTTGGCCAGAATTTTGTTGTCCTATGGTAACACCATTGCCACTTAGCCCCAATGCATTCCTAATACCTAAGATAGTTGTTTGACCTGTTCCTCCATTTGTTAATGCAACTGTACCTGAGAGAGTACTTGTATTTACGGTAGAAGAAACCAACGGAATATTTAAAGTAGTGCCTGATAATGTTGCAGAACCTGTCCCTGTAGTAGTTAAGGCTATAGGTGCTTGGAAATCGGTTCCTGCAATGGCTGCTGTTAAAGCACTTGTTCCATTCCCTTTTACAATACCTGTTAAAGTGTTCGCACCTGTTCCACCATTTGCCACCGGTAATTTCCCAGATACACTAGATGATAAATTTGTTGTTCCATTTATCCCGTATCCTTGGCCTATATTCCAAAAACAATTAGTGCCATCATAATAAAAATTCAAAATATCTGTTGCACCTGAAGCTTCAGACAATGCAATAGAAGTGGTAGAATTGGATCCCAATACTTTATTCGTTGTAGAAGGTAATGTGATGGTCCTACCCCCTGTCACATCTTGCGTAATTACTAAAGTTCCATAAGATCCTGCAGCTAGAGTAGATGAAAAACTCAAGGTTCTGTTACCACCCAAGGTTACGCTGGCATTCAATCCGTTAGCAGGATTCCAAATTATAGTAGCTGCATCAGTTAATGTTTGTGGAGTAGAAGCATATATAGGCGTATTAACACTTGTTGCACTCATTGCGCCTGAATTAATTGCACCTGTAGTTACTGTACCCGTAAAAGTTGGAGATTCCAATGGCGCTTTTAAATTAATTGAAGCAATATTTGAAGTGATGCTTGAAGTGTTTGAACTAACATTATTCGTTAGTATTAATTCAGCTGCGGTTGCTCTTGCAGCTTCAGTTGCTATTGCTGTAGCATTCGCAG
The DNA here is from genome assembly GCF_042715595.1 of Aquirufa esocilacus. Classification (NCBI taxonomy): domain Bacteria; kingdom Pseudomonadati; phylum Bacteroidota; class Cytophagia; order Cytophagales; family Flectobacillaceae; genus Aquirufa; species Aquirufa esocilacus. The sequence goes on along the minus strand of NZ_JBBKXX010000002.1, from coordinate 258,799 downwards.
TGATGCTCGACGTATTAGATGCAACATTTGTATTTAGAGTTACAATAGCAGAAGCATTCGAAGTAATGCTTTGGGTATTTGTATTTACTCTGTTCGTTAGTGTAGTAAAATCTAAGGCGTTTGCTTTTAATGCCAAAGCGGTAGTTACATCTGCCTCATTCACTTTTAATGCTAATCCCGGTACAGTAGGAGCATCCGCAGTTCCACCTAAATCTCCTGCTAATTGAATCTTTCCTTTTGTGGAGGCATCCGCATCTGTTATGGTACTTGACCCGCCTCCTGACTGAACACGAGCATCAACATAATCTTTCACGGCCTTGACACTCGGATATTTTGTATCTGAGGATCCATCCGCACTTACATTTAGGCTTTTATTTGCAGCGTTCTCTTTTAAATTTAACGAAGTTGCAACAGTAGCCCCATTTGCTTTTAATGCCAAAGCACTTGTGATATCGGAAGAGTTAGCTTTTAAATCTAAAGCACTTGTTACATCTGCCGTATTAGCCTTTAACGCTAACCCCGCCGTCACATCACTTGAATTCGCTTTCAAATCCAGTGCCGCTTGCGTCGCCGCCGAAACCGGCTTCGCCACATCCGACGTATTATTCACTTGATCTAAACCTAGATTCGCCCGCGCATCTGCTGCGGTTGTTGCGCCTGTTCCACCACCAGAAATAGCGAGTATTCCGCCTAGTTTACCTGCGGTTTCTGCGAATAATGCGTAGGGATTATAGTTCAGTTTTTGCTCTGAAATCTTGGTGTAGGAACCCCCTTGATCAAAGCTCACATAGACATAAAGACTCTTTTGTGAACTATCCCAAACCAAAGAATTAAATGAAGTAGAAGAAACAGATCCGATCAATAAGTTCACCAGACCATAGTTGTCTGTTTTCGTTTTCTGAACCTCTTCGAACTGCAAGGTGGATCCGTTGTAGATGCTAAATTTCATCCACACATCGCCATTGACTAAAGGCTGGCCAGAAATGTCCTGACCAGGAATTTCAATCTTTGCAGGATCGAGAATAACGGCTTGGTAGGAGAGACCCTTTTGGGAAAAACCTACGTATGAAACCAAAAGGAAAATAAGAGAGAATAGATACTTTTTCATAGAACAAATTATTTACTAAGGCTCAGGCCGATGCTAAATGTTGATGGAATGAAGTTTAAAGTCGAGCTACCGAAATTGTAGCTGTCTAAATGCTGGTATTTCACAAACACGCCCACCTGTGGGCTGATTTGTTTCGTCAGCTCAAACGAGTAACCGTACATGGTACGAAGCGAATTGAACTGGTCATCGTTTGCTAAGTCCACGTAGCGGTTTAGTAGAAACTGATTACCGTTAACCATGGTAGAAACCGATGCATTCGCTTTGGCGATAAACGAAATGCCTTTTCCTAAGGAAAGCTTAGGTCCGATGCCAGTGTTAAGACCGATGAAATCAGTCGCATACGAAAACGGAATGTTTTGCACATCGCCTACGTTATTGAACTGGTTGTAGTTGATGCCGAAATCATACAAGAACGATTTCGAAAGAGACGCCTCGCGAGACAGACTCAAATGCAATCCCGAAGACGGGCGCAAGAATGACGGATTCGAACCCGCTGAATTGGCGAAGACAAATGACGTAATGTTAGAGCCTACAGCAAACTTATAGCTCTGGGCGAAACAAGAAACGCTAACAAGTAAAAGGAGTAAAATTCTTTTCATATACTAATCTTTAATGAGTTGTTTAGTGATGACTTGGTTCCCGCTCACCAGACGGAGGATATATTTGCCTGAACGCAGGCGATCAAAATCGAGTAGTTGAACTTCGCTCAGGTTTGCAGCAATCTCGGATGACCACACGCGCAATCCATCGATCGAATACAATTCTACTTGACTAGGTGAGGCATTGGAACGAGAGAGTTTCAAGCGAAAGTGAGAGACGAATGGATTAGGGAAAACATCTAAAGAAACCGCAACATTATTCTCAATCGAACGACCCGCAAAACGTGCGGATGGTTGCAAGAATCCTTGACGCATCACATATCCACCAGCAGGACTAGTGCCTGTCACCACGGAAGATTGCCCGATGGACTGCAGATAGGTCGAACTACCTATGCCGGAGGAAAGGGTGGAGATCTTGACAGGGCTAGTTTGGGCTAGACAAGTGAAAGTAAGTAGGAAGAGAAAAGCGATTCGAATGAGCATTTATTTTTCTAAATGCACAAAAAACGGGCTTAGATTTTGATTCTGGTTTATTGTCTGAAAAAAGGAGTAGTGAAAAATCCTATTCGCACACTTGCTTTGTTTTAGCGTAGTATGTTTAAATTTTTTATAGACTACATTTGAGTGTTCTAAATAATAGTCTCCGATGGCGTATTCATCTTTACTACTAGTGGTATTTATTTCGGTGATTTTGTTATTTAATCATTGGAATCAAAATAAGGGGGTTATCTATTTAGTCATTGTTCTGATTGCTACTAGTATTCGACAATTTGCTTTATTGCTTTTTTTCTCTGAAGAACGAACGGGATTAGCCGTTTATGTATTTACGAATTTTGATCCCCTTTTTGTCTTGATTGGCCCTCTCACATATTACTATTTTAGGTCAATTATTAAAGGGAAAATTGACTATAGTTTATTAGCATTACTTCACTTAATTCCTTTCCTGCTAGTGGTATTAAATACTTTGCCTTACTACATTTCTCCTCTGATAGATAAAATAGAGCTAGCTAAATATAGTCAAAAAAGTGATTTAATTCCTGTACCTCATCTGTTCATAAGTGGTAAAATTCAGAAAACAGTCATTGCATTTATTAATCTATCTTATGGCATCAATTCCATTTATTACATCCTTAAATTTAAGAAATCTGGGAATGGATATATGAAAAAAAAGGTATCCATTTTATTGAGTAAATTATTGATGATTTTAGCTATCACATTGATAACCTATTTGCTTACTTTTGGCTATATATTTTTTACTTTTTCTGGAGAAATTTCTAAGTCGCTGAATCAATCACACTTTTTAGTATTACTTATTTTGCCCCTCAGTTGCTTTCTTTTTCCTAGTTGGTTATATGGAGAAAGTGGCAAAAGGAGTTTATTTGATCGGTTTCATCAAGCGCTAAAAATTACATTTAGCGAGACAACAATTAATGATTTAGATGGTAATGAAAAATCTGAAGATTTGAATCGCATAATAAATTACATAAATGAAAGCAAGCCCTACCTAAATGATAGTTTCACGCTACATGATATTTCTCGCGCTTTGAATATCCCGCGTGTTCGAGTTATCAATTGTTTCAACAAGCAACTTCAAGTATCATTTCCTGTTTATCGGAACAATTTGCGAATTGACTACGCGACTTCCTTGCTTTTAGTGGGTGACCACGTAAATACCTCTATAGAGGGCATAGCTTCGAAGGCAGGATTTAAGAGTAAGTCCACATTCTACATAGCCTTCAAGTCAATGCATGGCATTACGCCGGTGGAGTGGATTAATAAGAATTTGTAAAATATATCCGCAAATACGCTCGCAATTATCCCCTCTAACACCGCAGGTTTTTCAGTAAATTTTGTGCATTTTGCGCTTTAAAAGGCGTAAGCCTTTGCTATAAAAGCACAAGCCTCTAAATAAAATTACATGATACACACGATGCGTTGGTTCGGTCCGAACGATCCGGTTTCCTTGATGGATATTCGTCAATCCGGATGTACAGGAGTCGTTACCGCATTGCACCAAATTCCGGTGGGGGAAGTTTGGCCTATCGAATCCATTCAAGAACGTATTTCGATAATCGAAGCGGGGAATCAGGATTGGACGCCTTTGCATTGGTCGGTGGTGGAATCACTTCCGGTGCATGAGGGGATTAAGAAAGCCTTGCCGTCTCGCGCGCAACTCATCGAAAATTACAAAACATCTTTACGAAATCTGGCGGCTTGCGGCATTAAAACTGTTTGCTATAATTTTATGCCCGTGCTCGATTGGTCGCGGACGAAATTGAACTTCGAGATGCCGGATGGGGCACGCGCTTTGCGTTTTGTTTGGACGGATTTCGCGGTGTTTGATTTGCATATTTTACAGCGTCCGGGCGCCGCTGCGGATTATACGCCGGCGGTTCAGGCTGTGGCTTCACAGCGTTTCGCAACAATGTCTTCCGAAGAAAAAGCAGAGTTGAAAAACACGGCACTTTTAGGTCTTCCCGGTTCTGAGGAGGCCTTTCATTTAGCCAATTTCCAAAGTCTTTTAGACGAATACAAAGATATTTCAGCGGATCAATTGCGCGAGAACTTGCATTACTTTGTGCGTTCGATTGCGCCTTTGGCACAAGAATTAGGCATTAATCTGTGCATCCACCCAGATGATCCGCCGTTCCCCTTATTGGGCTTGCCGCGGGTGGTGAGTACGGAATCGGATTTGGCGGCATTGATGGACGCGTCCCCGGAACGTGCGAACGGCATTACTTTCTGCACTGGTTCTTTAGGAGTGAGAGCGGATAATGATTTGCCAGGGATGGTTCGTCGCTTCGCAGATCGCATACATTTCTTGCATTTGCGGACCACTTTTAGAGAACAAAATGATCCGTTGATTTTCCACGAGGCTCCGCATTTAACGGGTGATGTGGATATGTTTGAAGTAGTGAAAGCGGTGGTGGAAGAAGAAAAAAGAAGAGGCGGAGAACAGATTCCGATGCGCCCAGATCACGGTCACCAAATGTTAGATGATTTGAAAAAGAAAACCTACCCGGGCTATTCGGCGATCGGACGATTGCGCGGTTTAGCGGAAATCCGCGGACTAGAATTAGCGATTCGCTCTTTTTTAGCAGTGTTTTTTGTGGTCTGCAGTTTTGCCTTGAAGGCGGACGATGGCTATCGCTTGTGGTTGAAATTTGACAAAGTCGCATCCGCGGCTCGCTATGCGCCGTATGCAAAATCGATCTCATCTGAGTTTGCCTCGACGCCCATTCTAGAGACAGCGAAGAAAGAATTAACGAATGGCTTGAAGGGTTTGACGGGGGTGGCGCCTGTAAGCCTAGCAAAGAATGGAAGTATTCAATTCGTGAAAGACCCGAGCTTAAAAGAAGAAGCTTTCAGCATTGTTGCAGGGCCGGCGGTGCAAATCAAAGCGAGCTCTGACCGCGGGATTTTGTACGGGGTTTTCGAGTTATTAAGGATGATTCAGCAGGAGAAGCCTTTGGCAAACTTCAGCTCATCGCCCAAAGTCAAATTCCGCATGTTGAACCACTGGGACAACGTGATGGGCACGATCGAACGCGGATACGCCGGGCAATCGCTGTGGAAATGGTACGAATTGCCGGAAACGGTCGACCCGCGCTACACGGATTACGCCCGGGCAAACGCGTCCATCGGGATCAACGCGGTCTCCGTGAACAACGTGAATGCCTCGGCGCGGTTTATGACGCCGGAGTATTTGGCCAAAGTAAAAGTGCTCGCAGACGTGTTCCGCCCGTACGGCATCAAGCTATTTTTATCCGTGAACTTTGCCTCGCCTAAATTGGTGGGGAAATTGAAAACCTCGGATCCGCTAGACCCGCAAGTGCGCGCTTGGTGGACGGCAAAAACGAAAGAAATCTATGCGCAGATTCCGGATTTTGGAGGCTTCTTAGTAAAGGCAAATTCTGAGGGCGAACCGGGTCCACAAGAGTTCGGTCGCACACACGCGGACGGCGCGAATATGTTAGCGGAGGCGGTGCAACCTTTTAATGGAATTGTCATTTGGCGCGCGTTCGTGTATGCACCTAATCCGAAGGGCGACCGTTTCAAAGAAGCCTATAACGACTTCAAACCTTTGGATGGAACCTTTGCGAAAAACGTGATTGTTCAAGTGAAAAATGGCCCGATCGACTTCCAACCTCGGGAACCATTTCATCCACTTTTTGGTGCGATGCCGAAGACGCCTTTGGCCTTAGAATTCCAAATCACCCAAGAATACACGGGTTTCAGCACGAACGTTTTCTACCAATCCATCCTCTTTAAGGAATGTTTGGATTCAGATACCTACCAAAACGGGAAAGGCTCCACCGTCGCAAAAGTCATCGACGGCAGCCTGGGCAACGACCAAATCACGATGATGGCGGGCGTGGCAAACACGGGTTCCGACAGAAACTGGACAGGTCATTTATTGTCGCAGGCAAACTGGTATGCATTCGGCCGACTGGCTTGGGATCACACCTTGAGCTCGGAGAAAATTGCCGACGAATGGGTGAAGCAGACGTTGACTCACGACGACAAAGCAGCAAAAACGGCTTCGGATATTCTGATGAAATCCCGCGATACCTATGTGAAATTCACGACCCCTTTAGGCTTGCACCATGTGATGGGCCAAGGGATTCACTGGGGCCCGGAGCCTTGGCTCGAGCGTAGCCAACGTCCGGATTGGACCTCGATTTATTATCACCGCGCGGATTCTGTTGGCTTAGGTTTTGACAGAAAAGCGTCGGGAAGTAACGCCTTAAGTTTATACCATCCAGCGGTCGCGCAACAGTGGCTTGATCCTGCGAAAACCGATTTGAATTATCTATTGTGGTTCCACCACGTGGGTTGGAAAGAGAAGTTATCTTCTGGGCGCACGCTTTGGGATGAATTCTGTTACCGCATGAATTCCGGTTTGCAGGAAGTGAAGGATTTGCAAAAAGACTGGGATTCGTTGCAAGGCAAGGTGGATCCGGAGATTTTTGCGGACGTTCGCGGACGTTTAGCGGCGCAACAACGGGAGTCGGTTTTGTGGCGCGATGCGCATTTATTGTACTTCCAAACCTATTCGAAATTACCGATTAGCTACGGGACGCCCACGCGGACTTTGGCAGAAATAAAAGAAATTGTACGTATTTACCAACTGAAATAAGATGCAACAACCATTCTCATTGCAAGGGCGCGTGGCGCTCATCACGGGCGGCGGAACCGGAATCGGATTCGATATCGCAAAATGCTTTTTAGCGTCCGGCGCCACGGTCGTGATCACGGGTCGCCGCGAAGAGGTGCTGAAAGAGGCGGTGGCAAACTTAGGGGCTGGGGCACATTATGCGGTGAATGATGTGGCTGATCTGAGCTTGACAGCGCAGCTCGTAACGGGTTTAGTGACGGAGCACGGCGCCATCGACATCCTCGTCAACAACGCGGGCATCAACATGAAACGCCCTGCTGTGGAAGTTTCAGATGACGATTTTGCGAACATTATTAACGTGAATTTGAATGCGGTTTTCTCGCTGACGCGGGAGGTAGGAAAACATATGTTAGACCGCGGAAAGGGTTCGATCATCATGATTTCTTCGATGGCAGCATACTACGGAATCGACCGAGTGGCGGCCTATGCATCTTCTAAAACGGGTATCTATGGTTTAGTGCGCGTGCTCGCTTCTGAGTGGTCCGGCAAAGGCGTTCGCGTGAATGCGATTGCCCCTGGATTTATCGAAACGGCGATGAGTAGAACGGCGATGAATTCAGATCCGGATCGCAAACACAAGGCGATGGATCGCACGCCAATGGGCTATTTTGGGAAACCAGAAGACATCGGTTGGGCAGCGGTTTATTTAGCTTCGGATGCAGCCAATTACGTAACAGGCGTCTCCATCCCGGTTGACGGCGGGAATTCAATCGGATTCTAAAGGGTAGGACAGGGCTTCAGCTGTCGGATTAATGCTTAAATTTGTGGCATCCCGATTTTGTTGGGTTATTCAATCATTTTATTTCGCCTCAGATGACGGCGGTTTAATCGTAAGACTATGAAAAAATTACTTTTTGCTTTATTTGCTTTCGCAACGAGTGCTTATGCACAAGAACACCATCCTTTAGAGGGAGCTTGGGATTTAAACGTATCCATGGAAAACCGCAATGGCGGAGTTTCGACGGCGCCGTCTTGGTTAGAGGTGCGCCACTCAGGGCATAAAACATTAACGGGTCATTTTGTAGGTGACGGCGGTTCAGCGCGCCCCATTTCAGAAGTGTTTTTTAAGGACGGTCACGTGTCGTTTAAGATTCCGCCACAATGGGAATTGACGGACGTTCAGATGAGTTTTGAGGGAGATTTGAAAGACGGGAAATTGTCTGGAATGATTACAAAACCAAATGGCAAAGCGATGGCCTTTACCGGCGTTCGCGCTCCCTCGTTATGGAGAACGGCGGAACCCGTTTGGGATAAACCAATCACCTTATTTAATGGAAAAGACTTAACAGGCTGGAAAGCCTTAGGGCCTAAAAACCAATGGATCGCAGAGAACGGCGTGCTGAAAAGCCCAGCCTCTGGCGCGAACCTATGCACCGAACAAAAGTTCAACGACTTCAAGTTACACATCGAATTCCGCCTGCCTCCATCTAGTAATAGTGGCGTCTACTTGCGCGGCCGTTACGAGGTGCAGGTGGAAGATAGCTTTGGCAAAGAACCCTATAGCATCTATTTAGGGGGTATTTACGGGTTTATCGATCCCTTATTCCAAGCCGCAAAACCATCCGGCGAGTGGCAAACCTATGACATCATTTTAGTAGGCCGCAAGGTTTCCGTGACCTTAAATGGCCAAAAAGTCATCGTCGAACAAAACATCCCCGGCATCACCGGCGGCGCGATGGACAGCGACGAAGCAGCGCCAGGCCCCATCATGATGCAAGGCGACCACGGCCCAGTGGAATATAGAAACATCGTGTTGACTCCAGCTAAATAATGAAGAAGAGCCTTTTAACAGAAGATTGGACCGTTGTCCTTTTAGGATTTATCATCATAGGTGTGGCCCTGTTAGGGGTAAAAATTCCATCTCCTTCTTTCGGCTGGGAGACAACCGTTGACTTATCAGAAAAAGTGCTCACAGCGGGTAACTTAATCAAGCTGGGTCAGCTATTCGTTTTCACGTACATCATCGCGATTCTCGCGGCAAGTGTTTTAGGTAAAAGTATAGCAGGAACGGTAAAAGGTTTTCCCATTGTCTTCGTGCTGACTTCGCTAGCCTTGATTTTAGCGGGCAACTCATTCCTGAAAAATTGGAACCTAGAGGCGGTGATTTTCAGCTTAACAATCGGGTTGGTTTTGAGTAATTTCTTCACGCTTCCGGCGTGGTTAACGGAATCCCTTTCGACAGAATTGTTCGTGAAAATCGGTTTGATTCTGTTGGGAACGAGCGTGATTTTTGGAGACATTTTGAAGGCTGGTTCGCTCGGATTGATTCAAGCTTTGGTGGTCGTGATTTCGGTATGGTACTTTGCGTTTTGGGTTTCCAAAAAAATGGGCATCGACGAAGAATTTGCCATCATGATTTCCAGTGCGGTGTCTATTTGTGGTGTTTCAGCTGCGATTGCAACCTCTGGAGCCATTAAAGGGGATTCGAAAAAGTTGTCATACGTGATCTCCATTGTCTTGATTACAGCGATTCCGATGATCATCTTTTTGCCGTTTATTGCGCAAGCTTTGGGTCTTTCGCAAGCGGTGACCGGTGCTTGGTTAGGCGGAACGATTGATACGACCGGTGCGGTAATCGCATCCGGAACGATGGTGGGCGAGGAGGCTTTGAAGATCTCGACGATCGTTAAATTCTCCCAAAACGTATTGTTAGGTTTCGCCGCTTTCGCCATCTCCATCTATTGGACGGTGACGAATAATCAATCTTCGGCAGTGCAAGAAGCGAAGCCTACGGTATCGGTGATCTGGGAACGCTTTCCTAAGTTCGTCTTAGGTTTCATAGCTGCCTCTTTACTTTTCTCATTCGTGATTTCATCCGAAACGATTGAATCGGTTAAGGGAGGTTTTAAAGCATTGCAAGGACTTTGGTTTGCCTTAGCTTTCACTAGCATCGGGTTAGAAACCAAGTTTTCAGACTTGTTCTCGAAAGAGGGGAAGAAGCCTTTATATGCTTTCTTAATCGCCCAGTTATTTAATGTCTTTGTGACGCTGGCGGTGGCGTATGTGCTGTTTAGTTAGTTTTTTAGGCAGAAATACACAAAGAATACTTAGTCTATCGTTTTTATAGAATAAATTAGTATCTTTGCCAAATGAAGTATGTATTTTTCTTTTTGTTCCCGGTCTTCGCAGCGCAAAGCCAAGGTCTAATAGAGCATCAATCCCAAGTTTGGTACGGATATTACCTCACTCATTCTTTAAATGCGAAATGGTATGTTCAAGGCGAGGCACATACCCGTCATTTTATAGACCCATTAGTACACCACCAAAATGCTTTTAGAGCACATGTGCATCATACGATAGGGGATAATTGGGATCTTTCTTCAGGAGTAGCCCTTTTCCTAAACACCCCTAATGATCCGCGAACGGCGAATAGACTAGCCATTCCGGAATACCGCCCTCATCTAGATATCGTTTACAAACACCGCGTGTCCAAGGTACGCTTAGATCATCGTTTCAGGTCGGAGATGCGCTTTAACCGAGTACCGAATGCGAGTCGTACAGAACTGACGGATGCCATCAACTTCAGCAATTACCGACTTCGTTACCGAATTCAAGCCTTATTTCCCTTCATCAAGCGAATCCAAGGAAAAGTGAATACGGAAATTTTACTGAATGCGGCGCAGGAAAATCCCGCGAATGACTTAGATCAACACCGGATGTTTGCCGGTGTCAGTATTGCTTTACGAGATAATTTAACAGTTGATGTGGGTTATTTGCACGCCTTTCAGCAACGCCCTAATTTGAATTATTTCGACCGCAGTATTTTGAGCATTATGGTATATCATCGGCTTTAGCGAATCGTCACCACCACTCTCCTATACCGCGTCAAAGCCGGCGAACCCGAATCGGTTCCCTCCACCACAATGTGAAAAGTATCGCCTTTTTTTGCGGTCGCTGGTATTTGCACTTTTACCGTTATGTTTTCTATTTGCACTTCAGCTTTCCCGGATCCTGCCTCCGGATAAGGCCAAACCTTCAGCTTAATGGCGTGCCCATCGGGGTCTCTAGTGATCACATGAAGGTCAAGACTTGCGCCTGGTTTTGCGTACACATACATGCCTTCACTGACCGTTATTTGCGGTGCATGGTTCGCATCTTTGAACGATTTCACACACCAATCTGCGCGGGCCGCAAAGTCTTCTTGCGCGGCGATTAACCAGCGGGTTTGGGAATAAGAAATATCTAATTTACCGGTCTCCGGATTGAAATCCGCCGCTTTATCGTTGTCTTCGAAGCGATACGGATTTCCCTCTGCAAGAGCGAATCGACCACCCCAACCACCGTAGGACGGGTTATTCAAGTTAGTCAACCCCACATCCACCAGGTGCAAAAACGCGGGAGAATCTCCCTCGGAAATAAAATCAAAAGGTTGGAAAGATCCCCATTGAGCATCCTTCAGCTTGGTCGGATCACCGTGAATGTGCTCGTCGTCGCCGGGCTGCTTTTGGCCATCCCCGTAGGCATAATACATCTGTAAAAGAGGGCCGTGATTTTGGATGATTTTAGGCCCCATATAGGTCCCCTCGAAATACGGTTGCGTCGCCTTAGGCATCACGCGTTTCCACGGATAAGCGAAACTTGCAAACTGCTGCGCATTATAAAACACGCGAATCTGTGGCCAATGTCCAGCGATGTAATTCTTCAAGGTCGCATCTTGGTCCATTACGGTGTAAAGGATGGCTTTTCGAGAGATTTTATTTTTCAATGCGTCCCAGCCCGGCTTTCCCGCAAACTGCTCCTCTATCGATTTCAAAGCTCTAGCAATCGTATTTGTTCCACCCCAGGCCTGCAAGTAGATGGGCTCCGGATCGTTGTCTAACAATTTTGCTTTGATCCATTCTGATCCTTCGGTCACCTGCTCCATTTCTCCCTCAAAATCGATGTTTCCTACTTTCACTAAACTATTTAAATAGGCAGGAGATGGGTAGTTTTTATCGTGCAAAATCAGGTTTGGGTGCACTTGTCCATAAGCCTTTAATAAATCCTGAATCCATTGAACCCCCGGCCAGCGCAAGTCTGTTTTCGCACCATACATTTTGCGCGTCATCTCCATTTCGGAGGTGAATTTGGTCCCTTTTCCATCGCCCTTATAATGCCACATCGAACTCGAATAGACCAAACCCTCCAGCTGGTATTCATTCGAGTACAATAGCATCCGGATGAACGTATCCACGTCATCGATTTCGCCGTCTGTCGTGACAATGGTGCGAGGATAGCGGCCTTTCGCGAAAAGCGTGGTGCTCAGTAGGAGTAGGAATAAGATTTTTTTCATATTAGGTGATAGAGATGTCAAAGCCCTGTAATAATCCTGCCAAACCGTCCTGCGAAAACTTCGCTTTCTTGATCTGATTTATGCTGGGGTGAATGAGGTAATTAAAGGCGCTGCGGAAGTCCGCTTTGCTCACATTGGTCTGGTCAAAAAGCGCTCCAGCCAGGTCGCAATCATCGAAAACGGCTTCTGAGAAATCCGCTTCCGTGAAGTCCACTTCGTGCAAAGAACAGCCTGCGAATTTTGTCTTTTTTCCCTTGATTTGGTAGAAGGAAGACAGGTTTAAAACGCAGGTATCGAAGCTTACTTCGAACAAAAAAGGATTGCACGCTTCGAAGCGAAGGCCCTGCATTTTGCAGTCTTTGAAGTGCACTTTTTGGAGTGCTGCTCCGCTGAGTTTGACTAAACTGAGATTGCAAGATTCAAAGCTGCAGTCTACGAATTGGAAATTTTTAAAATCTTCTGATTCGAACTGGCAGTTTTTGAAAACGCAATGTTCGTATTCGCCCATGGCGAGTGTGCTTTCTTTCTCGAATTTTTGGTCGACGATATAAGGCTTCTCCATACCGCAAATTACCATTTTTTCCCTATTTTGCTTTCTCTTAACTAGCACTATGAAAAAACTATTCCTCTTCCTCGCCCTTAGCACCACTATTTTTGCCCAAGAAAAAATCGATTTAGGCACCCTGAAAGGGGGCGGCTATCAAGTTTTGATGCCAGCTAAATGGAACAAAAAACTTGTGATGTATGCCCATGGTTACCAGTTTATGGGAACCCCAGCGGCGAGTGCGAATGCAGGATTAGACAAGCGTTTGCAAGTGATTTTGGATCGTGGTTTTGCGGTGGCGGCCTCTGATTATCCCATCCAAGGATTTGCTTTACCGGAGGGAGTGGATGCGACCGAAGAATTACGCCAAGCCTTTATCAAAAAGATGGGTCAGCCGGACTCGACCTTTATGATGGGGCACTCGATGGGTGGTGGAATTACATTCGCGACTCTGGAGAATTTTGGCCAATATTATAATGGCGGATTACCCTTATGTCCACTTTCTTCACGCCCGTATTTACAGTGCAGAAAAGAGTACGATATGTACGCGACGATGAACGGTTTGTTTCCGGGAATTGTGCCTTCGTTGAAAGATATTTTTGACGTCAATAGCTCTGTCGGTTTCGTATCCTTTGCCACCGCAGGCAAACGAATGGGGGAGATCAAAAAGGCCTTATTGCAGAAAGACTCCGTGTTAGCCGTGGCCTTTGCAAAGCGCTTTGACTTGAAATTCGATGACCTTCCAGGAGCGTTATTTTTTAACCAAAACGTGTTACGCGACATCGCCCTCAAGCTAAAAGGCAATCCTTTTGACAATACAGAAACACTCTATACAGGCTTCCCAGATAACTTGAAAGTAAACGCAGTAGCGGAACGCTTACCTGCCACAAAGGATCAGGCAGATCTCTTTGCACGCTACGATCGCACGGGAAAAATAGACAAGCCAGTTGTTTTAATGCACACGATATACGACCAATTAATTCCGGTTTCCTATGCCGTGACGAACATCGAAAATATGATTCACGCACAGGGTCGAGACCAATACTTTGCTGTTAAATACACGAATGGCCAGGCCCATTGTCAATTCACGGATGCACAGACGGCTAAAGCTTTTGATGCAATGCGTGCTTTTGTGAAGACGGGAAAGAAGCCCGCGATCGAGTATTTGCCCTAGGCAATTTTGCCTGTCATTTACCGTTTAATCTGATATTTTAGTAATTTTGCGGTATGAACAAAACCATTCTTCTCCTACTTTTGAGCGTCAGTTTATTCGCCCAAAAATCGTTTAAGATAGCTTCGCCTACAGATCAAATTTCAATTCAAGTGTCTCAGGGCGCTGATAGAGCTTTAAAATACCAGGTTTTCTATAAAGCCAAAGAAGTAATCGCAGCCTCTGACTTAGGCTTGACCCTGAAGAAGCCGGCTTTGGAATTGCGTAAATTTCAAATCCTAGGCGTAGATTCTTCCATCGTGGATGGTACCTGGAAACCGGTGTGGGGCGAGGTAAAGGAGATCAGAAATAACTACAAGGAATTGACCCTGCATTTGAAGGAATCCGGGGTATTGATGGACATTATTTTTCGCGTTTTTGATGACGGAATCGGATTCCGCTATTTCTTCCCTTCGCAAGACAATTTCAAACATTTTATCGTCGATAACGAGTGGTCTTCTTTCACGATGACGGGCGACCATAATGTCTTCTGGATTCCGGGAGATTACGATACGAATGAATATACCTACCAACGAACTAAAATTTCCGAAATCGACGCCTTAGCTGCGGCAGCTAAAGAAAAGGACATCGCGGTGACGTCATTAATGGGCAAAAACTTCGTTCAAACTCCCCTGATGTTAAAGTCTGTGGATGGCATTTATTTGAATGTACACGAAGCGGCATTAGTGAATTATCCAGCGATGCATTTGAAACTAGATGGATTGGAATTTACATCCGCTTTAGTGCCGGATGCAGTAGGAAATAAGGCCTACGTGCAGACGCCATTTAATACCCCGTGGAGAACGGTGGTGATCTCGAATAAGGCAGAACAGATTTTGGCCTCTAAACTAATCTTAAACCTTAACGAACCTTCGAAAATCAAGGATTCCACCTGGATCAAGCCCCAAAAATTCATGGGCATGTGGTGGGAAATGCACGTGGGTAAAGCAAACTGGCCTTTGGCTGGTGGCAAACACGGCGCAAATACGGAGAACGTGAAACGCTACATCGACTTTGCCGATAAGCACGGATTTGACGGCGTCTTAGTAGAGGGTTGGAACACCGGCTGGGAAGATTGGTTCGGAAACTGGAAAGAAGAAGTATTCGATTTCGTGACACCTTATGCGGATTATCAAATCGATACTTTAACTAAATATGCCGCTTCTAAAGGTTTGAAGCTGATCATGCACCACGAAACCTCGAGTTCGGTGACGAATTATGAGCGCAGAATGGACGCAGCCTACCAATTTATGGTAGACAAAGGAATCAACACCGTAAAAACGGGTTATGTGGGCAAAATCATCCCGCGCGGCGAACACCACGATAGCCAATGGATGGTCAACCACTACAACCGCGTCGCAGAGAAAGCCGCTAATTACCGCCTGATGGTCGACTCACACGAGTCCGTTCACCCCACCGGTTTGCACCGCACGTATCCAAATTGGATGGCCGCAGAAGCCGCCCGAGGATCCGAATTTAACAACGCACCTACACTTGGAATTAATGCGGAACATACGACCATTTTGCCTTTTACCCGCTTGATGGGCGGACCCATGGATTATACGCCGGGACTTTTCCACATGAACTTGAACCAGTTCGATTCTACGCGGACGACGAAAGTTCGGTCTACATTGGCCAAACAATTAGCCCTCTACGTCACCCTCTACAGCCCTCTACAAATGGCGGCAGATTTACCGGAGAATTACGAGTCTAAACTAGACGCGTTCCAATTCATCAAGGACGTTGCGGTAGATTGGGACGATACGAAAATCATCACCGCAGAACCAGGTGAATTCGTAACGATCGCCCGTAAGGCAAAAAATAAAGACACCTGGTTCATCGGTTCGATCACGAACGCGATGGCCAGAAATATGTCTTTTGATTTAGACTTTTTAGATCCGGATAAAACCTACGAAGCGTTGCTCTACCGCGATGCGGATGACGCGGATTTTGAGAAGAATCCAGAAGCCTACGTCGTGGAAAAACGCCTCGTAACCGCGAAGTCTAAAATGACTTTCCGCTTACAACGCGGAGGAGGTTGCGCCATCAGTTTACGCCGCCTAAACTAATATGGAGCTATTCGATTTCCCTGCGGACCCGACTATTAACCTGCTTCCAGGCGACGGAATCGTCCATTATTACGGGAAATTGATGTCTTCTACGGAAGCAGCCGAAATGGCACAAGCCTTATTAGATCGCATCGAATGGCGAAACGATGAGGCAGTCATCTATGGCAAACGCATCATCACAAAACGCAAAGTGGCTTGGTATGGAGACGAACCTTTTTCGTATACCTATTCGAACACGACTAAGACCGCCTTGCCTTGGACGCCTGAATTGCAAGCCTTAAAATCCCTCGCCGAAAAACACTCCGGCGAAACCTATAATTCCTGCCTGTTGAACCTATATCACGACGGCTCCGAAGGAATGGCCTGGCACAGTGACGGCGAAAAAGATTTGCAAAAAAATGGGGCGATTGGCTCGCTGAGTTTTGGCGCAGAAAGAAAATTCTGCTTCAAGCACAAGCAGTCCGGCGAAAAAATAGATGTCTTTTTAGAAGCTGGAAGCCTTTTGGTCATGAAAGGCGAAACTCAAACCCACTGGCTTCACCGCCTACCCCCAACTACGAAAGTAAATCAGCCCAGAATCAATTTGACCTTCAGAACAATCGTCACCACGAGTGCGACGTAAACGGGGAAAGTAAAAAGCAAAAGGGCGAACAAGACAGAATCATAAAAGACGGAACCCTTCGTTTTCGCATAGGCAAAAGCCCGCACTGGGATATACAAAGGCAAGGCAAAATAGTAGAGCAATCCGCGCGGGAATCCTACGTGCTTCGGAACCTCAATCAAGCGTTCCATCTTCTCAAAAACCGCGGCATTAAACTTGACTCGATCCGTCGCTTCCACGATAGGCGTAGGCCACGACATATTTTCGAAAGCCAGGTGAATTCCTTTTCCAAAAGCTGTAAAACTCGAATACCCAATCCCCGCAATCTGAACTATGGGGAAGATTCCCTCCGCGTGTGCACTCTCTAAAATGCGACTCGCGCCCTTTTTAAACGGTTGCAACTCGTGGGTATTGAGGCAGATTCCCTCGATGAAAATCAACACAATTCCGTCGTTGCGGAGGCAATCCACTGCCTTTTGAAAGGTAGTAGAATTCAGGTGCAGGTGCTCTTTCCCTTCTCGTTGACGAAACACCGGAAGCATGTTTAATTGTCTCAGCAAAAACCCGAAAACTGGGTTTCTAAATACATCCCCCCGGGCTAAATAGTTGATATTTCGCGGATACAAAGCGCCAATGATGACGGCATCTAAAAATGAATCCGGGTGGTTAACGACTAATAAAACGGGGCCTTTGGTTTTCATCAGCTCCGCATTCTTCACCACAAGGGACGGGCAAAAGAGGCGAAGCGCTAAACGAGCAAAGATTTTTAGGAGAAAGATCAAGTATTTCTTTAATTTTAACGACCGCAAGGTTTAAAAAATATCGCATGCAAGCAAGCTTTCTCTCTGTGGTTTTAATGCCCATCGCCCTCGCTATCATTATGACCGGCCTGGGATTATCACTAACAATCGCTGATTTCAAGCGGGTGTACGAGTACCCGAAAGCGGTCATTGTGGGCCTAGTAACTCAAATGATCCTGTTGCCCATCATTTGTTTTTTCATCGCGAAAGGACTGAACTTGCCTCCTGAATTAGCGGTTGGCTTAATGCTTTTAGCTGCCGCTCCTGGCGGTCCCTCCGCGAATTTGTATTCGCATATTGCCAAAGGCGACGTTGCCCTCAATGTCACTTTAACCGCCTTGAACAGTATTCTTTCCGTCATCTCGATTGCACTCATCGTCAATCTTTCGATGAAATTATTAATGCAGCAAGACGCCTATGTTCCTTTGCAATTTTCGAAAGTCTTAGAGGTATGTTTGATCGTGATTTTACCGGTTTCGCTGGGAATGTTGATTCGTAAAAAAATTCCGGCATTCGCACAAAAACTTGAGTCTCCCGTGAAAATCTTGTCCGCCATTTTCCTCGCCTTGATCATCGTTTTAGCCGGATGGAAAGAACGCGATCACTTGATGCAGGATATTCAGACGGTCGGTCTGGCTTGTCTTTTATTCAATGTGGCTTGCCTGTCGATCGGTTATTTTCTCCCGCGTTTATTGAATTTGGAGAAGAAGCAGGCCATCGCAATTGGGATGGAGATCGGGATTCACAATGGTTCTTTGGCGATCTTTATTGCCTTGAATGTGATCGGAAATGGTACGATGACGATTCCAGCGGTGGTCTATAGCATTGTGATGTTTATCACCGCGGCTATTTTCGGTTGGCTGGTTAACCTGCGACGATAATTTGCGAAACTAATCTTCCAGATCAGAGGCGGAATTCGCTTTTTTCTTTTCGATCTTTTTGATGTTCCAAACATACAGCGTCTCCACCTTCGCTCTTGCCCATGGCGTCTTGCGCAAGAAAGTCAAACTAGATTTGATACTTGGATTGCTCGCAAAACAGTTAATGCGAATCTTTTTCGCCATCTCTTCCCAGCCTAATAAATCGACTAGATCCGTTAAAATTTTCTCTAAGGTTACACCGTGAAGTGGGTCGTTACTCATGTGGTAGGATTTGAAAACCAGGACGCGTATTCTACGTAATTATAGGCCGTGCGCTTGAAAACTTCAGCCGCCTCTGGGCTGACATCTTTTAAATATTTGGCTGGATTTCCGGCATATATAGTGCCAGCTGGCACCCGAGTTCCTTGCGTTACTACGGCACCCGCCGCCACAATACTGCCTGTTTCGATATAGGCGTTGTCCATCACGATGGCACCCATTCCGATGAGCACATTGTCTTCGATGGTACAACCGTGAACGATCGCGTTGTGTGCGATAGAAACATAATCACCGATGGATGTAACGGTTTTTTGGTAGGTGCAATGCACTACTGCACCGTCCTGAATGTTCGAATAATTGCCAATACGGATGGAATTCACATCCCCGCGAACAACCGCATTGAACCAGATCGTGCACTGCTTTCCGGTCTGCACATCTCCCACAATCGTGGCATTTGGCGCGACCCAGTTGTCTTCTCCTAAAACAGGTGATATCCCTTTCACTGGCAAGATTAAGCCCATTTTCCTTGGAGTTTTAGTACTTTTTCGATCACATCTCTCACCGCACCACGCCCTCCATTAAACGGAGAAACGTATTTCACGACTTGGTGTAATTCTGGGATGGCATCTGCCGGGCAGGTGCTTAAAATGTCTGGGCGAGACAGGACTTTTAAATCCGCCATATCGTCGCCCATATATAGGATTTCATTTTCTTTGACCCCTAATTTGGGCAATAATTCGAGGTAGGTTTCTAATTTATCTTTCCCGCCTAACCCGAAATAGATGTGTTGAAACTTGAGGTTTTCTAAACGTTTTTTGACCCCAGGATGACTTCCGCCTGTGATAACGCACAGTTGAAAATTAGCCTCACGCGCTTTTTCTAGCGCATAGCCATCGCGAATGTAGAAGGTGCGGAAATGTTCGCCTGTTTCCAGAACGTGCACATTGCCGTCCGTCATCACTCCGTCGATGTCAAAAATGAAGGCTTTTATATCTTTAAAAAGAGAAAGTACGTTAGACATAGGGATTATTTTGACCCAAATATCTGAATATTTTATGTATTTTTATCCCTTTATGCAGAATACGATCACATTCTTTCGCATCCTATTTTTCACCCTAGCCCTGAGCTCTAGCCTTTCTGCGCAAAAGATTCAGGTAGGGCCCTATTCGCTGCGCGTGAATGGAACTCAGAAAGAGAAAAATCAGTGGGGGGCTTCAGAAATTACGTACCGGGTCGCGAATGATAGCCTTGTTTTTCAGGTGACGGAATTTACCTGGGACGAAAAGTTGAAAACAGGAACAGCAAAAGGCGGAGAAATTCAAGGCGAAAAACTAGGTCACAAAAACACGCGTCTACAAATCGATGCCATGCAATTCGAGCCGGCGAATGGAACTTTGCGTATTATTTCGGGAGATTGGATCGAACAGGAAAAGGAGATTAACGGCGAGGGATCCCTTACGTTAAGACGAAAATCGGCTTATTTTAGCTTTGAATTTAAAGGTTCTCAGAAGACCGCCTTTACCGGCGAGGCTTGGGAAGCGGAGGGAGCGCCTATATATAAGGACTTGCGTAAAGGCTTATTTGGCGAAACATCCTTGCGTTTCGGGACGCTAGGGACGATGTCCGCACCACAGATTTGGTTCTTGCCAGACTCTACAATTTTAGTGCCGACGGGTCGTTGGAGCAGTCCATTAAGTGAAAACGATTCCCTAGGTAGAGGGGATTTAACAGGCCAGTGGTATCCGAAAAATCAGACATTCCATTTCAAAAAATTACCTGGAGCTACGAACCGATCTTTGTTCGAAGACACGTATCATGAGATGCGGATGTCGGTGGATTTAGGGGTGTTGCGTGTCAAAGAAAAGCGCATCGATTTTTACCAAATTTCAGGCAGAAACCAAGTGCCTGCCTGGTTAGAATCGAAAGATTACTACCACGATGGCCGAATACAGGAGTTGCAAGGGATGCTAAATTACAGCCCTATGCGCATCCTATACCGTTATTTGGTCGAAAACAAAACGGATAAAGCCAGCCTTTGGGATCTATCTAGTTTAGTGAATCGTAAACCGGAGCAGCTACAATCGGGTTTTCAATCCTACGTCGATGCCGGGTATATGCAACTGAAAGAGGAGCAATATTCTTTCACCAATCAGGGGAAACATTATGCCCGTGTGGCGTATGAGAAAAAAGATTTTGATACTTTTTATGCGGCCTCGATGGGCGAAAATTTGTCGGTGGACTCTGCCGCTATTTCGCTTGATTTAGTAGAGAAGAAATTACGCATTCGAGGCATTCAGCAAGTGATGATTTCGGATTCCCTGAAAGCTGAATTTATTCCTGATGATGAGGCATTGGTCTTCCAAAAAGGGCGGGATTTCAATTTCCCTGGCGAAATCAAAATAGGGGATTACCGCTTTAGGGGGCCAGACTTTGCCTTTAAATTCAACGATTTTACGGCGCAGTTTTCTAAAATTGATTCGATTACTTTTATCCCCAAAGGGCAGTCAAAAGAGTTTGGAGGGCAATTTAGATATGATTCTGGGTCCTTAATCTTAAGTCCTCCAGGTAATAAATCGGGTCGTTTTGGCGTAGCAGAATACCCTAAATTACTCATCCCGAAAGGAATGACCGCCCACTTCGATGAACCCTGGCGCGCAAAAGGGGTGTATGATACCACCCATTATTTCAAAGTACCTACTATTTCGCTTGATAGCCTAACGCAAAAAGCGCCTCTTTTTGTAGGAACTTTTTATTCTGCGGGCCTTTTGCCTCCCTTGAATACGCAATTAATCTTAAAGCCGGACCAAAGTTTTGGCTTTACCTACAGTCAAAAATTACCTCTTAAAATCTTTCAAAACAAAGCCAGTTTAAGCCTAAGTGCCCCGCTCGAAATGGATAAAAAGGGGCTTCACACAGCGGGAAATTTTGCGATGGAGGGCTTTCTGTCCACCATGAAAGAGGCATTTTTGTATCCAGATTCACTGATTAGCGTCGGTTCCGAGGGGAAATTAGGGGAGATGGCGAACAAAAAGGGCCCCATCGCGAGCTTACCAGCTCATCGATTTACCTGGTTGCCTAGAGAGGATTCCTTGGCGATTTATCCGGAGAAAAATTCCTTTGCGCTCTATGCGAATCAATTGCAATTAGAGGGTCCGGTTTGGATGCACAAGAAACAGGTTTTTGGGAAAGGGGAGATTACACTGGGGGATGGTAAATTAAAATCTGAGCTGTATTATTTTCAGCCAGCGACGTGGAAATCCAAGGAGGCTTCGCTCACGATTGGTCTAAAGAAACCCGTTTTTGTTGCAGACAAAATGACCATCGAAGCTGCACCTGGCGCGGTGAACCTGAACTTTAAAGCCGTAGAAGACTCGAAAGCGTTATTGCCTATTCAAGGGTATTCCACTACCTATGCAGGAGCCGTTTGGGAACAAAAAAACCAAAAGATAAAACTACAAAAGCTCGCTTTGCAATCTCAAGATTCGACGTCGAAAGCTGGGCCTATCGAAGCAAAATCGGGTGTGTTAGACCAAGTTTCTGAGCTAATTTCGCTCGAGGGGGTAAAGGAAATTGAGATTGGCCCAGCAACGGTTTATCCTGCGAAAGGTCTGCTGGCGATTGCGAAAGGCGGGCAATTCAAGCCACTAGTGGGAGCGAGGGCGACGGTGAATGGACATGTTTTGGCCAATATCAATACCGTCACTGCTAGTGCGAATCGCTTTACAGGAACAGCGAATTACCTGCTGCCCGTGGAGGGAAGCGACAGCTTAGTGATCCCCATGAAGAATTTCGATTTTCTACCGGAGGGAATCCGAGCCGATGCACGCTACATCGAGAAAACCCCCTTAAAATTAACGTCCCACCAAGAATTCAAAGGCGATGTGTATTTCTTATCTGAAAAACCCAGTTTAGAATTTAAAGGCTCCATCAGACCCTTGTTAGGCACCTTGAAGTTCAAAACAGCCTGGATTCCATTCGCAAATTCCAAAGGAATTGTGGTGAATGACGAGTTAAAAGACGAACTAGGACGCTCGGTCACCGCCGGAATTTTCGTGAACGCGGACAACAAATTATACCCCTCATTCTTAGGCCCCATGTCGAATGAAGATGATCCCGTCTTGTTCAAAGCGGCCGGCGAAGTAACGGAAGCTTCCGAAGTTTACAGCATTAAAAATGCGGAATCACAAATGCATTTATCCATCCCGAAAAAGCGGGTGGACACGGACGGAATGGTGCAATTATTCACGGGCAATAAGCTAGTGAGGTCTTTTGGCAAAATTTCCATGTCGATCGACACCCTCATTCCGCGCATCGAATCTTGGCTCAGTTTACAGTTCCAGGTGCCACTTCCGATTCTTCAAAAAATGGGAGATCGCATCGTGAAATATAATTTAGAAGAGGGGCTCCAAACCGCTGCAGCGGATGAACCGGCGGATCGAGATGAATATTTGAAGCGAGTGGATCCGATTTTGGGCAAAAAAATTGCTGAGGCCACGAAAGCCAGAATGGATCGGGAGCATTTAGCCTTGGATAAAGTGGATCCGGAATTCGCGAGTATGATCAATTTCTCCTCGGTAAAATGGGCTTGGTCGCCTAATTTGAGCGCTTTTTATTCGATGGGCGATTTGCCTTTGATCAATGTGGGGCCGGTGGATGTGAATGCCACAATCAAGGGTTTTATGGAGGTAATTAAGAAGCCAAATAAGGAAGAGTTTTACGCCTATTGGGAATTATCGGAAGATCTTTGGTATTATTTCGCTTATTTTGAGGGCGAATTAGGGGTGTATTCTTCAGACAATTCATTCCTAGCCACGGTGCGGGAGTCCATGAAAACCCAGAAAAAGGGTGGTATAAAAGTCGTGGAGGCCGCTGCGGAAGAAAAAAACGCCTTTGTAAAACGATTTACTTCGTATTACAAACCATTGATTCCGGTGAAGAAAGCGCCTGTGAAGAAAGAACCAACAAAAACAAAACCAGCCACAAAAGGCAAAGAAAAGAGCGGTGGATTTTAAGAGTATAACCTTTTTAAAGAAGTTTTTTGATTGCCTAGACCGCTGGGGTTTGGTCCGTCGCGATCCGTTTGGGAATCCGATTGGGATGAAACGAATCATTGTATTCGTTCTAGGTTGGTTGACCTTTGCTCGATTAAGTATTTACAATAAAACGGAGATTAAAGGCACGGAAAAGATTCAAGATTTGCCCCGAGAAGGCGTCTTGTTCCTCTCGAATCACCAAACCTATTTCATGGATGTGATTTGTCTCTACCACATCTTCTTCTCCGTGAAATGGCGTATGAATAATAGCATTCGCTTTCCATTCTATTTATTAGCTCCGCGTTCTCGCCTTTTTTATGTGGCGGCATCAGAAACGATGAAGGAGGATGGTTTTTTACCTAGGGTATTTTCATTAGCCGGTGCTATTTTAGTCAATCGCTCGTGGAGAGCACATGGCCAAGATGTAAAACGAGAGGTCGATTTAGAAGCACAAAATAAAGTAAGCAAAGGACTTGCATTCGGTTGGGTAGTTAGTTTTCCCCAAGGTACTACTCGCGCCTTTGCCCCGATGCGTAAAGGGACCGCGCATTTAATTAAAGCAGCAAATCCCATCGTCGTTCCTGTCCAAATCAATGGATTCCGCCGCGCTTTTGACAAGAAAGGCTTCTTCTTAAAGAAGCGTAACACGACCTTGAGCGTGGAATTTAAAGATCCGATTCGCTTCAAAGAATCAGATACAATCGAAGAAATTTTACAGCGAATTTCGGACGAAACTGGTATTCCGATGGCAGACCCAAATGCTAACTAAAACCCAAGGCATTGTCATTTCTTACATGCGGTATCGGGAAACCTCGATCCTAGTGAACGTGTACACCGCGGAAATGGGGATCAGCTCTTACATCGAAAACGGGGTGCGTTCTGCCAAAGCCAAGCATAAAATGGCCCTCTTTCAACCCCTCACCTTATTGGATTTAGAGGTATACCACAAGCCAGGCAAGGGTTTACACCGGATTTCTGAAGCTAAATGTTTCTTCCCCTACCAAGCCATTCCTTTCGACATTGCGAAGTCCTCTCTTGCCCTTTTTCTCTCCGAAGTGTTGAGTAAAGTTTTAAAAGAAGAGGAGGCGAATCCTGTTTTGTTCGAGTTTTTAAGCCAATCTATGCAATATCTGGATCGTGCTTCAGAACATTTCGAAAATTTCCATTTACAATTTTTGTGGCAGCTGGCGGCTTTTCTAGGCTTTGGGGCGAGCACCTCCGCGGAGTTTTACCAGCAATTAAAAGCTGCAGGTTGTATCGTTCCCACTTTCCAAGGCCTAGACGCCTTAATTCAAGCCGATTATGGTCACCCCATCGTGTTGCACCGGTCGGAGCGTAAAGAATTATTAGCCGGAATGCTCAATTATTATCAATTGCACATGGAAAATTTCGGAGAGATTCGTTCCTTGCAAATCCTACAAGAAGTATTAGCCTAATGCCAAATCTGTACGCACTGAAACCCTCGGCGCAGCCGAATTACTTGGACATAACCTTTCAGTTTACCCCTCACAAACCGGGCAAACAGGTGATTCAACTGCCTATTTGGCGTCCGGGCCGCTACCAGGCTCAAAACTTTGCGAAAAATATTCCTATTTTAAAGGCATTCAGCGGGGGTGTTCAAATTGAAATTACTAAAACAGCCTCTTCCACCTGGGAACTAGAAGCATCGGAACCAGTTGAAATCCGTTACAGCTATTATGCGAATCAACCCGATGCAGGCGGATCAGTGGTGGAGCCCGACTTGCTTTATATCAATTTCATCAATTGTCTTTTATATGTAAAGGGTCGCGAGAACGTGCGTTGCGAAATCCAGATCGAAAAACCAGCCGGCTGGCAGAGTGCCTGCACCTTTAAAAACGGTGGCAAATACCGTGAGTTAGTGGATTCGCCCTACATCGCCGCGCCAGCCATCTTTCAACACAAATGGAAATGCAATGGTGTGAAATTCGCCATCGATGTGGTGGGATCGCGCCAGGCTTTGACGAAAAAACTGACAGACGCCTACGAAAAATTCACCCAAACCCAGCTCGACTGGATGGGCTCTTTCTCCGTCAAAGAATACCACTATATGCTTTGGATTTGTCCTACGCCTTATTACCACGGCGTGGAGCACACGAAATCCACGATGATGGTGATGGGCCCGCCGGACCGCGATGCCTACGAAGACTTGATTGGCTTAGGTTCGCACGAATTGTTTCACGTTTGGAACATTGCGACGATACGACCTAAAGAACTATTCCCTTATGCATACGACCGAGAGGTGCCGTTTTCTACCGGTTGGGTCGTGGAAGGAATTACGACCTATCTTGGGGATTGGTTTTTGTATGAGTCGGGCGTTTGGACCCGGCAAGAATACCTCGCCGGTTTATTAGGGAACTTGAAGTTACATTTTGACCGCGATGCGAATGCGCAGCAGTCGCTAGAGGAAAGTTCGATCGACTTGTGGCTGGATGGCTACGGGGCGAGTTTACCTAACAAGCGCGCTTCGATTTATTACAAGGGAGCGGTGGTCGCTTTGGCTTTGGACCTGAAATTACAGGCAAAAAACGGCAAATCTCTGCGCGATGTGATGCTGGCCATGAACGCGGAGTTCGGCAATTTGAAAAAAGGCTATTCAAAAGCTGATTTCATCCGAATCTGTGAAGAAATTTATGGTGAGTCGTTAGCGGATTTCTTCCGAGACTATGTCGAAAAATCAATAGATATTACTACAGATTTACAGGCGATTATTGCAAAATCAGGCTTGAACTTCTATCAAGACAGTGCGAAAGGCTGGATCTTATGGGAGAAAAGCGCAATTTAATTGCGTATTATTTCCTTATAGTAAATATTTTGTCTTTTAAAGGGCTAATTTTTTTCCTCAGAGTTTAGGAATTTTACCGTAATGAAAGATTTCCCTACTTTAATTCGAAAGGCTCGGTTAGACAAAGGCTTTAGCCAAGACTACGTTTCCACTGAACTAGCCATCACTTTATCTGCCTATTCTAAAATTGAGCGCGGCCTAACGGATCCCTCCTTGAGCCGCATGAAGCAAATTGCTGGAGTATTAGAAGTCGATTTATCTTTGCTTTTTAAACCAAAAGACTATCCCCGTTTTTCTGGTTTCGCTGATCCTGGAGGTTCACTTGCGCCGGTTTCGCGCTACGAATTTGAAGCCTACGTAGGTTTAGTTCGCGACCTTCAAGAGCAATTG
Source organism: Aquirufa esocilacus (assembly GCF_042715595.1). Classification (NCBI taxonomy): domain Bacteria; kingdom Pseudomonadati; phylum Bacteroidota; class Cytophagia; order Cytophagales; family Flectobacillaceae; genus Aquirufa; species Aquirufa esocilacus. The sequence continues at coordinate 232,052 of NZ_JBBKXX010000002.1, read as the reverse complement.
CGAGATTTGAACGATCGCCTCCTTTAATCCCCCTTTTTCATTGCGGAATCAGGGCTTATGCCTAAATTGCAGGTTCAAAATCAATTCCTATGTTGAATAGACCGCGTCGTAACCGTTCCAGTGCCGCTATCCGCACGATGGTGGAGGAAAATCGCCTTTCGGTGAAGGATTTACTTTTCCCTCTTTTTGTGATGGATGGTTCTGCTACTAAAACTGAAATCAAATCGATGCCGGGCATTTACCGCTTCACGACCGACCTTTTATTGAAAGAAATCGAGGAGTGTTTGAATCTAGGAATTACTTCTTACGCGCTTTTTCCACAGGTGGCTGAGGACCGCAAGGATTCGCTAGCGACAGAATCGCACCGCCAAGGCAGCCTGTATTTAGAGGCCATTCATGCCGTGGCGAGCCGCTTTCCAGAGATTTCGATGTTAACGGACGTGGCGATGGATCCTTATAGTTCGGATGGACACGATGGGATCGTTAAGAACGGGGAGATTTTGAATGACGAAACGTTAGAGGTGTTATCTAAAATGGCCGTAGCACAAGCCCAGGCGGGATCAAAACTGATCGGTCCATCGGATATGATGGATGGTCGTGTGGGTTATTTACGCGAATCGTTAGACGATGCCGGTTTCACGAATGTGGGCATTATGGCTTACAGTGCGAAATATGCGTCTGCTTTTTACGGACCTTTCCGCGATGCGTTAGAGTCTGCGCCTAAATTTGGCGATAAAAAGACCTACCAAATGAACCCCGCAAACAGCCGCGAAGCCCTTCGTGAAGCAGAATTAGATGAATTAGAAGGAGCCGATTTCTTGATGGTCAAACCGGCTTTGGCCTATTTAGACATCATCTCTCTACTCCGTGACAATACGAATTTACCGATCGCCGCCTACAACGTTTCAGGCGAATATGCGATGGTCAAAGCGGCCGCAGCAAACGGCTGGATCGATGGCGAAAAAGCGATGTTAGAAAGCTTGCTTTCAATGAAGCGCGCCGGAGCTCAGGTTATTTTGACCTATTTTGCCAAAGAATTTGCCCAATTAAAACTATCCTAAAATAGATCCTACGATGTCGTCAGACCGTTACATGCAACGAGGTGTTTCTGCCTCGAAAGAAGATGTTCACAAAGCCATTGCGAACTTAGACAAAGGTCTTTTCCCGCAGGCATTCTGCAAAATCTCTCCAGATATCTTGGGCGGTGATGCGGACTATTGCAACATTATGCACGCGGATGGGGCGGGGACGAAGTCTTCTTTGGCCTACTTATACTGGAAAGAAACGGGTGACATCTCCGTCTGGCGAGGCATCGCACAAGACGCTGTAGTGATGAACACAGACGATTTAATCTGTGTGGGCGCGACGGACCAAATGTTGCTTTCCAGCACCATCGGTCGCAACAAGAACTTGATTCCAGGCGAGGTCATCGCCGAAATCATCAACGGAACGGAAGAAGTATTACAAATGCTTCGCGATAACGGCATCGGCATTTACTCCACCGGCGGCGAAACGGCAGACGTAGGTGATCTAGTGCGCACAATCATCGTGGACAGCACGGTTATCGGTCGTATGAAGCGCTCAGACGTTATTTCAAACGGCAATATCCAAGCAGGAGACGTGATCATCGGCTTAGCCTCTGACGGCCAAGCGAATTACGAAACGACTTATAACGGCGGAATGGGCAGCAATGGCTTGACTTCCGCACGCCACGACGTGTTAGGGAAATACCTAGCAAATAAATACCCAGAAAGCTTTGACCCATCCGTTCCCTCGGATTTAGTGTATTCTGGCTCTCGCAACTTAACGGAAGCGGTTCCTGGAACTCCTTTAAATGTAGGTCAATTAATCCTTTCGCCTACGCGTACTTACGCGCCAGTGGTGAAAGCTTTACTAACAGAATTACGTCCTCATTTGCACGGAATGGTGCATTGTTCCGGCGGAGCGCAGACGAAAGTGATGCACTTTGTGAACAATGTCCACGTGATTAAGGATAATTTGTTCTCGATTCCACCGCTGTTTGATTTGATCCAAAAAGAGAGCGGAACCAGCTTCAAAGAGATGTACCAAGTATTCAACATGGGCCATCGCTTAGAAGTCTATGCGAATCCAGCACACGCGGATGAAATCATCCGCATCTCCCAGTCCTTTGGTATTCCTGCCCAAATCGTGGGCCGCGTAGAAGCCTCAGCGACTAAGAAGCTGACCATCAGCAGCCCTTACGGAGAATTTATTTATGAATAGTGTTTGCTATTAAGCGAATTAATTTTTAGATTTGCACCCCCATTTAAAAGGCTTTTAAAAGTTTTTCATTTGTCTTGAATCACTAGCCTCGTGGGATTGTTTCACTTAAATACAGTAAAAATGTACGCAATCGTAGAAATTGCCGGGCAGCAATTTAAAGTAGAAAAAGACCGTTCTGTATACACTCACCGTTTAGCGGGAGCAGAAGGCGCTGCACTGGTTATCGACAAGGTATTACTTGTTGACAATGACGGAAAGATTTCCGTAGGAGCTCCCACAGTAGCTGGAGCCACTGTTACAGCTAAAATTGTTGCACACGTTCGTGGCGAGAAAGTTTTAGTTTTCAAGAAAAAGCGTAGAAAGACCTACCAAAAAATGAATGGTCACCGTCAAGATTTGACGAAAGTATTGATTGAATCAATTAACCTTAAATAAGGGTAAAATAAGTCTTAAACTAAGCGATTCTTCGGAACGCATAAATAAATAATAACATGGCACATAAGAAAGGCGCCGGATCATCCAAAAACGGTCGCGAATCACATTCAAAACGATTAGGCGTTAAGTTATTTGGAGGTCAAGCAATCATTGCAGGAAATATCATCGTTCGTCAACGTGGTACTGCTCACAATCCTGGCTTAAACGTAGGAATCGGGAAAGATCACACATTATTCGCTTTAACGGATGGTGTTGTTAAGTTCCAAAAAGGTTTCAAAGGACGTTCATTCGTTCACGTTTTACCTATTTCAGCTAATGCAGCTCCTGCAGATGCACCAGCGAAAGCTCCAGCTAAGAAAGCAGCTCCAGCACCTAAAGCTGAGGCAGCAGTAGAAGCAGCTCCTGCAGCGGAGGCTCCAGCTAAGAAAGCTCCTGCGAAAAAAGCAGCAGCTCCAGCAGCAGAGAAAAAAGCACCAGCGAAGAAAGCAGCGAAAGCTGAATAATCTTCTTCCTTAGACATAGAAAACCCGGTATGAAAATGCCGGGTTTTTTTGTTTTTTGGAAACCAAATAGGCCGTACCTTTGTTCTAGATTTTAAAATACCCCTCATGAATACAGTTTCAACTATCCATATTTACACCGAATCTACGCCTAATCCACATTCCATGAAGTTCGTCTTCAATATGGAATTACTACCGGAAGGCATGTCATTCGATTATACCCAACCAGCAGACGGATTAACGAAGGAGAAAAACTCACCTTTAGCTGTCGCTCTTTTTGGATTTGATTTCGTATCCCGCGTTTTCATCACGAACAACTTTATCACCTTAACAAAATCCGAGTCAGTGGCTTGGGAAGATGAGTTATTTGGGATCAAGACCTATTTAAAGAAATATTTCGAGGAGAAACAACCCGTTTTCTCTCTACCAGAAGCAACGATCGCTGACGACCAGTCTAACGACACGCCAGCCATCAAGCAAATCAAGCAAGCTCTAGATGAATACGTTCGTCCAGCCGTAGAATCCGATGGCGGCGCGATCACATTCCACTCATTTGACGAAGCAACAGGTCAGGTAAAGGTTTTATTGCAAGGTTCTTGCTCTGGCTGCCCATCATCAACCATGACCCTAAAGCAGGGAATCGAAGCGTTATTAACGCGTATGGTTCCGGGTGTGAAGGAAGTGGTGGCGGAAGGGGTTTAAAATTTCCGGAGGAAATTTTGAGAGTAGAGAGTATAGATTGTAGATGATAGAGTAGAGAATTTTTATCTCTTCTCTATGCTCTCTAATCTCTACTCTTTTTTTAAACAATAGAGCACAAAGCACAAAGAATAAAGTTGGAATAAAAAACGGGGCTCAGGCCCCGTTTTTTATGTTTTATGAAATGCTTTAAAACATTTCACGAGGGTTATCGCCGCAGGCGAAGCTAACTTTGCTCTATGAACCTAGCACTTTTTAAAAATACCAGATAACTGATATTCTTCATTCATTCTTTTGATTGTAATTGTTTCTTCAATTAATAAGGTTACTTTTAATCCAGTGGTGAAACTCAATTCAGAATAGACAACCACTTATTTTACTTCGTATTGTTGAAATTTTTCTGTTACAATAATCCTGTTCTCCCCCATCATAATTTGTTTTAATCATCCTACTAATGGATGATCTCACCATTCTCTATTTTGGCCTAGCTAAGATTTAGATAAAACATCTTTTATTATGGATAACAAAGTACCATTAACCTTAAGTGAATCTCGAGTTATTCATTTAACACCCGAAGGTTTTTTCAAACTGTTATTCGGATTATTCTCTCTCTTGTTGTTGAATTCATGTAGTAAGGAGGCTACATTAGATGAAGTACGCCCTGCTTCAGTGGAGAACACTTCGGTGTTAAAAGAATGGGCTACTAAAAATGATAAGTTAAATCAAGCTAATTTAATAGAATGGGATAATTCCATTCCAATTATGCTGACTGATAGCATTAAAGGGTATGTTGCTCCTGTGAAGACGGCATCAGGGTTAAAGGAGTTTATTACTTTTGAACTAGATGGTAAAAGGTACGGCTGGTATAAATCCTATACGCTATTGAATAACACTGATATGGAGATCGTGATTCAGACGGTTGAGGGGAAAACGTTAAGATCTGGATTTATCAGAAAGAAAACTGCGTCCTCTCCTAAAGGAAAGGCTACACCAATGCGCGAAATGAATTTTGATACACCGATAGATTGGATGCTTATTGAAGAAATACTCGGCATTCTATTAGAAAACGTTACTATTAGTGCACCCAGATTAAACCAAGGAGGGGGTGGGTTTTATTTTGGGAATACCAGATTCGACATGAATACTTTTAATTATTATTTTGAAGCGGGCTACTTTACTGCAGGAAATTATGTCGGGGGTAATTCTCAGTATGGTTTTGTTGATTATAATTACACAGAATTCGAAGACAACTTTACCAATCCATGTTTTTCAAAGGTTTTAACTAACTTAAAAACGCATAATTTTCATGGAGTAATTGGAGACATCCTTAAAAATTTTGTCAATAGCCCTACTTTCAATTTAAATTTCTCAAACGAACCAGTAATTTGGAATGACGATAAAACACATAAATTAGATGGTGGTTACTATCCAAGTAGCAATACAATTAAGTTAAGTGACAGTTCACTTTCTCAGGCATCACAGGAATATATTGCTGCAGTTATAATTCATGAAATATTGCATGCTAAAATTGGAAAAACTGAAAAAATCGACCACACGACCATGTTACGTGAATATATTAAACCAGCCAGTGAATTTTTGCATTCCATGTATAGTAATATTAGAGTAGATCAAGCAGAAACTATATTTTTACGTGGAGTATCAAATAATGCTGATGGATACGGCAAAATCGTTTCGTTTCGAAGATCATCTGATATTGAAATAGAAGATGCGCTTTTGAAATTTTATTTTGGTCATTCTTGCAACTAAATTTTATTGTTATGAAAAAAATATTCTTATTATTTTTTGCAACGCTCTCATTTACAGCTTTCTCGCAAAAAAAAATCAAAATTTTACCAATTAATATTGAACGTGACAATTTATACGAGCACATTACCTCTGGTTTATTTATTGACTCTACTGATAAATTTCAATCAGGATGGCTATTTATCAAAGTTGAAAAAACGGGTAAAGTATCTGAAATCAAAGTAAATGGATTCTTTGATGAAAAATTTGTCAATGTTTTGAAATCTAATATTTACAACACCAAAGCACCCTGGTTGAAAAAAAATAAAAAAAAATACCTATGGTATATTTTACCAATGCAATTCGGCCAAATACAATCTAATTATTCTCCTAAAGAGATACAGTTAAACGTTTTAACACATGACTACAACCTTAATGCTTTAGGAGAACTAATTGTGGAGGAACCAGGGCACGTTATTATTCTACATTCTCTTAAAAGATTAACTAATGAAAGAATGCAGGAGGTATATATGTGACCTTATCGCATCAAATTTTAAATATGAATTACAACTTATAAGTAGGTTTAATTTAGAGAGATTCAGATACAAAATGAAATACACATTTATCACTTTTATGCTCTTATTTGCAACCTTGTGCCAGGCACAGAAAAGCAAATTAAATTATAAAAAAATATATGAACATGTTGAATCAGAAAAATTACGATCATTCTTGACAAAAGGGTTAATTATTGATTCTACAATAAAACTGCAATCAGCCTGGATTGTAATTAAAGTTGAAAAAACAGGAAAAGTCACAAATCTTCATTTGGCAGGAGAACTAGAGGATAAGTTTAAGAAAATTTTAGAAGCGAATGTTCATGACGCAAAAGCTCCTTGGCTGAAAAAGAATAGAATTAAATATTTGTGGTATATTCTCCCAGTGTTATTTGGCCAAATTCAACCGAATTATAAACCTAAAGAACTTGAATTGGCAATACTAACCCAAGAGCATAATTTTAATGCATTAAGAGATTTTATGATGAAATACCCTGGACATGTTGTATTGATCCGCGCATACAAAAGTTTGACTAACAAGACGATGGAAGAAAGTTTTATGTGACTTTTGAAACTATAATGACTGTTTAATCAACTGAAAGCACAAAGAATAAAGTTGGAATAAAAAACGGGGCCGAGGCCCCGTTTTTTATGTTTTATGAAATGCTTTAAAACATTTCACGAAGGTTATCGCCGCAGGCGATGCAACCTCTATTCTTTATGCTTTATTCTTTGTGCTTTACTTTACGATTAATTTTAAATGAAATTTAAAATTAATCGTAAATCTTCCACCTCTCTAAAATTCTCATGCTCCACCTTATGCGAAACCACTTCGTGCGCCCAAGTTGTATGAAAAGGAACGTGGATTCCATGTCCGCCTACGGCAAGGACAGGTAGGATATCTGATTTCAATGAATTGCCAATCATCGTGAAATGAGCGGGGTCGACATCGAGGTGTTTGATTAGTTTTAAATAATCGCTTTCCTGCTTATCCGACATGATTTCGATGTGGTGGAAATATTGCTCTAAGCCAGATTTAGCGAGTTTGCGTTGTTGATCTAATAGGTCACCTTTGGTGGCCACGACTAATCGGTATTTGCCTTGCAAGGATTGTAGAACTTCGACGACGCCGGGTAAAATTTCAATATCTCTTTCAAGTAGTTCTTTGCCTAAGTTCAGAATCTTTTCGATTCCGTCCAGCCCCATTGTTCCGCCGGAAACTTGAATAGCCGTTTCGACCATGGAAAGCATAAAGCCTTTGACCCCATAGCCATAGAGTGCGAGATTATTCATCTCGACTTTAAACAACTCTTGACCGGTGGTGTGGACGGGTAAATAATCTTCCAAGAGCGCACAGATCTTGTCTTCTGTCTCTCTAAAATAGGGTTCGTTCACCCAAAGGGTATCGTCTGCGTCGAATGCGATTACGTGTTCCATGATGCTAAAATAAAGAATAGAGCATAAAGCACAAAGAATAAAGTTTGAGGCGTCGCAGGCGACGCGTATATGAAATGTTTTTTCTAACCTTTTCTCTAAACACAAAAATGGGGCCGAAGCCCCATTTTTAACCATCTTTATTCTTTATGCTCTATTCTTTGTGCTTTAAATTTCAAAGCGAGACGCTTTGAAATTTAATAAGAAGTAGCTATCGTAATAAAATCAGCCGCAACCAAAGAAGCGCCACCAATTAAACCACCGTCTACGTCTGGGCAAGCGAATAATTCTTTCGCGTTTTTCGCGTTGCAGCTTCCACCGTAAAGGATAGAGATGCTGTCGGCTACGCTTTGGCCATATTTTTTAGCGATGTGTGCACGTAAAAAGGCGTGCATTTCTTGTGCTTGATCTGAAGAAGCGGTTAAACCGGTTCCGATTGCCCAGATGGGTTCGTAAGCGATCACCACTTTACTGAATTCCTCCGCTGAAAGGTGGAATAAGCTTTCTGTTAATTGTTGCGCTACGTGGCCTAAGAAATCTGCGCCTTCGCGTGTTTCTAAACTTTCGCCGCAGCAGAATAAAGGCGTTAAGCCGTTTGCCAAAGCCGCGTCTGTTTTAGCCGCTAATTGCTCGTTGGTTTCTGCGAAGTATTGACGACGCTCTGAGTGTCCTAAAATGACATATTGTACGCCAGCAGAAGCTAACATGGGAGCAGAAATCTCTCCTGTGTAAGCGCCAGACGCTTTTTCGTGGCAGTTTTGGGCTGCAACGGCTAAATTTGGAATGCCCTCAATGACTTGATTTACACCTGTTAAATACAAAGCCGGTGTCGACATAATCACCTGAACATCCGCGGAAACGCTAGACTTCACTAATTCCGCTACTTCAGTAGCCAAAACGAATGCTTCTTGCGCCGTTTTGTTCATTTTCCAGTTACCTGCAACAATTTTTTTTCTCATACGTTCATCATTTAAGTCCTAAAATTACGAATGCTTTCGGTGGAATGAAAATTAGCACGAAAAATTAGGCCGGATATTTCAGAAGATTCCCACATTTAGCGTATTTTCACACCTTATATGAATGTTAACCTTGCTATGAAAAAAATCAGCACCGGATTACTGCTTTTCCTTTTAAGTTTCCAGGCCTTTTCACAGGATTTATTCCCGCATACCCAGCAAAAATGGGTGGATTCCGTTTTCAATTCTTTGAGTGTAGACGAGAAAATCGGTCAAATGTTGATGCCCCGTGGAAATGTGGCGGATACCTATGACACGACGCGTTTGTATTCGATTGTGAAAGACTACCATGTGGGAGGCTTTGTGCTATTTAAAGGGCATCCGGTGAAGCAGGCTATTCTAGTCAATGAATTACAACATAGAACCAAAGTTCCGCTGTTTATCGGGATGGATTTAGAGTGGGGATTGGCGATGCGTTTGGATTCAACGTTTCGTTTTCCATACCAAATGACTTTAGGCGCGATGCAAGGAAATATGGCCTTGATCGAGAAGATGGGCCTGCAAATAGGGGAGCAATGTAGAAGAATGGGTGTGCACATTAATTATGCTCCTGTGGTGGATGTGAATAATAATCCGTTGAATCCGGTGATTAATTTCCGCTCGTTTGGGGAGAACCGGGAGGATGTGACGGCAAAGTCTTTGGCCTATATGAGAGGGCTTCAAAAAGCCGGGATTATTACTTCAGCGAAACATTTTCCAGGCCACGGCGACACAGGCGTAGATTCTCATTTTGATATTCCGGTTTTGAATCACTCGCGTGCTCGCTTGGATAGTTTGGAATTGTACCCGTATCGAGAATTGATCTCGAACGGTTTGCAGGGCGTGATGGTGGCTCACCTGAATTTACCCGCTTTAGATTCCACGAAGTCGTTAGCCTCGACACTTTCGAAACCGATTGTGACCGGTTTATTGCGCGATGAATTGAAATTTAAAGGCCTCGTGTTTACGGATGCGATGGACATGAAAGGGGCGACGAAGATGTTCCCAGAAGGTACGGCGAACGTGAAGGCGATCCTGGCTGGTAATGATATTTTAGAAACATTTGTGGATGTTCCGGCGGCTTTTGACGCGATTAAAAAGGCGTTAACGAACGGCGAAATCTCGCAAGAGGATATCGATCAGCGGGTTAAACGTATTTTACATGCCAAAGCCTGGGCGGGACTTGCCCACTACGAACCGATCGTCGTGGAGAACTTACTCAAGGATTTGAATCCGATTAAGAGTGAAGTACTGAACCGTGAATTAGCGGAGAAATCGATCACATTAATCAAGAATCCGGGCGAGCTAGTACCCATTAAAGCCTTAGATAAAACACGTATTGCTACTTTGGCTATCGGTAAGCCGGCATATGGCGCTGCTTTCCCTACGGAGTTCCAAAAAATGGCCAACAACTACGTCGAAATGCCTCATTTCTACCTGGATGAGACGAGCGCGGATACGACGATTGCGCGCATCGAAAATACCTTGAAAAACTACGATGTGGTGTTGATGGGGATTCACAGTATTTCGATTCGTCCGGCGAATAATTATAGTTTGAAACCTAAGTTAAAGTCTTTGGTGAATCGTTTTGCCACGTCTAAAACGGTGGCGATTCATTATGCGAACGTGAATACCTTAACACAATTTGACAGTTTGAAGAATGCGGGAGCCTTGATGACCGCTTATCAGGATGGAATAGCGCAGCAGGAAGCGGCGGCAGAAATTGTGTTTGGGGCGATTCCGGCGACGGGGAAATTGCCGGTTAGTTTGAATGCGATTTATAAGCAGGGAATGGGTGTGACGACGACTTCCTTAGCGCGTTTGCAATACAATTTGCTTCCAGAAGCGGTGGGCATTTCATCTGCTTATTTGAATGCAAAAGTGGATTCGATGGCGAAATTAGCGATTGCGGTGAAGGGCGCTCCGGGTGTGGTGGTGTTGATTGCCAAAGAAGGGAAAGTCATTTATCACAAGGCTTTTGGCAACCAGATTTACGAAACGACTGTTCCATTAAAGACGACTGATATCTTCGATTTAGCTTCTATCACCAAGATTTCTACGTCCATTCCTGCCTTGATGAAATGGCAAGATGAGGGTAAATTCTCCTTGAAAACGACCATGGGGCAGCTAGTTCCCTCCTTTGCTACATCGAATAAATCAGGACTTTTATACGAAGATGTGTTAACGCATCAGGCTCGCTTGAAAGCGTGGATTCCGTTCTGGATGGACTATGTGGACAGCACCGATATGATTTTTCACAGCAAGAAATTTCAAGCTAAATACACGCAGGACGATGTGAAGTACAAGTATTTGGAACGTTTCTTGAGCCCAGCGTCTGGCGAAGCACGATTAAAGAAAAATATCAAGGACCAAAAAGCCATGTGGAAAGAATTTGTGGACATCACGAAAGATGTGACCCGATGGAAACCATTCACCTTGTCTTATGCGCAATCCGAAGAATTCCCTACGCAAGTGGCGCCTACTTTATGGGCACACAAAACCTTAAAAGAGCAGATTATGACAGCGATTAAGGAGAGTCCGTTGCGCGAGAAGAAAGAATATGTGTATTCGGATTTGTCCTATTATTTATTGCCAGCAGAATCGCCGCGCATGTCCGGGAAACCCTGGACAGATTTCCTTTCAGACACTTTTTACAAACCTTTGGGGGCGTCTACTTTAGTATATCAGGCAGAAAAACATTTTCCACTGACTCGTATCGTGCCATCGGAATATGATTCATTATTCCGCAAGACATTAATTCACGGAAAGGTACACGATGAGGGCGCTGCCTTATTGGATGGAATTTCAGGTCATGCCGGTTTGTTTGGGAATGCGAATGACTTAGCGAAATTGATGCAGATGTACCTCCAAAAAGGCTATTACGGTGGTCAGCAATTCATTCAAGAATCGACCATCAAACAGTGGACTTCGTATCCATTTAGTGCGGCTGAAAATGCGCGTCGTGGGGTAGGATTTGATAAAGTGGATCGCAACAAGGCGGGCGTTTCTGCGGCCGCTTCGGCGAGTCTAGAGAGCTTTGGTCACTCTGGTTTTACGGGAACCTATACGTGGATTGACCCGAAGCAGGATTTGGTCTATGTCTTCTTATCGAATCGAGTGTATCCGACGCGGAATAATTCCAAAATTTCGGATATGAACATTCGCACGGGAATCAATGAAGTGATTTACCAAGCGATTAAAAAAGGAAACTAATATGCGCATTCTCATCACGGGGGGTACAGGTTTCTTGGGCGGTGCGCTGAAGCAATTTTTGCTGACTCAGGGCCACGAGGTGGTGATTTTATCGCGATCTGGCGGAGACTTCCAATGGGATGTTTCCTATGGCTACATCGACCCAGCGGCTTTCGAAGGCGTAGATGCAATTGTGCATTTAGCCGGGGCGGGCATCGCGGACGAACGCTGGTCTGCCGCGCGCAAAAGAGAATTAATTAACAGCCGCGTGCGAAGCACCGCGGTTTTATACCAGGCTTTATCAACTATTCCTCATACCATTAAGACCGTTGTTTCTGCTTCTGCCATCGGCTTTTACGGGGCTGATACAGGTGAGCAAGAATGTGTAGAAACCTCTTCTGCGGGCTTGGATTTTCTGGCGGATTGTACCAAACAATGGGAAGAGGCGGTCGACCAAATCGCCACCTTAGGTATTCGATTAGCGAAAGTCCGCATCGGCTTAGTGATGGGTACAGCAGGTGGGATTTTCCCCGTTATTTCGAAGCCGATCAAGTATTATGTAGGAGCTAATTTAGGCTCGGGAAAGCAGTGGCAATCCTGGATTCACATTACCGACTTAGTCAGAATATTTAACGAGTTATTGATAAATTCAAGTCTTTCAGGCGTCTATAATGGCGTAGCTCCGGAGCCTATTCGAGCAGGAGAAATGAATAAGCAAATTGCCAAAGCCTTGCACAGGCCTTTCTTCTTGCCCTCCATCCCGGGTTTTTTACTTCGCCTGGTGTTAGGCGAGATGGCCTGTTTAGTGCTGGGAGGTAGCCGCGTGTCTTCGGCGAAGTTTGAAAAAGACGCAGCCTTTTCCTTTACCTTTGTCCGCTTCGATGAAGCATTAAAAGAGCTAGTACATGTCTAAAAAAATATTGATTTATTGTGGGTCTTCGAAAGGCCATAATCCGGTTTATGCGGAACAAGTAGTGAAATTAGCACAGGCCTTACACGCACATGGTTGTCAGGTGATTTTTGGCGCAGGAAGTGTAGGTTTGATGGGCGTCTTAGCGGATGAATTCTTGCGCTTGGGCGGACACGCCATTGGTGTGATTCCTCAATTCATGGAACCTTGGGAAGTGAAGCACAAAGGCTTGCCTGAATTGCACGTAACTGATACGATGCATACGCGCAAAGCTTTGATGGCCGATATGGCGGATGGCGTGATTGCGATGCCGGGCGGCTTTGGGACTTTGGACGAATTGTTCGAAATTCTAACCTGGAAGCAATTAGACCTACATGAGATGCCGGTTTCGGTGTTTAATATTAATGGTTATTTTGACCACCAGTTAAAGCAAATTCAGCATATGGTGGACGAAGGATTCTTAAAGCAACCGAATATGGATGCCCTGCAAGTGGAATCCGATCCGGATAAATTAGCGGATTGGATCATGGCGTATCAGCCAGAGAAGATGGAGAAGAAGTGGATTTACGTGGGATGAGAAAGCTGTTGTTCCTCTTATTGATTTCGGAATTTCTGATGGCTCAAAAAGCCCCGGAGAACTTAGGTTCTGCCGTGAATTCAGAATTTTCGGAGCTAAATCCGGTAATTTCGCCGGATGGAAGAACACTGTATTTTGGTCGTAAAAGTCACCCAGCTAACCGCTATGGTGTGAAAGGATCTGAAACGATTGCAGGATCCCAGGACATTTGGTTCTCTGAAAAAGTTGGGGACACGTGGAGCACCGCAAGACGACTTTCAGAGGTTTTGAACCGCGACCAATACAATACCATTTTATCGATTTCGCCAGACGGCCAAACGATTCTACTAAAAGGGGCCTATGTAAATGGCGCGTACGAAACACGTGGATTTTCCCTATCTAATAAGACAACTGCCGGCTGGACTGTCCCAGTAAAAGTCGATATCCCTGGCTACGAGCAGATGAGCAAAGGGAAGAATGAATACGGGTATCTGACGATGGATGGGAAGGCGATTTTGCTTGCTTTTGCCCGCAAGAAGAACAGCGAAGATGACGATTTATTTGTAAGCTTTTTTGAGGAGGGCCGCTGGACGCGCCCGCTCGAATTAGGCGATGAGATTAATACAAAATACTCGGAGACAACGCCCTTTTTATCAGCTGATGGGAAGACGCTCTATTTTTCTTCTGACCGTCCTGGAGGCCAAGGAAGTCAAGATATCTACCTGACACGCCGTCTAGATGATACGTGGCAACACTGGCGCAAACCTCAAAACCTAGGCTTTCCCATCAACACCGATGAATACGATGCGTATTATTCCATCGCGGCAAAGGGCGATTATGCTTATTTTATGTCAGGGAAAGGGTCGCTGGGCAAGAAAGATATATTTCGGCTAGAAGTCGAGAGTCCGGAGTCCTCAGGGACTGAGGGACTGAGTCCGAAGTCCGATGGGAAAGAGTCTGGAGGTAGTGAGTCTGGTGGAAAAATCGGCAATGCACCGGTGGATGCTGCCATGGGAGTTAGCCGATTAGGTAATTCATCCACCCGTTCCGTTACTTCACAAGATTCGGATCCGGTGGTTTTAATGTCCGGTACGGTATTAAATCAACAAACAGGAAAGGTGCCAGAAGACGCTTCTGTAACCTATGAAGATTTGTCTACAGGTAAAGTGCTCGGGCAGGCGAAACCGGATCCGGCCACAGGTAAGTATAAATTAGTACTTCCTTTTGGTAAGAATTACGGAATTACGGCAAAGGCCAAAGGTTTAATACCTGCGTCCACAAACCTAGACCTCTCTACCATGAAAGGGCGTTATTTAGAATTGGATGACCGAGATTTATCGATGGTTCCGCTGGTAAAAGGAAATACCGCAACGATTAATAACCTCTTTTTTGATCTAGGTAAGGCGACTTTAAAGCCAGAATCTGCGCCTGAATTGAAACGAATTTTGCAGGTAATGTCTGAGAACAAGTCACTCATGATCGAGATTAGTGGACATACAGATAACACGGGTTCAGATGAAATCAATAATAAATTATCGCTTGAACGTGCAAATGCCGTAAAAGAGAATTTATTAAAAGGCGGTATTGATACGACTCGTATTCGGACGAAAGGCTTTGGTAAGTCAAAACCGAAAGCGGATAATGCCACAGAAGAGGGACGCCAAATCAACCGCCGCGTAGAAATAGAAATTTTATAAAATGGAAGCAAAAAAGAATTGGGTATACGTGCCAGCGCCGCCGGCCGCGGAAGTAGAGGCATTAGGGGAGGCTTTGGCATTAAAGAATCCCTATTTTTTATCCTTATTGGTATCACGAGGCATTAAGACATTCCAAGAAGTGAAAGACTTTATGGTGCCTGATGTTAGCCAACTGCATGACCCTTTCTTGATGAAAGACATGGACAAAGCGGTGGAGCGGCTCGGACATGCCCTGGAATCTGGGGAGAAAATCTTGATTTACGGTGATTATGACGTGGATGGAACGACGGCTGTTACGCTAGTCTATAGTTATTTAGCGGGTATTTTAGGGGCGGATTGTGATTACTATATTCCGGATCGCTATGCAGAGGGTTATGGCGTGTCGCAGGCAGGTATTCAGTATGCGAAAGACAATAATTACACGCTGATCATCTCCCTCGACTGTGGAATTAAAGCCCACGAACGCGTGGCTTGGTGCAATGAAAACGGGATCGATTTTATCATTTGTGATCACCACTTACCAGAGGCTACAATCCCTGCGGCGGTCGCGGTTTTAGATCCCAAGCGCAAGGATTGCCCATACCCATTCAAAGAATTAACGGGTGCCGGTGTCGGCTTCAAGCTGATGATGGCCTTTGCGATCGCGAATGACTTAGAACTTGACCCTTTATGGGAATCGGCGGATCTTTTGGCTTGCAGTATCGCGGCTGATATCGTACCGATGAATGGAGAAAATCGGGTGTTGGCCTTTTTAGGCTTAGCCAAATTAGGCACAAATCCCTGCCCCGGTTTAGGCTATTTATTAAACAAAGCGAAGAAGAAAGCTCCTATTCAAATTTCAGATATTGTCTTCTCTATTTCCCCCATTATCAATGCAGCTGGCCGAATGGACCACGCCCATGGGGCAGTGAAATTAATGTTAGCGGCAGATAATCAAGAGGCGGAGGCATTAGCGGAGGCGGTCATTCAACAGAACTTGGATCGCCGAGTGGTGGAGAAAGAAATCGTGGCGCAGGCTTTGGCGATGTTTGAGGGGAATGATTTTCTGCTATCAGCCCGCAGTACGGTTCTATTTAATCCGGGTTGGCATAAAGGGGTAGTGGGTATTGTGGCGAGTAAAATACAAGATCAGTATTTTAGGCCAACGATTATTTTAACAGAATCGCATGGCCAATTAGTGGGTTCTGCTCGGTCTGTTCGGGGTTTTGATGTGCACCAGGCGTTAGAAGAATGTGCAGATTTATTAGAGCAGTTCGGTGGGCATACGCATGCGGCCGGTTTGCATTTAAAGCCGGAGAATCTGCAGGCATTCATTGAGAAGTTTGAGCGTATTGCGCAGGAGGGATTAGCCAATATTTCTCCTAAAGCGGATTTGCCGGTGGATATTCAGTTGCCTTTGGAAGCCTTGAGTATATCGTTTTATGATAAATTATTGGTTCGTTTATCTCCTTATGGCCCAGGAAATATGCTACCTAATTTCGTTTCAGGGCCGGTTTTTGTAACAAGGAGTCCCTTTGTGATGAAAGAAGAGCACTTGAAAATTTACGTGGGTTCTACGCCGGATGAGCGAGGTTTAGAAGTAGTTGGTTTCGGGATGAAAGCGGATTTCTATGACGGCTTGAGTGCCGCTTATGAGCAACGTTTGCCTATTAAACTAGTCTATCACCTCGAAGTGAATGAATATAACGGAAATCGCACCTTGCAATTAAGGGCATTAGATTTTGCGTCATTCAACTAAAAATTCTAATTTTAGCCATCACCAAAAAACTACATATGAAAAAAGTACTTGACTTATTGCCTTCGGTTCTTGTGGGAGCACTTTATCTTTTCGGAGGATTGAACTTCTTCTTTAATTTCGTTGCACAGCCACCTATGACTGGAGATCCAGGTGTATTCATGGGTGTATTGTTCTCTTCAGGAATTTTGAAGGTGATCAAAGTATTAGAAGTAATCGGAGGAGCCTTGATCTTATTCCCGGGCAAACGTGCTTTAGGACTAACGATTTTAGCCCCTATCACTGTAAATATCTTGTTATTTGAATTGTGCTTAGCGCATCAACCTGGTGTGGGTATCGCTTTAATGGTATTGTCAGCCATTATCGCTTACCAAGAAAGAGAAAAATTCAAGGCTTTATTGTAGTAAATAAGCTTTGAAATCAGCGAAGTCCGTCCCCATGGGGATGGACTTTTTTGTTTTATCCAAAAGCTCCGCCAAACGAGTAGGCACCGGAACTGAAACCCCTAACGTTCCCTCCACCGTAGGTAAGAACTTCGCGTAATGGGCGGTAGACAACAAAATACCAGTGATTTCACCTGGATATTCTGCGGCATATTGTTGCAAACCATCGTAGGCAACGGCCGTATGTGGACACATCACATAGCCAGTGCGCGCGAACACGTCTGCCATGATTTCCTGTGTTTTCTGATCGTCTGTATAGTAACCTTTAATAATCTTGCGCACCTGAGACCATTCATCGCCTGCTAGTAAACGCATGCGGATGAAGTTTGAAGGGCTACCCACATCCATCGCATTCGATAAGGTTTCCACTGAAGCCACTGGATTGTATTCTCCGGTAAGCAGGTAATCTGCCACTGGGTGGTTCTCATTACAAGAAGCAACGAATGCTTTTACCGGAAGGCCCATTCGGTAGGCCATCAATCCAGCGCTTAGATTGCCAAAGTTACCAGATGGCACGCTAAATACCACCGGTGCATTCAAACCTTTCTTTTTCGCCTGCGCATAAGCCGCGAAGTAGTAGAAAGACTGTGGAATTAAACGAGAAATGTTGATGGAATTAGCAGACGCTAAATCAAAAGCGGCACGTAGTTCTTCGTCGAGGAAGGCTTGCTTGACTAATCTTTGGCAATCATCAAATGTGCCGTCTATTTCTAATGCGGTCACATTTCCACCCAAGGTTGTCAATTGCTTCTCCTGAATATCAGACACCTTTCCAGTCGGATATAAAATCGTCACCGAGATGCCCGGCGTGTTGAAAAAACCCTGCGCTACCGCACCACCCGTGTCCCCAGAAGTGGCCACCAAAATGCGAATTTCGCGCTTCGATTTCAACAAATAGTGCGACATGATCGCGGCCATGAAACGTGCGCCAAAATCCTTAAACGCCATCGATGGCCCGTGGAATAATTCCAATACCTCTACCCCAGATTCTAGAGAAACGATAGGCGCCTCGAAAGTCATCGATTGCTCGATGATTTTTTTAATATCTGCTGAACTTAAACTATCCCCGAGCAAATTTTCACACACCGCGATCGCAATTTCTGGCAAGCTGCGGTCCTGAATCGTTTCGAAAAACGAAGCCGGTAATGGTTTAATTTCAGTAGGCATATACAAGCCATTGTCCGGGGGAAGGCCACGGAAAATAGCCTCTTCTAGGCTTACATTAGGACTTTTGTGTTCGGTGCTATATAATATCATACTAATCTTAAGGCATCTCCCTCCAGTGTAGGAAGTACAGAATACCGATCAAATTCTAAACAAAACGCGATATCTTTTTCAATGCCTAAACCTAATAATCGGTTCACGTGGGAAGAATTCTTCACCGCCGTTAATAGATCATTCGAGGCTAGGTTATATTGTTTCCAGGCCATCAAAGCAGCATCATCTGCCACTTCGTATTCACCTGTTAAGGTATCAATTAAGGCACCAGCAAACAAGGTATCTTCTAAATTCGGTTTCCCTTTCCAGCCAGCACAAACGACTAAGGCGTTTCCGCTCCAATCTTTCAGCGCTGAGACCACTCGGGAAATATTCAAGAATGCACCCACATAAACGGCAGGTGCACTGCTCGACCGACGAATAGCCACTGTGCCGTTCGTGGTGGTGACGCAAATTTTGGCCCCTTTTACCTTCTCTACTTGATACGAAAAAGGAGAATTGTCAAAGTCAAAACCAGCAGGAGTAACCCCGTTTCGTTCCGCCGCCGTCAAATATCCTTTAGCGCCATATTCCTGGCACAGTTCGACCTCTTCCACGGGAACAATCTCCGAAGCACCGCTCGCAAAAGCAGTCACCATGCAGGAAGTCGCGCGGAAAATATCCACCACAACCACCGCCACGGAGGATAAATCATATAAATGGATCAAGTCCGGCGATAAACAGACGTCGATTTTCTTCATTTTATAAGAAAGGTAATTTAACAATTTCGGCCTTAATGGCTTTGTCACGGATCGAGATAAAGATCTCCGTTCCTGTGTGTTTCGTGCTCACATAACCCATTCCGATTCCTTTTGAAAGGGATGGAGATTGTGTGCCAGAAGTTACCTCGCCAATTGTCTCGCCTGCCGCGTTTAAAATCGGATAATGTTGGCGAGGAATACCGCGCTCAATCATTTCGAAGCCGACTAATTTTTTCGATGGACCATTCGCCTTGATGGCAGCGTGGTGGTCTCTCCTGATAAAATCTTTGTTGAATGACGTGATCCAGCCTAAGCCAGCCTCGATAGGTGAGGTTGTGTCGTCGATGTCGTGTCCATACAAGCAATAGCCTTTTTCGGTACGAAGCGTGTCGCGCGCACCTAGACCGATCGGTTTGATGTCGAATTCTGCACCTGCTTCGAAGATCGCGTTCCACATCGCTAAGGCATTTTCGTTTTTCACGTAAATCTCGAATCCACCTGCGCCGGTATAACCAGTGTTTGAGATGATGATGTCAGAGAAACCGGCCATTTCACCTATTTTGAAGGTATAATAGGGCATGTCTACTAAGGTCACGGACGTTAATTTTTGTAGTGCCAAAATCGCCTTCGGCCCCTGTACCGCTAATAAACTATATTCGTCGCTGCGATTCACCATCTCCACCCCGAAGGTATTGTGAGAGGAGATCCAGTTCCAATCTTTCTCAATGTTCGAAGCGTTCACGACCAAGATGTACTCGGTTTCGTTCACGCGGTAGACTAATAAGTCATCGACGATGCCGCCCTCGTTATTTGGCAAACAGCTGTATTGCACTTTCCCGTCCACTAATTTAGACGCGTCGTTCGAGGTCACGTATTGGATAAAGTCCAAAACGCGGTCCCCTTTCAGGAAGAATTCACCCATGTGACTCACGTCGAAAACACCCACCGAATTGCGCACACACAGGTGCTCTTCGATTAGGTTCGTGTACAATACGGGCATATTAAAGCCAGCAAAGGGCACCATTTTCGCTCCTAGCGACACGTGGAGGTCATTTAAATGAACCTGTTGTAAGTTTGTTTCTTCCATGGATTATTCTCGGTATAGAACCTGTAAAAGTGTTTGGCCGACCGCTTTCAGGGTCGATTTGTCGATGTTAGCTAAATTATCTGCATGCGTATGGTGGAAGCTTCCAAACTCGAAGCCGCCATTCGACGCGCGTAAATCGATTAAATCAATCATTTGGATTTTGGCAACCTCATTCACCGCCGTATGATCATCTGAAATCCCGAAGGCATCCTGATCCACGAATAAATGGCTGTATCCTAAATCCGCCGCCGTCGCCCAAACCGAGCGCACAATTCCCGGCGCATATTGCATCGAAGTCCCCTCGTGCGGGAACATCGCGCCTTTTCCACCCACCATATCTAACAAGATACCATAGTAGGGACGGTAGTTCGCTGGAACCAGGTTCGCAGCCCAATGCTGTGAGCCTAAAGCCCAACTGTTGGGTTTATGTTCTCCCGTATAATCTTCCGGTTCCCCGTGATCTTCTAGATCGAAAAGGACGATATCAACACCCACTGCGGGTTTAGTTTTAGCCTCGTGCAAATTGCGCGCGATTTCTAATAAGACCCCCACGCCACTCGCTCCGTCATTTGCGGCGTCGATTGGCTCGTCTTTACGCACCGAATCTTTGTCCGCAATACTACGGGCATCCCAATGGGACGATAGTAAAATACGTTTTGCGATGGCTGGCTGAAATTGAGCGATAATATTCGTGCCTTGTAATTTCTTGCCATCGTAGCGGAAAGCTGTAAAAGGCTGCTCCGTCACGGTCCAGCCGTAGGATTTTAATTTGGCAACCAAAAACTTCAGGGTATTTGCGCTCGCCTCAGAACCCGGAATACGTGGGCCAAAAGCCACTTGTTTCGCAATAAATTGATAGGCTGAATCCGCCTTGAAATCAGGCGTTTCGACGATGTTAACTTCCGCAGCTGGTACCTCCGCCGTTGGCTTCCAAACAAAGTAAGCGCCAGTCAGGGCGAAAACAAGCAGTAAAAAGAGGGCAATGCGGGAACGGTTCATCTAAGAAATGCTGAAAAACAAGCCCAAAGATAGCAATACAATGCCGAATTAGGAATTAAGAAATCAATAATGTGTACCTTGCAGGATAATTTGAATTGAAATACCATGCCTTCCCCTAAGGAACTGAAATTTTTGAGCGGCTTAAAAGCTGAAATATTGGAGTTTTTTGAATTGAACGACTACCGTTCGTATTCTTTGAACCAATTACACAAGGCTTTTGCTATCCGCGATCGCAAGACGAAGGAGATTTATTCTGACCTAGTCGCTAAGTTGATTGCGGAAAATCGTTTAATCAAGAATGAAGAGGGAAATATTCGTTTTGACAATGAATCTTTCCAGGTGACAGGACGCGTGGATCACGTAAATGCGCGTTTTGCCTTTGTGATTCCGGAAGATGGGGCGAAGGATATTTGGGTGGCTACAGGCGATTTAAATAATGCCAAAGACGGGGATAAAGTCATCGTCCAAGCACGTCGCCCATCCGAAAAAAGAAAAAATGACCGCCCGGAAGGAGAGGTCGTGCAGATATTGGAACGTCGTTCCGCTGAGTTAGTAGGTGTCATTCAAGTGACTCCACACTACTCGTTTTTAATCCCGGATTCGAAGAAAATCTACGAAGATGTCTACTTGCCTAAATTCGAAATCAAGGACGCAAAGCACTTAGATAAAGTAATCGTAGAAGTTACTCGCTGGGGAACAGACGGTAAAAAGGCCGAAGGTCGTGTCATCAAAGTGCTAGGTAAAGCCGGAGAGAACGACACCGAAATGCACTCGATTTTAGCGGAATACGGCTTGCCGTATGACTTCCCTGAGGAAGTAGAAAAAGCCGCTGCCTCGATCTTAGTGCAAATTCCAGCCACTGAAATTAAGAAGCGCAAGGACATGCGTAACGTCTTAACTTTCACGATCGACCCGATCGATGCGAAGGATTTTGACGATGCCATCTCTTACCAAAAACTAAAGAACGGCAACACCGAAATCGGTGTCCACATCGCTGATGTCGCTCATTATGTGAAACCCGGAAGCGTACTCGATATCGAAGCCTACAAGCGTGCTACCTCGGTTTACTTAGTCGACCGCGTGGTGCCTATGTTGCCGGAAAAATTATCGAATGGACTTTGTTCCCTTCGTCCGAACGAAGATAAATTAACGTTTTCCGCCGTTTTCGAATTGGACGCGAACGACACCATCGTTAAAGAGTGGTTTGGTCGCACGGTTATTCACTCGGACCGTCGTTTTGCTTACGAGCAGGCACAAGAATTAATCGAAAATGATTCAGATGACACCTTAGTTCCTGTCATTCGTGATTTGAACCGCATTGCAAAAAGCTACCGCGACAGACGTTTCGAACACGGTTCCGTGAACTTCGAAACAGCCGAAGTCCGCTTCGAATTAGATGGGGACGGAAAGCCCATCGGGGTTTATCCACGTATTCGCAAGGATGCGCATAAATTGATTGAGGAGTTTATGTTATTGGCTAACAAAAAAGTGGCCGAATTCGTCTTCAACAAGAAAAAAGACGAGCCTAAAAACACGATGGTGTACCGTATTCACGAAGCACCGGATCCAGAGAAATTGCAGGTATTCTCTTCGTTCGCGAAGAAATTTGGTTACCAAGTAACGACTGATCCTCAGCACGTCAGCAAATCGTTCAATGCCTTGATGGAGAACATCGAGGGCAAAGGCGAGGAGCACGTGTTGCAGAGTTTAGCGGTTCGTACGATGTCCAAAGCCCGTTATAGTACCGATCCTGTCGGTCACTTCGGCTTAGCATTCCCGTTCTATTCACACTTCACCAGTCCGATTCGCCGTTACCCAGACGTCATGACGCATCGCCTGTTGCAACATTATTTAGACGGTGGCACTCCAGCGGAACGCGCACCTTTAGAGATCCAATGTAAGCACAGCTCAGACCGCGAAAAACTTGCTTCTGATGCAGAACGCGCTTCCATCAAGTACAAGCAAGTGGAATACATGAGCTTGCACGAACCACAAGTTTTTGACGGTATCATCACCGGAGTAACCGAGTTCGGAATCTTCGTCGAAATAGGCGAAACATCTTGTGAAGGCCTCGTGCGTATGGTCGACTTGAATGACGACTTCTACGATTTAGATAAAAATAATTACCGCATCGTGGGTAAATCGAATGGCCGTGTCTTCACCTTTGGAGACAAGGTGCAAGTAAAAGTCCGCGACACGAACTTAGCGAAACGCACCATCGACCTAGAATTAGTAGGTATGCGTTCTGGCTTAGTAGGCAAATTCGCGAACAACCGTTCTCGCAAGAGAGAAGCGCCGAGAGGAGGAAGAGTGATTCCGAAAGGTAAGGAGCGGGGTAGGAGAACCGGTGGTAGAAGATAGGAGATTATAGAGTAGAGATAAGAGATATTGAATTAAAAAAGGCTTCGAAATGAAGCCTTTTTTAATATGTATGAAGAGATTTTTATCTATACTCTCTACTCTATTATCTCTAATCTAAAACCGCCTGCGTCGGTTTAGTCGTATTATACAACTCATACCAATCCTGGTGGTCCATTTCGATCGCGAATGCATCCACGATGTTTTGAATACGCTTTTCTTCTAAGGTTCCGATTAATGGCAAGGCGCCTAATTTGATTAACCAAGCAACGGCAACTGATTCGATATTGCTATCGTATTTCGTAGCCATCTCGTTCAATTTCTTGCGCAATTTCAAGGCTTGCTCGTCCGTTCCGTGCTCGATGCGGCCACCCGCTAATGGCGAAACTGCTAAAGGGCGCATGTATTTTTGCTTGATATAATCCACGATTCCATTATCTAATGCACTTGTATTCAACAAGTTTAAGTCGATGTGGTTAGAAACTACCGGGATGTTCAGGAAGGAAACTAACAATTGGTGTTGGTAAACCGAGAAGTTCGAAACGCCGATGTTTTTCACTTTTCCGGAGCTCTTTAATTTCTCGAGTGCCAAAGCCGTCGTTTCAATATCCGACAAAGGATCTAATTGGTCTAACAAAAACACGTCCAAATAGTCCGTCTGCAAGTTGCGAAGCGAGTTTTCTACAGACGCTGTAATGTGCGCAGCAGAAGTATTCACGTGTGCTACACGGATGTCCGGTCTGGCAGGGGATGGGATATTAACTCCACATTTGGAGAACAAAACGATGTCAGAACGCTGGATGGATTTTTTTGCCAAAAGCTCTCCAAAAGTTTTCTCCGCCGTGTATTCGCCATAACGATCCGAATGATCAAAGGTATTGATGCCTTTGTCTAGACAGAAATGGACGATTTCGTCCATTTTCTTGTCTTCTTTTTCCCAACGCCAAAAGCCGTAGATGGCTGGTGAAACTTTGGGGCCGGCGTCACTTAAGTATACTTTTTTCATCCTACAATTATTTTAGAAGCGGCTAATAAATCATCCACTAAATGGGTGGCTTTGGTATCCGTTCCAGCTGGCGCTAATCGAATGGTCCGTAAACCCGCTCGTGTTCCAGCGGTAATATCGCGTTCGTGGTCGCCTACCATCCAGGAGGCGTCCATATCGATATCGTATTTAGCTGCAGCTTTCTCGATCATCAATGATCCAGGTTTGCGCGTCAGTGAATGACTGTCAAAATTCTCGTGGTAAGGGCAGAAGTAGATGTCATCTAATTTCACTCCCGTTCCCTCTTGGATCGCATCGTGAATCAAGTACACGTCTTCGCGTTTATAAACGCCTTTTGCGATACCACTTTGGTTCGTAATAATAATCAACAAATACCCTGCGTCCTTCAAAGCCTGTAAGCCTTCTTTCACGCCGGGGGGGATCACAAAGTGGCCTAAATGGTACACGTAATCCACGCGATCCACATTCAGAACGCCATCGCGATCTAAGAAAATACACTTATTCATGCTATTCTATTTAGGCAAAAAACGCTTTTAGGCGGTCCCAAGGAATGCGGCTTAAAATCAATAAAAGACCAATTCCGTTCAATAGCCACATGTTTTTGAACTTTGCGGCATCGGTGATAGCTTTTTTGTTTTTGGCATTCACCACCGTCGCTAAAACGATCGCGATGATGTTAACCGTTACGTGTTCTACCAAGATCAAGCGAGTCGCTGAATCTTTCATAGCTGCTCCAAAATCAGCAAAGGCTGTTGTTGTCACCTTGCTAAGCCCTAGATAAAGAACTAATCCGATCAATAATTGCGTGTGCAAGGAGATCATGTAAAACAAGCCTACTTTACGATCAGATTCTGTGAAAGTTTTGCCTGTTAAGCCTTTGAAAATAGATAAAATTCCTAGGGCTAAAACCACTAGAAACAAGATCGAGTGAATGGTAACGAAAGTTGAATACATAAGAGTGTGTTTAATTTTAGCAAAGATACAAAAAGCCTCCGTAACGTGACCTTTGTTACGTTTAATCGTCTAATTTTCTTTACCTTTGGGCATAAATTACCCGATTCTATGTCAAATCCCAGCAAGCTAACGGCTATGTTTAACGCCCGTTGCCCGCATTGCCACGAAGGCCGTCTGTTCAAATACAAGTGGTGGAATGTCCTTAATTTCGCTCAAATGCATGAACACTGTCCATCTTGCGACGTTCGCTACGAAGTGGAGCCTGGATTTTTCTATGGTGCGATGTATATTTCGTATGCCTTCACGGTGGGAATCATGTTAGTGGGGGGAATTTTGGTCTTTAATTTCCTAAACGATCCTCCGGCAGAGGGCTACGTGGTGCCTATCACGACCGTTTCCCTGCTGTTAGTGCCGGCTAATTTTAGGACAGCTCGTGTATTATTTATACATTGGTTCTCTGGTTTAAAATACGACCCAAGCGCTGCTGCTAAGCATGAAAATTCTTGATTATTACATTTTAAAGAAATTTCTGAAGACCTACGTTTTCGCCGTTTTCATCATCGTTCTTATTGTGATGGTGATCGACTACACGGAGAAAATTGATGATTTCATTCGCAAAGAGGCTCCTTTAAGGGAGATCCTCTTGGATTATTACCTGAATTTCATTCCCTATTGGGCTTCTTATATCAGTCCGCTCATGGTCTTTATCGCGACCGTTTTCTTTACGGCAAACCTCGCCGCAAAGACGGAAATTATTGCGATTCTGAGCTCAGGGGTAAGTTTTACACGTCTGATGCGTCCTTATTTAATTGGATCAGGCATCTTAGCGATTGGGACCTTTTTTATGATCGGTTGGGTAGTGCCAAACGCGAACAAGATTCGTGTTCCTTTCGAGCATAAGTACATCAACAATACCTACTATTTCGACAAACGTGACGTTCATATTAAGATAGGTCCGGAGACCTATGCGTATTTAGAAACCTACGATAATACGACGAATACGGGCTATCGCTTCAGTTTAGAGCGTATTGTGGGGACGGAAATTCAACAGAAATTGATGTCGGATCGCATCACCTGGGACTCGACTTCGAAGAAGTGGACGATTCATGATTACCGCATTCGGGCGACAGGGGCGACCTCATTAAAGTTTGGAGCAAAGATTGATACGACGCTTAATTTGTTTCCCAAAGACTTCGAGAACAAACACTTATTGCACGAAACCTTTACCCTTCCAGAGCTAAATCGCCACATTGATTTAGTGCAATCGCGCGGTGCGGACGGAATTGAAGTCTTCCAAATTGAAAAATACCTCCGCTTCGCCAATCCCTTTTCGGTGATGATTTTGACCATTATCGGCTTCTTGGTTTCTGCTCGGAAAGCACGAGGCGGCGTTGGATTCCAGATTGCGTTGGGCTTTAGTTTGGCCTTCATCTATATCCTCTTCTTTATGATGAGTAAGGGAATCGCGGAAGGTGGCGGGATGCCTCCGTTGTTAGCGGTTTGGCTCCCTAATATCGTGTTCTCCGCCGTGGGTGTGGGACTTTATTACACTATCCCGCGCTAACGATGAGACAGGGTCCTCAGCTTCTCGACTACTTCAAGATACATTTTATCGTCATTTTGTATGCGTTTACGGCTATTCTAGGCAACGCAACAGAAGCGAATGCGTTGACGATAGTCTTTTTTCGTTGTGTGATTGCGGCGGCCGGATTAGGACTGATGCTCGCAGCTTCTAAAAAGTCCTTTCAGGTTCCCGCTTCGGTTTTAAAGATCTGGCTGTTGAATGGTGCGTTTGTTGCGCTTCACTGGCTATTGTTTTTCGGTGCTGCCAAAGTCTCAACAGTCGCCATGTGCCTCGCCGGTCTTTCTACCCAAACCTTTTGGACTTCCATTTTAGAGCCCATCGCGAAGAAAAAACCGATTGCGAAGATTGAAGTCTTTCTCGGAATCTTGGTCGTGATTGCCCTAGGTATTATTTTTTCGGTCGAACCGGGTCAATGGATTGGTTTGGTGATGGGCATTGGTGCCGGATTTTTCGGCGCACTTTTTTCTGTGATTAACGGAAATTATACCCACACCCACGACCCTAAATTGATTACCGTTTATGAGATGGTGGCGGCTGGAATTATCACCGGCGCCGTCTGGCTGAGCGGCCTGTTGGGCGGTTCGCCTGGTTTCGTTCCGGTCGGACTGGATTGGCTTTGGATTGGGATTTTGGCCGTCGTTTGTACCGTTTACGCTTACACCGAGACCATCCATTTATACAAAGTTTTCTCCGTCTTTTCGATCAATCTCGTGATCACGCTCGAGCCCGTGTATGGGATTTTGCTGGCGGTCTTTATTTTTGGCCAAAAAGAAGTCATGCAACCCGCCTTCTACTGGGGTACGAGTTTGTTGGTGCTGACGGTGATGGCGCATCCGTTCTTAGATAAAAAGAATAAAGCATAAAGCACAAAGAATAAAGTTTGATTCGCTGCGCGAAACGTACAGGAAATATTTTAAACATTCATCCCCATAGGGGATTCCATCTTTGTTCTTTGTGCTTTATTCTTTATGCTTTAAAAAGCTATGCTTTCAATTCCTAGCTAATCAGGACAGACTAGTAGAATTACCCATTTTTTTATTTTATATTGAGAAGTTTTTGGGACTCCTCCGGACTCATTCCCTGCGGACTGACAACTGACAACTGCCCACTGACAACTGTCTACTGACTTACTAAACCTATGAACCCAATCGCCATGAATCTGCTCGTTTACGGGCCAGATATGAATGATTCTGTATTATCAGAGCTTGCCTTTATTCAAGAGGTGGGTTATCAAGGCGTTGAAATTCCGGTATTTAATGTTGATTTAGCGCATTGGCCTACTTGGAAAAAGGAGGTCGATCGACTGGGCTTGCAACCTTTCGCCTGTGCGATTGCAGGGCCTGCTGAGAATTTGATTTCACCGGATCCAGCGGTTAGAGCGGCGGGTATTGCGTATTTGAAAGGAGCGGTAGATGTGGCGGCTTATTTAGGATCGCCCTATTTGTCTGGGCCTTTTCATTCGGCGCTTGGTGTATTTACAGGTGCCAAAGCCACCCAGCAAGAAATCGACTGTTCCATCGCCGGCATCCGGGAAGTGGCGGATCACGCGGCCACGAAGAATATTACCCTTTGTTTAGAATATCTGAACCGTTTCGAGAGTTATTTGGTCTCGTGTGCGGATGAATTATATGCTTTAGTGGAGCGAATTAATCACCCCTATGTGGAGATTATGTTTGACACGTTCCACGCGAATATCGAGGAAGTGAGCACGGCAAATGCGATTCGTCGGATTGCGAAGCGGACGCCGCACATTCAATTGTCGGAGAGTACGCGGGGGATTTTGGGAGAAGGTCAGGTGAACTGGCCGTCTGTATTGCAGTCTATTAAGGGCGTAAATTATTCCGGCTGGCTCGTGGTGGAGGCCTTTAGCGAGAAATTACCGGCGGCCCATATTTGGCGAAAAATGTTTAATTCAGAGCGCGAGCTTGTAGAAAAATCTTTCAGATTTATCTATGGTAAATGGTAGGTGGTGAATGGTAAACGAATGGTGAATGGTAAGTGGTGAATGGTGAATGAATGGTGAATGGTAAGTGGTGAATGGTAAATGAATGGTGAAATCTTTTAAACTATGAAAAAATATAACGTTGCGATTGTCGGACTAGGTTTCGGCGCAGAATTTATTCCTATTTATTTGAAGCATCCATTGGCGAATATGTATGCGATTTGCCAAAGAAATGAAGAAAAACTCAACTCCATCGGGGATGCTTATGGGATCGAGACGCGCTACACGGATTTTGAGAAGCTAATCCAAGACCCGAATGTAGATGTCGTTCACATCAATTCTCCTATTCACTTGCACGCAGAACAGACGCTAAAAGCGCTGAATGCAGGCAAACACGTGGCTTGCACGGTGCCTATGGCGACGACTGTGGAGGAGTGCAAGGCGATCGTGGAGGCGAGCAAGCGCATGGGTAAGAAATACATGATGATGGAGACCGTGGTCTATGCGCGCGAGTTTTTGTACATCAAAGAATTATACGAAAAGGGTGAGCTAGGCAAGATTCAATTCTTGAAAGCATCGCACCAACAAGATATGGACGGATGGCCGGATTATTGGCCAGGCTTGCCTCCCATGCACTATGCGACACACTGCGTAGGGCCGGTGGCTGGATTGTTGCGTTTAGAAGCGGAATATGTTTCTTGCTTCGGATCGGGTACGATTCGCGAAGAATTGATTCAGCATTATAACTCCCCATTTGCAGTGGAATCAGCGCACATTAAGTTCCGTGATTCGGATTTGAGCGCGATGGTGTACCGTTCGCTTTTCGATGTGGCGCGTCAATACCGCGAAAGTTTTGAGGTTTATGGATCGAAGAAATCGGTAGAATGGCCTTTAATTGAGGGCGAAGAATTAGTGGTGCATACGGCGAAAAAACCGGAGCCAGAGATTCCATCGAAAGTGCCTACGCCGGATTTCGCACATTATTTACCCGAAGAAATTCAACGTTTCACGACTAAAGGCGTGTACGATGAGGAGGATAATACCCACCTTTCGTTTACACAAGGGGGAGGGCACGGTGGATCGCACCCCCATTTGGTGAACGAATTCTTGCAAGCTTTGGCCGCAGATCGCGATCCATTCCCGAATGCTCCGCAGTCCGCTAACTGGACGTCGGTAGGTATACTAGCTCACGAATCTGCTCTTCAAGGCGGAAAAATCATTGAAATTCCTAAATTCTAAGCCATGCGTTTTCTCTTATTTGCTGCGGCATTCTTGTTTCAATTTTCGGTTTCGGCTGCTCCTGGTAGACGTCTCGAATTATTATTTTTAGGCGATAAAGGCCACCACAAACCCTTTGACAGATATCCTGCATTGCAATCCGCGGTGGGAATCAAAGGGATGAATATCACCTACACGGAATCCTTGAAGGATTTGAATGAGGCGTATTTGAATAAATTCGATGCCTTGGTGATCTATGCGAACCACGATTCGATCGCGGCGCCACAGGAGAAAGCGCTCTTGAATTATGTGGCTTCAGGTCACGGTTTGGTGGCGATTCACTGTGCTTCGTTCAACTTCCGCAATTCGAAGGAATTTGTGAAGATGGTGGGCGGTCAGTTTTGGCGGCATGGGATGGATTCGATTCGCGTGAAAAACGAAGCGAATACCTATGTGAAAATCAAGACAGTCGATGAGACGTATTTGCACAGCCAATTGCAGCCGGATAACCAGATTTGGCAATCTAGAATTCTAGGACCAGAGCAGGCCAAAGATAAGCCAGGTGCCACCACCGAACCTTATACTTGGACGCGTACCTACGGAAAAGGAAATGTATTTTACACTGCTTATGGACACGACGAGCGCACTTGGGAAACGGAAGGATTCCAGGATCTAGTGACACAAGGTATTCTACATGCGGTAGGAGCAGAAAAAAGAGCTTTATTAACGGCATTGAATATCCCGGTCTTGAAATACCGCGAAGCTAATTTGCCCAACTACGAGAAACGCGAAGGCGCTCAATTACAGCAATTACCTTTAAGTCCAGAGGAATCCGTGAAGTTTATTCAGGTTCCGGTGGACTTTAATTTGCAAGTTTTCGCTTCTGAACCGAACGTGATGCACCCGATCGCGATGGCGTGGGATGAGCGCGGACGTTTGTACGTGTTGATCACGAAAGATTATCCAAACGAACGCAAAGAAACGGGTGGTAGCGACTATATCTTATTGTGCGAAGACACAAACAAAGATGGAAAGGCAGATAAATTCACGAAATGGGCGGAAGGCCTAAGCATTCCTACGGGGATGGTGTTCGCAAATGGAGGCTTGATTATTTCTCAGGCGCCTCACATGATCTTGTTGAAAGACACGAATGGCGATGATGTAGCCGATGAAAAGAAAATCTTATTCACCGGTTTTGGAACAGGTGATACCCATGCTGGACCGTCGAATTTGCATTATGGATTTGATAACTGGATCTGGGGTTGTGTGGGTTATTCCGGATATAAGGGCAAAGTGGGAGCGGATTCGCTTCAATTTGCGCAGGCATTCTTCCGCTTCAAGCCAGATGGTTCGAAGATGGAACACATGACGACGACTTCGAATAATACCTGGGGCTTCGACTTCAATGAGGCAGGTGATGTGTTCGGTTCGACGGCAAATAATGCGCACGGCTGGTATATGGCTATTCCGCACCGCAATATTTGGCATGCACCTATGACTTTGAATGGTTCCAAAAATACGGATACACACAAGGACATGCGGACGATCACGAAGAAAGTGCGCCAGGTGGATGTTTTTGGCGGATTTACGGCAGCGGCAGGACATAATTTCTATTCTGCGCGCTCGTTCCCGAAAGAGTATTGGAACCAAATCGCCTTCGTTTCAGAACCCACAGGTCACGTGATTCACCAGAATCGCCAAGTACCGACGGGCTCTGATTTCAATGACAAAGAAGCATTCAATTTCTTAGCTGGTGCTGACGAATGGGTATCTCCGGTATTCGCACAAGTGGGTCCGGATGGAGCCGTTTGGGTAGCGGACTGGTATTCTTACATCATTCAACACAACCCGGTTCCGCAAGGATTCAAGAACGGTGGTGGAAATGCCTATGACACGGATTTACGTGATTTCACCCACGGTCGTATTTACCGCGTGGGCTATAATAAAGCGCCAGAATACACACCAGTCTCTTTGAAAACGCCGGCGGAATGTGTGGCGGCATTGAGTCATTCGAACTTGTTTTGGCGTTTACAGGCGCAGCGTTTATTAGTTGAGCGCGGAAATAAAGACGTGGTTCCGGCTTTGGTAGCGCTTTTAGGTTCTGCCAAAACAGATGAAATCGGTCTCGCTCCTGGAGCCATCCACGCGCTTAGAACCTTAGAAGGCTTAGGCGTTTTACCAATGGAAGCTTTAGCTCGTGCGATGAAACATACATCGGCAGCGGTTCGCAAGCAAGCGGTGCAGGTTTTGCCTCGTACGGCGGCTTCGGCGAAATTGATTTTGGACCAAAAAATGTTGAACGACAAAGACTCCTTAGTCGTATTGCATTCCATTTTAGCTTTAATCGAATCTCCCTCTTCCCCAGCGGTAGAAGCGGCGATGGCGCGTAAAATCGCGGTCTCTGCTAAAACAACGGATCGTTGGATTCCAGACGCTTTAGCAGCTTATGTCATGGCAGGTGGTCCTGCACGTCGTGCCGCATTCATCGCGAAACAAGGCGCTCAATCAAGCGCGGTGGTAGCAGAGAAATTAGCGAGGGAGGCTAAAAACCCATCGACAGCTGGCACGGAATCAGGCCTCGACCTAGTCGTGGAAGAAGTGCAGATCAAAGGCGGAAACTTCCGCTTACGTGAAGGCGCTAGTTTCGTGATCCGCGTGAAAAACAGAGGCGATAAAGCCTTGCCAAAAGGCATCCCACTTCCGTTAACCGTCAAAATCGAAGGAATGGGCCGTCGTACCGATTTGGAATCCTACACGTTCACAGATGGAGCGGCTCCAGGCGAAACGGTTTCTGTCGTGAAAAATAACAACGGTCCTTGGACAGGAAACCTAGGCTGGACGGCAGACGAAGCAGGTAATTACGTGATGGAAATTGCCTTAGATACGAAAGCTGTATTAGGCGAATCAAATCGCAACAATAATATCTTCAGACAACCCATCGTGGTTTCCTTGCCTGCAGATTTAGGCTCGTACATCGTAGAGAAATCGTTCCGCGGAATGACTTCAGATGATTCAGCTAATGATATCGTCGCTTTATTGCGTTCGATCAAACAGCTAGCTGGTCCTACGATGGGCGCTGCATTGAAAGGAGCATCTGCGACATGGAATGCAAAACGCGTGGCAGAATTATCAGCTGAAAATACCGATTTTATAAAAGGCTTAGGCAAACAATTACGTCCGCAGGATGTGGAGGCGTATGAGCGTTTAGCGGGTCTTTGGAAAGTAGAAATTCCAACAGCCGAGGTGAAAGGAGTAGTCGTGAAACGTACGATTATGACGATCAAAGAAGCGATGAAATACAGCCCAGCGGAATTCACCGTACCAGCAGGCGCGACGGTAGAGTTGATCTTCGAAAACGTCGATGCGATGCAACATAACTGGGTTTTAGGCGCTTTAGGAAGCCAAGAAAAAATCGGTTTAGCCGCAGACAAGATGATCACAGCTGCTGATGGTGCAGCGAAAAACTACATCCCAGCCATGCCAGAAGTGTTAGCCTATACTCCATTAGTGGAATCGGATGGCCGCGTAAAAGTGGTCTTCAAAGCACCAAGTGTTCCAGGCAATTATCCATTCTTGTGTACGTTCCCGGGGCACTGGAGGATTATGAATGGCATTATGAAAGTTAATTAAAGCGGAAGCTTTAATTAACTTTCATTGTTCTCAAAGCACAAAGAGCAAAGCAAAAAGCACAAAGATGGAATCCCCTTCGGGGATGCACTTATGAAATGTTTTTGACTAAGGCGAAGTCGACTAAATCGCATAGCGATGACTAAGTCACGAAGTGACGACTGAACCGTAGGTGACTAAGCTGCGCAGCAGCGACTTCAGCTGCTCACAAGAAAATTCTTTTGTACCTTTGTCTTATGAAATTCTCAATAAGCCACACGGATCCTAGCTCGAAAGCGCGCGCAGGTGAAATAACGACAGATCACGGGACGATTCAAACGCCCATTTTTATGCCTGTAGGCACTGCAGGGACCGTTAAAGGCGTTCATATTTCAGAATTAACTGATCCCATTAAGGCCCAAATTATCCTGGGAAATACCTACCATCTGTACTTGCGTCCCGGTTTAGAGGTCATCGAAAAGGCAGGTGGATTGCATAAATTCAATGGCTGGCAGGGGCCTATTTTGACGGACTCGGGAGGATATCAAGTGTATTCTTTGGCAGGAACAGGACGAAAAATTCAGGAAGAAGGGGTCAAATTCAAATCACATATAGACGGTAGTATTCACTATTTCACGCCGGAAGGGGTGATGGATATTCAGCGCACGATCGGGGCGGATATTATGATGGCTTTCGACGAATGCACGCCGTACCCATGTACCTACGAATACGCGCGCAAATCGATGGATATGACGCACCGTTGGCTAGATCGTTGCATTACCCGTTTTAATGAAACAGATCCGAAGTACGGCTATAACCAGACTTTATTTCCCATTGTACAGGGGAGTGTTTATTCTGATTTACGGAAAGTTTCGGCGGAATATATCGCGTCCAAAGGGGCTTTTGGTAACGCCATCGGAGGTTTATCCGTGGGCGAGCCAGTCGAAGATATGTACGCAATGGCGGATGAGGTGACGGATATTTTGCCAAAAGACAAACCGCGATATTTAATGGGCGTGGGGACGCCGGCGAATATTTTGGAAGGAATCGCGCTCGGAATCGATATGTTCGATTGCGTGATGCCTACGAGAAATGCCCGCAACGGGATGATTTTTACGACGCAGGGAATTATCAATATCAAGAATAAGAAATGGGAGTCTGACTTCTCGGTCATCGATCCACATTTCGTGAATGAGGTGCACGGTCAATACACGAAATCGTATTTACGTCACTTAGTGCGTTGCGAGGAAATGTTAGGCGCAATGATCGCGAGTGTGTGTAACCTGCGCTTCTATCTGTGGATGGTAGGCGAGGCTCGCAAGGAAATTCAAGCGGGAACTTTTACGGCTTGGAAAAACCGAATGATCCCGCAATTTATGCACCGATTGTAATAAGGATTGCGCGCGCGATTGGCGCGCGGCGAATAATCACGGAATAGGCAAAACCTTACTTTCTTTGAACGAAGATAAGATCACCATCGTCGAAGTGGCAGCCACTTCTTCGATTTCGTTGATTTTTTCGAGCATTAATTTCTGATAAGTCGAAATATCTTTGGAAATTATTTTCAGCATAAAATCGCCAGAACCCGTCACGTGGTGGCACTCAATTACCTCTGGAATTTGGTGTATTTGTTTCACGAATGACTCTGTCACTTGCTTCTTGTGACCCGTCAAAGTCACCGTCACAAACGTACTCACACCTAAGCCTACTTTTTCTCTATCCACCTGAGCGTGATAGCTTTGGATAATTCCTAAAGTCTCTAATTTCTTTACGCGTTCCAAAGTAGGAGCCGGTGAAAGACCAATTTCTTTGGATAATTGGGCGTTTGTGATCTTCGCATTTTGCTGAAGAATCTCTAGTAATTTGTGATCAGTTTGGTCGAGTTTGTTGATGCTCATATTTTTTTCGAAAGCATAAATTTAGAGAATATTTTCACTAAAATTTGATTTCGACTTGCATAATTCAATAGGAGGCCTTATTTTTGCATCCACAAAACGCGAAAGTAGCTCAGCTGGTAGAGCGCGACCTTGCCAAGGTCGAGGTCGCGGGTTCGAACCCCGTCTTTCGCTCAAAACGAAAAAGCACCATCGGTGCTTTTAGTTTTACCAGGACGCTTGGGTGGTGGAACTGGTAGACACGCGGGACTTAAAATCCCGTGAGCCGTAACGCTCGTGTGGGTTCGATTCCCATCCCAAGTACAATTCAAGCGTCTGAAAAAGCTTTCCTTAACGGGAAAGCTTTTTTGTTTTCAGGCCAGTGCCTTTCGGTAAAGACGGATAGTTTCGAATCTAAATTTTCGTACATTGCTGATAACTCAGTGTTCTAATAAAAAATATGCTTCCTGCCATTAGCCTTGTCGGGTTTTTAAGCGCTTTTCTCCTTCTACATTTTGCCGATCGGGTTAATGTGGCTAACCGTTATTTGGCCTATCACTTTATACTTAACAGTTTATTTAGTTTTTCGCATTGGTCGTCTATTGTTTCTGATGACGTATCGTTACGTGCGCTTTCGCTTATTCACTATTTCCCCTTTTATTTATTGAATACCCCTTTCTTGTATTTTTATGTACGCGCCATTTTAACAGAAAAAAAAATCATTCGAGGTTGGGATTATCTACATTTCATACCATTTATTCTGATTGTGGTTAATATTTTGCCCTATTCTTTCCATTCTTGGGCGTTTAAGCTAGATCTGTCAGAAAAAATCCATCAAAATTCAAGAGCGATTTATCAGGTATACTTTCCTTTAGTCTCTTTTTCATTCTATTTTATTTTCCGTTCAGTCATTTCGTTTTGTTACCTCGTTTTTGCCTCCTTAATTCTCCACAAAGCTATTCAGCAAGGTAAATTGAAATCGGCCCTTGTGTTAAAGAAATGGTTACAGGTGTATTTGATTTTGGGATTGATCTTTAATTTAAGTTTGATTGCATTTAGTACCCATTCTTATTTTGTGAATGACTTTATGATTGTATTAATGGAACAAGGGAGAGGAAGATCAGTGGCTAGCATCATTATGTTCGGGTTGATGGTTTCTATTTATTTTTTCCCATCTGTGTTATATGGTTTACAAGAAAAATCGGGAGAAAGTTTACTAGATGTGATTAAATTAAATGAAGAAATTGCCACTACATCAAAGACTTTTGAACTAAATAAATTAAGGCTTACTCAAGTAGAAAAACAGCTAGAGGTTTACTTGGCAGAAAAGAAATTTCTAATTCCAGGATTTGCTATGTCAGATTTAGTCAAAGATATTTCAACTCCAGAACACGTATTAACCTATTACTTTAATAATTACAAAGGCATTACTTTTCTAAAGTGGAAAAACCAGCTTCGGATCGAAGAGGCGGTCAATCTACTGAAGGCTGGCGAGGCAGAAACGAATACGTTGGAGAGTGTAGGAAAGGCCTGTGGCTATAAATCTCGCTCTAATTTCATTCAGGCTTTTAAAGCACAAACGGGGGAATCTCCTTCGGTCTATTTAAAAAAGCTTTCGTAATGATTTGATTCAATTCGGCGAATCGAAACAAGGCCTTTGTCCAAAAAATATTTTTCCGGACATCTTTACACTAATATTGATCTTCAAGATTTAATTCTGTTCTATGAGATCAATTTTTACCCTCCTGATTGCCCTATTTTTCATTTCGTCGCTACAAGCGCAAACCTGGAATTTCGAAACCGGCAATAACATTACTCGCTATGTTTTTACGAATTCTGCCGGAAATAATCCGGACTTTTTGAAGTCTAGTTCTGGCCTTCATTTGGCGTTATCCCGCGAGAATAAACTATCGAAAGTTTTTGTGTATGATTTGGGTTTGGCCTATAATCAATACAACAATGTGGGCGATGTGCAAAACATTCCTTTTTCCTATCAGGCAGATTTTATGGGCTTGACTGGAGGTATCGGCCCCTCTTACACGGGTTTACATGGTTTGACTGTTTCTGCCAAAGCTTCAGCGGCCGTCCAAACCCTGATTAACGGCACTCAGTTTCTACAAAACCGCTACCTCGATTTAGCGGATGACGATCAATTTAGCGGCCTGAAATTCTCGGTAGGTTTTAACTTATCGATCACGAAAAAAGTCAACGATCAGATTTCGGTTTACACTTCTTTTCAACACCTAGACACAAACACATTCGGCTCATCGACGCTGAATTTTGTTCCATCTACTTTCAGTTTTGGCCTTAAAATAGCCACGAAATAATTACTCATTCATTTGTTCTACTACCATGAAAAAATTACTACTCTTTGTATTGCTATTTATTTCCACTGTAGCAAATGCCCAAAAAGGCATTTCCTATCAAGCGGTCATCTTGGACCCGGCCTCCATCGAGTTGCCAGGTTCTGACATTACAGGTCAGCCTTTAGTCAATGGAAATGTCTCTGTGAAATTTGTCATCATTTCCGGAACGAATATCCAATTCGAAGAGGTGCAACAAACGAAAACGGATGCGTATGGTTTAGTGAACCTAACGATCGGTTCGGTAGCTAGCACAGCATTCAATGCGGTAAGCTGGGACGCGAATCAAAAGTCTCTACAAGTATTTGTTAGCTTCGATAACGGAGCCTCATATACCAAGGTGTCTGACCAAAAATTAACCTATTCGCCTTATGCTTTATTTGCAGAAACGGCAGGGAAATTAAGTACGACCTTAGGGATTACAGGTGGAGGAACTGGTGCAACAACGGCCGTGGGAGCGAGAGCTAACCTAGGTCTAGGCAATGTGGATAACACGGCAGATGCAGACAAACCTGTTTCTGCAGCAACCCAGGCGGCTTTGAACTTGAAAGCAAATGTGGCAGATGTGAATGCGGCGCTAGACTTAAAAGCAAGTGCAGCGATGTTAGCAGCACACATGGCGATCACAGTAGATACAAATATGTTAGCGACGAAAGCAGCCTTGACAGATTTGAATAATTATGCACCTATTGCCTCGCCTACTTTTACAGGCATCGCGAGAGCCACGACGGCTAGTCCACGTACGAATTCCACCCAAATTGCTACGACTGCTTATGCAGATGCTGCGGTTGCTGTAGCCATGGCTTCTGCAGGAGTTGCTGATAATTCAATCTCCACGGTTAAAATTGCGAACGGTGCGGTAACTGACGCGAAAATTACCTCGGTAGCAGGATCTAAAATCACAGGTGTGATTCCAGTAGCAGCTGGAGGAACGGGCCAAACGACGGTAGCAGGAATACTGACTACACTTGGTTTGGCAAATAATAATATCGCCATCGGTTCACAAGCGGGAACTCCGAATCAAGGCGTTAATAAGAATACGGTGGCTATCGGTGGTGGTGCCGGAAGAGGAAATCAAGGACAAAGTTCGATCGCCATTGGGTATGTTTCTGGAGACCAAAATCAAGGAGCAAATAGTATTTCAATAGGGGGTAACGCGGCCCAAGCAAATCAAGCAGGCGAATCAGTGGCGATTGGTTTTGCTGCCGGTCAAAATAACCAAGGGACTGGTGCCATCGCTATTGGTACCTTTGCTGGCCAGAGCAATCAAGCGGCGAACAGTATCGCCTTGAACGCTGCAGGTAGTAGTAGCCCATTGAATCCGAGCAATGCTGGATTTTATGTGAATCCCATTCGTAGCGCATCCGCAACTTCCTCTTTACTGTATTATAACGCAGGCACGAAAGAAGTGACTACTTCGACAGGAGGATTTGTGGATTTAATAACAGCTCAAACAATAGCTGGAGTTAAAACTTTTAGTTCAAATATTTCTGCTAATGGTGTTTCATTGGGCCGTGGAGCAGGTAATAATGATGAGAGTGTTGCTATTGGACAAGGCGCGATGGGGTCTTCCAATGTGAATGGTAAACGTAACACAGCCCTAGGTGCTTTCGCGATGGCTCGTTATAATGGTACCGCTTGGGATAATAATACGAGTATTGGTTACAATAACTTGCCTAGTATGACTTCTGGTTCTGGTAATACTTCGGTAGGAGCAGA
Organism: Aquirufa esocilacus; assembly: GCF_042715595.1. Taxonomy (NCBI): domain Bacteria; kingdom Pseudomonadati; phylum Bacteroidota; class Cytophagia; order Cytophagales; family Flectobacillaceae; genus Aquirufa; species Aquirufa esocilacus. Next base: position 192,246 of record NZ_JBBKXX010000002.1, on the reverse strand, counting down.
GTCAATGATGTCTTTAGTAAGTGGCCAAGAAAATACCTCTATCGGTAATCAATCCTTGATTAGTGTGACAGGGAATAGTAACGTGGGTGTAGGAAAACGATCAGGTCAAACGATTACATCCGGAAGCCAAAATACAATTTTGGGTACAGATGCCGATGTGTCTTCTGCGACATTGAATAATGCAACGGCAGTAGGTTATGGAGCGCAGGTTGTAGCAAGTAATACGATTCAATTAGGAAATAGTTCGGTCACTAATGTGAAGACAAGTGGAACAATAACTGCGGGTGCTGTTACTTATCCTAATACTAATGGTACTCAGGGGCAAGTATTAACCGCAAATGCGAATGGGACATCTTCCTGGCAGTCAATAGCCACAAAGACATATGATGATTGGCCTTTTATTGCAGCTTCAGATTTATATCAATATTCAGGATATATCATATCGACACAACATACGGGTATGCCAAATATTCCAGATAATTTACCTGACGGATTTACATTGACAATTTGTAATTATAGTAATGGTACTTGGACGTCTAACACCCCCGCAACGACTTTATATTATACTAGCACTAGTGGTAATGGCGGAGTTTCAACTTTTTCAATCAACCCGGGTGCGGCTGTGAATATGTATGTCATCACAACAGGTGGGCAAAAAAGATACTACATAAAATAAAACGAATGCAACTAATTGGTCCCCAGCTAACAACTGGGGATTTTTTTTGCCCCGCCCTTAAATTAAAAAATCCCTCCTCCCTTTGCCCTCCGCAAAATCCTAGTACCTTTGTTATCAACACAATACCCTCAATTTATACTCGTATTGCTTCTTGACCACTGATAAGCAATCTGTACTGTTCTTTTAGATTGCTTATGAAAAACTATTTCATACTCACAGCCTTGCTGTGCAGTTTCCATTGTGCTCAGGCGCAAACTCCTCTGAAGTCGATTAATTACCAGGCCTTGATCGTTGATCCGGCCGCCATTGAATTGCCCGGGAATGGGGTGCAGGCGCAGCTGTATTTGAACAAGGATATTTGGGTGAAGTTTGGGATTTATTCGGGGTCCACATTACAGTTTGAGGAATTGCATAAGACGAAGACGGATGCGTATGGGCTGATTAATTTGGAGATAGGATTGGGGGAGAATACGAGTGCTGCGGGGACTTTTGCCAGTTTGAACTGGGGCGGTCTGGTGAAGAAATTGGTGACGCAGGTGAGTTTTGATTTGGGTGCCAAATACACCGAGGTCAGCAATCGCGGCCTGAATTACTTGCCTTATGCGCATTTTGCGGAGGAGGCTGGGAAGCTCAGCGGCACTTTGGCGATTACCTCTGGAGGAACGGGTGCAACCACAGCTGTGACAGCGCGTACGAATTTAGGGCTAGGCAATGTGGACAATACGGCGGATGTGGACAAGCCGGTGTCTGGCTTGGTTTTGGACCAATTAAATGCCAAAGAATCGCTCATTAATAAATCCTCTTCCATTCTTTCTGACTCTGCTTCCAGCGAAAAATATCCATCCGTTAAAGCGGTAAAGCAATATGTAGATAGCCGCGCGTCAAATACAAACGTCGCAAACCAAGCCAGCTCTGCAAATTTAGCAGCCAAGGCCACTGCCTTAGAAACGGCACGCACAATCAATGGAGTACCCTTTGACGGGTCGACTAATATTTCATTTGCATTAGATTCCCTTAGCGGAATTTTATCATTAAATAAGGGCGGAACAGGAGCTACGAACGCGGCTTCGGCGCGTGCGAATTTAGGGTTGCGGATTGGGGTGGATGTTCAGATGCCATTGTCTTCAGGTGTAGATTACCAAACGCCGCTTACAGCTGGTTCAGATTATCAAGTGCCTTTAACTGCCGGCTCCGGTATTTCCCTTACCGGAAACACGATACAAGCGACCGGTTTAACTGCGGTTAATTTATCTTCTACGGCCAGCATCACGAATGGCCAGTTAGCCAATTATCAAATTACCCTAGGCTCCACGAGCGCTATTTTAGGAGGAACCTATTCCAGCATGTCGGGATTTAGCTCTATTAGCGCAACAAGTTTTGTGGGAGAATTAACGGGAAATGCAAGTACGGCAACAGCGGCTCTATCCGCTGTTACTGCTGCATCAGCCACTTTCGCCACCACGGCTTCAACCCTTTCAACCCCCCATACCATCTTCGGCTATCCCTTCGACGGAAGCGCCGCGATTACAGGAGTCATTTCACCCACGTTCGGAGGAACTGGAATAAACAATGGAAATAAAACAATCACCCTAGGTGGGGACCTAGTGACCTCCGGGAATTATTCCACGACGATAAACACCACGGGTACTACGAATATTACGCTTCCCACCACGGGTACGATGGCCACGCTAGCTGGCACGGAAACTTTGACGAACAAAACCTTTGTGAATTCGAGTTTAACCGGAACGTTAACGCTGGGAGGAACGACATTTCCATCCAACCCGGGTGCCACGGGTCAGATCCTGAGTTTAACCTCCTCCGGTGTAGCGAGTTGGACGAGCGCCTTGAGAGATGGTTTTGACGAAACCACCGCCACCGGTTCTACGGGGAATTTAGTAGCAGTCACTGCAGGGCAAACCAACTTTACCCTCACGCAAACGCCTACGGCGACCACTAAGCTGAAGATGTATGTGAATGGTATTTTGATCAGCCAAAACGCCTTCGTCTATAAGACCACAAGTGCCTTTACGACGACGGCTACGGCGCCTACGCCTTTTTTGGCCTATGTAACCGCAAACAATGGTTCCTATGTGATTGCCCTAGGAGATCGAATTCAATTTGTTTACTCGTACTAGGATGAAGAAGCTATTCATTCTATTCGTGTTTTTTACGGGGCAACTACATGCTCAAAACAGCAATGTCTCCATCGTTTCAGGCGCCACGAGTGGAGGGACTTGGTCTCCGGTATTATCCTCCACCTCCCCCACACAAACGACGTATACCTTCACCCCAAACGCAGACAATGCGACCGTTAGCACGGCTGAAATAGACGAATTGCTACGAGTGAAAATTAGCCATGTCATTATCAATACGGCTTGTTCAGGCTGCACTCAGCAGGGCCAAATCGATTTTAGTACGAATCTGAATTCCTATAACCAAAATAGCCCTACCTACAACAAAACGCTCACTTTCAACGCGGCTTCGGACGTAACGATACCTAACGCTATTGCGATGCGCGGTACCGCCACGAGCAATACAAACAAAGGTTCGCTAAGCTTAGTGATCAATACCTCTGGAAACATAACGGTGACGGCGGATATTTCGATGACGAATGTAGGGCAATCCTATGCGTCTGCCATTATCAACGAGGGCGGTTCTGTTACGCTCAATTCGACGGCTGGAGCAGTGAAAGTGACTGGGAATATCAATTGCAGTGGGAGCACTAATTTAACAAATCCAGGTCTTTACAATGGAACGGGTGGATCGATCACCATCAAAGGACCAGCTGGCGTGAGTATTTCTGGGACTTTGTATTCGACTAGTCGCACGAATTTTGCTGGGGCTATTACAATTTTAGATGGGAATACGAGTGTGACGACAGGCGGTGTGAATGATGGCATAAGCGGCCTCATAAAGGGGGGAGCTTTTAAGAAATTGGGTTCAGGAATCCTGAAGTTGAGCGCGACGAACAATGCCGTAACTTCTTCTGAGCTGGCGGAGGGAACTTTGCAATTAGCGGGAGGCACGGCTTTGCCGGACTACAATACGCTGTCTTTTACGGGGGCAAACACAACCTTGGATTTAAACGGATTTTCGGAATCGATTGGGTCGATAGCTAGTTTAAATGGCTATGGGAAAGTGACCAGCAGCGTGGCGGGGAATATCACGTTAACGGTGGGCTCGAGTAATATGAATACGGTGTATACCGGTTTGATAGAGGATGGGCTGGGCGTTTTGTCTTTGGCCAAATACGGAGAATCTTTCTCCCTCGGAAATGCCACCCACAGCCAAGCGAACACGTATACCGGTTTGACCACGATCTACGCGGGAACCTTAGCCATTTATAACAGCCTCTCCTTAGGTAGCACCAGCGCGGGTACCATCGTCAGGGGGTCGGGAAAATTAGCCTTGTACAACAATATCCAAGTGGGGGCGGAGGATTTAGCCCTGAATGCCTACGGTGTTACTTTATCAAATGAAAGTGGGAATAATAGCTGGGATGGTCCCGTCTCTTTAGGTCAAAGCACCACCCTGAACAGCAATGTCGGCAGCTTGACATTCCATCAATCCGTCACTGGGACTAACGTTTCCTTGGTCACGACGGGCCTTGGTTCGATGACGATTAGTGGAACTTTGACACTAGGTACAGGGTCTATTACGACGAGCATGGTGGCCTTAAATCTAGCTTCCGCTAATAATTACAGCGGGAGTACGATAGCCTCTCTCGGAATGCTTACGATACAAAATAATACGAGCTTAGGATCAGGTGCGGTCAGTATTGGATCTAATGCCAGTTTAGTATTGGATGGCGGGATTACAGTTACTAATCCGCTAACGCTGAGTGGAAATGGAGTCTCAAATGCCGGTGCGTTGCGTAGTATACAGGGGAATAATGTCTATAATTCAGCGATTAACTTGACCACGACGAATGTCCGAATGAACGCGGATGCTTCGAGTCAACTGACGATCAATGGGCCTTTGACGGCAAGTGCGCTAACCTTGTTAGTAGGCGGCTCTGGGGATTTGATCTTCAACGGGGGCCTGAGTGGAACCGGAAGTTTAGCGAATACCTGGGGGATTAGTCCCGTTTCCTTGAATCTTGCGACTAGCTTGATCAAAGATGGCACGGGATCATTGACCTTGAATGCTGCAAATAGCTATACTGGCGCCACGGTCATTAGCAGCGGGAATCTGGCTTTAGGGGCGACAGAAGTGATTAATAATGCCGCCTTGATTCTTTTTAATGGGGGTAAATTGAGTTCTGGAGGTTATTCGGAGACTTTTGGGCCTATTTCGATTTTATCAGAGGGATCTGAGATTGAATTAGGGGCAGGTGTTCATGAGTTGCGTTTTGGCCCTAAAAATACGTGGGATTTTAGAACCCTGAACATAAGCGGCTGGCAAGGAACCGCCGGCATTTCTGGTACGGATGGACGTATTTACGTGGAAAATAGCGCTGTACTTTCGTTAACGGAAGTAGAGCAGGTGAAATTTAGTACGGCTAATGCGATTCAATTGATATCGGGAGAACTAGTCCCGAACGCCATAGCTCAAAGCGGGAATGCGAATATTCGTTTTACGACCGGGATTACGGTGAATGGAACGTGGTCCCCTGCACTTTCGAGCGGCGCCACAAATACGACGTATACCTTTACTCCCTCCGCGAATCACGCGAATATAAATCCAACGGATGTAGACCTAATTATGCGTACTCGTTATAGCCACGCAACGATTAATACTGCCTGTGTTTCTTGTTCCCAATCGGGAATTATTAACGTGAATACACCTATCGAAACCTGGAATGATCACGGACCTACCTTTAACAAGTTGTTGACTATTAATGCTGCATCAGAGGCGAACATTTTGTCACCTATCGCCTTGCGCTACGCTACGGATGCTTATGGAGATAAGGGGGTTTTGAGTTTTTATTTGAATACGGTGGGGAATATCTACGTGAATGCAGCGATAAATACGAACATTCCGCTTTCTCGAAGTTCGACTATTCCATTGACGGATGGCGGGAGTGTGTATTTGAATTCAACGGCCGGTTCTGTTTTTGTCAACGCGGCTATTAACACGAGTGGGGCAGTTAGTACGACGAATGCTTCGTCTAATTCAGGAGTCGGGGGGACGATTTCCATCACGGGTGCAGGTGGGATTAGTGTGTATAACACGCTAACGGCAACAGGACGAACATATGGTAATTTAACTTTTAGTACCGGAAATAATGTGGTGACGACGGGTAATGGGGTAAATGATGGAATCACGCGCGTGATGATAGGCCGTACGCTTTCCAAATCAGGTACAGGAACACTCCAGCTCAGCGCAGCGAATCAGGTTTCGGACACTTATCTGTATGGAGGAATTTTACAAATAGGGATTGCAGGTGCCATTCCATCTTACAGTACAGTCAATTTTTCTGGAGGCCATTTAAATGATGGAGGCTTTAGCTCTACGTTAGGTACACTATATGTGTATAATAATGCTACAATTACCTTAGGAAATTCAGCCCATGAGTTGAAATTCACGAATTTAGGGTCGTTGTCAGCTACTAAAATGTTGACTTTTGCGATGGGTGAAGGGTCGGTAGCGGATTTGGGTTTGAATATGTATGGGGCTTTCGTTAGTACATCCACTTCGTTTGTTAACCTATTTGGCAAAAAGCAAAGTACGCTCACAGGCGGATTAGGCCGTTTCGGAACGGTAGTCTCCTCGATTATTGGTGCGCCAGGAAGTCCGGTGCGTGTTTATTTGGGCTATGACTTAAGTACATCCCAAAAAGCCCAAGTCCAATTCTATAACTCCAGCCTCGCGAAATATTACACCACAATGCAAAAGCCTGTGGCCGTCACGAATGGCGAAATGTTGCCATTGGCGGCGAAATAACTATTTCGACCCAATCAACAAGCCTAATCCCACGACATACAAAAGCAACATAATGTTGAGCAATTTGTGCGTTTTCGGCGAGGCATTTTTGAATTCTTTCCAAATAAAGATCCCCCAAACCGCCGCCACCACGGTTGCGCCCTGGCCTAGGCCATATGAAACGGCAGCACCTGCTTTTTCAGAGGCAAGAATAGATAAGGCCATCCCCACGAACCAGATGGCACCGCCTAGAATACCTACTAAATGGTCTTTCGTCGAACCCACTATATAGTGAGCGAAATTCAAGGGAGCACCGGAGAATGGCTTCTTCATTTGGAAGGTATTAAAGACCAAAGAACTGGCTAAAACACCCACCGCGAAAACAACCAAAGCCGTGTAAGGTGTCAATTTTCCCACTTCTGGCGCGGCGAAATTCACGGCCATCGAGGCCGCCACATACTTGTAGAAAAGGCCCATTAGGCATCCTGCAAGAACAGAAAGTACTAATCCTTTATTCGATGCAGCAGCGTTTGAGATCGATTTATAGGCTCTCGCATTTAAAATAATCGCAATGGCAATCAAAGCAACTCCCCCAAAAATCAACAGCGGATTCCCTTGCGGATCCGCTAAATAGTTCACTAAAACCCCTAATACCAAGGCAATCCCGATGCCCACCGGAAAGGCCACAGACATCCCCGCGATACCAATGGCAGCAACTAAGAGAATGTTCGCGGCATTAAATAAAACCCCGCCTATAAAAGCAGATTGTAGGTTGTCGCCACTCGCTTGCGCATAATCCGCCAGGAATCCACGGCCCTGCGTTCCGCTGGAACCTAAGGTGAATGCTAGTATCAAGGAGGCCAAAACGATCCCTATCGCATAATCCCAGTAGAATAGTTCGAAGCGCCAAGAGGAGGACGAAAGCTTTTGGGTGTTTGCCCATGAGCCCCAGCAAAGCATCGTTACGATGCACAATAAAACAGCAGATGAATAGGTTTCGATAATGAACATAGCGCTTATTTTAGGTTTCCTAAACGGTAATATTTATCATTAGTGGCCATAAACGGCTTCTCTGCATAGATGATTGCATCGAATAATTTGCAGTCATATCCCGCCACCTTGTTTAATACTTTCAGCTTCACATGGTGTTTTCCCGTCGCTAATTTATATTTCCAGGTGATCTCGTGGCGTCGCGTTGTGAATGCCACTGGGAGTTTTACTTTTTCGAAAAGCTTGCCGTCTAAATAGACTTCCAAGTCAAAAGTCCCAGGATCTAATGAGGCCCATTTCGCGGTTTCGCCGCGCACCACGAAGCCATTTCCTTCGAAGTCAAAGTCATACTCGTCGGTCAAGTTTTTCCCGATGTTGATCTTTTCAGTAGGGAATGAATGGTCGAAACTTTGTTCGAAAGCCACCGCTTTAGGGGCAGAGTATGGGATGCTTACGGCGTTTTCAGAAACGCTTCCGCCGTTATTTTTGATGTTTTGCAAGGCGTGTTTGAAACCGATTTCATAGACGTCATTTAGGGAAGTGGACGTATATTTGAAGTCGATGTCTTCCGCCTCTTTCAAGCCTAATTTCCAGTAAGCTGGTATCTTATCGTATCCGATCATCGCACCTAAAATTCCCGCTGCAGATGACGGATTGCAATCTGCATCTTGTCCACAGCGTGTGGAAATTTCAATCGTTTTGCCAAAATCCCCATTACCATACAATAGCCCTATCACCACATACGCGGAGTTCACGGTCGCGTCGATATTAAACGGAGCGAAAACGCCGTCTGGACAACCGATGTCGTTCGCCCATTTGTTTTGAACTTCTAACCAGGTTTTTGTCCAGTCGTTCGGGTATTGTTTGTGCCATTTAATGACATCAGAGATGCATTTGTAGTATTGGCTGTTCGCTGGGATGGTTTTCAAAGCCTCCGCAACGACCTTATTAATGTCGTTGTTAATAAATGCCAAAGTATAGCAGGCCCCTAAATACACCCCACCATAATAGCCATCGCCATAGTTCATGATATGCCCAATTTTATCAGAGATTTTAGATGCTGCATTGGGCATGCCTGGCGACATCAAGCCCGCAAAGTCACATTCGATTTGGTAATCGATACAATCCGCATGGGGATTATTCTCCCAGTATCCAGACGCTGGAGGCATCATTCCGTTCAAGATATTATAGCGACCTGCCTGATTTGCATGCCAAAGCGCATAACCCGCATTCGCATACGCTTTCGCGTGCGATTCGATGGGCGCATTCAATCCCTCTTTTTCGAATACTTCCACGAATGTCAAATCCATGTACAAATCATCGTACAAACCCGGATTGTTGATCATCGTATTCTTCAGATAGCCATCGTACCAGGGAATGGGGTGGTAGGAATTGATCATCGTTCCATTGTAGCGAAATTCGACAGGTCCGCCAAAGGTCACACCAATCGTTTGGCCAGCCCAGCCACCTTTAATTTTGTCTTTCAGGACGGCTTTACTCATCGAGATATTTTGCGCTTGTGCGGCTAGTGTGATGAAACAGAAGAAAAGTAATTTTTTCATGGTTGTGTATTTTATCATAGTTCATTAAGTCTTGGCATGGAAGCTTGCGCCCCTAATCGAGTGACAGATATGGAGGCTGCTTTGCAGGCAAAAGCGATGGCGTCTGGCCAGCTCATTCCCTCGGATAAGCCCACGACAAGCGCTCCATTAAAGCAATCTCCCGCGGCGGTCGTATCTTGTGCCACGACTTTTGCGACTGGAATATGCTGTGTTTCGTAGGCAGTTTTGTACAGGGCGCCTTCGGCGCCTAAGGTAATAATCACGTGTTGAACGCCTTTATTTAGTAATATGTTCGCTGCTTTCTCCGCAGTAAGTAGATCTGTCACAGCAACTCCCGTCAGGATTTCTGCTTCCGTCTCATTAGGCGTAATGGCGTATAAATGGGGAAATAATTCTGTGGGTAGTTCTGCTGCTGGGGCTGGATTTAAAACAACTTTCAGTCTTTTTTTCGATGCGAGAGCAGAGGCGTGAACCACCGTTTCCAGTGGAGTTTCTAATTGAATTAAAACAAAATCGCCCGCTTCGAAAATTTCCGAGGCCGCATCAATATCCGAAGGTAAAAGAGAGTTGTTCGCGCCTGAAGCCACAGTGATGCAGTTTTCTCCTTTGGCATCTACATTAATCAACGCAATTCCAGAGGGAGCCAACGGGTCTTGCGTCACAAATCGCGTGTGAATTCCCTCGTTCTTAAATTGTTGCATAGCCGTCTCCCCAAACACATCCTTTCCCACCTTGCACACAAAATGAACCTCGCCACCCAGCCGAGCTGCAGCCACTGCTTGGTTCGCACCTTTGCCGCCTGGATTCATGAAGAAGTCCCCGCCTAAAACGGTTTCGCCCGGCGCCGGCAGATGAGCCGATTTGATCACCATATCCGTATTTGAACTGCCGATTATTGTGATTTTCGTCATTTTTACTCGTTTTTGTCGTATTTATTCCCTGTAAATTAATAATTATTTTTCAATTTCTGTCTTACCTTTGCGTCGTGAAACGCATCGTCGCTCTTTTATTGTTCTTAGCTATGCAGGTTCCCTTGATGAATCAATGGGGTGCTGTGGCCTACTACCGCATTAATCGCGACTACATTGCTGAAAACCTTTGTGTGAACCGTGATAAACCGATGTTGAACTGTAATGGTCAATGTTATTTAGCGAAAAAACTACAGGCTGCAGAGGAAAAAGAGCAGAAATCAAATTCAGAGCGTTTAGAAAAAATGCCGGAAGTTGTGTTGAGCTTTCAAGCCATTCAATCTGTCTTTACCGCGCGTTTCACCGCATCAGAACTCGTTGAAAATCATTTCACATCGACGGAATTCTTCTCTAATTCAGCCGACAAAGGCTTTTTTCACCCGCCACAGGTCTAATTAATTTTCTTGACACTTTACCCTTGGCTTGAAGTCATGGGCATTACTCATTTTAATTAATTATACATGAAACAGCTATTAATAGCGGTGTTATTAGGTATAACATCACTAGCGCAAGCGCAAAAAATCAAAGTACTTAATTCGATTACAAACGAGCCTATCGTAGGCGCTAGCCTAAAAAAAGGCGATAAAACAATTTCCATTTCAAATGAAAGAGGGGAATTCCAAGTTAAAGAAAAGGGAGAATTCACAGTAACTGCTTTAGGTTTTAAAGCAGCGAAAACGACTGGGGAGACAAGCCCTATTTTTCTAGAGGAATCCACTCAAACCTTAGAATCAGTCGTGGTGACTGCCTCTCGCCAAGCGGCGACGCGTGCGGAGACGCCCGTAGCCATTCATAAAATTGGTTCTGCGCTTATTCAAGACACGAAGGCACTTCAATTAACGGAGATTATCAATAAAGTTCCGGGTGTGGTGATGTTGGATTACCGAAATGAACAACACGGGATGGGTATTCGCCAGCCTTTTGGAACATCTGCTTATTTCTTGTACATGGAAGATGGACTTGCATTGCGTCCTTTGGGGGTATTTAATCACAACGCCTTGATTGAATCGAATCTACAAGGATTGAATTCAGTGGAAGTAATTAAGGGCCCTGCATCCTCTCTTTATGGGCCTGAGGCCGTGGGTGGAGCGATTAACTTGATCACGAAGACGGCACCGGGGATCCCGACGGCACAAGTGGGTTTACAAGTAGATGAGTGGGGATACAACCGCGTGCAGTTCACTGCAGGGGCACAAGTAGGCAAGAAATGGTCGATTATGACGGGCGGTTATGTAGCGCGCCAAAAAGGTTCTTGGGCTTCTAATTCCGATTTCGACAAGTCTTCGATCAACGTACGCTTAGATTATCAATTTACGCCTAAGACGAAACTTTGGGGTTCTTTTGCCTATAATGACTACTTCTCGCAGACGGGTGGTAACATCGACAGTACGGGTTATTATTCCCGCAGCTACAAAAGCCCGGCGGATTTCACTTACCGCTCATCGTTCTCGTCTCGCTCTCGTTTGACGTTAGAGCACAAATGGTCGGATAATGCGAATTCTAGTTTGACTGCTTTTTATCGGGATAATGCCTTAGGCCAAAACCCATCCTATTCGATTTCTTGGACCAGTCCAGCGGTTACGGCGTCAGGACAGATAAACCAAAACAGTTTCAAAAGCTTTGGCTTGATGGGCCAGCACTCGCAAAATTTTGAATTTCTGAACTCAAAATTAGTAGCTGGATTTTTGTTAGATCGCTCGCCTAATGATTATTGGGCTTACAAAATTAACTTAGCGGCGACGCTTCGCCCAGACAAGAAATCGGTGGAGAAATTCACGATTACACAAGTTTTGCCATCGACGTTCTTAGGCAATTATTCGGCGGTGATTTGGAACAAAGCGGCTTACGCACAGTTTGACCTGCATCCAGTAGAGAAATTGCGTCTTTCTTTAGGCGGCCGTTTCGATCAAATGTCCTTTGACTATACGAACTTCATCGACAATTCGACGGGCACAAAAAGCTACGAACAATTCTCGCCTAAGTTAGGGGTCACGTATGAGGCTTCCTCAGCCCTAGGTTTCTATGGTAATTTCTCCAAAGGCTTCTCGCCACCAGCCCTTTCAGCGGTATTCCGCGCGAGACCAGCGGCACAAGCAGCGGCAACAGGGGAGAAATTCTATTTAAGCATTGACCCAGCTGTGTTTTCGAATTACGAAGTGGGAGGTTGGGCATCACTTTGGAAAAATAAGGTCTTCTTTGATTACACATTCTATCGTTTAGAGGGCAATAATGAGCTTCTAGGAATTCGCCAACCGGATAACACGACGGATTATCAATCTGCGGGTAAGACCTTACACGAGGGGATTGAGTACCAAATCACGATCCGCCCGAACGATTCTTGGAACTTCCGCTTTGGAGGAACGAATGCAAAACATACATTTGTGGATTTTGTGTTAAGTACGCGTGCGTCAGACGCATTGAAAAATGTGAATGGAAAAGAGATGCCACAAGCGCCTAACTTCATCGCAAACTCAGAGGTAACGTACAAGTACAAAGGAGCGCGTATTGCCTTAGAATGGCAAAAAATTGGGCCTTGGTTCCAAGATCAAGTAAACAAAGTAAGCTTTGAGGGGGTATCTGTTTTCAATCTAAGAATGGGATATAATTACAAAGCGTATCAATTCTTCACTAACATCTTGAATCTAGGTGATGCTTTATATGCCACAACGGCGACTCGTGGAAATAACGCTACAGATAAATCAACCTATACGCCAGCGGCTCCTCGCACAGTGGTTGCCGGTGTACAAATCGACGTATTCCAACTATTCAAAAAATGAAAAAACTAATCCTTTTGCTCGTTTTCTTTGCGCAGAACTCTTTCGCGCAAACGGTGTCTAATCCTGCTAATCAGGCGTTAGACCCCTCTTTTGCACTGAAATCAAACGGCGATGTCGTTCTATCTTGGGTAGAGAAATCAGCCAATGGGGTTTTGTTCTTTCGAAAAGTCAATCAGGGGCCTGCTGAGCAGGTCCCTATTGATAAAAAAGCGTCAACTCATGCAGAGGGTATGCCTAAACTGGCCTATAAAGCGGATGGCACGTGTATCCTTTTGTATGAGATGAATCGCCCTACAGCAGCGTCTCGATTTAATGGAGATTTGCTATATGCAATGGAGGTGAATGGGGTTTGGCAAAAACCACAACACATTCACAAAGATACCGCGGCAGGACTGAGCCACTCGTTTGGGAAGATCATTTCTCTGCCGAATGGTCAGGTGGGCGCGTATTGGTTAGATGTGAAAGTAGGGCCAAAAGGCCGGACGCTGGTTACGGCTTCTACTGCGCCTGGTTTAGGTTTTGGGGACATGAAAATTCTCGACAAACAAACCTGCGAATGTTGCCGGATTGATGCATTAGCCGATGCAAAAGGAAATGTTGATGTGATTTACCGCGATCTGAACGACAAAGGAGAACGCGATATGGGGTACATTCATTCCAATGATTTTGGCAAAACCTATTCAGAATCAGTACCCTTGTATGAAGATCACTGGAAAGTAAATGCGTGTCCTCACGCAGGTCCATCTTTAGTTCGTGGGTCAAAAGACCTAGAAGCCGCTTGGTATACCGGCGCAGAAGGTTCTTCTGGCGTAAAATGGGCGTTTCAAGGATCTAAAAAGATGATTCTCCATTTACCTGGTGATAAAATCAGGATGCCGCAGTTAGCCTCGAATCCGAAAGGCGAAACGGCACTCGTTTTCGCCGAAATCAAGCAAGAGGGCGATCGTTATTACAAGCAAATTGGCTTCGTCGTAAAGGATTTGTCTGGAAAACTGACCAAATCCTATGTTTCAGACCCTGCCTTTGATTGCTCTTATCCAGCGATTATTTGGGGTGGAAAATCCTGGATCATTGCTTACGAGGCGGCTAAGGAGGAGGTAAATCAAGTGGTTCAAGTTATTGCAAAATAAATATATGAGAGTCTTAATCGTATTATTTCTATTCATTCATTCTTTTTTGTTACAGGCACAAAAGGATACGACAAAATTAAACGTGGCCATCTTCTTGTATCCAGGCGTCGAGCTGTTGGATTTTGCGGGTCCATTAGAAGTGCTTGCTAATGCAAAAGATATGCAGGTTTTTACCGTTGCAGCAGATACAGGGAAGCTTTATTCCATGCGTAAATCGCTTACTATACTTCCTGATTATAACTTCAAAACAGTTCCCAAAGTAGATATATTAGTCATTCCTGGTGCAGGCGAATCTTTAATGGCTGCAGTCAATAAGCCCGAGAATATTGCTTGGATTAATTCAGTCTATGCTTCGTCTAAAATGGCTATGTCGATTTGTACCGGTGCCGCTTTTTTTGCCAAAGCGGGAATCTTAGATGGAAAAAAAGCGACTACGCACTGGGGGGCGACCCATATGTTGCAGGAGTATGCTCCTAAATCTACTATTCTAGACAATGCTCGGTTTGTATTGGATGGGAAGTTACTAACAACCGCAGGTGTTTCCGCAGGCCTGGATGGAGCCTTGTTTTTAGTCAATGAGTTACGAGGTTCTGCAGAAGCGCAGAAAATTGCAAGAGCGATCGAATATGATAAATGGGATCCATCTGCCGGGTTTATTGTAGGGAAATCGATAGCTAAGGTTAGTCCAAAATCACATAAGGTCTTAGATCCTATTTGTAAAATGAAATTAACATCTGAAGATGTTTTCATCACCAAGGTATATGGAAATCAATCAGTTTCTTTTTGTTCTGCCCATTGCCAAGAAATGTATGAGGCAGACTTAAAATCAAAAAAGTAGTAATTGGCCGATTTTCTACCCATTTAAGTTATTTGTTCTAGGTCCGTTGCTATCTTTGATTTTATGAGGAAATCCGGATGGGTCTTTTTGGTTTTTTGTTGTGCATTTCACCTGAAAGCGCAGCAGATCTCCTTTGACCAAATCACTAATCTCCCTGTTTCTGGATTAAAAAATCCTTGGGCGGGTGGAATTAATTCGGTGCAATTTTTTCCCATTGACCTCGATGGCGACGCCCGGGAAGACCTCGTCGTTTTCGATCGCAGTGCGCAACATTTGAAGACTTTTTTAAGAAACGCCTCCGGTAGTTTTACGTATTCCCCCGGCTATCAAAAACGGTTTCCACTCATCGAGAATTGGATGAATTTGTTGGATTACGATGGGGATGGGGACAAAGATTTGTTTACCTCCACTCCGGGTGGGATTCAGGTATATCCGAACGTCGGTAATAATTTCCCTAAGTCAACAGGCACCCTCAAATCTACCGGCCTCAATGGCCTCATCAATATCTACGTCAGTGCAACAGATATTCCCGCCATAGCGGATATCGATGGGGATGGAGATTTAGATATTTTAGCTTTTGAATCTTCGGGGCATTTTATCACGTATTATGAGAATACGGGAGATTTGAAATATGTCACCAAGTCCCTGAATTGGGGCAATTTCTTTTTGAATGATTGCCAGGATATTACGTTTGGGGTGGTTCCAGAATCTGTTTTAAGCACGCAATCCACTGCGGCAGTGCAACATGCCGGAAGTACGTTAGCCCTTTGGGATCCGGATAAAAATGGCATTTATGATCTGATTATAGGGCATGTGAATTGTTCTAGCTTTCTATGGATGAAAAATGAGGGGACTCGCGGGAAACCGAAGTTCCGTTCTGTCGATTATAATTTTCCTGCTGGAGCGCCTCATTCGGTTCCGTCACTTGCCAGCGGATCCCCCATTGATTTGGATGGCGATGGCTTTCTGGATTTAATCGCGTCGTCTCATTTGCCAGATCTGAATCCGGCTTTAGAAACGGCCTCTTATTACCGGTCTGAAAATGGCGCTTTGGTGCTAAAAACCAAGGCCTTTCTGCAAGAAGAAATGATTGACGTGGGCGATAATGCCTCGCCTGTGTTCTTTGATGTGGAGGGAGATGGCGATCTGGATTTATTGATTGGAAGTGGCAGTGTCACTTTTTATGAAAATGTGAATGGGACATTAACGTTGAAAACCCGCGATTTTTTGCCTTTAGCCGGAGTTTCTGGTATACAATTACAAGTTGTGAATGGTCGCCTGATGCTGTATTATATAAAGGGTTCAGCCGTATTTTATCGGATCTATTCAGGAGGGCAGCTAGGTGAAGAAAAGGCGTTGAATGTCGTGAGTCTCCGTGAAACGCCTCGTCTTTATGATATCAACCAGGATGGATCGCTGGAACTTGTGGTCTTGGATTATTTAGGATGTACTCGGGTGTATGATTGGTCGGATTTGGCCAAACCTTACCAGCGAATCGAAACCCTTTTTCGCGGTATAGCCTATGCAGATATCACGGGAGATGGCAATGCAGAGCAAATCACCCTTGATGCTTCAGGTTATCTATATGTGTCCGGTTTAGGGCTAGAAGTACAGCGTTTGCCTTTTCAAGTAGGCCAAAATGCCCAGATCACCACCGCTGATTTCAATCGTGACGGTAAAGTCGATATTGTTGTCGGACTCGCTTCTGGAGGAGTTCAATTGTTCCAAAACACCTCGGACATTATCGTTCCCTCGGAGGAATTGTATGTGTGGCCTAACCCTGCGTCATCGCTGATTAATATTCGAGTGAAAAATGCAGGAACTTTACATTGGTTTGATATTTCTGGACGCGTTTTAGGCGGTGCGATTTCGGTCGATGCCGGGGAAACCTTGCGCATTCCTGCGCCTCTTCCAGGGGCTGGGAATTACCTATTGAAATATGAATCCGTTAAAGGCTCTGTTACACAAAAGGTGTTGATTCAGCCTTAATTTGAAACAATTCTTGTCATTTAGGTGTTTAGCAAAAATGAAACAAACTCTACTTTTACTGCTTTTTTCTTTTTCGGTTTTGGCCCAAAACAACGGCCGCATCTCCGGAAAAATCGTTGATCAATTAACGCAAAAGCCGATTGCTGGGGTTTCTGTGACGCTGGATGGTTCTACAAAAGGTGTTAATGCAGATGATAAAGGAACGTTTCGTTTAACAGGTTTGGCCCTGAAAACATTCAACATTTCATTCTCCGCAGTAGGCTATGAGAAATACACCGCTTTTAACGTGATTGTCAATGCGGGTAATGAAAATTTCTTGAATATTGAATTACTCCCATCAAATCAACAATTAACGGAGGTCGTAGTCACCCAAAACCGCCGCACCGCTAAAGCCGCTACTCTCGAATCACCACTCAGCGTACAACGTTTGACAGCGGAAGAAATCAAGAGCAACCCAGGTGGAAACTTCGATGTCAGCAAAGTAATTCAAACCCTACCCGGAGTAGGCGGAGGCCCACAAGGCGGAGGCTTCAGAAACGACATCATCATCCGTGGTGGTGGCCCAAACGAAAACGTCTATTATTTAGATGGAATTGAAATTCCCGTATTAAATCACTTTCAAACACAGGGTAGCAGCGGAGGCCCGCAAGGAATGCTAAACGTGTCTTTCATCGAAGATGTAAAACTGAGTTCTTCTGCCTTTGACGCGCGTTATGATAACACCCTAAGTTCCGTTTTTCAGTTCAAACAACGCACCGGTAACCCGAATAAATTCCAAGGTAATGCGCGTCTAAGCGCGACTGAATTCGCTTTAACGACAGAGGGGCCACTTTCTAAATCCGGAAAGACCACTTTTTTAGCCTCTGTTCGCCGCTCGTATTTGCAATTCCTTTTTCAAGCTTTAGATATTCCCATTCGCCCGAATTTCTGGGACGGACAGTTTAAAATCACGAAGCAAATCAATTCAACGACCACCCTATCATTGATGGGATTGGGGGCGATTGATGACTTCTCTTTTGGGACACTGAAAAAAGCCACGCCAGAAAAATTGTATATCTATAATTCAAATCCGCTGATCAATCAGTGGAATTATACGCTAGGGATGTCGCTGAAGAAGTTATTGGATAATGGCTATGTGAATGTCGCTCTTTCAAGAAACGTGTTTGACAATAATTTCTTGCGTTATGAGGACAATTTAAAGAAAGATCCCTCAGAATTAAACTTTGATTATTCGTCCCGCGAAACGGAAAATAAGTTGCGCGTAGACGTAAACAAGAATACAAATGGCTGGAAGATCAATTATGGACTTTCTGCGCAATTCGTGGAATATGCGAATAGTACCTACCAAGTTTTGAATAATACGACCGCGAGTCCTGCGGTGCGTTTAGCTTATCCTACGACCACTATTTCATATACAAGCCCGTTGAATTCGCTCTGGAAATACGGTGCGTTTACACAAGTTTCGAAGACCTTTTTTGATTCCAAATTAGGATTAAGTGCTGGCCTTCGCACCGATATGAATAGCTTCACAACGACGGGAATGGATCCTTTTGAAACTATCTCCCCTCGTGTTTCAGCTAGCTACGTATTATCTGAAAAATGGACGGCTAATGCTTCCGTGGGTCGCTACTTTAAATTAGCGCCGTATACGATTTTAGGTTATGCTACCAGACCCCCTTATTACTTGTTGAGTTCTAGCTTTGCGCTTCTTCAGCCTAGCCTTATGAATCAAGACGCGAAATACCAGCAAAGTGATCATTACGTTGCAGGTCTTGAATATTTACATGACGAATCTTTGCGTTTCACAGCGGAAGCATTCGTTAAGGAATATGCGAATGTGCCTATTTCAAATGCTAAAGGGATATCTTTAGCAAATTTAGGGGGTGACTTCAACATTCTAGGTAACGAAGATGTCACGACTACGGGTAAAGGTCGTGCCTATGGTTTTGAGTTATTCGCCCAAAAGAAATTGACCGACAAATCGTTCGGAATCTTGTCTTACACCTATTACCGCAGTATGTACAGTGGTTTTGATGGCAATTTAATAGCTTCTAGTTGGGATAACCAACACTTGTTAAGTGTGACATGGGGCTATAAATTCCCGCGCAACTGGGAGTTAGGTCTTCGTTTTCGTTACCAAGGAGGCGCACCCTACACACCTTATGATGAAACTACGTCCAAGTCAAGTTACCTGACATTAGGCCAGGGAACCTTTGATTATTCGCGTCTCAATACACAACGTCTACCGAACTTCCATTCGAGTGATGTGCGTATAGACAAGAAATACAATTTGAAGAAAACGACCATCGATTTGTTCCTAGACGTGACCAATTGGTACATCGCCATGAATCCAGGAATTCCCACGTACACGTTCAAGCGTTTAGAGGATAACTCAGCCTTTGCGACGACGAATGGTTTGCCAATTGCGAAAGACGGCAGCAACGCCATTCCTACCCAATTCTTGAATGACAAGGCGCAGGTAACGCCTACGATTGGATTTATTGTAGAGTTTTAAAGGTAATTAGCGCTTCGTTTTATAAAAGGCGCTTCGCGTTCAGTGCTTTCGCGAACTCCAACGCATGAGGGCCATCACCGTGGATACACCAGGTGTCGGCCTTTATTTTTTCCACCTGATTAAGGACATCTTGTACGTCTGTAAAGCAAGCTCCAGGCTGACTGCGCGGAGTTAAGGAACCATCGTTCTCATAGCGGCGATCTGCGAAAGCCTCTTCTGCTGTTTGTAGACCCATTGCCTTTGCTACCTCGATCGACTGGCTGCCTTTCAGTCCGAATAAGATAAAGTCTCCACTCACATCCTTTACCGCTTTCGCAATAGCCTTTGCGACATCAGGATTTTTAGCCGAAGTATTATACAAAGCACCGTGTGGCTTCACGTGATTTAGCGTTCCACCTGCAGTTTTTACGATTTGATTCAGCGTCTCTATCTGCTTTTTCACCAGCAAATAGATCTCCTCTGGGCTCAGTTCAATTTCTTTTCGCCCAAAATTCTCTCGATCTAAATAGGACGGATGTGCTCCCATTTTTACGCCATAGCGTATACACAAAGCTACCGTTTCGCGCATGGTAAACGCATCCCCGGCATGAAATCCACAGGCAATATTTGCTTCGTCGATGTAGGGCATGAGTGTGGCATCATTTCCAATGCCTTCGCCGAGGTCGCAGTTTAGAGTCATATTTAGTCGCTGCTTCGCAGCTTAGTCAAAGAGTCATCGCTTCGCGATTTAGTCGTCTTTCGGACTTAGTCGTTTATCAAGTTGCTGTTACAATAATAGCTAAAAATCGTGTAATCTTGATGAACTATGAGAATATACCACTTTGAAGAAATTGAGGCTTGGAAAAAGTCTCAAATCGTCGCGATTGAGATTTATAAAGTGCTTCAGTTAAATGTAGATTATGGATTCAAAAACCAGATCCATCGGGCTGTAATCTCCATTTCAAATAATATAGCGGAGGGTTTTGAAAGAGGTTCAGATGCGGATTTTCGACGCTTTTTGTTTATTGCATTAGGGTCATCTAGTGAGGTAAAATCGATGCTTTATATTGCTTGCCAGTTAAATTATATAACACAACAAGAGTCTAATCAATTGCAAAAAGATTTAGTTGAAATTTCTTTACTAATTAAAGGCTTCATTCGAATTCTTGATAAAAGCGGGCCTCGATTGAATTGACTAAATCGCGAAGCGATGACTAAGACGAAGTCGACTAAGCGCGAAGCCACGACTGACGCAGTCCTGACTAAGCTGCGTAGCAGCGACTTAGTCCGTAGGACGACTGTCGCGAAGCAACTTAAAAAAAGCCTGTGTTTCCACAAGCTCGTTCATTTAAAATTCCGGTAGGCCTAGCCTAAAATGATGTCTTTTTTCATGATATGGGTTTTTAAATACTAGTAAACCTTCCTTAAAGGTAATCATTAATTTATCAATTGATCTACACTACTACACTTTTAATTCCACACTATTTCCAGATAAAAATTTACCTGAACTGATTCGATCTTTACTAGGGTAATCTTGTACAAAAACCTTATTGAAGCCGGATAAGGCATGTTTTGCAATAATCGTTAATCTAATAAAGGACGATTCATCTAACCAGGTTTCTTCTAAAGGCTCAATTGTTCGGATACGGACTGCGTGCAAAGAAAATTGATCTGTATCTCTTTCGCGTGGGACATAAGCGATAAAATTGTCTTTTAGCTTAATATCTCGACCTTGTAAATTGCTTCCGTTAAACGTACCTACTGGTTTATAGAAAGTGAGTTCGATGTGCACATCAAAAATTTCAGAGTTCGTTAAGTTGACGAACTTGAACAAGTAATTTTGTTCTCCATTAAAACGGATTCGGCTGATCTGGTTCGAAATGAGAATTTTAGGTTTCTTATTGAGTAAAAAGAAGACTAAAAACAAATAGGACGACAGTAGTCCTGCTGCGATACTTAAGATAAAATTCATAGTGGTTATTTTTTCAAAGGTATTCCAATTTCACCTTCTTTCAATCCTCCACTTTCACTTTATCAACTAATTGATAATCAATAAAAAAGCTCATCCGACTATGCGAATGAGCTTTTGACTTAATGACTAAGCTGCGAAGCAAAGACTTTTTGACTAAATCGCGAAGCGATGACTAAGTCACGCAGTGACGACTATTCCTCGATAAAAGGATAATTTTCTTCGACATACACATCTTTGTAGGCCTCTGATTTATCTGGGAATGGAGATGTTTCTGCGAAATCAACTGATTCTTGAACTTGAACCTTGATTTTTGCATCGATCGCGTCTAATTCTGCTTGCGTTAAGATATTGTGCTCTAAGATCGTGTGTTTCACCTGTTCGATTGGGTCACGGTCCTTGTAAGCCTCTACCTCTTCTTTAGAACGATATTTCTGCGGATCAGACATCGAGTGTCCTCTGTAACGGTAGGTTCTGAATTCTAAGAAAGTAGGACCTTCACCTGCACGAGCACGAGCTGCAGCACGTGAAACTGCCTCGTGAACCGCTTCCACATTCATAGCGTCTACTGGCTCCGATGGCATATCATATGCCTCACCGATTTTATATAATTCGGTTACGTTAGAGGTTCGTTCTACGGAAGTACCCATTGCGTAACCATTGTTTTCAACGACGAAAATCGCTGGTAACTTCCAAAGCATCGCCATGTTAAATGCCTCGTGTAAAGCACCTTGGCGTGTCGCACCGTCACCAAAATACGTGATAGATACGTTACCTGATTTCTTATATTTTTCAGCAAAGGCAAGGCCAGCTCCCATCGGGATTTGGGCTCCTACGATACCGTGGCCTCCTACGAAACCTACTTCTTTGTCGAAGATGTGCATGGAGCCACCTTTCCCTTTAGAAGCACCGGTGATTTTACCGTATAATTCCGCCATAATTGCGTTAGGAGAGGTTCCTAAGGCCAAAGGGATACCGTGATCACGATACGCTGTGATGTATTTATCACCTTCAATTAGAGCAGATTTTGAACCAGAAGAACAAGCCTCTTGTCCAATATATAGGTGACAAAAGCCTTTAATTTTCTGCATTCCGTACAACTGACCGCATTTCTCTTCGAATTTGCGTTGTAATTGCATGGATTCGTACCAAAACTTATAAGTCTCTTTAGAATACTTGGGCGCGTCTGCGTTTTTCTTTGCCATCTTCTTGATAGAATATTTTTAAAGCGGTATGCCGGGTTAATTCCGGCGCTAATCCCTGCAAAATTAGTACAAAATCTTTATTTTTACACGCTTTTAATCGCATTCCTACTTCCATGCATCTCAAATCTCTTCAGGTAAATCAGTTTAAATCCTATGAGGAGGCTAGATTTAGCTTTATTTCGGAGATTAATTGCATTGTGGGGGAGAATGGGATTGGGAAAACGAATCTCTTGGACGCCATCCATTTCCTTTCGATGACGAAAAGTGCGCGGGGAATTTCGGACCAGCTCTGCATCAAGCATACGCAGGAATTTTTCAGAGTGCAGGGAGATTTTGTCGATACGCAGGATCGCGAAACCCAGATTACCTGTGTTTTTCAGAAGGGTGCCAAAAAGCAATTCCTCCGCGATGACAAACCCTATCCCCGCTTAGCGGACCACATCGGCCACTTCCCGGTGGTTTTAATGGATCCACATGACACGGATTTAGTGCGCGAGGGAAGTGAAGAGCGCCGCCGTTTCTTTGACGGGATGATGTCCCAGCTTGACCGCAACTTCCTGGATCAATTATTACGCTATAACCGCATCGTTCAGCAGCGCAACGTATTATTAAAGCAATTCGCAGAACGCGGCCAGGTCGATCGACTACATTTAGATAGTTACCACGCGCCCTTAGTAGAACTGGGGGAATCGCTAGCAAAAGCCCGCAAAGAATTCTTGGAGGTCTTTTTGCCTAGTTTTAAATTTCATTATTCCAAACTTTCAGACGACCGCGAGGACGTCGATATTCAGCTCGAAACCACTTTCGAAGCTGGGGGCTTTGACGCGGCGCTTCGCGCCGCGGAACCGCTGGATTTGTCCGCGCAGCGGACATCCATCGGAATTCATCGAGATGAATTTGAGTTGAAAATCAATGGCTACTCCTTGCGCAAGTTTGGCTCTCAAGGACAGCAAAAATCTTTCGTCGTCGCGCTAAAACTCGCGCAATTCGACTCCCTGGTAGCCGCCAAACCCCGCAAACCCCTCTTGCTCCTCGACGACATCTTCGACAAACTCGATGACCGCCGCATCCAGCGTTTGGTCCAAATGATGGCCGAAGACCACTTTGGCCAAGTCTTCATCACAGATGCCAGACCGGAAAGGACGAAGAAGTTGCTGAAGGATTTGAAGGGGAATATTCATTACATTTCGCTTTAGTCGCCGCTTTGCGGCTTAGTCATCGCTTCGCGATTTAGTCACGACTGTGTCGTTTAGTCGCCGCTTTGCGGCTTAGTCATCGCTTCGCGATTTAGTCGCGACTAAGGCGAAGTCGACTAAGTCACGTAGTGACGACCTTTTGACTAAGTCCGCAGGACGACTAAGCGACAAAGTCGCGACTTATTTCCTATCTTTGAACAAACCTATTCAACCACATGATATCCATTTTTGCCCAAGCTGAAAAGCACCTGGAGAAGACTGCCATAATTTCTGATGGTACAAATTATACTTATTCACAGCTTTTAGACGCCTCGAAAGCCTTCGCTTCGACCTTATTAGATAAAAATACGGACCTAAATGAAGTCCGAGTTGCCTACATGGTGAACCCGGGTTTTGATTATGTGCGGGTGCAGTGGGGGATTTGGCGTGCTGGGGGTGTGGCCGTTCCGCTTTGTTTGACCTATCCGTTGCCCTCTTTGCGCTATACGATTGAGAATTCTGGCTCGAGCATCGTGGTCGTTTCCCCGGAATTTGAAGAACTTTTGAAGCCATTATGCGAAGAGCTAAATTTGCGAATACTCGTCCTATCGACTTCGGACTCACTCCCTTCGGACTCTCTTCCTATTTTCCCTCCTTCCCGCCGCGCCATGATGCTCTATACCTCTGGCACGACGAATTTGCCTAAAGGTGTGGTGTCTACTCATGCGAATTTGAATGCCCAGATTTCGACCTTGATCGATGCTTGGCATTGGAGCGAGAAAGATTATTCGATCTGTATTTTGCCTCTTCACCACATTCACGGGGTGATTAATATCGTTTCTTGCTCGCTTTGGGCGGGGGCGACTTGCCAGTTTTTGCCTAGTTTTTCGGCGGAAGCGTTGTTCGATATTTTCAAAGAAGGTAAGCTAAACGTCTTCATGGCCGTGCCTACGATTTATTATAAACTGATTACGTATTGGGAGTCTTTGGCAGATGTAGACCAAAAAGAGATGACCCGCATCCTATCCAAATTCAGACTCATGATCTCTGGATCTGCTGCGTTGCCGGTTTCGGTGATGGAGCGCTGGAAGACGATTAGCGAACATAGCCTTTTGGAGCGTTATGGCATGACCGAAATCGGGATGGCACTCAGCAATCCCTACGATGGACCTCGTGTGCCAGGTCACGTGGGATATCCGCTTCCGGGCGTTCAGGTGCGTTTAGCGGACGAAGAGAATAACGTAATTCCGGGTACAGAGATAGGAGAGATTCAGGTCAAAGGGCCAAACGTCTTCAACGAATACTGGCAAAAACCAGAGTCCACCGCGGAGTCATTTACCAAGGATGGCTTCTTCAAAACCGGCGACATCGCGACGATGGACGAACTGGGAGGCTACCGGATTTTGGGCCGAAACTCCGTCGACATTATTAAATCTGGAGGCTATAAAATTTCCGCTTTGGAAATCGAAGAAGTCC
This sequence comes from Aquirufa esocilacus, assembly GCF_042715595.1. Lineage (NCBI taxonomy): Bacteria > Pseudomonadati > Bacteroidota > Cytophagia > Cytophagales > Flectobacillaceae > Aquirufa > Aquirufa esocilacus. The sequence goes on along the minus strand of NZ_JBBKXX010000002.1, from coordinate 167,132 downwards.
TCCGCACCTACCCTGGAATCGACGATTGCTGCGTCGTAGGAGTCGAAAATGACGAATGGGGCGAGCTCGTAAGCGCCGCCATCGTCTGCCAAGATGATTTCGACACAAAAGCCTTAAATGCCTGGATGCGTGAGCAAATGCCCGCGTACAAAACCCCTCGAGCCTACCACCGTTTGCCTGAATTGCCACGCAACGCGATGGGAAAAGTCACCAAAAAAGACGTTGTTAACCTAATCAAAAACTAATATGCTATTACGCGGAGTTGCCTTATTAGCCGCCTGTTTCGTTGCAGGCCAAATCCTAGGGGAAACCCTCGGTCGCCTTTTGGGGATCCAAGCAAACGTAGGAGGTGTCGGATTTGCGATGCTTTTCCTGATTTTATCCCAAAACGAGCTCGAAAAACGCGGTCTCTTCCACCTCGAAATGGGTGAGGGCGTACACTTTTGGTCCAAAATGTACATCCCCATCATCGTGGCCATGTCATCCGTCCAAAACGTCCGCGTCGCCTTCTCTAACGGCCTACTCGCCCTTTTGGCAGGCATCATCCCCGTCATCGCCTGCCTCGCTCTAATGCCCCTTTTATCCAAATTAGCGCCCAAAGACTAATGGAATACATCATCACTTTCCTCGACAAAAACGGCCTAGTCTTCGCGTTCCTCGTAACGGGCTTTATCATGTTTTTTTCAGAGGGTATCTCTAAAACCCTGACCCGCGGCAAAATCCCCGGCTCCGCCATTTCCATCTTCATGGGCTTAGTTTTGGCCTATTTCGCTGGCCTCGAAACTTTGGGCAAAAAAGGCATCGCCGACATCCCCGGCTTCTCCGGCTTTGATCTCTTGGGCGGCCCCATGTTCCGCGACTTTGCTATCGTCTCTACCGCGATGGGCGCGAGCTTCGCCATCATCAAAAAGACCGGCCCCATCGGAGTACTATCTTTATTTTTAGGTGTCATCATCTCGTTTGCAGCCGGCGTCATCATCGCCTATGCCATGGGAATCACAGACGCCGAAAGCCTCACCACCATCGGTGCCGGCGCCTGCACTTTCGTCGTAGGTCCCGTAACCGGAACCGCCTTAGGGGCAAGTTCAGACATCATTGCCATCAGTATCGCGGCTGGTGTAGTAAAATCGATTTTGGTCACGATCGGAACCCCATTAATCGCGCCATACATTGGTTTAAAGACGCCCCAATCGGCGATGATTTTTGGTGGACTCATGGGAACTACCAGCGGAACAGCTGCCGGTCTCGCTGCCACAGATCCTAAATTAGTTCCTTATGGAGCCATGACTGCTACTTTCTACACCGGATTGGGTTGTTTGATGTGTCCGTCGGTGTTGTATTTTTTGATGCGAGCAATTCTTTAAAAGAAAGCACAAAGCATAAAGCACAAAGAATAAAGTTGGAGTCCCCGCAGGGGACGAGTATAGTGATTGAATGGTAAGTGGTGAATGTCTTTTCAGGACTCTTTGACTCAGCTGTAGGCGACTAAATCGAGGAGCGATGATATAAGTAAATCTAGATCAAACTTTATTCTTTGTGCTTTTTGCTTTGCTCTTTGGAGCTGCGAAGCAGCGACTCTTGACAAAAGTTGTCAATACCCGAAAAGCCGCCTGAGTGCCTCGCGCTTATTTTCACTCAAAAGTGCCCTAAAGAGCAGCAAACCTACATACCATAAAAAAAGGGGGACAGAATCTGCCTCCCTTTTTAAAATACTGACAACTGGCCACTGACCACTGTCTACTGTTCGCGGAGCGAACTATAAATTCTTCCTATTTAACTCTCTTACCGCAAAGTCAGCTGCACGAGCTGTCATCGCCATGTAAGTTAAGGATGGATTAACACAAGAAGCAGACGCCATTGCCGCACCATCCGTCATGAACACGTTTTTCACCTCGTGAACTTGGTTGTGCTTGTTAACGATTGAGTTCTTCACAGACGTACCCATACGAGCCGTACCCATTTCGTGAATACCTAAACCGATGTGTGTGTCTTGCTTATTGTATGCGTTGATGTTTTTGAAACCAGCCGCCTCTAACATAGTCGCTGCCTCGTTCATCATATCTTCGCGCATTTGTAATTCGTTTTGGCCAAAGTCCGCAGAGAATTCCAATACCGGTAAGCCCCACTTGTCTTTTTGTGCACTTAGAACGAAACGGTTCTCAGGGTTTGGAAGAATTTCTCCAAAACCACCAAAACCAACCGTCCATTGTCCTGGGTGTGTTAAGCTCTCTTTGAAATCTGCACCGAAGCCATCTGCTCCCACGCCACGGCCCCAACCCTCGCGGCTCGCGCCACCTTGGTATCCGAAACCACGTGAATAAGCACGTTTGTCTTTGCCCCAGTTTTGGAAACGAGGAATGTATAAACCATTCGGACGATTTCCGAACATGTAATCTTTCTCAAAACCTTCCACAGTCGCACTTGCACCTACACCTAAGTGGTGGTCCATGATGTTACGGCCTAATTGATCTGAGTCGTTTCCTAAACCGTTTTGGTAACGATTAGATTTTGAGTTCATTAAGATCGAAGTAGACTGGATAGCACCTGCGTTCACGAAGATGATTTTAGCGAAATATTCTTTCGACTCGTTCGTGTTTTGGTCGATCACGCGAACACCTTTGGCCTTCTGCGTAGCTTCGTCATAAATGATCTCAGCGGCAATCGCATTGTGAACCATCGTTAAACGACCTGTGCGCATCGCTGCAGGTAAAGTCGCTGATAAAGAGGAAAAATATGCGCCATACGGGCAACCACGCATACACTTGTTACGGTAGTTACAAGACGAACGACCTAAAGCAGTATGTTGTTTTCCAGGGTTAGTTAAGTGCGCTACGCGACCTACGGTTACGGCACGACCTAATTTCTTATTCACTGCATTTTTGAAGTGAGTTTCTGGAGCAGTCATCTGCATCGCCGGCATGAATTCAGAATCCGGTAATACGTCTAATCCTTCAGCTTGACCTGAAATACCTGCAAATTTCTCTACATACGAATACCAAGGAGCTAAATCATCATAGCCGATTGGCCATGGTGTACCGACACCTTCTTTTTCGTTCGCTAAGAAATCCTCGCGGTTCCAACGGTACGTTTGGCGACCCCATAACAACGATTTACCACCCGTGTGGTAAGCGCGAGTCCAGTCGAATCCGCCTCTTTTCTCTAAATAAGGGTTTTGCTTATCATTTTCGAACAAATACCGGTGCTCTTCGTTTGCCGTATAGCCTGTACGCATACCTGCCCAATACTCTTCAGCAGCCATATTCGTAGGACGACCACGGTGATCGAATTCCCATGGGTTTTTATTCGCCGTTTCGTAGCCTTCGATGTGCTTGATCTCGCGACCACGCTCTAAAACCGCTACTTTTAAGCCTTTTTCTGTTAATTCTTTTGCAGCCCAACCTCCGGAGATACCGGATCCGATGACGATTGCGTCAAACGTTTGGCCTTTAATTGCATCTATATTCAGATTCATTTTTTCTAATTTTTCAGATTAATACACGAAAGATTTTTGAGTCGGCTTCATATCCGTAATCAACTCAAATTTGCCAGGAACTGGCTCGTAAACGAAAGAAGCTTCAATGCCTTTTTCAGATGTATAATATCCTAAAAGCGTTAATTCTTTCATTAATCTCCAGAAAGGAACACCATTAGCGCCTTCTAAAGTGTCTTTATCTACGTTATCGCCCACTTTGATTCGCTTTTGAGAATAGCTCTTCATTAAATCTTTTGTGTTTGCCTCTAGTAAGGTCAACATCGCCACTTGGCCTGCCGCAGGTTGCGCTAAGAAATTAGCTTTCGCTAAGTCATTCACCCCTTTTAGGAAGCTGTTGTGTTCTGGTTTTTTGTAGCAATCTTTTAACATCATTTCGATGAAAGCGGGAACACCTGCATCGATAGCACCTGGCGTAGACGTTCTTGGAATAATATGTTCAGCGACAGCTGAGACGATTTGACGTTGCGCATCTGTTAGGCTGAAATCTGCTGCAACGATGGAGGCATTGCCTTTTCTCACATCCATGGCCATTAAAGTTGGTGCTGTGAAAGCACCCCCTAACAACAAGGCGATTTGAGAGATGGCATCTCTTCTTTTCATCATGAGTTTAATGTTAAATTGTTCTAGGTATTCGCCTAATATGAGGCGGAAAACAAATTTAATCACATTCTTCATTATTCAAGGGCAAAATGTGATTTTTTTGCTAATTTTCTACCATGAATAAACGCACTTTCCTTAAAGCCTGCACACTTTTGGGGGCTTCGGCGCCTTGGTTTTCGTATGCCAAAACTCAAACAGTCGAATCACTCGCTTCAGACGAAGATTTTTGGGAGGGAATTCGCGGCGGATATAAGCTCAGTCCAGACTTTATTAACCTAGAAAGTGGTTATTATAATATCACGCCGGAGGCTACTTTGGAGAAATACTTTCAGCATATCCGCAAAGTCAACGCCCAAGGTGCCTATTATATGCGGACGGTGCAATTTGATAATAAAAAACGGATCGCGGCACGCGTTGCTCGACTCGTCGGTTGCCCAGAAGACACCCTCGTGTTAACGAGAAACACCACCGAATCCCTCGACACCATTATTAGTGGTTTTCCTTGGAAAGCAGGAGATGAGGCCATCTTTGCGATCCAGGATTATGGAGCGATGCAAGACATGTTCAAGCAGGTCGCTCGACGTCAGGGAATTGTTTTAAAAGTCATTTCATTACCTATTAATCCCGCTTCTGATCAGGAAATTGTCGATTTATATGCTAAAGCCATCACCGAAAAAACCAAGCTCATCATGGTTTGTCATCTGGTGAATGTGACGGGCCAAATCAATCCCATTCGCCAAATCTGTGACATGGCTCACGCCCGCGGAGTCGAAGTGATGGTCGACGGTGCACACGCCGTGGCACAAATTCAATTCAAAATCTCCGACCTGAATTGCGACTATTATGGGGCGAGTTTGCACAAGTGGCTGGCGGTGCCTTTGGGGGTAGGCATCTTGCACGTGCGAAAAGAAAAGATCGCCCAAATTTGGCCTTTGTTAGCGGAGGAAGGAGTTCCTTTGACAGACATTAAACATTTGAATCACGTGGGAACGATTCCGGTTTACACGGATTTGGCCGTAGATGACGCCATCGATTTTTACGAAAAACTAGGTCCTGCTAGAAAGGAAGAACGCTTACGTTATTTACAATATTACTGGACCACGAAAGTGCGCGCTATTCCGCGCGTCCGATTGCACCATCCGGCAGATCCCACGAAATCGTGCGCGATTGCGAATGTGGGGATTGAGGGTATTAAGCCATCGGTTTTGGCTGAGCGCTTGATGAAAGAATATAAGATCTTCACAGTCGCGATCGATGGAGGCAACATTCACGGCTGCAGAATTACCCCGAATGTTTTCACGACCCCGAGAGAACTGGACGAATTAGTGAAAGCGATTAGCGAATTAGCAAGCTAACCGGTGCTTTGACCAAAATGTCTTGGTGGCTGTCTTTTAGTGATCCAGTTTTGTCGTCAAAGTGAAACACCTGCACGCGGTCTTCCTGTTGGCTCGCGACTAACACAAATTTGCCCGATGGATCGAACGTGAAGTTACGAGGGATTTTGGCTACGTTTTGGTGAAACACCCGCGTTAATTTCCCGTCATTTTCGATCTTAAATACCACCACTTGGTTGCTAGAGATGCGGTTAGAGGCCATCATCCATTTTCCGTTCGGCGAAATATGGATGTCCGCTGAGCCTTTCACTGTAGCGGAAGAAGTATCTGCAGGGATGCTTTGGATCTTTTCTAATTGAGAACCTTTCAAGGCGAAGACGTCCACATCCGAACTCAACTCGTTCAACAAATAAGCACGATCGCCTTTCGTATTGAAGCGAATGTGGCGTGGTCCGTTGCCGGGGGTGATGTTTATTTCTTGGGGACTTTCCGCTAAAAGCCCGTTTGCCAAAATGCGATGCGCATAGATCTTATCCGAGCCTAAATCCGTCACAAATAACGTATTTTGATCAGGAGAAAGAGCGACCATGTGAGCGTGGGCGCTATTTTGGCGGTCCTTGTTTAGGCTGGAACCTGTGTAGGCGATGTATTGAGCTAGGGGCTTCAGTCTGCCATTTACCGTTTGGAAAACGCTCACACTACCGCCCGAATAGTTTGCGGTATAAACCGTTTGAGATTTTTCGCGGTACAGGATGAAGCAGGGGTGATCGCCACGGCTAAATTCCGTGTTGATGGCCTCGTATTTTCCGTTGCGCATTTGGAAAGAGGAAACGCTCGCTTTGCCGTCGCCTTCTTCCGAAACGGAGAATAAGTAGTCGCCTGAAATAGCCTGGTAGGACGCCGCAGGGGAGTTTAAAGTATAGCTTTTGGAAGCTTTACCGGTCTTCGAATCCCAATTGAACACCTCGATGCCGGGATTACCTTTGGACGTATACGAACCAATAATCAGTTGCGGAAGCAGTAAAATCGTGCTCAAAGTCATATCGCTGGAGGGATTAATTTGTAAACTACCGGGGTCACGATTCGGGAGAGGAGGGTGGAGCTAATCAGTCCACCGATCATCACGATCGCAAGTGGTGAAATAAGGGGATTCGTGGAAATGGCGATGGGAATTAGACCACCTATCGCCGTCAACGTTGTTAAGATAATCGGTAAGAAACGAACTTCGCCGGCCTCGCGGATGGCTTGCTCCATCGGCATACCCTCTGCGCGTAGCTGGTTTGTGAAATCCACCAACAAGATGGTATTTTTTACCTCAATACCTGCGAGTGCAATCAGTCCCACCGTCGCCACAAAGGAAAGCGGGGTTCCCGTAAACCACAGCGCTAAAAGTGCTCCCACGATACCCAATGGAATCACAGAAAGTACGATCAAGGTACTTTTAAAAGTCCCAAACTCGAGAATTAACACTGCGATAAAGAAGAAGATCGTCACTAAAATGATCGTCCCAAAACCGCTGAAACTCTCGTTCGCGCTCTCTACTTCTCCACCCATTTCGAAATGATATCCTGCTGGAAGTGCCATTTTCGCGAGACTCTTTTCGGTCTCTGCAATCACCTCGTTGTTCAAAAATCCTTTCTCCACAAACGAACTCACAGACACCAAACGATTCTTATTCAAGTGACTAATGCTGACTGGGGAAGTTTGCAATCTGACCGAAGCCACCTGACTCAATGGAATCGCAGTGCCTTGCACGTTATTTACATACAGGTTATCGAATACCTCTAGACTCGGGTGTTTCGGATGTGGCTTCGAAACCACGATGGCATATTCTTTGCCCTCTTTGTCGGTCATTTTGCCCAAATCAAAACCGGCCACCACCAAGCGTATCATGCGGTCGATGCTGACCGTCGGGATGCCCAGCATGCTGGCTTTTTCCTTGTTGATATCGAATTTGATGTCCGATTTCAGGTTTTTCAATGGGTTTTTCACGTAAATCGTGCCTTTCGTGTTCTTTAACATCGTTTCGACGCGGCTGGCGATTTGGCGCAAGGTATCTACGTTATCCCCTAAAATGCGCACCTCCACAGGGGCCACCACTGGCGGCCCTTGCTCGAAGTTTTTCACCTCGATGGTCGCAGCAGGATAGTTCGTGTATTTGGTGCGTAATTTCTCGATCAGGTTGATTTTCTCGTCAGCACCTAGGTCATCCTGCAATTGGACGAACAAGTTGCCGTAATCAGTTCTGTCATTCAGCGGAATCGCGTTATAATAAATTCGAGGATTTCCTTTGCCTACATTCGCAGAGACGTATTTTACTTCGGGCAGCTTGCGCAGATCACGTTCGATCAGTTTGGAAACCGAATCCGTGTAGGCCATATTCGACTGCAAGGGGCTGAAAATATTCACCATGAATTGTGGCTTTTCAGACGCCGGGAAAAGGCTAAATCCTACGACTGGGAAGAGTCGCAACGAAGCCACAAAGATGACGAGGGCGATCAGTAAAGTCGTTTTAGGGCGAGTAATAGCCCAATCTAACAAACGGGAATAAGACCCCGAAATCAGTTTTTTCAACACCCGCATGAATAGATTTCCCTCTGGATTTCCTTGGTGGGATTTCAGAATGCGGCTTGATAAAAACGGAACAACCGTCAGCGAAACGACCAATGAAGCAACGATACAGAAAATCACCGCCATCGGAAGACTGCGGATGAATTCGCCAGACGCTTCCGGTAAAAAGACCAAAGGCAAAAAGGCAATAATCAAGGTCACCGTGCAACCCAAAACCGCCATTCCTATCTGATTCGTTGCCTTTAAAGTTGCGTCTAATCGGCTGTGTCCCTCGCGCATCCAGCGCTCAATATTCTCCACCACCACGATGCTGTCATCCACTAGAAGTCCCAGTGCAACGACTAAACCCACAATACTCAGCTGGTTCAGGCTGTAGCCCATGATGTTCAAGAGGATAATTCCGATCGCTAAGGATAGCGGGATCGAAATCATCACGATGGAAGCGGCGCGTAAACCGAGCGGCAATAAAGTTAATGCCACTAATAAAATGGCGATAATAAAGTCTTTCAATAGGCCACTGAGGCGGGTGTTGACGTTTTCGGCTTGGTCGAAATTCACGACTAAGTCGATGTTCTTCGGTAAGGTTTTCTTGAATTGGGCGATCACCGGTTCGTAAGCTGCCTGGGTTTCCGCGATGTTTTCGCCGGATTTTTGGGCGGCCGTCACAAATAGACAGCGATTCTGGTTCAAGCGCGTGATGTGATTTTCGGGGGCGTAGTCGAAATAGACTTTGGCCACATCCGACAACAGCACGTTTTTCCCTTGATAGGAGAACACGATCGTGTTTTTGATCTCGTCGATGTTCTGGTAATTGCCGGACGTGAGGATATTAAAAGACTTCGAATTTTCCACGATACTTCCGCCGGGAATGTTCGCGATTTCGCTTTGGATTGCTTGTAAAACACGTTCTGGCGAGACCTGCATCTGGGCCATCTTTTCGATGTTCAAATCGATCTTCACCTGCGATTCTGGCAAGCCAGAAATCGTCACTTTCTTCAAGGCGGTTACTTTCTCCAGATCCTCTTGTAGGCGTTCAGCCGTGATTTTCAGTTGGTCCAAAGACGCATTGTTCGAAATCAACGCCATCTGCAACACGTTCGTGCCGGATGGAGTGGCTTTTTGAGCCTCAAGTTTGATGACCTCTTTAGGTAATTCTCCTTTAATGCTGTTCAATTCGCGAACAACCTCGGAGTATTTCTCGTCTACGTTCACGCCGTATTTATAATAGACCGCGAACACCGCTAGGCCATCACTAATCGTCGTGTTGATCTTGCGCACGTTCTCCAGTTCGTACAATCTTTTCTCGACCGGCTTCACCACCAGCTCCTCCATATCGTCCGGACTCGTTCCCGGATAAACTGCGATAATGGGGAATTGAGGGGCATTCATATCCGGATCTTCCGCCCGGGGCATCGTCATAATCGTGACAATCCCCACGACCACGACCATTAAAAACATCGTGAGCGTAAATTGGTAATTCTTTACCGCGTAGTTAGCTATCTTCATAATTAACGGACGATTTTAATGGCTGAACCTGCGTCTAAATAGGCATTTCCGCTGGTGATGAGTGATGTTGCGTCTTCCAAACCACCAGAAACAAATACCTTTCCGTGATCAATACTCGCGATCTGGATCTTCACTTTCTCCGCGGTTTTCCCGTCTTTTGTGATGAACACATAACCCTCTGTCGCGTTTCCATCCAGAATCGCATCGTATGGAATCACCCAGGATTTAATCTGCTTCCGTGGACGAATTTTCGCTTTCCCAAAAAGCCCCGCCGCCAGCTGCGCTGTCGGCGCACCACTGATGCGCAAACTCACCCAAAGTGTCCCCGTCACCGGATCTACTCCCTCGGATTTGGCTAAAACAGACGCGTTAAAAGTCTTCCCGTCAGCCGCATCCAGCGTAATCTCCGCCGGATCTCCCGCCTGCGTCGCAGCCCAATCACGATCGCTCAAACCCACTTTCAACACCCAATTACCCTTGTTCGCGCCATTCAATAAAACGACCGGCGTTCCGGGTCCCACGACTTGGCCATCGTTAGCTAATTTCTTCAAAACAAAACCCGATTTTACGGCTCTGATTTCGGCATAGCTTTGGTTAAATGCACCCGCATTATAGGCTTGTTGTGCGATTTCGAGGCCCGTTTTGGCATTTTGGAATTGCTCCAAAGTCGCCACGCTATCGCGGTACAAGTTCTTCGCTCTCGCGTGATCGCGTTGCGCTTTTTCGAGCATGATTTGGGCTTGCTGCACCTGCGCCTTGATTTCGGTCAGGTTTAGGCTGGCGATTAGTTGACCCGCTTTTACAGCATCGCCTTCTTTGACAAACACGTGCTGAATCACGCCGCCTATTTTGAAACCTAAATAGGTCTCATCTTCCGTCGTGAAGACGCCAGAAGCCTGGATGGGGCGGGTGATAGATTCTTGTTGCAAGGAAATCACGGAAACTGGAATGACATCGTTGGTCACCACAGCCACTTCTTTCTTCTTCGAAGAGCAAGCGGAAAATACCGTGATAAGGGAAATAAGTAGGCAGATCTTTTTCATTAGAGTGGGTAGCTAGCGGCTTCGCGCTCGTAAGCGGCAGCGGCGATTAATACGTTGAATTGTTTTAATTGGTAGTTGATTTGGGCGTTCATCCATTGATTTCTGGCGTCCACTGTTTCTAAATACGTGCTCACGCCCTCTTTATAGCCCTTTTCGATGAGGCGTAAATAAGCGGCGGCCGCCTCGTAGGATTTCGTGGAGGCCTGAAAGCTAACGATCGAAGATTGTACGTTCTTCTGAGCGATTTCGGTCGCCATATTAAACTGTTTCGTACTCAGATCCAACGCATTTTTCGCGGAGGCGATATCTAATTGCGTCTGTTTCACCTTGTACAAGTTACGTTTCCCGGAGAAGATCGGAATGTCCATTTGTAGGCCAAAGAAATAATAGCCACTCTTTGAGCTAATGTTATTTAACGTTGACTGAGATCCTAGATTCACAAAACCATTTAACTTAGGTAGGTAAAAGGACTCGTTCATTTTCAAAACGGTCTCCTGAATGTTGATTGATTTCGAAAGAAGCGATAATTCCTCACGAACGCCGGGCACCACCGAGTAAACACCTGCCACCGCTTTCTCAACCTCGAAATCAATGCGTATTTCAGCGCGTAATTCTCGGTTCAACAAGAAATTGAAATAGTATTGAGCCGCCTGTTCTTGCTTCACTGCATCCGCGATTTGTGCTTGGATGGTGGCGATTTCACTGTCTGAACGCAATAAATAGGCGGGTAATCCTTTGCCGTTTGCTAACAGCTTTTCGTTTACCTTTTTGCCCTCTAATGCTAGATTGAGGCTATTTTCATAGACTTTTACTAAACCTAAACTGAGCAAATAGTTATAGTAGGCCGTCTTGATTTGCTTGACTAATTCACGTTTGTAAAGTGAAACATCTTCGCGTTGCAGGCTGAGCGTTTGCTCTTGAATTTGCTTGTTGTAGCTGATATCCTTATTGTAAAGCGGCATCGTCGTTTGCACCTTTACATCGTAGAAGTCGCGGGGGAAGAAATTCGTCTCCACGTTTGAAATCTGAGGGAAAGCAGTACTTTTTGTCAGCGCATTCAGCGTCGAATAGACCGGATTTAATAAATCACCCACCGGGAAAGCGATGCTACGACCACCCTCACCACTTTGGTAACCGCCTTGGAAAGCAACGCTAGGTTGGTAGAGGCTTTGTGCCGTTTTCAAAGCAATCATCGCCTTTTCTACCTGGATGGTTTTTTGTTGTAGCGTGATGTTTTGTTGAAAGGCCGTCGCGACGTATTCGTCGAGGACGGACTTTTGGCCGTATAACGGCAATGCAAAAAGGAGTAATAAATATCTCATATTAGGCTTTTTTCATCGTTTTCAATAACCAATCCAGCGACTCATGCATCGTCTTTTCCACGTCTTCCGCTGGAACTAATTTGTCCAATCGTTGGCGAATCGCGAGGGAAACTAGGCCGTGCACCATACTCCAAACCGCCATCGCCACCGTTTCCACTTTGGCAGGGACAATTAATCCTTTGTCCATCGCATCTTGCACGATCATTTTCAAGGCCTCTAGCGCCTGATCGCCACTCGACCAGCCTGCGCCCATATCGATTAATGCGGACATGGGGGCCTCCTGAATGAACATCAAATCATAATATTCTGGATATTCTAGGCCAAAATTCAGGTAATTCACGCCCATCTGGTGCAAGCGTTCGATAGGATCGCTGATCAGCCCTAAAGCGATATTCTGCTCCAACATCTTCTTAAATCCTGACTCGCAGCAATAAAACAAGATCTCGTTTTTATCCTTAAAATACAGATATAGCGTCGTAGGGCTATATTGTATGCGTTCAGCAATCTTTCGGACGGACACTTTGCTGAAGCCCTCTTCCACGAACAATTTCATCGATTCCTCTAGAATTAAGGATCGAATCTCCTGTTTTTGTTTTTCTTTTCTCGCGACTATTCCCATTGTTGTAAAATTACACCGTAAAGTTAATTAACAGTGTTAAGTTTTCAAAATTTAGTATTTTGCAACAAATACCAAAAGCTATGAAAATCAACTTTATCCATAAAATCCAACACATCGGGATTCCTGTGCATAACATGGAAATTTCCATTCCCTTTTACGAACGCCTTGGTTTCGAGAATGTGATGGAATCGCCCTTTGAGTTTGACGGTGGTTTTGGGACTTGCGTGATGATGAAAAATCACGAGGTCATCGTGGAGTTATACCAAATGCCGGAAAAGCAATTAGCCGAAATCAAACAGCGCAAAGTCGGTCACATCGACCATTTCGCAATAGATGTGGAAGATGTTGATTACGCGTTTGAAGCCTTAAAGCAAGCCGGTTTTGAGATTGTAGAAAAGGAACCTACGTTTTTAGCTTTTTGGAAAAATGGTACGCGTTTCTTTAATGTCAAAGGCCCGAACGGCGAGATCATCGAATTCAATCAGATCCTCTAATGAAAGCGGCCGTTCTCGTAAAACCCTTGCAAATCGAGCTAGGCGATCACCCTATCCCAAACCCCGGTCCAGGCCAGCTGCGTATTCGCTTGCAGGAAGTGGGCATTTGCGGATCGGATGTGCATTATTTTGGGGGCCATCGTCCGCTGCCTGAACCCACCATCATCGGTCATGAGGGCTGGGGCTACATCGACGCGCTAGGTGAGGGCGTGAATCGCGAACTAGGAGAAAGAGTGGTCGTAGATCCGAATGCCCCGTGCGGAAATTGTACCTATTGCGCACGCGGCCAAGCCACGGTTTGTCCGAATAAACGCACCATAGGCCTTAACGCCCCTGGTTGTTTCGCGGAATACGTGCTGATTCCGGCTGATTTCGCCCATAAACTCCCGGATTCCATTTCCGCACAGGATGCCGTTACCATCGAACCCACGGCTGTTGCTTACAACGCATTAAAAAAGGCATCACTAACCAAAGGCGATGCCATCTACGTCCTAGGCCTCGGAGCCATCGGAATGTTAATTACGCACCTTGCGGTGGAACATGGCTTGAAAGTTTATGCGACTGATTTGAATCCTGTTTTGCAGGAGAAAGCGTATGAATTCGGGGCACTAAAAGATGATTGGAAATCCCAAGACATCCGCGTGATTTTCGAATGCACCGGTTCTGCGGCTGCTACTACACAGCTTATTGCTGATGCTCCGCGCGGTGCCAATGTGATTCTACTAGGCTTATCTGAAAAGCAGGCTAGCTTTACCCCCTTGGATTTAGTTCGCCGCGGTATTTCGATCCAAGGATCTTTGATTTACGATCATCCCGAAGATTTTCAGGCGGTTATCAAGCTCATCGAAGACGGAAAAATTCAACCCCATAAAATCATTTCAAAATACATTCCTTTAGCGGAAGTTCAAGCCGGTTTACAAGCTGCCACAGATGGACATCCGGGAAAAATAGTCGTTCAAATCGTATGAAAAACTCGATGTCTTGGCTCCAAATAGGCGTAGTCTCCCTTTGCTTTTTGCTCAATTTCAACGACGGAATCGATGTTTTGCTTGTTTCCTTTGCAGGTGAGCACATCATGAAAGAGTGGGGATTAAATAACGCAGAATTAGGTTACGTTTTTTCGGCTGGATTAGCGGGCATGACGGCGGGCTGTTTCGTTTTAGCACCACTGGGTGATCAATGGGGTAGACGCAAAGTCTTTTTAGGATCTTTGTTTCTGATCAGTGTGGGCATGTTACTCGTTTATTTTGCTCCATCATTAAATGCATTGCTGATTTTTAGATTCATCACTGGTCTAGGCATTGGAGGAATCCTCCCTAATCTAGCCACGGTTGCCTCCGAGTTTTCCACCGATAAAACCCGCGATTTCAATGTGGGAATCGTGCAAGGAGGTTGGCCTTTGGGAGCGATTTTAACAGGTTTTATGGTGGCTTGGGTGTTTCCCCTGTTAGGCTGGCGCGCGACCTTTTTGATTGCGAGTGCTTTCTCGTTTGCGTTATTATTACTGGTTTATTTCTTTTTGCCAGAATCCCCGGGATTCGTGCCGGAATCAAAACACAGTAAAACGAAGATTTATGAACTCTTTACCCCAGAATACAGAACCTCCACAATCTTACTTTGGGCGGCCATTTTCTTCGGATTTTTAACTTTGTATACTTTGATCAGCTGGGTACCTACTCTCGCTAAACAATCCGGCATGCCCTTCGAGCTCGCCACCTACGTGGGGATGACCTTGAATTTTGGGGCCTTTACTGGCGTATTTGTGATGGGATTAACGATTAGTAAAATAGGCATCAAGAAAACGATGACGCTCTTCTTCATCGTCGCTTTTATCTTGATGAATTTCTATGGAAATGTGAAGTTAGATTATGTGATAAATCTGATACTAGTCTTCTTCATCGGCTTTTTAGTGCAAGGGGGATTCAATAGTTTCTATCCGGCCGCAACCCGTATTTATCCAGCAGAGATCCGCTCGACAGGTGTGGGATTAGCGATGGGAGCGGGGCGTTTTGGGGCGATACTGGGACCCACCGTCTTTGGTCTACTCACTGATAGTGGTATGTCTGTGGCAGGTCGGTTCCTGATTTTCTCGCTTCCGATTCTGGTGGCCGTGTTTTTATTGCATAAAATCAAGAGTAAAGAACTCAGCTGAAAAGAAAAAGGCGAACCACTGGTCCGCCTTTTTACCCCTTAATCTTTCACTATAATTTGTTGATGTTGGGTAAATTAGTTCATAGCGACGATATCGCGCTTCACTTCCGTTTTGATCGTAAACGACTTAGAAGTCAACACGTTTTTGTGGTCATCTAAGACTACCATTCGGTAGTTTCCATCAGATAATCCCGCCAAATTGAACAATTTTTGCGATGCTATTCCTTCCTTGTGAATCTCGTTATTTTCTCCATCGTAGATAACGACTGTGGCTCCTGCTTTGGCAGACACCCTATATTTCAATTTACCTACAGATTCAATGTTCACGGGAAGAGTTAATTCTGCTCCATTAGCGGCAGAAACGACAAACAGGCTGGCTGCGAAAAACAAGGCAGCAAATGTGTACTTTTTCATAATGCTTGATTTTAAAACTTAGGCGGAATGATTTCCGTTTGTTGACCCAAAACTAGTCCTTTCACATTACCTCCAAATTAAATCCGCGTAAATTTTCACTTTTCTAAGAAAGTTCTTCTATAAAAAATGCAAAAACTTGAAATTATGCAATAAAAAAGTGTAGAAAAGTGAAATTTTAGTTGAAAAATCTCAATGTTATCGAATTATTAAGAAAATAGCTTCTATTTAACAAGTAGATAACAAAAGCCTAACAATGGCTTAACCAATTCGGATTGGGTGAAATCTAATTTTGTTGCATGATTAAATCACGTCAACTATTATTTCACACCAATTCTATCATGAATTCACTTAAGCACCAATTCATCCTATTATTATTGCCACTTTTCTCTTTTGCGCAAGTTCAAGTTTCCGGAGTTGTAAAGTCTTCTAAAGAAACATTAGTAGGCGTAACCGTTTGGTTAAAAAACCCATCAACAGGTAAAAATCAAGGAGCATCTACAGATATCGATGGCAAGTTTACCTTTGCTAACGTGGCTCCAGGAACCTATTCATTAAGTTCTAGTTATGTAGGTTTTAAGGAATACAGCAATCCAGCTTTTAAGGTTGGATCAGAACCTGTTGTCGTTACAATAGAATTAGAAGAAGACAGTAAGTTATTAGCGGATGTAGTGGTTAAGACCGTTGCCAAAAAAGAAACAGCTACTGCCCTAATCAATACCTTAAAATCTAGTTTCATCGTGGCGGATGGTCTTTCCATCGAGTCGATTAAGAAAACACCAGATAGAAACGTGAGTGATGCCTTGAAGCGTGTGAGTGGTGTAACCATCCAAAATGACAAATTCGTATTAGTACGTGGTTTAGCGGATCGTTATAACTCTGCTTTATTAAATAAGACGCAATTGCCTTCCACAGAGCCAGATCGTCGTGCCTTCTCATTCGACATTATCCCTACTTCTTTAATTGATAACATAATCATTAATAAAGGAGCAGCAGCAAACTTACCAGGTGATTTTGCAGGTGGATTAGTTCAAATTACTACAAAAGAGGTTTCAGGTGATTTTGCCTCTGCTTCTCTAGGAGTAAGCTATGGCTCTCTTTCTACTTTCAAGGATTTTAAATTAATAGAATCTATTGAATTCCCTTCTACTTTCCCTTCGACAAACGCTTTCAGAATTAGTGGAAATGGTGATAAGCGAGCATATACGAAGTTGATTGCGACTCCTGGTATTACCGAGTCTTCTAGCCTTCCTAACTTCAATGGAAGTGTGGCTTTTGGTGTAAAAAGAAATAATTGGAACGTATTATTTAGTTCTACAGCGAGAAACACGTTTTCATCCTCTACGACAGAGCGTATTGATTACTTATCTTCCACTGACTTAGCTTACAAATACAAGGATATCAATTTCTCGCAAACGAAGTCCCTAAGTGGCTTATTGAATGTGGTTTATTTGGGCCAAAACCGTTACAGCTGGAAGACTCTAGCTAACTACCAAACAGAAGATTATTTCTTGAATAGAACGGGTGAAAATTACGATAACGTACAGAACATCTACAGTAATTCATCTAATGCCATCCGTAAAATGGTGGTTAATACGCAGTTTGATGCCAAAATCAAGACTTGGGATTTTAACATCGGATACAATTTAATGCTTCGTGATCAACCTGATTACCGAGTTAATCCTACTGCTTCCTATTTGAATTCAGGCAATCCTTACTTGACTGCTTGGAGAGATACTTACCGTTTCTGGAGTGTAATGGATGAAAATGCGGGAAATGCAGCGATTAATAAATCGTTAGGGGATTTCAAAGTAGGTGCAGGTTACTTAAAGAAATACAGAAACTTCAAAGCGCGTGTATTCCGTTACGAAACCATTGATATGTTAGGTGAGGTGACGAATAATACGGATCGTTATACGGCTGATTTCGACTTAGCGAATGGATTTGTGATGTATGAAAAAGAGATGGGATTATTCAAGTTGAATACGGGTCTTCGTACAGAGTATAACCTCTTTAATATCGCAACGGCTGACTTTAGTGGTCAAAAAGTGAATGTGGAAAGAGAATACTTAGATCTTTTGCCATCCTTAAACTTAACTTACTCTGCTACAGAAAAAACAAAATGGAGAACATCGCTTAGCAAAACCTTAGCGAGACCAGAGTTCCGTGAGGTAGCTAATTTTGCATACTATGACTTTGTTCGTAATGCGCAGTTATTGGGTAATAAAGATTTAGAAAAGTCAGATATCTACAACATTGATTTTAAGTGGGAATTATATCCAAAAGCAGGCGAAATCTTCTCAGTGGGTGTTTTTGGTAAGAAATTCATTAAGCCTATCGAGCAAATTGTAGCAGATGGTTCTGTTCCTTCTAATCTAGCTTTAACGTATACGAATCCACCATCGGCGCTAGTCTATGGCTTGGAAATGGAATTTAGAAAAGCGATTAACTCTTGGTTAGATTTATACTCTAACATGGCGTTGATTCAATCGGAGGTAGAAGTTCAAGGGGTAAAACGCCAGCTTCAAGGCCAATCTAATTATGCATTGAATGGAGGTTTGAACTTCCACAAAGGAAATAACACAATAAACCTAACCTATAACCGAGTAGGCGATCGCATCGCCTCTGTAGGTTTCCAGGGTTATCCAGACATTTTTGAAAATTCAAGAGACGTTATTGATATCGTTTTCTTACGAAAATTCAATAAAGGAGAAATTAAATTGGCGGTGAGCGACATCCTAGCTCAGCCTACTACTTTCTACCAAAAGCCTTCACGTGATTTAATTAAAACAAACAACGAAACATCCGTTTCACTCACCGTTAATTACAATTTCTAACATGAAAAAATTACTAGTTATCGTAGCAGCTTTAGCAACATTTGGCTGTTCAAAGGATTTAGGTGGCGATGTAGCACCTATTAACGTACCCTCTACTACGACTTTAAGTGGAAACATTACGGCAACTACGACCTTAACTGCGGATAAGGAATGGACATTAAAAGGATACGTTTATGTAACCGATGGAGCGACCCTTATTATTCAACCGGGTACTGTTATCAAAAGTGATATCTCAGAAAAAGGGGCTTTATGTATCGAAAGAGGTGCAAAAATTCAAGCTGAAGGAACGGCTGCTAAGCCTATCGTCTTTACCTCAGGTAAGGCAGCTGGCGAGCGTGCTCCAGGAGATTGGGGTGGAATCGTCATCTTAGGAAGAGCTAAGACGAACCGTACATCTGAGCCTACAATCGAGGGTGGTATTGGTCGTGCGTATGGTGGAACAGATAATGAAGATAACAGCGGCGTGATGAAATATGTACGTATTGAATACGCAGGTATCGCAGCATTGCCTAACTCTGAAATCAACGCCTTGACTTTCGGAGCTGTGGGTAGCAAGACGATCATCGAGAACGTGCAGACGATCTATGCAAATGATGATGCATTTGAATTCTTCGGAGGAACGGTTTCTCCAAAATATTTATATGCTTACGCAACAGCGGATGATGATTTTGACTTTGACTTTGGTTATACTGGCAAAGTATCTTTCTCTATATCAAGACGCGATCCAGCGTTTGTAGATACAGGAGATGCAGGTAACGGAATTGAATGTGATAATGATGGAACAGGTTCTGTCGCTACTCCATTCACACGTCCAGTTTTAGACAATATGACGTTAATTGGGCCAAATAATGCAGCGGCTCTTTCTAACCATAACTTAGCTATGCGTTGGAGACGTGCTACTCAATTCGAAGTAAGCAATTCAACATTCATTGGATATATGAAAGGTGGTTTCAGTTTAGAAAGTAACGAAACAGCACAAGCCTATAAGGATGGAGTTTCTACTTTCAAGAACAACAAGATTGGCACCTATACGCCTAATACGGCATTAAATTTCATCAGTAAGTCATCTGTTATTAGCTCTGCTGATGTAAAAACTAAGGCTTTAGCAGATGGAAACTCAGAAATTGAATCGTCTGATGCAGAGATCTTGAAATTGGAAAAACCAAGCTGGACTACAGGTTGGACTCGTTTCCCAGTAAAAGGTCAATAAGATAATATATTGGTGTAATACAGAAAATGCCGAGGGGATTCTCCTCGGCATTTCTTGTTTAAATGGTATAAGAATGAAATTCTAATTATTTGTCTAACTTAGCCTTGCCTTTTAAACCAAACGATGAAACGACTAGTCCTTTTTTTCCTTCTTTGCTCTCCCTGCATTTTTGCCCAACAAGCCAATTCTGATGCGCGTGTCATTGTCATCACGACAGACGGCTATCGTTGGCAAGAATTATTCAACGGTATCGATACTTCGATTGTCAAAATGAAGCGTTTTCACCATGGAGACTCTGCTCGTTTAATTCAGCAATATTATGCACCTACTTTGGCAGAAAGACGCACAAAACTAATGCCTTTTTTCTGGAGCAAATTAGCTGCTTCAGGCCAAATTCACGGCAATAGAGCTGCTGGAAGCCAAGTAGACAATGCGAATCCCTATTGGTTTTCATATCCTGGATATAGTGAGATTTTAACGGGTCAGGTGGATACTTTGGTGAATTCAAATGACTACAAACCTAATCCGAATACGAACTTTTTTGAATACTTGAACTCCTTACCAGCTTATAAAGGAAAGGTAGCCGCATTCGGAGCTTGGGATGCTTTTGATCGTATTTTAAATGAGAAAAGAGCTGGTTTTCCTGTGGTGAATGCGTTCGATTCGTATCCTGAATTAGAGAAAGATCCAGAGATGACGATGTTGGCTAAGATGTTAAAAGAATCGTTTAAGCCTTTTGGTATGGCAGAATCGCTAGACGCATTTACGCATTTCAAGGCGATGCATTATTTGAAAAAGAACAAGCCTAAAGCACTCTATATTTCTTATGGTGAAACAGATGAGTTTGCACACGAGGGAGCTTATAATCACTACCTGGATGCCGCACACCAGTTTGATGCTTGGGTAGGGGAGATTTGGGATTTTGTGAACTCAGATCCAGATTACAAGGGGAAAACAACCTTATTGATCACGACAGACCACGGTCGCGGAGATGCGATTAAAACGCAATGGACATCCCACGGCGATAGTGTAAAGGATTGCTACCAGATTTGGTATGCAATGATAGGGGCGAATGTTTCTGCTTTAGGCGAAGTGAAATCGAAAGAACAGGTCTATCAAAAAGACTTAATTCATAAGGCAGCAAAGGCTATCGGTGTCTCGTTTAAGAGTGAAGTGAAATAAGGATTTAACAATTCCTTAACACGTGTTTTTTAATTGTCCCTTACCTTAGAGTAATCATATTTTTACCATCAATTGGCTATGTTCGGATTAGATCCTACTTTGTTTTTCCTGCTTTGCTTTTGCTTAATCGCAGCCTGTGCATTTGAATTTGTGAATGGTTTTCATGATACGGCTAATGCCGTTGCCACAGTCATTTACACCCATTCCTTGCGCCCTACCCAAGCTGTGGTGTGGTCAGGATTCATGAACTTCCTAGGTCTATTAACCGGTGGCGTAGGTGTGACGATGAGTATTATCGGACTGCTCCCCACGGAATTACTCGTGGATACGAATGTCTACCATTCGATGGCTATGGCTCTTTCTTTGTTGATTTCTGCGATTTTATGGAACCTAGGAACTTGGTATTTAGGCATTCCTGCCTCTAGTTCGCATACCTTGATAGGTTCGATTATCGGTATCGGAGTAGGACATGCGCTCTTACCTGAAGATTCGAACAAAGGTATTGCCGCTTTGAATTGGGATAAAGTCATTGAAATAGGGCAGGCATTATTGCTTTCTCCTTTGTTTGGTTTTGCTTTAGCGATTATTTTGATGTACATCTTAAAAAAGACGATTACGAATAAAGAGATCTTCAAAGAACCTAAAAAGAAGTCACCACCACCTATGTGGATTCGCTCCTTGTTAATCGCGACGTGTACTCTAGTCTCATTCTTTCATGGTCGTAATGATGGTCAAAAGGGAATCGGTTTAGTGATGGTTATCTTGATCGCTTTCTTGCCAGGTTATTTTGCCATCAATACGACTTTAGATATGCAAATGGTGAAGTCTAGTCTTGCCACGGTACAAACAATATCTGCTAAAATTGATACCATCCCGTTGTCTGAAAAAGAACGTGATGGCTTAGCCCAATTAAAGAAGTCGTCAGCAGATTTATCGGTTATTACAGCTCAAAATCTAAATCCATCTACGCTTTCGACAGATCAAAAATTCGCGATTCGTAAAGCAGCTTTAACCATTAATAAATTCTCCAAGAAGTTAATTGAAAGTGAATCGGTTGCCTTATCTGAAAATGACAAAGCAGCCTGGAAAAAGGCAACTGCTGGATCTAAGGCGCCATTTTTCACCTTAGGGGCTTCCTCCAGTACTGGTATGGCAGGAGTAACTGATTTTGCCCCTAATTGGGTGATGTGGATGGTAGCTTTGTCATTGGGTCTTGGGACTATGATCGGCTGGAAACGCATCGTCGTAACGATTGGGGAGAAAATTGGTAAAGACCACTTGACGTATGCACAAGGGGCTTCGGCAGAATTAATTGCCTCTCTTACGATTGGTTTAGCTACGGCATATAAGTGGCCCGTTAGTACGACTCACGTATTAAGTTCAGGTATCGCGGGAACAATGGTAGCACAAAGAGGTATTAAAAATCTTCAAGGAGGAACAGTGAAAAGTATCGTATTGGCTTGGGTTTTAACCTTGCCCGTAACCATTATACTTTCGGCCTTGTTATTCTTATTCTTCCGTTGGATTACGGGATAGATTAAATCGAGTATAACTGTTGAATGTACTCATAGGTAAATCCGGGAGAGGTGGTAACGCCTTTTCCGCCTATACCATTTACAATATGTATGACTTGGTCTATCGTTTTGGTATAAACCTCTGCCTGTTTAGCCTCTAAGTAGTGTCCAATCCAGTTAGAGTCTAATTCCCAAGAGTCTAGTGTAACTATTTTCTTCGCTTCGCTCAATATTAACTCATTGATTTCAGCACTAATTTCAAAGCCTAATGGTGACTCATCGCTAGCTGAAACGTATTCGTGAGAATCCCCGAGGATAATAGATCCATCTTCTGCTTGTTTTAATAAAATGTGGATTCCCTTGGATTGAAGTACTTTTTGTTCATCAGAGGTCTTCAATGTAGCATAGGAAGGACAGGATTTGAAACTTTCATATCGTCTGATAGAAAGGCCTGACAATAAATTAGCGCTGAATTGTATTCTTTGTGGGACTAAACGCATCATCTGTAGTTTACAGATTTTTAAATCTGTCGTAGGATAATGTTCAGGTAATAAAAATTGGGTGTCATGTCCATTGGCTAAAATCACATGGTCCCCCCAAAACGTTTGTTTTTTAGAGGTGCTAATCATCGCGATCCCCCGCTTTTTTTCTACCGATATGACAGGACAAGAGGGATGGTAGTGTAGTCCCAGGTGTTTAATTAAAAATTCTCTCAACTGATGTACTAATAACACGGGGTTGATGGATGCCTCTTCGGGTAGAAATAATCCACCTTTTACATATTCTTTATTTAATGCAGGGTTTTTATCCAGCGTAGCTTCGGCTGAGAATACGTTGGAAGCGTAATCTAGGGCTTGAAATTGACTAGCCATTTCCTCCAAAACGGCCATTTCTTGCTCATCTGACGCGATATACCAAGAGCCATTTTTGGTCAATGAAATAGCGGATTCCTCTTGAAGTTCTTTGTAAATTTTCAGTGATTTTCTCCCTAATTGAAACCAGGTATCTAGCGATTGTCCGGAGGGAATAATTTGGCCAAAGTTGCGTATGCTAGCTTCATGTGGTTGACTGTCTTTTTCTAATAAAAGAACGGATTTGCCCTTTTTTAAAGCATGGTAGGCACAAAAAGTACCTATAATTCCTCCGCCAACTACAACTAAATCGTATTTTCTATTTTTGATCATTTTAGCGCATTTCAGGCATCCTTATGCGTACAATAAGGCTGCTTCCTTTGTATCAAAAATAGTATCTACATATTAACTAGATGTTAAGCCTAATTCATCAAATTATTATGAATTTCCGGAATGAGACTAAACGAAAAAAGGCAGAAAATCCTGCCTTTTAAACTTTAAACGCTGTTTTATTTATTTTTTAGCTTTGGGAGTACGTGCTCTAGGCTTAGCCTTTGTAGCAGTTGCCGGGGCCTTTGGTTTAGCTGGGCTCTCTTTTGCAATAAGAGCAGCAAGTAATTTTGCTTTCGCTAGTTTTTTAGCCTCCTTTTCTTTCTTTTTAGCTGCTTTTTCTGCTTTCTTTTTAGCGTCTTTCTCCGCTTTGTGTTTCGCTTTAGCCTTTTCTTTCTCTTGTTCTGCGATCAGTTTACTGTATTTTTTGACCACCGAAGTAATGGACTTTTCCGTCTCATTAAGGACTTTTTTGGCGTTTTTTTCAGTTAAACCTTTCAGCTTTGGAAGAATGGCTTGAACTAGTTGGTCGGTTAATTTTTTATTATCCTCACTCATTTTATTGGGATTATAGTTGTCGTCAAACTTATGTAAAGATTTCAGGAAAAGAAACTTTAATGCATTAAGTTTTAATCAAATACAGAAAATTTAATATTGGCTTTTTGGCGTGATTAATAATTACGTAACATTCAATTAACAATTCCTTAACATTGGATTAAATAGGGTTCCTTATTTTTGCATTGCAATTAGCACCAATATAAACCTTTAAACATGTTCGGATTAGACCCAACGCTCGTATTTCTACTGTTTTTCTGCCTTTTTGCGGCCTGTGCCTTTGAATTCGTAAACGGATTCCACGATACAGCAAATGCAGTAGCCACTGTTATTTACACGCATTCTTTGCAACCTACTCAAGCCGTAGTTTGGTCTGGTTTCATGAACTTCTTAGGTCTTCTAACGGGAGGGGTAGGAGTAACCATGAGTATTATTGGGCTATTGCCCACCGAACTCCTCATGGACGCTGATGTATACCATTCCATGGCCATGGCATTAGCGTTATTGCTTTCTGCGATTCTTTGGAACGTGGGAACTTGGTATTTTGGTATCCCTGCTTCAAGCTCACACACGCTTATCGGCTCCATTATTGGTATCGGAGTAGGACATGCCTTATTGCCAGAAGCTTCAAACAAAGGAATTTCATCTATTAACTGGGACAAAGCAATTGAAATAGGTCAAGCACTGCTTTTGTCGCCTCTATTCGGTTTTGCCGCGGCTATCATTTTGATGTATATCTTAAAGAAAACAGTTAAAAACAAAGAGATCTTCAAAGAGCCTAAGAAGAAATCACCCCCACCCATGTGGATTCGGGCGATCTTAATTACGACTTGTACTTTAGTTTCGTTTTTTCATGGTCGTAATGATGGCCAAAAAGGTATCGGTCTAGTAATGGTTATCTTAATTGCTTTCTTACCAGGCTATTTTGCTGTTAATACAAACCTTGACTTAGTACAAGTGAAAGAAAGCTTAACCACAGTGCAAACTATTACAGCTAAAATTGATACCATTCCTTTATCTGAAAAAGAACGGGAGAGCTACCACAAATTAGTCAAGTCTTCATCTGCTTTGAGCGCGATTATCGCTACAGGAGTAACACCTAAGACATTGACTACAACTCAAAAGTTCGACATTCGTAATGCAGCTTTGACGATCAATAAGCAATCAAAGAAATTACTAGAAAGCGAATCAGTGGCTTTATCTTCTGGAGATAAGAAAGCATTAAAGAAAGCTACGCAAGGTGACAAGGCTCCATTCTTTAGTTATGGAAATTCCTCTTCATCTGGAATTGCTGGAGTTACGGATTTCGCACCAGCTTGGGTGATGTGGATGGTTGCCTTATCCTTAGGTCTAGGAACAATGGTGGGCTGGAAGCGTATCGTGGTAACGATAGGCGAGAAAATCGGAAAGAATCACTTAACCTATGCGCAAGGTGCATCAGCAGAATTAATCGCTTCCTTAACGATTGGTTTAGCAACTGCTTATAAGTGGCCAGTTTCTACGACACACGTTTTGTCTTCAGGTATTGCTGGAACGATGGTAGCTTCGAAAGGTATCAAAAACTTACAAGGTGGAACCGTTAAGAGCATTGTTTTAGCTTGGGTTTTAACCTTGCCTGTAACGATTATTTTATCTGCTACCTTATTTGTTTTATTCCGCTGGATAGCCGCATAACAAACATTCTTGGGGGATTCGAATAGGATCCCCCTCTTTTTTACAAACACCAATATATCATGAAAAAAAATCTTCTCCTAACAGGAGTCTTGGCTTGCCTTTGCCTAATTTCTGCCCAGGCACAAACTGCTCCAGCCCCTAAAAAATGGTACGATTCTTTCTCCATTCGCGGGTATGCACAAGTTCGCTACAACCGACTTTTTGAAACAAATCCGAATCTAAAATCAGAACAAGGCGATAAAAGCATTGGTGATAATGGAGGGTTTTTTGTTCGTCGTCTTCGAATCATATTTAGTGGCCAAGTAAGTGAGCGTGTCTATTTCTACATCCAACCGGATTTTGCGAGTAGTGCCTCTTCTACTTCTCTTCATTTTGGACAGATTCGGGATGCTTATTTTGATCTAGGTTTAGATGCTAAAAATGAATTTCGTTTTAGAGTAGGACAAAGCAAGGTTCCTTTTGGCTTTGAAAACATGCAATCCTCTCAAAATCGTTTGCCATTAGACCGTAACGATGCCTTGAATAGTGCCGTATCTAACGAACGTGATTTAGGAGTATTCTTCTACTGGGCGCCAGCATCTGTTCGTAAATTATATTCTTCATTAGTAGCAGATGGATTAAAAGGGTCAGGAGATTATGGTGTTTTTGGTTTAGGGGCCTACAATGGCCAAACTGCGAACAAGCCTGAATTAAACGATGCACCACATATTGTGGCACGACTTACTTATCCGGTTCAGATCAAAAATCAAATCATCGAAGCGGGTATTCAAGGTTACTCAGGTGAGTGGGTAATGGCAGCAGATCAATTAAGTGCTGGTGTTAAGGCTACATCTAATAAAGCGTATTTAGATGAGCGTTATGCTGCGAGTTTTGTGCTATACCCTAAGCCCTTTGGAATTCAAGCTGAGTACAATGTGGGTACAGGACCAGAATTTAACAAAGCAACTGATGCTATTGAGAATCAAAAATTATCTGGGGGCTACGTTACCGCATCCTATAAAATAGATTGGAAAAAACAGGTGATAATCCCATTCGTACGTGTTCAGCATTATGAGGGAGGGAAAAAGCACGAATTAGATGCACGTAGTTACCGCGTGGATGAAACAGAACTAGGGATAGAATGGCAACCAAACAAAAACTTTGAGTTAGTTGCCATGTACACCATGGCCACTAGAAGAGCAGAGGATTTCAAATTACAGGAAAACTTGCAATCAGGAAATATGCTTCGTTTGCAAGCACAGGTTAACTTCTAATAGAGAGAGGCCAGCGATTTCGCTGGCCTTTTATATTTATCTCGACCAGCGGAATCTCCGTCTGCCCAGCATGCCGGACAAACCCGTTCCTTGGTTTTGGCCAAAGTTTGCCACATAAACCGGCTGCGCAATTAAATCACTTAAATGACCGGCCATTAAGCTTTGGGATTTCCCAACCCATTCCTGGTATTGATCTTTCACCGAAACGTGAGAGGGTAGGTAGTTCTTGAAAATGCTTAGATCGAAAGAAGTGGCACCTATTCCCGCTCCTGACATCTCTCCGTCGAAGGCGTTGATCATTTGTTCAATGTGATTAGGTACTGGAACCATCATTGCCGGTTTGCCTAGGTACATCGCCTCAGCTACTGACTCAAAACCGGCGGTAGAAATTAAGCCAGCGCATTCGGTCATTTTGGCCAAATAATTCTCTGCATCAATCGGATGAAAAGTCAATGAGTCAGAATAGTGATACGTCGCTTTACGTGCTGGATTATCCCAAAAGCAATCCAATTTTACTTCTGGATTCGCATTTGACCAGGCCATGATATCTTCTGATAAACGGAAGTGCGTTAAATACGCTAACCAACGCTCTCCTGCTTTGGGAATAATGCTTTTTACTTGCTGACGCAAAAGTGGAGGAACCACCTCAATCTTCGCGTCGTTATCAATTGGACGGAAAGACAAGCCCAACAGCTTCTTCGAACCGATCGACGTAATCATTGTATTCATATTTAAAAGCATCCGGTCGATCTTCTTCTCTGGAATACTTTCGAAGTTCTTATTTAGTAACAAGTATTGATGTCCCACGGACATTGTTGGGATTTTAGATCCCGATTTTAACTTATATAAACCTGTAATGGACTCGTAGAAGTTAACAATCCCGTCTGGCTGTAATTCTTCGATGAATTCTTCTAGTTGTGTAGCGCTCCGCCAGAAAGTCTTGAAATTCGTAAAGGCCTGCGCTGCTGTTTTGAAAAGCTGAACGGATTTGCCGTTACCGAAGATAATCGATGGGCTCTCATATTGCAGCACCGGCGTATCTCCAATAAAATCTAGAAAAAAGGACGGGATTTTACGTCCCTGAAAAGATCCCACAGCGTATCCGATTACTTCGTGACCCGCCTCGCGCGCGATTTGTGTGAAGGAGATCGCTTGCGTTAAATGTCCGCGACCCTCGCCTTGTACGGTAAATATGAACTTTCCCATCTTATGCGGCTTTTACAGCGATTGCCTCGCCTAAAATTTCGTTTAACTCTGCTTTTAAATCGTAGTTCGGGAATTCGATGATTTGCCATTCCCCTTGATGTGTTTCTACTAAGGCCGTCAGTGATTCAACCCAGTCGCCAGAATTCATGTACGCGATTCCGTCGATCATTTTGATTTCAGCCTTGTGGATATGGCCACAAATGATGCCATCTGCGCCTTTGGCCTTTGCTAACTCCGCTAATTTTTCCTCAAAATCCGAGATGAAGTTCACCGCCGCTTTCACTTTCTGCTTAATCACCTGTGATAGAGAGTAGTATGGCTTTCCTTGCCACGCGCGGTATTGATTATACCATTTATTCAGCCACAACAAGAACGTGTAGCCGATATCGCCTAAATAGGCTAACCACTTCATTTGACTCGTAATACTGTCGAAAATATCGCCGTGAGTGATGAAGTATTTCTTGCCAAAACTCTTCAACATATAATCCTGGCGAATCGAAAACTGCTTTCCAATCTTCAACGGAAGCACTTGCTCCAAGAAATCATCGTGATTCCCGCGCAAATAAATCACCTCCGTATCCCACTTGTCCATCATCTTTAATACACAACGAAAAAAGGCCGTGTGCTTCTTCTTCCAGCTGCCTCCTTTTTTCAGTTGCCAGCCGTCGATGATATCGCCGTTTAAAATGAGTTGGTGGCACGAATGTGCGCGTAAGAATTCGTTTACCTCGGCTGCTTTAGCTCCCTTGCTACCTAAATGCAAGTCTGAGATAACGATCGTTTTGTAGGTGGGTTGAGAATGATGGCCCATGTTTGCCTATTTGGTTTACCAAAAATAGGCTATCACTTTAACCTCCCTATTAAGAGAATATTACTCTATTGTTAAATCTACCAAACCATAGGTACCTCAATCAACAACGCCTTCGTGCCCGCTGTTGAAGCCTTTACTTCAATGGTTTCTGTTTCGGAAATCCCGATGGCATCCCTGCGTCCCAGTTTCTCGCCAGCCACTTCAATTCCGCCTTCAATCACAAAGACAAATGCCCCTTGCTGAGCCCCGTGCAACGCATAGCTTAGACTTTCGCCCTCTGCGATTTCGGTGATATTAAAATACGTATCTTGATTTACTTGCAAAGAATCAATGTCTGTTCCCAGTGGCGAAACCACCGTCTTCCATTGTCCTTTAAAATCCGCTGGATTGTAGGTGCGCTGATCGTAGCGCGGAGTGATATTTTTCAATTTGGGCATGACCCAGATTTGGAAGAGCTCCAAACCCTCTGTTTGACTCGCATTAAACTCCGAATGGTAAATCCCAGAACCCGCAGACATAATCTGCACATCCCCCGCATTAATAATGCCATTCGTTCCCATCGAATCCTCGTGCGCCACCGCGCCTTTCATCGGAATGGTTACTATCTCCATATTATCGTGCGGATGTTTGCCAAAACCCATCCCCGCCGCAATAAAATCATCATTCAGCACGCGCAACGCACCAAAATGAATGCGCGCCGGATTATAATAACCAGCAAAGCTAAAACTAAAAGCGGTCTTCAACCAGCCGTGATCGGCTGTTCCGCGGGAGGAGGCAGGGTGTAGTTCGGTTTTCATAAAGGTAGTCCGGAGTCCGGAGGGAAAGAGTCCGAAGGGTTTTAGTCCGGAGGGTTAAAATTTATACAAATATCATTTCTTTATTTTCGTCCAACAAAAAAGTCGGAACAATTGTTCCGACTCCTTTTTGTTTAGTCCTTTTCGACTCCTTACTTCGGACTCAGTCCCTTCGGACTTAATCCCTTCAGACTCGTTTCTTTCGGACTGCCGCTCTGCGGCTCCCTCCGGACTGTCGACTAAAGATATTGATTCGCGTTCGTCGCGTTCAAGTCTTCGAAAGCAGTTTTTAAACGAGCCACCAAAGTCTCTTCGCCCTTACGTAACCAAACACGTGGGTCATAATATTTCTTGTTCGGAGAATCGTCACCTGTTGGGTTACCGATTTGGCCTTGTAAATAAGCCTCATTTGCTTTGTAGAATCCTAAGATACCTTCCCAGAACGCCCATTGCGTATCTGTATCGATATTCATTTTGATCGCACCGTAAGATAATGCCTCACGGATTTCCTCGCGAGATGAACCAGAACCACCGTGGAATACGAAGTTGATTGGTTTCTCAGCTGTTAAGCTATATTTCTCTTTAATGAATTCTTGTGAGTTCTTCAAAATCACTGGTTGCAACTTCACGTTACCCGGCTTGTAAACTCCGTGTACGTTACCGAATGCCGCAGCGATCGTGAAACGGTGAGAGATTTTGGACAATACTTCATAAGCATAAGCCACCTCTTCCGGTTGTGTATATAATTTAGATGAATCTACGTCAGAGTTATCCACGCCATCTTCTTCACCACCTGTAACGCCTAATTCGATTTCTAACGTCATGCCCATTTTAGACATACGCTCTAAATATTTTGCGCAGATTTCTAAGTTTTCCTCCAAAGGTTCCTCAGATAAATCAATCATATGAGAAGAGAACAAAGGTTGTCCCGTCTCAGCGAAGAATTTCTCACCAGCATCTAATAAACCGTCGATCCAAGGCAATAATTTTTTCGCGCAGTGGTCAGTGTGCAATACTACTTGAACACCGTATGCTTTCGCCATTTGGTGAACGTGGTAAGCGCCAGAGATCGAACCAGCGATTGCCGCTGCTTGATTCTCGTTAGAAAGCGTCTTTCCAGCGTAGAAAATACCACCACCGTTAGAGAATTGGATGATTACCGGAGAATTCACCGCTTTCGCTGCTTCTAATACTGCATTTACAGTATCTGTACCTGTTACGTTAACCGCTGGTAAAGCGAATTGATTTTTCTTAGCGATTTCAAATAACTCTTGAACCGCATCTCCGTGCAACACTCCTGTTTGATTGGATAAACTTGACATAATGCTTTTTTTTCTTGGGAAATAAATAAAAACTGCCTGATTTTCAGCAACTAAAGCCCAAAAATACAAACAATTATTGATTTTTCGAGGGGTAATATGAGAAAAATCCAATTTTAGGGCCTGGCGGCAGTCATCGCGTTGCGATTTAGTCCGGAGGGAATGAGTCCGAAGTCCGGAGGTAGTCCGAAGGGAATGAGTCCGTAGTCCGGAGGTAGTCCGAAGGGAATGAGTCCGGAGGATTTTATAATCTACTATTCACCATTAACCATTTACCATCTCTTCGGACTATTTCTCTTCGGACTATTTCTCTTCGGACTATTTCCCTCCGGACTATTTCCCTCCGGACTATTTCCCTCCGGACTATTTCCCTCCGGACTATTTCCCTCCGGACTATTTGACTAATTGCTTGATTCTCAAAATATTTTTACCCACCCTCTTGTTTGTATTATTTTTTTTCCTACCTTTGCACTCCCGTTCGACAAACGCAGTTTTTTATTCAGAGAGAGGTTGGCAGAACTTCCCGAATTTATTTAAAACACATAAAATGCATGTCAAACAGGTCTTAAATCGAGGAAAGCTTGATTTTTGTGTTAGAACTGGTATTGATTAATGACCGTTGAATGCCCAGCCCATTAATTAAATATTAAGCTACACAAGGTGTTTTTTTCACTGTTATCCACAGTGGGCCCACCTTGTCGCCTTATACCAATTCTGCTTTTTTTATTGTTTAGATTCCTATATCACGTTCAGTTGAACGATGATTTTGAATAAAAGTCTTACAACAAGCCCAGTTAGCCTTGTAAGCATATTTATATTTTAAATATTAACATATTATGTCAGGAATTATTGGTAAAAAAGTCGGTATGACTAGCCTATACATGGAAGACGGTAAAGCTGTTCCATGTACGCTAATTGAAGCCGGTCCTTGTGTGGTTACACAAGTGAAAACTGTAGAGAAAGAAGGCTATAACGCTGTTCAAATCGGCTACGGTGAGAAAAAAGAAAAGCACACAACAAAATCTTTGTTGGGTCACTTCAAGAAAGCAAATACTACTCCCAAGAAGAAATTGGTAGAATTTCGCACGTTTGAGCAACCTCTTGCATTAGGGGATGTTTTAACTGTTGAGATGTTAGAGCTAGACACTTACGTTGACGTAGTGGGTACTTCTAAAGGTAAAGGTTTCCAGGGTGTTGTTAAGCGTCACGGATTTGCCGGTGTGGGTGGTCAAACTCACGGTCAGCATAACCGCGGTCGTCACCCAGGTTCAATTGGTGCGTGTTCATTCCCATCTCGTGTATTCAAAGGCTTACGCATGGCGGGTCGTACAGGTGGTAATCGTGTAAAGGTTCAAAACCTTCAAGTTTTGAGAATCTATCCAGAGAAAAACTTATTAGTAGTTTCTGGATCAGTACCTGGAGCTAAGAACTCATACGTAATCATTGAAAATTAAAAATTGGGCCTAGCCTAAACAATAGACATTCTGAAACATGGAATTATCAGTATATAACATAGCAGGAAAAGATACCGGAAAGAAAATTACTCTTTCTGATGAAATCTTTGGTATCGTTCCTAACGAGCATGTGGTTTACTTAGATGTGAAGCAATATTTAGCTAACCAACGTCAAGGAACTCACAAAGCGAAAGAGCGTGCAGAAGTTTCTCGCTCGACTCGCAAGATTAAGAAACAAAAAGGTACGGGTGGTGCGCGTGCAGGTTCAATGAAATCTCCTTTGATGAAAGGTGGTGGACGTATCTTCGGACCACGCCCACGTGATTACCACTTCAAATTGAACAAGAAAGTGAAAGCATTGGCTCGCCAATCAGCTTTAGCTGCTAAGGCTCAAAGTGGAGATATCGCGATCTTGGATTCAGTTTCTTTCGCAACACCACAAACTAAAGCGTATTTAGCGATGTTAAAAGCGCTTCAATTAGATAACACAAAAACATTATTGATCACTCCAGAAGTAGACAAGAATGTAGTATTATCTGGTCGTAACGTTCCTAAGACTAAGGTAACAACCGCAGGAGATGTGAACACATACGATTTAGTGAACGCAGGTAAGTTGTTAATCACGACTGCAGCGATTGAAAAAATTGAGTCATCATTCAGTAACTAATTGACAGAAAATTTTCTGTTATAAACGAAAATAAAAATGGGCATTATTAAACGTCCGGCCTTGACTGAAAAGTCGCAAGCCATGCAAGAGAAAGGCCAATACACGTTTGTTGTTGAGTTGACAGCAAATAAGATTGAGATTGCCAAAGAGGTGAAGAAGATGTACGGTGTTGATGTTCAAGATGTGAGAACAATGCGTCAGATTGGAAAAGTTAAATCCAAGTCTACACGTACGAAAGTCACTTCTGGACGTACTTCTACGATCAAGAAAGCAATTGTAACAGTAGCTCCGGGTGAAGTAATTGACTTCTACCAAGGAATCTAATTAAAAAAACTAAGGGGGTTCATCCCGATAAATTGAACTAATTAAATGGCAGCAATTAAAAAAATTAAACCAACAACTCCAGGACAACGTCACCGCATCGCGCCGACGTTCGAGGAGATTACTACGGACAAACCGTACAAGCCTTTACTAGAACCGATCAAAAGAACGGGTGGTAGAAATGCAGATGGTCGTCGCTCGATGCGTTACATCGGTGGTGGTCACAAGCGTCGTTACCGTGTGATTGATTTCACTCGTGCGAAATTTGATGTTCCTGCAACGGTATTAACAGTAGAATACGATCCAAACCGTACTTCTCGTATCGCTCTTATTGAGTATACAGACGGTCAAAAGTCATATATCTTGGCACCAGCTGGTATCCAGGTAGGCCAAACAGTTATCTCAGGAGAGAAAGTAGCTCCAGAGGTGGGAAATACATTGCCTTTGGCAAACATCCCATTAGGTACATTAGTGCACGCAATTGAATTACAACCTGGTAAAGGAGCTGAAATGGCTCGTTCTGCTGGAACGTACGCTCAATTGTTAGCACGTGATGGAAAATATGCAACCTTGAAATTGCCTTCAGGTGAGATGCGTATGGTACTTGCTCGTTGTCTTGCGACAATCGGTACAGTATCTAACTCGGATCACATGAACGTGAACTTAGGTAAAGCAGGACGTCACCGTTGGTTAGGTCGTCGTCCACGTGTTCGTGGTGTTGTAATGAACCCAGTCGATCACCCTATGGGTGGTGGTGAGGGTCGCTCTTCAGGAGGTCACCCACGTTCTCGTAACGGTTTATTGGCTAAGGGTAAGAAAACTCGTAATCCAAAGAAAAACACAAATCGTCTTATCATCAGTAGAAGAAAAAAATAGTTAGATGGCACGTTCACTAAAAAAAGGTCCTTACATTGATTACCGCCTTGATAACAAGGTTCAGGCTATGAACGAATCCGGAAAGAAATCCGTGATTAAAACATGGTCTAGACGTTCAATGATCTCTCCAGATTTCGTAGGTCACACATTCGCAGTTCACAACGGGAATAAATTTATCCCTGTTTTTGCAACCGAGAATATGGTGGGTCACAAATTAGGTGAGTTCTCTCCAACACGTAACTTCCGTGGTCACGTGGCGAAAAAAGACAAAGGTAAAAGGTAATTAGATAGACTCTCGGGTCTTAATCAATATTGAAAATGGAAGCAATTGCTAAATTAAGAAATGTTCCTACGTCGCCGCAGAAGATGCGTATTGTCGCAGACATGGTACGTGGACAGAAAGTATCCAAAGCGTTGGGTATCTTAAAATTTGAGCCCAAGGTTGGTGCTAAATCGATAGAGAAATTATTACTCTCTGCGGTTTCTAACTGGCAAAACAAGCATGTCGATGCTAAAATTGAGGAAGCTGACTTGTTTATCAAGACGATTTTCGTAGATGGAGGTGCTTCGATCAAGCGTTTACGCCCTGCTCCGCAAGGAAGAGGTCACCGCATCTTGAAGCGTTCAAATCACATCACTATTGTAGTAGCTTCTTCTGAGGCTCCAGCTTTAGTAACCAGTTCAGCAGAATAATAGACTATTAGATAAAACAAGAAATGGGACAAAAAATTAACCCTATTGGATTAAGATTAGGTATCGTGAGAGGTTGGGATTCTAATTGGTACGGAGGTAAAACTTTCGCTGATAAACTTGTCGAAGACGAGAAAATCAGAAAGTACGTTGCCGCTCGTATTCCAAAAGGATCTATCTCAAAGGTTATTATTGAGCGTACCTTAAAGCGCATCACTTTGACGATCAACACAGCTCGTGCTGGTGTGGTTATCGGTAAGCAAGGTGCTGAGGTAGATAAAGTAAAAGAAGAGTTAAAGAAAATCACTGGTAAAGATGTTCAAATCAACATCTTTGAGATTAAGCGTCCAGAAATCGATGCGAAATTAATCGGTGAGGCTATCGCTCAACAATTACAAGCTCGTATTTCATTCCGTCGTGCAATGAAGCAAGCTATCGCGTCAGCGATGCGTGTAGGTGCACAAGGAATTAAATTAAAATTATCAGGTCGTTTAGGTGGTGCTGAAATGGCACGTTCTGAAGGATACAAAGAAGGACGTATTCCTCTTCACACACTTCGTGCTGACGTAGATTACGCTATCTCTGAAGCTTTAACTGTTTACGGAAAGATCGGTATTAAAGTATGGGTATTCCGTGGAGAAGTTTTTGGTAAGCCAGATTTATCTCCTAATGCAAACATGGGATTACAATCAACTGCTGCGGATTCTCGCGGTGGTGATCGTGGACCTCGTGGACGTGGTGATGACCGTGGTCGTGGCCGTCGTCCAGAAGGAGCAGATCAAGGTGGAGACCGTAACAAACCAGGTGCTGGCGGTGCGAACCGTGGCCGTGGTGGAAAGCGATAAAATATATTTGAATTAGATATTAGACTTATAAGAAGATGTTACAACCAAAAAGAACGAAATTTCGTAAGCAACAAAAAGGTCGCGTTAGAGGTGTTGCAACCCGTGGCCACGAGATTGATTTTGGATCATTCGCTATTAAATCTTTAGAGCCAGGTCGTATCACAGCTCGTCAAATTGAAGCAGCTCGTATCTCGGTAACCCGTGCTATGAAACGTGAAGGACAAGTTTGGATTCGTGTTTTCCCTGATAAACCTATTACAAAGAAGCCTGCAGAGGTTCGTATGGGTAAGGGTAAAGGTGCTCCAGAATATTGGGTAGCTAATGTTCGTCCAGGAACTATTTTGTTTGAATCGGCAGGGGTTCCTTTGGCGATCGCTCAAGAAGCTTTACGTTTAGCGGCACAGAAATTGCCAATGCGTACGAAGTTTGTAGTTCGTAGAGATTATTCAGAATAGGATATTAGACCTACAGTTTAATACATCCAAATAACATTGTTATGAAAAACGCAGAAATACAAAAATTAGGAGTTGAAGAATTAAAGAAGCAGATCGCTGCTGAGCAAGAGAACATCTCTCGTTTGAAATTAGCTCACGCTATTTCACCGATTGAAAATCCAATGCGTATTCGTCAAAACCGTAAATTGATCGCGAAATTAGAAACTGCTCTAAGCGCGGCAACAAAAGCATAAGTATTAATTTTTAATAGGCCGGTTCAACTACGCTATCGGCCAATTGTTTAACAAGTAATCCAACAACCATGGAAGAAAGAAACCTGAGAAAAGTAAGAATTGGGAAAGTGGTGAGTAACAAGATGGATAAGTCTATCACCATTACCGTTGACCGTAAGGTAAAACACCCACTGTACGGAAAGTTCGTACAGAAAACA
The DNA here is from genome assembly GCF_042715595.1 of Aquirufa esocilacus. NCBI lineage: Bacteria > Pseudomonadati > Bacteroidota > Cytophagia > Cytophagales > Flectobacillaceae > Aquirufa > Aquirufa esocilacus. Next base: position 130,314 of record NZ_JBBKXX010000002.1, on the reverse strand, counting down.
ACAAAATTGATGGCACACGATGAGAACAACGAGTGCGGAATCGGTGACACAGTGAAAGTAATGGAAACACGTCCTCTTTCTAAAAACAAGTGTTGGAGATTATTAGAAGTAATCGCTAAAGCGAAATAATTCTAAGATTGTTATTCAAAATTTAAAATTTAAAGATCAAATATAATGTTACAGCAAGAATCAAGATTGGGTGTAGCGGATAATTCTGGAGCAAAAGAAGTTTTAGTCATTCGCGTATTAGGCGGTACTGGCAAAAGATACGCTTCTATTGGAGATAAAATTGTCGTTTCTGTGAAGTCAGCTCTTTCTTCTTCTAGTATGAAGAAAGGAACCGTTTCAAGAGCAGTAGTTGTTCGTGTGAAGAAAGAAATTCGTCGTAAAGATGGTTCTTATATTCGTTTCGAAGATAACGCAGCCGTTTTATTAAACGCAAATGATGAGCCGAGAGGAACTCGTATTTTCGGGCCAGTTGCGCGTGAGTTGCGTGATGCAGGATTCATGAAAATTGTTTCCCTAGCCCCTGAAGTTTTATAATTAGATGAGATATTGGGTGAACCCAATTTAATAATCATACAATGGAAAAAAATACAAGTAAACCAGCAAAATTGCACGTTAAAAAAGGAGATACTGTTCAAGTGATCGCAGGTAATGCGAAAGGCAAAACAGGTGTTATCACTCAGGTGATCGTTGAAAAATCTCGTGCAATCGTAGAAGGAGCTAACTTGCAAACAAAGCACGTTAAGCCATCTGCAGCTAATCCTCAAGGAGGAATCGAAAAGCGTGAAGGTTCAATCCACATCTCTAACCTAATGGTAGTAGAAAATGGAAAACCTGTACGTACAGGTCGTAAATTGAACGAGAAAGGTAAATTACAACGCTATTCTAAAGCGACTGGTAAATTTATCGCATAATTAGAACTTAACCGTGGGTCGGAAATCCACAAAATATACTACAATGGCAGTACCTAGATTAAAAGAACGTTTTGTTAAGGAGGTTGTACCAAGCTTAAAAGAAAAGTTTCAGTACAAGTCTATCATGCAAGTGCCTAAGATTACTAAAATCGTAATCAACAAGGGTGTAGGAGCCGCAGTGTCGGACAAAAAATTAATCGATATCGCAATCGAAGAAATCACACAAATCGCTGGTCAAAAGGCGGTTGCTACGATTTCTAAGAAAGCTATCTCGAACTTTAAGTTACGTGAAGATATGCCTATCGGTGTTAAAGTAACGTTACGTGGAGATAAGATGTACGAATTCTTAGATCGTTTGACAACAGTTTCTTTAGCACGTGTACGTGACTTTAAAGGAATCTCTGAAAAAGGATTTGATGGTCGTGGAAACTATACCTTAGGGGTGAAAGAGCAAATCATCTTCCCTGAGATTTCAATCGATAAAGTAAGCAAGATCTCTGGTATGGACATCACGTTTGTGACGACTGCCGGAACAGATGAAGAAGCTTATGCTTTATTAGCAGCGGTTGGAATGCCTTTTGCAAATCAAAAAAAATAAATAGCCCTTTAGGCTTTCATAAAAACCTTTAAATTTTTACAAAATGGCTAAAGAGTCAGTAAAAGCAAGAGAAAGAAAACGCGAAGCAGCAGTTGCAAAATATGCAGTGAAGCGCGCAGCTTTAAAAGCAGCTGGAGATTACGTTGGATTGGATAAACTTCCAAAAAATGCATCTCCTGTACGTTTACACAACCGTTGTAAATTAACAGGACGTCCTCGTGGATATATGCGTAAGTTCGGTATTAGCCGTGTTACGTTCCGTGAAATGGCATCCAATGGTTTGATTCCAGGTGTAACGAAATCAAGCTGGTAATATTATTTGATTAATTAAATTCATTTTTGTAATTTTGCAGGCCCATTTTAAAAGACCTGCGGCAAATTTAAAAACAATGACAGATCCAATAGCAGATTATTTAACCCGATTGAGAAATGCCTTGAAGGCACGCCATAGGGTAGTTGAAATTCCTGCTTCCAACATTAAAAAGGAAATTACGAAAGTACTTTTTGATAAAGGATACATTTCAAACTATAAATTCGATGATTCATCCGTACAGGGAACCATCAAAATCGCGTTGAAATACAATTCAGTTACGAAGCAGCCTGCTATCGTTAATTTGACTCGTATCTCTAAGCCAGGTCTTCGTAAATACAATGGTGCTGAAGAGTTACCACGCGTATTAAACGGATTGGGTATCGCTATCTTGTCTACTTCTAAGGGAGTAATCACAGATAAAGAGGCTCGTACTTTACACGTAGGTGGAGAAGTACTTTGTTACGTATATTAATAATTGTTTCACGCTGAAAGGGGAGCGATCTCGAAATTTAAGCTATAATTAAAGTCTAATGTCAAGAATTGGAAAGAAGATTATCACCATCCCTGCAGGAGTTACTGTAGATGTAAGTGCTGGTAATTTAGTGACAGTAAAAGGTCCTAAGGGAACTTTGTCACAACAAGTTGATCAAGATATGATCATTGCTATTGAAGAGGGTGTTTTAACTGTGGCTCGTCCGACAGAACAAAAACGTCACAAAGCGATGCACGGTTTATATCGTTCATTGATCAACAATATGGTCGTGGGTGTGAGTGAAGGTTATACGAAAGTATTGGAAATCATCGGGGTTGGATACAAGGCCGCAAATCAAGGAAATATTTTAGAATTAAGCTTGGGTTACTCTCACGCGATTTTCATGGCAATTCCTACGGAAGTATCTATTGTAACTGCAATGGAGAAAGGTAAGAATCCAATGGTTACGTTGAATTCGATTGATAAGCAATTAATCGGTCAAGTAGCTGCGAAAATTAAGTCGTTACGTCCAGTTGAGCCATACAAAGGTAAAGGTGTTCGTTTCCAAGGAGAGCAAGTACGTCGCAAAGCTGGTAAAGCGGGCGGTAAAAAATAAATTATAAGCGTGGGCCGGAAATCCACACAAACAAGTTAACAAATGGCAACAACCAAAAATTTACGCAGAACCCGCATTAAACGTGCGATTCGTGCTAAGATCGCAGGAACAGCGGATCGTCCGCGTTTAACTGTATATCGTTCTAATTCTGCAGTATATGCGCAATTAGTAGATGATTTAGCTGGTAAGACTTTATTCTCAGCTACATCTTACAAGAAAGATAAAGTGAATAACAATATTGAAGCTGCTAAGACAGTAGGTTTAGCAATCGCTGCAAAGGCGAAAGCGGCTGGAATCGAGAAAGTAGTTTTTGACCGTAACGGTTATTTGTATCACGGAAGAATTAAATCATTAGCTGAAGGTGCTCGCGAGGGTGGCTTACAATTTTAAGAAATAGATATGTCGCATTTACAAGCAAAACCAATAAAGGTTAACGAAGGTGAGTTGAAGGAGAAAGTAGTAGCCATCAACCGTGTTGCAAAAGTAGTTAAAGGTGGTCGTCGTTTTAGTTTCTCAGCAATCGTTGTCGTAGGTGACGGTGCTGGTATCGTAGGATATGGTTTAGGAAAAGCAAACGAGGTAACTGACGCTATCACGAAAGGTATCGAAGACGCTAAGAAAAACTTATTCCAAATTCCTTTGTTGAAGAACACGGTTCCTCACGAGCAATTAGGTAAATTCTCAGGTGGTTTCGTTTTAATCAAGCCAGCTGCTCCGGGTACAGGATTGATCGCCGGTGGTGCGATGCGTGCTGTGTTAGAATCAGTAGGTGTTCATGATGTCTTAGCTAAGTCTAAAGGTTCATCTAACCCACACAACGTAGTGAAGGCAACCATCGATGCATTAGTGAAGATGAGAGCTCCACACTCAGTAGCTTTCCAACGTGGAATCTCTGTTGCTAAAGTATTTAATGGATAATCAGAGCGCGTAAGCCTCTCTAATAGAACATACAATGTCTAAAGTTAAAATTACTCAAGTTAAAAGTGCAATTAAGCGCCCTGAAGTACAAAAACGTACGATCGCAGCTTTAGGATTAGGTAAAATCCGTAAGAGTGTTGAGGTAGAATTGAATCCAGCGATTGCGGGTATGATTCGTGCCGTAAACCACTTAATTGTAGTTGAAAATATTTAATTAACATGCGAGTTGCTGGCAACAGCAGCGCTAAGCCCCAATTAGAATGAAATTATCGTCATTAAAGCCTGCAGAAGGCTCAGTAAAAGTTAGAAAAAGAGTTGGTCGTGGTCAAGGTTCTGGTTTAGGCGGAACTTCTGCTCGTGGTCACAAAGGTGCTCAATCACGTTCAGGTTATTCTCGTAAGAGAGGTTTTGAAGGTGGTCAAATGCCATTACAACGTCGTGTTCCTAAGTTTGGTTTTAAAAACCACAACCGTGTGGAATACAAAGCAATCAACTTAGATACATTGCAAGCATTAGCTGACGCAATTGGAACTAAGGTGATCACTTTTGAAACACTTTATACGAATGGATTAGTATCTAAGTCTGACTTAGTGAAAATCTTATCTCGTGGATCTGTAACATCTGCTTTAGAAGTTACTGTGAAAGGTTTCTCAGGTGCTGCTAAAACTGCTATTGAAGCAGCTGGCGGTAAAGCAATTGTTGGTTAATCCTCTATTCTAATCGAATGAACAAGTTAATAACAACTTTCAAGCATATTTTCTCAATCGAGGAGTTAAGAAGTCGTATTATTAATACGCTTCTTTTCATTGCATTCTTCCGTTTAGGTTCCTATGTTGCTTTGCCTGGTGTAGACGCAACTAAGTTAACACAAACAGGAGAGGGTGGCCTTTTCGGTTTATTAAATATCTTTTCAGGCGGTGCTTTAAGTAATGCTTCGGTATTTGCTTTGGGTATCATGCCGTACATCTCTGCTTCGATTGCGATTCAGTTATTGACCATTGCACTTCCGTATTTCCAAAAAATGCAGAAAGATGGTGAGTCAGGTCGTAAGAAGTTAAATCAAATCACGCGTATCTTAACCATTTTCGTTACAGCTGCTCAAGCGTTTACTTACTTACAAGTAACGATCCCTACTGATGCGATCGTACCTGGTTTAAATCCGTCGTTATTCCGTTTATATGGCGTGGCTATCTTAATCGGTGGTACGATGTTGTGTATGTGGTTAGGAGAGAAGATTACAGATAAAGGTATCGGTAACGGTATCTCAATGTTGATCATGATTGGTATCGTTTCTCGTTTCCCAGCGTCTATTTTACAAGAAGCAGGTTCACGTGGAATGTCAGGTGCTTTGATGTTCATCATTGAAATTATTGCCTTGTTCTTTGTTGTAATGGGAGCTATTATGGTGACTCAAGCAGTTCGCCGTATTCCAGTTCAATATGCGAAACAGGTAGTGGGTAGCAAAGCGACTGCTGTAGGTGGCGAGCGTCAATACATTCCTTTGAAGCTAAACGCTTCAGGTGTAATGCCAATCATCTTTGCACAGGCGTTGATGTTTATCCCAGGATTAGTAGCTCAGTCGTTTGCTGAAAAATCAGAATTTGCTTCTTCGGTTGCCTCTGCTTTCGGTGATTTCACGACATGGCAATACAATTTATTATTTGCTTTCTTAATCATTGTGTTCACGTTCTTCTACACAGCGATCTCGATTAACCCGACTCAAATCTCAGATGATATGAAGCGTGGTGGAGGTTTTGTGCCAGGAGTGAAACCAGGTGAGGAAACAGCCGGTTTTATTGCGACTATTTTAGATCGTATTACTTTACCAGGTGCGGTGATGTTATCGTTAATCGCGATTCTTCCTGCTGTCGCTAACTTGTTTGGCGTGACGAGAGGATTTGCTTCTTTCTTTGGAGGAACATCTCTTTTAATCTTGGTAGGAGTTGTTTTAGATACATTACAACAAGTAGAAAGTTATTTGTTGATGCGCAAGTACGAGGGTTTAATGCAATCAGGTCGAGTAAAAGGTCGTTCTGAATTGATTAATCGCTAAGATGATTTATTTAAAGACACCCGCGGAATTAGAGTTCATTCGACAGAATGGCGAAATCCTAGGGAAATGTCACGCTGAAGTTGCGAAGGCTATACAGCCGGGAGTGAGTACTTTAGCACTAGATAAAATCGCTTACGAATTCATTAAGGATAATGCAGCGCATCCATCCTTTTTGAACTACCAAGTAGGAAGCCAGAAATATGCGTATTCTTTGTGTATTTCGGTGAATGATGTGGTTGTTCACGGTTTACCGGGAGAATTGATCCTGAAAGAGGGAGATATTATTTCGATAGACGGAGGAGTTTATAAAAATGGCTACCACGCCGATAGTGCTTATACCTATGCTATAGGGAATGTCGCTGAGGATGTAGTTCAATTATTACAACGGACGAAAGAGTCTTTGTATTTAGGTTTGAATCAAGCCGCACCAGGCAAACGAGTAGGCGACATTGGTTTCGCCGTTCAATCATACACGGAATCTTTTGGATACGGTGTCGTGAGAGAGCTAGTAGGTCACGGAGTAGGTAAGAAGCTTCACGAAAGCCCAGAGGTTCCTAATTATGGTCGCCGCGGGGAAGGAGCTAAGTTGAAAGAAGGAATGGTCATTGCGATCGAACCGATGATTAACTTAGGGAAGCGTCAAATCTCAGTAGATAAGGATGGTTGGACTATCCGGACACAAGATCGCAAGCCAAGTGCTCACTTTGAACACACGGTAGCGGTAGGGAAAGAAGGCCCGATTATTTTGACGACCTTTGCTCCGATTGAAGAAGTGATTAAAACATCAACAGTATTGTTGAATATATAAATTAATAATTATGGCCAAACAGTCCTCGATAGAAGTAGACGGAATTATTTTGGAAGCTCTTTCGAACGCGATGTTTCGGGTAGAATTGGAAAATACGCACCAAGTCATTGCACACATTTCGGGCAAGATGCGGATGCACTACATCAAGATTTTACCAGGAGATAAGGTGAAGTTAGAGATGTCCCCTTATGATTTAAGTAAGGCTAGAATTGTTTACAGATACAAGTAATTTAAGGTTTGATTTTATAAATACAGTTAATATGAAAGTTAAAGCATCTATCAAAAAACGTAGTGCAGATTGCAAAGTAATCCGTCGTCACGGAAAGCTTTACGTAATCAACAAGAAGAATCCTAAGTTCAAACAAAGACAAGGATAATTCGACAGAATTTTAAATTGATTAATAACAACAATTAATTACCTATATGGCTCGTATTGCAGGGGTTGATATTCCCGACAAAAAAAGAGGAGAAATTGCGTTGACTTATATTTTCGGTATTGGTCGTAGCACTGCTCAAAAAATTTTAACGAAAGCTGCGGTTTCGTTTGACAAGAAAGCTGGTGAGTGGAACGATACGGAGGCTAGCGCTATCCGTGCGATCATCGCTGCTGAATTCAAAACGGAAGGTCAGTTGAAATCTGAGGTTCAATTAAACATCAAGCGTTTGATGGATATTGGTTGCTACCGTGGATTACGTCACCGTAAAGGTCTTCCATTACGTGGTCAACGCACTAAGAACAACTCACGTACTCGTAAGGGGCGTAGAAAAACAGTTGCTAACAAGAAAAAAGTAACTAAATAATAACTAGAGGGTAACACCTCTTCGTATTTCATTTCAAATTATGGCACAAGCAAAAAGAAAAGATAAAGCGAAGAAGAGAGTAGTTGTCGTTGAACAAAACGGTCAAGTACACATCAAAGCTTCCTTTAACAACATTATTATCTCCATTACTAACTCAGCAGGTCAAGTGATCTCTTGGGCATCAGCAGGAAAGATGGGTTTCCGTGGGTCTAAGAAAAACACTCCTTACGCAGCACAGATGGCAGCATCTAACTGCGCAGCGGTAGCTGTTGAAGCAGGAATGAAGAAAGCGGAGGTTTTCGTAAAAGGACCAGGAGCTGGACGTGAGTCTGCTATCCGTACTATCCAAAACTCAGGAATTGAAGTTTCTATCATCAAAGATATTACGCCAATGCCTCACAATGGATGTCGTCCTCCGAAGCGTCGTCGCGTTTAATAATTTTTATGCAGGGGTAATTAGTAATTATTTTCCCCCGCTTTTATTCACAATTTAATTACTTCATTGGGCATAAGAGGTCCAATGACTTTTAAGAAAAAATGGCTAGATACACAGGTCCCAAATCCAAGATTGCACGTCGTTTCGGTGAAGCAATTCTAGGTCCGAGCAAAGCATTAGCTCGTAAAAACTATGCACCAGGTATGCACGGTAAAGGAAAACGTTCAAAGGTTTCTGAATACGCAGTGCAATTGAAAGAAAAGCAAAAAGTAAAATACACCTATGGTATTTTAGAGCGCCAATTCGAAAACTTGTTCCACAAAGCTGCTGTTAAGGCAGGGATCACAGGTGAAAACTTGATCAAATTATGTGAAGCTCGTTTAGATAACGTAGTATATCGTTTAGGAATTGCTCCTACTCGTCGTGCAGCGCGTCAATTAGTTATTCACAAACACATCATTGTAGACGGCGAAGTAGTAAATGTGCCATCTTACTCTCTACGTCCAGGACAATTAGTAGGTGTTCGTGCAAAATCAAAATCTCTAGAAGTCGTATCTAACTCTTTAGCAGCTCGTTCTCCTAAGAACTTCAACTGGTTAGAGTGGGATGGTGTTGAATTGGTAGGTAAATTTGTTGCTATGCCAGAGAGAGATCAGATTCCTGAAAACTTCAACGAACAAGCAATTGTCGAATTATACTCTAAGTAATCTCCTAACGAGATTGCTAGAGTTTATTAAGAGTACCAATAACGTTTTTTCAGTATCATTTTAAGCTACGAAATATGTCAATATTAGCATTCCAAATGCCCGAAAAAGTTGTGATGGAAAAAGCCACAGACTTCCACGGGTTATTTGAGTTCAAGCCACTCGAAAAAGGTTACGGTGTTACCATTGGTAACGCACTTCGTAGAATCTTACTTTCTTCTTTAGAAGGATATGCTATCACAAGCGTTAAGATTTCTGGTGTGTTACACGAATTTTCTGCCATTGAAGGCGTTCACGAAGATGTATCTGAGATCATCTTGAACTTGAAAAAAATTCGTTTCAAGAAGACACAAGAAATTTTGGATAACAAAGTTTCTATGAAAATTAAAGGACAAACAGCGATCACTGCCGGTGACATCGCTAAGTTCACTCCTTATTTTCAAATTTTAAACCCTGAATTGGTTATTTGCAATTTAGATTCTTCGAAAGAAGTTGAAATTGATTTAGTAATCGAAAAAGGTCGTGGTTATGTACCAGCTGATGAGCCTCGTGCAAACGAGTTGCCATTCGGTCACATCGCTATCGATGCCATCTACACTCCAATCAAAAATGTTAAGTTCAGCATTGAGAATACACGTGTAGAGCAAAAGACGGATTATGAGAAATTAGTTTTAGATATCGAGACGGATGGTTCAATCCACCCAGAAGATGCATTGAAAGGTGCGGCGTATATCTTGATCCAACACTTTATGTTGTTCTCTGATCAAACAATGACATTTGAAACTCCTAAAGCAGAAGAAGATAATGTAGTAGATGAGGAATTACTTCACATGCGCAAGTTATTGAAGACTTCATTAGCCGACTTAGATTTATCTGTACGTGCTTACAACTGCTTGAAATCAGCTGACGTTCGCACATTAGGTGAATTAGCGAAATTAGAAATCTCTGATATGATGAAGTTCCGTAATTTCGGAAAGAAATCATTAACTGAATTAGAGCAATTGATCGAGGAAAAAGGTTTGACCTTTGGAATGGATGTTTCTAAATATCGTTTAGACGAAGATTAATTAATAATTTAAACAAAGTAATAGGTGGTATGCCGCGAGGTAAACTAACCGCAGCTCGCAAGAGCTTTTAACTTACGAAATAACACAATGAGACACGGTAAAAAATTTAATCACCTAGGAAGAACAGCCTCTCACAGAGCAGCGTTGTTATCAAACATGGCTTCATCTTTGATCTTACACAAGCGTATTCAAACGACTGTTGCTAAGGCTAAGGAATTACGTAAATACGTAGAGCCAATGATCACAAAGTCAAAAACAGATAGCACTAACAATCGTCGTGTGGTATTCTCTTATTTACAAAATAAGGATGCGATCAAAGAATTGTTCTCTATCGTTTCTGAGAAAGTAGCGAATCGTCCAGGTGGATATACACGTATTATCAAGTTAGGTAATCGTTTAGGTGATAACGCAGAAATTTGCTTCATTGAATTAGTTGACTTCAACGAAACAATGTTAGCTGCATCAGCGGAGAAAGCGGGTAAAACTCGTCGTAGCCGTCGTGGTGGCGCTGCAAAAGCAACTGAGGCTGCGGCTCCAGTAGCTGCTGCTGAAGCACCATCTGCAGAGGTAGTTGAAGAAGCTCCGGCAGCGGAAGTTGTAGCTGAAGAGGCTGCACCAGCAGCTGAAGAAGCAGCTCCAGAAGCACCTGCAACTGAGGAGTCCACTGAAGAAAAAGGAGAAGACGCTTAATCTTTCTCTTACAATTTTTTTAAAGGGCTTCAACTTTCCGTTGAAGCCCTTTTTTTAGGCAATTAGGATTAGACCCCTATTTTATAACAGATTTTTATGAGATTTACCGAGTCCACACCAGCGGTTTTACTTTTACAAGACGGAACTATTTTCCACGGGAAAGCACTAGGAAAAATAGGTACTCACGGCGGTGAGATCTGTTTTAACACCGGTATGACGGGTTATCAAGAAATTTATACTGACCCATCCTACGCTGGTCAGGTTATCATTAATACGACGGCTCACATCGGAAACTACGGGGTGATGCAGGAGAAAGAGGCGGAATCGAACAAGGTTCAAATCGCCGGTATGGTTTGTAATGAATTTGCTAGCGTTCACTCACGTGAAACGGCAGATGGTTCTTTACAAGACTATTTGGCGAATGCAGGAATCGTAGGAATCTCAGGTATTGATACACGTGCTTTAGTACGTCACATTCGTACGAAAGGGGTGATGAACTGCTTGATATCATCAGAAATTTTTGATGAAGCAGCCTTAAAAGCTGCCCTAGCTAAAATTCCATCCATGGAGGGTTTAGAATTATCTTCTCAGGTATGTACGCAAGAAGCTTACTTCTTAGGGGATGAGAAGGCGGAACGCAAAGTAGCTGTGCTTGATTTAGGTGTGAAAAGAAGCATCTTGTCAAATATCGCAGAGCGTGGATGCTATTTAAAAGTATTCCCAGCAAAGACCTCTTTCGCGGAAATCTCCGCTTGGAATCCAGATGGATACTTTGTTTCGAATGGACCAGGGGATCCTGCCGTAATGTCGTATGCGATAGATACGGTAACCCAATTCTTAAATAGCGACAAACCAGTATTTGGTATTTGCTTAGGTCATCAAATCTTAGCACAAGTGGTGGGTTTATCTACCTACAAAATGCACAACGGACACCGCGGTTTAAATCACCCAGTGAAAAACTTAGTGACGGGTCTTTCAGAAATTACGTCCCAAAACCACGGTTTTGCCGTGAAGATGGACGAATTGAAGTCATCGGATCAAGCAGAATTGACGCACATTAATTTGAATGACCAAACTGTGGAAGGTTTACGCGTAAAAGGACGCAAAGCGTTCTCTGTGCAACATCACCCAGAGGCTAGTCCTGGACCACACGATTCTCGTTACTTATTTGATCAGTTTATTGATCTAATGAAATAAAAAAAAGCCCTGAGAGATCAGGGCTTTTTTATTAGGCTTGGTAGCCAAAGAGCGAATGCTCTTTAATTAGTTTTGAGACCGATTTAGGGACATAATCAACCCATTCATCCGTTCCACTTTGAATTAGCTCAAGTACCTGATCTGTACGAATATTCATCAGCTTTTCATCGTAATTTTTGATTTCGGCTAACTTTTCATTGTCCAGTAGATATTGGAATAAACCTTTCAAATGTGTCTCAGGCTCGAAGTTCTTTAACTGTACAATATCTCCATTTTCGGCGACAGTGGGGTAGAGATATAATTTGATATTTTGGCCAAATAAACAACCAAAAGCAGTCATAATTCCACCTGGAACGTCTTTGTAATGTTTTTCCTCAAAGATATATTCTAAATTAGGCATACCCATTACGAGAGCCATCTTTAACTTAGAGAATTGACTTAAGAAGTCCACTAATTTGAAGTATTCGTGGAAGTTCGAGATCAATACCGTTTGGCCTAAAGAACACAAGATATCTACGCGATCAAGGAAGTCTTTCTCATCGATCTTGTGCGTCTCATTCTCTAAGCTTTTCAGCGTCAATTCGGATAGTACACAGATTTTATCATCATCCACATCGGGCTCTTGCTCGAACTGTGCGACGCCTTTCTTTAACATATCCGAGAAGATATTCGTCACAGGACGGAAACGTCCACGTACCGCTACGATGTGTTTTTTTGCCAAAGCATCATAGGGCTGCATCACTTTACCATCCGGTCCAAAAACCGCGGCCTGCGTGTACCCGTGCTTCACTAAATAAAGCGACATTAGGCGATTATCCACTTCTTTAAAATCCGGACCCTCAAATCGAATCATATCGATCTCGATCCGATCTTTCGACAAATCATCTAACAGAGATAAAAGTAATTTCTCGGGATCTTCGTGGTAATGGTAGCAACCAAATAATAAATTTACTCCAATCACCCCTAAAGCCTGTTGTTGCAGGATATTGTCATTATCTAGCATATTGACGTGTATGACCACATCATTAAAGCCGCCGTTCGGAGTTAATTGGAAACGAAGTCCAATCCAACCGTGAGCGTCATTTGTTTTCTGAAAATTTAACGCAGAAACGGTATCGGCGAAAGCAAAGAAGCGTTTCTCAGAAGCAGATTCTGTTAAGCGGACATTCAATAATTTGAATTCGCGGTTTAGCATTTTCATTAAACGCGGCTCGCATACATACTTGCCAGAGGCCTCTTCACCATAAATGGCATCCGAAAAGGCCATGTCGTAGGCAGAAATCGTTTTGGCGATGGTGCCTGAAGCACCACCTGCTTTGAAGAAATTAGCAGCTACATCTTGACCTGCACCGATTTCCGCGAAGGAACCGTAAATACTGCGGTCTAAATTGATTTGAAGTGCTTTTTGTTTAGTCCCTATGGATTTAATGTGCGATGTCATAGGCAATTATTTCTGTTTGTTGTCTTAGGCTGCTGAAGATGGATGCAATTTACGAATTTATGGCCAAAATTCCCCTTTGTGATACAAGCAAAGGCCCGCCATCGGTCCCTCACTGATATGTCCAACAGGTAAACCCTTTTTTTTCATCACTTGTTTTAAGATGTCGGAGTAATAAAAGGCCACGGATCCGGTAAAATGAAATACCGGTGCTTCCATGTAGCGTTTTAAATAGAGGGCAATAAAGGCCTCAAATGATTGTTCAATCAAACCATAACAAAAGGCATCCCGGCGATGATCAAATAAAAACTTGGAAAAGCCAGCAAACCAACGGTTAGGAAAAGCTTGTTTATAGGCTTTATCTAAAACTGTCAGTCGATCCAGTACCCCAAAACGTTTCTCAAAAACCGAACGAATCTCAGCAGGCATTTGATCATGCAAATAACTCAATAGTAAGGATTTTCCTAAATGTCCACCGCTTCCCTCGTCCCCTAACCAAAACCCTAATGGTGGAATTTGGGCTGAGATACGACCTCCATCCCAATACCCCGAATTAGATCCAGTGCCTAAAATACAGGCGATCCCAGCCTCTTTGCCACAAAGTGATCGGGCTGCAGCAATGAGGTCGTTCTGAATTTCTAGCGAACAGGTGCTGGGAAAATAGGGCCGAAAGGCGGCGGCAATTAGCTCACATTGTGCCTCGCTTGTTACTCCGGTGCCATAATAATAGATGGCTTGAATAGGTAGACCCGCAAATCCAGCTAAAACGTCTTCTTGTGCTTCCTTAATTTCTGCGGCGCTTTGATAGTAGGGATTGATGCCCGCACTATGGAAACTTTCATAGGGAGAAACTGGATCCTTTATCAGTCTCCAAGCTGTTTTAGTCGAACCACTTTCAACAATTAATATCATACTAGGCTAAGATTCCAATGGGCGTAAATTTTTCAAATACTTTGTCAGAGTGAGGGGCATCTGCGAGTTCTGGGGTTAAATCTTGACCAGCCCAATGTTCATAATGTTTCCCATTTTTCCACATTTTGGAATGAGTCATGTCGTAAATGAGTCCCTGGAAAGCCACCCAAATCTCAGGTTTATCTTGCCCATTTCTGAGGGCTAATTGTCCGCGAGTATATGTCTTCATATTTTATACGAAGCTAAATAAAAAGGGCCAAACCCGCCTTTATTTCAGAAAGATTTTTAATTTTACACTGCAAAAAAATCAAAGATGAAACACCTCATTTTATTACTATTGACTATTTCAGTGATGGCATGTGGAAGTGGAGGAGATCCAGCACCTACCCCAACGCCTACGCCCCCTACGCCTACGGTTAGCGTGGCAACTTTAGTTAAGAAAGTGTGGACGGTCAGCTCTGCTCAATGGGATGGCGTAACTAAATACGAAAAATCAAGTACTTCGAACGTTGTTCAAGGCTATTCCCAATATAAATTAGATTTATCTACCGCAGGTTCTGTGACATTAACAGAGTTCGATGGGAAGATTTTTACAGGTACGTATACTGTGGCGACGGATGGTCTTAGCTTAACATTAAACGGTTTGACTAGTGCTGATGGGGCTCCTACAGGTACAGGTGGAACTATTATTTATACCATCTTGGTAACTCCTACGGCGACAACATTGAGCCTGCAGCAAACAACTGCGTATGTGAAAGCAAGCAGTGCGATTGTGAAGTTAGCTTTGGTAAATCCTTAATTTGATTAGTAAAATTTGAAGCCGTCCTCGTGGCGGCTTTTTGTGTTATATGGAAAAGAGAACAGAAATCGGAGAAATTGGTGAGTTTGGTTTAATCAATCATATAGCCTCCCAATTTAAGGATAAACAGGATTGGACGGATTTGGGAATAGGAGATGATACCGCAGTTTTAGATCCTAAAGGAAATAAGGTAGTTACCACCACAGAATTATTCATTGAGGGTGTTCATTTTGATTTGGGTTATACACCCTTACAGCATTTAGGATTTAAAGTTGTTTCGGTTGTGCTTTCTGATATCGCTGCGATGAATGCCATTCCTGCTCAAATTACTATCGGCTTAGGCCTAAGTAATCGCTTTTCTGTAGAATCGGTGGACGCGCTTTATGAAGGAATTCGCCTAGCTTGTGAGGAATACAAAGTGGATTTAGTGGGAGGGGATACAACCTCTAGTCCACAGGGGTTAATTATATCGATGACAGCTACGGGTGTAGCGGAAGCTGAGAAATTAGTTCAACGCGGTACTGCAAAGCCCAATGATGTGCTTTGTGTTTCAGGCGATTTAGGTGCGGCGCTGATGGGATTGCATTCTTTGGAAAGAGAAAAACAAGTGTTTCTCGCTAACCCTGATATGAAACCAGAATTAGAGGGGAAAAGCTATGTCGTTTTACGTCAACTGAAGCCGATGGCCCGCTTTGATATCATTCATGAACTAAGGGACTTGGGCGTGGTGCCTACTTCTATGATTGATTGTTCGGATGGATTAGCCTCTGAAATCATTCATTTATGTAATGCCTCTGGTCTAGGCGCGCGTATTTTTGAGAAAAACATACCGATAGATGATGAGACCTATCTTTCTGCCACGGAATTTAATGTGAGTCCATTGACGGCTGCCTTGAATGGGGGTGAAGATTATGAATTAGTATTTACGGTTTCTCAAGAGGATTTTCCCAAAGTAGAGAAGATCGCCGATGTGACTGCCATTGGTTATATGACGAATGTAAGCCATGAACGTGTGATGGTGATGAAATCGGATGCAATCGTTGATTTGACGGCACCTGGTTTTGGGAAAGCGTAGACCGTTCGTCGACAAAATTCGCCGTTTGATAAATTTGCGCTTGTTTTAGTGATTTAATTGGTAATTTTGAATGTTGGAAATTGTCCGATAAAATTTTACCTATTAACCCGTGTTTTAGAAGAATCCCATTATGACGAAATCATTCTTCATTCGGAAATATTCAAATCGCTTTCTATCTAGATGGCTCGTATTAGTCTTTGATTCGCTCATTGTACTCTTCTCTTTTTCGATTGCCACGTTATTAAGAATGAATTTCCAAGTGTTGGAAATTGATTTTTCTATTTTTGCCTCACAACTCATCTTTATACTAGGCTTACGCCTATTGGCTTTTCTCTATTTTCAGTCATATGCGGGTATTATTCGACATACGAGTATTGAGGATGCTATTTTAATCTTAAAAGCGGTATTTACGGGGTCTTTTGGGGCGGTGCTCGTCTCAGCCGTAATAAGAAATACCCTTGGTTTTGAGCACGTATTTAATCTTTCTGCTTCCATCTTAATTATAGATTTCTTTATTTGTCTATTCTGGATGGTCATTCTTCGCTTTTTTGTGAAGAGCTTCTATGAATCCTTTGTCAACCAGTTTAAACCAACCATTGGTGTACTCATTTATGGGGCAGGGTATACGGGAATGTTGACGAAGAATGTATTCCAAACAGACCGTTCCACGAACTATAAAATCTTAGGTTTTATTGATGATAATGAATCAAAAATTGGTAAGACGATTGAGGGGATTAAAGTATTCAGTTTGCCTGAGGTATTGGACAAATTCGTGGGCTCGAATGATGGTTTAGAGGTGATTATGGCCATTAATAATATGTCCGCTAAATCCAAACGTAAAATTTCAGATATCTTTTTAGATAGAGGTGTGGTGGTGAAAGCGTTGCCTCCAGTGGATAAATGGGTAGAGGGGGAGTTTGCGATGAATCAGATTCACAATGTGAAGATTGAAGATTTATTGGGTCGAGAAGTGATTCAGATGAATAATAAGCGCATTGGGGAGGAGATATCTGGGAAAGTCATTTTAGTGACAGGAGCTGCGGGATCGATTGGAAGCGAAATAGTACGCCAGTTGATCGCTTATTTTCCGTCTAAACTTGTCTTAGTCGATCAGGCAGAATCAGCCTTGTATGATTTAGAATATGAGTTAGCAGGCAAGGTTCCGACTAATGTTCAGTTGATTGTTAATGTAGCGGACGTATCTGATACGCGCAGGGTGAGTAAGATTTTCAAGAATCACCGGCCGGATATTATCTTCCATGCGGCGGCCTACAAGCACGTTCCGTTGATGGAAAATAACCCCTATGAAGCGATTAAAACCAATGTGATCGGCACGCGAATTTTGGCGGAATTGGCTTCAGAAGTAGGGGTCGAGAAATTTGTCATGGTTTCTACCGATAAAGCGGTGAATCCAACCAATGTGATGGGTGCGACGAAGCGTTTAGCTGAGATGTATACCCAGTCAATGAACCAATTAGAGGGGGTGAAGACGAAGTTTATCGCGACTCGTTTTGGGAACGTATTAGGGTCAAATGGTTCTGTTATTCCGTTGTTCAAGAAGCAAATTGAACGGGGTGGTCCAGTAACAGTGACACACCCTGAAATTACCCGTTATTTCATGACAATCCCAGAAGCATGTGAACTCGTATTAGAGGCAGCGACAATGGGGCAAGGCGGCGAAGTCTTTGTTTTTGATATGGGTGAGTCTGTCAAGATTATTGACTTAGCCAAGAAGATGATTACCCTAAGTGGTTTGCGCGTGGACAAGGATATTGAGATTCGTTACACCGGATTGCGTCCAGGCGAGAAGTTGTATGAAGAGTTATTGAATAATGACGAAAATACGCTTCCTACGCACCATCCGAAGATTTTAATCGCAGAGGTTAATACGCCATCGTATGCCTACATGGAGGTAGCGACGAATGATTTGAATCACTTATTGTCTAGTGGAAATAACAATTCTATTGTCGCAAAAATCAAGGAGATCATTCCGGAATACAAATCAAACAATTCCGTGTTTGAGACGCTAGACAAAAAGTCGACTAAATAATCTCTGCTTTCTTTACTATCCAGATGGCCGCTAACGTGAAGAGCGGAGCGGCTAGGATGTCTAAGCTATAGTGAACGTGCTGAATTAGCAAAAGGGTCACGAGGACTAGACTCAGGCCCAGGGCAATTCTTCTTTCTCTTACGCTGGGCAAAAAGAAGCATACAAAAACCATTGTGGCAGTGTGGCCTGAAAAGAATAGGTCTTTCGTGATGGCCATATTTTCCCCGTAGATAAAAATTTCCGCTAATGGATCGTGTAAATCAACTAAGCCTGCTGGCGGGTTTAAGGCTACGAAATAGATGGTTAAAAATCGAAACCCGGTCTCTATATTGAATGCCCAGGCGAACCAGAGGAACCTTTTGGGATCTTGTAGTAGTCGATATAGCAAGTAAATGACGGACAAATAAATAATCCCAAAAATGGGATAGGAAACATTTAGGGCCGGAATGGCGTTAAGTAGTGGATCGTTCCATTGGATGCCCTCACGCAATTGAATCCATTGGAAATAATCATCCGCTTTAAAGGGGAAAATGAGGAACACAGCTAAGGCTCCAATGAACTTAAGCGCGAAAGTGCGGTCACTAAAGGCGGCTTTCCAGGTTTGTTTCAAGTTTGAACGAAAATTAGGTAATTTGGGAAGCGAAATTAGTGCTAAAAAACAATAAGATGAAAAAGATCTCGAAAATTACGGTAATTGTGTTGAGTATCATCACAAGTGCATTTCATTTTTCGTGCGGAAGTGCGGGCGAAAAAGGCGGAGTAGGTCAAAAAAATCAAACAACTAAGATGGATCAGAAATTAGATAAAATAACGTTTGGGGCGGGATGCTTCTGGTGTGTAGAGGCGGTATTTCAACGCGTGAAAGGCGTGAAAACCGTGACCTCTGGCTATATGGGCGGAAAGATAAAAAATCCGACGTATCGCGAGGTTTGTTCGGGACTAACGGGGCACGCGGAGGTATGTCAGCTGGCTTATGACCCGAAGGAAGTGGATGTGGCGACCTTATTGGAGATATTTTGGCAAACACATGATCCCACTACCTTAAATAGACAGGGAGCTGATACGGGTACACAATACCGTAGCGCGGTGTTTTTCCATACACCTGAGCAGCAAAAGGAAGCGGAGGCTTGGAAGCAAAAGTTGAATGCACAACACGTTTTTCCTAATCCGATTGTAACAGAAATCACGCCGGCATCAGAATTTTACGTCGCAGAAGATTACCACCAGAACTATTTCAATGAGAATGGGTCGGAGCCTTATTGCCAAATCGTCATCAAACCGAAGATGGATAAGTTCTTAAAGGCGTTCAAGTCTAAACTGAACTAGAATCCTCCTTTGTCGTAGAAACTCCGTCTGCGAGATAATTTCAAGTCTTGCAAAAGCGTAGATTTTACGCGTAGATCAAAGGAATAATTACTCGCGCGGCCATAGAATGGGCTCGCGATAGGCGTCCAGTTAAAGTTCATTTCCCAGCAATGCAGGTCGCGGTGCACGGACATATTCGTGTAAGTCAATCCTTTGTACTTAAAGTCAAAGCCAGACGTTACCGAGAACTTCCATTTTTCAGATAGACTTAAATCCCCTTGGAAGCTTAGACCACTGATGTTTTGAGGCGAGGCTAAACCCGTCTTGTTCATACTGTATTGGTAGGAGAAAGAGAAATTCCAAGGCACATTCCAGTCGACATAGTCGTCTAGGTTTCGGTTAATTTGATTCATTTGTGCTTCGCTAGCATTCTTGTTCTCTTTTGGTTTGGGCTTTCCGGCGGAGAAACGACGACCAATCGAAAAGTTAAATCCTTGTAAGCGGGCTAAACCAGCGCCTTGGCTAAACATATAGTCTGGCGTTCTACGTCCAATGTCAAAAAACAAGGGATCCTCCACATACAGATACGGATCAAAACTACCTCCCATATTGATGTCAAAATCTTTCACTCGCGATGCCAAATTAAATCCGATATTCGAGAGCGCATATTCTTTTGCGAGTAAATTGTAGCTACCGTTCAAACCGAAGTTGTCCAAGATGCGCACCTTTTCTGTCAATACGCTAGCAGTATCTGATTTAGTCTTCAACTTGGCTTCGAGTGTATTTTGGAACCCAAAAGAAATAGCTCCGGATGCGCCCCCATAACTCATTGTGCGAGGATCAAATGTGCTAATGCGGCGAATGTCACCAATCTGCTCTTTGCCTTCTGTATTGATGAATTTACGGTTATTGATGCGTACATCTTGGTAATAGCCAAAACTTGGATCCGAATAATCCGGCGTATAACTTAAACTAACCGATGGAACCAAGGTGTGGCGAATAGCTTCTAAACGCCCTTTTTTGAAGCGTAATGTTCCAAACAAGCGCGTATTCATACTAGCAGAAAAAGCGATCTGAGAATTGAATTTAGGCAAGCCGCCTACTGTATCTATTCGGACCGTTGAATCTGCTGCTACATACGTGTATTTATAGGAACGCGTGTACATGTTCCCGGACCAAGAAACACCTGGCGTTAGGTTAATGTGTTTCGTTAGCTTTAAATTCGGTAAAGCTAGCGGAATGCTGTAGTTGAACTTTGTCTGCGCTTTCTCCCATAAAATAGGCAAGGTGCTCGCATCCACCGGGATTACCCCAGCCGGCACATCATCTGCTCCCGTCGGTATAAATGGTTTCTGTATCGTTCCTCGCAAGGAATTGGACGATCGAGGATAGACATCAAATTCATAACGTGTATAAGGGTCACCCACTTGATTCGTCATCGAAATACCTCCAGAAAAGTCTAAGCCGATGCGGAATTGATCAATGAAGCGATCGCCTAGGGAGTTTTTCTTTTTGAATGGTTGGATTTGGTTGAGGCCAAAGTTAAAATCAGTTCCGGCATCAAATACCCGGGTACTCGTATTTTGGTTTATCCGTAGGTTAATACTTGTGCGGACCGTTTGACCAAAATTGCGCGAATACTGAACGGATGACCCAATCGTATTCGAGAGGTATTGTTGCGTATTGAATGTATTGTATTGATTGTAGGAATTCGAGGCGATATTCACAGAGGCGGAGAAGCTAGAATTCCCTGAGCTACGCGGGGTATGAGACCATTGTAGGGCAAAATCTGTTCGTTTCGTAGGATCAAATTCATCCCCGTTGCTATTGCGATTGAAAGCCAAATTGAAACTTCCAGCAAAGCGATAGCGCTTATTGTATTGAGAATTCGCGCCTAGACCCCAGCCACCTTTGGAATAGATTTGGCCAGTAAAACGAATGCCGATGTTTTCGCTAGCTGCCCAATAATAGCCTCCCTCTCGTAAATAGAAACCTCGTCCATTCGGTTCCTCGCCATAAGTGGGCATAATAATGCCGGATTTCCCGGCCTCCTTTGGCTGTGAATAGGGGAAGAAGCCAAATGGCAAGCCGATGGGTAATGGAATGTCATTTAACTCAAAGTGAAAAGGCCCAGAGATGATCTCTTTTTTACCTACCACTTTTATTTTGTTTGCCTTAATGTGAAAGTGCGGATGGGTTAAATTACAAGTGGTATAGATCGCGTTTCGGATGTAAAGGTTCTCCTCTTCGTCTTTTTTGACATTTTTACCTTGGACAAAGCCCTCGCCTTGTTGCGTCACAATGCCTTTGATGATGGCTCGTTTGGTCTTAAAATTATAGCGTATTTCGTCCGAATCGTATTTGTCGTTGCCTTGCAAAAATACGGGCAAACCGATCATCTTTTGGGTGAGCGTATCCTTAGTTCCGATGGCGTAGACCTCGTTTTTTGCCCAGTCCAAGCGGATATAGTTGGCTTCGAGGGAGATTTCCCCATATTTGACTTTGGCGCCCCCATACAAATTCACCACTTGTGCATCTGCATCGAGAATCGTAGAATCCACCGCTGAATAGAAAACAGTCGTCTGTAAATCTGCTGCGGAGTCCTTAGGGATAGATTTTTGTAAAGTATCCGTCGAGATTACGCGTTGCGCTTTGGCCTCTAATATAGAAGCGAAAAGGACAAGCAGGGTAATAAAAAGGTAATATGTGGATTTCTTTACCAAATGGAATTTAAAAATTATATTTGTACTTAATAAATACAAGCCTACAAAATTACATTTTTGCTTGTTATCAACGTGTAACATTTACAAAATAATGTTTAATCAGATAAAATCTATCAGTTTAATTTTTGCCTTGGGATTCTTGCTAACAGCTTGGTCGCCGAGTGGCTTTCAGAAAACGGATGGGAAGAATCGCATTAAAGTCGTTTGCCTAGATGCCGGACATGGCGGCAAAGATCCGGGTTGTATGGGCCCTAAAGGTTCTCATGAGGGTATTGTGACATTAAAAATTATTTTAGAGTTGGGTAGAAAGTTAAAAGCAGCCCATCCTGACCTGAAAATCATTTATACCCGCGATACGGATACGTTCATTGAATTAAATGAGCGGGCAGCTATAGCGAATCGCAACAAAGCGGATTTGTTTATATCTGTTCATTGCAATGCCGCATTGAACAAAAACGCTTATGGTACAGAAACCTACACCATGGGTTTACATAAAACGGATGGTAATTTGAACGTAGCGAAGCGCGAGAACTCCGTTATCTTGCAAGAGAAAGATTACCAAAAGACCTATGATGGTTTTGATCCGAACTCGCCGCTCGCGCATATTATGATGGCGAATTACCAAAGTGCCTTTATGGCCAGTTCGGTCAAATTTGCTTCTAAAGTGGAAGAGCAGTTTACCAAAACCTATAAACGTAAGAGTTTTGGGGTGAAGCAGGCGGGATTTTTAGTGATCTGGCGTACGGCGATGCCCAGTGTTCTCGTAGAAACGGGCTTTTTAACGAACCCGGATGAAGAGAACTATTTAGCTTCAGAAAATGGACAGTCAGAAGTCGCGACAGCAATCGCTACCGCATTTAAATCATACAAAGACGAAATCGAAAAATAAATACGATGTTCAAAAGCAATGAATTGAAAGTAGGGTTTTTGGCATTGTTAGCCTTCTTAATCCTCTATTTCGGGTTTAATTTTCTGAAAGGAAACGATGTGTTTTCGTCCGCACGAGTTTATTATGTGGAATACGAAAATGTGGATGGTTTAATGGTATCTAACCAGGTGATGGTTAATGGTATCGAGGTGGGGAAAGTGAAGAAAGTCGAAATTCAACCAACTAAGGCGAATAAAATCCTAGTTACGCTGCGATTAAGCCAAGACATAGTCATTCCTGATAAAACGGTGGCTGTTCTCTCGGATGGGGCCTTATTAGGCGGAAAAATTATTCGGTTGCGTTTAGAGGGTAAAGGGAATTTAGCCGAGGATTCGTTCTTAAAGGGCGAAACGGAAGTAGGGGTAACGGCCTTGTTGAAAGAGCGTGCTATTCCTGTCATCGCAAATGCGGATTCTCTACTAGTATCTTTCCGTCAAATCTCGGACAAATTTGATCATACAGGTACGTATTTAAATACGTTGTTAAAAACCTCCAATGAAACGGTGTCAAATATCAATGGTTCTGTTAACGGAATCGTAGCTGATAACCGAACAAATGTGGCACAAATCTCTGCTAATATGAAAGTATTATCAGCGGATTTAGTGGAGACAGAGAAGCAATTGCGACCCTTGTTAACCAAATTCAATACGGTGGCAGATTCCTTAAATGCATTAAAAATAGGCAAGACCTTGAAAGAGGTGGATGCGACGGTACTTTCGTTGAAAAAGATTGTGCAAGGTTTAGAGCGAGGCGAAGGAACGGCAGGTAAGTTGATTAAAAACGATAGCCTTTACTTAGGCCTAAATAAAACGCTTTTGGATCTAGATAAGCTATTGCTTGATTTTAGATTGCAACCGAAGCGCTATATTGGTATTTCTGTTTTCGGTAAGAAAAATACGCCTCCATCTAATTAATTTCTATGTCTACGATTCAAGTGAAAATTACAGCCAGTCCTGAGCTGTCTGAAATTTTAGTCGCTGAGCTAGGCGAGATTCAATTTGATATTTTTGAAGATTCTGAGACAGGTGTTGTCGCCTATTGCCCAGAAATAGACTTTTCTGAAGAGGCTTTGACTGAAATCATGTCCCGTTACGGTCTTGAAACCTACGAGACGAATCGTATTGAAAAGCAAAACTGGAATGAAGTGTGGGAGAGTAATTATGATCCCATTCGCATCGAAGACCTCGTGTTAATTAGGGCGAGTTTTCATCCGTCTGAGCCAGGATTTCAGCTGGAGGTGGTGATTAATCCCAAAATGTCATTTGGCACTGGACATCATGAAACTACTTCGCTGATGACTAAGGCTTTATTTGATGTCGATTTAACAGGTAAAAGTGTATTGGATGCCGGAACAGGTACGGGACTTTTGGCATTCGTAGCCAAGAAACGGGGTGCTGGATTTGTGCGAGGATTCGATATAGATGAATGGTCGGTGGAGAACTCGGTGGAAAATGCGGGATTGAATGACTGCGCTGAAATTCCTTTTGGACTAGGCACCATCGCAGATGAAGATGAAACGGAATATGATGTGCTTTTAGCGAATATCAATCGCAATATCTTGTTAGCCGAAATGGCTGATTATAGTGCCCGCATTAAGCCCGGCGGACTACTTTTTTTAAGCGGTTTTTACACAGAAGACATTCCTCTTTTATTGGAATCCGCTGAAAAGCAGCAACTTAATTTTGTCGCGCAAGCATCAAAAAACAACTGGGCTTGCTTGCAATTGAGAAAAAAACCTTAATTTTAAAGGTTTGACTCTTATAATCCGAGAAATCGGGTCGTATTAAAATGAAAATCTCCCCTAACAAACCTTTCCAGGTTGTTTATTCTTTGTTGTCTCATGAATGCCTCGGATATTTATTCGACGTCTTTGTGGTACAGTTAAATGAGAAAGGTCAATTGACTTGGGAGTATCAAACGCTTACTTCCCGTAATTTCCATGAATTTGAACATGTCTTAGATGATCGTGATCGCACGGCCGTTGGGTTAATTGAAAGTATGAAGCCGGTAGCGGTGTATGAAAAATTCAATACCTCTAAGCGCAAGACGATGGAGGAATTCTATTTAAAGACGTGGGACGCGGAGAAAGGGGAGAAAGAGATTCAAGAGGCAGTGATGTCTGTCATTGAGAAGAAGAGAGGCCAAGTTTTTGGCTTAATTTGTCCCGATAAGACGCTTTTTATCATGGGTAATGATGGAAATCCGATGCGTCAGGCAGTCCAAATCGAGGCGGAGGCGGTGGATGTCTTATTCCACTTTATGCGAAACGACGAGAACACACATTATTTTCCTACCTTAAAATACCTAGGCAATAAACTAGAGTTCCAGTACAAAGACGCAGTCGTATTATGTGATGAGCCGGCTTGGATGCTGATGAACCAAAAGTTATATCACTTCAATCCTGAACTGGAGGGCAAGAAATTGCGCCCATTCTTGAACAAGAAGTTTGTCGCGATCCCGAAGAATATGGAGGAGGATTACTTCCGCAAATTCGTGAAGGCGATGGTGGCACGATATCCTGTTCATGCAAAAGGATTCGAGATTACGAATACGGAAAAACCAGTTCAATTCTTGCTTTCCTACGGCCCTACGGCCCCTAAAATAGAGGACGAAGAGACCTTGAAAAAGAAAGCAGCACTAGAGGCTGCGGATCGCTGGAACTTCGTGTTATCATTTCAATATGGCAATAACCGTTTCCCCTGGGATGGATTATCGTCCGAGGCAAATGTCCTTTTTGAGAAAAAAGGGGACAGCTATGCGTTCCAAAAAATCATGCGTTCCCACGTCAAAGAGAAACGGGCATTCCAACAGCTAAAAACCTTAGGGTTAAAGATGGAGCAGGATGGTCGTGCCTTTCTACAACGTGGTGATGCGGTTCAATGGTTAACTGCGAATAAAGAAGCGCTAGATCAAGCAGGCTTTGTGGTACAGTTTAAGGGCGACGGACAAGCTCCACGCTATTTCTTAGGAAAGCCAGAAATTAAGATTCGTATAGGTGAAAAACTAGACTGGTTCGATATTCAGGCGGTTATTTCGTTTGGGGAATTTCAAATTCCTTTCTTGAAAATTCGCCAATTGATTTTACAAAAGAAGAAAGAATTCCATTTGCCGGATGGTTCCATCGCGATGATCCCAGACAACTGGTTCCACGATTATCAAGATCTTTTCTACTTCTCTGAGACGCGTCCCGGCGAGGAGGGCGTGTTCTTACGTCGCCAGCATTACCAGCTCGTGCAGGAATGGGAGAACCAAGATTTGGTAAAAACCGCACTGAGAGCTAAAACAGTAAACGATTTAGCCCTTGAGGCAAAGGAATACCCGGTGCCTAAGAACTTCAAAGGAACGTTGCGTCCTTACCAATTAGAGGGCTACCGTTGGATGCGCACACGTCAGGCTGCTGGTTTAGGGGCTTGTTTGGCGGATGATATGGGTCTAGGTAAGACCGTACAAACACTTTGTTTATTGCAGAGCTTGAAAGAGCAAGGCGAGACCTTGCCTACCTTGCTCGTGATGCCTACATCCTTGTTATATAACTGGGAAATGGAGGCGAAGAAATTTACGCCGCAGTTACGTGTATTAGTCTATAGCGGACCTCAAAGAGAGAAGTTGCAGGCGCAAATTGGGAAAGTTGATTTGATTCTGTGTTCCTTCGGGATGGTGCGTTCGGACATCGAATGGTTCGAAAAGCAAGCATTTTCCTATGTGATTTTAGATGAGTCGCAGGCGATAAAGAATCCGTTAGCGAATATTACCAAAGCCGTTCAGAAATTAAATGCGAAATTCCGTCTCGTGATGACAGGGACTCCGCTCGAGAATTCGACGATGGACCTTTGGTCCCAAATGAATTTCGTAAACAGTGGACTATTAGGAACGCAGCGCTATTTCAAAGACCATTTCCAATTGCCTATCGAGAAGAAAGCGGATATGGAGAAGAAAAAGCGCCTTTATTTCCTAATTAAGCCCTATCTGTTGCGTCGTGAGAAGCGTCAAGTAGCTGCTGATTTACCAGAAAAAATGGAATCAGTGACCTATTGCTCGATGACCGAGGAACAAGAGCGCTTGTATGATAAGACTAAATCATTCTACCGGGATGTGTTGTTGAAACAGATTAAGGACGAGGGTTTACAGAAATCGCGCTTCTCAGTGTTACAAGGTTTGACGAAATTACGTCAGTTAGCGAACCATCCATCGCTATGTGAAGAGGGATATGCAGGCGATTCAGGTAAGATGGAGGCTGTGTTAGAAAAATTAGAGACCGTTTTAGAGCAGCATCACAAAGTATTAATTTTTAGTCAATTTGTTCAGCATTTGAACTTGATAAAAACCGCCTTAGAGGAACGCGAAATTCCGTATGCCTATTTAGATGGAAGTACGGTGGATCGTAAGGGTCAAGTAGAAAGTTTCCAAAAAGAGGACGGGCAATCTGTTTTCCTTATCTCCCTAAAAGCGGGTGGGGTAGGTCTAAACTTGACCGCGGCAGATTATGTATTCTTGTTAGATCCTTGGTGGAATCCAGCTGCGGAGGCTCAGGCTATCGACCGTGCGCACCGGATCGGCCAAAAGAAAACCGTATTCACCTATAAGTTCATTTCGAAAGAAACGGTGGAAGAGAAGATCCTCGCGTTGCAGCAACGCAAAAAGGATTTAGCTTCAGAGCTAGTGACTTCTGATGAGAGTATCCTACGCGCTCTAAGCGAGGATGAAGTACTGGATTTACTAAGCTAAGATTTTTACCAAAATGTTTTTTGCCACTTCATGACTGATGAAGATGGGCGCAGCTTCGTTGATGGAAACGAAGATGGATCGATCGAATTCGTTGATCTCCTGGATGTCTAGTTTTGCGCCTAAACTCAAATTCAACTTCGTTAGCAGTTGTAAGAAGACCGCCGAATCCTGTGCCACCCCCATCAATTTACACGTTTTGCTTTCCTTAATATCAGATAGATGAGAATAGGCTAATTCTGGTAGAACACCCTCTTTGTTTGGAATAGGATCGCCGTGTGGATCAGTTTTAGGGAATCCCAGGTATTCATCTAATTTATTGATTAATTGATCCGATTCTATATGCTCCAGTTGTTCCGCGATTTCGTGCACCTCGTCCCAATTAAAGTCCATTTTGTCCACTAAGAATACCTCCCAAAGTCGGTGCTTACGCACAATCGACAACGCAATTTTCTCGCCCTCTGCACTTAAGCGAACGCCTTGGTATTTTTGGTAATTCACCCAGCCTTTTTCGGCTAGTTTCCGCAACATGTCGGTCACCGATGCCGCTTTTGTCTGCATCAATTCCGCTACCGCGTTCGTAGAAATGTCCTCCGAAGTCGCCTCTGAGAGTCGGTGGATTACCTTTAAGTAGTTTTCTTCTGTGAATGAAATGGCCATAAGGTAAAGGTAGTAAATTTATTTTTTAGGTTAATCTAAAAAATATTTTTAAATTGTGTAAAATTTTACCTTATGTCGAGTCCTTGGCGTTCCAATCCGAAAATGAAATCCCTTTCCGAAGTGTTTGGGACGATTCCTGTACCCTCTGGGAACGGATTTTGGAAAAACTTGCGCGCCTTTATGGGACCAGGCTTTTTGGTCGCTGTGGGCTATATGGATCCAGGTAATTGGGCAACCGATTTAGCAGGAGGCGCCTCTTTCGGCTACACTCTATTGTCTGTCATTCTTGTCTCGAGCATATTTGCTATCATTTTGCAGCATTTGGCTTTAAAATTGGGGGTAGCTTCAGGACGCGATTTAGCACAGGCTTGTGGAGATGCATTTTCGAAGCCAGTCGCTATTTTTCTGTGGTTGGTTTGTGAGATAGCGATTGCTGCGTGCGATTTAGCGGAGGTGATAGGCTCAGCATTGGCACTTCAATTGTTGTTTGGTATCCCGATTTTAGCGGGTATCGTCATTACGATTTTAGATGTTTTCTTGATATTATATTTCCAAAACAAAGGGTTCAAAGTCATCGAATCCATCGTTTTGTCCCTTTTGATTATCATCGTTTGCTGTTTTGCCTACGAGTTATTCATCTCACAACCTTCCATTGCTGGAATCCTAGGTGGATTAGTTCCGCAAACTTCAGTGGTAATGAACCCTAGCCAATTGTACGTAGCTATCGGAATTTTAGGGGCAACGGTGATGCCACATAATTTATATCTGCATTCGAGTATTGTTCAAACCCGTGCCATCAAAGATACGGATGAAGACAAAGAAAAAGCGATTAAATATGCCACCTGGGATTCGACCATATCTTTGGGTTTAGCCTTTTTTATTAATGCCGGTATTCTGATTTTAGCGGCGGCAGCCTTTCACGGGAACAACTTGCAGCATGTGGCGGATATACGTGATGCATATCAGTTATTAGACCCCGTATTAGGTAGTAAATTAGCGAGTATCTTATTTGCCGTGGCCTTGTTAGCATCTGGACAAAATGCAACGTTGACCGGTACGCTTGCCGGCCAAATCGTGATGGAGGGATTCCTTGATCTACGGATCGCCCCTTGGTTGAGACGGTTGATTACTCGCTTGATTGCCATTATTCCGGCTTTCTTCATCACTTGGATCTACGGTGAATCGAAAATTGGGGAGCTGTTGGTCTTCTCTCAAGTGGTACTTTCGATGCAGTTAAGTTTCGCGGTGATTCCGCTGGTATTATTTACTGGGGATAAACAGAAGATGGGGAAATTTGCGAATTCATCGCTATTGCAAGGAATTGTTTGGGTGATAACCTCGATTATTTTGGGTCTGAATATGTACTTGCTGGGGCAGGTTTTAGGATTCCTTTAAACCAAGTATCGTCACCTAGGTAGTCAATAGCTCGCCATTTCAACGGCAGTTTAGGTTCAGGGATTCCTTCATTAAGCGTTTTGGGGCTTCTGATTTTCCAAACTTCATCCACAAGCCCGTGGGCAAACAACATTTCCATCGTTTTCGCACCGCCTTCTACTAGGATCGATTGAAGAGGTAGGGCAGCTACTTCCGCTGATGAACGCAAAATGATTGTCTCTCCGCCATCTGTTAAAACGTTTGATTTCACCGGAATTCTATCGGATGGATCTAGCACAATGCGTACAGGATTTGTACCCGGTACTAATCGAGTCGTTAGCGTTGGATTGTCGTTAATAATGGTTTGGACACCCACTAAAATTCCTTGGTGTTCAGCGCGCATTTGATGTACACGTATGGCCGATAATTCAGTAGACAACTGAACCGGCACACCCCTTAGGCCAGCGATGAATCCATCTGCGCTAACGGCATATTTAAATGTAATGTAAGGCCTTTTCATGCGGTGAAAAGTGAAGAAGTGTCGGTTAATCCATTCGCCTGTTTTAGCGCCTAATCCGATGTGACAAGTGATTCCCGCGGATTCTAGTTTTTCTACTCCTTTTCCTGCTACGAGCGGATTAGGATCTAGGTTTGCTATATAGATAGTGGTTATACCAGATTGAATCAGTAAATCAGCACAAGGAGGGGTTTTGCCAAAATGGGAGCAAGGCTCTAAGGTCACATAGGCCGTTGCGCCTTTCACAGAGGTGGTTGCATTCGCAACTGCATTTACTTCTGCATGCGGACCTCCATACTGTTGGTGATATCCTTCGCCAATGATGCGGTCATCTTTGACAATCACACAGCCGACCAAAGGATTAGGGGCAACGCGCCCTGAACCTAACAAGGCTAGGTCGAAAGCGCGCTGCATCCAAATTTCTTTATTCGGCATTAACTGGTTTTCGGTTACTCGATAAATAGCTGTAAATCGCAGGAATGATGTATAATGTTAAGGTCGTAGAGAATAACATGCCACCTACAACGGCTATACCCATCGAAACCCTACTTTGTGATCCAGAACCTAACGCTAAGGCGATTGGTAAAATACCTAAAATTGTACAAAGCGAAGTCATAATGATGGGACGGAAACGAGCAACAGCTGCTTCTTGTACGGCTTTTACTTTCTCTGATCCAGCTTCTTTACGTTGGTTTGCAAATTCCACGATTAAGATACCGTTTTTCGTCACCAGACCGATAAGAACGATGATGCCGATTTGAGAGAAGATATTCAACGTTTGACTGAAATCCCAAAGCGTTAATAATGCTCCAGCTACCGCTAAAGGAACGGTAAACAAGATGATAAATGGATCTACGAAGCTTTCGAATTGGGCTGAAAGGATCAAATAGATCAATAAAATGGCTAGAGCGAAAGCGAAAAGTAGAGAAGAGCTAGACTCTTTGAATTCCTTACTTTGACCATCATACGCAGTAGAGAATGATACGTCGAACGTCTCTTTCGCTAATTTGTCCATTTCGTTCAAAGCTTCCCCTAAGGTCACACCTTTCGCCATTTGTGCCGTTACGGTAGCCGCAACATAGCGGTTGTAACGGAATAGTTGAGGGGGTGTACTTTGCTCTGTAATCTTCACCAGGTTATCTAATTGGATCAAATCTCCCCGGTTATTTTTCACATAGAGGGACTTCAAGTCTGATACGTCATTCCGCATCGGTCGGTCGATCTGGCCGATGATTTGGTATTGCTTTCCGTCCATGACGAAATAGCCAAAACGTCTGCCTGAAAGGCCTAATTGCAAGGTCGTCGCCACATCTTGGATGGAAACTCCTAGGTTTTGTGCTTTATCGCGGTTGATTTCAAGGCGCAATTCTGGTTTCGTAAACTTCAAGTTTACATCTGCCATCTCGAACTTCGAACTTTCCCGAACTTTGGCCATAAATAACGGAATATTCTTCTTCAAACTCTCGAAAGTTGATGCTTGAATAACGAATGCCACGGGTAAACCACCGCCACCACGTTGTCCCGTGGACAGAGTCGGTTCTTGGATTAAGGTCGCTCTAGCACCAGTGAATTTTTTGATCTTTGGCTGGATCTCATCCGCTATTTGTTGCTGCGTTCTACGTCCTTCCGGATCTGCTAAAATAACGCGCATAGTTCCCGTATTCGAACCGCCATTTCCAAATGGTGGGGACGTAATGGAGTAAACGGCATAGCGTTCGTGCGCTGGAATATCCGTCATCAAGAACTTAGCCATTTCATCGGTATAGTTCAACATATACTCAAAAGTCGCACCTTCAGGGGCCGTTGCACTGACACGCAATCCCCCTCTATCCTCTAAAGGAGCTAATTCAGATGGTATAGCTTCGAATTTAAACAGGGCATAAATAATGCCAAATAAGGAGAACATAATCACCCAAGCCATCCAACGAATTTTGATAAAGGCAGCTAAAGAGTCTTCGTATCCTTTTGTCAACGCTACAAAGAATGGTTCCGTTACGGTGTAAAACCAAGGTTTTGTATGACTTCCTTTCAATAAACGCGAACTCAACATAGGTGTCAAAGTCAACGAAACGAAAGCAGAAATAATCACGGATCCAGCAACTACGATCCCGAACTCCCGGAATAAACGTCCTGTAATTCCTTGTAAGAAAATCACCGGCAAGAATACGGCTGCTAATGTAACGGTCGTTGAAATAACGGCAAAATAAATCTCTTTAGATCCTTCTACGGCCGCTTCCCAGGGGCTGAGACCCTCTTCGATTTTGGTGTAAATATTCTCTAAAACCACAATCGCATCATCCACTACAAGTCCGATCGAAAGTACGATACCTAATAAAGTCAATACATTGATGGAGAATCCAGCCAAATACATAAAGAAGAACACCCCAATCAAACTAACCGGAATGGCCGTCAATGGAATGATCGTCGATCTCCAGTCACGCAAGAACAAGAAGATGATAATGGTTACCAATAAAATCGCAGTGAAGATGGTTTCTTCCACTTCTTCGATTGATTTACGCACATATTTCGTATTATCGAAACCTTCTTTCATTTCCACATCTGCTGGCAGAGTCAAGCGAATTTGCTCCACTTTCTTGTGGATGGCATCTACGATTTGAATTTGGTTCGAACCAGGTTGCGGAATTACCGCGATGGAAATCATCGGTTTTAAATCCCGCTTGAAGAATGTTTTGTTGTTTTCTGGCGATAGTTCTGCCCTCCCTACATCAGAGAATTTTACCGAACGATCACCCTCTTCCTTGATGATCAAATTATTGAAGTCCTCCTCCGTAGTCATACGACCCTGAGTTCTCACGGTTAATTCCGTGTTCGCTCCCTCGATACTCCCACTTGGTAATTCGATGTTTTGTTTCGCTAACGCGTTCACAATATCAGGCGCCGTCAAACGGAAAGACGCTAAGCGTTCCGGATCGATGTGCAAACGCATCGCATATTTCTGCTCTCCCCACAATTGTACGGAACTAACGCCCGGAATCGTTTGGAATTTCTCTTTGATATTTCGCGTGGCTAATTCATTCAATGAAAGCAAGTTACGCGTAGAAGAGAATACGTTAATGTTGTAAATTGGGTTTGCATCCGCATCGGCTTTCGCTACGATGGGCGGATCCACGTCTTTAGGTAATTGACCCATCGCACGAGATACGCGGTCACGCACGTCGTTCGCAGCATCTTCTATATTTACTGAAAGATCAAATTCTACCGTGATACTTGAACGGCCATCCCGACTCGAACTGGATAGGGTACGAATACCAGCGATACCGTTAATCGATTCTTCTAAGGGCTCGGTGATTTGGGATTCAATAATGTCTGCGTTTGCTCCTGTATAGGACGTTTGCACGTTCACTACCGGTGGATCAACGGATGGATATTCACGAACCCCTAAATAGGTATATCCGATGATGCCAAATACGATAATCGTGATGGACATCACAATCGAAAGTACCGGTCTTTTTATACTAATCTCTGAGAAAGATGCCATAGGGGGGTTATTTTACGACTTCTTTAATTTCTACGTCACCGTCTGGTTTTACCTGAATAATACCGTTCGTAATCAAGGTGTCTCCTATCGAAAGGCCATCTAGAATCTCCACCGTTTTGTCGCCTCGCGTTCCCAAAGTCACTTTCGTCGACACCGATTTACCATTTTTCACTACATATACTTTATTGCCTTTCGCTTCAGGAATCACAGCCTCTGTAGGGATCATGATGGCTGAACCTTTCGTTTTTAAGATCAAATTCACCTTAGCAAAGGCCCCTGGGACTAATTGATTGCCCGGATTAGGTGCTTGAGCCCGAATTTGCAAGGTTCTTGTTTGTGGATCAATCTTAGGATCAATCGCATAAACTCGACCGATAAACGTCTTTTCCTCGTTCTCCGTCATAAATTCGATCGTTCCTCCATTTTTTACTTCGGTAGCGTATTTAGCGGGAATAGCGAATTCAATTTTAGCCGGATTTGTGTTTGTTAAGGTAGCGATTTGCGTACTAGGAGAAATGTAGCTTCCCATACTCACATAGCGAAAGCCAATTCTACCAGCAAATGGGGCGCGCAACGTCGTTTTTAGGATCTGGGCTTTTAAGTCTTCAATGTCTGCTGAAATCGTATTCACTGAATTTACCGCAATGTCATATTCGCGTTGAGAGATGGCTTCCTTTTGAAGTAGCACCTTTTGGCGGGCTTCATTATCCTCCGCTAATTTTTTGTTAAAACCTAGCTTGCGCAGACGTGCTTGCAAATCATCGTCATTGATGCGAAGTAAAACGGTCCCCTTTGCCACCACATCTCCCTCTTTGATATTCAATAGAATGATACGACCTGCTATTTCAGAACGAATTTCGACTTCTTCATTCGGCAAAATTGAACCCGTTGAGCTGATCATATCGTCTAAACGTGTCGATTTTACCACCGTTACTATAACGGATGTTTTGCCTCCCTTGCCACCTGGGCCACCTTTTTCTTTTCCTTTTTCTTTTGTTTCAGCGGAGAAAAAAGTCTTTTTGATTTTCGGATAAAATGCCAAACCCAAGATCAGGGCAATGGTCAATACCGACAGAAGCGTCTTTGTAATTTTATTCATGTTACTAGGTTTTCATACTAAGGTAATCAAATCTGAGGAAAGGCTTACCCTAATTTATAGGCTTATTTTGTTAAAGAATTAGAAATCCAGGGCATAAAATGTTCATTTTCCACTTCATTCATAACGAAATGACTCTGAGCATTTCCAATATTTTTTATACTAGCTAATTTATGCAGGATGAATTCCCTGTATTCATCCATGTCAGTTACAACAATTTTAAGTAGAAAATCGCTGTGTCCAGACACGCAATAACATTCCTGCACTTCGGCTAAATTCATTACATCCTTTTCGAACTGATTCAAATACTCCGCCGCATGTTCCTTAAGCGATATATCACAAAACACCGTCAACGATTTTCCTAGCTTGGCGGGATTAATCATAGCCCGATATCCGGTGATTACGCCTTCTTTTTCCATCCGTTTTATCCGCTCATGGATAGGTGTGGCACTCATTCCTAGACGTGTAGCCATTTCTTTATTGGACAAAAAAGCATCTTCGTGCAGAAATGCGAGGATCTTTTTATCGATGTCATCAATTTTTGCCATTTGCTCTTTTTTCTAACAATAGTCCCATTGATACCATTCCAGCTAATGTGTCAACGCGCATCGCTTGTTCTAGTTGAATTTGGTATTTCCCGGCACGGGGAAATTTCAAATCAGCATAAATCAGGAATTTTTTCTCATAGATATCTCCAAAACCATCTCCTTTAGGCTTTCCTGAAACAGGATCGTATAAAATGGTTTCAGCTAAGCCTTTTTGAATGGTTTTCCCTTTTCCATCGATGATACTAGGGCTGAAATACAAGTTGTAAAAGGGGTAGGCGTTGTTTTGACGAACAATCACATACATAGCATAGGAAGAAAGCGTATCCTCCACAGTTAGGGCAAACTGTATCGGTTGCTTTTGAACCCATCCCAGATCTTCTTTAAAACTAGTTGTTTCATCCAAGAGCACATTAGAATCGCTACAGGCAAATAACAACAGTCCCAAGAGGGAAATTACTCCTAGACTATGCTTCAGGGGTAGGCGCTGCACCATCTCTTGGAGGTCTTGGTTTAAACTTCTTTTTCTTCTTGAATGGCTTCGGTGTAGCCGTTGCCCCATCTGTTGCAGGTGCACTTCCATCCGGTCTTGGAGGACGGTTTTCGCCTTCTGGCCTAGGTCCTCGTTCAGGACGCGGTCCCCGGTTTTCGCCTTCTGGTCTTGGAGGTCTAGGCGGACGATTTTCCCCATCGGGGCGTGGCACTCTATTCTGTCCCTCTGGACGAGGTCCACGATCAGGACGAGGTCCTCTCTCTGGACGTGGCCCGCGATCTTGCCCTTCAGGGCGTGGTCCGCGATTTCCTCCATCGCGATTTCCTCGATTGTTTCGGTTGTTGCGATTGCCGGATTTTACCCCACCGTATTTCTTGTCCATCCGCTCTAAATCAGAGTTTAGCTCAGATACGGTAGGTTTTTCCACCGCTGGAGCATCTGGATTTAGATCTTCAAACGACTCTGGAATTATCCCTTTCTTATTTAAATCAACAATTTCTGCCACGCGATCACAGCTCACCGGAATCCAGATAGCCTCTTCGCCCACAATCCCGAACCACATCATCCGCTTGAAAATGTCCGTCTTCTGCAAGATGGCTTCCCCGCGTTTTGTTTTTAATCTACCCTCTATCGTAGGGATGCTTTTCAAAGCATCCATATAGGTTTCTAATTCGTAATTCAAACAGCATTTCAAACGACCACATTGGCCACTTAATTTGACTGGATTCAAAGATAAGTTTTGGTAACGTGCCGCTGAAGTAGTTACGTTCTTGAAATCAGATAACCAGGTAGAGCAGCATAATTCGCGACCGCAAACCCCGATTCCGCCTAATCTTCCCGCCTCTTGACGAAGAGATATCTGCTTCATTTCGACGCGAATCTTGAATTCTGTCGCTAGAAGCTTGATTAATTCGCGGAAATCGACGCGGTCTTCAGATGAATAGTAGAAGATTGCTTTGGCCCCATCGGATTGGAATTCCACATCCGAAAGTTTCATATTTAGTTTTAGGTCGCTGATGATTTGACGACCACGGTACATCGTAGGTAGGTCACGTGCCATTGCCTGCTCGTGCTTTTCGATGTCTTTTTCTGTCGCTACACGGAAGATGTTTTTAACCTTATCGTCGTCTTTGATATTCTTCTTTAATAATTGAAGACGAACAAGTTCCCCTTGCAAGGAAACAGTACCTAACTGGGTTCCGCTACTGGAATCGACCATAACGGCATCTCCGGTGTGTAATTCAAGTTGATCTACATTGCGGAAATATTCTTTTCTGCCTCCTTTGAACTTCACTTCCACGATGTGGTAGCGCTGGAAAGAGGGAACGTCTAAATCTGACAACCAGTCAAACACGTTCATTTTATTGCAACCACCTGAGCCACAACCGCCATTGCTTTGACAGCCTTTAACTTCGCCGCCTGCGCTGGTAGAGCCACATGACCCACTGGAACACGATTTACATGCCATATCTTAATACATCTAATCCGATGTCTCGTCTAAAGTTTTTACCCTCGAATTGGATGGTTTGAGCGGCCTTTTGTGATTTCTGGATCGCTCGCTCCAAGGTATTCGAAGTTCCAGTCAGCGCCATAACACGGCCACCGCTGGTGATAATATCGCCGTCTCTTGACGTCGTACCTGCATGGAAAACGATGGCGTCTTCCACTTTATCAATCCCAGTTAACACATCGCCTTTGCGGTATTCCTCAGGATATCCACCTGCCACTAACATCGTTGTTACAGCATATTGGTCCAAAATAGAAATTTTTTGTTCGCTCAACGTGCCATTGGAGGCTGCAATTAGCAAAGATAGGAAATCTGATTCGATTCTTGGTAAAACCACCTCCGTTTCCGGATCCCCCATTCTTGCATTGTATTCGATGACGTAGGGCTCGCCTTCGTGGTTCATTAAACCGATGAAGATGAATCCTTTGTAGTCAATATTTTCCGCTTTCAAGCCTTTAACAGTAGGTT
The DNA here is from genome assembly GCF_042715595.1 of Aquirufa esocilacus. Lineage (NCBI taxonomy): Bacteria > Pseudomonadati > Bacteroidota > Cytophagia > Cytophagales > Flectobacillaceae > Aquirufa > Aquirufa esocilacus. The sequence continues at coordinate 92,610 of NZ_JBBKXX010000002.1, read as the reverse complement.
CGATCACCTTTTGTGTCACAGCTTCCATAAATTTCGCGTTGGCGAAAGGAACAGGAGAAACGGCTCCCATACCGCCGGTATTCAAGCCTTCGTCGTTTTCTGCGATGCGCTTGTAGTCTTTCGCCTCTGGTAATACCACATAGTTTTCGCCATCTGTTAGAACGAAAACAGATAATTCGATGCCGCGTAAGAATTGCTCGATCACCACTTTAGAACTGGCGTCACCGAACTTTGCATCCAATAACATTTCGTTCAAGGCAGTCTCTGCTTCCTCTAAAGTCAGGGCGATAATCACTCCTTTACCCGCCGCTAAGCCATCCGCTTTTAATACAATCGGTAAAGATTGCGTCTGTAAATAGGCTAATCCATCAGCGATCGTGTCCTTTGTGAAAGTTTTCGATGCGGCTGTTGGGATGCCATATTTGTGCATAAAGTTCTTTGAGAAGTCTTTGCTTCCTTCGATTTGGGCACCTTCTGCGCCTGGTCCCACGATTCCTACGTGTTTCAGGTCAGCTTGTGATTCGATGAAATCACGCACCCCTTTTACTAACGGCTCTTCTGGGCCCACAACTACTAAACCTATGTCATGCCTACGAATCGCCGCAGCAATTCCCTCAAAATCGGTCACGCCAATCGCTAAATTAGTGCCGCATTGTGCGGTTCCCGGATTACCCGGAGCAATGTATAAGTTACCTAGGATAGGGCTTTGGCTAATCTTCCAAGAAAAGGCGTGTTCACGGCCTCCAGCACCTAATATTAAAACGTTCATATATGTATTAATTGGCTAATTCACTCAAAAATTTAATGCGCATTAATCGAAGCTCTTCTTCTGTCACGTCTTCGATATCACACGTTTCCAAGGCCTCTGCGATGTCATCCGTGTCCGCAGACATGAAGTATTCGTAGATTTCTTCTTGTTTATCTAGTTCCATCACTTGATTAATATAATAATCAAGGTTTAGTTTAGTGCCCGAGAAGCAGATGGTCTCGATCTCTTCGATCAATTCCGCCATGCTCACTTCTTTTTGCTCAGCAATCAGGTCTAAATCGATTTTGCGATCGACCTGTTGGATGATGTAAATCTTGATTTTTGACTTGTTGACGGTCGATTTCACCACTACCTCTTTCGCTGTCTCGATTTCGTTTTCTTCCACGTAGCGATTGATCACATCGAGGAATGGCTTGCCAAATTTCACGACTTTTCCCATTCCCACGCCGTTGATTTGGGCCATTTCATCCTGTGTGGTCGGATAAGTAGTCGCCATTTCTTCCAAAGATGGATCTTGGAAAATCACATAGGGAGGTAAATTTTTCTCTTTAGCGATTTTCTTACGCAGGGTTTTAAGAATGTCGAAGAGGGCGTCGTCATAGGCTTTGGCCCCTAAAGCAGCTCCCTCATCCTCATTTTCAGCAGGCTCCGCTTCTTTTTCGTAATCGTGGTCTTTGTAGAAAGTAATCGGGAAGGATTCCTTCAAGAAAGCTTGTCCAGCCTCACTTAAACGCAGAACTCCGTAATTCTCAATGTCTTTTTCTAGCAGGCCATAAATGGCCATTTGCTTGATAAAGGAGATCCAAGGGGACTTTTCATCTTCGATAGGCACCGGCTTTGATGGCGTTTTGCGCATCTTCGGCTTCTTAGGCGTATCCTCGTCTCCGTCTTCATCCTCGTCCTCATCCTCCTCTTCGTCTACCTCTGGGGCAATCCAAGAAACCGTTTTTCCAGCGCCAAACAGCGATAATTTCTCCTGTTCGTGGCTCGCAATAAAGGAATTCGATTTACCCTCTAAGAAATCAGCGATATGTTCTGCATCGAATTGTTCGCCGGTTTGTTGCGCCGCTTTCAGCACAAGGCTAACCTCTTCTTCGGCCTTAAACGTAGGCGTAGGATGCATGCAATTGTCGCAGAAACCGCAGTTTTCAGCCATATGCTCCCCAAAATAGTGAAGCAATTGCTTGCGACGGCAAACACCTAAATTCGTGTAATAAACCATTTCAGACAAGAGAATTTTCGCATTCTCTTTCTCCGTAACGGCCTTATCTTTATTAAACTTATCTAATTTCAATATGTCATCGTAGGTATAGAACAAGATACATGTTCCATCCAAGCCATCGCGACCCGCGCGACCTGTTTCCTGGTAATAACCCTCTAGCGACTTAGGAGCATCATAGTGAATGACAAAACGCACATCTGGTTTATCGATTCCCATTCCAAAAGCGATAGTCGCCACCATCACATCCACTTCCTCATTCAAGAAAGCTTCTTGATTTGCCATTCGTACCTGCGGTTCTAAACCAGCGTGGTAAGGAAGCGCTTTCACGCTGTTCACGTGTAATAATTCCGCAATTTCCTCGACGCGCTTTCTGGAAAGGCAATAAATAATCCCCGCCTTACCGTTATGCGACTTAATGAAACGGATTAATTGCTTATCGATATCTTTCTTCGAGCGGATCTCATAATAGAGATTTTTGCGGTTGAAAGAGGATTTGAAAACAGTCGCATCTTCCAGATTTAAGGTCTTTTGGATGTCGATTTGTACCTTAGGCGTAGCCGTCGCTGTTAAAGCAATGATGGGCATTTTCTCATCGATTGTCTCGATGATGGTACGAATCTTGCGGTATTCCGGTCTAAAATCGTGTCCCCATTCGGAGATACAGTGAGCCTCGTCGATCGCGACAAAGGAGATTTTAGCCTGTTTTAAGAAGTTCAGGTTCTCTTGTTTGTTTAGTGATTCCGGGGCGATGTACAATAATTTCACGGCTCCAGAGATCACTTCGGCCTTTACCCGGTTGATTTCAGCACGGGTTAAAGAGGAATTTAAGAATTGAGCATTGATGCCAAAAGCCAACATTTGATCTACCTGATTCTTCATCAATGCGATCAAAGGCGAGATAACAATCGCTGTTCCTTCCATTACAATCGCCGGTAATTGATAGCAAAGCGATTTGCCTGCCCCAGTAGGCATCAGAACGAAACTATTCTTTCCTTGAACGGTATTTAGAATAATGGCTTCTTGTTCACCCCGAAATTGGCTAAATCCAAAGGTTTTTTTTAGCTGTTCCTTTAAGCTATCGATCGTAATTGGATGGGGCATAATTTGATTAATGGGTTGTTTCGGCGATGATTAGATTCTGCGGGCTTCTACTTATCTTTGCCCTACAAATTCTTCTAACATTGAAATTAAGCAAAAATATCCAATCCACAGCAAAAAAAGTTTTGACACAGGAAGCAGAGGCCATTCTGCAAGTGAGCGCCGGAATTAATTCGGATTTTGAGGCTTGTGTAGAACATTTGTTGAGCATCCCGGGGCGCATTGTCTTCACGGGAATCGGTAAATCGGCCATTATTGCCCAGAAAATTGTAGCGACGATGAATTCCACCGGAACGCCGGCCTTGTTTATGCACGCGGCGGATGCGATTCACGGGGATTTGGGGATGATTCAGGACGGTGATGCGGTGATCTGTATTTCGAAGTCAGGCGATACGCCGGAAATCAAGGTGTTAGTTCCTTTGATCAAGCGTTTGCAGGTGAAATTGATTGCGATGGTATCGAATAAGCATTCGTATTTAGGCCAGCAATCAGATTATATTTTGCACGCTTTGGCGGAGCAAGAGGCGGATTTGTTGAATCTGGCACCTACGACATCGACGACGGTGGCTTTGGCTTTAGGCGATGCGTTAGCGGTTTGTTTGTTAGAATGCAAAGGATTTACGGCACAGGATTTTGCCAAATACCATCCAGGCGGCGCCCTAGGCAAACGCCTTTATTTAAAAGTGGGCGACATTTATCCCACTCACGAATTCCCAGCCATCTCCCACACGTCCTCCATCCAGGAAGCGATCCACGAAATTTCCTCGAAGCGCCTAGGTGCAACGGCAGTATTGGATGCGCAAGGAGAATTAGCCGGAATCATTACGGATGGCGACGTTCGTCGCACTTTAGAAAACTCGAAAGATTGGTCTGCGATTGTGTTAGCGGACATGATGAATACCACACCGAAGACGATTGAGGCGGAGGCATTTGCGACGGAGGCTTTGGCCATCATGCAAAGCAAAAATATCACACAACTGGTGGTGACGGCAAATAAAAAGGCCGTGGGATTTGTGCATCTCCACGACCTGTTGAAAGAGGGTATCGTCTAAAACTTAGCGCATACGGTTCGACGATTGCACCAGCATCTCGTCCTTGCGGATGAGGCGGTTCGCAATCATATTCGCTAGTAGGGAAACCACTAGCGCGTAGAATCCGTAGCCATATTTTCCCTGAATTTCTGGTTCAAATGTAGGCACCGCCTCCTTAAAGATCACCCAAAAAGCATAGCCCATCGCTCCAGCTAAAACTAGCGAATTGACTAGGCCTAGCATCATTTGACGCATGCGGTTTTTATATGAGAAGATCGTCACTAACGTGATAACCGTCGATAAAGTCACTAAAAGGGCAATCGCAATGTTACTGTGCGCGGCTACTTCTTTTCCATTTTGGAATAATTGCCATTGGTTCGAGAAAAGCTCAGCTTTTTGGCCTGAAGAGCCTATTTTTTGCCAAATAGATATGCCCGATGTTGCGATGGCATTGCCAATAATCGCTAAGGCTAAGAAAAGGGTTTGTGGTCTTTGAATCATAATTTTATATCAATGAATAGGCGAAATTACGCATTTTCTGCAAAAAGCTTCGCTGCAATTTTTGCCGAAGATAAACAAAGCGGAATTCCTCCGCCCGGATGGACGCTGCCGCCCACCCAATACAGGTTTTTGATGGCCTTGCGGTAATTCGGGTGGCGCAAAAACGCCGCGAAACGGTTGTTCGACGCATTTCCGTACAAGGCTCCACCGGCTGACGAAGTTCTAGCCTCGATGCTGCGTGGGTCTAATAGGTCTTCTGCGACGATGTGTTGCTCGATGTCTACGCCTAAGTTTCTCGAAAGTTTTTCGATTACATTTTTTCTCATTTTTGCCACCAGCGCATCCCAATCCTGTCCCTCGTTCGCCGGAACGTTCATCAAGATAAACCAGTTTTCGCCACCTGCAGGCGCATCTGATTTCTCTACTTTCGAAGAAATATGTAGGTAAATGGTCGGGTCGTCGTTAATCGTATTGTCTTCAAAGATGGCCTTGAATTCGCCCTGATAATCGTCAGAAAAGAAGATGTTGTGAACACCTAATTCGTCGAAGCTGCGGTTCATACCCCAGTAGAAGATGATGCCGGAGCTTGATTTGGGTTGGGTTAAGAGCTTTTTCGGTTGTGGTTCCTGTGCCAGCAGTTTCGTGTAACTCGGGCGAATGTCTGCGTTGCAGGCGATGTAGTCAAAGGTGTAATTTCCTTTTTCGGTCTCCAATCCAGTCGCGGTATGATTTTCGGTGGTGATGCGGGACACTTTCTCGTTGAAGTGAAAGTCCACACCTAGTTCTTCGGCGAGGCGGTGGAGTGCTCGAGGGATACTGATGATACCGCCTTTTGGGAAAAAGGCACCAAGGTTGTATTCTAAATGGGGAATGATCGATAAAGTCGCGGGCGTTTGGTAAGGATCCGAGCCGTTGTAGGTGGCGTAGCGGTCAAAAAGTTGGACCGTTTTCGGGTTAGTAAAACGCTTCGCGTGGGAGCGGTGCATCGTGTTGAAAAGTCCTAGGCGCGGAATATTCAGGTAGCCTTTCAGGGCTTTCCGCCCTGTCCAAGTCGACAAAGAATGTAAGGAATTATCGAGAAATAGATCGCTGATAATATGGTAGTTTTCTCCGATTTCGCGTAAAAAACGGGCTACGTTCTCCTCCGATTCGCCCAGTTCCGAAGCAATCGCCGCGGCTGTTTCTGCAGGCGCTGCGTTCGTTTGCAAGCGTGTGCCATCTTCCCAAAAGTAACGGCAAATCTCCGGCAATCGCTCATAACTGAAATAATCGCGGGGATTTTTGCCTGCCAGCGTGAACAATTCGTCCACTAAATGCGGCATCGTGAAAAGGGAGGGGCCGGCGTCAAAACGAAATCCGTTCGTTTCGATTTGGGCTAATTTGCCTCCAGGATAAGAATTCGCATCGAAAACGCTGACTTGGTGGCCCGCCACCGCGCTGCGAATGGCAAAGCCCAAACTACCCATTCCTGATCCAACAATCCCAATTTTTGACATAATTCAAAATTAAGTAAAAAAGAATAAAGCCCTAAATGTTTTTCTCTCCCTGCGCTTTTCCGTAATTTTGCCCGAATTTTAAAATTTTCTATGCTACGTACACATACAAATGGCGAATTGCGCATCGAACACGCGGGCACCGAGGTAACTCTTTGTGGCTGGGTTCAGCGTTCACGTGATAAAGGGGGGATGATTTGGGTGGATCTTCGGGATCGTTACGGGGTCACTCAATTGATGTTAGAAGAGGGGAAATCGTCTGCGGAGGCTTTGGCATTAGCGAGAGGATTAGGCCGTGAATTCGTCGTAGAAGCGAAAGGAATCGTGGTAGAGCGTTTGTCCAAAAACGACAAAATGCCCACTGGCGACATCGAAATCAAAGTAAAAGAATTGCGCGTATTGAATCCGGCAAAATTGCCTCCTTTCTTGATCGAGGACGAGACAGATGGCGGCGATGATATCCGTATGAAATACCGTTATTTAGACTTGCGCCGTAATCCCATTCGCGAAAGTTTGCAATTGCGCCACCACGTGGGCCGTGAAGTGCGTAATTACTTAGATAAGCAAGATTTTATCGAGGTGGAAACACCCGTTTTAATTAAATCAACGCCAGAGGGTGCGCGCGATTTCGTGGTTCCTTCTCGGATGAATCCAGGCGAATTTTATGCCTTGCCGCAATCTCCACAAACCTTTAAGCAATTATTGATGGTATCCGGTTTTGACCGTTACTACCAAATTGTAAAGTGTTTCCGTGACGAAGATTTGCGTGCAGATCGCCAGCCAGAATTTACCCAAATCGACTGCGAAATGTCGTTCGTGGAGCAAGAAGATATCCTGAATATGTTTGAGGGATTGATTCGCCATTTGTTCCAAAACGTGAAAGGCCTCGACATCGGCGAAGTGCCTCGCATGACTTATGCGGACGCGATGAAATACTACGGTTCTGATAAGCCAGACATTCGTTTCGATATGAAATTCGTGGAATTGAAAGGCGAGGGCGTGGATTTGACGTCTGGCAAAGATTTCCAAGTTTTCGATGCAGCGAACACGGTGGTAGGTATTTGCGTGAAAGGCGCAGCCGAATACACCCGCAAGCAAATCGATGAATTAACTGATTTCGTTCGCCGCCCACAAATCGGTGCGAAAGGATTGATTTACGCACGCGTTCAAGCGGACGGCGTAGTGAAATCATCTGTAGATAAATTCTACTCAGAAGCAGATTTAGCTACTTGGGCTGCGGCATTTAATGCAGAGCTAGGAGACTTAATTTTAGTGCTTTCAGGAGACGGAGATAAAGTGCGCAAGCAATTAAACGAACTTCGTTTAGAGATGGGAACGCGTATGGGTTTACGTGACCCTAATAATTATACCGTACACTGGGTAGTGGATTTCCCATTATTAGAGTACGGAGAGGAAGAGGATCGTTGGTTTGCGATGCACCATCCGTTCACGAGCCCTAAGCCAGAAGATATTCCATTGATGTTAGCCGGAGAATTCGGCAAGGTTCGCGCAAACGCTTACGATTTAGTCGTGAATGGTGTAGAAGTAGGAGGAGGTTCGATTCGTATCTTCCAAAAAGACCTACAATCCAAAATGTTCGAAGTCCTTGGATTCACTCCAGAAGAGGCGCAAGCACAATTCGGATTCTTATTAGATGCCTTTGAATATGGGGCGCCGCCGCATGGTGGTTTGGCCTTTGGTTTTGACCGTCTTTGCTCTTTATTTGGAGGAACAGATTCAATTCGTGATTATATCGCTTTCCCTAAGAACAACGCTGGGCGCGACGTGATGATCGATTCACCATCTCCACTAGCGCAAGCGCAGTTAGATGAATTGAAGATTAAGACGACGGTTTAGTCGATTAGATAGGAAAAAAAAGGGGGGCCGCGCAGCGGCCCCCTTTTTTTATGCAAACTTGTAAGCTTAAAAATCGTAATGAAAAACGGGACTCGTCCATTCGCCCGCGTTAATATTCAATACCTCCTTGATTTCACCGTGGTGAATATCAAAAACCCAGCCATGTAAATGAGGGAACTTGCGTTTTTCCCAGGCCTTTTGAACGATGGTCGTTTTAGCCAAATTCTGAATCTGTTCCGCCACATTCAACTCAACTAAGCGATTGAATCGCGCCGTCTCATCCGCAATTTCATGTAAGTCGGTATAGTGCTTCTCGTATACCTCTTTAATATTACGAAGCCACTTGTTGATTAATCCAAAATCATGGTTCGTCATCGCTGCCTTTACCCCTCCACAGTTATAGTGGCCGCAAACGATGATGTGTTTTACCTCTAAAACTTCCACCGCATATTGCAAAACAGATAGTAAATTGATGTCCGTATGCACGACCATATTGGCCACATTGCGGTGCACAAAAATATCACCTGGATCCGCATGTGTAATTTCTTCTGCTGGAACGCGGCTATCAGCACAGCCGATCCAAAGAAAAAGTGGATTTTGGTCTTTCGATAAATTGTCAAAATAGCTAGGATCTAATTCGAGGCGCTCGCTTGCCCAAGCTTTATTGCTTAGCAGTAATTTTTTATATTCTTTCATCTTATTTCTTTTTAAGGTCGACTTCGATGCCGCGCTCCTGTGCTGTACTGATAAACTCTTGAATCAATAAGTTAATGTCATGGTCCATAAAATGCACCTTCGTGGTATCGATATAGACTTCTGATCCCACAGGTATTTTACGCAAGGTTTCTTTTAGCTGCATTTTATGCAAGAACGTCACATCTTTCTGGAATTTAATTAAAATTTCATTGCCATTTTTGAAAACGGTAAACACGGAAGAATAATTTGTAATGACTACAAATGCCAAACCTACTAAGGTTCCTACGAATATTCCCCACAATAAATCGACACCAACCACCACGGCCACGGTCACTAAAAAGGGAACCCATTGCTTCCAACCCTCCGCAAATACTTTTTTGAACTCCTTAGGATGTGCTAATTTATATCCTGTATATAATAAAATACTCGCTAGGCAGGAAAGTGGAATTCTGTTTAAATAGAATGGCAAAGCTAGTACCGCTACGAGTAATAAGACACCATGAAAAAATCCAGACATACGGGTCTTTCCACCGGCATAAATGTTCGTGGATGATCGAACGATCACAGAAGTGATAGGGATTCCACCGAGTAATCCACTAGTTATGTTTCCTATTCCTTGCGCTAATAGCTCTCTATCTGGCGATGAAATTCGTTTTAAGGGGTCCAAAGAATCTGTCGCTTCTAACGACAATAAGGATTCTAAAGAGGCTACGATGGCCAAAGTGATGGCGACTGAATACACTTTGGGATTCGTAATAAAACTCCAGTCAGGGGAAACCAAACCGCTCAATATTTCGCTACTTGAAGCAAAAATGGGCAAGTTAACCATGTGGTCTTTCGAATCACCCAAATACCAGGCTGGGTTCCAAAGTGCTAATCCCTCGTTAATTCCAACACCAGCCAAAACCACAAATAAAGAAGCTGGTAGGGCATTCATCCAGGAGAATTTTTGGCCTAATTTTGTCCAAGAAAATAAAATAACAAGCCCTATAACGGAAATAAGTAGTGCGCCCATTTTGATAGAAGCGAGCGACTTTAAAATTTCGGTAAAGGTATTTTCTCCATCTTTTTGGTCAAATTCAAATTCTCCTATAAAGTCTAAATCATCTCCGATCGCATGCGGAATTTGTTTCAAAATAATGACGATTCCAATTGCCACTAACATTCCTCGTATAACCGATGAGGGGAAAAAACCGCCAATTTTTCCCATTTTTAAAAATCCTAAGGCGACTTGAATAAGACCGGCAACGATAACAGCTACTAAAAATCCTGGAAAAGATCCTAAGTCACCAATAGCCGTGGCGACAATAATGGTTAAGCCTGCTGCAGGGCCGCTCACTGAAAGTTCTGATCCGGATAAAAACGAAACGAGCGTTCCGCCCACAATTCCTGCGACAAGACCTGCTAATAATGGAGCACCTGAAGCTAATGCAATTCCCAAACATAGGGGTAATGCGACTAAAAAGACCGCTATTCCTGATTTCCAATCCCCTTTTAGAAAGGATTGAATGTATTCTGATTGTTTCATAAGGTTGTTTAATTAATGAGTTATGTAGGTCAAATTAAACATCTAAATCGGGCGGCGTTAAGGGAATATTGAAATACCCTGCAGAAAGATCGAATCGCAGGTCGGGCGCTTTTGTTAGCCCAAAGTAATGGGTCAGTACATTAAATGAGGTATGGCGAATGATATCTGCATCCTCTGTTGAATCCTCATCTTCAGAATCTTCGTCATCGGAGTCCATTGGGGGAACCTGTAAAGGCTTACGTTGTGAAATGGGTTCTTTAGCCTGGAAAATTACCTTTGATTGTTGATCTCTTTCCTGAATCAACAAAGGCTCCGTCGGATCGAATTTGTCCTTACCGTATTTCCATTCTTTTTTTAATCGTCCACCACTCCCAAACTCGTGGTATTCTCTCCAACGGCCCACTTTCACGCTATCGTCCAAGCGTCCATCTTCTTTCAAACTCCCACTCGGGTAAAAGGCGAAATAAGTGCCGCGTACCTTGCCATATAAACGAGGAATGATCTCTTTGATCTTCTTATTAGTAGTGTCGTAATAGTGAATAGTGGAGCCAGTGGTATAGCCTTTCTCGTAATATACCTTGTTCTCTAATTCATTTTCTGGACCATAGGTTTCCCAGCGCCCATCTTTTACCCCCATAAAATAGAAGCCCTCTTCGATAAGTTTTTGGTTGACATATTTCTTGAAAGGGCCATGACAGATTTGTGCATTTTTGGCGTCTTTCGTGGGGATAGAAACAACTCGGGATTGCGAGGGGTCAAAGATGAAAATTTCCGCAGCATAGGGACTTAAGGCCTCGTCTTCGACATATTTTACGACGTTCACTTCTTCCACGGTCATGCGAACACCACTTCCATAATTGCCTAGTTTGTGTTCCGTTTTGATGCCGGCATATTCGTCTCGGGGTTGAAGTTTTTTCTTCGTTGTTTTGACGATTTTTTTGCCCAAATCCTTGACGCCTAAACTCTCAATAAAGGCCTTGCTATCCTCTTTAAATTTTTTCGCTTCAGCTGCCTTACTTTCTAAGCCAGTGGAGAGGCGTCCGTTAAATAAACCGTTTTCATGAACAGAGGTGTCTATCAGCGGCTTATTGGTGGAGATAGCCCTATTCTGTGCATGGACCGCTAGGTTCAAACAAAGGAATAAACAGAAAAGGGCAACACATATACGCATAGTGGAGTACTAAAAATATTTCCCAAAACTACGAATTAAACTTATTACCTGACGGACTTTGTGTATTTTTGCAAGGATTTTTTGAGGCCTTATTTGATTTATTCATTGGAAAAACAAGCAAAAATATATGTAGCCGGACACCGCGGAATGGTGGGTTCTGCTATCGTTCGGAAATTACAGAAAGAGGGGTACACGAATTTAGTGCTGAAAACTTCAGCGGAATTAGATTTACGTGACCAGGTAAAAGTGGCCGACTTTTTTGCGGCAGAGAAACCAGCCTACGTCTTTTTGGCAGCAGCTAAAGTAGGGGGAATCGTGGCGAATAATACGTACCGCGCTGATTTCTTATATGAGAATTTGGCTATCCAAAACAACATCATCCATTCCTCCTTTGTAAACAAGGTAAAGAAACTGCAGTTCTTAGGATCTTCGTGTATATACCCTAAATTAGCCCCTCAGCCTTTGAAGGAGTCCTATTTATTAAGTGGATACTTAGAAGAAACGAATGAGCCCTATGCCATTGCGAAGATCGCGGGCATTAAAATGTGCGAGGCCTATCGCGCACAATATGGTTGTGATTTCATTTCTGTGATGCCTACAAATCTGTATGGCCCGAACGATAATTACGATTTAGAAAATTCCCATGTTTTACCCGCCATGATCCGCAAGTTTCAGGAGGCCAAAGAACGCGGGGATGGATCGATGACACTTTGGGGCTCAGGCTCTCCGATGCGTGAATTCTTGCATGCAGATGACTTAGCGGAGGCATGCGTCTATTTAATGGAAACGTATAGCGACTCAGAACTGGTAAATATCGGTACAGGAATCGACGTGACAATTAAAGAATTAGCGGAGACCGTGAAAGAAATTGTGGGTTTTACGGGCTCTATCCAATGGGATACCTCACGACCTGACGGCACACCTCGTAAATTGATGGATGTATCTAAATTACATTCCTTGGGTTGGAAACATAAAATTGAATTGAAAGAGGGGATCGCGCTCGCATACCAAGATTTCTTAACGAATGTTAGTATTCGCAAATAATGGAGGGAAAAGAGTGGTTTAGTACCTGGTTTGATTCCCCTTATTACCATATCCTATATGCGAAGCGGGATGAGAGTGAAGCGGCGGATTTCATCGCCTCTCTGCAGCAAAAGTTGCATTTAGCCCTAGGCTCCCGCGTTTTAGATGCAGCCTGTGGAAAAGGGCGTCACGCTATTACGCTACAGCAGTTAGGGTTTATGGTGGACGCGTTTGACTTATCCCCCTCCAATATTGAGGCTGCTCAGGCTTTTGAAAATAAGGATTTGCTATTTTTTGTACATGATTTGCGGGAGCCCTTGCCCTTACAAAATAAGTACGATGCGATTTTTAATTTCTTTACCAGTTTCGGGTATTTTGATGATCAACAAGACAATCAAAAAGCCTTTAATACATTCGCTGGAGGCCTTAAGGAAAATGGACTGCTCGTTTTAGACTTTTTTAATCCCACCTATGTAGTTGCGAATTTGGTGCCAACTGAACGAGTGGAACGCCAAGGTATTTCGTTCCAAATCAAACGTTGGTCAGCGGCGGGTTACTTGTACAAATCCATTGATTTCAGCGATCAGGGTAAGGATTTTTCTTTCATAGAAAAGGTGGAATTGGTCGCGAAGAACGACTTCATATCTTACGCCGCACAGGCTGGTCTAAGTTTAGTTGATCTGCAAGGCGATTACTCCTTAGCTTCTTTCGACGAGGCAACTTCGCCTCGTATGATCTTTACCTGGACTAAAAAATCGAATTAATTCTTCTGAAATTTAATGCTTACTTGGTTCTCTAATTCTGGAAAACTGATCACATAATTACCTGTCGGAAGTGTCGAAATATCGAGCGATAATCGATTCTCTCTACACTCTGCTCTAACATCTCTTATCTCCTTTCCTTGCATATCACTCAGGCGAACTCGAATCTTAGCAGCCTGAAAAGCACTAGGAATTCCAATATGCAACACGTCAGTCGCCGGGTTAGGGAACGCAAAGAAAGTCGAATACGGATTGTCTGCTGTGGCTGCTAGAATAGTAATGCCATAACTCGCTGTAGCCAAGCACCCGTTGATGTCTTTTAATTTTACTTTGTAAACGCCATTGGCTGTGGGTTTGTAGGTGGTGCCAGTTGCGCCAGAAATTGCCACGTCATTAAAGTACCATTGGATGTCATTTCCAGCGGATGTAGTTAGCGTACCTTGATTAAAGGTAATTAAAGGTTCTAAGGGGTTAGTCGTTGTCACCGAAGCCGCGGGTGATTCAACGGGACAAATACCATCAAAGCTCGAATTCAGCATATAAGAACCAGATGTGCTGACTTCTAGTTTGTTGGTAGTCGCCCCTGTGATGGCGGACCCATTTTTGAACCATTGGTAGGTAGGAGTTCCGGAGGCAGGAGTGCCCGTTAGCGTAATTTTGTCTCCGGCACAAAGGGTTGTAGAACCTGTAGGGCTAACGGCTACGACTGGGCTTTGGCCTGTTGTTACGTTCACTTGTACTTTCGGGCTAGGGCAGGCGTAAGATTTGAATTTCATTCCATACAAATAGTAGTAGCCAGATTGTATTTCAGCGCCACTAAATAAGGCCCCCGTCAATTTTAATACCCCCGGAATTGAATAGGGGTATCCTATGTTGGTCGGTGCATTGACAGTATCAGCAGCTGTTCGATTGCTGCGGAAAATCGACGCTCCATTAGAGCAGGCGTGGGAAAGGATATAATTTCCAGCCTTTGGAAAGGGTAGGTTTAAGATCACTTTTTGACCGGGGTCATTTTTGTCGTCTATTAATTGGCTGTTGACCGTAGTGGAATTTGCCGAGGTTCTGGTCGCAGTTAGGTCTTTAGAAACGGAGGCAATTAACTCGCCAGTGTCTTTGTCAAAAATTCCGAAAGTCACGGTTCCGGAGGTTCCGATATATACGGTTGCAGATTCTAATATTGTTGGTTGCGTTACAACGAAGATGGGTTCTGGGCCAAAATTGGAGTAATAAGTTCCCCCGCCAAACGCCGCCTTTGTCGCAGGTCCCATCGTTGTACTCAAATTGTCAAATGCAGCATAAAAAGTGCCTGTAGATGGAGTCTTCAACGAAGCTCCAGCGCCTAATAGTGTAGTTCCATTATACCACAGCGGACTTCCATTCGTCGAGGCTAAACTTAACTCTGATGCTCCACTACATATCGTGCCCGTTACAACAGGGGCAGCCGGGTTTTCGATCGTTTTGTTAACGGTCAAAGCATCGTTGCCGGAGTTTTGGTCCCCTGTTAATTGTGTTTTCAATACAAATGAATAACTAGCTCCAGCAATTAAATCAGCATTTCCACTCAAATTGACATCCATTTCTCTTCCGGACGCTAACGTTGTTATGGTCCCAGTTGCCGTGCCTACTATTGCCGTGCCAGATTTGATTTCTAGTAGAACGGGAACATTTGTCTGTGTCAATGAACCCACATTTTTTACTCTTGCCACAAAGCTAGCGCTCCCAGAGTTTGCGCAAATTCCAGTATTTGATTGGGAGATTGACGTAGAAGAGAAGTCTTTTGAGGCCTGCAAGATTTGCAAGGCATAATCCTTTGTTTCACCGGAAGAAACGCTTCCACAGGATGTGGTTGCTCCTGAGGACGATACCCATCTGATACGGTAGAAGTTGTCTTGTTTTAAGGTGCTTGGAATGCTGATAGATGTTGCGCCGGTCGACGAGCTGTACAATTCTTCTCCCGCATCAGTAAAATCACCGTCTTGATTCCAGTCAGCGTAAAGGCTAGTATTTCTCGTTCCAGATCCTGCAAATTGGAAGGCAAGCGGTAGGGTCGCTCCTAATTCTGCTGTGAAAGTAGGGCTAAGTCCGGTAGAATCTTTTGTTGCCCCCAGCGTTAATTTTTGAAAGTTAGAGGTAGTTGTACTAGGTGACAAAGCACAATAGGCTGATCCACCTATTCCTGAAACCGCTAAGCCGTAATCCTGGATGCTATTTTTTAGGACACCTTTGTGACTTACCGTCAGCGTAAATGTTTGACCCGGCATCGTGTTGTTGATGACGATTTGTTCCACATTATCTCGAATATTGTCCCCAGGAACAGCCAGGGCATCAGGAGCAGCTGGATTCAACGTAAATGGCAAAAAGGTAGAGGAACCACTTGTTAAACGAATATCTAGGTCATTAACTAAGCGAGGTGTTCGGTCGTTTAGAGCAGAGGATGTGGTCGCCTCAGGGTCTGTCCAAGCGATGGTGGCCTTTAAGGGGCCGTTACCAGAACTTGTGAACGTGTACGTTTTAGTCTCTGCTTGGTTCAATTTTTCTTCTTTTAATAAATGGAGATTTCCTTCATTTTTTACGAGTGCCGCAGCCCTATCTAGTTGAATCAATCCATACCCAGTTTTGTAATCAGGTCCAGCTGCATCCATATCCATCGCGGTATGAATGGCCACCGCTTTTAGGGTGGACGAGAGCATAAAGGTATTTCTATTTAGACGATTATATAATTGTTGAATTAAATATAGCGATCCAGCCGCCTGGGGAGAAGACATCGAAGTGCCGCTCTGGGTGGCATATGCTTTATCGTTTGAATTAGTCGTGGAAAACATACTCGTGCCTATCGCCATTACATCCGGTTTTACCCTTCCATCATCGGTAGGGCCCCAGCTCGTAAAATTCGAAATGCCTACATCGGAACCTTTGGTCGGAATCAGGGAAGAAAGAGTCGCAGCCCCTACGGTTAAGATGTTTTTAGCAGTTCCTGACGTTGAAATAATATCAAATCCATCATTTTTTGCCCTTGCTTTATTGGAAGAATCACTTGTGGAACGCAATAAATAATATTCTCCGGACGCGGGCCCATTTTGATTTCGGCTATTGCCCGCTGATTTGATAATTAGGTAATTAGGCGCGGTGTAAGCGATTCGATCCCAGGTTTGGGTATTAGCATCATAAAGTCCAAACTTGTAATCTTCCTCTGTACTGACAGCATCATTTCCCCACCATTGCCATTTTTTCTTGGTTTCATCGTAGACCCAGCCCGCTTGGTACCCATAGGAATGATTACTAATTAACAGGGAGGTGGAAGCAGTACTCATTTCAGAGTTATCGTTTGAATAATCCCAAAACTTCAGATCCGCCTCATACGCCATTCCTCTAGCGGTTGGACTAATGCCTGCAGCCACTAAAATGCCGGCTACGTGCGTCGCGTGGTCATTCGTGCTCGTAATGGTTTGTGCGGCCGTTGCTCTCCCCCCAAACTCCTGGTGACTCGCTAAAACGCCACCACCGTCCCACATACCTAGTTTTCCTTTAATAGAGTCTGATTTTCCAGTCAACCCCAAATTTAATGAGGCGCCAGGATAGAGCAGATTTGTTTTCGTCATCTTAGCGGCTTGTGCATTGGATTCTGTTTTTAAATACAGTGCTTCGCCTATTTCAGAAAATCCTTGAAATTGGAGGGTTTTGTCTTTGCCTAAATTCAACTGAAGCGGAATACCTCTTTTTTTTGCTAAGGCTTGAGCCCCGCGGTAGATGGAATCTTGTTGCATTCCAAATCGCAAGGCGCGCTCTTTCCTGAAAGCATCTTGTGCCCAAGTGGAAAAACTTAACAAGAAAAGAAGTACTAGTTTACCTTTCATATAGCGTTCAATTTACGCAATTATTTAATCTCTACCTTAAACGTTTTTCGGTGGTAATTTGTTAAACCTTTTTCGAGAATGGCTTTGCGGTGTTGCAAGGTGGGATAGCCCGCATTTCGTTCCCAACCATAGCCTGGGTGTTCTTGCGCCATCTTTTCCATCAGTTCATCTCGGTATGTTTTAGCAAGAATGGAGGCCGCTGCAATCGAGAAATATTTCGAATCCCCTTTCACGATACACGTATGCGGAGTTAAGGGATAGCTGTAAAAGCGGTTCCCATCGACCAATAAGTGCTCCGGACGATGTGTCAATTGATCCACCGCCAGATGCATCGCCAAAATACTCGCCTTTAAAATATTGATTTCATCAATTTTTGCCGCATCCACTTCTGCGATGGCATAATCAATCGCATATTCCCGCACTAAACGTTTTAGTTCGTTGCGTTGGCGCAGCGTCATCTGCTTCGAATCCGTCAAGAACGGATGGTGAAAATCCCGGGGTAAAATCACTGCCGCCGCCACAACGGGCCCCGCTAAACAACCTCTCCCTGCTTCATCTAAGCCAGCTTCCAGCCCGACAGGCGCATAAAAGGGGAGGAGCGTCGACATCTTAGCGGTTAAATAATAAGCGCTTACCCGTTTTGCTCTCGTCGAAAGAACCCTGTGAATAAGCCAAATGACCAGAAACAAACGTGTGTTCCACTGAAGCTGACAACGTGTGTCCCTCTAAAGGAGACCAACCACATTGATATAGAATATTCTCTTTTGATACAGTCAATGGTTTGTTCAGATCTACGATCGCTAAATCTGCCCAATACCCTTCTCGGATATACCCGCGCTCCTCAATTTGGAAACAATCCGCCACTGCATGCGCCGTTTTTTCAGCGATGAGCTCGAGGCTGATGTGACCCTCTTTGGCCAAATCAATCATCAACAATAAAGGATGCTGGACTAAAGGCAGGCCCGACGGCGACTTCCAAAAACCTTGAGATTTCTCCTCCCAGGTGTGTGGCGCGTGATCCGTTGCAATAATATCCAATTCTCCCGTCACTAAAGCCTTGCGCAATGCCGTCTTGTGACGCGCATCTTTGATGGCCGGATTGCATTTAATTTGATTGCCCAGCGTGTCATATTGTGCCGCATCGAACCACAAGTGGTGTACACAAACTTCTGCCGTGATTTTCTTGTCTTTCACCGCTTTACCGGTCTCGAACAAGGCTAATTCTTCCTCTGTCGAAATGTGCAAGATGTGCAAGCGCGTGTTGTTTTTCTTCGCTAAATCGACCGCCATCGAAGATGAAAGATAGCAAGCCTCTTCATTTCGCACCAATGGGTGGATGTAGGCAGGGGCGTCTTCTGGGTATTTTTCCTTGAAAAGTTCTGTGCGTGCGCGTACAGTAGGCTCATCTTCGCAGTGCGTTGCGATCAACATTTCGCAGCTAGAAAATAGTTTTTCTAAGGTTTGGGTATTGTCCACGAGCATATTTCCGGTGGACGATCCCATAAAAATTTTGATGCCGCACACGTCGCGGGAATTGGTTTTTAACACCTCTTCTAGGTTGTCGTTGCCGGCGCCCATAAAGAAGGAGTAGTTGGCCAAAGATCCAGCCGCCGCTATCGCGTATTTATCCGCCAGTAATTCTTGCGTTAATGCGTTAGGCACCGTGTTCGGCATTTCCATAAAACTTGTCACACCACCCGCCACAGCTGCCCGCGCCTCGCTGGCAATCGTCGCTTTGTGGGTTAAACCTGGCTCTCTAAAATGGACTTGATCGTCAATCATCCCAGGAAAAACGTGTTTCCCATGTAGGTCTAAAACAACATCCCCAACAGCAGGGCTAATGTCTGCCGCAATTTTAGCTATGCGGCCATTTTCGATACGTATGTCGGAGGAAATGATGCGCCCCTCATTAACGATTTGGGCATTTTTTAAGACGTAATTAGTCATTCAGATCAGTGATTTTAAATTCAGTTCGGCGGTTTTCTTGGTGCGCTTCTTCGCTGCAATCGACGCCATCGGAGCAACCGTTGATGAGTTGCGTTTCGCCATAGCCTTTGGCCTTAATGCGTGACGCCTCGATTCCGTGCTCGATGATGTATTTTACGGCTGATTCAGCTCTTCTTTGGGATAATTTCAGGTTATAACTTGCACTTGCCCGGGCATCCGTGTGCGATCCTAATTCGATCGAAATGTCTGGATTGTCCTTTAACACTTGAACGATTTTGTCTAATTCTGCCGCTGCGTCTGGACGAATATTCGACTTGTCTAAATCATAATAAATCGGATTTACGTCAAATAAGGCGCCTAACTCTTCCCCCACCTCGGCTTGATTTAACGTGATGGTGTGGTCAAAAGTCGTGTCGGTTAATTCCTTTTTTAATAATTGCTTCGGAATCTCGCGGCCATCCATCAAGAATTCACTGCGCTTGGTCAAGTATTTCTCTTTGCTGGCGTTGAAGCTGATTTGGTCGGCTGGATTTAAATCCATCATGTCGATATAGCCCTCTGCATCACTAAATTGGACTGGTTGAATCTCTCCGTTACGCTTAACTCCCACTTTTACATTCGCAATCGGCTTATTACGCGCATTGACAATTTGTGTTCTTAGGTGATACAAGGCAACTTTTGCCGGCTCGCCGCTCTCTGAGATCATTATTTCATTCGACCACCAGCGATCCTCAGCACCTGTTGATTCGAAATAATAGATATCGTCGTCGCCTTTGCCGCCTACTCGGTTTGAACTAAAATATCCCTGGCTAACGTCCGATAAGAAAAGGCCAAAATCATCCCCTACAGAGTTTATCGGAATCCCTAAATGTTCGATTTGGATATCATCACCACTACGGCTCGCCACAAACATATCTAAGCCTCCCAGACTTGGATGGCCGTCTGAGGAGAAGTACAACTTCCCATCTTCAGAAACATAGGGAAAGAGTTCGTTACCACGCGTATTAATAGTAGAACCTAAATTGATAGGTCTGCCAAAACGCCCCGAATTATCCATGGGCGCTCGGTACAAATCCAATCCCCCTTTTCCTCCTCGTCTATTCGAGGCAAAATACAAAGTCTTGCCATCTCTCGAGAACGCCGGACTTCCATCCCAGCCAATCGAGTCAGAGATCGCTAATCGTTCAGGAGTAGACCAGTTGCCATCTCTTTTAGTCGAAATATACAAATCCACATCAGGTGAGGGGTCCTTGCTTTTCCCTGAATTTCCGCGCGCAAAAACCATGGTATTGCCATCCTTTGAAAAGGCGGGCGTTCCCTCATTTGCATTTGCATCTAGCAAATTCGCACTAAATAATTCTAGTTTTTCAATTTCCCCAGGACTCTTCAGGCGTGCCTTATACAAGCCTAAAAAAGGCAAACCATTATTTTTATAAATCAACGGTTTCTTCGAACTCGTCAAAATCAGCTCGTCGCCTATTTTAATAGGACCAAATTCCGCCTGATTCGTATTCCCGACCAATCCTTGAATCTTCACTGGACTCGGCTTTTTGCTGTATTCTTCCACCGCCGGTAAATTCTCTAATTCAATTTCTGCTTTGACTACGAGCTCCCGAGAGGGTTTTGAATCGATAAATTCTTTCAGGTATTTACGCGCATCGGCGTATTTTCCGTTCGCTTTTGCCGCGTATGCGAGGTGTAGATTAATGTTTTTGTCGTCATAGCCCTTTTCTTTGGCAATCAAATAATAGGGTGTCGCGTATTGAATGCGGTTCGAAAGGCGGTAGGATTCCGCCACGAAGTAGTTCGTTTCTTTGGCTCTATAGTAGCGTTGTGCCAAAGGCTTCACCTCTCGAATTGTCCACTCATATTCCCCCAATTCAAAATTTTGCTTCGCCTTTTTGAACAATCGGGCGTCATAATTACAGCCGCTTAGCATGCCTGTGATTACGATCAAAAAGAGGTAAATGCTTGAATTAAATGGCTTTACGAATTTCATAGTGGACTAATGTAACGTAAAAATAAATACAAACCGGATTATTTTCTGTACCTTTGCCTAAATTTCGACAATCGAAACCAAGATGACAAACGTTCGTCCTCTTTTATTCCAGCAGTGATGTTGTACCATTATGAGAAAAAGAATTTCAAACGACGATAACCGTCGTGACAGCCGACCTTCAGAAGGTCGTGCATCCACAGGAAGATCTGCCGGCAGATCAGATAGCCCTCGCGAGTTTAGAGGAACACGTAGTGACTCAGGAGCTCCACGTGAGTTCAGAGGCCCACGCAACGATTCAGGTGCCCCACGTGCACCACGTTCAGAATCATCCAATCGTTTTTCAGGAGAACGCAAACCATTTGATGGAGAGCGCAAGCCATATCAAGGTGGAGAACGCAAACCATTCAATCGGGATAACCGCGAAGGTGGCGGAGAGCGTCGTTCATTCGGGGATCGTAAGCCATTTGATGGCGAGCGCAAGCCATACCAAGGTGGAGAACGCAAACCGTATCAAGGCGGCGAACGCAAGCCTTTTGGCAGAACTGAAAACCCAACACGTACACCCTATAAAGGAGATAATCGCTGGGATCGCAATGCGGCCCCTAAGGTAGAAGGTTCGGAAGAATCGACGACACCGCGTGATGAGAATCCAACAGCGCGCATCGAGCGTCGTTACGAGGAGCGTACAGAACGTTTTGCAGACCGTGAAGAGCGCCCAGAAGGTGCTCGCAATCCACGTTATTCAGATCGTGAGACCTTTAAAAGTCGCTCGCGTTTTGATGCCGGTCCTGCTTACGAACCACAATACAAATTAGATCGTTACAAGGAGCGCGCTCCTTCTAAAATTCAAAAGAAAATCGCCCAAACCGATCGTCGTTCTGACGTTATTCGTCTAAATCGCTACATCGCTAACGCGGGAATTTGTTCTCGTCGTGACGCCGATAAATTGATTGAGGCAGGCGAAATCAAGGTAAATAACAAGGTGGTAACCGAAATGGGCTACCAGGTGAATCCTACGGACATCGTGAAATACGGTAACCGCAAGTTGAACCGCGAAAAACCCGTTTACTTATTATTAAATAAGCCTAAAGATTTCTTAACAACGACCGAAGATCCAAACGATCGCAAGACCGTGATGGAATTAGTGAAGAATGCGACAGAATCGCGCATTTATCCGGTAGGACGTTTGGATAGAAACACGACTGGTTTATTGTTAATTACGAATGATGGTGAATTAGCGGATAAATTGACGCACCCATCGAACGAAATCGAGAAGATTTACCAAGCGGAATTAGATAAGCCATTGACGGACGAAGATTTCGAGAAAATCAAAGAGGGTTTAACCCTGGAGGATGGCGAAATTAAAGTAGATGATTTAGCTAAAGTAACTCCAGATGGTTATGTCATCGGTGTGAAAATTCACTCAGGTAAAAACCGCATCGTTCGTCGTATTTTCGAACACTTGGGTTACGAAGTGACTAAACTAGACCGCACTACTTTCGCTGGCTTAACGAAGAAAGATCTTCCACGCGGAAGCTGGAGATTCTTGACGGAAAGAGAATTAGTGAAGTTGAAGTATTTGATGTAGTCGCCGCCTTCGGCGGCTCAGTCATCGCTTCGCGATTTCGTCAAAGAGTCGCGACTTCGTCGCTTAGTCGTCCTTCGGACTTAGTCTCTTACGGTTTATAAATCGCTTTGACTGTCGACTGACCACTGCCGACTGTCTACTAACAAAAAAGCCTGCTGATTTCAGCAGGCTTTTTTGTTAAATATTCATCAACGACTCTCTGCGTCTCATCTTTCCAGCTGGAATACCAAACATCATCTTGAAACGACGGCAGAAATACGCCGTGTCTTTGTAGCCCACTTCGGAGCCGATGGCGCGGATAGACTTCTTCGTCGTGCGAAGTAAACCTACCGCTGCTTCCATGCGTTGGTACTCGATATAATCTTGTGGGTTGATACCCGTTAGCATCTTGAAATATTGACCTACGTAATCTTCAGATACATTAGCAACGTTTGCCAAAACCTTATTAGATAAATCACCACCCAAATGATCCTTGATGTAAGCGAAGATATCGATTAAGCGTGGATCTTTAAAGTAAGTCGAGTTAGTCGCTAATTGCTCTACGAATAAACGGTTCTCAATGATGTAACGAATCACTTCAATGACGATCTCTTCTGTTTTGATCTTAATGATACGTCCTTTACCGATCGCGTCTGATAAATCTTCTTCTAAGATTTCGCGGATAGTTGCCGCTAATTTATCGTCCCGTTTGATTAAGAACGGAGGAATGTCTAGCGAAGTAAAGAAGTTCACTGAATCGAAAACTTTCGCTTCGAAGGCTACCATTCCGAAGGAGTTCGGTTGTGTTCCTATAAGTGAAGCATCTGTGTTTTGGTCAAAATATAATTCCCGATGTGTCATGAACTCTTCATTGTTCACCGCTTTCGGTTTTTCTGCGTTTCCGTAAGTTACGCTGATCATTTTGCCTCCTGGAATAAAAAGCATATCGCCCTCTTCGACCGGAGTCTCCTCTTCACCAAAAGAAACCTCCCCTTTGTACAATATCAAGAGTGAATTTTCTACGTCATAGAAATTCTTGATACGTATTGGTTGTAATATTCTAATGTTTCGCGCTTTGATGAATTTAACACCTAAGGACTCGATGATCTTGTTGTAATCTTCCATAATTTATCGCCAAACGGAGTAATTAATACGATTTTCCAAATAAACTTGGACAAAACTAATAAATCAGATAATAATTCCAAATTATTTCGTCGATTAATTTGAGGAATTAAAGCTGTTTTTTTTCAGGTATTTATTTGTAATATATCAATAAGAAGCGGATACTTTAAAGGAAGTAAATGGAAGTAAGTTCTTTGGTCAATTTTATAATTATTTCGAGGAAATAGTAAAATTCATTTTTTTTCAAATTTTACCTCAAATTTTATGTAAATTTGTGTTTTACTATCACAAAATCAGATGGGCTTATTTAATTTTCTTTCGAAGGATATTGCCATGGACTTAGGTACGGCAAATACCTTGATTATTCACAAAGATCAGGTTGTTGTAGACGAACCATCGATCATTGCTTTGGACCGCAATACGAATAAAGTATTAGCCGTAGGTCGCCAAGCCATGATGATGCACGAGAAAACAAATGACAATATCAAGACTATTCGCCCACTAAAAGACGGTGTAATTGCGGATTTTACCGCTGCCGAATTGATGATGCGTGGTTTGATTAAAATGATGGACAAAGGAAATTCATTCTTTTCTCCGGCGTTAAGAATGGTGATTTGTATTCCATCAGGTATTACAGAGGTAGAAAAAAGAGCCGTAAAAGACTCCGCAGAACATGCTGGAGCACGTGAAGTGTATATGGTACACGAACCCATTGCTGCCGCAATCGGTATCGGAATTGATATTGAACAACCGAATGGATCCTTAGTAGTGGATATTGGGGGTGGTACTACCGAAGTAGCTATCATTTCTTTAAGTGGAATTGTGGTTGAAAACTCGATTCGTGTGGCTGGAGATGAGTTTACGCGTGATATTAAAGATTATTTGCTACGTGAGCACAAGCTGGTTATTGGGGAGCGTTCAGCGGAGCAAATTAAAATTCAAGTAGGATCTGCTTTGCCAGAATTAGAGAATCCTCCTGCTGACTTCGAGATCCGTGGACGTGATCAAATGACAGGTATCCCGAAAGAAATCTTGATTAACTATTCAGAAATCGCTTATGCTTTAGATAGCTCAATTACGAAAATTGAGGTGGCGATTATGGAGACTTTGCAAAGAGCTCCAGCGGAATTATCAGGAGATATCTTCCATAACGGTATTCACTTAGCCGGTGGTGGCGCGATGTTGCACGGATTAGATAAGCGTATTGAGAAGAAGACTCAGTTAAAAGTACACGTGGCTGACGATCCGTTGAAAGCCGTTATCCGTGGTACGGGCGAAATCTTGAAAAACTTAGAGAAATACCGTCCGGTATTGATTACCTAGTAGGGGATGAATCAACTGTTTGAGTTCTTATTGCGTCAGCGAAACCTGCTATTGTTTGTTCTGCTGCAGTTGATCAGTCTTTGGTCTGTGTTTACGTACAATAATTACCAACATACCCTCTATTTCAATACCACAAATGCTTGGGCGGCGTCTATTTTGTCCACTCGTAAAGAAGTGGCAACCTACCATCAATTGCGGGAAATTAATGGCGAATTAGCTTTAGAGAATCAAAAGCTGCATCAGCAAGTTTTTCAACTACAGGCGCAGGTTCAACAGAAAGCGGATTTACCTCTCTTTTTCAGCAAATCATCCCTCGATCGTTACAAGCCTATCGCTTGTAAAGTCATTGATCAGAGTACCCGAAATTCCCAGAATTATTTAACGATCGAGAAAGGTTCCCAAGACGGGATTAAGCCTGGAATGGCTGTTATTTCCTCGACGGGCGTGGTAGGAAAGGTTATATCTTGTACAGAAAATTTAGCTCTCATTGTTTCCGTATTGCATACGGGTAATACGGTTTCTGCCAAAATCAAATCTTCTGGCGAGCTTGGTTACATCAAATGGCCTGGTTACCAGCCGGAGGTCGCTGAGTTAATGGATGTTTCTAAATACAAAAAAGTAGCGAAAGGCGACACGATCGTCACCTCTGATTATAATGCAGTTTACCCCCCTAACGTACCTATTGGAATTGTGGCTAAAGTAGGATTACAAGACGATGGCACCTTTCATGACATTAAAGTGATGTTATTAACTCATTTTTCTACCCTGCGCTATGTCTATGTAATTGAGAATAAATTTGCTGGCCAACAGGCAAAATTGGAACAGGCTAAACCTAAAATTGACTAAAATGGGAAGTAATTTTCAATATAAATGGTTGATAAGTGGTGTTTTGGCCGTCGTTATACAATTATTGTTTTTACGCGATTTGGCCCTATTCTATTATGGTTTCTGCTTCATCTATTTATGGGCGATTTTCAAGGCTCCGATAGACACACCTCCTGTTTACTTAATTCTAGGTGGTTTTGCCCTGGGTTGGTTATTGGATATGTTTTACAATACCCACGGAATGCATGCCTTTTCAACGGTATTAGTAGCTTGGCTTCGTCCTACTTTCTTTAAAATCTTAACTCCTGCGAATGGCTACGATGAGCGATCTACCATTAGCTTAGCTGAGATGAAATGGATGTGGTTTTTTCCGTATCTCGGTTTAATGTTGTTTACGCACCATTTCGTATTATTTCAGTTAGAAGCAAGTGAGTCAAGTTTATTCGGGCTTAGTCTATGGAAAGCCTTTTTGAGCACTATCTTAGGCGCAATCGTGTTTACCTTATTGGAATTATTCAATAAGGGTAAATAAGCCTTTTTGTCATCTTTCATTTTTGGCGTTTAAATTGTAAGCATAGTGGTATCTAATAGATAAACCGCCATGAGTACAGAAACTAGTTCATCCACCGCTTTGACTGAAGCCCAAGCCAAAGCACTCTTCGAAAAGGAGTTTGTGCCGCATCTAGATGCGATGTATAATTTTGCTCTTCGATTAACGAATGACGTGGACGATGCACATGATTTAGTTCAGGATACCTGTGTTCGCGCATTCCGTTTTATCGGTTCTTTTGAGCCAGGGACGTATGCCAAAGCGTGGTTGTTTCGCATTCTCAAGAATAATTTCATCAACGATTATCGTAAAAAATCCCGGGGCCCAGCAAAAGTCGAATTTGAATGGGTGGAGCAATCTTTCGCAGGGGATGACGATCCGGAACCAGCTTTTCAAGCAGATTTACAAGCCGAAACAGTCAATGACATGTTAGGGGATGAAATCACCTCGGCGATTCAAGCTTTACCGGTAGATTTTAGAATGATCATCATACTATGTGATTTAGAGGAATTTAGCTACGAAGAAATGGCCAAAATTCTCAATATTCCCATCGGAACTGTGCGGTCCCGCTTGCACCGTGCGCGTACCATGTTAAAAGAAACCTTAGCTACCTATGCGGCTAAAAAAGGCTATAAAACTGACATGTTGTCAGCTTAGCTCGGAACTATTTTACGACTATCGCTGTTAAAAAAACTATGAAGACGAATTGTTCCCATCAACCCGAATGCATGAAGCTGATCCAACGCATCTTGGACAAGGAAGCGTCCACGGAGGAAGAAGCCCGTTTTTTAGCGAATAAAAATAGCTGTTTACCATGTACAGAGGGGTATGAACTAGAACTCGCTCTTCGTAAAGCCTTAAAATCCAAATGTACCTCTAGCTGTCCGTCCGGATTAATTGATAGTATTCGCACAAAAATATCGTCGATTCTACTGCTTATATTGCTCTTAATTCCCTTATTTTGTTGGTTCATTTAATCATCGAAATTTTTGGAAGGCAAACTCATCATATTTTCAGCTCCATCGGGCTCAGGTAAAACCACCATTGTTAAAGAATTATTGGCGCGTAATGCGAATTTAGGCTTCTCTATTTCAGCTTGTACGCGTGATAAGCGTGGTCGTCACGAAGAACACGGGAAAGATTATTATTTTTTAACGCCGGATGATTTCCGCGAAAGAATTGCAAATGATGAATTTGTAGAGTGGGAAGAGGTATATGCTGGTGCCTATTATGGTACGTTGAAATCCGAGATTGAACGTATTTGGGCTTCAGGGAAACACGTGATTTTTGATGTAGATGTGCGCGGAGGATTAGCCTTGAAGAAGTATTATGGAGATCGAGCACTGGCTGTTTTCGTCAAAGTACCTACTTTGGAAATACTCGAAGAACGTTTGCGTTCTCGTGGTACAGAAGACGAGGAGGCCTTATCTAAACGGATTTTCAAGATGAAATTTGAGTGGTCGTTCCAAGAGCAATTTGATGTTATTTTAGTGAATGATAAATTAGATGTTGCGGTGGCAGAAGCCCAAGCGTTGTTTGATAAATTAACGAAATAATGAAAGTTGGCCTGTTTTTTGGTTCGTTTAACCCCATTCATCAGGGGCATTTGATTATTGCGCAGGCCGTGCTGAATCAGATGGAAGTAGACCAAATCTGGTTCGTTGTTTCTCCCCAAAATCCCCAGAAGAAAAGTAAATCCCTGTTGCATGAATTTGATCGCCTAGATCTCGTAGATCGGGCTATCGCAGATAATTATTCTTTCAAGTCATCTGATATTGAGTTTCAATTACCCCGTCCTTCTTATACGATTGATACGCTAGTGCATTTGGCTGAGCGTCATCCCGAAACTGAATTCAAGCTGATTATAGGTGGGGATAATTTGGAGCAGTTTAAGAGCTGGAAAAACTACCACCAAATACTTGATTATTATGGCCTCTACGTGTATCCACGGGGCGAA
This sequence comes from Aquirufa esocilacus, assembly GCF_042715595.1. Lineage (NCBI taxonomy): Bacteria > Pseudomonadati > Bacteroidota > Cytophagia > Cytophagales > Flectobacillaceae > Aquirufa > Aquirufa esocilacus. Next base: position 64,316 of record NZ_JBBKXX010000002.1, on the reverse strand, counting down.
GAACCGGTATCGGATTTATGGGCACATAAGAACGTTCAACGCATTGAGGCGCCCGTATTGCATATTTCAGCTACGTATATCAGATCTTGTATACAACATGGGCAGTCGATTAAATATCTAGTTCCTGATGAGGTGGAGGCCCTAATCTCGTCCAAAAAATTCTACCTTTAGGCCTTTCCGCCTAATCAATGATCTCCTATTTTTCTCGTTTTCCTTTTGTCCGAATTTTGCTTATTTGGATGACCGGGATTCTGCTTTCAGCATTTCCCTACTGGCCTCTTTTGGGTTGCTTGGGCTTTATGCTACCGGGGAGAATTTTTAAAAGTATCGGCATATCCACTTTGGTGGTTGTTTTTGCGATGGCTTGGACTAACTACCTCAAATCCGAGAAGTCCGCACTGCCAGTTGATGGTTTTGTCATTCGCGTGCAAGGCATGGTGGAAGCTAAACCTAAGTCTTGGTCTGTATTAGCGAGGTGTATAGGGCTCAGAGATTCATCTGGTGTGTGGACTCCCACACCAAGTTCGATACGCTTATACCTAGCTAAGCAACTACCTAAACCCCAGGCTGGTAATGTGTATGCCGTGCGGCAAGCCGTCAAATCATTTCCATTGCCCCTTTTCCCTTTTGAAAAGGATTGGGGTGCCTATTTTACCCAAAAGGGCATAGGTGGATCCGCTTATGTTCCACTCGATCGAATTCAGCTGATTGAAAAAAGGCTGGAAGAGGCCTCTTTTTTCGAACGGACTCAATCTCATTTCGTGCATTTATTGGAGAGAGCTTTTGAACCTGGCAGAGATCGTGATGTGGCTGAGGCCATGCTGCTAGGAGTGAAGACGAAGATTGATTTTGAAACCTTGTCGGCCTATTCCGCCTTGGGGGCGATTCATATTTTGTCTGTTTCAGGTTTGCACGTGGGGCTTTTGTATATGGGATTAAGCCTTTTATTGGGTTTTTTGCTTAAACGGAGGCCGGCTGGACCCTATGTATTTTTTGGATTGATGATGGCTTTGTTATGGTGCTATGCAGGGATTAGTGGCTTTTCTTTGCCTGTGCTGAGGTCCGCTTGGATGTTTTCGGTGATTTTATTTGCTAAAACCTTTCTTCATAGACAACAGAGCCTGAATACTCTAGCTTTTAGCGCTTTTGTTTTGTTGTTTCTCCATCCTGCATCCTTATTTGATGCGGGTTTTCAGTTATCCTATTTAGCGGTTTGGGGATTAATTGCGTTTCAGCAACGCTGGGCTTCTATTTTCAAGTTCTCTGGTTGGCTAAGCTGGCCGATGACCCAAATCTGGGAATTGACCTGCGTCGCCTTAGCAGCGCAAGTATTTACCTGGCCCTTGATCGTTTATTATTTTCATCAATTGCCCCATCCGCTGTCTTTCTTTCTATTGAACCCTTTCTTGATTTTAGGCTCTTCTATCGCTTTGTTTTTAGGTTTTTTGCTGCTGGCAATTGGCTCTTTTTTGCCTGATTGGGCTTTTCATCCGTTGGCTTTTTTATTGAAAACAAGCTTTCAACTGCTACATGGCCTAATGTTTAGTTGGGTGGAACGCGTTACTTCGGTTATGCCTTTTTTGCGGATTTCGCCGCTTGAAATGTCTATTTATTTCGTGACGATTGCCTTACTCGTTTGGGCGCCGCGTCGTTGGAAAGTGGGGGCATGCCTCTCGCTACTGTTTTGGCAAAATCCGGAATCAAAACCTCAGGCTTATTTAAGTACGTTTAGGGGAGAAGCGGTTTGGGTAGAGAATGATGGGGCGAGATCCATCGCTTCTTTGCCAGCGAGTACGGATCCTGCCTGGATTCAGGCGCACCTTAGTCCCATGTGGGCGAACGTAGGGGTGAAAGATACGTTGACGCGTAGGTGGCCTTTAAAGGGCAATCTACAATGGAAATACAGAAGTGAAACGTACGCTTATGTTAGGATTCCTACAGAAAGTAGAGCGCAACATCATCTGATCTTAGGAAAAGAAGTGGAATACCGAGATAAGGAATGGCTGAAAAGTTGGCGACAGGCCACCTGGTATTTTTTACAGAAACCATCGGCGTATTGGTTGGGAGAGTTGAAGCCTTATTTGCCTAAGGACTATTATTTTTTAGATGAGAGGCCCGCCGTTGTACTATAAAAAAAGGCTACCGGTGAGGGTAGCCTTTCGATTATTAGCTTGGCTTCTTTTCGTTACGCTTACGCTCACTTGGATCTAACCAAATTTTACGCATACGTAAAGACTTAGGAGTGATTTCTAAGTATTCATCCTTTTGGATAAATTCCATACACTCTTCTAATGAGAAGTTTAATTTAGGAGCAATTTTGGTATTTGAATCCGTACCTGAAGCACGCATATTCGTTAATTGCTTCGCAGCTTGAAGGTTCACCTCGATGTCGTTTTGGCGATTGTGCTCACCTACTACCATCCCTGTGTATACTTCTTCACCTGGATCGATGAAGAACACCCCTCTATCTTGTAATTTATCAATCGCGTAAGGAATCGCAGGACCTGTGTTCATGGAGATCAATGATCCGTTGATACGGCCTGGAATCGCTCCTTTGAATGGTTCGTAAGCGATGAAACGGTGAGCCATAATCGCCTCACCAAAAGTCGCCGTCAATACTTTAGAACGTAAACCAATCAAACCACGAGATGGAATGTTGAATTCTAAGTGTTGTAAGTCACCTTTAGGTTCCATAATCAACAACTCACCTTTACCTTGAGTCGCTAATTCGATCACTTTACCTGCTACCTCTGCTGGAACGTCTACTACTAATGATTCTACTGGTTCTAAACGCTCGCCGTTTTCTCCTTCTTTGAAGATAACCTGAGGCTGACCTACTTGTAACTCATACCCTTCACGACGCATCGTTTCGATCAATACAGATAAGTGAAGAATACCACGTCCAAATACTAAGAATTTATCTTCGCTTTCCGTTGTAACCACTTTCAAGGCTAAGTTTTTCTCTGTCTCTTTGAAAAGACGATCACGTAAGTGACGAGACGTAACTAATTTACCTTCTTTACCAAAGAATGGAGAGTTGTTAATCGTGAACAACATATTCATCGTAGGCTCATCAATCGCGATACGCGCTAATGCCTCTGGATTTTCTGCATCAGCAATCGTGTCACCGATTTCGAAATCTTCGATACCTGTCACCGCGCAAATTTCACCACACTCTACTTTCTCTACTTTTACTTTTCCTAGGCCTTCGAAAACTTGAAGTTCTTTAATACGCATTTTCTTCGTTGTACCATCCGCTTTGCAAAGTGAGATTTGCATCCCTTCTGTCAACGTACCACGCTCTAAACGTCCGATCGCGATACGACCTACGAATGAAGAGTAATCTAATGACGTAATCTGCATTTGAGGAGTACCTTCTTGTACTTTAGAAGCTGGAATGTGCTCGATGATCGCATCTAACAATGGAATGATGTTATCTGTTGGTTGTTTCCAATCAGTACTCATCCATCCTTGCTTAGATGAACCATAAATACAAGGGAAGTCTAATTGATCTTCTGTTGCTTCTAAGTTAAACATCAAGTCGAAAACACTTTCGTGTACTTCGTCTGGACGACAGTTCTCTTTATCTACTTTGTTTACAATAACGATAGGCTTTAATCCTAACGCAATCGCTTTTGAAAGTACGAAACGTGTTTGAGGCATCGGGCCTTCGAAAGCATCCACTAACAAGATAACGCCATCAGCCATACGTAGAACGCGTTCTACCTCACCGCCAAAGTCGGCGTGACCAGGTGTATCGATAATGTTGATTTTTACTCCGTTGTAACGAACAGATACGTTTTTAGACGTAATTGTAATTCCTCTTTCTCTCTCTAAGTCGTTATTGTCAAGGATCAAATCTCCAAATTCTTGATTTTCTCTAAAAATCTTGGATGCATGAATGATTTTGTCAACTAGGGTCGTTTTACCGTGGTCAACGTGGGCAATAATGGCAATGTTGCGAATGCTTTGCATAAAAATGTATTCGTTGAATGAAACGAAATTCCTTTAATTGGGAAATTCAAGGTGCAAAGGTAGGGATTATTTCTTTGAAAAGTACTATTAACACTTTAAGAAACAAGTGCTTTCGGATTATTTTTCGCTGTTTGCGTGGAGACGTTCGCTTGGATTTTTGCTAAAATGCCGTTTGCGTCGATTCCACATAGGGCATACAATTCTTTTTGCTCGCCGTGCTCGACGATTTCATCTGCAATTCCGAGGCGAATAAGTTGTGAAGTATAATTGTGATCTACCATAAATTCCGCGATCGCTGATCCAAATCCACCCTGAATAGCTGCGTCTTCTACCGTGATCACCTTCTTGAATTGCGTAAATACGCGGTGCAATAATTCCTCGTCTAGTGGCTTCACAAAACGCATATCGAACAAGGCTGGTTTCAGTCCCTGTTCACGCGCCATTTCGCAAGCTGCTATTGCTTCATTTCCGATGTGTCCAATAGATAAAATGGCTATTTCTTCTCCCTCTACCAATTGAACCCCTTTCCCGATTTCGATTTCCTCAAAATCCGTTCTCCAAGCTGGCATTACGCCCTCACCACGTGGATAGCGAATAGTGATGGCTTTTTCGTGGTTTTTGAAAGAGTCTAAAGAAGCGGTGTACATGATATTACGCAGTTCTTGCTCGTTGCGAGGAGCTGACACAATCATGTTTGGCACACAGCGCATGAAAGCTAAATCTAATAATCCATGGTGGGTAGGGCCATCAGCTCCCGCTAAACCAGCGCGGTCTAAACAGAAAATGACGGGTAATTTTTGCAAGCAGACATCGTGTACGACTTGGTCGTAACCGCGTTGCATGAACGAACTATAGATATTACAGAAAACGGTTAAGCCCTGTGTCGCTAATCCCGCAGAGAAAGTGACCGCATGTTGTTCCGCGATTCCTACGTCAAAAGCGCGATCAGGCATCGCCCGCATCATAATATTCAAAGAGGATCCTGACGGCATCGCTGGGGTGATGCCCATGATTTTCGGATTTTTCTCGGCTAATTCTAGTAAGGTATGGCCAAAAACCTCCTGGTATTTAGGGGGCTGAGGATCATCATAGGTCTTTTTGTGTATTTCTCCGGTCGTCTTATCGAATTTGCCTGGAGCGTGCCACAAGGTTTGATCTTTTTCGGCTAGCGAATATCCTTTGCCTTTAGTCGTAATGCAATGCAAAATTTTAGGGCCAGGAATATCTTTTAAGTCGTTTAAAACCGTTGTTAAATTATCGATATCGTGGCCGTCGATAGGGCCAAAATACCGCAAATTCAAGGATTCAAACAGGTTGCTTTGCTTTAATAAGGTCGCTTTCAGCCCATTCTCGATCTTAGAAACGATCTCTTGGGCCGTTTTGCCGAACTTGGACATCTTGCCTAACAGATTCCACACGTCGTCTTTCACCTTGTTGTAGGTGTGCGAAGTAGTGATATCTGTTAAGTATTCTTTTAAGGCACCTACATTCGGGTCGATCGCCATGCAGTTATCGTTCAGGATAATCAACATGTTATTCGGGATATCGCCTGCGTGGTTCATGGCTTCGAAAGCCATTCCCGCCGTCATCGAGCCATCGCCGATTACCGCGATGTGTTGTCTATGTGTTTCTTTTTTGTAACCGGATGCTACGGCCATCCCCAGCGCTGCTGAGATGGAAGTAGAGGAGTGCCCTACGCCAAAGGTGTCAAAGGGGCTTTCGGAACGTTTTGGAAAGCCCGAAATACCGCCCATTAAGCGATTTGTATGGAAATTTTCTCTACGTCCGGTTAGGATTTTGTGCCCGTACGCTTGGTGTCCTACATCCCAGACTAATTGGTCATCAGGTGTATTAAACACATAATGCAAGGCAACCGTTAACTCGGTTACGCCCAAAGAGGCACCAAAATGGCCCCCATTCACCGATACGTTATCAATAATAAATTGCCGCAATTCGTCACAAACTTGAGGTAAGTCTGATTTCGGTAACTTACGCAAATCCTCCGGAGTGTTGATTTGGCTAAGTAAAGGACCGGCTTCAAATTGCATAGACGCGTTTGATGATGTATAGTGAAAGATTAACCTTACAAAGGTAAAAATGTTTTTAAGCCTTAGTCATTTTTTTGACTCGCTTTGAATAATCTTTTTTGTTCGTAGTCTGATAAACTGTCGTAACCAGATTGTGATATTTTGTCCAAAATCGCATTCAGTTCCTCCTCCGGTACGGTTTCTGGTTCTTTTCTAGGTTGGACTTTTTGGTGTACAGCCTGCGCAAACTCTTTTATTTTTATTTCAAAAATGGCTTGTGGGCGGTAGGCCGCTAAAAAGTTTTTGGCAATAATAAATCCTAAAATCGCTCCACCTAAATGTGCAATGTTCCCACCCGCATTCGACCCAGTCGTTTCAATGAAAGACCAAAGGATATAAAATGCTGAAATATATTTGATGCGAACTGGTCCCAATAACAACAAATGAACTTGGTAGTTCGGTCGTATAGTTGCTGCAGCTACCACGACGGCAAATACACCTGCGGATGCTCCGTTTAGAAATGTAGGTCCTTTGGAAATGAAAAAACTCACCGTATTCATCACTAATAGAAAGGCAGCGGACCCTGCTAATGCACCATAAAAATAGAGTTTTACCAGTCGCCTGTTTCCAATAAAATCCTGGATAATAGTGCCAAAAAAATAGAGGAAGAGCATATTAAAAACCAAGTGGAAAACGTCGAAATGTATGAAAAAATTAGTAATCAGGCTCCAAGGTCTTTGAATGAGTAGGCTTAATGAGGACGGTAACGAAACTTGGGCAATGCCAGCTTTGAATAAATTCGATCTACCAGCAATCTCTAGGCCTACTTGAGCAATCATTACTGGTATAAAAATAACCCCATTGGCTATAATGATTTTTAGCAAGCCTTGTCCTGGCTGCTGAATGATGTTTTTTATATCGGTCGAAATACTTCGCATTTCAATAGAAGAAGTCGCGTCTTTGTCTCCAAATCAACAATAAAATAACTGCAAATAGCATTCCCCCTAAGTGAGCAAAATGCGCCACGTTATCCCCTGCTATCGCAGTTTTGCCTGCATATAGTTCATAAAATGCAAGGACCATCACCAGGTATTTGGCTTTCAATGGGATAGGAATGGGGAAAATAAACATCTCTGTATTAGGGAATATATAGGCATAAGCCATTAAAGCTCCTACTACACCACCTGATGCCCCAACCATAGTATATTCGTCTGCGGAAATTTTGCTCTTATATACCTCGATAGCGCCTGTAACGTTATTATTCACTAAGTTAGTTTCTGCTCCACCACTAAAGTCTTCAAAAAATTTCTTCAAATACTCGGAATTAGGGTTTGAAATAACCCCCTCTAAAGCGTCTCTAATAGCTTTAAAATCGTGAAAATACAGAATAACTTCATGTAAGATTCCGCCTCCAATTCCACAGAATATAAAAAAGAACAAAAAACGAGGGCCACCCCAAAGTCGCTCTAGTATCGATCCAAACATATAAAGCCCAAACATATTGAAAAACAAATGCATTAAGCTTCCATGTAAAAACATGTAAGTAATAAACTGGAAATAGTGGAATTTAGGCGATTGAATAAAATGCAATGCGAATAAATCCTTTGGAATAAACGCTGATACAAAAAAGAGTACAATATTGACTATTAGTAGCTTTTTTACCGTAGGTGTTAAATCTCTTAGCATAATCTTATTCTTCGTAACCCCAGTCGATGGAGTTTTTCATGTCTTTAATCAATAATCCGGCTGATTTGAAGGCGCCACGGATTTCGTCCACTTTGTCATATTGTCTACTTTCCTTGAAACCCTTATACAGCTGAAGAAGTTCCTCTGTCAAACCATTCATTTCAGCAGGGACCTCTTCAATTATCCCAAGAACGTCCTCTAAAATGCTGATATATGAACGTTGTAAATTCGAAAATGTTTCAGCAGAAATGGATTCAAAGGCTAATCCCCCCGTGTAAAGCGAATTGATTTTCTTCAACAAGGTAAACAAGTGTGCTATCGCGACCGCCGTATTCAAGTCATCATTCATTCCGTCGTAACAACCTTGAATGGCGTCATTAATCTCCTTTTCCTGAGCGGCATCTGGGTTCGCTTTGATATCCGAAGGATAAGCTAACTTTTTAATGATGCGCAATCCATTAGCGATCTTCTTGTATCCTTTTTGGGCCGCTTTAAGTGCATCGTTGGAGAAGTCCAACGTACTACGGTATTGTGACTGCAACATAAAGAAGCGCACCGTCATGGGGCTGTAAGCCTGATCTAATAGCGGATGATTTCCGGCAATTAACTCCGCCGGCAGAAACGAGTTTCCTAGGGATTTACTCATTTTTTGGCCATTCACCGTTAACATATTCGTGTGCATCCAGTAGCGTACCGGAGCTCGATCATAAGCTCCTTTTGCCTGTGCAATTTCACATTCGTGGTGAGGGAATTTCAAATCCATTCCTCCGCCGTGAATATCAAATGTGTCGCCTAAGTATTTGTGGCTCATGCAAGTACACTCTAAGTGCCAGCCTGGGAAACCCTCTCCCCAAGGAGATGGCCAGCGCATGATATGTTCCGGTGCGGCTTTTTTCCAAAGTGCAAAATCCAATGGACTGCGCTTCTCACCCACACCGTCTAAGTCACGTGTTTCAGTTAATAAGTCTTCAATCACGCGGCCAGACAGATGGCCATAGTTGCCGCCGTTTTTATTATAGGTCTCAATATCAAAATAGACGGAACCATTTGATTCATAGGCTAATCCTTTTTCAATTAAAGACTTGGTGGTTTCTATTTGCTCCACAATATGTCCTGTCGCCGTAGGCTCGATGCTAGGAGGCAAGACATTGAATTTTTCTAATACTTGGTGGAAATCTTGGGTAAAGCGATGCACGATTTCCATTGGCTCTAATTTTTCCAATTTGGCCATCTTCCCAATCTTATCTTCACCCTCATCTCCGTCACCTACTAAGTGACCTACGTCCGTGATGTTTCGTACATATCGCACCTTGTAGCCGATATGCAATAAATAGCGATTTAGGATGTCAAAAGACGTAAACGTACGTAGATTCCCCAAGTGAACATAATTATATACCGTGGGTCCGCAGACATAAAGTCCGACATGATTTTCGTGTATCGGGGTGAAAAGTTCTTTTTCACGACTCAGGGTATTGTATATTTTTAAGGGCTGCATGGTAAGCGGATCGTTTCTGATCGAATGGGGATAATAAGGAATTAAAATTAATTGGATTCTTTTAATTCACCAAACCCAAACGCAATTCATTACCTTTGTATGTTTTTTCGCATTCTAACGTTATTCGCATGTTTTTGAGAGAAGTAGGAGACGACGCTCGACTAAAAAAGACCTTTTTGGAATTCCCGGTTCAGCTCTATGCCAGCGATCCTAATTGGATTCGTCCCTTAGATAACGATATTTCATCGGTGTTCGATCCGCGTAAGAATCCTCATTTCAAGCAAGGGGAGGCGATCCGTTGGATTTTGTTTTCGGAATCGGGAGAGGCCATCGGTCGCGTAGCCGCCTTTTATGAGCGAAACACGAAAGAGGGCGAAGTTCCCGTAGGTGGAATGGGTTTCTTTGAGTGTGTCGAAGACGAGAAAGCAGCGTTTATGCTATTTGAGGCATGTCAAAATTGGCTAGCGGAGCGTGGAATGGAGGGGATGGATGGCCCGATTAATTTTGGGGAGCGCGATAGTTTCTGGGGTTTGATGGTCAAAGGTTGGGAGTTTGAGCCCACTTACAAGATGCCTTGGACGAAGCCTTATTATATTCAATTCTTCGAAAACTATGGTTTTCAAGACTATTTTCAGCAATATGTGTTCGTCTCGCCCATTGCTGGAGCGAATGTGACGCAGGGAATCGAAGAAAAAGCACAACGCATTTTTGACAATCCAGACTACGTTTTCCAACACATCGAGAAGAGTAATCTCTCGAAATATGCTGAAGATTTTCGTTTCATTTTCAATGCCGCTTGGGCGAAATTCCCTGGTGTAAAGGAGATGAGTTCGGAATCAGCCCAAAAACTTGTAAAAACCATGAAGCCTATCATCGATGAGCAATTACTGTGGTTTGCCTACACGACGGACGGAACGCCGGTGGCGTTCTTCATTGTGATTCCCGATTTGAACCAAATCGTAAAACACCTAAATGGAAAATTGAATTGGTGGGGCATGATTAAATTCCTGTTGTTGAAATTAAAAGGAACCTTGACCCGTACGTGTGGGGTGATTTTTGGGGTAACTCCGGATCACCAAGGCAAAGGGGTCGAATCTGCTATCGCCTTACGATTCCGCGAAGTCGCTCGCACGAATCCTTTCTATCCGTATTCCACCATGGACATGAACTGGGTGGGTGACTTTAATCCTAAAATGCTTCGCTTTGTCTCCCAATTAGGAGCCACAAATGATAAAACATTTATTACATACCGTACATTTTTCAATCCAAATCAACCCTTTAGTCGTTGTCCTAAAGTAGGTTAATACATTTATTATGAGCTTATTATCTATTGGAACCGTTGCGTTCGATGCCCTTGAAACTCCCTATGGAAAGACCGATAAAATCATCGGTGGATCTTGTACATACATTGCCTTATCTGCGGCTTTCTTTTTGCCAAAGGTAAACGTGGTAGCCGTAGTGGGAGATGATTTTCCACAAGAATACATGGACACCTTGACGTCTCGCGGCATCAATTTGGACGGTTTACAAATCAAGAAAGGGGAGAAGTCGTTCTTTTGGGCAGGTAAATACCACAACAACATGAATTCGCGTGACACTTTAGTGACGGAATTGAACGTGTTAGCTGATTTCAAGCCGGAGATCCCAGCGTCTTACCAAGATTGTGATTATTTGATGTTAGGAAACTTGACGCCCCAAGTACAAATTGAGGCGATTCAAGGTTTGAACAAACGTCCAAAGTTAGTCGTAATGGACACCATGAACTTCTGGATGGATGTGGCGATGGACGATTTGAAGCGCGTGTTGACGATGGTGGATGTACTTTGCATCAATGATGAAGAAGCGCGTCAATTATCTGAGCAATATTCACTTCGCACCGCTGCTAAGCTGATTATGGCGATGGGACCTAAGACCTTGATTATTAAGAAAGGGGAGCACGGTGCCTTGTTATTCCAAGGAGATCGCATGTTCTATTGCCCTGCACTTCCATTGGAGGATGTTTTCGATCCGACTGGCGCGGGTGATACGTTCGTAGGAGGATTTATCGGTTACCTAGCCAAGACGGACGATATTTCGTTTGAAAACATGCGTCGCGCGATCGTTCACGGATCTGCGATGGCTTCTTTCTGTGTAGAGAAATTCGGTACAGAGCGTTTATTCGAAATCACGGAAGCTGATTTAGCGAGCCGTGTGAATGAATTTAGAGTGTTAGCTACGTTCTAATTCTTACCCCACGATCACCTCGTGCATCAAATCCAGGTTCAGGTATTTAGCGGCCATGTCTCTAATATCCTGGGCCTGGATTTTTAGTACCTGGTCCTGGAATTGATCATAAAAATCAGGTGCTAGTCCATTTAGCTGAATCACGCGGACTTTTGCGGCGATATCAAAGGCATCCGTAATTTCTCCGTTAAAACTCCCCATCAAATAACTTTTGACAGTTTCTAGTTCCTCTAGAGGTATTAGGTCGTTTTGGAGGATAGTAATTTCTTTTTTGATTTCTGCCAAAGTTGCATCGACATTTTCCCCGTTCACATCAGTTCCTACTAGCCAATAACCTCCACGTGGGCTTGGTGATACAATGGAGGAAATGCCATAGGTAAACCCTTTATCCTCTCGGATATTTTTTTGCAATCTAGAACCGAAGTAGCCACCCAAGACCGTATTCATCACGCTATAACGGAAGTAATCTGGGTGATTACGCGTAATAGAATGTAATCCAAATCGAATGGAGCTTTGCACAGCACCCTCTTTTTCTTCTCTGAATTGTTGTGCTTTTGTGGCGATTTGGATGGGAGCAATAATCATTTCTTGGCCAGGGAATGTTAGTTGACCAAGCGTCTGATCTAAAAAGGCAATTTGCTCATCGCTAATTTTGCCGGAAAGAAAAATGATGGGTTTTTGTGATTTCCACGTATGTTGAAATTGCGAAACAATTTTCTGCTGATCTAATTTGTCAAAATCGTCAGCTCTAATAGTTCTGCCATAGGGATCATTTGGATACAGCTGTGCGCAGAATTGTTGATAAGCTGCAAAAGAAGTTCTTTCCCATTTTAACTTTGTTTTCTGGCGTTCAATCTCCAACTCTTTCTCTACTTCTTCGATGGGAAAATTAGCTTCTTGCAAAATCTCTGCCACTAACGGAATAAGCGATTTAAAGTGTTTATTTAGACCGTAAACGGTGAAAGAACCAGTATCTTGGCTCGCTTTAATATCCCAAAAGGCTCCAAAAAAGTCAAACGATTGATGAATCTCCTGCGCTGATCTAGAGATAGTTCCACGCTTCATTAATGAAGCAGTCATTCCGGCTAATCCCGCCAAAGGACTATGAATGGTCCCGGCTTTTGTACTCAGCTCAAACTTGAAAACGTCTTGTTCTCCCGCAGAGATGATCCAAACTTCGATGCCATTATTTAGCGTAATTTGGCGTGGAGTGGGGAATGAAATTTTCTCTACAGGATAGGCAGGTGGGGCAATACTACGATCTAACATATTAGTTGACAGGCTGATTTATGCCCGCAATGAGCGTTAAACGTAAGGTGTTGGCTAAGGGACTTCCTTGGCCACTCGGAACGAGGTAGGCGAAGTCTAAGCCATATTTTTGGTCCATCTTAAATCCTAAACCAAAAGTAAAGTATTTCCGATTTCCTTTCATCTCACTTTCGTGAAAATAACCCGCTCTCAAAGCAAAGGCATTATTGAATAAATATTCGGCGCCCACAGAAGTAGTTACCTCTTTCATCTCTTCACTAATCCCATCCGGTGCATCTCCTAGTGACCCAAATATACCGCCGATAGCCGAAACTGTTGCGGGATCCGTTCCAATCATCTTGCCGTTCTCGTATGCCGGTGGGGTAGGAACCATTAATTTATTTAAATCAACCGTAAATGTTAATTTATTCAAATCATCTATTTCGTGTGTTGCTGCCATACCGATTCGTAAATTGGTAGGAATGAAGTTTTTCTCCGTTCCGCCATACGTTACTTTACCTGATATGTTGGATAGCGTTAATCCATAGCTATATTTCCAGGGAGCCATAGTAGGTTTCGAATAAAACACGGAAATATCTGCAGCTACCGTTTCTGCCGGCTTTAAGGCATTGCCTAATCCGCCGCTGCCTTGATAGTTACCTAATAAATTAGAATTGATATATTTTAAGTTCATCCCTAATGATAATGCAGGGGATAATTTTCTAGCATGGGAAATGCCTAAGGCGAATTCTTTTGAATTGAAATTGCCCGCACTCGTTCCATTATCTAAAGTTGCTTGGAACATCCCTTGATCAAAATAATCAACCGAGAATCCAAAAACCAAATTCTTCTTCGAGACTGTATATCCTGCCACATTGTAGAGCGCCATATCGTTTACAAGATTGCGCAACCAAGGTGTGTAAGACATAGAGAAGCCCATTTTTTTGTCTGTGGTGGCTAATTTTGCGGTATTCCAGTGAATCGCATTCGCATCTACCGACAAGGCAACTCCTGCATCGCCCATCGCCGCAGAGCGAGCATCTGGTGCAACGTTTAAAAATAAGAGGGTAGGTGTAGGAATTCTGCCAGCATTGATTTGGCCAGAAACGAGGGTTGTTTGTGCACTCACGGAAAATCCGATTGTGATCATTAGTAGGGCTAGTAATTGTTTCATGGGCTATTTAATATGTCCAATCCTGCCGCTAAAGCTGGCGAATGGAGCGCCAGTATCGTAGGTCAGTTCTAGTTGGTAGTAGTTGATAAAATCTAATTGGTTTTTCTCCTCAGCGCTCCAATCAATCGAGAAATTTTGGTACGCAGCGTCGCTTCCTGGAACCGTCCCTTTTCTTTCTACGATTTGTTTCCCTAAGATACTATAAATTTTTAGTTTGTAGTAGTAGCTCGTCCAGCGTTTCTCTTGTAAAAAAGAGAATGAACTTCGTTCGGTCATCGGGTTAGGATAAATTTGAAGTTCACGATTACCTTTAGCGGAAGCAGAAACCGTAAACTCAAACGTTAAATTCCCCTGATTCGTATGTATGTCAAAACAAGTAAGTGATATTTTATAATTTCCAGGAGCAAGTGATTCAAATGGATACGTAATCGAACCCTCTTGGCTGGAATTTAATGTAGGGCTAAATAAGCTGGCAACTGGAATTTGCAAAGTGTCATTCACTGTAAAATAAGCCACCTCTCCCTTAGGTCCTACAAACCGCAGAGAGCTGGCATCTGATAGGCGAATGAAAAGCAGGGGATTGGGGGAGCAGGCTTTTGTGTCAGCTTCATTAACCAATTTTGCTTCTAGCAGGGGGGCATTTGTTTCTTTGGGTTCCGCGCTTTCCTTTACTTGACTACTCATTCCTCCGCCATATACCGTGCCATCCTGGGAGGTAGCCCGCCATTTCAGCTGTGCGGCAGGTAGATTAGCTAGTCTAAATTTTCCTTTTTGAACGGTGGCGGCACTGATCCCCTCTATTGAGCCTGGTATCAGGTAGCTGAATTTATCGGTTTTGGTTCCCAAAGTCTGTGCCGGCCTGTTTTTGCCATAATAATACAGCTGAATTTCTCCATCAATACTGGGTGTCGTTTGTCCTTGAATAATTCCAGAAGCTAAGGTGTCTAGTCGAATGGTCAGTGTTTGTTGATTCCAGGGTAGCGCTAAGGTTGGATCGCCTAGCAGGGTGATATTTCGGTTGATGACACCGGATTGACTTTCATTCTTAGCATCTTTGAACAAATCACCTAAGCGGTAGTCTTTATTATTTAAATGTTTAGTTAATTGTCTATAAAATGCCTGACCAAACAAATAATTACTGCTCTGGAATACCGGTCTCGTGGTCGAAATAAGTCCAATGGCCCCACCTTGATTCGACAACAGGCTGACCTCCGCGCCGGAAAGTTGATTCGGGTCATCAAATCGACCAAACTGGCAGGTGGCCGTCAACAATAAGGGTAAGTGTCGACTATTTTTGAGTGTTTGCAATTCATTGTTTGTAATGATTTTTTCATCTGTCCAAGCGGATTCCGAGCCATGACCTAAGAAATGAATAAAATCAGCTTCCTGGTTAAATAAGGCCAAGCTAGCTTTTTTTCCACTAGCAGAGGAATAAAATCCGTTAGTTAGTTCTTGTGGAAATTGATCTAGGTAGGTTTTGTTGATTTGAAATGCTCCCGGAATTAAACTCGCAAAATCTTCTGCATCTTGAACATGAATATTCGCGTCTCCATCGTCTGCTAGCCAGGAAAAACGAAAGGGTTGTTTCCACTGTTGGCTTTCATAGCTAATGAGTTTGTTGACAAGGGTATGGGCTTCTTCTAATGAGCGAACCGGAATGCGACCGATTCCTACAGTTAATGGTTCATTCGAAGCCTCATTGCCCTCCAGCCATTCTCCTTGATTATCAAGTATGAGTCCGTAATAGTCATCCGTAACGTAGGTTTGTAAGGGTTCTAGTGATTCTCGACTCTCATAACTAGGGACGTAATTGATACGTTCCTTAGCTGTGGCTACCTTATTGATCCCTTTATAATCAACCGTGGCATCTCCCATAAGCAGAACATATCGGGGGTTCTTCCCGCGAATAAAATCGCGAATAGCCGTTACATCTTGTTTTCCAGCGGAGAACTCATGAAAGATTTCTTGTGTGGAATATGCTTTAGCGGAAATCCCCTTAGCATTTTTATAGGACGCCAACAGTTTCGCTGCCGGCAGGATGGATGGGCTAGCAATTAGGACCAAATCTATGGCGGGATCAGCGCGGATGTTTTGATTGGAAACTAATTCAATTGTTGAGGGATTTACGGCTTTCGCCGGGTCAAAAATCAGTAACTCTGCGCCAACCGTGACGTTATTAAGTGACAGCAGGCGTAGGCTTTGCCAGCTTTTTCCTATTTGTTTTAACCAAACTTGGTGTTTTGCCTGGAGACTTTGAATGGACAGGCTGAAAGAGGAATCGGTCTTATTAGGTAGGTAATAGTGCGGATTCTCATTCAACGCATTGAATTTTCTGGGGTACGCTAGATCTAGGTAGTCCAGGTAGCCGGCACCTGTTGAATTTGTATACGTAAGATTCCAAGTCCAAGTTTGGTCTTTAATCTCAGGGTATACGGTTGCAGAGAAATTTTGCAGATAAGCTTTTTGGTCATAGCGTCCTCCCGTGGTAGTAGGAAATGTGATGGGGGCGACTGTATTGCCTGGAATACTAAAACTAAAGGTCCCTGGGGCGATGGAGGCGGAGGCTAGTCTACCTGTCAAAAGGCTCGATAGTCCGGTTTTATAGTCTGGCAAGGGATATTGAATACTTCGATTAACCGTGCCAAAAAATCCATCCCCTAGCCACTCCCTTCCTGATTGTAATAGGTTATAGGTTTCAGGCTCATAGTGAAAACGGCTTAAGCCATAATCTAACGCAGTGGCGTTCACCAAGGAGTTTGTTGCAAATTCTGTGATGGGCTTAGGTGCCGGATCATCCAATCGGATGAAATAAAAAGTAGTGTCACTGTAGTGGTGAGTGAATTTTTCCGCCCAAAACACCACATTATCGCCTTGTTTAAGAAAGGGGATCGGCTGTAAATCGGTGGGTCTAGCCGTTGAAATAGCTTGCGGTAACTCCCCAATCTCGTGTCCATAAACACCTAATGAAGTGGATTTTATGCCTAGGGTAGCTAACCAAGTGGGGGTGATTTGATAGATGCCTGATTGCGTGATACCTACTTTTATCCAGCGTCCGGTGGATAAAACCGAATTTTGAGCGTGCGTGTAACTGACTGTCCACAGCAGAAGTAAGTAAATTTTAAGAATTTTCAATCGGAAACACGTGCGCATTCTTTGCAACTAAGTAATTCCTTCCGGAATTTATTTCTTTGCAAATGTAACGTGTTCGGCGAAGTTTCCCTTTGATAAAGGAAAGGTTTTTTAGTTGAAAGGCCGTCCCCTCCGCTAATTCATGCACTGGGGTTCCAGCTGGAGGTTCTGCATCAAATGATTTTAATATATCAACAAGTGGCTGGTAACCAGTAGAGGAGGCTGCAGGATTTTTTAAATACGCTCTCAAAACCTGTACGAGTTCAGCTGGCAATAGCTCCTCGTCTAATATAGGCTCAAATATTTGATAGAACTCGTTCTTCCATTCTTGCCCGTGTGGGAGCACTTTGTTCTTATGGGCTAAGTAAGTGGTTAGATGTGCCACTTCATGTATGTAGGTCACTAAAAAGGCGTACGGATTGAGGTTATGATTAACGGTAACCTGGTGGCCCTTGGCTGGGCTGAAGCGGTAGTCCCCTAATTTAGAATCTCGCGATTTACTGACAATAAAAGTAAAAGAATAATCATGCCAAAGTTGAAAGCAGTATTCCGCTACTTTGGGAGGGAAGTGATCATAAAAGGAATCAATCTTTTTATTCTTCATCCAGCATGTAAGCATAAAAAAAGTCCTCCGCATGCGAAGGACTTTTTTAGAGTGATTGGGCTAAAATTATTTAGCTGAATCAGCAGGAGCAGCAGTTGCAGAATCAGCAGAAGCTGAATCAGCTGGAGCAGCAGCAGCAGAATCAACAGCAGTTGCAGTTGAATCAGCAGTTCCTTCAGTTTTTTTCTCACCACAAGATGCTAAAGTTACCATTGCAGCAACGAAAGCTAAAGCGAATACTTTTTTCATTTCTTATTTTGTTTAAGGTTTGAGCTACAAATCTACGGCAATATTTTATAAGTACAAATAAATGCAAATAAATTTTTAAGATTTTTTTAAGTAATAGGGTGTTTTTTGGAAAAATGTGTCTTTATGGCTCATATTTGGCTTAAGACTTCTTAAGAATTAGACTAGGTGAATTAGGCTAAATTAGATTAGTCCTATTTTAACAGGACCTTGAAGCGATCATAAAACCCGCTGGACTTAAAGGTAAAAGTCTTGTGAAGAATATAGTTCGAGATAAAGCTATATCCCATCCCGTGAATTGTCGTGCCTATTTGTGTGATATTTATCTTTTTTACTGAGTAAGGAATGTGAAAAAAGATATCAGGATGGCGATTGTGGATAAATTCATAGGGGATGGTACTGAATAACCACGTGATGACTCCTGAAAAGCTGGCCACTAAGACATACTTAAACATTTCGCGTCTGGTTTGCTTACTTTGGCGGGCATTAAAGGCGAATAATTTAGTCAGGAAAAAACCGACAACCAGCGCAATGAAATAAGCAGGAAGAATCGAATCTTCATAAGAAACGCGGAACCAATCCTTAATTAATCCTCCAGCCAATAATTGAACGCAAGCCCCTAATCCAGCCACCACGAAGTAGGCGAATAAGTCTTTCTGATTAAAGAGGGCTGCTTTCTTGTCGCTCAAAGGCTAGAATTAAAAGAGGTTTTTAACGATGCTTGGGTAAACGCCTACTAATAAAGTGCCTAGAGTACACGCCCACATCGCAAACTTCACTAAACCGGGTAATTCGATACGCTCGATATCTCCCTCTTTAAAGTAGATTGCAATGATTCCTTTGAAGTAGTAATAAACCCCGATTGCAGACATGATAATGGCTAGAATAACCGGATAGTAGACATGTCTAGTAAAGATGTCAGAGAATACGAAGAATTTACCCCAAAAACCAGCCGTTAACGGAATTCCCGCTAGGGACAACATCGCAATCGTAAAGCAGAAAGCCAAACCTGGATTTTGTTTCGCTAGACCCTCGAACGAACTGAAGTTCTCTGGTTTCTCTGTGCGACCTGTTTGGTATTCTGCTACTAACATCACGACACCGAACGCTACAATGGTAGCCAAGGTATAGGATAATGAATAATAGAGAATAGTAGATGGCGTAGTTGTTTGATTTGCACTAACCGTTAATAACATATAACCGGCGTGCGAAATACTCGAGTAAGCCAGCATGCGTTTCACTGATTGTTGGTAGACCGCTGTGATATTTCCGACTAAAAGAGTCAGCATGCTGATGTAGTAAATGGGGTATACCCAGGTACCGTACATCGTTCCGAATGGCCCAGAAAGCAATTGGAACAAGGCCGCAAAACTAGCTGCTTTTACTACCGTCGACATAAACATCGTGAAGATGGTAGGTGCTCCCTCGTACACATCTGGAGTCCAGAAGTGGAAAGGCGCTGCTGAAATCTTAAATAAGAATCCGACTAAAATCAATAATACTCCGATTGATAAAAACACAGGAGTAGATTCTGGCGGAGTATTTGCGATGGCTACCGCAATGTTTGCTAGATAGAAAGAACGCGTTGCACCGTATACTAAGGTGATCCCGAAGAGCAAGATGCCGGTAGCGAAAGAACCCATTAGGAAGTATTTCAAGGCTGCCTCGTTCGAACGTAAATTACGCTTATCTGAACCCGTCAACACATACATGGCAACGGATAAAATTTCTAAGCCCACAAAGAACATGATCAAGTGATCGAACGAAACCATTAAGATGGCTCCTACCACAGAGAATAATAGAATCGCATAGTACTCTGCGGGATGGGTATGCTCTTCGTCGATGCCAAAGCCTTTCGAAAAACTAACCACCATAAAGGCCGCTAATTGAATAATTAAACTGAAGCTGATCGACGTATTCGTGGTGTGGAACATGTGTCCATACCACAAAATTTCATGATTCCAGTCCAAAGCAGTCAATACCATACTGCCTGTTAAGAACAAAAGCGTTGCTGCTTGAATCGTTTTTCTGGAAAGCCAAAAGCCCAAGAATAAATTTAAAATACCTAGAAGTGATAATGCAATGATAGCCGTCATAATGCTTTTTAATACTATTTTATTTGAACCATTGGATTAATTGCTGAACCGCTGGCTCACTAAAACCTAAAACTGTTGATGGGAAAATTCCGCCTACAATAACAAAGGCGCTCAATGGAATTAACACCGCTTTCTCTGCAAACGTTAAGTCTGCAAAATCAGCCGTGATACGTGACACATTTCCGAACATCGATTTCTGAATCAAACGCAACGTATATACCGCACCTAAGATGATGGTGATCCCAGCGATGATGCCTAGAACTAGATTTTGGTCGAATACACTTTTCAATAACAAGAACTCCCCGATGAAACCATTCGTTAATGGTAAAGCCACTGAACCTAAACTCAAGATCACAAAAGTGACCGTCAAAGGATACGAGAATTGGGTGATACCTCCTAATTGTGCGATCTCTCTCGATTTTGTTCTACGCTCAATGATTTCAATCACGAAGAATAAACCAATGATGTTGATTCCGTGCGATAACATTTGGTACAAGGCACCTTGAATACCTTCGATGCTTCCTGATAATATACCAGCAGACATCAGGCCTACGTGAGCGAAAGAAGAATAGGCTAATAAGCGTTTTGCATCTTTTTGTTGAATGGCAATAATGGAACCATAAATAACTCCAATCACTGAAAGTATAGAAGCTGTTAAACCCCAAGTCGCTACGCCTAATGGGAACATAGGTAATACGAATCGAATCACGCCGTATGTACCCATCTTCAACATAATACCCGAAAGTAACATTGTTCCTTGTGCAGGAGCTACGGTATAGGTATCCGGTTGCCACGTGTGGAATGGGAAAACAGGCATCTTAATGGCAAATGCCAAGAAGAAAGCCGCAAATAAATATCCTTGTTGATCAGCGCTTAAGCCTTTCGCAGTTTGGTATAAAACCTCGATATCTGCTGAGTGAAACTCGCCCGGTGTTTGTAAATACACGTACACTAAGGCGATTAAGAAGAATAAAGACCCAAACAAGGTGTATACAAAGAACTTAAACGTTATCGCATTCTTGTTTTCGCCGCCATAAATCGCTGCTAAGAAATAGATGGGTAATAAGGACGCTTCAAAAAAGAAGTAAAACAAGAACGCATCTTTCGCTAAGAACGCTCCCATTAAAGCCGTTTGCATCGCTAACATCAAACCCTGGTATTGGGAGTTGTTCGCGCGATCTGTATTCGCTGTGGTCGCTATAATGAAAGGAACTAATAAGGCACATAGACCGATTAAAACGCCGCTGATTCCATCCACATATAGAGAGAAAGATAAACCTGCTTCCGCTACCCAAGGTGCAGAAAAGGAAACTGGGTTAAGGCTGGCTTCTTTTAATACAAAGGCTGTTGCCGCTAATTCAATAATGGATGCCGCTAGGGAAATAGCGAACGCGTTCTTTGGCTTGAAGATCAACAAAGCTGACCCAATCAAAAGCGGAAATAAAAGTATAAATAGTAGATACATAGCTATGTGGCGATCGGATTATGGAAGGATCGTACTTTTTAAACTAACAAATAAGATGACAACGATGGCCGCGACCATGCAGAATAGGTAGATGCCTACGTTTCCTGTTTGAGCTCTGCGGAACTCGCTCGAAGCATATTTTACAAAACGACCTAAGCCCTCTACGAACAAGTCGATCACTAAGAAGTCGATCACTTGGAAGAAGAAGTTCGATAAGAACGCGATAGGCTTCACAAATAGCATATCGTATAATTCATCGATGTAGAATTTGTGGTATATGACCTTTTGGATGCCTGAAATCTCCGTGTCTTCAGATGGTACTGATTTCTGCATCCCAAAAACGTAGATCGCTAAGAAGGCTGGCAAGAATGCCGCTAATAGTGGTGCGCCACCTTCTAAACTCAAGAAATTAACTTCTCCAGCTTCACCGGATTCTGGCAACAATGGCGCTAACCAATGCGCTAAGAATTCATTTCCACCTGCGAAGTGAGGTAGGTTGATCAAACCTCCACCCACAGAGAATACCGCTAATATAATCAACGGTAATGTCATCGTGATAGGCGATTCGTGTAAATGATGCGCTTGTTTTTCCGTTCCTCTGAACTCTCCATAGAAAGTCAAAATGAATACGCGGAACATGTAGAAGGAAGTCAAAGCAGAACCCAAAATCGCTAAGCCCCACATAATAGGGTCGTGGTGGTAAAGGCTCGCTAATATTTCATCTTTAGAGAAGAAACCGGCGAATGGAGGAATACCCGCAATAGCAATCGTTCCTAACATAAACGTAATGAACGTGATAGGCATCTTCGATTTCAACCCGCCCATACGGCGAATATCTTGTTCGTCTGACATCGCGTGAATCACAGAACCAGCGCCTAAGAAAAGAAGGGCCTTAAAGAACGCATGTGTCATCACGTGGAAGAACGACGCCGTGTACGCTGAAGCGCCTAAGCCCATAAACATGTACCCTAACTGGGATACCGTAGAATAAGCAAGGACTTTTTTGATATCGTTTTGGAAAAGACCAATCGCTGCGCCTAACAAGGCCGTTGCTAAACCAATCCAACCTACAAAATGCAATACTTCTGGGCTTAACTCAAACAAGGCATTCGCACGAATCACCATATAAATACCCGCCGTCACCATAGTCGCCGCGTGAATCAAAGCCGAAACCGGCGTAGGACCCGCCATCGCATCTGGAAGCCAAGTAAACAAAGGAATTTGAGCTGATTTACCCATAGCACCGATGAATAAACAGAAAGCGATGATGCTTAAATCAGTCGTATAATCGCCACTTTGAATAGCAGTGAAAATCGTTTGGTAGTCGGTTGTTCCGAAATCCTGGATCAATAAAAAGATCCCTACTAAGAAACCTAAATCACCTATACGGTTCATAATAAAGGCCTTACGCGCTGCGTCACCGTAAGAATTCTTTTGGTTCCAAAACCCGATCAACAAGTACGAACACAAACCTACGCCTTCCCATCCGATGAATAAAACCGTAAAGTTAGCCCCTAAAACGAGGATTAACATAAAGAACACGAACAGGTTCAAGAAGGCAAAAAACTTACCAAAACCAGCATCGTGGGACATATACCCAATTGAATACACGTGAATCAAGGTGCCCACTCCCGTGATGACAAGGAGCATTAAGATGGACAACTGATCGATTTGGAAAGCAAATGGAATCTCGAGAGAACCTACCTTAATCCAATCCGCGATGGGAAGAATTTGTGCCTGACCGTCGAAATTCAAGAACAACTGAAGTGATAAAGCGAAGGCAACCAAGGGAGGAATAGTTCCAATGATGCCCGCGATTTGCTTCGGTAATTTCGGGTACGCTAAACCATTAATAGCAAAGCCTAATAAGGGTAATAGTGGAATGAGGAATAGTAAAGACATATTAATTGGGCGGAATAAGGCGCTTAATTAGTTTTTCAATTTGTTAAGAACACCGATATCGATGCTTTGAATATTTCGGTAAATCATCACAATAATGGCTAAACCAACAGCCACTTCTGCTGCGGCCACGGCCATAATGAAGAATACGAAAATTTGACCTGCTGGGTCAGAATAGTAGGAAGAAAAGGCGGCTAACAATAAGTTAACAGCATTTAGCATTAATTCGATCGCCATAAAAACGATGATCGCATTTCTACGTGTTAATACGCCCAAAATACCAATGCAAAACAAAGCTGAGCTCAGCATAATGTAATGGGTTAATGGAATCGTACGGATAATTTCTGGTATTGATTGCATAGTCTTAAATAATAACAAAGGCTTCAGGCAAAAGCCTGTCCAAAAAATGCATTTATGCGAGGCAAAAATACGAAAATATCTGATAGCCTCGACATCAAAAATGCCTTAACGCTGAAAACCTTGCAATTTTATTTCGGTCAGTTTGCGCTTGGTATCCATCGGAAAATCACCCTTCATCATCCAGTCGTAATAAGACGGGTCAGACTTCAATACGTCGAGCACAGGTCTACCAATGTGTTTGCCAAAATTAAAGCAAGCCACTCGGTCTTTATTGTAGGCCATTCTATTCGCGTAGTCAATTGAATTCGAGGCACTTAGTTCGTGCAACTTGTCCATATCGTTTTGAATAGGGAAAACTTCCTTGCCATCCGCATCCTTAATCGCCTTGTTCGCATAGTGTTTCACCTGCGCATTTAATACTTCTAAAGTAGCTAACACATCTGCCTCAGCTCCGTGTGCTCCGATTAATTCTTTGCCGCAGTAAAACTGATAGGCAGCGGTTAAATTACGGGGCTCCATTAAATGGAAAATGCGTTGTGCATCCACTAATTTTCTGTTTTTCATATCGAAATCTACCTCAGCGCGTAGCATTTCCTCTACCAGCATAGGTACATCGAAACGGTTGGAGTTAAAGCCCGCAAGATCGCAACCATCTAAAAAAGTGGAAAGCGAGCGAGCTACCATTCGAAAGGTAGGTTCGTCTTTCACATCTTCATCGTAGATCCCATGTACTAAAGAAGCTTCTAAAGGAATTGGGATACCTGGATTCACGCGGCGCGTTTTTACCTCCACGGTTCCGTCTAGATTCGCTTTGGCAATGGAAATTTCCACAATGCGATCGCGGTTAATCTGTATCCCCGTCGTCTCTAAATCGAAAAATGCGAGAGGTCTCTTTAGTTGTAATTGATGTTCCATAGGATATTTTAAAATGGGCTAGAGCAAAGGTAAGTTATTATTACCTTTGTTACATGAATTTTAGCCCGAAAGCACTTTTTTTTGATTGGGATCACACGCTGTGGGATCATGACTTAAATGCAAAAGAAGTTTTACTTGATTTAGCCGCGGAATACGGCCTTTCGATTGAGCCCTTAAGCTACTGGGCCAGCTTTGAAAAAATCAATAATGGTTTATGGGACCAATACGCGGCAGGCGAAATATCGCAGGCGGAACTAAGGGAGACGCGCTTTGTGCGCTTTTTTCAAGAGTTGGGCGTCAAAGGTCCTGCAGAAGAGTTTGGCGATAAATACCTCGAACGTGCACCGCGAAAGACGAATTTGATGCCAGGTGCCTTTGAAGTCATTCAAGACTTAGCAGCCCATTTTCCCTTGTACATTCTGACAAATGGTTTTGACGATATTCAATACGTGAAGATTGAAGGCGCGGGGATGCGCTCCTTTTTTCAAGAGATTATTACCTCTCAGCAGGTGGGGACGAAGAAACCGAATCCGTTATTTTATGAATATGCTTTAGAACGCGCAGGTATTCAGCCTGGAGAGGCGCTGATGATTGGCGATCACGTGGAGGCTGATGTCCGGGGAGCATTGAATGCGGGAATTCCAGCGATTCATTATAATCCTTTTTCGGCAGAAACGGATTTGCCGCATGAAATCAAGCATTTGGATGAATTGAGGAGCTTACTCGAAAATCGATAATTGATTATCGCTCGATTTACGGTCAAAAATCTTCTTATCTCGAATGAATTTCTTGTTATCCTCTAAGAACAAAATGAACTTTTCGATCTGGTCGTATTGGAAACTGAAATCGATATTTTTTACATCGTAAGATTCCACATACACCTGTTTGAAGTCCGTAATAACGTAGTCTAGGCGCTCAATACCGTATTTCTGTAGACCTAATAAATACAGGTTTTGGTGGTTAGTCAAAAAGCGATTTGGCTCGTAATAGGCCGTACTTTTTAGGTCAAAAGCCACCGAATCACCTACGCCATCAATATATCCGTAGATCTGCGCGTTCTTGTAGCGCGATTCTACGTAAAACTGGGTCTTGTATTTGGCGGGCAATAACTCACGCGCTTGATCGATGATTCCCTCCGCAAATGCCTCTTCGTTTTCACCCAAAGTTACCGCTCGTTCAAAATCAATCCCTTTTTGCTGCGCATTTGTCGTAGGTTTACGCACGCGGTTGATGCGATCGATTAGCTCGATTTCATCCACGATGATTTTGCCATTTCCATCACGGGATTGGCTCACATAGAGGTTAAAGGAATTTAAAAGCGTGGGATATAAGCGGTAAATCATGGCGTAATTTATTGAATTTGGAGGCGAGTCACAATTTCGTCTTCGATTAAATGCGATTTTGTGATCTCTGCCACATCTTCCACCTGCACATTGCCGTAGAAAACGCCTTCTGGATACACGACCATCGTAGGTCCTTTTCCACAGAAATCAAGGCATCCTGATTTCTGGACGCGGATTTTAGCCGTTCCACCTTGGGCTGCATAGCTCGCGCGGAAAGCGTCTACTAATTCCATTCCGTGACTAGAACCGCAACATTTTTTAGGGGCATCTTTGTCGTTAGCGCAGATAAATACGTGTTTTTCGAAGTGCATATTATTAGCTATTAAGAATTAAAACGATGGGGCAATGATCGGAATGTTTCACATCCGGTAGGATAGAGGCGTGTTGGATTTTTTCTGCCAAAGCCTCAGATACCATCTGATAATCAATTCGCCAGCCCAAGTTTTTGCCACGAGCTCCCGCGCGGTAGGACCACCAGCTATAGTGGTGAGGTTCTGCATTGATTGCTCTAAAGGAGTCCACAAACCCGCGGCTCACGAATCCATCCATCCATTCGCGTTCTTCCGGCAAGAAACCAGAACTGTTTGCGTTGCCTTTCGGGTTATGAATGTCGATGGCTTTGTGGCAAATATTGTAATCGCCGGCAATGACTAAATTCGGAAATTCAATTTTGAGGGCGTTAATGTAGTTTTGAAAATCGCCTAACCAGTCCATTTTGAAGGCTTGTCTTTCATCACCGCTGGAGCCGGATGGCATATAAACGCTCATCACGGAAAATCCGTCATAATCCGCGCGCAATACGCGACCCTCGGAGTCGTATTTATCGATACCACAACCCACTGACACGTTATTTGGTCTAATCTTACTAAAGATTGCTACACCTGAATAGCCTTTTTTCTGAGCAGAATGCCAATAAACCTCATAGCCCAAAGCGAAAATTTCGCTCAAGTCTACTTGTTCTACTTCCGCCTTCAATTCTTGAATGCAGACAATATCTGGATTTTCTTCTTGAAGCCAAGAAACGAAACCTTTTGTTATCGCGGCACGAATGCCGTTTACGTTATAACTAATTATTTTCATTCGGGAATACCTCGGTTTTGAAATAATGAATGATGTGTGCTTTTAATAGGATTTCTTGCTCTTTCAAAGGCAGCGATGGAATTCCTTGTACATTTTCCCAATGTGGCCAACCTTCTTCATCTAAGCCGTCCAACCGGTAAAAATCGCTATAGCTCAATACTTTACAGGTGGCAATGTGCAGGAGATCTTGTTTTTGTTCTTTGGTAAAATGCGCGTGACCTTGACCTAATTCCTGTACCCCGATCATCAACAAGATCGGTTCCATTTCAGTGGGACGCTTGCCAAAAGAGTTTTCGAAAAAATCGAGAATCATCTCCCATTCTTCTTTTACTACTATCGGCTCGAATTCCATAAAGGGGTTGAATTTAATGAGATGCAAATTAGCCACAAAAAATGATTAATTGCCGTAGATGTCGTAATTTTGAAAACCAATAACCAAAAAATCAGTTTATAAAATGCATTCAATTGCACAGAAGCGTACATTTACTACTCAACCTCCCCATAAACGAACCTTTAAAAAAATGAAATCCTTTTCCATCCCCTCTTTATTTAAGAGTAATTTGATCGGTCGGATTAAAGAGGCTCGTCGAGTACAAGATAAATTAAAGAAAGATTTCACGCCTACACACTTGGATTTCGGTCCGGTGGAGGTGTTGCTGTCCCGTCATTTTGGTTTCTGCTACGGAGTAGAAAATGCCGTAGAAACAGCTTACCAGATTATCGATCAAAATCCAGATAAACGCATTTTCTTATTGTCTGAAATGATTCACAATCCTGCCGTAAATGCGGACTTATTGGATCGTGGGGTACGTTTTATTCAAGACACACACGGAAATCAAATTGTGGACTGGTCAGAGTTAAGCTCGAATGATGTGGTGATTGTACCTGCATTTGGAACAACTTTAGAGACGCAAGCCATCTTGCAATCCCGCGGAATAGATCCCTACGCTTATGATACCACCTGTCCTTTTGTGGAAAAGGTGTGGAATCGGGCGGATGCAATCGGTAAAAAAGATTATACGGTGATTGTGCACGGAAAACCTAGTCACGAGGAAACGAAAGCTACGTTTTCGCATTCTCAATCTGTGACACCGACTTTGATTATCAAAGATATCAAGCAGGCGATTGCTTTAGCGGCTTATATTAAAGAAGAAAAAACACCGGAAGAGTTTTTTGTAGAATTTGATGGACAATATTCAGCTGGGTTTAATCCGGCGAAAGATTTAAAACGCATTGGAGTGGTCAATCAGACAACGATGTTGGCAACGGATACACAAGAAATTGTGGATTATTTACGTCAAATCATCCGCTTGCACTTCCAATTATCGCCTGAAAACATCAAGGATTATTTTGCAGATACACGCGATACGCTCTGTTACGCCACGAATGATAACCAAAGTGCTACCTATGGTTTATTAGCCGAGGAGGCAGATTTCGCCATTGTCGCAGGTGGTTATAATTCTTCGAATACAGCTCATTTAGTCGATTTGTGTGTCGAGAAATTACCGACCTATTTTATTAAGAACGCGGAAAAATTAATTTCAGGTGACCAGGTATTGCATTTTGATAACGTGGTCAAAGAAGAAAAGCTTAGTCAGGCGTTTATCCCAACAAAAGAAAAGGTTCGGGTTTTGTTAACCTGCGGAGCTTCCTGCCCGGATGCGGTGATGGAAGAAATCTTGCGAAAGCTAGTTTCGTTTTTCCCGGGTGCTAAGGACGTGGATGAAGTGGTTAATACGAATCTACAATCTTCTTAACGGCAGGCAAGTAACCTTCGCCGAATAGATTCACGTGTACTAAGAGTGGGTACAGATTGTACAAAGGAATGCGTTTGTGGAATCCTTTCTCAATCGGAAAATTCGCGTGATATGCCTCATAAAAGGCCTCGTCAAATCCACCAAACATGGTAGTAAAGGCAAGTTCCGCTTCTCTAAATCCATAATAACAGGCTGGATCCACGAGTGTAATTAATCCTTGCGGATTCGTCATTGCATTTCCGGACCAAAGATCCCCGTGAATTAAAGCTGACTTTTCATTCGGTAAAAGGGAGGGTAACTTTTCAAACAAGGTTTCAAATTTGGCCTCTAAGTCAGCATCAATTTTACGATCATATATCGCTCTGGCTAACTGATTGCGCAAGCGATGTTCAATGAAAAAGGCGATGCCATTTTCATTCCAAGTATTGATTTGTGGCGCAGCACCGATGTAATTTGTATAGTCGAGTCCGTGCCCGTTTTCAGCCGTATTTTTGTGCAATCGAGCTAGTTTCTCCCCAAAATCCACCCAGTAATTCGTTGCCTTTTCTCCGGATGGAATACATTCCATCATCAAGTATTCTTTATCCTCCATCGTACCTGTTCCTATTACGCGCGGTACTGAAATGGAGGAAGTTTTTCCAATTAAATCTAAGTTTTTTGCCTCAGCCTCAAAGAAACCTTGGTGATCTCCTTGGTTCCATTTGATGAAATATTCGTCCGCATTTTTCAATTGCACACGCACGGCCAAGTTAAAATTACCCCCGTAGAAAAATTCTAAGTCCTTCACCTCGGAGTTCTCCCCTACATGATGCTGGATGATTTTATCAATAAACTGGTATTGTGCTTGCGTTTCCGTGGACATAGGACAAAATTACCTTATTTTCTTTTAAAAAGCGGAACCGTGCTGCAGGGTTCTCCAAAAAACAGGCTCTTCGCCACCGGTTGCAATAATTGAGTGATTTTCAGATAGGCCTCGGTAGGAACGGATTCTTTCGAGCAACCTTTGATAACGATTTTGGCATCCTGAAAATCTTCCGGCTTTATCTTCGCCAAAGCCTGCTCAAACAAAGTTTTTTCTAAATCTGCTAGATTCCCGAATACGAGTGTCTTTGCAAACGGAGTTAGCTGTACTCCTAATAACATATAAGCCCAAGTAGGGATAATGGCATCCTCGCTACAACCCACCGCTACATGTTTCCCAGCATAGCTCGACCAATCGTGGCCACTGATAAATTCTCTGAAATCCTTCTCGCGCAAGGCGATGCCTTGGAACAATTGATCCTTGATGTCGATGAAAACACGCTCACCCGGAACGCGTAAATCTTCTAGATCGATTTGCGTCAGTCCACTTTGGTTTACACGGTTGATGATTTCCTCTGCCATCTTACAAGGATTTAAGTTTTGGTTTAGTGCCCATATATTCCTTTAAATAATCGGGCTCTTTGGTAACGAGGTTCTCGAATGTTTGATTCAAAAATGCCTCGTGCGCTAATTTTCCCATATATTGAGCCTCAGGTAATAAAGGACCATCTAGGAACTTGATAGAGGGATGCGTGCAACTTTCTATCCATTTTGCAGATCCATTCCCCAAAGCGATCACTGGCGTAAACGCTTGAAAAGATTCAGGTGTTAAAATGTGCGCCTCTTGTGGAGATAGCTCTAGTAGATCTGACGAATAAACGGCCGCATACACTTCCATTCTGCGTGCATCTAACATAGGCAAAAGTAAGGATCCTGCTGGCGCTTCGACTGCGGAGGCTAACACCTGCAAGGTCGGTAAACAGATCAAAGGCTTATCCAAAGCGAAGCAAATTCCTTTCGCCGTCGCTAAACCGATACGTAAGCCAGTGTAAGATCCGGGTCCGTTTGAAACGGCCACGGCGGATAGTTCAGCTAGCGCGCGACCTGCTGTCTTCATCACTTTTTCAATCAAAAGGGTCAGCGATTTAGAATGAGAACCCTCCTCATCCACTAATTCCTGCGTAATCAATTGCCCATTTTCGTGGAGGGCAACGGAACAGTTTTGGGTCGACGTATCTAGACTTAGGATAAGACTCATTTCAAATTGGTAATTAATTCCACACCCTTTAATAGGCTCGGATCGTGTTCAAAAGACCATTCATTTATCCCTTTTTTCAGGTAATAATGATGCACTATTTCTTGTTCTAATAACGCCGAAATCACTTTTTTGTTTGCCTGTAGCTCTTTCGCGATCGAAGAATCCCATTCCGGCTTGATTTTTTCCAGCGTCGCCGTCAAGTTCACATACAAAGGATCTTTTTGTGTTTCTTTCAGCACATCGCGCATCTGTTTCTCTAACGGACTCTCGTATATGAATTTACTTGCCTTAACCCATTGAACAAATTGTTCGAATTCAGGTTCTGTCAAATGGAAATTAGCAGCAGCCGAGATAGAGGGGTGTTTTAATTTGAAAAGGCGGGCATATTGGAAGAAGATCCGCTCTTTCAATAATTGTTGAGTTAAACTGTTCGCCTGCGGTCTGCCCACTAACACATCGGGTTCGATTCCTCCACCCGCATTGACTTTTCTGCCATTGCGCGTTTTGAATTCGCGCTTAGTGGTGTCCTTGTTTTCTGAATAATCGATCGCTTGAATGCAGCGACCGCTCGGAATATAGTATTTCGCGGTGGTAATCTTGATTTTTGCCCGATAAGGTAAATCACGTGTTACCTGAACGAGGCCCTTTCCAAAACTCCGTTGCCCCACTATTGTTCCTCGGTCATAATCTTGCAGAACGCCCGCCACAATTTCGGCAGCTGATGCAGAGTTTTGATTGATTAAAACAACGATGGGCATCGACGTATCCCAGCTCGGATTCAACGCCTTGTAGGTTGCATTCCATTCTTTTAATTTGCCCTTCGTGCTCACGATGGGTGTTTCTTTGTCTAAGAAGAGATTGCAAATATCTACCGCCTGCGTCAGTAAGCCACCCGGGTTATTGCGTAAATCCAATATCAACTTCTTCATCCCCTCTTTCTTCAATTGAACGAGAGCCGCTTTCATTTCTTTGGTAGCTGACTGATTGAATTCTTCTAATTCGATGTACCCGATGCCTGGACGAATGATACCCGCGTAGCCCACATTCTTGATTTGAACGGTAGACCGGTTGACACTCAACGTCAGCTGCGAATCCCCGCGTTTAATTTCTGCGACTAATTTACTGTCTTTAGGGCCTTTGATTAATAGACCGGGGTCGGACTCTTCGGTGATCTGATTACCATTAATAGAAAGCAGTTGATCGCCTATTTGCAATCCAGCTTGCAAGGCAGGACTCGATTCGTCTACATACGTAATGTAATAGCCTTTGTCTACCCAAGAGGCGCGGATGCCAATGCCTTCGTATTTTCCGGTGGTGAGAGTGGTGAATTCGTCCAAATCTTCTTCCGGATAATAGACCGTGTATGGGTCTAATTGATCCAGCATTCCATCGATGGAGTTTTGAACGACCTTGTTCGGGTCGATTGGATTCACGTAGAATTGATTCAGTTCTTTGATGACGCTGGCGTAAATGTCCAGGTTTTTGGCCAGGTCAAATAATTGGTCCGCCCGACTAAAAGCCCACAAGCCCATACCCATAAATACGAAAAGGCTTATTTTAACTAGCTGCTTCATTCGGTTGGGTGAATTTGTCTAAAATGGCGGCCATTTTCTTGTGGATTTTATCGGATGGTTCAATCGTAGAACCAATATAGACAAAAGCCAATACATCTGGAAGTTTTGCTTTTCCTTCTACTTGAAAATGGGGTTTATTCAGGCGGTAGGCCTCGCGGATGCGACGCTTAAGCGTATTTCGATCCACGGCTTTCGAAAATCGACGCTTGGGCACCGAAATCAATATTTGTGGGTTCGTCAAATCCGCTTCAAAAGGATTCTGGCGGATGTATAAAACACGAAAAGGATAGACAAATCGTTCTTCAACGATTCGACTATCCTTTTCGAATAAGGAATCAATAATTTTAATGTGCGTTAGACGCTCCGATTTAGAAAATGTAAATTTCAAAGCAGGAATACCAAGTGTACAACAATAGCAAACCAGAAATCTTCTTTTCTAAGATCTATGGCTTATTTGCCTCTTTTTTCGTCTGAAACAGTCAACTTGTGACGTCCTTTAGCACGACGGTTTGTCAATACGCGACGACCGTTTGCCGTAGACATACGCTCACGGAATCCGTGTTTGTTTTTTCTCTTACGTACAGAGGGTTGAAAAGTTCTTTTCATTTCTTTATTTGTTAAAGCAGCCCATCATTTCGATTGGGGCTTGCAAAGGTAAAACAAAATATTTATTCATCATGGATTCAGCTGGTAGGCCTTCACCTGACAGGTCCTTAAACCTTGATTTCTACGTCTACTCCTGAAGGCAATTCTAATTTCATCAAAGCATCTACTGTTTTAGCAGAAGAAGAGAAGATGTCGATTAGACGCTTGTAAGTACATAATTGGAATTGCTCACGTGCTTTCTTGTTAACGTGTGGTGAACGTAAAACAGTGAATTTCTCAATTTTTGTTGGAAGAGGGATAGGGCCAGAAACAACTGCTCCTGTAGCTTTTACCGCTTTAACGATTTTCTCTGCTGATTTGTCTACCAATGAGTGGTCAAATGACTTCAGCTTAATGCGAATTTTTTGATTCATATAAGATGGTTCTTTAAATGATTAAGCAGCGAAAGAACCATTTACTCCGCTACTTAAATTAATTAGGACTGCAAAAGTACAGAATGTCACTTAATTATACAAGCCTTAGAATTTAGTTTTTTCTAGAGCGTGTTGTTTTTCAGCTAAATAGCTCACTTGCGTGGCTTGGTAAAGGGTGGGATTCAATTTCCGGAGTTTTTCCATTGCCTCATCCGCATAACTAATTTCACCCATTTTTAATGCCTGTTGTACATAGATCGGATAAAAGGCAGGATTCTGTTCGTTCCATTGCAAAGCTGACAGCGCTGCATCGTATCCTTTTTTCGGAGAAACAAGCGGAAGCGCCTGTTGTAACACGCTTACTTGAAATGGGTATTTTTCGAGCATGCTGAGTGCGTTCTGGCGAGTAATTACAGGTGTCTTCACAGGAAAAGCCGTTCCATATTTCCAAAAAGCCAAAATGCCTATCATGCCCGAACCCTGGGTCGTGTCCGCTGCGATAGACACATTCAATTGATTTAAGGCTAGGAGTGGTTTAGCGTGGTGATATACTTGCCATGATTTTAATAGCTCTAATTCTGGGAACATGTCGCCAAGTGATCTTTGCCAGCTTGTAAGGTCATATATGGGTGCTTTTTCTTTCCAAAAGAATAATCCGTTATATAGATAAACCAAGTCCCGCAAGTCAGCTTTCGGAATAAAAGTGGGGTTCATTGGTGCCGTAGGAATTCCAGCTGCTAAAAGATTAGCTTGAATCGCTAGGTCTTCAGAGGGATCAAAATCAGGTTTCCGTTTTCGATAAACTACGTCTGAATAGAGCTTGTTAGCTTTGTAAAGTGGGTTTTCTGGGGCTAGTTCATACGCTTTTTCATAAAAGTAAGCGGCAGAATCTGGTATGGCTAGTCTTTCATATTGCAAGGCTAATTGGGATGCGACACGCGGATCAGCTTGGTCACTTTTTTGCAAGGTAAATAAGGCATCAAAGGGATGATTTTCTGCAGCAAAAACATTAGCTAACGCGATAGAGAGAGAGGGGTCTTTGTGAATACTTTGGCTGGCAGCTACATAATATGCAAATGCTTCGGTGTCGCCGGCTTGTTGTGCGAGTGCGGCAAGGCTCTGATTACTTTTCGGATTTAAACGGCTATGTAGCGTAGCATTTTTATAATGAATTTCAGCCATTTGAGAATCGCCAAAAAATCCAGACACATCACCGGCATAATTTTCTTTTGCCGCCATTCCTTGGTGATAAGCACCTGAATTGAAAGCAAAAACAGCACCCACGCTCAAAATAAGCACTCCTATTTGAATGAGATGCAGTGGCAACAAAGCGGCCTTGTGAATGACTTTATGGATAGGTAGATTTTTGGCTAGTAAAGAATCGAAATTTCGGAATATAAAGAGCGGAAAAAGTAAGCCCATCACTACCTGATTGATCAAATTCCAGCTTTCTAAGGCCTGCAAACCAGGCGTATTCGCATGCCATAACAGCGGCAATAGAGCGGATAGGGCCAAAATACTTATTCCTAGTAAGGTTTTATTCTCCTTGTTTTGGTACACATATGTTCCGGTAGCAAGTAGCCACCAGAAGAAAGGAGGAATGGCGGTGCGAATACCTAGATCGAATCGTTGATTGCCAAAAGTAATCAGCAAATTAACTCCCCAAACCAAGCCTAAAATCAATCGATTTTTCTTCGAACTGGCAACATCTGAGCCTTGAGACCAACTTAGTAATAAAGAAGGTATCGAGCCCGAACTCAAAACGGATAGGCCAGTAAGAGCTAATAGGCTGAGGCTGAAGACCTGTCCACTGATAATTTGGGATAAGGCAGGAATGGAGGCATCAGATAGGCTGAAAGCAACAATGCCAAACCATAAAGCAGCTCCTAACATAGTCTGCCAAGCTGGTAAAATAGAGAAAAGAAGCGTGAAAAGGCCAATAGTCGCTAAAACAAATCCGATAATCTCGGGTGTGGGCTCCAGAGTAGCGGCTTGTATTTGGAAATTTTGGCGAATGAAATAAACCGTGCTGTGAAGATCTTGTCCCGCCTGCGTATCCACCACCTTTTGAAAAGGGATCATCTCGGAGACTTCTATCCAGTTAAATAGGACCTGACCTCCCTGTATCCACAGCCCTAAAGCCACCAAAAGTAAGGTTGAACAGGCATAGAAAATGCTTTTCGAAAATGAGGGCAGAGCTAAGCGCATATTTTGGTTCAAAAATGAATTCCTAAATTTCATATAAACTACGATTCATTCAAAGAAATTGCCTGATTTTGGCAAAAAATAGTTGAAAAATACTAATTTCTATTTTGGTAAATTCGAATTAAGAGGCTAATTTTGCAGTCCGAATGTATTAGCATTCGTGAACTAATACAAAATCGTAGTTTTTTAGCTAACAAATTAAAATTCAAATGGCAAACGCAGTTAACAAAGGAAAAGTTGCGCAAGTAATTGGACCCGTTGTCGATGTGAGCTTCGAAGGCGAAGGATCACATTTACCAGCGATCTTGAATGCTCTTTCAGTAACGAAATCAAATGGTCAAACGCTTGTTCTTGAGGTGCAACAGCACTTAGGAGAAGATCGCGTGAGAACAATTGCGATGGAAGGAACGGAAGGTCTTCAACGTGGACAAGAGGTAATCGATAAAGGTACGCCTATGACGATGCCGACAGGTGAGGGAATTAAAGGTCGTTTGTTTAACGTAGTAGGTGATGCCATCGATGGTATTGCTCAACCTAAGTCTGACAAAGGATTGCCTATCCACCGTGCTGCGCCTAAATTTGATGAATTAGCGACAACAACTGAGGTTTTATTCACAGGAATTAAGGTTATCGACTTGTTAGCCCCTTATGTAAAGGGTGGTAAAATTGGTTTATTCGGTGGTGCCGGTGTAGGTAAAACCGTATTGATCATGGAGTTGATTAATAATATTGCCAAAGCATACGAAGGTCTTTCGGTATTCGCAGGTGTAGGTGAGCGTACTCGTGAGGGTAACGACTTATTACGTGAGATGATTGAATCAGGCGTTATCAAGTATGGCGAGGAATTTAAGCACGCGATGGAAGCGGGTGAGTGGGATCTTTCTAAAGTAGATAACACGGAATTAGCGAAGTCTCAAGCAACTTTAGTGTTCGGTCAAATGAACGAGCCTCCAGGAGCACGTGCACGTGTAGCTTTATCAGGATTAACGGTGGCGGAACACTTCCGTGATGGCGATGGCGAAGGTCAAGGTCGTGATATCCTATTCTTTATCGATAACATCTTCCGTTTTACACAAGCGGGTTCTGAGGTATCTGCCCTGTTAGGTCGTATGCCATCTGCGGTAGGTTACCAACCAACCTTAGCAACAGAAATGGGTGCGATGCAAGAGCGTATCACTTCTACGAAGCGTGGTTCTATTACATCGGTACAAGCAGTTTACGTACCTGCCGATGACTTAACGGATCCAGCTCCGGCAACAACGTTTGCCCACTTAGATGCTACTACGGTATTATCTCGTAAGATTGCTGAATTAGGTATCTACCCAGCGGTGGATCCATTAGATTCATCATCTCGTATTTTGTCTGCAGAAGTATTAGGTGATTCTCACTATGATACGGCGCAACGTGTGAAGGAAATCTTACAACGTTACAAAGAATTACAGGATATCATTGCGATCTTAGGTCTAGATGAATTATCTGAAGAAGATAAATTAGTCGTTTCTCGCGCTCGCCGTGTACAACGTTTC
This sequence comes from Aquirufa esocilacus, assembly GCF_042715595.1. Classification (NCBI taxonomy): domain Bacteria; kingdom Pseudomonadati; phylum Bacteroidota; class Cytophagia; order Cytophagales; family Flectobacillaceae; genus Aquirufa; species Aquirufa esocilacus. The sequence continues at coordinate 27,211 of NZ_JBBKXX010000002.1, read as the reverse complement.
TTGTCACAACCTTTCTTTGTGGCAGAACAATTTACAGGCTTAAAAGGCGTTCTAGTGGACATCAACGATACGATCAAAGGATTCAACGCGATCATCGATGGTGGATACGATCACCTTCCAGAAGCTGCTTTCAACTTAGTAGGAACTATTGAGGATGCAGTGGTAAAAGGAGAGAAATTATTAGCTGAGGCTGCTAAATAAAAAAAAATATGTTTGTAGAAATTATTACACCGGATCGTAAAGTTTTCTCTGCAGAAGCATCTGTAGTGACTTTGCCTGGCGTTAATGGTTCCTTCCAAATTTTAAATGACCACGCAGCGATCGTTTCTACTTTAGCTAAAGGAGAATTAACGGCTGATAAAGAGGTCTTCCAAATCGAAGGAGGAGTTGTTGAAGTTTTGAATAATCGAGTTCTTGTTTTAGCCGAAGGCGTTAACTAACATTCTCATGAAAAAACTGGCCATTTTATTGTTTGCAACCGCCTTGTTTAGTTCTTGTTCTCAACAAGAATTTTTGACTGGTTCGATTTTAGCTACTGTAAAAGAGAATAACATCCCTTTGCAGAAGATTCAGTTTTACAATGATAATGGTTTGGTATTGGAAAGAGAGATGAGTTCAACGGACGCCAATGTGAAAGCAGGGGCTTTAGTCTTCAAAAATGGAAAATCGATTAATCGAGTTAGTTTAGAGAAGCAGACACCGGGAGCCTTGTTGAAAGAAGTAGAAGGTAAATTGTATGTCTCTTTTGATAATCCAGCTAAGGAATCAAATAGTTTGATCTTTGCGCCTGTTTTAGGGGAACGCGGAGAGTATTTCTATCAGCTGGTAGATGAATCAGGTAACTCGTCTATTTCTCATTTGAACTTTGAAGGAAATAAATACCTAGTGTACAATGAGAAATACGAAGGATTGACTAAGTCAGTGACCAAAACACCTCGTGTTCGCCTGATGATTATGAAGTCTTCTTTAAATGGCTTAAAAGTGAATTCGAAAAGAATGAAAGGTAATCGAGTACAATAATCGATTGCTTTTATAGGAATTTGAAAATAGGATGCTTGCATCCTATTTTTTTTTGATCCATTTTTGCTCAAACGTATGTTAGCATACAAACAGAATTTCTATGAAAGCAGAAGAAACGATTGATTTTCACATCAAGACTGGCTGGTATGCCATCAGTCGTATGTATAATACCTATGCCGCTCAATTTGATATGACCATGGCGATTGGCTATGTATTATTGCATATCGACAAAGACGGTACGCCCGCCACCAAGATTGCCCCTGCTTTAGGTTTAGAGGCTAGATCCTTGACTCGTATGTTGAAGACTTTAGAGGATAAGAAATGGATTGAGCGTTCGGCTAATTATGAGGATAAGCGCGTCGTCAAGATATTTTTAACGGAAATTGGAAAGAAAAAACGGGACCAAGCCCGCAAAGGGGTCATAGCGTTTAATAAGTTGATTTATGATCGAATAGATCCAGAAAAATTGGCTGTATTTTTTGATGTGATGGGTACGGTCAATCAGGTTTTGGGGGAGGACGCCGGAGAAATTTTAAAAACAATCTAGAAAAAAACGTATTTCGGGATACGTATATTAAAGGAGATCCTTATTTTTGCTTGATAATTAAACAAACACTGCGTTATGAAAAAACTAATTTTAGTATTCGCAATGATGCCTTTTTTATTTACCTCTTGTGTAGGAAAGAAGAAATTAGCGGATTTGGAATCACAATTAACTGAATTACAGGCTTCTAGTGCTTCGACTGTGTCTAAAGCCAAAGCTGATTTATCAGATTGCCAATCTTTAACGGCAAGCCTTCAAGGTGAATTGAAAAAGAGAGATACTGATTTAGAAGCGAAGAATGGTCAATTGAAAACATTGCAAGAGCAATTAGATTACTTCAAGAAAACGAATACCAACTTATTAGATCGTTTATCTGATCTTTCAGTTATCAATAAATCAGGTGCGGAAAGTATTCGCAAGTCTTTAGATGCCTTAAACGAGCAAGGGAAATACATCAAAGATTTGAACTCATCTATCCAACGTAAAGATTCAATGAATTTATCTCTTGTAATGAACTTGAAGCGTTCATTAGCAGATGTGAATGATGAAGATGTAACGGTGGAAGTGAAGAAAGGGGTAGTGTATATCTCGATCTCAGATAACTTGATGTTTGCATCAGGTAGTGCCGTAGTTAATGCTAAAGCAGTGGCTGTGTTAGCAAAGGTGGCGAAAGTCTTAAATGATCACAAAGAGTTAGACGTATTGGTAGAAGGTCATACTGATTCACAACCCATCTCTACTGAGTGTATCCAAGACAACTGGGATTTATCTGCTAAGCGTGCTACATCGGTAGTTCGTGTATTGCAAACTAAATTCGATGTAGATCCAGAGCGTTTAACAGCGGGTGGTCGTGGAGAATTTGAGCCACAATCAGCGAACAAAACTGCCAAAGGACGTAAGCAAAATCGCCGTACGGAGATTATTGTAACGCCTAAATTAGATCAATTCTTTAGCTTAATGGCGCCACAAGCCAAATAAGATTTAAGTTAAGTAGTCAACAGCTAGGGCCAGTGAATATAATTAAATTCAAAAAATTATATTTTCTGGTCCTAGCTGTTTTTTTTGTGCTCTTTGTATTCTTGTTTAAGGATATTAAAAGAGTAGTTCGGTATTATTATCTACAGTATACTTACGGGCAATATGTAAATAATGGAATTTGTCCTAATTGCGCTATCTTATTTACAGATGGAATTAGTCAGCATAATAAGGCATATCAAAAGGAGGGTATAGTGCCTCAGCGAAATGATAAAGGCTTAATCAACTTATTGGATAAGGGTGTGTTAGTTAAACTAAAGGCGAGTGATGCATTACATATTAGTCAGATGCCTTATTCAAAACCCTTTGTTCTACCTAAGTGTCGCGATTTTGTTCGTAAGTTAAGCCAAGAATACGAAGACAGTTGTAGGAGTCGACAGCTGACAGCTATTCCAATCGAACTATCTAGTGGTACACGCACGCTTGAAAGCGTAGCCAGATTGCGAAAAAACAATGCGAATGCGATTGGAGAAAGTGCCCACCTAAAAGGGAAAACATTCGATGTTAACTACAGGAAGTTTGGTAAAAAAAATAAACGTCAAGTGGAACTGTTTGTGAAAATTTTACACAAGTACAACCAGTTGAATCAATGCTACGTTAAGTTTGAAAGAAACGGTTGTTTGCACATTACCGTTAATTAATCGAAACTATTTTGGCAATTATTTAGGCTAATTGGCCTCTGACTAAATCTAGTTTTCTACGAGAAACTGGTAGTGCTTGGTTTAGGATGGTCTTGACAGTTTTGGTATCGTTTAAGTCATGTCCTGTGATATTTACTTTGTTCACTAAATAGGACTTGTGAATACGAATGAATGTGCCAAGGCGTAATTGAGATTCAAACTTCTTTAATGTTTTAGCCATCGTGGGTGTTTGGCCGTTCTTTAAAAAGATAGTAGTATAATTCCCTTTACCCTCTATGCTAACGATGTCATCAACTGGGCATTGATCTATTCCGGGAATTTTCAGGTGTTTTCTCATGAGCACGTATTTACGATTGTAAACCTAGTGTATTTGAGCTGAACCTTGTTGAAGGAATTATTTAGCGGTATTGGTATTTATTTAGCGGTCAAATAAGATCAATTTTGTGGCATAAAAAAAGAGGCCTTTGTAAGACCTCTTTTGATGTAACACCTGACAATAATTCGCCAGGTTAATTTAGGCTGTTAATAATTGAAATCGAAATGATAACGGAGATGATGACTAATACAAAAGAAACTCCCACGCCCCAGAGAGCAGATTTTCCAGCTGAACTGGCCTTGATAGGAGATTTGTCTTTTTCTGTTAGGTAAACAATTAATCCTACCAATGGGATTAAAAATGAGATGATATTCAATCCGGTAGATGGAACGTCATAGGGATTTGAATTTTCTGGATTAAAATCTTGATTAAAACTAGATCCACTCTGAACTGGAATGGTAGAATTGTTGTCACTTACTAAATAGATGCCTAGTAATAACAATGAAATTGTTTGCAAAGGCCAAATTAGTAGCGAGGCAAATAGTTGAAAGCCACTTAAATAGTTGAATTGTTCGGGCAAATTAACCAATTGACTGATTAATGCCAATGAAGATGAGATGATGAGTAAAATTCCTGCGATTTTTTTCATAATTGTTTGTTTAGAGTTCAATAATAAAGATTAAAATCAAAACTTTCAATTTTTTAAAAAATTTAAAAAGAGGCAAATCTCGTCGTTAATTGCCAAAATTCCGTTAAATAAATGCTGTGTCTATTAATTGCGGTAATAAGACTTTGCTCTGGAATCCGATAATTTTTTTGATTTGGGAGTAATGATAAAAAACAAAACGGTTATACTTTTTGAGTACAACCGTTTTGAAATTCTTGTAGCGGGGGCCAGACTCGAACTGACGACCTTTGGGTTATGAGCCCAACGAGCTACCAACTGCTCCACCCCGCGATATAATTGGGAGTGCAAAGATGCACGTTTCTTTGGGAAAAAACAAGTATCTTTGTAGAAATTATTCTTGCCTATCCTTTTTGAGGCAGATTATACGTTACATTTCTATGACCCCAGAACACAAAGCAGGCTTTATCAGCATTATTGGAAAACCCAACGTGGGTAAGAGTACGCTGATGAATGCATTAGTGGGGGAGCGACTTTCGATTGTGAGCTCGAAAGCGCAGACGACACGTCACCGGATTTTGGGGATGTTGAATGGAGAGCATAAGGGTACTGAATATCAGATTGTTTACTCAGATACGCCTGGTGTTTTATTGCCAAAATATGAATTGCATAAATCCATGATGCAGTTCGTGAAAAGCTCTTTAGAGGATGCGGATGTAGTGTTGTATGTGACGGATGTGTTTGACGAATTTGAAGATTTGGACTTTTTGACCAATTGGAAAGATTTTACGGATACACCTATTCTTGTTTTATTAAACAAGATCGATTTAGTGACCATGGAGAAGTTAGAGGAGAAAGTCGCGTATTGGCAGGGAATTTTTCCTGGTAAGCCGATTATCCCTATTTCGGCGTTAGAATCGGTTCATTTGGACCAAATCTTTAGCCATCTCATGGAGCATTTACCTGTTCATCCACCCTTTTTTGATAAGGAGGAGCTGACAGATAAGCCAGAAAAGTTCTTTGCCTCTGAGATTGTTAGAGAGAAGATTTTCTTGAATTATAAAAAAGAGATTCCTTATTCGTGTGAGGTAGTGGTGACTTCTTTTAAAGAAGAGCCTACCATTTTACGTATCGCTACGGAGATTTATGTCGAAAGGGTATCGCAGCGTGCGATCATCATTGGGCATAAAGGTGAAAATATCAAGAAAGTGGGAATTCAGGCAAGAGAGGATTTGGAGAAGTTTTTTGGTAAAAAAGTATTTTTAGAGCAGTTTGTCAAAGTGGAGCCTGATTGGCGTGCGAAGACCGACAAGCTGCGTTCATTCGGGTATTCACTCGATTAATTTAACATAGAATGTCAAATATTATTGCAATTGTGGGGCGTCCCAATGTAGGGAAATCTACTTTGTTCAATCGCTTGATCGAACAAAAGAAGGCTATCATGGACAACATGTCTGGGGTGACGCGCGACCGCCATTATGGTTACGGTCAATGGACAGGACGTTTCTTCACCGTGATTGATACGGGAGGATACGTGCATGGATCCGAAGATAAATTTGAAGGAGCAATACGCGAGCAGGTAGAATTAGCCATTGAAGAATCGGCGGTATTATTGTTCGTGGTAGATTGTTCTACGGGTTTAACGGATTTAGATAAGGATTTTGCGAACGTTTTACGTCGTTCTAAGAAACCCGTTATTTTGATCGCGAACAAAGCCGATACACACGAGAAGGCTTATGCTGCAGCTGAATTTTACGAATTAGGTTTAGGTGATCCCTTTGCGATTGCCGCTGAAAGTGGAAGTGGTACAGGTGATATGCTCGATGCGATGGTTTCTCATTTCAAGGATGAAGGAATCGAAAATCCAGAATTAGGCATTCCACGCGTGGCGATCTTAGGTCGTCCAAACGTAGGAAAGTCCTCTTTTTTGAATGCTATCCTAGGTAAAGATCGGTCAATTGTAACGGATGAGGCTGGAACCACGCGGGATGCGATTCAAAATCACTACACGATGTTTGGGAAAGATTTCATCATCACAGATACGGCTGGTATTCGCCGAAAAGCACGTATCGACGATAACATCGAGTATTACTCTGTTTTGCGTTCGATGAAAGCTTTAGAGGAATGCGATGTGGCGATAATCATCATCGATGCGACGACCATTGATCCATTAACCGGATTAGAGGCGCAGGATATGAACATTGTCAGCATGGCGGACAAGGCGAAGAAAGGAATTGTATTGATGATTAATAAGTGGGATTTAGTGGCGAAAGACACGAATACTGCGATTCAATTAGAGAAAGCGATTAAGGAACGTATGGCACCGTTGAATTATATGCCAGTGATCTTTACTTCGGTCATGGAGAAGAAGCGTATCTTCCAAGCGTTAGAATTAATGCTTAAAGTGTACGAAAACCGTACACAGAAGATTTCAACGTCGAAATTGAACGATGTGATGCTAGATGTGATCGCGAGTTATCCGCCACCCGCTTGGAAAGGAAAGTACATTAAGATTAAATACTGTACGCAGGTTTCCACCCCGTATCCGACGTTCATTTTCTTCTGCAATTTACCGCAGTATATCAAGGAAAGTTACGAGCGTTACTTAGAAAACCAGATGCGTAAAGCATTCGATTTAGAAGGAACGCCTATTTCTTTATTCTTTAGAAAGAAATAGTTGCTGTATTTGGGAGAGGCTAATGAAACCGATTTGGCCTCTTCCACCTACACCGTAGATCCGATCCCCCACCTGACAAATGTTGTGGTAGGGACTTTTACCTAAACTAATCCAACGCTTCTTCATAGGGTCAAAAGCCGAGCTCTCTGCCGGCCCAGATATAATCCAATACGGCGCTGCCCACAGCATTTTTTCGACATAATACCCAGGTGCACCAGCGACTGGAGACCAAGTCATCCCGCCATCTTTACTTTCTAAAACTGGTACGGGCCCCTCTTTAATGCGGGAATAATTTCCACCAGCGATCCATAAGTTCTTCGGATTGCGAACACCTAGACCAAAAAAACCGGTTCCTTCGCCGCCAGGTATTTCCGCAAAAATGCTTTCCCAATGTAGCGCATCCTTACCGTACATGACCCTTGCTTTTTCGCCGCCTCCGGTTACGATATAATAGCCCTTTTTTGTTTTTTGTAAACTAGATCCACTGGCTGCAAAGGCAGCTTCCCCTTGTTGCAAGGCTGGATGATTCATAGGGTTCAATACTTCGTAGTTGCGTCCTTTATCGCGTATGCGAATTAAGCCATAGAATGGGCCCGCAGGATCGGACAAAACCAATCCTTGGTTGCCCTCCCAAAGAATGGCATCAAAGAAATAGCCTTTCTCCTTGATTTGGAAGGCTAATTTCCAGCTTTTTCCTCCATTCTCTGTGCGGAAAATCTTGGCTGCGCCATTCTCTGCCGGGCCAGCGCTCATCAATAAGACGGTATTTTCGTCGAGTATCGCTAGGTCTCGGAAGTCTAAAGAATCAGCTTCTGGAACTTGTGAAATCATAAAGTGTTCGCCTCCGTCACTTGAGTGAATGACGGTTCCACGGGTTCCGCCTATCCAAATGTGTGAACCGTAGGATCGAATGGCTCTAAAGGAGGCTTTCGTGTCTAAGTTGAGCGATTTCCATTGGCCGAAGCTTTGGAAAGCGCCTAAAAATAGGAGGGCGAAGAGTAGGATGTGTTTTCTCATAGGTATATCGGTCTGCAAATTACGGATTTTGGCAAATAATGTTTATTTTTGAACCTTACAGCTCAAATTTATTCGTCGACACGGAATTATACATGGAAGAATTAAAACCCAAATCACTTAATTTCTTAGAAGAAATCGTTCAGGAAGGCATCGCGTCTGGAAAATACGCACAAGGTATTCTGACTCGTTTTCCACCTGAGCCGAATGGCTATTTGCACATCGGTCACGCGAAGAGTATTTGCTTGAATTTTGGGTTGGCTCAGCGTTTTGGCGGAGGGACGAATTTGCGTTTTGATGATACAAATCCGGTGACAGAGGAAACAGAATATGTGGAATCGATTAAGAAGGATGTTTCCTGGTTAGGATTTACTTGGGCAAATGAATTATATACGTCAGATTATTTCGAAGATTTATACCAATTCGCAGAGAAGTTAATCACGCTTTCCTTTGCCTATGTAGATGATTCGACGGCAGCAGAGATCGCAGCCCAAAAAGGAACGCCTACCACACCGGGTACGCACAGTCCTTTCAGAAACCGCAGTGTAGAAGAGAATTTGACCTTATTCCGTGACATGCGCGCGGGAAAATATGCGGACGGCGAGAAGGTGCTAAGAGCAAAAATTGACATGGCGCATCCGAACATGCACATGCGTGATCCGTTGATGTATCGCATTCGCCATGTGAAACACCACCGTTCTGGAGACAAATGGTGCATCTATCCGATGTACGATTTTGCTCACGGACAAAGTGATTCCATCGAAGAAATCACCCATTCTATTTGTACTCTAGAATTCGACGTTCACCGTCCATTATACGATTGGTTTTTAGATAAATTAGGGATTTTCCCATCTCATCAATATGAATTCGCACGTTTGAACTTGTCCCACACGGTGATGAGCAAGCGAAAATTATTGCAGTTAGTGAACGAAAAAGTGGTGAATGGCTGGGATGATCCCCGTATGCCTACAATTTCAGGTTTACGTAGACGTGGTTTTACACCTGCATCTATTCGCAATTTCTGCGAGCGTATCGGAGTAGCGAAGCGTGATAATTTGATCGATTTAAGCTTGTTGGAATTCTGTATTCGCGAGGATTTAAATAAGTCTGCTGATCGCGTGATGGCCGTCTTAGATCCGATTAAATTAGTAATCACGAACTATCCAGCCGATAAAACGGAAGATTTGCAGATTGAAAATAATCCAGAAGCCGAGGTAATCACGAAGCGTTCGGTTCCATTCTCCAATGAATTATACATTGAGCGCGATGATTTCATGATCGATCCGCCTAAGAAATTTTTCCGTTTAGGCGTAGGATTGCAGGTGCGTTTGAAAGGAGCTTATATCGTGACGTGTACGGATTTCAAAACGGATTCGGCTGGCAATGTGACGGAAGTGCATGCAGAATATATTCCAGAAAGTAAGTCTGGGCAAGATACGAGTGGTGTTTCCGTGAAAGGAACGATTCACTGGGTATCCGTGGCTCATGCAGTAGAAGCGGAGGTTCGTAACTTTGACCGCTTATTGATCGTGGAAGATGCGTCTGAATTAGGTGATGATTTCTTGAAATTTATCAATCCTGAATCACTTCAAATTGTACCTAAAGTCTATGTGGAGCCAGGGCTGAAAGCAGCGAAAGAGGGCCAAGCCTTACAGTTTATCCGCAAGGGTTATTATAGCTTAGATCCGGATTCTACTTCGGAAAAGCTCGTATTTAACCGCACGGTTACCTTAAAAGATACCTGGGCAAAAGAAAAGGCTAAATAATTATTTCTTCGCGAAAAGCGAATCCACGAACGTGGTCTTGTTGAATACTTGGAGATCGGAGATTTTTTCCCCCACTCCAATGTATTTAACTGGAATCTTGAACTGATCTGAAATACCGATCACTACCCCACCTTTAGCCGTGCCATCTAGTTTTGTAATCGCTAAGGAGGTAATCTCTGTTACTTTAGTGAACTCTTGGGCTTGGATAAACGCATTTTGGCCTGTTGATCCGTCCAAAACAAGCATCACTTCATGTGGTGCTTCTGGGATGAATTTTTGAATGACGCGTTTGATTTTACCTAGTTCGGTCATCAAGTTGACCTTAGTATGCAAACGACCTGCCGTATCGATTATCACGATATCCGCATTCATATCCACCGCTTGTTTTACGGCATCATAAGCCACAGCTGCAGGATCCGTATTCATTCCGTGATCAATCACCGGAATGCCTACGCGTTCACCCCATAGCTTCAATTGATCTACTGCTGCAGCACGGAAAGTATCTGCGGCGCCTAATACGACCTTTAATCCATTTTGGTGAAATTGAGAGGCTAACTTGCCAATGGTCGTGGTTTTACCCACTCCATTTACGCCCACCACCATGATGACATAGGGCTTTTGCTTTGGTTCAGCAAAGGCGTTCTCTAAAGAAGATGATTGGTTTTCCTCTAAAAGGGCTGCCACTTCTTCCCGTAATACCTTGTCTAATTCTTCTGTTGAAACGTATTTATCGCGTTCAACACGGCGCTCGATACGCTCAATAATCTTCAATGTGGTAGCTACACCCACATCTGATGTTAATAAAATCTCCTCTAATTCATCTAAAACCTCCTCATCTACTTTCGATTTTCCCACCACCGCACGGCCGATTTTAGAGAATAATCCGGACGAAGTTTTCTCTAAACCTTGCTCTAATGCTTGAATTTCTTCTTGCTGCTGCGGTTCTGGTTTCTTTTTAAAAAAATCGAATAATCCCATGGGGTGTGTTGTATTTCGATACGAAGGTAATGAAAATAAAAAAAGTCCCTCCAAGAAGGGACTTCAATTTTTTAAAGATAGGTAAACGGGTATTGAAAAATTAGTTTTTCAATGCAGCGTTAACTTCATCTTGAAGGATGATTTCTTCTTTGAACGTATAAGCTCCTGTTGTAGGATTCTTAACCGCCTTAATGATCTTAGCGTACTTAACGCCGCCTTCTTTCTTCAGAGTTGCAACTACTTTCTTAGCCATGGGTCAACCTATTTAATTTCTTTATGTAAAGTAACTTTTTTCAAAACAGGATTGTATTTTCTTAACTCAATACGTGCTGTTGTGTTTTTACGATTTTTCGTAGTGATGTAACGAGACATGCCTGGTAAACCAGTTTCTTTGTGCTCAGTGCATTCTAAGATAACTTGAATGCGATTTCCTTTCTTTGCCATAATAGATAAATCTTTTATCCGCCTCTGCTCGAAACGGAATGCAAAGGTAGAAGAATTTCTTTTTTTCCCAAAGCCTTTGCTAAAAATAGATAGAAAAATTTATTTTTACCCGTTAGATTTACCATTTTTGCTTAATGAATCCCATCCAGTACCAATTTCTTCCAGAAAATTTCGAGAATTCTGACCCGAATAAATTTCGGTTAGAGGATCTGAAATCGGAGGAAATGATCATTTCGTTGGGACCTCAACACCCTTCGACCCACGGGGTCCTTCGTTTAGAAGTGATTTCGGATGGGGAATGGATCAAAGAAGTTGTTCCGCATTTAGGGTATTTACACCGTTGTTTCGAGAAGCATGCGGAGGCTTTGCCTTTTAACCAAATCATTCCCTACGTGGATCGTTTGGACTATATGGCGGCCATGAACTCGGAGCATGCCTATGTGATGGCGGTGGAAAAGATGCTGGATTTGACGGGAAAATTGCCCAAACGCATTGAATACATTCGTGTCCTCGTAGCAGAATTAAACCGGATTGCCTCGCACTTTGTGGCGATTGGGACCTATGGTCTGGATATTGGTGCTTATACCCCTTTCTTGTGGTTAATGCGGGATCGCGAAGACATTCAACGGCTGTTAGAATGGCTATCAGGTGCACGCATGTTGTATAATTATGTGTGGGTGGGAGGATTGTTCTATGATTTGCCTTTGGGCTTTGAAGAAAAGGTTCAGGAATTAGTGCCGGTTATCAAGAACACCATTAAAGAAGTAAAACAATTAGTAGAAGATAATAGTATATTCATTAAGAGAACCGCGAATGTAGGCGTTTTACCTCTGAATTCGGCAATTAATTATGGATGTACCGGTCCGGTGTTGCGGGGTTCTGGCTTGCCTTTTGATCTGCGCCGCATCGATGCCTATTCGGTGTATCCGGAATTAGATTTCGATATTCCGGTAGGAGAGGGTGCGATGGGTATGGTAGGCGATTGCTGGGATCGAAATCATGTCAGGATTCGCGAATGCGAGGAATCGCTACGGATTATAGAACAATGTATCGTGGCCTTACTAGGGGATGAGAAAAGGACGCGGGAGTTTGATCCTCAGGCTTTGGTCCCTAAAAAAATCCGTCCTAAAGCGATGGATGCCTATGTGAGAGCTGAAAATCCGAAAGGAGAACTCGGTTTCTATATTCGTACCGATGGTCGCTCGGATATTCCACAACGCTTGAAAGTGCGCGCTTGCTCTTTCCACCACCTTTCCGTGTTGCCTTATTTGGCCAAAGGAACGTATTTAGCAGATTTAGTAGCCATTATCGGATCCTTGGATTTAGTGATGGGCGAAGTAGATAGATAAGATGAACAAAGCATTTTTAGCAGCCCTCGAAGAGGAAATCAGTCGTTTAGATATAGGCCAAAACCCTAGCGAACTTTACGACCCCATCCATTACCTCCTAAGTTTAGGAGGCAAGCGGATTCGCCCTGTTCTTTGTTTATTGACTTATTCCCTGTTCAAATCCGACTGGGAAAAACAAGTTCCTGCGGCATTATCGGTCGAAATTTTCCACAATTTCACCTTGATGCACGATGACATCATGGACAAAGCTCCTCTACGTCGTGGCAAGCAAACGGTCCACGAAAAATGGAACGATAATATCGCCATTTTATCCGGTGACGTGATGCTGGTGAATGCTTACCAATACTTGAATAAGGTACAAGGCTTGAGCTTAGAGGCTTTTCAACATTTATTAGGTCGACTATCCCGTATCGCCGCAGAAGTGTGCGAGGGGCAGCAATTCGATATGAATTTTGAAAGTCGTGACGATGTGACAGTGGAAGAATATATCGAAATGATTCGCTTGAAAACGTCGGTCTTGATTGGCTTTTCGATGGAAATGGGTGGTTTACTCGCTTCAGCGCCTGCTGAGGTTTCAAATTCCTTATACCTCATCGGCGAAACCATCGGTCTCGGATTTCAATTAAAGGATGATTTATTAGATGTGTATGGCGATCCAGAAAAATTTGGGAAGCAACCGGGCGGAGATATTTTGGCCAATAAAAAAACCTATTTACTGATAAAAGCATTCGAAAAAGCGACGGGTTCCACGCTTGAGGACTTAGAAAAATGGGTAGCAGCTACGGAATATGACGCGTCGGAAAAAGTACAAGCGGTCACGGCGATCTATGATTCTTTGGGGCTGAAAGCGGAAACGGAAGCGGTCATCGCCTCCTATTTCGATGCAGCCTTTACGGAAATTCAATCTTTAGCCATTTCCGATGAGCAAAAATCAGCCTTGGTAAAGTTTATGAGTGGGTTGGTTGATCGAGAAGTTTAACGTAGTTTTGTTCTTATATGGTCTCGATTTTACTTATCGCACTAACGATTATCATTTCCCTGGTGGCTTGGCAAAAGCCAGACTTGATGGGTAAAATGCTCATGAATCCATACCGGATTCAACACCGTAACGAATATTGGCGTTTTGTGAGCTCGGGATTTATCCATGCGGATTTCACCCACTTGTTTTTTAACCTATTCTCTTTCTTCTTTTTTGGGGTTCAATTAGAACGGATATTTAATCAGCTATTCCCCACATTTGCATCGGAACTCTATATTCTTTTTTATGTTTTAGCTATTGTCGCAGCTGATTTTCCCACATTTAATAAACATAAAAATAATCCCAACTATAACTCTTTAGGTGCTTCTGGCGCAGTTTCTGCGGTGATTTTTGCCGGCATTTTGTTTTTCCCGTTAGAGCCAATTTATCTTTTTGGCGTTCTTAAAATCCCGGGGATCATTTATGCTGGATTATTTACTTGGTACTCTATAGAAATGGATAAACGCAGTCGTGATTTTGTAAATCATAGTGCTCATTTATATGGAGGCTTGTTTGGGATTATGGCGATGACCTTGTTGTATCCGAAAGTGTGGATCAGTTTTGTGGAACAAATAATGTCCTTGCTGCGATGAAAAGAATTGCGATTTTAGGTAGTACGGGTTCCATTGGGACACAAGCCTTGGAGGTGATTGCGGAGCATCCGTCCGAGTTTTCTGTTGAGGTCTTAACCGCCCAAAACCAGGCCGATCTTCTCATTACACAAGCCTTAGCCTGGAAACCGGCTCATGTTGTCATTGGTAATGCAGCGAAATATGCGGAGGTTAAAGCAGCTTTATCAGGAACTGAAATCCAAGTACATAGTGGTGCTCAAGCTCTAGAAGAAGTTGTTACCCTCGATTCTGTCGATATTGTTTTGACAGCTTTAGTAGGTTACGCAGGCCTTTTGCCTACCGTGAAAGCTATTAAAGCAGGAAAGCCAATTGCCTTAGCGAATAAAGAAACTTTAGTCGTGGCAGGAGCGCTGATTATGCCCCTTGCTCGGGAGATGGGTGTGCCCATTTTGCCCGTTGATTCAGAACATTCGGCCATTTTCCAATGCCTGGTGGGAGAATCGCACAACCCGATTGAAAAAGTGATTTTAACGGCTTCTGGTGGGCCTTTTAGAGGTTTTAGCCGGGAGCAATTAGCCCAGGTAACGCGGGCACAAGCGTTGAAACATCCGAATTGGTCGATGGGCGCGAAGATCACCATTGATTCGGCTAGTTTGATGAATAAGGGTTTGGAGGTGATCGAGGCAGCTTGGTTATTTGACGTAAAACCCTCAGAAATCGAAGTAGTTGTACATCCCCAATCCATTGTACACTCTTTAGTGCAGTTTACCGATGGATCGATCAAGGCACAGCTAGGTTTGCCAGATATGAAATTGCCCATTCAGTTTGCATTAGGTTATCCGAATCGAATGAATGCGAGTTTCCCCCGTTTTGATTTTAGACAGTATCCATCCTTGACATTTGAGCAGGCAGATACGCAGACTTTCCGTAATTTAGGGCTTGCTTTTCAGGCTTTAGATAATGGAGGAAACCAAGCCTGTTTATTAAATGCGGCGAATGAGGTGGCAGTGGCGGCCTTTTTGGAAGATCAAATTGGTTTTTTAGCCATGTCAGATTTGAACGAATATTGTATGAATCAGGGAACTTTTGTCGCAAATCCAACATTAGAGGATTACATTGAAAGTGATAAATTAAGTAGAGAGTTAGCCCAAGAATGGGTAAATAAAAATAGAAAATAGCGAATTATGGAAGGTTTAGTGATGGCAGGGCAATTGATTTTAGGGTTGTCAATTTTAGTAACATTGCATGAGTTTGGACATTTTATTACCGCCAAATGGTTTAAGATGCGCGTCGAAAAGTTCTATCTCTTCTTCGACTTCATGTTTCCGATTCCGACGCTTTTAAACTTCGCTTTATTCAAAAAGAAAGTAGGGGATACAGAATATGGTTTAGGCTGGTTCCCTTTAGGTGGTTACGTTTCCATCGCTGGAATGATTGATGAAACGCAAGATGCAGCGACTCTAGCGAAAGACCCAGAGCCCTGGGAATTCCGCGCAAAACCCGCTTGGCAGCGCCTAATCGTGATGCTAGGTGGTGTTATCGTCAATATTATTACGGGTGTTGTTATCTTCGTTTGTTTGACCTATTCGAATGGAAACAACTTCATTTCGAAAGAGGAATTAAACAAGAATGGTATTGTGGCCTTAGATTTAGGCAAGCAAATTGGCTTAAAAACGGGGGATAAAATCATTCGCGTCAATGGAGCTGATTACAAGCAGTTATCTGATTTGCGTGCTTCAGATGTATTATTAGGGGAAAATTCGTCTTATACCGTACAGCGTGGAAATCAAACGGTGGAGATTAAAATCCCATCGAACTTCATCGAAAAGTTAAGCGATAAGAAGGCTGCTTTCATCGAACCGATGGCTGCGTTCAAAGTAGCAGAAGTAGCAGCGCCGGAAGAGCCTGGTATTATGGATAAATTCTCTTCCTCCAAACCAGCCGAATTATTGCCAGCTTATGCGGCAGGATTGAAAAAAGGCGATGTGATAACCTCCGTAAACGCGAGTCCAGTGCATTTCTACCACGAGGTAAAAGAGTTATTGACTAAAGAGGCGGGCAAACAGATTCGTTTGGGCATCTTGCGCGGAGGCGTAGCTGATACCTTGTCGATGCAGGTGGCTTCATCAGGTCAAATCGGATTTATTCCAGAGATGTTAATCAAAACAACACACGAAGATTATTCTTTTGGTGAAGCAGCGAGTATCGGAACGGGTCGTGCATTTTCGGTGATTTCGGATAATATCAAAGGTTTCAAGAAAATCGCGTCGGGGGATGTTTCAGCATCTAAAGCACTAAGTGGTCCTATCGGAATTGCCCAAATGTTCGGCGGTGTGTGGGATTGGAATCG
Source organism: Aquirufa esocilacus (assembly GCF_042715595.1). NCBI lineage: Bacteria > Pseudomonadati > Bacteroidota > Cytophagia > Cytophagales > Flectobacillaceae > Aquirufa > Aquirufa esocilacus. The sequence continues at coordinate 10,862 of NZ_JBBKXX010000002.1, read as the reverse complement.
TTTCTGGATGCTAACAGGTTTGTTATCGATGGCTTTGGCCTTCATGAATATCTTGCCTATTCCTGCCTTGGATGGTGGACATGCGATCTTCTTAATTTATGAAATGATTACAGGAAAGCCCGCATCTGAAAAAGTATTGGAAAAAGCACAGCAAGTGGGTATGATTATCTTGCTAGCCTTGATGGCCTACACGTTTGGGAATGATATATTCAAAGCCTTTTTCTAGTTGAAACTGCTGGTATTATTTTTTAGCCTACTTTTTCCAGAACTGCATCCTTTTCATAGTTCGGTGACTGAGATGAGTTATAATGCCAAAGAGCAAAGCTGGGAAATTAGCATTCGCCTTTTCCACGATGATCTAGAGCAAACGCTCAGCTCGAACTTGGGTAAAAAGTACCGAATGATTCCTGGTGATGTTGCTTCCGAAAAGGTCTTAGATGCCTATCTTCGCAAGCATTTTCGATTTCATGCAGGTAAACAAATTACGACTCCATACCGATGGCTCGGGACGGAGCAGCAACAAGAGGCAATTTGGGTCTATATTGAAATTCCTACCTCGTCAGACTTAGCAGGATCTTACCTTGAGAACTCGCTATTTTTAGACGAATTTGAAGACCAAACGAACCTCGTTTCCTGGTCATTTCAAGGCACGAAGAAATCCTACCTTTTTCGAAAAAGCCAAGAGGTACAACAATTATCAAGATAATCATACTGCCATCTTGACGTTTGGCATAAAAATTGATTAATATCGTCCGCTCAAGTGGAGCAGAATTTAAAAATGTGGTATGAATAATCCAAATGACCTTTTTAAGCATTTACAGCTTTCAGAGATGTCTGATTTTGAAAATATAGAATTGATCCCGATCGGGTCAGAAGGGATGGACAATGATGACAAAATGGGCGTTTTGTCAGACCAATTGCCTATCCTTCCCATTCGCAATATCGTTTTGTTTCCGGGTATGGTGATTCCGATTACGGTCTCTCGCCAAAAATCCGTTCGCCTTGTGAAGAAAGCTTACAAGGGCGATCGCACGATCGGTGTTTTAGTACAAGCTAATAATTCCAAAGACGAGCCTACGCCAGATGATTTGTACAAAATCGGAACGGTAGCACACATCGTGAAGATGTTCGTTCTTCCAGGAGGAAACACAACGATCATCGTCCAAGGCCGCAAGCGTTTTGAAGTAAGCGAATACATCAAAACGGAGCCGAATCTGTTAGCGCGTGTTTCCTATATCGAGGACACGTTCCCTAAGAAATTAAATAAGGAAAATAAGGCACTCGTTTCCACGCTGAAAGAGTGTGCTTTGAAGATATTAAACCTGAATCCAGAGATTCCTCGTGAGGCGCAAATCGCCTTAGATAACATCGAATCCTCTGCTTTTTTAGTGCACTTCCTTTCTTCGAATATCAATGCGGAATTGAAAGAAAAGCAGGCTTTGTTAGAAACCTTGGATGGGATTGAGCAAGCTACACATTTGCTGGAGCACATGTTGAAAGACATCCAGCATCTGGAGTTGAAGCGTGAGATTCAGAGCAAGGCTTCCAGTGACATTGACCAGCAACAACGCGACTACTACATTCGCCAGCAGATTAAAGTATTGCAGGAAGAATTAGGCGTGGAGAGTCCGGAGCAAGAATTGGACGGCCTGCGTGCGAAAGGAGCGAAGAAGAAATGGTCGAAAGAAGTAAATGATTTCTTCCAAAAAGAACTCTCGAAATTACAACGTACGAATTCGATGTCAGGGGAATATCCGATGTTGATGAATTACGTGGAATTGATTGCTGATTTGCCTTGGGGTGAATACACAAAAGATAATTTCGATCTGGTGAAGGCGAAGAAGGTGTTGGATGCGGATCATTTTGGCTTAGAAAAAGTAAAAGAACGGATCATCGAATACTTAGCGGTATTGAAGATGAAAGGGGATATGAAAGCGCCTATTTTATGCCTTTATGGCCCTCCAGGTGTGGGTAAGACGTCTTTGGGTCGTTCGATTGCCAAAGCTTTGGGACGTAAATACGTCCGTATGGCCTTAGGAGGACTGCGGGATGAGGCCGAAATCAGAGGTCACAGAAAAACCTATGTGGGCGCTATGCCGGGAAAGGTGATACAAAGCATTAAAAAAGCTGGGTCTTCTAATCCCGTTTTCATTTTAGATGAGATTGATAAAGTAGGTTCGGACCACCGTGGCGATCCGTCGTCTGCCTTATTAGAGGTGTTAGATCCTGAACAAAACAGTAGCTTCATGGATAATTACTTGGAGTGTGATTACGATCTATCTCGCGTGATGTTCATTGCAACGGCGAATAATTTAGATACGATTCATCCTGCTTTGCGCGATCGGATGGAGATTATCGAAGTGAGTGGCTACACGATGGAGGAGAAAGTCCAAATCGCGAAGAAGCACTTATTGCCTAAGCAGAAGAAAGAGCATGGTTTAGAGAAAGCGGAATTTGCGATGAATGATGGTGCTATCCAAAAAGTCATCGAGGGATATACCCGCGAGTCAGGTGTTCGTAAATTAGAACAAGAAATCGGTCGCGTGGTGCGCAAGATCACGAAATCCATTGCGATGGATCAAGACTATCCTCATAAAATAACGGCGACGGATGTCGTGAAATTATTGGGTCAAGAGCACTTTGATAAGGATACGTATGAAAACAACGAATACGCTGGAGTCGTAACTGGGCTAGCCTGGACACCGGTTGGTGGAGATATCTTATTTATTGAAACCTTATTGAACCGAGGGAAAGGCGTCTTGACACTTTCGGGTCAATTAGGTGATGTGATGAAGGAATCCGCTATGGCGGCATTAAGTTTCTTAAAGGCACATTCGGATGAATACGGCATTGATTACCGTATTTTTGACCAATACAATTTACACATTCACGTTCCAGCTGGAGCGGTACCCAAGGATGGTCCATCTGCGGGTATCACGATGTTAACGGCGATCGCTTCAGCTTTAACACAGCGCAAGGTGAAATCGAAACTAGCGATGACAGGCGAGATTACGCTTCGCGGTAAAGTTTTGCCTGTCGGTGGAATCAAGGAGAAAATTTTAGCGGCGAAAAGAGCGGGGATAAGAGAGATTATCATGTGCTCGAAGAACCGCAAAGATGTGGAAGAAATCGAGGCCCATTATATTTCGGATTTGAGCTTCCATTACGTGGACGACGCGAAAGAAGTATTGGCTTTAGCACTTTTAAAAGAGCAGGTGAAGAATCCAGTGAAATTTGTTTTTCAGGCAGAACCCATAGCAAGTTCGTCCGCGGCATTATAATGAATTTCGCCTAATTCAAGACTGAATTGAATAATGCGAAGCGCCTCAGTCGAAGCCAAAGGTCGGAGGCATTCCACTAGATCTTGAACGGATAAGGGTCCGTTTTTTAAATAAGTCAGAATCAATTTGCGTTCTGTTTCGAGGCCTTCGGGGATATTTTTCCCGGAGGCTTCTTTTTTCCGCTGCAAACAATGGTCGCATACCCCGCAAGAGGTCTTTAAAGACTCTCCAAAATACGAGGTAATCAAAAGCGTTCTACACGCCTCCGGATGTTTCACATAATGAATCATCGCATCAATCTTTTTCTTGGACCGTTCCTTTTTTCGTAGGTATTCAGCCCAGATGATGGGTAGGTTTTCGATGTTCGCCCGGGGCGTCAAAAAGACCAATTTAGGCAGGCCATTCTGTTTATCGTATTCGATTAATTCGAACTTCTCCAATAAAGCTAAATTGCGTTCTACCTCTGCGGGAGGAATCTTTATCTGGTGAGCAAAGTCCGCCTCAGAGATACTGACGAATTGGGTATATAAATTGCCACCATAAATACGAAGCAGCCCTTTTAGGAAAGATTCGAATTTCTCGTTTCTAATTTGAAAGTCGTATAGTTCGGTGGAGCTGACGATGAAGCGAATTTTGGAGGGATTTTGAAAGGCCTCGTTTAATAAAAGTAAACCTTCTGCTTCTAATGTCTTTAAGGCAAAATAGGTCTGAGAGCTAGGCAAGTTAAAGCGCTTGCACAAATCCATCCAATCGAAATCATAGCTTTGTAATTCGCCACTTCCTTCTGCAACCTGTAAATAATTAGAAACGGCTTGGTAAGTGCGTTTGATAGTTTCCGCCGTCGGAAATGATTTTTCCCATTGAGCGGTTAAATCCAATATGTCTTTTTCTTCGTATAAAATGGCCGCGTAGGCCTTTTTCTCGTCTCGACCCGCTCGGCCTGCTTCTTGGTAATACGCCTCGATGGTATCGGGTAAATCCAGGTGAACCACCAGGCGAACATCTGGTTTGTCGATTCCCATCCCGAAAGCATTGGTCGCCACGATGCAATCGATTTTACCCTCGATCCAGTCTTTTTGGCGCGTGCTTCTGACCTCACTTGGAAGACCGGCGTGGTAAAAAGTGCTGGAAATGCCGGCTTTAGAAAGCATATCGGAGATTTCCTGCGTCCGTCTTCTATTTCGTACATACACGATCGAAGAACCCGGAACGCGTTGCAACATAGTGCATAGCTTCTTTTCTTTGTCCGCTTCATAGAGGACGGAATAGGAGAGGTTAGCGCGGCTGAAACTTTTTTGGAATACGGCTGCGTTCTTGAATTGCAGCTTTTCTTGAATTTCTTGTTTTACTTCCTCGTTCGCGGAGGCCGTCAACGCGATGCACGGAACGCTCGGAATTAAGGCGCGAAACTCAGCAATCTCTAAATAAGGCGGTCTAAAATCGTGGCCCCATTGCGAAATACAGTGGGCCTCATCGATGACCAAGAGACTAATGTTCATCTGCTTCGCTCGCTCGATGAACAAATCCGTTTTTAAGCGTTCGGGAGAAACATAGAGGAATTTCGTATTGCCGTAAATACAGTTATCTAATAAAATGTCGATTTGACGTTTGCGCAGGCCAGAAAAAAGGGCTGTCGCGGGAATACCTCGGCGGTTTAATTGCGCTACCTGATCTTGCATCAAAGCAATCAAAGGCGTGATGACGATGCAAATTCCCGGCAAAGCGATGGCTGGCACCTGAAAACAAATGGACTTTCCTCCACCGGTGGGCAGTAAGGCCAGCGTATCCTTGCCATCCAGCACCGAGTGAATAATCTCCTCTTGCAGGGGCCTGAAAGCCGAATGCCCCCAGTATTTTTGCAATATGTCCTGAATGTCCGCCATCGTCTAAACAAATCTACCAAAAAAGAATGAACTCCTCCACCGGATTTTTAGGAATTCCTGAGAAGAAATCCTTATTTTTAGACACAAAAGAAAGCGCATATGTTATCAGACAAGGATTTAGCTCAATTATCGAAACGAGGAATTACGCCTGCGGAAATGAATCAACAAGTTGATTTTTTTAAATCCGGCTTCCCTTGGATGAATTTGGAAAAATCCGCCTCGATCGGGAATGGAATTTTTCAGTTTTCAGAAGAGCAACTCCAGGAATTCATCGTACGTTTTGATCAGCAAAAATCAGCGCTTTCCATTTTGAAGATGGTTCCTGCCTCCGGAGCGGCTACTCGGATGTTTAAATCACTATTCGAATGCTTGTCAACCGGCGAGGAAAACAAAGAATGCACCAAGTTTTTCGATGAGCTGGATCACTTTGCTTTTTATCCAGAGCTGAAAGAGTTGCTAGAATCAAATGATGACTCAGCGGAAATACTTAAAAAGTTACTTGGTTCCGCAGGAATGAATTATGGCCAAAAACCCAAAGGCTTGCTTTCTTTTCATTCCTATCCAGATGGAGCTAGAACCCCGTTAGAGGAACACATGGTGGAGGCAGCGGCTTATGCATCCAACGGTCAAAAAGCCCGCTTGCATTTCACCGTCTCCCCAGAACACCGCAGCGGTTTCGAGGATTTAGTGAAGAATCTCGTTCCCAAATGGGAGGCGAAAACCGGCATCCAATTCGAGATCACTTTCTCGGAACAAAAGCCTGCCACAGATACCATTGCCGTAAATCCGGACAATACCCTGTTCCGCGAAGCCGATGGATCCTTGCTCTTTAGACCAGCTGGCCATGGAGCGCTATTGGAGAATTTGAATGACCTGAAAGCTGATGTGATCTTCATTAAAAATATTGATAATGTGGTGCCCGATACCTTGAAACAGCCGACCATAGAATATAAAAAGGCTTTGGGGGGATTGTTGTTGTGGATTTTGGAGGGAATCGAACACCTAGATAAGCAATTGCAAGAGAATCCGTCAGAGACTACGATCAATGAGGCCTTACAAGAGATGGCCACCTATCTCGGTTTTGTGCCGGCGGCAGATTTTGCGTCTTTACCGCTAACAGATAAAGTAGCAATAATTCGCACCATTTTAGCCCGTCCTACACGCGTTTGTGGGGTGGTGAAAAATACGGGAGAGCCGGGAGGAGGCCCATTCTGGTGCCAAGATGCGAAAGGAAATTTCACACTGCAGCTCGTGGAATCCGCACAGATTGATATGAAAGAGGAAGCTCAAAAAGCCAAATTCCACCAAGCCTCTCACTTCAATCCAGTGGATTTAGTGTGCGCTACGCGCGGTTTGAACTTATTGAACTATCGCGATATGAATACGGGTTTTATCACAGATAAGACCAAAGACGGGAAAGAATTAAAGGCGATGGAATTGCCGGGACTTTGGAACGGAGCGATGTCAGATTGGAACACCCTTTTTGTGGAAGTGCCTTTAGAAACATTCAACCCGGTGAAAACGGTGACAGATTTAGTTAGGCCCGCACACCAAAACGGTTAGGCTATTTTTTGTTTGTAAAAAACTCCCTATTTTTGTCGCCCCTGAGAAAGAGATTTTAAAGGAAGTATATAAATGCTTGATTACAAAAACCTTGCCCGGTTTCCAGGCAAGGTTTTTTATTTGGCCTTATAATAGGTAAAATTGAGGGTGCAAAGCCTTTAATTAGGTAGTAAACAAAAAAACTATGGCTTTAGAACAAACGTGGAGGTGGTTTGGACCAAATGACCCCGTGAAATTATCTGATGTACGTCAAGCTGGCGCAACGGGTATTGTGAGTGCTCTACACCAAATTCCAAATGGAAAAGTGTGGGAGTTGCCCGATATTTTAGAGCGTAAAGCCATCATCGAAGCGGCTGGATTGAGCTGGTCCGTGATCGAAAGTATTCCAGTACACGAGGATATCAAAACGCGTTCAGGTAACTATAAGCAATACATCGAAAACTACAAAACGTCTTTGCGTAATGTAGGCGAGGCGGGTTTAGACGTGGTTTGTTATAATTTTATGCCCATTTTAGACTGGACAAGAACGGATTTAGATTTTCGTTTTCCAGATGGAAGTACAGGATTGCGCTTCGATGCAGCTGAATTCTGTGCCTTTGAATTGTTCTTATTAAAACGTCCAGGTGCAGAGCAGCATTACACAGTCGAGCAAATCGCAAGAGCTCAAAAATGGTTCGATGCATCCACTCAAGCACAACAAGAGAAATTAATCCGCAATATTATCGCCGGCTTACCCGGTTCTGAAGAGAGCTTCACGTTGAAGTCTTTCCAAGAAGCTTTAGATACTTATTCCGAAGTAGGGGAGAAGGAATTGCGAGAAAATCTATACGATTTCATTCGGGAGATCACGCCAGAAGCCGAGGAGGCTGGTGTCAATTTATCGATTCACCCAGATGATCCTCCGTATCCAATTTTGGGCTTGCCACGCGTGGTGAGTACAGAAAGCGATGCAGTTCAATTATTAAATGCCTACGAAAGCAACGTGAATGGATTGTGTTTCTGCACGGGAAGTTACGGAGTTAGAGAAGACAACGATTTAGTGGGCATGGTGGAGCGATTAGGTCACCGCATTAACTTCATTCACTTGCGGGCTACGCGCCGCGATCAATACGGCAATTTCCATGAAGCAGACCATCTAGATGGGGATGTGGATATGTTCGGGGTAATGAAAGGATTAGTGAATGAGCAGGACAAGCGCATTGCGTCTGGTCGCCGAGATTTCCGATTGCCATTCCGCCCAGATCACGGGCATCGAATGCTAGATGATTTACAAGAAGGAAAGAAGACGAATCCAGGCTACACGGCCATCGGTCGTTTACGCGGTTTAGCGGAGTTACGTGGTTTGGAAATGGGAATCCGCGGGTTTTTGAAATAATTTTCATTTTCCCCTTTTGATTTCTATATCTTATTGCTAACTTTGCACCCCCATTAGTGTGGGATAACTCTATCTTATTGAGTTTAACGCGCTTGCAGGGATTAAAAGAATTTTAAAATTTAAACGGTAATTATTCCAAAATGCCAACTATTCAGCAATTAGTGCGCAAGGGACGTGAGCAAATGACTTGGAAATCTAAGTCACCAGCTTTGGATTCTTGTCCACAAAGAAGAGGGGTTTGTACTCGTGTATACACGACTACTCCTAAAAAACCAAACTCAGCGATGCGTAAAGTAGCTCGTGTTCGCTTAACAAACCAAAAAGAGGTGAATGCCTACATTCCAGGTGAAGGTCACAACTTACAAGAGCACTCGATCGTATTGATCCGTGGTGGTCGTGTAAAAGACTTACCAGGTGTACGTTATCACATCATTCGTGGAGCTTTAGACACAGCCGGTGTTACTGGTCGTTTACAGTCTCGTTCGAAGTATGGTGCTAAACGTCCTAAACCAGGTCAAGCAGCTCCAACAGGTAAAAAGAAATAATTTATTAACAGAAAGATCCAGTATGCTTCGTTAAAGCAGAAGGTTGGGTCGATTTTAAAAAACTAACAACATGAGAAAGGCGAAACCAAAAAAGCGCTACGTATTGCCAGATCCTAAATTTAAGGATGTATTAGTAACTAAGTTTGTAAACAACTTAATGTACGATGGAAAGAAATCTACAGCATTTACCATCTTTTATGATGCGTTAGATAAAGTAGAGGAGCGTACAAAAGAAAACGGTTTAGAAACTTGGAAAAAAGCATTGAATAATGTGATGCCATCCGTGGAGGTTAAGAGCCGTCGCGTAGGTGGAGCAAACTTCCAAGTACCAACAGAAGTACGAGCTGAACGTAAAGTTTCATTGGGAATGAAGTGGTTAATCGGTTACGCGCGTAAGCGTGGTGACAAAACAATGATGGATCGCTTAGCGAACGAAATCATTGCAGCATCGAAAGGTGAGGGAGCAGCAGTGAAGAAGAAAGATGATACACACAGAATGGCAGAAGCGAACAAAGCGTTCTCTCACTTCCGTTTCTAATTCATTTGAATTACGTAAAAAGGCTAGCTCTCGAGTTAGCCTTTTTTTTTGCCCGAAAACTTGTCCTGGAACTAGTACTTAATCGAGCGGACTAATGGAGTATTCCTGAATTTTGTTTAGCTTTGATTCACAATCAACAACACTATGATTTCGAAGAAGGCAAAATATGCTTTAAAGGCTTTAAAAGTATTGGCGCAATCCTATGAGAAAGGCCCCTTATTGATTTCGCATATCGCGGAATCGGAGAAGATACCGAAGAAATTCCTCGAAGCGATTTTATTGGAATTACGTAATCACGGAATTTTACAGTCCCAAAAAGGGAAAGGCGGCGGTTATTACCTACGCATTCCTCCAGCGGAAGTTACTTTTGCAAAAATCATTCGGATTGTGGATGGCCCAATTGCACCAGCTTTGTGTGTTTCACTTCACTTCTATGGCAAATGTGATGACTGTGCTGACGAGGAAACGTGTCAGCTGAGAACGGTCTTGACAAAATGGCGAGATGCGAACTTATCCGTTTTAGAAAATACGACACTAGAGGAGCTTATGTAAGCTCCTTTTTTTATTCGTATAAGTGATCCAAGTTTTTCATCTTGAACTCGTCGTTATCTAATTCCAAAAACTCTTCCCAGAATGGATTCTCCGGAACAGACGCTTTGCAGATAATCGGCGTTTTCTTAATTGGATGGATGAAATACAAACGGCGTGCATGTAGATTAATGCTCGCATCTACGTTTGGTTTATCGTAACCATATTTGATATCGCCTCGAATGGGGCAATTTAAGGAAGCTAATTGTACGCGAATTTGGTGTGGTCTTCCCGTTATAGGCTCTACCTCTACTAAATAATGCAGATTGATTTTTCCCAAAATCTTATAATTCAACTCCGCCTTCAAGGCTTTGTGCTCTGGGTAATCATAGGCTGTAGTCGTATTCTTTGCCTCGTTCTTCAGCAACCAATGTGTTAACTTTCCTTTTTCTGGATAAGGCTTCTTGCGCGTCACTGCCCAATACGTTTTCTGGATATCCCGTTTACGGAACATTTCCATCATTCGTTCTAAGGCTTTCGAAGTGCGGGCGAAAATCACCAAACCACTGACCGGACGATCTAGGCGATGCACGGGGTGTAAGAATACTGCTCCAGGTTTTTGGTATTTTTCCTTGATATAGTCTTTTAAGACATCTGTCAGCGTCACATCTCCAGTACTATCGCCCTGTACGAGAATTCCTGCCCGTTTATTCACGATCAGGAGGTGATTGTCTTCGTATACGATATGATAGTCTTTCATGTTCTGTTAATTATATAGGCCAAAATATCTCCGCCTAATTCTCGCACAAAGGTAGGATTATTTCGCGATATGCGAATGACGCCAAAATATTTTAAAAATTCCTCGCTTGATTTTCAGTCATTTACGAGAAATACTTGAAAAAGTTTTGTTCATGATTTGTTAATAATAAAATAATCCTACATCTTTGCACTCCCAATCGCTAGGAACAAAAGGTTTCTAGGGCAAGACTGAGAGTAGATCAGGTGATTAAGTTCACGACAGAGCGGGTTGCTTTGTTTGATTTATTGGAGGTACAAGAGTTCTTTGACGTGTTGATAGAAATAAAGAAGAGATACTGTGTTTAAATCACAGTGTCGAAATAGTAGCATTCAAGACAAGGATAATGACAA
>NZ_JBBKXX010000011.1:0-255 GCF_042715595.1 Aquirufa esocilacus | reverse complement strand
AAAGGGGATTTCTCCAGTCCCCCCCTACTCAGGATACCACTACAATTACATAAACTTACCAATACAGGGCTCTCACCTTCTATGGCCTGCTTTCCCAAACAGTTCTCGTTGATTTATATAATCGATGGCGTGGTCCTACAACCCCAGTCTTGCCGCAACAACACTGGTTTGGGCTAATCCGCGTTCGCTCGCCACTACTTACGGAATCACTTTTGTTTTCTCTTCCTCTGCTTACTTAGATGTTTCAGTTCAGCA
>NZ_JBBKXX010000010.1:0-255 GCF_042715595.1 Aquirufa esocilacus | reverse complement strand
CCCAGTCTTGCCGCAACAACACTGGTTTGGGCTAATCCGCGTTCGCTCGCCACTACTTACGGAATCACTTTTGTTTTCTCTTCCTCTGCTTACTTAGATGTTTCAGTTCAGCAGGTTCGCCTCCTATCTTAAATAGGATAATAGATCTTCAATCTACTGGGTTGCCCCATTCGGAAATCTTCGGATCGAAGGTCTTGTGCACCTCCCCGAAGCTTATCGCAGCTTAACACGTCCTTCATCGCCTCCAAGAGCCTA
>NZ_JBBKXX010000009.1:0-266 GCF_042715595.1 Aquirufa esocilacus | reverse complement strand
CCCGTGCGCCACTATGTCCGAAGACACCGTTCGACTTGCATGTATTAGGCCTGCCGCTAGCGTTCATCCTGAGCCAGGATCAAACTCTCCATTGTAAATAATCTTTGGATGTTTGACTGCTCTTATTAATATAAGAAAATTGTCATTATCCTTGTCTTGAATGCTACTATTTCGACACTGTGATTTAAACACAGTATCTCTTCTTTATTTCTATCAACACGTCAAAGAACTCTTGTACCTCCAATAAATCAAACAAAGCAACCCGC
>NZ_JBBKXX010000007.1:0-379 GCF_042715595.1 Aquirufa esocilacus | reverse complement strand
CCCCATACGCCCTTAATTCACTTACTCTTTTAAAATATCTTCATCCCTAAGGATTCAAATTTCTAATTTGCTCTTACTCTTTACTTTATTCTCACAATATGTCAAAGAACCTTGTGTGAAATTCAATCAGCTTGCGCTCATCTCATTCACATCGTTCCCAAATCCGTTACTCACATTCGAGTAGGGGAGGGTGGTGTTAGTCCGTAGTCTATAGTCCGAAGTCGATAGGTTACTAAACTCTTTCAATCTGTTGATCAAGCTCGTTTGCTTAATCTTTACTCTGGTGGAGAATAACGGATTCGAACCGTTGACCCCCTGCGTGCAAGGCAGGTGCTCTAGCCAGCTGAGCTAATCCCCCAGGGATTGTTGCTTAATTGCT